>NZ_CP042831.1:1328618-2657236 GCF_008000935.1 Flavobacterium alkalisoli
TTGAAAATATGGTAAATCAATATCTGACATTGAATGTCCGAATACATATATCTTTGTGATTTCATCTAGGTCATGAAAGAACTTTTGGTTTTCATAAAGTACTGTGGCCGTATCCTTGTAATTCTCACTAAAATATTTGTCGAGTATTTGGTTTCCTTCATGTACTCTGAATTCAAAACTTTCTTCAGTTAAGTCTTTATTTAAGGAGTCAATTTCATTTGGATTTCTACCATGACCTAAGATAAGATTAGAGTCTTCATCAATAGCTTTATTGTGTATGTGATTAATTTGTGTATCAGGGATGTTGTATGCTTTCTGTAATAACTGAGTGTAATTGAAATTTAAAAATTTTGAACTTTTATCAATGTTGATCTTGTAGTTGTTAACGTCATCATCAATTTCAATTTTAAGGATCCATTTTAGAAACTCCTCTTTTAAAGTAATTGTTAAAGATTTAATAATTTGTTCAACTTCATATTGATAAGCGTGATTGTCCGAATCTCTCCAACTATCTGATCCAGGTTCATTTAAATAGTTGCTACAATCATCTACAATTTCCTCCGTATTTAATAAAGCCAATGAGCTTTCAAAATTATTCCACATTTTATCGTCAGTAAATAAATAATTTTGAGCTATCTCAAATAAAGGGGGATTACTATCGCAAAGGTATTCTTTAAAATCAGTATATGATGATTTAATATGATGATGCAAATCAAAACCATTGCCAATAATGTATAGATTTTTGTACATACTAAAATTATTTTTATAATGTATTAAAAAATAAGTTAAAAATTTTTATAAAAATAAGTTTTTTTTAAAAAATGAGGATACGTTAAAATACGTATTTATATATGTGTAAAACACGTAAAGTTTTTTTAAAAATTATGCATGAGCAAACCTCCTTACAAAACAAGCCCCCCTTAGTTTCCAAAAAAGAAACACCCCCGTACCCTTTTTTATATAGGAACTTTTTTTTGGCAGAGTATAAAAACTTTTGAATTTAAAAATGTAAGTCTATTTAACTAGACAATTGTTTTTTTATTTAAAAGAAATATTTATACATCCTATTTTTTTGTCTCAGCTAGCAGAGCATTTAACTTATGTTATAATTAATATTTCCCTTTGAAGTTGTAGCTGAAGGTATAAATCTTAATATGTTTTATGCCTAATTTTCTACCAACCCTCCACGCACTAAATACCCACACTTATTCAGGCAGGCACTATACCTGTCATTATGTGTTTTATTACTAAGTCATAAGTTCAAGGTGATAGTTGAAACTTATCTCTTGGCTAATTCCATAATGTATCTATTAACTCAAAAACTTTAAGTAAAATGGTACGAATTGTAAACTACATTAAAAGACACTCAGAGGATGGAAGAGAATTCTTTTCTCTGGAACTATCAGGAGGTATAGAGATGGTACTGAGCCAAGTCTCAGGTCAATTTTATGCTACATCTAAAAAGGCTTATATAACTTCTACATTTGATGAGGATACTTGTAGAAGCCTTATAGGAAATGAATTGCCTGGTTCAGTTTCTAAAGTTGAATGTGAGCCTTATGAATTTACTGTTAGGGAGACCGGAGAGATTATAACTTTATCTCATAGATATGTTTACCTTCCGGAAGAAAAGAAAGTTCCTCAAAGCTATGAAAATGTTCATGCAAATGTGAATGCATTTTCCATGAATGAACAGTTTAGTGAATTACAAACTTAAATCTAATATTTTCAATCCGTCCACTTTTTCTGAATATATAGTATATACTCAGGATTTTTGGACGGATTTTATTTTTTATGAAAGTAGCTGAAATAAAAGTTTCCTATTCCAGTAAGAATATGGAAAAGATAAAAATTACGAGTAGCCAGTCTGTGTATAATTTGGTACTTAGTAATTGGGATTTAAATATTATAGAATTTCAGGAAGAAGTAAAAGTTGTCTTGCTGAATAGGGCTAATATTGTATTAGGGATTTATGAAATGTCAAAGGGTGGTATATCTGGGACAGTGGTAGACCTAAGAATTATATTGGCTGTTGCTTTGAAGTGTAGTGCATCCGGGATTGTATTGATACATAATCACCCAAGTGGTAATCTGGAACCTAGTGATGTTGATAAGCAGTTAACCACAAAACTAAAAGAGGCTTGTAAGCTTTTAGATTTAGTTCTATTAGACCATTTGATTATTTCAAAGGAAGGGTATTATAGCTTTAGTGATAATGATATATTATAATAAATCACCCCATAACTATTTCCCTATTATGGTAGTAGTTTTTATTTGTGTATTCGTAAATGTGTTGTCAAATAGGGTTTTTTGTACTTCTTTTAGAAATAGACAAATTCTCAAGATATAATATATATAGCCAAAAGCACATTGATTTTAGCATAAATATGGTGTGCCCCCATGTTATTAAGATGTATTGAAAATAGTGCTATTGATTTTCAAGTATTTAAAGTAAGAACTAATAAATAGCCAAAAGTTATATTTCAAAAGAGAAAAATTCTTTCATACTTATACCCAGTGCAAGGCAGATTTTATAAAGTGTGAAGGTATTTGTACTGGTATTACCTGCTTCAATTCTATTCATATTAGATTTTTCAAAATTACATAGGTGGGCAAGTTCAACCTGAGAAATTTTTTGAGCTTCTCTAAGTTGCCTTATCCTATTACCTATTCTATTTTGAAAATCCTGTTTGTCCAACTGCTGAATTCTATATAATTCAAAAGTTGTCATATTTGATAAATAAAGGGTTATCAATATTGATAACTCACTATATTTGTTGTTGAATCAAAATTTCAGTTATTATGAAAAACCTTACTTTAATTTTTATACTGACATACAGTATTGCTTTCACCCAGAGTAAAATAGATGTTGATACCCAATCACAAGTAAAAGGAAATGCTATAAATGAGAATAAACATTCTGAGATACTGGATAGACTTTTAAATAACCCAGAATCTTTGAAGCTTGAGGATAGCTTAAAAGATATAACAGGTTTATCCAATAGGGTAGGTAATGCAGCCTCAGTCCCTAAAGAATTTACAGAAGCTTCTCAGGAAATGAATTGGAATCCTAATTCAATGTCATATGATGATATGCAAAGAGAAGCCAAAATTTATAACAGGAAAAAGTATTTAAACTGGGGTTATATAGGTTTTGGAGTTTGTGCTTTGATTGGAGCTTTATTCTTTATTAAAAAATTAATGAAATAATGGTATGGATAGATTTATTGAAAGATTAAAGCAGATGGGTAAAGGAAATTTGAGACTCTTAGTAATTATAAGTGTTTTAATTCCATTTATCTCTTTTATAGTATGGTTTAATGTTGAAGGATGGGTAAAATATAAAACTTTAGAATCGGCCTCTTTATTCATATGTTTTTTTGGGTTCTTTATTTTTTGGGCTGTAGTAAGATTAGTATTGTGGATAAAGGATGGTTATAAGGAAGATAAAATAAATAAATAATTAAAAATAAATATTCATAATGAAGAGAAAAATTTCACGCCTTACAATGCTAATAGGAGTAGCATTACTAAGTTTTAATTGTAGTAGTGATGATAATAATTCCACTACTTTAAATTCCAATGAGGAAAAGATGATTGGAAGTTGGGAAGTAGTAGCTTATGGTGATGTAGTTGGAAATAATGAGACAGTTAGTCCCATAAATACAAACTGTTATAACACATATACTTTCAGTTCAGATAAAACTGTCAATTATAAGAACTACTACCCGGGAGATTGTTCTCTTGATGAAGAGAATGGTATTTGGAATATGGAGGGATTAATTTTAACTCGCACATTCCCTGAAGATGTTGAGTTAGTAATGACTGATAGTATAGTATTTGTTTCAGATACCAAAATTAGGGTATTTCAACAAGGTGATAATGTCAGTTTTACAGTGTATGAGAAATCAAATTAATAGTTATAAAACTGATAGATTATTCTTCAGATAGAAATTAACTATTCTTCAGTTTTAAATGTCTATTTTTACAGTCTTACTAAGGTAAGGTGTGGTTAAAAGATGGGGTTGAGCAATTTGCCCTGTCTTTTATTTTTTTAATAATGTTTAACCCATAAAAGAGGAGTAACTGAGAAGGGTATTTAAGTGTTTTTTATGCTTGTATGTGTCCTAAATTTTTTTTGGAAAGCTAAGGTTTTGAATTATAATGATATAAGTTTGGATAGTAAGGACCCGTCCAGACCGCCAGTAAAGGAGAAGTAGCCTCGCAATTGCGGGGCTTTTTTCGCCTCAAAGCATTTAAGATTAGTTGTGTTGTTTGCCCTAACGGGCTGGTTTAGTAGTTAAACCGAATGAAAGGCTTTCCATTAAATTGGAGGGCTTTTTTGATTTTAATACCTTTGGTTTTCCAATTCTCCTGTCTCAATGAAAATAAAAACACATCATATAAATAATTTAACCGTAGCCGAGATAGTTTCTCCTGGTGTTGTTATAACTACTGCTGAAGACGGTATAGACTTAGTTGGTAATCTGTATTATCAGGGATTTGATAAGGCAATACTTTATGAAGAGAATATTACTCCCGCCTTTTTTGATTTGAAAAACCGACTTGCCGGAGAGATATTGCAAAAGTTTTCTAATTACAGGATGAAGCTTGTTATTGTGGGCGACTTTACCAAATATGAAAGTAAAAGCTTAAAGGATTTTATTTTTGAAAGTAATAAAGGGACAACAGTCAATTTTGTTGCATCTGTAACGGAAGTCCTCAATAAGTCTGAGAAATAATAAAAAAGCCTCCCAATCGGGAGGCTTTTTTACTTTAGTTTTTAATAAGCTTGTGTCTGGACAGGCCTTTATCGGTTTCTATGCTAAGGAAATAAACTCCGTTGCTAAGATTTTGTATATCTACCGTTTGGTGTGTTCCGTTTAGGGAAATTATTTCCCTGCCCTGCAGGTTGTATATTTTTATAGCTTCAATTAATACTTCTCCCTGAGGCTTTATGTTTATAATGTTTTTTGCAGGATTAGGGTAAACAGCGATGGTTTTAACTGCAAAATCATTTACGCCTAATAATTCCACCACTTCAGTGTCAGCCGAGTTGGTAATGATAGGCAGGTTATAATCAAAATATATGCCTGCCGTTCCTGTAATCATATCGCCAATTTGTATGTCCTGTACCGGCTTTATTTTGTAAGCTATAAAACCGTGGCTTCCCGGTTCATTGGCTTCTTCGTGAGGCAGGTTTATATTGTTGAAAATAAACTCAACCTTGTTTTCGTCTGTAATCGTTACAGTATAGTCATGGCTGGCGCTTATAGGTGTAAGAGTAGTCCAATCAAGATTTTCGTGCAGAATATCCTCTATTCTCACCGTTATGGCGCTCGCAGTCCCTGTGTTTTGGAATCGTATTATATAATCCAGGTATTCATCGGTCTGCTCCATATATATTTCACTACCCTGCAATACGGTCTTGTCGTTAGGGTCGAAAGAGTTTACTACGGTTTGGTCGTAAGTAAAAGTGTTGTCGTTAGGTGTATAATCATTTGAGTCCGGAGTAACCGAAGCTAGAAAGTTTATTACTTCATTGCCATTCACAGTAGGTGGTGCAAATGTTTGCATGGTAATGTCTGCCGATTTGCTCTCAAAAGGCATAATGTTGCCAACATTAAAGGTTAGTTCATTAGCAGTTGTTGAAGAAGAAGGCAGGCTTGCCGTTAAAAATTCTTGTATATTTTCATTATAGCCAAAAGTAGCAGTTGCATCTGCTATGGTTTGTGTTCCCATATTTTGAACTACAAGGCGGTATTGGGATTCAAACCCTGGCCTTGCCTCACTTAAAGGTAAAAGAGTAACGTTTAGATCAGAAATGGTTTGATTGGCAGTAAGGCAAAAGTTTAGTTCTTCTTCATTGCCAAACCCGGTAATTTCTATCGTTGCTGTTGCCGGTGTTGCGGTATAGTAATCAGGGAGATTAAGTAACTGTATTGTGTAATTACCTTCCATAACACTTAGATTGTATTCTCCGTTTGAGCTGATAGTTGAGTAGGTGAAATTACCATCATTTGCAGTTACTAAAAAGTTATTCGCTTTAGGGTCATCTATATCGCAACCATTATTATTTTCGTCAAAAATTATATTTCCCGAAATGCTATTGTTTTGACAATAAAAATTATAACTGTCTCCAGAAATATTCCAGTTTAACTGATTAATTAAATAATCTCTTACTGCAGAATCACAATATTTTAAACCTGTGGCGCCTAAAGATTTATTTTCAAGACCTAACTGTGCAAATCTTAATAGTAGAGCGTCGTAATTTTGGGAATCAAGATTACTGTCTGCAACGAAACCGAATAAAATTATATTAGAATTAAAGTGCCAGTTTGAAAGATCTTGGTTAAATGAATCAGCTTGAAAAAACATACTATACATATCTAAAACATTTAATACATTCCAATTGTCTAATGGCTGATTAAATGCTGTAGCAGACCAAAACATACCGTTCATGTTAGTGGCATTTGATACATCCCAGTCGTTAACAGGTTGATTAAAAGCTGATGCTTTAAAAAACATTTTACTCATATTCATAACGTTTGATACGTCCCAGTTATTTATAGGTTGATTAAATGCGGTAGCTTCAGTAAACATGTTATTCATGTTTGTTACAGATGAAGGCATCCAATCGTTTAAAGATTCATTAAAAGCTAATGCTCCATAAAACATATAACTCATGTCTATAACATTAGATACATCCCAATTGCTCAAAGGTTGATTGAAAGAAGTGTTGTCTATGAACATATAGCTCATGTCAGTAACATTAGATACATCCCAACTGCTTAAAGGTTGATTAAAGGATGTAAGTCGGAACATGTGGCTCATATCAGTAACATTAGATACATTCCAATTGTCTAATGGTTGATTAAATGAACTGGCAGACCAAAACATACCTTGCATACTAATAACATTTGATACATCCCAACTATCCAATGGTTGATTAAAAGAAGTTGCTTCCGCGAACATACCTTCCATATTTGTTATATTAGAAACGTCCCAATTGTTGATAGATTGGTTTAATGAATAGCATCCTCTAAACATTCGTGTCATATTTGTTACCTGACTTAGATTAGGAGCGTCTGTAGCATTTATGGTTAAATTACTGCAATATGTGAATGCTTCTTCCATGTCAAGCCATTCAATATCGCCCCATTGTTCTATAGATTTTATCTTTCCGCTAAGTAAGTAGTTTGATATCATTGAAAAATCAAGTCCATGAAAATCTCCTGACATTGTAACAGTATATATTCCAGGACTGCTGTAAGTATAATAATCAGTGCTTTCAATGTTTGTAAAAACCGTTCCGTCTCCATAGTCTATAGTGAAATTATTATCCTCATTGAAGGCTACAGGGACCCATATTGTTAAGTCATTATCAGATGTGCCTTGTACCTCCCATGTAGTAATAAAAGGCTCTTGTGCATTTGCCAAGAACGAAAGCATGGCAAATGAAAATAAAAAGTAAAGTTTTTTCATGTTTAGTGTGGTTTTATAACTGCAATATAAAAATAAAAACCTGAAAATTAGAGTGTAATGTTTTCCGGGTCCTTTCAAAAAATACCCATTTATAGGTATTGTATTCTTTAACCTATAAATATATCTTTGAAAAAGTAAAAGCTTAATATATAGCTTTTTAGTTGGTTAATAAACAGTACGAAATATATAAACACATTTTATTAAAAACTAAATCTATACATTATGAAAACACAAAAATCTTTTTTTGCAGCCGCGATACTCATGGCAGTTATCTTTATAAGCTTTGCCTTTACAAAGAGTGAAAAAGTGAACATGACAGAAGAAGGCCCTTCGGGCACTGCTTATGCGGTAACCTGGCAAAACAGTGCAGGCTATTGGTTTGCTGTTGGCCCCGTACAGGCACTTTGGGCAGGTGAAAAAACCGAAGAGAAAGCCCTTGATTATGTAACAGGATCTAAAGCCAAGAAAGCTAAAAAAATGAAATACAAAGATACCTGTGGTAAATTTAAGGTATATGACCTAGGGGTAGACTACGAGTCGTATGATACCGATGCTATTAAATATGCTAGAAAAAAAGGCTACGATTGCAGTTGGCCTTAAGAAATAACCAATCAATTTATAAAAAAAGCCTTTCGGGAACGAAAGGCTTTTGTAATATATTTAAGTACTATAAAACAGATAGGAGATAGCATATACTATCTCCTATCATCGACATCTTGTAGCTGAAATTCAGCATCATCCAAACAATTAAGCACTGCTTAATTACTATAGGCTGGTAAGAATTTGTGAAAATTCTTCTTTGCTTTTTCCAAGTTTTGTTTCCACTCTTCTAAGCATTATATCTTTTTTACCTTCTTCAAAATGTAAGTCAGAATCAGTAAGGCTTGGAAACTTTAGTTTAAGTTTTGCCTTTTGTTCTTTCCAACTTGTCTTAACTGCTTGCGAATTCTCTCTGGAATTTTCCATTGTTATTATATTAACGAAGCATAATTGCTTCCTAACAAAGGTTGCTTTTTTATAATTAGAGTTGTTGCAATACTTTTTATTTGTATTACATTATTCTCATGTTTTCGTAATTCATATATTTTTACCATTTCAGTAAATTGAGATTTTAGTGAATCCCTGTAACCGGAATAATCACTAATTATGTGTTTTGTTTCTTCGTAAGAAAAAAAGATTGGGGTCTCACTCAAATTTTCATACATCCATGGGAATGTATTTTTTATGATATCTGTAAGATTTGTAATCTCGGTCGTAATTTTATCAATGCTGTTCATAATATGTTTTTTAGGTATAAAAAAAGCACCATGACTGTCATGATGCTTAAGTAGCTTAGGTTAGTTTTTGTTTTAAGCGATTTAATTTATAGTCTCATCTGTATTTATATTTTCCTTTTTGATTATAGTAAAGGTTGTGGTTTTTTTTAATACGTTGTTGTATAAATATTTATATGATTTATACAATTCATAGGTATTGCAATTCTTTCCTTTTTTTCTCTTTCAGGTTTTTGTAGAAGGTAGGTGTTAATCCCGTTATTTTTTTAAACTGGGCAGAGAGATGTGCCACACTGCTGTAATTTAATAAGTAAGAAATTTGTGTAAGACTTAGTTCATCATAAATAAGCAGTTCTTTTACCCTTTCTATCTTGTGGTTTATAACATAGTGTTCTATAGTAATACCGGTTGCTTCAGAAAATATATTAGCCAGATAAGTGTAGTCGTAATTAAGTTTAGTGCTTATATATTCTGATTTTTTTGTTTTGAGTATTTCATTATCTGTGTAAACGAGCTCTATAATTATATTTTTTATCTTTTCAATTAATATAGATTTTTTGTCGTCCATCAGTTCAAGTCCTGTCAAAAGCAGTGCTGTTTTTAAGGATGAGGTTTGCTGTACAGATATTGGTTCTTTTATTTCTATTTCACCTAGTTCTACAGCTCCGTAAGTAATACCCAGCTTATCAAGCTCTGCTTTTACAATCATTTTGCAACGAAGGCTCACCATATATTTTATGAAAATTTTCAAAATATAAAGTCTTTAGAGTTTGAATAGTTGTTAATTGCCCAATAGAGAGATGTCTATAATTTTCATCATTGCAGTAAAGTCCGCCATGACCGTTCCTTTGGCCGAAGTGCTTTTTATGTTTTTTATATAGGCATCGCTGTTATAGTTCCAAAGGTACATTGCCTCTTCGGTATTGTTCTTGTCGCCTGAAGACATGGGCAGCCTTAATATTTCGGTAAAAATTTTATTGCGTATTTCAGTTAAAGCAACAGTATCTGTTATCTTAAAGAACTCCGTTATCATCTTCGCCAATTGTTCTTTTTTTTCAGATTTTTTCATAGAGCTTATTATTAGTTAAACAAGGTACAACAATAAAAGACTCCTATTACAAAGAGATAGTTTTATTTTTGTTTCTATATGCTTGTTTACCAAGCTTTTTAAGCATAGCATAGTGGGATTTTAAAGCGTCAAAAAAAGTGGGGTTTTCTATGTAAGGCAAATCAAATTCATGGGCCGTTTCCTTTACAATGGCTCCTATTTTTTTATAGTGAACATGGCAAACCCTTGGGAATAAATGATGCTCTATCTGTTGGTTCAGTCCGCCTAAAAAGAATGCGGCAATACTGTTGCCTGATGCAAAGTTAGCGGTTGTTCTTAGCTGATGCTCTGCCCAGTTGTCTTCAATATTTCCTTCTTCATTAGGTTTTGGGAAATCGGTTCCTTCCACAACATGGGCTAACTGAAAAACAAGCCCCATAGTTAAGCCTTTTGTAATATGCAGTGCCATAAACCCAATAAGAAACTGCCACCAGGTAAGCTTAAGCAGTAACAGGGGAAGTATGATGAACAGGAAATAGTATAATCCCTTGAAAAAGAAAAGATTGAAATATTCTATTTTGGGGTGTTTAATCCGGATTTCACCAATTTTTGACTGAAAGAATTTTTTGTAGTCTTTTCTAAATACCCATGACAGTGATGCCAGGCTGTATAACGGGAAGGCATATATATGCTGAAAACGCTGTATTTTGTTTACGGGTTCTTCCTGCGAGATGCGTATAAGTCCCGGTGCTACTATAAGATCTTCGTCATGGCCCGGGTATGTTGGTAAAGGTATGGTGTACTACATTGTGCATAATGCTCCACATATATGGGTTTGCACCTACCAGATTAAACAAAAAACTAAAACCCTTATTTACATTTTTGTTTGATGACAGGGAGTCATGTATGGCGTCGTGACAGATATTAAATCCTATAAATGCGCTAAACATACCAAGAAGTACAGTTAATGAAAGTAATACCCAGTTATTGAATAAACCTGTTATTATAAAAGAGTACAGAAGCAGAAAGGTTCCCAGGAAAAAAGTAATCTTAAGCCACATGTTTCCGTTAGCGTTTGGCGAGATATCCGATTCTTTAAAGTAATTGTCTACTCTTAATCTGACTGTGGGGAAAAAAGCAGATTTTGCTGCGGTTTTAAATTTTAATCTTGACATAATATGAATAGCTGCAACTTTTATTCACTATTCAAATCGTAAAAATTATATAAGTGTGAAAGGAAGACTATATTATCAGAATACTGTAATTTTTTCGGAAGTCCTTTTTTTGTTGAAGTTCTATGTGTCTAATATAACGAAAATAAAGGGAATTTATTGCAGGATAGGTGGATTTAACATGTGATTTAACTTTATAAGGAAAACGTTTTACTTTCCTTCCTGAAAATTTCCTTATTTTTGGCTGATATGCCAAAACGATTACCACAATAATGAGAAAAGCAGCTGTTGTATTATCACTTTTACTTTTGGGTTCCTGTCAGTATTTTGAGAAACGGGTTCCTGATGAGGAAGAATTGCTGCAACAACGCCGTGCTCAGATAGACATGCAGACTGTTAGTTCGTACCCTTCCATAGGGGAATGTGACAGCGTTATGGATAGTGAGCAGCGTAAAGAATGCTTTTTTTCGTCTATGGCCAGGCTGGTTCAGGAGCGGTTAGACAGGGATACACTTTCATTATTATACCCTGAGATAGACACCATAGAAATAAAGGTTACCATTTATCCTGATGCCTCACTTACTTTTGAGCCGCAGTTTCCTAATGACAGTGTTGCTTATAACAAATCTAAAATTGACAGCCTTTTAAGAAGCAGGCTTGCTGATTTTCCTGCTGTGGAACCGGCACAAAAAGAAGGCATACCGGTAAAAAGCCAGTTTATACTTCCTGTCATTATTAATGTCGAATAGTCCTATCGATTAAAGCGGAAAACAAAATAACTTCCTATACTTACCGGGATAACAATATTAAGCAGCCATTGCAGGGTTGCAGCAAATACCACTATCCATTCATTTACACCCATTAGCCCAAAAAATAATACGGCAACGCTTCCCCGTACGGCAAAATCAAATAACTGGAAGGTAGGTAACGACGACCCTAAAAAATATACGGCGGTAATGGCAGCAATCATATCAGGGTAGGGCTGGTGTACGCCAAACAGTAAAAACAAAAAGTAATGCTGGTGGATAAGGCAAAAGTATCTCCCGAAAGCCAACAAAGTGTTTTTTCGATGTATAGGCTTAGGTAGTGCATTAACCTTGTCGATTATCTTTTGTACTGAGTATCCCCTAACTGTAAAATTACGTGCAGTAAAAAGCAGTACGATAATTATAAAGAGAATTGCTAATAAAATTAGCAGATAACTACCGCGTATTACAGGATAATAAGCATTGAATGCGGCAAGGCCCATCAGTCCCGCCATAACGGCAATTATAAGCTGAATGCCATTGCAAACAAGATTAAGGAAGATTGTGTTTTTAGCTTGGGCTTTTTCAAAATAAAGTGCTTTGGCGGCATATTCGCCTATGCCGTTTGGTGTAAAGAGGGCTGCTGTCATAGCCGAAAGTACCTGCGCTGTTGATTGTAAAAGGGGTATTGCCTTAAATGAGGAAACAAGATTTTGCCATTTTATGATTTCCAGAAAGCGGTTTAAAAAGGTAAGGACTAAAATTATAAACGCATGCAGATAGGCACTGTTATTATTGAATATCTCTCTGAATCTTAGCCAGTCTGGGCTTTCATCTCCTGCAAGTCTGCCGTATATAAAATAAAAAGCACCCCCAACTATTAAAAGTTTAACGAGTACTGTAAGGAATTGTTTAGCTTTGCGTGAGAGAGATAACATGGCTGCAAATTAAACAAATTAAATTGGCAAACGAGCGCATTATATTAGGGATAGACCCGGGAACTACCATTATGGGGTTTGGACTTATTAAGGTTATTAATAAGAAAATGGAGTTTTTACAGCTTAACGAACTTCAGTTAAGTAAGTATGACGATCACTATGTAAAACTGCGTATTATCTTTGAAAGGACTATAGAACTTATAGATACTCACCTTCCCGACGAAATAGCCATTGAGGCACCGTTTTTTGGTAAAAACGTACAGTCTATGCTTAAACTGGGCAGGGCACAGGGGGTAGCAATGGCAGCCGGATTATCAAGGCAAATACCGATAACTGAATATGAGCCTAAAAAAATAAAAATGGCTATTACCGGTAATGGTAACGCCAGTAAGGAACAGGTGGCAAAAATGCTACAGCAACTTTTAGGCTTAAAGGAAATTCCTAAAAACCTGGATAGTACCGATGGACTTGCGGCAGCGGTATGCCATTTCTTTAACTCGGGTAAAACTGTGGTAGGCAAGAGCTATACAGGCTGGGATGCTTTTGTAAAGCAAAACCAAAACAGGGTTAAATAATTTGTAACTTTAGTTCATGGCAGGTATTTATATTCATATCCCCTTTTGCAGGCAGGCATGCCATTACTGCGATTTCCATTTTTCCACTTCCATGAAAAAGAAAGACGAAATGGTAAATGCCCTTGCTAAAGAAATTAGCCAGAGAAAAAATGAGTTTGCCAGCGAAACGGTAGAAACCATTTATTTTGGAGGGGGAACTCCTTCGGTGCTGAACAATGAAGAGATTAATTTTCTTATTGATACGGTTTGTAAAAATTATCATATATCAGCCAATCCCGAAATAACCCTGGAGGCCAATCCGGATGATTTATCGATAGACAGGATTAACCGACTTTCTAATAGTCCGATTAACAGATTAAGCATTGGGATACAGTCTTTCTTTGAGGATGACTTAAAGATGATGAACCGCGCGCACAATGCCCAGCAGTCTGTAGAATGTCTTACCGAAGCGGTAAAGCATTTTGATAATATTTCTATAGATCTTATATACGGAGTGCCGGGAATGACAAACGAACGTTGGCTGCATAATGTAGAAAAGGCATTATCGTTTGGTGTGCCACATATTTCAAGTTATGCCCTTACGGTAGAACCTAAAACAGCCCTGCATAGTTTTGTGCAAAAAGGGATTATAGCACAGCCCAGCGACGAAGCGGCTCAGGAACATTTTATACTGCTTGTGGATAAACTTCAGGAAAATGGTTTTGTACATTATGAACTTTCTAATTTTGGTAAGGAAGGCTACTTTTCACGAAATAATACAGCCTATTGGTTAGGTAAAAAGTATTTGGGTATAGGTCCGTCGGCGCATAGTTATGACGGTATTTCCCGTAGCTGGAACATAGCCAATAATGCACTATATCTAAAAGCAATTGAGGATGGCGAATTACCTTCTCAAAAAGAAAAGCTAACAATTTCCGACAGGTATAATGAATATGTAATGACCGGACTTCGCACCATTTGGGGTGTTTCTGCCGAAAGGGTAGAAAATGAGTTCGGGATACTTTATAAAAACTACATGCTGCAGGAAGCAGCTAATTTTATTAGCAGTGAACTACTGTCGTTTGAAGATGGTATCTTGAAAACCACCAAAAAAGGAAAGTTTCTTGCCGACGGACTGGCGAGTGACCTGTTTTTTATAAATTTGGAAGAAGCTTAAAAACAAACAATTTTAATGAAAGCTACAATACAGCATAACAATACTACATTTGAAATTGACCTTTCAAAACCTATAGATATTTCTATTCCGCTAACCAATACGGATAATAATCCTATTGCCTGGTATATAGATAAACCGGTAATAGAACCTGTAAAAATGGGTGACTGGGTAGGTAAGGTAAGCGAAGGGTCGTCTACAAATTTTAATAATATTTTCTTTAATCCACATGGGCATGGTACTCATACCGAATGCCTGGGGCATATCACTAAAGATTTCTATAGTATAAACCAGGCTCTGAAACAATTCTTCTTTTTGGCAGAAGTAGTTTCAATTCGGCCTCAAGTGCAGGGGGAAGACCTTGTTATAACAAAGAGACAGGTTGAAGAAGCTTTAGAAGGCAAATTGCCCGAAGCTATTGTTTTACGATCCCTGCCGAATGATGTGGTAAAGAAGTCAAAGAACTATAGTAATACAAATCCGCCCTATTTAGAGGAAGCGGCAGCAACTTATATACGCGAATGCCGTATTAAGCATTTGCTTATTGACCTGCCAAGTGTGGACAAGGAAAAAGATGAAGGGAAACTGTTAGCCCACAAAGCCTTTTGGAATGTCAAGGATGTAAATAATCTTAATGCCGATGCAAGGCATGATGCGACCATTACCGAAATGATTTATGTAAACGATGAGGTTACAGATGGCAGTTATTTACTGAATTTGCAGATAGCCTCTTTTGAAAATGATGCCAGCCCTAGTAAACCTGTATTATACAAACTAAAATGAAAACACTTATAAAACTGGAAGAAGCCGCTTTGTTCCTGTTGGGAATCTATTTCTTTAGCTTGTTGGATTATGCATGGTGGTGGTTTTTAGTTTTAATATTAGTGCCCGATTTTTCTATGCTGGGTTACCTGTTTGGTAATAAAGCAGGGGCATGGGCCTATAATTTTTTTCATCATAGGGGAGTGGCGATACTTATTTACCTTGCCGGATTGTATTTCAACAATCAGCTAGTGCAGTTAACAGGGATAATCTGGTTTGCGCATTCCAGTATGGACAGGCTGTTTGGCTACGGACTTAAATATGAAAAAGGGTTTAAGTTTACCCATTTGGGAGAAGTAGGGAAGAACTAAATAACTCAGCAACTATAAAAATATGAATATCCAGTCTTATTACGATTATTGCTTAGCTAAGAAAGGCGTAACCGAACATTTTCCGTTTGATGAAGATACGTTGGTGTTTAAGGTGGGAGGTAAAATGTTTGCACTTTCGTCATTAGCGGGTTGGGAAGCCAACACTCCTTCTATAAACCTTAAGTGCGATCCCGGCAGAAGCCAGGAATTGCGTGCTGAATATGAAGGCATAAAACCCGGATACCATATGAGTAAAGTGCATTGGAATACCGTTACGGTAAACAGTGGTGTGCCTCAAAAGCTGCTATTGGAACTGATAGACCATTCCTATGATTTGGTTTTTAAAAGCCTTACCAAAAAACTTCAGGCTGAAATAGCTGCCCAGCAATAAAATGACACTTCCCTACTGTCATTTAGAACGTAGTGCAGTGGTGAGAAGAATCTCAAATTTGTTGTGCTTAGAGATGTCTCCCTGTGGCCGATATTATAAAATGTAATTACTTTCAAGAGGTTTTTATAAGTGCATTTCTCCTTTTTCCAGATAGTATATAAAAGCACTTAAAAAAGCATTATAGTTTTTATTGAAGTGTCTTTTATCCTCATCGGATGCGTTTAAAATAGAATTATTGTTTATGAACTTTTCATAAGGAATGCTCAAAGGTTTCCAGTCATCATCCTCAAAGCCCGTATGTTCAATAACAAAATCAATTCGATTTTTGTTAAATTTCAATTTAATAATATAGGAAGTATTTATTATTACTGGTTTAGAACTCAGAAAGTATCTTTTTCGGTTAAATACATCGTATATTTTGGAGTGAAGTGTAATTGTATTTGATATAGTGTCTTCTTCAAAGCTTGGTTTTACAAAATATTTATTAATAAAGTTCATGCTTATGTCGTGCAAAGCAGCTATATCCCCTGTGTGTGATATAGAGGTTGTGGCGATGCCTTTTTTATTTAACTTTAATAGATTTTTATTATATAATTCATATTCTACATTAGTCCCGGCTAAGTCGATAAGTGTGTTTGTTTTAATAGCAATATCAATGGATTTTAATAACCCATTAAACTGTCTGTTAAAAAAAACATATTCATTTTCATGGATTAATGGATTGCTCTCTGTATTGTTGTATAAATCTTTAAAATCAATATAATAAGGTACGTTCCAATCTAAAAATTCCTTATGCTGAATTGTGATTTTTAAGGTTTTGTCAATTACTTTTATTACCATTTCATAACTTGAGCAAACATTAGGTTGTCGCTCTGGAAAATGTTTTCTACATAAAGCGTTATACATAATGCTATTTATTTCAAAAGTTTTATTAACCGAATCGACCATTACAGCTTCCTTATTTTTAAAGCCATAAAACTTGTCAATAAAATTTTCCAGCCTGTTGTAAACTTCATCTGAGGTTTTATCAGGATATTTCAAACTTGTCTCGGCATGACCTGAAGGATCAAAAGCTACTTCCTGAGCCATACAGAAATTAGCGGTTAGAATCAGTAATAATAAAAGTATTGATTTCATATACAGGTGTTTGTGTGGTTTATAAATGTATTAAAGTTTTATCACTTAGAAAAACTTCTTAAAAAGTAATAAGTAAGCAATTAAAGAGTTATACTTGCTTAACCTTATTACCTTATGAAAAGCACGACCAATATAGAACAGCTTATTCCGCACCGTTATCCTTTTTTGTTTGTTGATGAAATAATCTCGGCAACTCAGGAAGAAATTATTGGTATTACAACGTTTAATCATAATAATGTGCTTTTAAAAGGCAGTAACCCTGAAACAGGAATTGTTCCCGGAACTGTAATTTTAGAATCTATGGCGCAGTGCGGTGGTGCTGGAGTGCGATTGCTGGGAATAACAAACGGAATATTTGCTTTAGCCCATATAGAGTCGGTTCAGTTTTTTGATGAGGTAAAATATGGTGAGAAAGTACGTTATGAGATAAGTAACCTGCGGATGAGTGAAAAGATAATAAAACAATCGGGCAAGGCCTTTTTTGGAGATACCTTGCTTATGGAAGCCTCATGGATGTCAATCCGTATAGACGGAGGTGATAGATAGATTTGATATTTGAGATTTCTCCACTTCGCTATGCTTGAGTCGAAATGACAACTCGGATTGATGTAAATAAAAAAGAGCCAATTGGCTCTTTTTTATTTACATAACACTCTTTTGTTTTTCACTAAAGCTGTCGGCCTGCATTTCCAGCAGTTCAATAGCCTTTTTCTTTTTATAATTGTACAGTTCCCTGTCCTGTCTTATTTCGGCATATACATCATCATAAATACCGGCATCGGTAGTGCGCATCAGTTCGCGCTGATAGATGTTTTGTGCTAAATTCGTTTTTAAGGCTGTCTCGCTGTCTTCCAGTTTAAAATCATACTCACCCTTAGGGGAGAGTAATTTGGCGATTATAGGGGCTGTTTCTATGGCTAAAAACAGCAACATAATAAACAGTGACGGAAGCAACGGTAACTTGTTAAGCGCATTTATACGCGCCATCAGTCCGTCAAAATTATCTATTATAGGCTGCGACTCCGTTATTTTTTTATCCTGACTGGCTAAAAGTGTGGCAGCTTCCTTCTCTTTTGCGGTAATTTTTTCCTGATTGGTTTTTCTTAAGGTATCCAATTGTGACAATGCGGCATCGTGCTTTTCACGTTTTTCCTTATAAACAGGGCCTTTGCCCAGTTTCATGGTGCCGCTGGTGCCTTCTGCTTCTGTAATATAAGTGCTGTACAGGTCGTTTACCTCTTTCTCTTTTTTGGTAATTTCCGATTTCAGGCTGTCTATGGCTGCTTTGTTCTTTTCTAGATCCGATTGGTAGTAATTGGCCACCTGCTTTTTATTAGCCATAGCCAGTTCGTTCTTTTCCTTAAGCAATACGGTGTCAATTTCCTTTTGGAAGATTTTTATTTCCAGCGGTTTTGATATTACCACCGCAATAATCAGCGCCAGGATAATTCGTGGAGTAGCCTGTAACAGTTCCTGCCCGAATTTGTCCCTTTTCCTTATGGTGGAAACAATAAACCTGTCAAGGTTGAAAATGAGCAGTCCCCAGATAAGTCCGAAAAATATGGAAGTATAAATATTATCAAAAACGGTATAAAGGGCATAGCTTGCAGCTATAAATGCCATTACAGCTGTAAAGAAAACCGTTGCCCCTATACCGGCATATTTATTTTGTTCGCCGTTAGAACAGGAATAGATAAGGTTTTTATCTGCCCCCGAGCAGATGATAAAAAAACGCTTTAGCATGATGATTTGATTTTTTGATTGATGATGATACAAAGGTAACGTGTTTTTTACTATAAATGTTGTAACCTGTTGGTTTGTTTTGTTTTAAGAAATAAAAAATCCGCCCTTCGTGGCGGATTTTGGTAATATAGTAAGATGGTGTGGTTGTTAGTTTATTATTTTTTTAAATAGCTGTAGCTGGTACTTGTTTTTACAGGCTTTCCATCTTTTTGTTGAGGGATCCATTTAGGGGAAGCCTGAAACACCTTTTTTATTTTGGTTATCATTTCCTTGTTATCCCAATTGCCATAAACTTCTACATTGGAAATCGAACCGTCTGTATTTATGGTGTACCCTATAAGTATTTGTTTGTCTTTCATAACACTTTCCAAATCAATATTTTTCTGGATATATTGTTCAAATGCTTCATAGCCTCCGGGAAACTCTGCAACTCTGCTATGGGCACTTTTTGCATTTTCCTCTTCAAAATTGTAATTAGCCGAACTCATCATTTTTTCCACTCTCATGTCCATTACTTCTTTGTCACTCTTACCTATCTCATTTCCGGTTTTTTCAATTTTGTATCCATCTCTGTCAACAGGTTTTTCACTAATTGTGATTTTACATGTTTTATCAGGATAATGATCATTTATATGTTTTACATGTTTATTGTAGTAGGGATAAGTGTAGAAAAACAGCATAAAAGTCATTTTAGGCTTACCGTCAACAACTGTTCCTCCATGAGCTTTAAATCCGTTGGAGGCAAATTCCTCCCTTTTATGCTTAAGGAATTCCTCCCTGCTTGTCTTAGTGTTGTCAATGTAAAAATGGCCGTCCTCCTGATCTAATGAAAATTTATAATCTTCTTCACTTACTCCATCGGCTTCTCCCTTTTTCTTTGGTACGGTTGGGAAATAGTATCGTTTTTGTTCTAAAGAGAGTTTTTCATAAGGAACATTTATAAAAACTTTTCTAAGGCTGTCCTGAATTATTATTCGTACTCCCTTAAAATATTCGTCTCTCCTATTGTCTGGAGTAATAGAATCAGTTGTTGTGAGTGTTTCGTTTTTTTGCGTATCGGCATAAGCTACATTTTCTGTGCTTAAAAAATATATTATTCCGGCAACGGTTAATGCAGATGCCAGTTTAAGTGTAAGTGTTTTAATTTTAGGTGTGGTTTTAGTCATCATAACAAATCGCTTTTTAGTTATAGAAAAATTAAGGTTGCTAGCCAGCGATATAGTTGCAGTTTTTAAGGAAGCCTTGTTTAGTAATAATTGTTGATAATAGGTTACATTGTTGATTTCAACTACCTTTTCGTCTGCAAGGAACTCATGGTTAAGCTGTATGGCTTTTTTATAAAAATAAAGCAGCGGGTTAAACCAGAATACGGTTTTAAGCAATTCGATAAAAAGTATATCTAAGGTGTGGCGCTGCTTTACATGCGTAAGTTCATGATTGTAGAGTTCCGGTTCTATACTTTGGCTTTTGTATTCTTTCTTATTAAGAAAGATGTTGTTTAAAAAGGTGTGAGGCAGTATGTCCTCTTCCAGTAAAATAATGGTAGCTCCGTTATAAGGAACTTTTTCATTTTGTCTTTTTCTCTTATAAAACTGTGCAATATTTAAAGCAAATCGTACTGTCAGGATTAATGTTACCAAAGCGTATATACCCCATATAGCATAAGGCAGGTAATCAACTTTTGGTTCACTGGTTATAATTTCTGTAGGCGATATTGCCACTGGTGTAACCGTGAAAGTATCTGTTACCTTTTGTATAACCTGTGCTGGCGCTTGTGCCACTTCAACTTCAACATATATCGGAATATTTATAAATGGTATTGACAGAGAAAAAAATAGGCTAAACAATAAGTAAAACCTGTTAAAGCGGTGCATTTTCTCCCTTTCAAGAAATAATTTATATACCAGTAATAGCACTGTCATACTTATTACCGATTTTATAAGGAATTCGCTCATGGTTTAGCCCCTTTTTTATGATTTTACATTGATGGTAACCGGTATGGTATAATTAGTCCTTACTAATTCACCATTCATTTCACCCGGAGTCCATTTTTTCGGTATAGATTTTAATACTCTTAATGCTTCTTCTCCTAAACCGTAACCGGGGTCTCTCAATATTTTAATATTACTCATAGACCCGTCTTTCTCAACAATAAACGAAACAAATACCTTTAAAGTTTTGTCTTCTTTTATGTCAGGAATGATAAAGTTTTCAGTTATATAATTATAAAAAGCCTGCATGCCTCCGGGGTATTCCGGTTGTTTTGTTAGCCCGGCAACATTGCGTATAACATCTGAGTCTGAGGCAGACTTCGATGGGATTTCTTTTTCTTCAGCTACTTTTACAACTTCCGTCTTTTTAACCGATGGTGGAATTTTTTCTGCGTCCTTTTTCTCGCTAACTGCTTCTTTGCTGTCTGCTTCATTAGTAACAGGTTCACTGTTGCTTACTTCTACATCGTTGCTCTCAACTTCGCTATTTGCTGCAGCATTCGATTCAGTTTCGTTGTTCTTGTTTGTTTCGTTGTCTGCACAGGAAATTAAAAACAGTCCTGCCATAAGTGGGACTATCAGTAATTGTTTACCCAGTGCCTGTAATTTAGGTGTGGTTTTAGTCATCATAACAAATCGTTTTTTAGTTATAGAAAAGTTTATGTTGCTGGCCAGTGCAACAGAATCTCCGGATGCTAGTTTAAGTAACAGGCTTTGGTAGCCTGTTGTATTATGATTTGTAGTTATTACTGCTTCATCGGCCAGAAACTCATGGTTGAGTTGTATGGCCTTTTTATAGAAGTAAACTACAGGGTTAAACCAAAAAATGGTTTTTAATACCTCTGCAAGCAGGATGTCCATAGTATGCTTTTGGTTTACGTGTGCTAACTCGTGCGTGTAAAGATCTTTTTCAATAGCATTTTTAGTATGGTCATCCCCGCTTACAAAGATGTAATTAAGGAAGGTGTGTGGTAAGGTTTTATAAGGAAGCAGTACTAGTATTGCAGTCTTATAACTTATTTTTTTGTTGTTTTTAATTTTTTTAGCGAATGAGAGAAGGTTTCTTGCAAATCGTATAAGGAGGATTGCTGTAATTAAGCTGTAAACATCTATAATCCATTGCAAAAGTCCGAAGGTTTGCATTTTTTCACCCAAGGTAACTTCCTGTAACAGTATAGTAGGCATTTGGCTAACTGTTGTTGCAATGCTGTTTGTTGTTTGCGGACTATAACTTAAAAATGGAATAGCTAATGAAAACAGCAGGCTAAATAACAGGTAGAACCTGTTAAAACGATGCATTTTTTCTTTTTCCAAAAGCAGCCTGTACACCAGTAGGAGTACTGCCATGCTTATTGCCGATTTTATAAGAAATTCGCTCATTACTTTGTTTTAAGATTTTTTTACTCTTAAGGTTATTGGAAGTTTGAAGAGACTTCTGACAGCCTTACCGTTTTTTTGACCCGGAATCCACTCAGAAGGCATTTCTTTTAACACCCTTATGGCTTCTTCACCTACACCATATTCCCCTCCTTTTTCTATTTTAAAGTTGCTCATAGTGCCGTCTTTTTCGATAACAAAAGACATCTCGGTTATTATTTTTACATCTTTATCAACTTCAGGAATATTAAGATTGTTTCTGAAGTAATCATAAAACTTTTCCTCGCCACCAACGTATTGTGGCTTTATATCAAGTTTTTTTACCGGATATATTTTTTCTTCCTGGTCCTGATATAATTTTACTTCCTTAAATTTTGAAAAAGGCTGTTTTGCGGCTGTTATATTAACAGGATACAGTATGCCTGTGCATGCAATTGCTATTATTGTTTTTTTGTTTAATACGTTTAATAAAGGATTATTTTTAAGTGTCATAAATTTTATAATGATGATTGTTATTTTTTCTTTTGTATCTCCTTGTCTATAATGGCTCTTAGTTCTTCCAGCTCCTTTGTACTCATGTTAGTTTCCTTGGTGAAAAAAGAAGCAAACTGAGAGGCAGAATTATTGAAGAAGTTTTTTATTATCCCGTTCACCTGTTTAGAAAAGTAATCCGACTTTTCTACCAAGGGGTAGTATTCCCTTGATTTGCCAAACTCCTTATAGCCTACAAAGCCTTTTTCGGTCATTCTCTTTAAAAGTGTGGCAAGAGTAGTGGGAGCAGGTTTGGGTTCAGGAAACAAATCCATAAGGTCTTTCATGAAAGCTTTTTCCAGTTTCCATAAAAGTTCCATTACCTGTTCTTCTGTTTTTGTAAGTTGCATGTTCTACAATTTTAGAATTGTTTCTACAAATGTAGAATAAAATTTAATATGTGCAACTTTTTTAAATAAAAAATCCACCCAAACAAGGGTGGATTAGTGAGTTAGTTAGTATTAAGGCACGGTGTGGCTTATACTATATAGATAATTTTTTTGTGCTAAAGGTTGGGAGCAAAGCAAAAAAAAACGCCTTTACGGCGTTTTTTCACACATGATAAAAAAAATACTAATAGGTAAGGTGGTTTGTTTATGTTTGAGCTTAACCTTTTTTAATGTTTATGCTAAACGGTAAATTATAACTTGTTCTAACAGGTCTTCCGTCTATTTGCCCCGGAGTCCATTTTTGTGTAAGCGAACTAAATGCTTTTATAACCTGTTCGCTAAATCCGTAACCTGGATCGTCTATCGCCTTAATGTTAGAAAGTGTACCGTCTTTTTCTATTACAAACGAAATATTTACTTTATAATCGCCTTCAGGTATTGCCTGTTTAACTACAAATTTCCTGCTTATCTGAACATAAAATGCCTGTGTGCCACCGGGAAACTCCGGTTGTTTGGTAAGCTTCTCCGGACTGAAAACCCTGTTAAAGTTTATATGGTCTGTTTGCAGGCTGTCATGTTCCTTTTTAATGGTAAATTCTATTGTTTCAGATTCTTTACTTTTTAGTTCTTCACCTTTTAATGCTGTTGTCGGCAAAGTTGTTTTTTGGGCAACAGGAGCCTCTTTTTTAGCAGGCGCCGGTTCTTTCTTTACGGCAGCAACTGCAACCGGTTCTTTTTTAGGCTCAGGTTTCTTAGGCTCTTCCTTTATAACCGGTTTCTCTTCCGGTATGTCAGCAACTATCTGTTTTTCTTCAGGAGCCGGATCTGTAACCACTGGCTCATTTATTATTTGTTGAGGTTGTTCAGTTTTAATAACTGCAGGTTCAATATTTTCTTTTTCTAAATAATTAAAAATAACTATACTGCCGGCAATGGCTATAACTCCTGTTGCAATAAGTGCTTTATACATAACCCCTTTTCTAACCATAGCAGGGTTAGGGGTAATGTTAAGTTGTTCTTCTATTCTAGACCACAACTGATCCCCCGGCGGTTCGTTAAACGAATCGCTCCGATCCTTAAAATGTTTAAACAGTTCGTTATCTTTCATAGTTTACTGCTTTTGGGGTTAGTGAGCTAAAAAAAGTTTTTTTTAATTTCTCTTTTGCATAGCTAAGCTGCGATTTTGATGTTCCTTCGCTTATTCCAAGCTGTTCAGCAATTTCAGCATGCTTATAGCCTTCTATAGCATACAGGTTAAATACTATTCTTGCTCCTTCAGGCAGGTAGTTCAGCATTTTTTCAACATCATCACGCCAAAGGTCACTGTCATTATTTAATACCGGTATGGATACATCATCCGTACTCACTTCATTTTTAAAATTCGTCTTTTTTCGTAACTCCATAAGGCAGCAGTTAACAGCTATCCTTAAAATCCAGCCTTCAAAACTTCCCTGGTTATTGTACTGGCTTATTTTTTGAAAAACAGTAAGAAAAGTGTTCATAACCATTTCTTCGGCACGCTCATGGTCTTTCATGTAACGTTTACAAATACCCATTACCTTAGAGCCATAGGTTTTGTAGACATGATTCTGTGTGAGCCTGTCCTGTTTTTTGCAGCCTTGTATCAATTGCTGTTCGGTCATGTATCAGTTGTTACTGTTCTGTTCCGTTTTCTGTTGCTATTTCTATGTTGCTGTATATCGGTTTTACGACTTCCTGTCCGTTGCAGTCTATAAATCCATAAAAACCATCTTTTTCGACCATTATCCATCCGTTAGGATTTTTGTCAGACGTATTCATCGATTCATATTGAGGTTTACAAACCTGATTGCCATCAATAAGGCTTATAAGTCCTATAAAACCATCCTTTTCTACAACTGCTGTATCCGGGCAGTAAATGCCAAAATCTGTAATATCATCATATATTGCAGGAACTATTTCCTGTCCAAACTCGTCTATATAGCCTGTAAAGCCGTCTTTTTCAACCTTAATCCAGTTTTCCGGTTTGTTGTTGCTTTTTTCCTGAGCACCAACTGCCGAAGATAAAATAACTAAGGTTGTAATAAAAATATTTCTCATAAAAATAAGGTGTGGCGTTGAGATCTTATTTATAAAGATGCAGGTGTGAAAAAAAGGGTTGGAATGAAATAAAAAAAATCTGCCTTTTGAGCAGATTTTTTTATTAGGAAAGATGAGGTTATTTGCTCATCTCTGTAAAATGCTTGTAAAATAAAGGAATTGTCTCAATACCTTTAAGATAATTGAATATGCCGAAATGTTCGTTAGGGGAGTGGATAGCATCACTGTCTAGACCAAAGCCCATCATTATCGTTTTGCTCTTAAGTTCTTTTTCAAAAAGAGCTACGATAGGAATACTTCCTCCTGAACGAACCGGAATTGGCTTAACGTTAAAACTTTCCTCGTAAGCGGCAGCAGCGGCCTGATACCCTATACTGTCTATAGGGGTAACATAAGCCTGACCACCATGATGAGGAGTAACTTTTACCTTTACACCCTTTGGAGCAAGGCTCTCAAAATGTTTGGTGAACAGTTCTGTTATTTCTTTCCAGTCCTGGTCCGGTACTAAACGCATAGATATTTTTGCGTAAGCTTTGCTTGCAATAACCGTTTTTGCACCTTCTCCTGTATATCCACCCCAAATACCGTTTACATCAAGTGTAGGGCGTATAGAGTTTCTTTCGTTTGTTGTGTAGGTTGCTTCGCCATATACATCGTCAATGTCAAGGGCTCTTTTGTAAGCTTCAAGAGAGAATGGTGCTTTTGCCATTTCATCCCTCTCTTCGCGTGATAGCTCTTCTACTTTATCATAAAAACCGGGAATGGTAATATGGTTGTTTTCGTCGTGAAGCTGAGCAATCATTTTAGCTAATATGTTGATAGGGTTAGCTACCGCACCACCATATAATCCTGAATGCAGGTCGCGGTTAGGTCCTGTAACTTCTACCTCTACATAGCTAAGACCTCTTAATCCTGTAGTAATTGATGGCTGTGTGTTAGATATCATTCCGGTATCCGAAATTAATATCACGTCATTTTTAAGTTTTTCCTGATTGCGCTCCACAAACCAGCTTAGGCTTGGTGAACCAACTTCTTCCTCGCCTTCAATCATGAATTTTACGTTACACGGCAGGTTGTTGTTTTGAGTCATGTACTCAAGTGCCTTAACGTGCATGTACATTTGCCCTTTATCATCACATGCCCCGCGTGCAAAAATTGCACCTTCAGGGTGAAGCTCAGTAGTTTTTACAACAGGCTCAAAAGGAGGTGATGTCCAAAGATCAACCGGATCTGGTGGCTGAACATCATAATGCCCGTATACTAATACTGTTGGAAGGTTTGGATCTATAATCTTTTCGCCGTAAACAATTGGGTAACCCGGAGTTTCGCAAAGCTCAACTTTGTCGCAGCCCGCTTTCTCTAAACTTTCTTTTACGGCTTCGGCAGTGTTTACAACATCCTGAGAGTAGGCGCTGTCGGCACTAACCGACGGTATTTTTAATAATTCTATCAGTTCGTTAATAAATCGGTCTTTATGCTGTCCGACATAGCTTTTTATGTTATCCATCTTAAAATTAATGATATAGAATTGATGTCCAAAAATACAAAAAAATAAATTTAAAAAATTTTTCATTTTTTCTTTGATTGTTTGAAACTAGTCGTATATTTGCACCCTCTTAATGAAACAAACTATTAGTTTTATTATCGGCCTGCGGGTGTGGTGAAATTGGTAGACACGCCAGACTTAGGATCTGGTGCCTCACGGTGTGTAGGTTCGAGTCCTATCACCCGCACAAAAAGCCTCTGATTTTCAGAGGCTTTTTTATTTCTGTCCCTTTCCAGTTTTCTATCTCATTATTTTCAGAAAATTTATTTCAAGAAGTCGTTCAAATTTACTTTGAAGTTTAAAAACTATGCGTATATTTGCAGCCGTAATAATGAAACACACTATTAGTTTTATTATCAGCCTGCGGGTGTGGTGAAATTGGTAGACACGCCAGACTTAGGATCTGGTGCCTCACGGTGTGTAGGTTCGAGTCCTATCACCCGCACAAATAGATAAGCCTATTTACTTGAAATATAGTGGATAGGCTTTTTTTATTGGAATGTTTTCCCCTGAAAAATACCCTATTTTATTTTTCTGGCTATATCTGAACGTGGTTGTATCCTATTGTTTGTTTCTAAGTCTAAATGCCCGTTAAGATATGAAAGCTTTTTTATATATAGGTCTTTGATTGTGTTAAATATTTAGTTAAAACATAGTTAAAAACAGATGTGATTTTCTTTTTGGATTAGTTTTAAGTGTTTCATAAATAATAGATTAACTATTTTTTCAGATTTTAACACTTACAGCCTGTCTATTGTCTAATCCCTTGATTTTTCGTATCTTTGCAATCGAAAATTTAAATATTTTCTTTTCATTCCCCAACTTTCTGATGCATCACCAAAGTTGTTAGTACCAAATTTTTTTTAAAACCAATCTTCCCCTAACTATACTATCCGTAGGGGTGGGTAATTATTGACTATATATTATGGCACAAACGGTAACGATGCTTCATTTAACGAAAGAAGAACTCAGGGCAGAAGTAAGAGCAGAAATTTATGACTTGATAAATGTGTTAGAAAGGAGGCAATGTCCACCTTGCAATGAATCTAAACCAGAAATAAAGCTATTTTACACGAGAGCAGAAACTTGTAAACTACTTAATGTGTCTTTGTCAACCCTCCAAAACTGGAAAACACAGCATATTTTAGTGCCAAACAAGATTAAAGGAAGGGTTTTGTATTCAAAACAGAGTATAGATGATTTTTTAAGAATGTCAGCTTAGGTAATTCTTTGTATTGTTTTGATATACCATTAAAGTAAGTTGTTGATTTCCTGTGTCATAACGGTTGTTCCCCTTTTCCCCTATACTATAATTTTAATAATCCTTTATATGGCTATAGTCATGCAGGTATCGCTATGCCAGAAATATAATTATATCATGTTAGACTATGTTAAATTTAAGGTTCTTGAAAGGGAGTCTTTAGAGAATCATATTAATCATACACGTATCGTCGATTTAAGTACATCCCTGAACCTTTTCACGGGAGAGGAAGAAAGATGTCCACTAAAGGGTAAATATTTCAATATGGATGTTGTATTGACTTGTAAAGGGGCTTATGTCGACGGTAGTATTCATATCCTGCAAAATCTTTTAAAAGGTGGGGAGAAACAAAATTATAATGACCTCAGTTTTTACTCAGCAAGAGAAAGTGTAGGTCATTTAATTAAAGTTCTGGGAATTAATAAAAAAACTTCCTTAACTAACCTTGAATTTGGCTTAAATATTTGTATATCAAAAGACCCAAAGCAATTTTTAAAATTTAATCTGCTAATGTATGATTCTCATGGTCATAGCAAAGATTCACCTTTTCGTGGTAGAGGAGATTACAAAGAATACCAAAGGACTGACTACTACATAAAGGTTTACAACAAGTCTAAACATTACGGATTTAAAAGTAATATTCTCCGTCTTGAAGTCAAGATAATACAAAAAAGAAAGCTTCAGAAGCTCGGCATATTTTCACTTGAAGACCTGCAAAAAGAAGATGTTATTAGAAGACTTTATTCGTTTATGTGGGGAGAATTACAAAAGCTAAACATAATAGATGATTATAGAAGCATAAATATGACATTAGAAGACATGAATAGACTAAACGAGTATACCAATCCCAATTACTGGAATATACTTCGTAGAGACCGTACTAATAAGGTTGTAAATGACAGGAAAAAGAAATTTAAATCTCTCATTATTAAATATGGACTGGATACTATTCAGAAAGAAATACTTTCAAAAGTATCGGATAAATTTAACCAGATGATGGAAGTTCCAGAATCTAATTTAAAAATGGCTGCTTAGGGAGTGAATGTCAATTATAGCAGGTACGACAAACCCACCTTTCTACTGGTGGGTTTTCACTACAATGTTATTTGTTGAAATTTCTTGTACTCCATAAATTTTTCCCAATTACTGAGAGCTGGCGATTCAGCAAATCCTGTATCTGGATTCATAGAGACTATTTGAAAACCTCCTTGCTTTATAATGGGAGTGTGGGGTTTGTAATTTTCTCTAAACTCGTCATACATTCCATTTAAAACCAATGAAATGTCTAAAAGAGTTTCTTTTATCAGTTTAAAAGAGGCAAAAGTTACACAGTAATCTAAATCCTGGCTAATTATTTTTTTAAGATTAGATTTTATTTTTTCGGAGCATTCAAATTGAGTAATTACTTTTCCTCTTCCGGATTTTATTTTTAAAGAAACATTTGCAAAGGAAGTAGATTTTTTCCTATGGATTAGCTCTGCTCTGTAATCATTAAACTTGCTAACAAAGTCTGCGTCAACCTTTTTAATATTTGCAACAAATTTCCTGCCTGAAAACTCACCGTTCGGATTATAGCAATGCTTAACTAATGTAATCCATTGAAGCTTAGTTTGAGGGTTTTTTCCAAATACATATTGGGTTAACATCGCTAAATAATCGAAACAAGAAGACAAGTGAAAAATAATACTGTCGTATATTGCCATTATTTCATCCGCAGCATTTTCAAAATACGGATTACTTCCCCAAAAGCCATCAAAACACGTTGGGTCTTTTTCCAACATTGCCGTAAATCTTCTTTCAATTTCAGCTTTTTGTATAAGTAATAAATAGAAATGGAGATTAGCGCTCCTTATTCGGTAGTTTATACTGTCCCTTAATTCATAAATTTCGACCTTCCCTTTTGCAGCATCTCCAAAAACATTATTAATATGATATCCATAATCATGAGATAATGCCATGAACCCTTCATATACTATTCTAATAAGCTGTTTAATTTCTTCTAAGCATTCATTCGGATTATCAACGAAGATGATTTTTTTCATAGCAGAAATAATTTAATATAGTTTAAATATACTAAGTATACTTGTTTTTTAATATCAAATAAGCCGTTGGTTTTATTTCCTGATATAATGAATAATGATTTTTAATCATTCTTTTAGATAAAAAACATACAGCTTTAATCATTACAAAATTTCCTTACTCCTTCACAGGCTTTTTGGTCGCCTAAATTACAAGCCTGATGTAAATATACACAAGCTGAAAACTCGTCTCCAGTTTTACCTGCAACAATTGCACATTTCATTATGGCATCAATATGAGTTGGGTCTAATTCTATAGCATGTTTGTACGCAAATAAAGCATCTTCGTACTTATTCATTTCTTGGCTTATATTGCCATAAATATACCATGAGTCAACATCTTTATTGTTATACATTATAGACTCCTCTATTTTGTATTGGGCATTAAGCAAATTTCCCTTATTGATTAAAAGTTGTAGTGCTTCTTTTTTTAATACCATAGCCTTAACTGTATCTCGTTCAGGAACAATTGGAGTCATATTTAGGCCTCCTGCTGGTTTTTCAACTTCTTTTTGAACTGTATCAGTAATAAAGATTGTGTCCCTGATTATCGTAACGTTATTAGGGTTTGTGTGAGAATTTTGGCAGGACACAATTATCATGACACATGAAAAAAGAATCAGTAAAATTTTCATTATTGTTTAGTGTATATTGCCTGTATAGGAGTGTAACATTGTATTTGTGAATCTGAAATTTTATGAAATTCATAAGCAGTAGTGTTACTGCCTATAGTTATTTCTACAGAATATTCATTATCACTTATATTCTCGTCTACATTAGTAATAACGTTTGTATCCTCATACAATTCAATAGTTTCTTTGTTACACGTGAATATTCCAATAGATTTTAAACATAGGTCATCTGAAGTGAATTTAAAACCATAATCTGCATTGTTTTCTAATACCCACTGCCCCTGAATCCATGCAGGAGGATTAATTATTGAAGTATGGCTTGCAGAGCTATTATCGTCTGAGCCTGAACAGCTGACGATTAACAAAGCTAAAATAAAAAGTAATAAATGTTTCATAAGGTGTAATTTGTTGATTTTTCAAATATAGAAATATTTTGAGTACATAAAAGTATCCAAACTGTTTTTTAATGTTTACACCTTTGAAATATGGAGATTTCAGAGGACAAATTCCTGAGTGATTTGGGTATCCGAATCAGACAATTGAGAGAACAAAGAGAGTTTTCTCAGCAGGATTTAGCTGATTATTGTGAAATTCCTAAAATACAAATACAAAGGATAGAACTGGCTAAAATCAATACTACTATAAAGACTTTGGTTAAAATAGCAAATGCATTGGGGGTACACCCACGGGACTTATTTAGTATTTAGCCAGTCAGTTGAAATATCATAAATCTCGCCCAGATTATTATATTGCCTACCAATAAACTTCCCATCAATCATACTGTCATAAAGTAAGCCTAATTTGTTTAATGGTGCCTTATTTTTACTAAAAGGATGTTCAAATAACCAATATGGAGCAACAGGGATATTGTGAGGATAAATTTTCATTATTAATAGCGCTGTTAAATTAGTAAGCCTGGCTCCGTTTTTGTCCAAAAATACACCATCTCTAAGCCGTTCATATTTCTCATCTCTGTTTTTTGGATTGGTAGACCACGTATAAGCTGCCGAACCTAAAACCGCCTGATTAACATCAGTAGTAGAAGTCACTTTTTCGGTAAGAGCATTTACAGCAATTATATAAGGCTTTTCCAATTTACCATATCTTTTAGCTTTTTCAGAGATTGCGTCTCTTAGGGATTCTTCACTTCCTCCCCACCATGTCTCAATTGGTAGCACACCTATTGGGTGTTCAATAAATTCATTTCGCTTTTCAGGTATTACTGGTAATAATTTTAATATGATGTGTATATCTTTGTCCTCATATTCTATTTTCGGAATATATTTATATCCTTTATTGGTAATTATTGTAGTAACAATTTCAGGGTCAAAATTTAAACTTTCTATTTCAATTTGCTTTAGTAGTTTTTTTGTACTCGGCTGTATATTGCTTTTAAAAGAAAGTTTATCAATGCCTAAGAAAAAATTTTTAATTTTTACTTTGGATAGTGAATCGTAAAATTGATTCGCTTTTCTTTCTAAAGCTTCTTGTTTATGTGATTTATCCTTTACTACTTTGGCTTCAACATAAGCTTCAAAATCATGTTTTGTTATAAGAAAATCAGGTCTTTTAGATGTCTCCTCAATATTTGGATGTATAGTTACATTGTAACCAAGTTTTTTAAATAACGTATATAAGGAGAGCTCGTGAAAAGCAGAATCAAAGTCTTTTTTAAACCTTTCTTTTAGTTCTCGTTTTTCTTCATCGGGTAATTCCGCAAACCATTTATTAAGAATTGTTCTTATCCTTCCTATATCTTCTCTTGCACTATTATTGTAGTAATTATAAATATTTTCATTATACAGTGCAGGGTCAATAGATTGTCTCGTAATTTCTTCAAATAATTCCATGTAACAATTAGATATAATAGCTGTAACCGCAGTTAGTATTAGTTAAAGTCATCTTTGCAATTTTAACCTTATCTCTATTTTCCATTATAGGGTAAAAGGTTTCTAAGCGTAAATAATCTTCCTTCAAGTTACCTTTTACATACCTCGTTAATCGCTTAAACCATATGGCATAATCTGTTTCATTGAATCGAAAGAAGATATATTGTTTATTAAAGCTGGTAGGGGGTATGTTTTCGTTATAACATCTTAGTAGTTCATACAAAACTGTTGGTAAGTTTTTATAATCAATCATCATGTCTAAATGATAACTTTTGGTTTGATGTTGTTTGATTGCTTGTGAATAATGTCTAAAAACTGTATGAACATATGTATATCCATTTATCACAATTGATTCATTATTTATACTTATACTTTGTTCAGTAAATGATTGTTCCTGATAATATTCTTTTACAACCAGATAGATGTATTTTCCATGCAACACAAGCGATTTTTTTAACGCCTCATGATATCTGCTGCCAGCAAAGGTTCTTTGACAATATTTTCGTAATTCTTTTAATTGTTGTCCAGTTTCTTTAGATATATAGCCTAATAAATTGTCTTGATTTTGCTTGTTTTCTATAAATTTTAGCCATTCTTGATATTCTTTATGTAAATATTCAACATCTACTTTCTTTTTATGTAATGGTATCTCGCCAAACGCATCTACAACCTTTTTATGTCCATTAACATCTAAAAAATACATCAGATAAGTATTGGTAAAGCAATAATTCTTGCAATAGTTTAATTCCTTTATATTATAAGCTCGTTTATTACTACCCTCTTCTCTTAAAAGTTTAACTACGCTACATAAATAACTTTCTTCAGCTAATGTTAATTCTGTCCCATTTTGAGCTTCAGTCAATAGTTTTTGCACATACTGTTGATGTAAAACCCTGTCCTCGCTAAACTTTACATTATTGAGTTTTTCTCTCGTGTAAATCATTCTTAATAAGTTGTTGATTATGCAATATTAACAAATTCTTCATTCCATGTCTCAATAAGTCAATTTTGTACTCTGTGAATAACGTGCTTCGGTGAGTAATATAGACATCTTTTAGTCTATATGTTTATGCAGCCGGCCTGTCCGTACTTGATATAGTACAGGTCGGGAGTGAAAGCGATTTACTGTTTTTTTGAAATAGCTATGGCGCAGTTAAAGAAAGTAAAAGTGCGAATTGTTTGCGTTAGAAATCTATTTTGTGTGTCATATTTTCAATATATTAGCTTAATTAACAAAATATTTATATGCCTGATATAATCAAAAATAAGAAACTCACAATAACAGTTGAGTATTGCAATGAAGGCGGTTCTCCTAACTATGAAATTTATACTTCAGCAATAATAAATCGTGGTGGTGAAATCAAGGAATATAGTAGTAAAGATGGATTTGTTGAAAAAGATGGTGAATCGGTTTCTATATTTTTTTTAGCAAATAAAGCAAAAAGAGATTTTTACATAAATCTTCTTCAGAATAAATATGGCGAAATTGAAAACGTAGTCTTTCTTACAGGAGCAGGCTCCTCAGTGAATGTTGGTGTTCATAATAAGGGATTAACAATGGCAGGTCTTTGGTCATTGCTCGATACGGAACATAAGGATTGTTTGGCTAAATTAATTACAGAAACAGGACATGATTCAGCAATACATGATTTAGAGGCTCTACTTTCTTTAGCTGGTATGAAAAACATAGTTGAAAAGGGAACATTAAATACTGAAATTGATACCGTAAAAAGTTTTATCGCAGATAAATGTAGTTTAGAATTACCTGCAACTGCATCACATAGAGAATTTTTAAGAAAAATAACTTTAAGGCCTCAAAAGTTTCCAAGAGTTAAATTGTTTACATCAAATTACGACACATTATTTGAACAGGCAGCACGAGAAGAAATGCTCACGATTATGGATGGCTTCACCTTTTCAAATCCAAGAGAGTTTAATGGAAAATACTATGATTATGATATAATTGAAACAAGGCATAATAGACAAGATAAGAGAGATAATATAATATCAAGATTATTCTATCTGTTTAAGATGCATGGCTCTTTAAATTGGGAAAACAAATCAGGAAGAATTATTCAGTCTGATGAAAATTCAATCCCAGTACAAAATCGTGTTATGATTTTCCCTCAAGACAGTAAATTTGAACATTCATATGAGCAACCATATTTTGAAATGATGGCTCGCTTTCAACAAGCATTAAGAACTGAAAACACTTTGCTAATAACTATTGGTTTTAGTTTCTATGACAAGCATATATCATCAGTAATATTAGAATCTCTCAAGCAAAATCCCTCGTTAAACCTTTTAACTTTTACCTATCCATTTTTAATTAACTATGATAAGGATTCTCAAAAAGAACTTTACAATATAGCATCTCTACAAAGCAGAGTATCCTTAATTGTAGATTCTTTTGATGATTTTGTTAGCGCATACCCTGAAAATCATGCACATAAAAGGTTCGACCTTTTGACTGAGCTAAATGAAAACTTAAGGAAACTTAATACAGATAATGATGCTTAAAGAGTCTAATCCTTTTTCTGACGGTCTATTTGTTGGTTTTGTTACTTCAGTGTCACCAACTGTAACACAAGTAACTTTCCCCTCATCTTTGTTGCTAAAGAAATTTTATAGTGCTGATAATAGTTTTCATGCTTTAACAGGCGAATATGTTATTATTGAAGGGGCAGGAAACGGCTTCTTAGGAAAGATTACTGAAATTGCACTCCCAGAAAATGAGAGATTGGAATTGACTGAAAATAAATTTGAAAAACAATCTTTCCATCCAAAGGGCAAAATAGAGATATTACTTTGTTTTGATAATTATATATTGAAAGCAAAAAAAGGACTTAATGAATTACCGCCTGTTAGTGCTAAAGTATTTCTTTGTTCAAATGAGTTTTTAAACTTTCTGATGAAAGATTTTGGCAATAAAGCAAAGGTTTCATCAGTATATATTCCTTTGGCTACCTTGCCAAGGGATACTTCGCATGTAATTAATATCTCATCACAATCTCTTTTTGGAAGGCATTGTGCAATAGTAGGTACAACTGGAGGGGGTAAAAGTTGGACAGTTGCTAAATTAATTGAAGAAGTTCAAAGTAATCATGGCAAAGCAATATTAATTGACGCTACAGGTGAGTTTAAGAAATTAAGCGAAGGCAACAATAAGGTGAAACATCTATCATTTAATGATGTTCAAAACCAAGTGTATCTCAGCTATAAAAATCTAAAAGAATCTGACTTAATGGCAATGTTTCGTCCAGCAGGACAAACTCAGTTACCAAAATTTCAAGATGCTATCAGAAACTTAAGATTGAGAGAGGTTATAGCTACAGATACATCTCAACGTCATACAGAACCCTGTATAGCAGAAATATTGAGCTTTGTCGATAGTGGTAGCGCAGTATGTATTGATAAAAGGCATAGAAGAAGGAATGCGTTTTCTGAAGCATATAATGTTTTCCCTGAAGTAAATAGGGAAGACTGTTATTTTGATATTAACGAATTAATACGTCAAATACTTTTAGAGTGCGTATATGAATTTCCCTCAACAACAGGAGTACCCTTAACTTCTTACGGAGGATATAACGAAAGAGACTTAGCAAACTGTCACTCCCTCTTATCAAGGATAGGGACAGTAATACGAAATAAAAACTTCTCTTCAGTTTTTGGTTTTAACCTTCCAACCGGAATTTCAGAATTAACTTCTGAAATACAGGATTTTCTAAGCCCAAATAGCGAGATAGACATACTTATTCTCTCAGTAGAACATGTGTCTACTGAAAATAATCTAAGAGAGATACTGGTAAATGCCATTGGAAGATTATTATTAGAAATGGCTATTGCCAAAAATTTTAAGCTATCTGCCGGGGAACAAGGAAAAAAGAGTCTTTTATTATTTCTTGATGAAGCCCATCTCTTTCTAAACAAAAAAATTAAAGATGAATATTCAATAGAAGTGGAACTCAATGCTTTTGAAAGAATAGCAAAAGAGTGTAGGAAGTATGGACTCTTTCTTGTTATTTCCACACAAATGCCAAGAGATATACCAAGAGGTGTATTAAGTCAGATGGGGACTTTTATTGTTCACCGATTGATTAATCAACAAGACCGTGAAGCTATAGAGTTTGCCTGCTCGGATGCTAACAAAAGCTCATTGGCTTTTTTACCTATATTGAGTTCAGGTGAAGCACTACTGACTGGCGTTGACTTTCCAATGCCAATGATTATAAAAGTTATTGCACCAAATGTTAAACCAGATTCTGAAACTCCTATAGTATTATAGTGTTATTACATTATTCTCCACATTAATACAGGCGATTTTTTATGTTTAATCTCCTACAAAAAAAAGACAGTAACAGTATAAATAATAGTTATAACGTTTTTTATAAAAGTTATGTAGATATCTAAGTACCGACCAGTGAAATTGGTGTAGGGTTAGGGGAGAAGTTTTTCTCCTCCCCCCCTCTCTTTTCAAATAATAATTACTTGCTTTATGCCGCTTTTCTCTGATTCACCCAATGTGCCCTTAATTTTTCTGCATGTTCTTTTGGAGTGATTTTTATATATGCTAAAAATTGTGATTCTGTAACATGCCCAGTAATCTTCATTATAGTGAGAGTGTCCAATTTGCCATAATGATTTGTAGCAAAAGACCTTCTACATGTATGTGATGAAACAAGTTCATGCTTAGGATAAATACCTTTTTTCTTTCTATGGATTTTTGTTATTTTTTCATTTATCCCAACCACTTCAACAGGTACTATTTTTGCTCCCTCAACCTTTTCTGTTATTCCTGCCAGTTTACAGGCCTCTTTGATGTACTTGTTAAACTTCTGTTCACTTATCTTTCTTGGTAAGCCTGAGAGTCTATTTAATATCTCTTCTACATGGTGATGAACAGGAATAATAGCAGGATAATCAGTCTTTTTGTTTACGTTGTATATTAACCCGTCTTTAATGTCTTCGAGTCTTAATTTTAGAAGGTCAGAAACCCGTAAACCTGTCCAAACACCAATTATAAGCCAGTCCCTTGCGTTAGTTAGATAATCCTGTTCGAACTTATGATTGTAGATTTTATCTATTTCTTCTTCGGTTAAATAAACATCATTAGTTTCATTGGTTGGAGAGTAAAAATCAGAGAGCTTATAATCTTTAGATACATTGTAATCTTTTTGGTCGGCAGTTCGGCAAAAGAGTTTAATATTGTCTATATATCCACCAATAGTATTAGGATTTAGATGCTGTTGTTCCTCTAAGAAGAGTACGAATTTGCCATGAAACTTTATGTCAATATCTGTGAGTTTTAGTTTTTTGCCCTCATACGACTCAAACTCCTGTATTTTTATGAGTGTTGTTCTGTAATGTTGTATTGTACGTGATGAAATAGTTGTCCCTCTTTTGTTTTTCTTATTCCTTGCTTCTTCTATGAACTTAGTTATGTAGTGAGCAAAAAATACCTTATTGTCTATTTCAGGGTTATAAGTTTCCCTGTTAAAAAAGGAGCTTATCTTTTCCTTCAGCCATCTACTGGTTATGATTTGGGAATCTAATTTTGAAGATTGAAACTCTTTGAGAATATAAGTATTAAATTCTTTTAATTTTATGTTTGCTGCTTTGTAATCCATTTCTGCGGTAGATAATATCTCCTGTTTTGATGAACTCCATCTGCCTTTTGGGGTTTCAATACCTGTTGATAATTCAAAATCAAACTGTTTACCTTGTTTAAATCTGTAATAAATACTGTTCCAGTCTTTGTCCGTTTTTACTCTATAATTTCCTGTCGCCATAGCTATATTTAAAGGGTTAAAATTCTACTTACAAGTTCCGATTTTTCTTGTAGGATTTGTGTCAACATTCCCCCAATTTTTCCCCTAAAAAGGTTGTTCGTGGTTGAATGTTGTTGCATGTAATTACATGTATTTATCCTATCGTGACTTATAAAACAGTGCTTTAGGAGTACAACTTGTATTTTGTAAAACGTCATTGTATGGTAGGTTCTACTTCTATCACCCGCACAAAAGCCTCTGAGCAATCAGAGGCTTTTTTATGTCCTATTTCTTCCAGTTTGTTTTTTAAACACGTTAATAAGCAGGGTATTATTAATTAGCCAATCAAAAAAGTCCGTAAATTAGTTAGTGCATACAAAAGCAGATTTAATCACTAACTTAATTCGTCAGGCTATGTCAATAATTAAAAAACCAACCAGAGCAGTAATTTTGGGAGGACTGTTTTTAGTAATCCCGGTAATACTTATTATAATACTTGTAGGCCATGCGGTAGAAATTATCGGACCATTGGGTAAAAAAGTCAGCAGTGTTTTAGGTATACATTCCATTTTTGGCGCTGCAACACTCACGGTAGTATGTGTTTTTATAATTCTCTTCTTTTGCTATCTGGCAGGAATGCTCATACAGTTTGGGTTTGTGCAGCAATGGGGAAAGAAAATGGAGCAGCAGCTTTTTTTGATAGTACCCAGCCTGCAGGTACTTAAATACCGACTTATCGATGAAAACCAGGCTGCCGTGAAAGATACATGGAAAGCAATTTTGTTGCGCGATGGTGATTTCTATCTTCTTGCATTTATTACAGATGAAGGCGATGATAAATATATGAGTGTATTTATACCTGATGCTCCTAATATGGGAGGTGGTGAAATACGTTTTCTGGAAAAAGCATTATGTGAATATGAGCCTATATCCATGAAAATTGCCATGAATGCATTAAACAGTTTTGGTGCTTCCGGAAGGCCTTGGGATCATATAGCTAAAAAATAAAAAACAGCCGCAGGATATGTTTCCTGCGGCTGTTACCACTCTAAATTACTTAAACTCTATATTCTTATTTATATATTATTGAGCAAAGAATAATGAGGCAATATCAGTTGCCTGTTGTCCTGTAAGTATTTCGTCAAACGATTCAGGTCCTGCTGCTGCCGGAATTGCCGGTCCGTTTGTAGCCATTACCGATGCCGTATTGAAACCGGCCTGTATTGCATTTTCCTCTCCGTCATAAACGGCCTGAGCTGCTTCCGGTAATCCGCCGCGATCACTACCTACAATCCATCCTTTTTGCCCTCTTAGTCTTCTTATCTGTGATGCATGTCGCGCTTCTACAGAATGTATCTGTAAACCTGCGGTAAGCAAATCTCCGTTAGACATTAAATTACCAGCCTGCCCTTTATAAGCACGAACCCCTGTATCTTCAAAAGCCTGAGAAAGTGCTAAGAAAGTAGGATAGTCGCCAAATGTATCAAAAGCTCCGCCTACGGTAAAATCAAAGTCAGGTTTCATTGGAGCCATATCACCAAGTGCAGATGCAAGGAATGCAACGTGTGCCGACTCATGCTGCGATATTTGAGCTATTATAGCCTGGTCTGCTGCCGGAATCAGTCCGTTTGTGTCCAGTGCCATTTGGTAAAATTCGTCTTCAAGGTATTCCAGTATTAGTGCCAGCTGTAAAGCTGTTGTTGGAGTGTCCTGTGTAGTCATAAAAGCGGTTGCTGCTGCATTGGCTTTTGTAGGTGCCAGTACAAGTGATGCTATACCAAAAGGAAGTGCGGCTGTTGCCATGTTTTTTCCTAATGTTTTAAACTGGCTGAAACTATCTCTTCGTGAACCTTTACTGTTTAAAAGATTATCATCAGTAAACGACTCTATAAATTTTATAATATTCATAATCCTGAGTTTTAATGTTAATAATTAAGGTAAGAACTGTGCTGTAAAAGGAGTTTGTACAACACCCAGGCTGCCTACAGCTGCAAGTATTTGAGAAGGCATTTGTGCCAGGTCAAGACCGTTAGCGTCTATTACGTCGTCGCCTGCAAAATCTGCAGATCCCGGATTTAAAAGGCTTCGTATTGCCGAAGCGTGCCTTGCTTCTACCGAAACAATTTTACCTGCTATAACAAGATAATCAGGAGTAGTGATATATCTACCGGCACCGTTGTAAGCGGCTACACCTGTATCTTCAAGTGTTTTGGCTGTATTAAGTACCTGTAGCCTATTGCTAAAGTTAAGGTCACCATAGTCAAAGTTAAGATCCGGAAGTAATCGATCAGGGTCATTTAAGGCTCCTGTTAAAGCTGCCCTGAAAAACTCACGGTGTATAACTTCATGATTGTATAAATCGGTTAAAACGGTTTGCTCTTCACTACTGAAAACACTACCAAAATTATTTCCGTTTACTACTCTTGTATAAAAATCGGCTTCAAGCTGTTCTAAAGCATAAGCATAAGTAAGAATACCTGCGTCTCCACCGCCAAGGTCAAATACACCGTTTCTTACTCCGGGAAGCTGGTTGTCTACCGGTGGTGCCATTCCGCCGTCATCGTCGTTGTTGCATCCGGCCAGTACAAGACCTGTTCCTGCAATGGCAAGCCCGCTGATTTTAAGGAAGCTTCGCCTGTTGGTCAGGTTAGATTTTACTTCCTCAACTTTTACTTTTTTCATAATTAAAGATTTTGAGGTTAATAATAATTGCTTTTACTGGTCTAGGATTTTATGCTCATGTATGATTTGTCTCTTTACTTACGCCAAATAGTTTGGGTTGGTTTTTAGTAGTTTGTAATTTTTGTATTTTTTTAACAGTTTTAATAATTAAAAACTATGTTTTTGATTCATTCTATCGCAGTTGTAAGGTCTTACTTGTTTTTAATTCAATGAGTTAGGGGGGAGGGGGTGGCGTTTATGAGAGAAGTCTTCATAATGAAGAATTTGTAGTAAAAATGATGTTTTTTGTGATTTTTGAGTTGGTTTTACTCTTTTTATTGCAAAAACAACGCTTATCAATTCAATTTTTTTCGTTTCTTTACAGTAAGAATTTATCCGCAAAATATGAAACCAAAAGCTACATTAAAACAGATTGCAAAAGAACTTAACGTCTCTGTATCTACAGTGTCTAAGGCTTTGAGTAACAGCCCTGAAATTAGTGAGCCTACAAAAATAAGGGTGCAGGAATTTGCCAAGCTTAAAAACTATAAGCCTAATAATATGGCTGTAAACCTTAAGAATAAAAGGTCTAAAACCATTGGGGTCATTATACCTAATATTCTTAATCCGTTTTTTGCTAAGGTTTTTAGCGGTATAGAAAAGGCAGCAAACGAAAAAGGGTATAATGTAATTACCTGTATCTCTAACGAGTCGTTAGAAAAGGAAATCCATGCTATGGATATGCTTAGTAACGGTACTATAGACGGTTTTATACTTTCCATTTCTGAAGAAACCCAAAAAGAAGGGGAGTTTAAGCATTTTAAGGAAGCTATGGCCGATGACCTGCCTATTGTTATGTTCGACAGGATTTCTGATGATGTTGCCTGCGATAAGGTTATTGTGGACGACTTTGACTCTGCAGTGTATGCCATGAACCATCTTATAAAATCTAAATGTAAAAATATAGCCCTTGTTTCTACCATAGATAACCTTAGTGTTGGTAAATTAAGGACAGAGGGATATGTAAAAGCACTTAATGATAATGGGTATAAGGTAAATGAAGCAATTATGCTGCATACTGATAATACGGAAGATTTTGATGCGAAGCTTCAGCCTTTATTTGATAATAATAAAATAGACGGAGTTTTTGCATTGGATGAGCATGCTTCTGTTATGGCAATGAAAACCGCCATTAAAAAAGGATTTAAAATTCCTGAGGAGCTTTCTATCATCGGTTTTGCAGATGGGGTATGGTCAAGAAGGCTTACGCCGAGTTTATCTACAGTTAGCCAGCACGGACCTGAAATAGGCGAGGCTGCTGCCGAAATGCTTATTAACCGGCTTGAAGCTAAAGAAGGTGAAGAACCGGATTATGAAACCCGCATTATTAAAACAGAACTAAGACAAAGGGAATCTACCCGAAAATTATAAAATAAAAAAGCCTCCTGAATAGGGAGGCTTTTTTATTTTTATTAGGTTTTGATTTACTCTCTGGTAAAGTTAAATTCCATACCTCCCTGTTTTAAAACAAAACTGTTTTTATCCTTAAACACGATGTTGATGCTGGCAGGGTTAAATACAAATTCATTGTCGGCTACCGGTGTTAACGGAAACTCACTTTGTCCTGTAGCCTGTGCCATAAGTCCTTCCTCTGTATAGGTGAAGGTCATTTTTAAAGGAATGTCTTTAGAGGCAAATACACCCACATATCCTTTTAATATATCTGCTGAAACCGCAGCTGTTTTTAGGTTAGGAAGCGGATAAGGTATCTTATAGTAGCAACTAAGCACGCCTACCATTATTTCATCAAGGTCATAATTGTTGCCGTTTTTTATAATGGATATCGCCATCTGCTCTTTAGGGTAATAACCCAATACCGATGAAAACGATTCTATACCGCCATTATGTCCGTAAAAATGACGCTCTCCAAACGGAAATATAAACATACCTTTGCCATACCCCATGTCCATTTTTTTCATCTGCTCAAGCGATTCCGGTTTAATTATTTTGCCGTCAAAAAGAGCCTTTATGAATTTGGTAAGGTCGTTAGGGGTAGAAAGCAATGCTCCGGCAGCATAAGCTATTGAGCTGTCCCATTCGTCCGACTGTATCCATTTTCCATCCTCAAAATGGTAAGAGTAAGCCTCATTTCTTTTAGGGTTGGTTTTAGAAAAGTAATAAGTGTCCTTTAGTTTTAAAGGGTTTACTATCCTGTCGTTTACATTGGCTTTGTAGGTTTTCTTTGTAATGTCTTCTATTATAAAACCAAGAAGTATATAGTTGGAGTTGCTGTACTCGGCTTTTTCACCCGGTTTAAATGCAGGCTCATAACTCATTATCCTTTTTAGCAATTCTGCTTTGGTTTGGGGAGAAGTAGTGTACTCCATAAACTCCGGTGCATCGGTATAATTGTATATGCCGCTTTTATGATTAAGCAATTGGCCTATGCTTATACTGTCTGCATTTTTTACATCAGGATAAAACTGTGAAAGTTTTGTGTCAAGGGTAAGCTTTTTGTCTTCAATCAGCTGGAAAACGATAGCTGCCGTAAACATTTTTGTTATAGACCCTATTTTGTATTTGGTGTGGGTGGTGGCCTTAATGCCATTTGCCACATCGGCATAGCCGTAAGCACTTTCAAAAACCACGTCATTCTTTTCCCTTATGGATACAGATCCCATAAACCTGTCGTTAGAATAAAAGTGGTTAAGCAGTCCGTCTATCTTTTCAAATTTGGGTTCTGTCTGGGCAAAGCATTGCGCGCCTGCCACAATAAAAAATAAAAATAAAGCAGTCTTTTTCATAGTTGTTGGTTTTCCTGTTTGACGTATAAAACGTAAAAACGTTACATTTAATGTGCTTCAAGCCAGTTGTTTCCTTCGCCTATTTCTACTTCAAGCGGAACATTCAGGATAAAGGCGTTTTCCATTTCATGCTTAATCATCGGCTTTATTTTCTCCAGTTCGCTTGTATGAACATCAAACACAAGCTCATCGTGTACCTGTAGCAGCATCTTACTCTTCCAGTTCTCTTCCGTAAGCCTTTTGTGGATGTTTATCATTGCAATCTTAATGATATCGGCTGCGCTACCCTGTATAGGTGCGTTAACGGCATTTCGTTCTGCTGCACCGCGAACAACTGCATTTTGTGAATTGATGTCTTTCAGATAACGACGTCGCCCTGATATGGTTTGTACATAGCCATTTTCACGGGCAAACTCTATCTGCTCGTTAATATAGTTTCTAAGGGTAGGGTAGGTTAGGTAATAGGCATCAATAAGCTCTTTCGATTCCGAACGGCTTAGCGATGTCTGGTTACTTAAACCAAAGGCCGAAACCCCATAGATAATACCAAAGTTTACGGTCTTGGCATGGCTACGCTGTTCGCGGGTTACTTCTGCAAGAGCAACATTAAATACTTTTGCAGCGGTAGCAGCGTGAATATCCTCTTTGTTCTGGAATGATTTTACCATTTCAGGGTCACCGCTAAGTGCTGCGATAATGCGAAGCTCTATTTGCGAGTAATCGGCAGAAACCAGTTTGTAGTTTTCATCGCGGGCAATAAATGCCTTACGTATCTGTCTTCCCCTTTCCGTACGGATAGGGATGTTTTGCAGGTTAGGGTTGTTGGAACTCAAACGTCCTGTTGCAGCTACCGTTTGCATATAATCGGTATGTACACGGCCTGTTTTAGGCTGTACCTGTAATGGCAATGCATCTACATAGGTGTTTTGCAGTTTTACAAGCTGCCTCCAGTCTAATATGTCCTGAACAATAGGGTGTTCCTGCGACAGGTAAGAAAGTACTTCCTCGCCTGTTGCATACTGACCCGTTTTGGTTTTCTTTTGTTTGGCTCCGCCTATCTTAAGCTTGTCAAACAGTATTTCTCCCAATTGTTTTGGTGATGCCAGGTTAAACGATTCTCCGGCAGTTTCATAAATGCGCTGCTCCAGTGTTTTGGCATCATTGGTAAGCTCAACCGAAAGCTGTTTCAGATAATTGGTGTCTAAATTAATGCCTTCATGTTCCATAGCCGCAAGTACGGGCATTAATGGTATTTCTATCTCGTCAAAAAGTTTGCGTGTGGCAGTAGCTTCCAGCTGTGGTGCAAATACCTCCTTAAGCTGAAGGGTAATGTCGGCATCTTCGGCAGCATATTCCTTAATAAGCTCCAGCTCCACGTCACGCATCGACTTTTGGTTCTTTCCTTTTTTGCCTATAAGCTCCTCAATGGATTTAGGCGAATATTTAAGGTAGGTTTCAGCCAGCACATCCATACCATGCCTCATATCCGGATTGATAAGGTAATGGGCAATCATGGTATCAAATATCTTTCCTTTAACTGTAATACCGTAGTTGGAAAGTATCTGAATATCATACTTTAAGTTCTGGCCTACTTTCTCTATGTTCTCGTCTTCAAAAAACGGAATGAATTTATTTACCAGTTCCTGTGCTTCATCCCTGTTTGCAGGAAAAGGAACATAAAATGCTTTTCCTGTTTCCCATGCAAACGACATACCAACCAGCTCGGCAGTAAGTGTATCAACACCTGTGGTTTCGGTATCAAAGCAAATGCTGGGCTGCTTTAGCATATCACGTATTAGCAGGCTAACCGGAAGACTGCCTTCTATTACCTGATAAAAATGATTGGTGTTTTCAAGGGTGTTGTAAAAACTGCTTGTTGTAGCTGTGTCACCTTCACTGTCTTCCTCACCGCCTCCAAAAAGAGAGAACTGTGAGTCGTTACCTTTGGCTACTTTTTTAGTAGGCGCAGTTGTGTTAGATGCAACTTCGCTGTACTCCTCTCCGTCGGCAAACAGTTTGTGGAACTGCTCAGCCATTCTTCTAAATTCAAGGTCGTTAAAAATGGCTTCTACCTTTTCGGTATCCGGTTTAGAAAGTTCATAGTCTTTCTCGTCAAATGTTACATCACAATCTATAATAATGGTTGCCAGTTTTTTAGAAAGGATACCCTGTTCGGCATTCTCTTCGATCTTCTCTTTCATTTTTCCTTTCAGCTCGTGCGTGTTGGCAAGCAGGTTTTCCATAGAGCCATAATCCTTAAGCAGTTTTTTGGCTGTTTTTTCACCTACTCCCGGCAGTCCCGGTATGTTATCTACCGCATCACCCATCATCCCTAAAAAGTCGATAACCTGTTCAGGCCTTTCAATTTCAAAACGCTCCAATACTTCGGGCACGCCCCATATCTCTATACCGTTACCCATACGGGCAGGACGGTACATAAAAATATTTTCACTAACCAACTGTGCAAAGTCCTTGTCAGGGGTTACCATAAAAACCTGATAGCCCTGTTTTTCTGCCTGTTTTGCAATCGTTCCTATAAGGTCATCGGCCTCACATCCTGCGAGTTCCACAATAGGAATGTGCATCGCCTTAAGTATTTCATGAATATAGGGTATGGCAAGTTTTATGGCTTCGGGTGTTTCATCCCTGTTGGCTTTATAGGCCGTAAACATTTCGGTACGCACAGCACTTCCTTCCTTGTCAAATGCTACTGCAAGATGGTCGGGCTTTTCACGCTTAATAACATCAAGTAAAGAGTTCATGAAACCCATAATGGCCGAGGTGTCCATTCCTTTGGAATTTATCCTCGGGTTTTTGATGAAAGCATAGTAACCACGGAATATTAATGCATAAGCATCGAGTAGGAAAAGTCGTTTTTGTTGTGACATGTGAAAATCAATTTGCCGTAAAAATAAACAAACTGGTGCAGAATAAGAATAATATAAAAGGGTTTTGTGTTACATAAAAGGCAAAGTATCGTTAATCTCTTTATGGAGTGCTTTTTGCACCTGCCCATAGTAAACTTTGTTAAATTTGAAGATTGGTATACATTTTTAAAATACCTTTATTCGCTACTTTGTAAAAATATTTAAATGTTACGCTGGATACTATTTGCTGTTTTTGTGCTTATTGTAGAGCTGTATGCTTTTCAGGCTGTAAAAACGCTAACTAAAATAAGATGGGTGCTAATAGCCTATCAAATACTGTCGCTACTTATAGTAGTTTATATGTTTTATTCTTTTGCTACACAATTTGACCGCAGTGTAGGGCAAACAAAACATACCCTTTTTACCATAGGTCTTTTTCTTATTACTTACATTCCTAAAATGCTGCTGATGGTATTTATGTTTGGGGAAGATATTATAAGGATTATAGGTGGTTTTCTTAAGGAGTTTGTCGGTACTACCGATGAGTCTTTCCTTACTACCAGAAGAAAGTTTGTAAGCCAGATTGCCCTTGGGGTGGCTGCCATTCCTTTTTTGTCTTTACTGTATGGTATGACAAAAGGGAAATACAATTATAAATTACATAAGCAAACAATTTACTTTCCTGATCTCCCTGATAGTTTTGACGGACTTACCATAACCCAGATATCTGATGTGCATAGTGGTAGCCTTGATAATCATCATGAAATTGAGCATGCCATAAACATGATTAATGAACAGAAATCAGATATTGTACTTTTTACGGGAGATATAGTAAATACACATGCCTGGGAAATGAATCCGTGGATTGAGGCTTTTAGAAAAATTGAAGCACCTGCATTTGGTAAATACTCGGTATTGGGTAATCACGACTATGGTGAGTATGTAACCTGGCCTTCGCAAAAGGATAAGAACGAAAACTTTGAGGCTATTAAAGACCTTCACAGGCAAATTGATTTTAAACTGTTGCTTAACGAAAACGTGAAGCTTAAAAAAGGTAATGATGAAATCGCCCTGATAGGAGTTGAAAACTGGGGTGTCGGTTTTAAACAGGCGGGTGATTTGGCAAAAGCTTCAGAAGGTGTAAAGGATAATGACTTTAAGATACTTATGAGCCACGATCCGTCTCACTGGGAGCATGAGGTAAAAACACATAAAAGCAACTACCACCTTACCCTGAGCGGACATACTCACGGTTCTCAGTTTGGTATAGAAATACCGGGTTATTTTAAATGGAGCCCTATACAATACCGTTACAAACAGTGGGCAGGATTATACGAAAATCTTGGTCGCTATGTGTACGTTAACAGGGGGTTTGGTTTTCATGCTTATCCCGGCCGCGTAGGGATATGGCCTGAAATTACCGTTATAGAACTAAAAAAAGCCTCAAACGTAGCGTGATTGGGTAAAAATGCTATATTTGTATAAGTATAACTGGAAATAAAGGTTTTTAAAGTCGGTTTAAAATTTTTTTTATGTCAAAATTTGGAGAACTTATAAACTCCCAGGTACCTGTACTTATTGATTTTTATACAGAATGGAACGAGCCGTCTGTATCTATGCATCCTGTAATTAGAGATGTGGCTGCGGCGCTTGGCGACAGGGCTAAGGTTATAAAAATTGATGTGGATAAAAACCAGGAACTGGCTGATGCCTTACGAATCAAAGGGCTCCCAACGCTAATGATTTATAAAGAAGGGCAAATGGTGTGGAGGCAATCAGGCGAGCTTGACGCTAATACTATAATAGGACTTGTGCAGGAACACTCCTAGTCCAGGGCTGCAAAGTTAAATCCCTTCCCTTTTAGGTAATCTATTGCTTTAGGCAGGGCATATTCTAGATTAGGAAATGCCTTTACACTGTCGTGAAATATTATCACGCTGCCTTCCCTTGTATTTTTGGTAACGTTTGCCAGGCATTTTTGCGGGGTAATCTTTTTATCAAAATCTGCACTTAAAACATCCCACATAATAATCTTATATCCTCTTTTTCGCACTTCTGCTGCCTGAGTGCTTTTAATCTTTCCGTAAGGTGGCCTGAATAGCTTTTGTGTGTAAACTGTTCCTGTGTGCCTCTCAATTGATTTTTCACAGGCATCTGTGTTTTCTAAGTAAGCATCGTTTTGTGTATTCCAGCCGTTAACATGATTAAAGGTGTGGTTGGCAATGCTATGGCCCTGTTCAACTACCTTTTTAAATATATCAGGGTACTTTTCTATGTTATTACCAATACAAAAGAAAGTGGCTTTAATATCGTGTTGTTTTAGTATTCCTAAAACCCATTCGGTAATCTCCGGGGTAGGGCCGTCATCAAAAGTGAGATATATGGTGTTGCTGCTGTTTGGCACATCCCAAACATAGCCTTTAAAGAACCTTTTTATTATGCTTCCAGTTTTTACCCAATATGTTTTCATAGCTGTATAAAAAAAGCAGCTTCACAATGTAAAGCTGCTTAAAGTTAAGAATATATATTTATTTATTCCTCGTTGTCACGGTCAAACCTTTCAAACATATTGTTGTACTTGTTGAATACAGGTTTTTCCTTGTTGTAAAGATTTAAGTCACCCTCATCTTTCATTATCAGTAACAGGCTACGGTAGCGCTCAATATCAGTAATAATATCTACTACTATATGGTTTTGCTCACTTGCGTTTAGCCCTTTATAGAAAGTAAGGTTCTCCTGATATTTAGCGATAAGCTTTTTAAGCAGATCCTGTGCTTTTTCCTTTTCGCCCAGTTTGTAGTAAGCTGTTGCATATGGCTCTAAAAGCGTATAGTAGTTAAAGTATTCTACCGGCATTTTAGTCATGGCAAGATCGGCAATATTCTTCGCTTTTTCATTTTTGCCTTCTGTCATTAGTTTTTCCATAAGGCGTGCCAGGTTTGTACGGTAAGTAATACTGTTTTTACGCGTTTCCGGATCATGGTAAATCTTAGGGCTTTCGCTGTTACCCCAATCCCAGCTCATAACAATATCATACATCTTATCGGTGTCAATATTACCCATATCCAGTAAGCTTCCTTCTTTTGGTATAGGTGTCTTTACAGGTATAAGTTTAAATACCATACCGTCAAGCTGTAGGTATTCTTTCATCCAAAGGTAATCGTCATCGCCAAAGCTTCCTCCTGTAAAATAGATAGGGCGTTCCCAGTTATTATTGTTTACAAGGTCCAGCATTAACAGGCGGTTTTTGTATAAAGCGTCTCCTTTAATGTCGATATCGATGTACGGAACTATAGAATCATACAGCTCAGGAGCTACTATCTTATTCTTGATAACCGACTCACGGTCTACATTAAGCCTTATCTTGTTAGTAGGGAAGTAGTTTATCATGTGCCCGTTTCTAAGCTCCACTTTTGTTCTAGGGTCATCTGAAGCGATAAAGTCCATAAAGTCGTTTATGTCTAAACGCTTATCGGTTCTTCTGTCTAAGAACATATAATCTCTTGTTCCCTGTACGTACTGATCGTGTGTAAAGGAAATTGGTAGTGGTTCTGATTCGTATGCCTTAGCCTTCATTTGGTCAATGTACCAGTCGGTCATGAAAAGGCTTGTGTTTACAATTCTTATATCTGTTCTTATACCTTCAACCTCCTGAGCATACCATAACGGGAAGGTGTCGTTATCACCTATGGTAAACAGTATGGCATTCTGGTCGCACGATTCAAGGTACGCTTTTGCCATCGCAAGTGCAGTGTAGCGGTCTGAACGGTCGTGGTCATCCCAGTTTTGAGAAGCCAGTAATACGGGTCCTGCAAGCATGGTAACGGCAAGAACAACCGGTCCTGCAATTTTAGGTGCCAGTAATTTTTTAATACTGTCGTAAATAGCATATACCCCAAAGCCTATCCACATTGCAAATACATAGAAAGAACCTACAAGGGCATAATCTCTTTCCCTTGGTTCAAATGGCCTTTCATTAAGGTATATTTTAAGTGCTAAACCTGTAAACAGGAACAGGATTAATAATACATAGAAGCTCTTAAGGTCTTTTGATGCATGATATGCCAATCCTATAAGTCCTAGTATAAGTGGTAGCAGATAGTAGAAGTTTCTGGCTTTATTGTTAAGCTGGTCACTCGGAAGGTTTTCCTGAGAACCCAAATGCCATTCGTCAACAACCTTAATCCCGCTCATCCAGTTACCATCATAACTGTCATATCTTCCCTGAATATCGTTTTGCCTTCCTGAGAAGTTCCACATAAAATATCTGAAATACATGTACCCAAACTGGTATTCAAACATGAACTTCATATTATCGGCAAATGATGGTTTGTCTATGATAAGGTACTGACTGTAGTTTTTAAGGAATCGGTCGTAATCTTCAAGATCCATTTTTCCTTGTTGGTAACCGGTCTTGAATTGGGTTATTACGTTTTGAAGTTCATCACGAACCTGTGCCATAGCTTTTCCTACTTCCTCATCGCTCATTTGGTCTAAAGGAAGTCCATATTGTACAAGGTCCTGAGAGAAATCGTAATTAGGGTCTATCCTGAAATCCAAAGGCCTTGTAAAGTTCATGTAGTTAACCGCATGATCTGTACTCCACATCCTTGGCATAAAACCTTTGTGGTTATCGTCAGTGTTTTGTTTGGCGTTTTTATAATTGTTTACAATTACATACTCGCCTTTTTTGTAATCTCTCTGGTAGTTAGGCTTTTCGTCTTCATAAGGGTTTTCCTTATCAAGGCCTGCATAAGTGTCAGAGAACATTGGGCCGTAAAATAGTTTTTGTTCACCATACTGCTCACGGTTGTAGTAAGCAAGTACCTCGGCAGCATCCGAAGGCCTGTTCTCGTTAATAACAACGTTAGCGTTCGCACGTATAGGAAGCATCATCCAGGTAGAGAAGCCTATAAATATAAAAAGTACACAAAGTACTAATGTGTTTGCCAGTGCATAATTGTTTTTACGTGTATAGTTAAGTCCGAAATAGAAAAGGGCTACAATTAGCAATGCCATGAAAATGGTACCCGAGTTAAACGGAAGTCCCATTTTGTTTACCATAAAGATTTCTGTCTTACCAAATAGGGCAAGGGTATATGGTAATAATAGCTTGAATATGAATAAAAGTATGGCAACAATAACTATGTTTGCTATAATGAAGCTCTTAACCGTAATCTTTTCATAGTTTTTAAAGTAGTATATAAATCCAATGGCAGGGATGGTAAGGAGTGCCATAAAGTGAACACCAAAAGATAAACCAACTACTAATGAAATAATAAGTAGCCATTTGTTTCCTCTAGGTGTGTTCATGTCCTGTTCCCAGCGTAGTCCCAGCCATAACAGTAACGATATGAACAGAGAAGCCATTGCATAAACCTCGGCTTCGGTAGCGTTAAACCAAAAACTATCAGTAAAAGTAAAGGCAAGTGAACCTACGGCGGCACTACCTAATACCATAAGAGCATTATTGTTGTTAAATTCAGAAAATCTCTCAAGCAGTGTTCTTAGTAACATAGTTAGTGACCAGAACATAAACAATATTGTAAACGCACTTGATACCACCGATACCATGTTTACCATTAGGGCAATCTTATCTGGTGCTGTTGCAAACATTGCAAAAAAGGCACCTACCATTTGGAACAAAGGTGCTCCGGGAGGGTGGCCTACTTCAAGTTTTGCTGCTGTTGGTATGTATTCGCCGCAATCCCAAAAACTAAGGGTAGGCTCTACGGTTAATGAATAAACAACAAGGGCAATGGTAAAAACCGTCCAGCCCAAAATGGTATTCCATTTTTTAAAGTTAAATGTCATCATGCGGTTATGAGGATTCCGAAATTTATATATGCAAAGAAACTATTTTTTATTTAAAGGTAATGTAAGCAATTTCATTTTAATGATTATTATAAAGTAAAAAGGCGACAATTATTGCAATTGCCGCCTTTAAAACTTTTGTGCTATCCGTTATCCTGTATAAACCGCGCCATCATCTTATAATAGCGGTCAAAGGCGGGTAGTTGTTTTTCGTAAAATTCGGTGTCTCCGTTTTCTTTTGCCATTTGGAGTAGGTTGTAATACCCTTCTATATCTCCCGGAGCATCAACCGAGTTGTAAAAGGTTATCTGTTCCTGCTGTTTTTCTATTAGTATAGAGAGCAACTCTCTGGCTTTTTCTTTTTCGCCAACCTTATAATAACCTTCGGCAAAAGGTTCTGACATGTAATAGTAGCCATAATCTTTTACAGGTAGTTTAGTTACTGCAAGGTCTATTATTACTTTGGCCTTGCCTGTTTTGCCCTGTTCTAATAAGGTGTCGGTTAGTCGGGCAAGGTTTTTTCTGTAGGTAACACTGTTTCTTCTCGTTTCAGGGTCATGATATATTTTTTTATCACTGCTGCCCCAATCCCATCGCATAACCGTGTCAAACATTTTCTCTGCATCAATGTGGCCTATATCTATAGGTTTGTCTTTTAGAACTTGTGTTTTAACAGGGATAAGCTTGTAAGTCATTCCGTCAAGCTGCAGGTAGTCCTTTAGCCATAAATAATCCTCATCCTTAAGGCTTCCTCCTGAAAAATAAACAGGTCGCTCCCAGTTGTTGTTTCTTATAATGTCCAGCATTACAATGTGATGCTTAAATATAGCTTCTTTAGGCAGGTCGATATCTATATAAGGAACAATGGAGTCATAAAGATCTGGTGACACTACCTTGTTCTTAATAACGGCTTCCCTGTCTACAGGAATGCGTATTTTGTTTGTAGGGTAGTAGTTAGACATGTGTCCGTTGGTTAGCTCTACCTGAGTACGTTCGTCATCAGAGGTTATAAAATCCATGAAATCATTAATGTCTATACGCTCTTCAGTTCTTGGTACGTATAAAACAAAATCACGGGTGCCGTCTACATACTGCTTGTGCTCAAGTGATATTGGCAGGGGGTCTGCTTTATATGTCTTTTGCTTCATTTGGTCTATGTACCAGTCCGCAGGTAAGTAAGTAGTGCATGCTACTTTTATATCGGTACGGAACTCCTCAATTTCCTGAGCATACCATAATGGGAAAGTGTCATTATCTGCCGATGTAAACAATATGGCATTAGGGTCGCAGGAGTCCAGATAGGCTTTTGCCATAACCAGTGCGGTGTCCCTGCCGGAACGGTCGTGGTCGTCCCAGTTTTCGGCTGCCATAAGTACCGGGGTGCTTAAAAGTGCAATGCCTAATACTAAAGGAGCTGTGATTTTCTGACTCATTTGTTTTTGCAAAATATTGTAAATGGAATAAACGCCCATGGCAATCCATATTGCAAAAACATAAAATGCACCAACCATTACATAGTCCCTTTCCCTTACTTCATATGGTTTTTCATTTAGAAATACCTTAAGTGCAAAACTCATGAATACAAAAAGTACCAAAAGAACATAAAAGCTTTTAGGGTCTTTACGGGCATGGAACACAAATCCCAGTATCCCTAATATAAAAGGTATAAAGTAATATACATTGCGACCCTTGTTGTTTAGCATATCACTGGTAAGATGGCTTTGTGGTCCCAGTCTTGCTTCGTCTATGTTTGTGAATCCGCTAAGCCAGTTTCCGTTAATAAAATCGCCTTCTCCCTGTATGTCGCTTTGTTTGCCTGCAAAATTCCACATAAGGTAGCGCCAAAACATATAGCCAAACTGATACTCAACCATAAACTGCATGTTTTGGCTAAAAGATGGTTTTTCTACTATTAGATAATCTTTATAGGCTTTTAGGAATTCATCATACCCCTTATTGCCTATGTCGCCGCTGTTATAAGCGGTCCTAAATTGTGTTATAACATCACTAAGCTGATTTTTTATCTGTGCTATGGCCTCCATGGCTTCAACTTCTGTAACCGTATTTGGGTTAATGCCATATTTAGGCAGATCCTGAGTAAAGTCGTAGTTAGGGTTGATCCTGAATTTAGGAGGGGCGGTATAAGCCATGTAGTTTGCAGCGTGCTTATCGCTTGTCATGCGGGGTAATATGGCATCGTGTGCGCTATTGGTGTTGTGGACTGCGTTTTTATAATTGTTTACCACAACGTATTTTCCGGTTTTATAGTCGCGTTCATAATTTGGCTTTCCATCCTTAAAAGGTGTTTCTGGGTCAAGACCCGCATAAGCCTCGGTGTATAGCGGACCATAAAATACTTTTTGCTCCCCATAATTCTCACGATTATAGTATGCTAAAAGTTCGGCAGCATCTGTAGGAGGTAATTCATTAATAACCACACCTGCGTTTGATCGGACCGATAGCATTATCCAGCTTGAAAACCCTATAAACATGAACAGGACACCCAGTATAGCTGTATTGTATAGTGCAAAGCCTTTTTGCCTTGTATAGCGTAAACCTAAATAAAATAAGGATACTACTATTATTGCCATTAGTATGGTTCCGGAGTTAAACGGTAATCCAAATGTGTTTACCACAAAGATTTCAGTTTTACCAAATAAAGCCATGGTATATGGCATAAGGAATTTGAAAACAAAAAACAGTATGCCTACTATGGCTATATTAGCGATTATAAAATTCCTTATGGTAACCTTTTTATAATTCTTAAAATAGTAGATAAGGCCTATTGACGGAATGGTTAACAAAGCCAGGAAGTGAACCCCGAAAGATATTCCTATAAGAAAACAGATAATTAACAGCCATCTGTTTCCTCTGGGAGTGTGCATTTCTTCTCCCCAGCGTAGTCCTGCCCACATTAATAATGATATAAACAGTGATGCCATGGCATATACTTCGGCTTCGGTAGCGTTAAACCAAAAAGTATCAGAGAAAGTCAATGCCATGCTGCCTGTAAAGGCACTGCCTAAAATCATTATGGTGTTGCCTTTTGTAATGGTTGTGAACGATGAAACAATATTTTTAAGCAACAGGGTGGTTGACCAAAACATAAAAAGTATAGCAAATGCAGCCGAAACTGCCGAAACCATATTTACCATAAGTGCTATATTTTCTTTTGAGGAAGCAAACATGGCAAAAAAGGCACCTGTAATCTGGAAGAAAGGTGCTCCCGGCGGATGGCCTACCTGTAATTTGGCTGAAGTGGATATATATTCACCGCAATCCCAAAAACTCATTGTGGGTTCTACGGTTAAAGCGTAAACCGTAAGTGCAATTGCAAAAGAAATCCAGCCTAGAATTAAATTCCGTTTTTTAAAGTAAAAATCGTCCATAAGGTGTTTAATGTTGGTTATCAGTTTGTTTGTGAAAGCGTCTTTCTACTGGTACTAACGCAGAAAAATTTTTTTTCATATTTTTTGAAATAAAAATTTGCAAAAATGAATTTATGTGCTACATTTGCACCCGCAATCAAGCACCAAACATTGGTCTATGGTGTAATGGTAACACTACTGATTTTGGTTCAGTCATTCTAGGTTCGAGTCCTAGTAGACCAACAAAAAAGCCTCTCAGATTCTGAGAGGCTTTTTTTATTGTTATATTTAAGTTGTGTTATTTATATAAAATTAAAAAGCCACCCTTTGGAGGTGGCTTTTTGGTATATAATCTTTGGTGTTATATTTTAAAGGTAACAACCGGTCTTACCGCGTGATTTACTAAATCTTCGCTAATACTTCCGTTAAAAAAGTGAGCAAGTCCCTGTCTTCCGTGTGTGCACATACCTATAAGGTCAGCATTCACTTTGTTTGAGAAGTGGAGAATTCCTTTTTCTACATTAATATCATTATAGATATGTGTAGTATATCCGTTCTTGATGTTTGCATCAGCTGTAAAGTCGTGAATCAGTTTTTCTGCGGCATGAGTAGACTTAAAGTCGTTTGGAGTATTTACAAATACCAGGTGCAGGTTAGCGTCAAAGGCATTTGCAAAAGCTACTACATCTTTAAATGGTTTTTTGATTTCGCTTGAGAAGTCAGATGCAAATACGAAGTTTTGCGGATTGAATTCACCTTCTTCTTTTTTAATAACCAGTACCGGGATGTCTGATGTACGAACAACTTTTTCTGTATTTGATCCGATAAACATTTCCCTGAAACCGCTAGCTCCGTGAGAACCCATTACAACAAGGTCGATGTTGTGTTTTTTGCTGTGAGATATAATACCGTCAAAAGCTTTTTCAAACTGTATAGCTTCAACTATGTTTATTCCCTGCAGGTATGGCTCGTTTACCACTTCCTGAAAACGCTCGCGTGTTTTTTCCATAAAGAACATAACTTCAGGAATATCGCTGCTGCTGCCTACTGCGTTACTTTCTCCAATACCGTCGTTACTAATGTGAGACGGCATTTCAAGCATGTGTAAAAGGTATATCTCGCCATTGTTTTTACGTGCAATTTGTGCGGCAACCTTTAGGGCATACTCGGCGTGATCAGAGAAGTCGGTAGGAACTAAAATTCTTTTCATATGTGTAAATTATTAACTAAAATTTGGTTGGAAAATTAATACAATAAAGGTACTGAATAAATTTACATTATCCAATGATTTTCAATATATAAAAAAATTAGTATATTTGCACAGTTATTTATTAAAAAACTAAATAATGAGGGGACAGGAGTCCCCTCTTTTTATACGAATATGACATTTAAAGAGAAAGTTGCTGAACTGGTGAACATAGCGCTGGAAGAGCGCCCTTCACTGTTTCTTATAGATCTTTCCATAAGCGATTCTAACAAAATAAGTGTTATACTGGATGGTGATAATGGTGTAAACCTGCAGGACTGTATTGATGTTAGCAGGGCGGTAGAGCACAACCTTGACAGGGAAGAACAGGATTTTTCACTTGAGGTAGCTTCGGCCGGTGCAACCAGTCCGTTAAAAAATATCAGACAGTATAGAAAAAATCTTGGAAGGACGCTTAAAGTGAAGACCGCACAGGAAGAAATCGAGGCAAAATTAACCGAAGCCAACGATGAGCATATTGTGCTGGAATGGAAGGCAAGAGAACCTAAAAAAGTAGGTAAAGGGAAAGAAACCGTTGAGAAAAAAGCGGAAATTCCTTATGGAGACATAAAAGAAGCAGTTGTTGTAATAAAATTTTAAAAAAATAAGAGAGTTGGCATGGAAAATATTGCATTAATCGATTCGTTTTCAGAGTTTAAAGATGATAAGCTGATAGATCGTGTTACCCTAATGGCGATCCTGGAAGATGTATTTAGGAATGCACTAAAGAAAAAATATGGTTCTGACGATAACTTTGATATCATCATTAACCCTGATAAGGGGGATATGGAAATATGGAGGAACCGTGTGGTGGTAGCCGATGGTGAGGTAGAAGACCCTAACCAGGAGATTTCCCTTTCTGAAGCAAGAAAAATCGAGCCTGACTTTGAAGTTGGTGAAGATGTTTCTGAAGAGGTTAAGCTAATCCAGTTAGGCCGCAGGGCTATACTTGCATTACGTCAAAACCTTATTTCTAAGATACACGAACACGATAATACTAACCTTTATAAGCAGTTTAAAGACCTTATAGGGGATATTTATACGGCAGAAGTGCACCATGTTCGACCAAAAGCTGTAATTTTGGTGGATGATGAGGGTAACGAAATCGTTCTGCCTAAAGAAAAACAAATCCCGTCTGACTTCTTCAGAAAAGGAGATAACGTTCGCGGTATAATTGAAAATGTTGAGCTTAAAGGAAATAAGCCGCAAATCATTATGTCAAGAACATCAGAGAAATTCCTTGAGAAATTATTTGAACAGGAAATTCCGGAAGTTTTTGACGGACTTATTACTGTTAAGAAAGTAGTAAGGATACCGGGCGAGAAAGCGAAAGTGGCTGTAGATTCTTATGATGACAGAATTGACCCTGTAGGTGCCTGTGTGGGTATGAAAGGTTCAAGAATTCACGGAATCGTTCGCGAGCTTGGTAACGAAAATATAGATGTAATTAACTATACGACTAATACACAGCTTTATATAACAAGAGCACTTAGCCCTGCTAAGGTTTCTTCAATCAAAATTGATGAGGATAAAAAATCTGCAGAGGTGTTCTTAAAGCTAGAAGAGGTGTCTAAGGCTATTGGCCGAGGTGGTCATAACATTAAGCTTGCCGGGTTGCTTACAGGATATGAGCTTGATGTTATACGTGAAGGTAATCTTGAAGATGAGGATGTTGAATTAACAGAATTCTCAGATGAAATTGAAGGATGGATTATTGAAGAGTTCGCTAAAATAGGACTTGATACTGCAAGAAGCGTACTTAACCAGGATGTGAAAGACCTTGTAAGAAGGACTGACCTGGAAGAAGAAACAGTTCTTGAAGTGATAAGAATATTGAAAGAAGAGTTTGAAGATTAATACTATTGTATAACAACAAATACAACCAGGAAAGATAATATTAAAAAGATTATATGTCTGAAGATAGAGTAATAAGAATAAATAAAGTTTTAAGGGAATTAAACATTTCGCTGGACAGGGCTGTTGAGTTTCTTAAGGACATGGGGCAAGCTATTGATGCTAGTCCTAATGCCAAGATATCCAACGAGGAATATTCGGCGCTTAAAAGACAGTTTTCTGCTGATCAGAGCAAGAAAGAGGCTTCTCTTGAGGTGAGTGAAGAGAAAAAGAAGGAGAAGGAGGCTTTAAGGCTGGAGAGAGAGCGTGAACTGGAAGAAAAGCGCAAACAGGAAGAAGAGAAACAAAGACAGGAGGTAGTGCGTGCAAAAGCATCATTATCAGGCCCGGTTGCAGTAGGGAAAATAGACCTTAATCCTAAAAAAGCTCAGGAAGAACCTTCAGACACTCCTCAGGCTCCAAAACAGGAAGAAGCACCTGCTAAAGCTGCCGAAGCTCCGGTAGCTAAGGAAGAGAAACCTGCCGAAACTCCTAAAGCGGAAGTTAAGGAAGAAAAAGCCGAAGAGAAAAAAGCTCCGGAGGCTCCTAAACAGCCGGAAGCTGAGAAAAAACAGGAAGCTCCTAAAGTAGAGAAAAAGCCGGAACCTCAGGCTCCTAAGGCAGAAGCTCCAAAAACAGATGCTCCTGCCCCTCAGGGTGATGATAAAATCAAAACTCAGTACCAAAAACTTTCGGGTGCTACTTTTACAGGGCAAACTATTGACCTTTCTCAGTTTAATAAGCCTAAAAAGAAAAAAGAGGAGCCTAAGAAAGATAACAAGCCAGGCGGACAAAACCAAGGTCAGGGTAACAACAATAACAAAAACAAGAGAAAAAGGATTACTACTAAGCCTCAGGGGCAAGGTCAGGGTCAGGGTGGACAAAACCAGGGCGGACAGAACCAAGGGCAAGGCGGTAACCGACCAGGAGGCCAGGGCGGACCTAAATTTGGAAACAAAGATTTCAACAAAAACAAACGTCAGGCTATTGTTAATAAGGTTGAGCCTACTGAAGAAGAGGTTAAAAACCAAATCAGAGAAACCCTTGAGAAACTTCAGGGTAAAGGAAGCAAATCTAAAGCTGCAAAATATAGAAGAGACAAGCGTGAAACGCACCGTCAACGTACAGATGATGAGCAAAGACAGTTAGAAGAAGGAAGCAAAGTGCTTAAGGTAACCGAGTTTGTTACCGTAGGGGAAATTGCTACAATGATGGATGTGCCTATTACTAAGGTAATCTCTGTATGTATGTCTTTAGGTATCATGGTTACCATGAACCAGCGTCTTGATGCAGAAACGCTTTCTATTGTTGCTGATGAATTTGGTTATGAAGTAGAGTTTATTACTACCGATATTGAAGAAGCAAAAGAGGTTGTTGAAGATAAAGATGAGGATCTTGAATTCAGAGCTCCTATTGTAACGGTAATGGGTCACGTAGACCACGGTAAAACATCGTTACTTGACTACATTCGTAAAGAAAATGTTATTGCAGGTGAGTCGGGTGGTATAACACAGCATATTGGTGCTTATGGGGTAACTCTTGAAAGCGGTCAGAAAATCGCATTCCTTGATACACCGGGTCACGAGGCGTTTACCGCGATGCGTGCACGTGGTGCTCAGGTTACCGATATCGCAATTATTGTGATTGCTGCCGATGACGACATCATGCCGCAAACTAAAGAGGCAATTAACCACGCACAGGCTGCTGGTGTGCCAATTATATTTGCTATAAACAAAGTGGATAAGCCAACTGCAAATCCGGAGAAAATTAAGGAAAGACTTGCAGGTATGAATCTACTTGTAGAAGATTGGGGTGGTAAAATACAATCACACGATATCTCTGCAAAAACAGGTTTAGGTGTAAAAGAACTATTAGAAAAAGTATTATTAGAGGCTGAGATATTAGATCTTAAAGCTAATCCTAATAAGCCTGCTGTAGGTACTGTTGTAGAAGCCTTCCTTGATAAAGGTAGGGGTTATGTGTCAACAGTTCTTGTACAGGGAGGTACATTAAAAGTAGGAGATTATGTTCTTGCTGGTAAGCATCACGGTAAAGTGAAAGCTATGCAGGATGAGCGTGGTAATAATATTAAAGAGGCAGGGCCATCTACACCAATATCTATATTGGGTCTTGATGGTGCGCCAACAGCAGGTGATAAGTTTAACGTGTTTGAAGATGAGAAAGAAGCTAAGCAAATTGCTGCTAAGCGTACCCAGTTACTTCGTGAGCAGGCTGTTCGTACACAAAGACATATTACTCTTGCCGAGATTGGAAGAAGGATTGCACTTGGACAGTTTAAAGAACTTAACATTATCCTTAAAGGTGACGTGGATGGTTCGGTTGAGGCGCTTTCAGATTCATTCTCTAAACTTTCAACAGAAGAAATTCAAATCAATATCATACATAAAGGTGTAGGTGCGATTACAGAATCTGACGTATTACTTGCTTCTGCTTCAGATGCTATTATTATCGGATTCAACGTGCGTCCTATGGGAGGTGCTAAGCAGCTTGCAGAAAAAGAGGAAATCGATATCAGAAACTACTCTATCATCTATGATGCTATTGATGATGTTAAGGATGCGATGGAAGGTATGCTTTCTCCTGAGCTTAAAGAAGAAGTTACCGGTACTGCTGAGATACGTGAAACATTTAAGATCTCTAAAGTGGGTACTATTGCCGGATGTATGGTTACAGATGGTAAGATATTCCGTAGCTCTAAGATACGTCTTATCAGGGATGGTGTTGTAATCTACACGGGTGAGCTTTCTACACTTAAACGTTTCAAAGACGACGTTAAAGAGGTGTCTAAAGGTTATGACTGTGGTATGCAGATTAAAAACTACAACGACATTCAGGTTTATGATGTTATTGAGGCATTCCAGGAAGTGGAAGTTAAAAAGACGCTTAAATAAGAATTAAGAATAATTAACAAAAAGCCCCGCGATGCGGGGCTTTTTTATTGGGTATATTTTAACTTATTTCGTTGGCTTAATCAATAAGGCGTAAGGGTATTTTTCTTTTATCGCTATAAGGTTCTTTTCACCTTCTATCCGGGTTTTAAAACTGCCTACCCAAACCTTGTATGTAGGGCTCTCAAATATTATTGTCCCGTCTATATTTTCAAATTCTTTTTTAAACTCAGCAAGCGTTTTTCTGGCTTTATCGTTCTCTCCGTAAAAGATCTGAATCTTGTATCGGTCGTTAATATCTGTATTGGAGTTAAGTTTTCTTTTTTCGCTTAATAATTGTTCAAATTTCGGGTCTTGAGAAATGTTATTTTCCTGCTGTTGTGCCACAGTTTCAAGCGAATAAAAAGTAAGAAAAACTGCAAGCAATTTTATGTGTTTTATTTTTAAAATTCTCATAATGAATAGGGTTTGAGTGCAAAATTACGATTAATTAGAATATGGCGTTGAAATATATTTATTTAGAATTGTTATAAATTATGCTTTAAGATTTATTTAAGGTTTGAGAATAAGTCATAAGTCGTATTTTTGTGGGAGTTTTTAAAAAAGTATACTGTTACGTTCAAATATACCTGAAAAAACTATACCAATTTAAGTCGATAATCATTTTTTAATATGAAAAAAGTGGGTAACCATACTTCGTTTTCGAGAATTTTAATTTTCTGTTTAGCTTTATCGCTTTCATTCTCAATCGCTTCTTATGCTCAGGACACTGCTGCTGCCGGTACTGAAGCTGAGACAGCTGCTTCGGCCGGTGCCGGAGACCCTGTAAAAGGTAAAGAACTATTTAATTCCCTTTGTGCTTCATGTCACAAACTTGACGGTAAATCAACAGGTCCTGCTTTAAGAGGAGTTGCTGATAAACACGATCGTGAGTGGCTTTACAAATGGGTTCATAATAGTAGTGAGTTAATCAAGTCAGGTGATCCTGTTGCTGTTAAGCTTTTTGCTGATAACAACAATGTTACAATGACTGCATTTCCTCAGCTTTCAAATCAGGATATAGATGATATCATGGCGTATACGTCTGCTCCTGCTCCTGCTCCGGAGACTCCTGTTGGAGGTCAGGTTGTTGTTCAGGAAAGTGGTGCGTCTAATAATTTGATTCTTGGTGCACTTGTACTGGTTCTTATTGTTCTTGTTGTAATGCTTGTGCTTGTAAACAGGACTTTAAGAAGAGTTGCTGCTGCAAACGGTGTTGAAGTTGCAAAGCAGGATTCAACAATATCATTATGGCAGGCTTATGCAAGAAATCAGTTCCTGGTTCTTGTTACTACTATATTATTAATCTTAACAGGCGGTTACTTCCTTTACGGTTACCTAATGCAGGTAGGTGTAGATCAGGGGTACGAGCCAATCCAGCCAATACACTTCTCTCACAAAATACACGCAGGTGAAAACGGTATCGACTGTAAATACTGTCACTCTTCTGCAAGAGTAAGTAAAACTTCAGGTATACCTTCTCTTAATGTTTGTATGAACTGTCATAAAAACATCTCTGAGTTTACAGGTAGTAAAGATTCTACTTATGTTGAGTATTCTAAAGAATTCTACAATGGAGAAATCCAAAAGCTATATGATGCTGTTGGATGGGATAAATCTGCACAACAATACACAGGTAAAACTAAACCGGTTAAATGGGTTAGAATTCACAACCTTCCAGACTTTGTTTACTTCAACCACTCTCAGCACGTTTCTGTAGCTGGTGTTGAATGTCAGAAATGTCACGGTCCTGTTGAGACATTTGAGGTTATGAAGCAACATGCTCCATTAACAATGGGATGGTGTATTAACTGTCACAGAGAGACAAATGTAAAAGTAGAGGGTAACGACTACTACAAAAAAATCCACGACGAACTTGCTAAGAAATATGGTGTGCAGAAACTTACAGCTGCCAACATGGGAGGTACAGAGTGTGGTAAATGTCACTATTAATCAATTTTTAAGAAGCTAATATCTATATACAACATGGCATCAAACAAAAAATACTGGCAAAGTGTTGAAGAACTGAACGAAAACAGTTCTATTGTTGAGACGCTAAGAAACAATGAGTTTGTTGAGGAGATTCCTACTGATGAATTTCTTGGTAACGAAGAGGCAATGTCTTCTTCTTCAACAAGCCGTCGTGACTTTTTGAAATATGTCGGGTTTAGTACTGCTGCAGCTTCACTTGCAGCATGTGAAGGACCGGTTATTAAGTCGATTCCTTATGTGGTTCAACCGGAGGAAATCATCCCGGGAGTTGCAGATTACTATGCAACTACAATAGCGGATGGTTTTGATTTTGCAAACATATTAATCAAAACCCGTGAAGGTAGACCAATTAAGGTTGAGAACAACAGAATGCCTGGTTCTGGTATAAGTGCAAATGCAAGGGTTTACGGATCTGTGCTTTCACTTTATGACAGCATGCGTTTAAAACAACCGATGATTGCAAGCAAACCTGCATCATGGGAAGAAGTTGATACTCGTGTTAAAGCCGGATTAGCTGAGGCTGCAAACGGTGGTCAGGTAGTGTTATTAACTAATACTATGGCGAGCCCGTCTACAGATAAGCTTATCGCTGAGTTTGGTGCTAAGTATCCTAACTTCAAACATGTTGTTTATGATGCCGTATCGTCTTCAGAAGCACTTGATGCTTATGAGGCAGTATATGGAGAAAGAGCTTTAGCAAACTACGATTTTTCACAAGCTGATGTAATTGTTGCTGTTGGTGCTGATTTCCTTGGAGACTGGCAAGGTGGTGGTTATGATGCTGGTTACGCAAACAAACGTATCCCTAAACAGGGTAAAATGTCTAAGCATATCCAGATAGAGGCTAACTTAACTTTATCAGGTTCTAATGCTGATAAGCGTATTCCTCTAACTGTTACTCAACAGAAATATGCATTAGTTCATTTATATAATGCAGTTACAGGTTCTTCTGTAAGTGCTCCTGCAATTAACGAAAAGTATGCTGCCGAAGTTAAGAAAGCTGCTCAACAGTTAAAAGCTGCAGGTTCTAAAGGTGTTGTCGTTACAGGTATTGACGATGTAAACGCACAACTTGTTGTTTTAGCTATCAATGCTGCACTACAGAGTGAGGCATTCAAACCGGCTGAAGCACGTTATACAAGAAAAGGTAACGCTAAAGATGTTGCTCAACTTGTTAACGATATGAAAGCAGGAAACGTTAGTACACTTATCATGAGTGGTGTTAACCCTGTTTATACTTTACCAAACGGAGCTGACTTTGCTGAGGCTCTTAAAAAGGTAAAACTTTCTGTTGCATTCTCTATGAAAGAGGATGAAACAGCTTCAAAAGCAACTATAGCTGCTGCTGCACCTCACTACCTTGAGTCATGGGGTGATGTAGTTATCACAAAAGGTACTTACAGTATTATGCAGCCTACTATACGTCCGTTATTTAAAACGAGACAGCTTCAGGATGCTTTATTAGCATGGAGCGGTAATTCACAATCTTACTACGATTATCTAAAAGCTTCTTCTTCTGCTTGGTTTAGCGGTAAGTCTTGGAATCAGTTAGTTCATGATGGTATCTCTGTTTCTGAAACAGCTCCGTCTGTTACTGCTGCAGGTGCTGACTTTGGTGGTGCTGCTTCTGAGCTTTCTAAAGCTAAAACTGCAGGTGATTTTGAGCTTGTTCTTTATACTAAAACAGGTATGGGTGATGGCCAGCAGGCAAATAACCCATGGTTACAGGAGTTTCCAGATCCAATTACAAGGGTGTCTTGGGATAACTATGTAACAGTTGCTAAAGCTGATGCTGCTAAACTTGGCCTTGAAAACTACAATGTGGCTAACGGTGGTCTTAACGGTAGCTATGCAACTATCGAAGTAAACGGAGTTAAACTTGAAAATGTACCGGTAATTATACAGCCTGGTCAGGCAATAGGTACAATTGGTGTTGCTTTAGGTTATGGCCGTGAGGCTGCAATGAAGAAAGAAATGCAGGTAGGTGTTAACGCCTATAAACTGTATGCTAACTTCAACTCTTTACAGGGTGCTAAAATATCTAAAGGAAACGGAGACCACGAGTTTGCTTGTCTTCAGTTACAAAAAACATTAATGGGTAGAGGAGATATCATTAAGGAGACTACCCTTGAAATATTCAATACTAAAAACGCTTCTGAGTGGAATGAACAACCTCAGGTTTCATTAGATCACAAAGAGGTTGCTGCTACATCAGTAGACCTTTGGGAATCTTTTGACCGTACCGTAGGTCACCACTTTAACCTTTCTATCGACCTAAATGCCTGTACAGGTTGTGGTGCATGTGTTATTGCATGTCACGCAGAGAACAACGTACCGGTTGTAGGTAAGTCAGAGGTTAGAAGAAGCCGTGATATGCACTGGTTACGTATCGATAGATATTATTCGTCTGAAGATACATTTGCAGGTGACGTTGAGCTTAAAGAAAGTACTTCAGGCTTAATGAACTCAATCGAAACTTTCGGTGCAATGGAAGATCCTGCAGAAAACCCTCAGGTAGCATTCCAGCCGGTATTCTGTCAGCACTGTAACCATGCTCCATGTGAAACTGTATGTCCGGTAGCGGCTACATCACACGGTCGTCAGGGTCAAAACCACATGGCTTACAACCGTTGTGTGGGTACTCGTTACTGTGCTAACAACTGTCCTTATAAAGTACGTCGTTTCAACTGGTTCTTATACAACAAGAACAGTGAATTCGATTACCATATGAATGACGATTTAGGACGTATGGTTCTTAACCCTGATGTTAACGTTCGTTCTAGAGGTGTTATGGAGAAATGTTCTCTTTGTATACAAATGACTCAGGCTACTATTCTTAACGCTAAGAGAGAAGGTCGTCCTGTTGCTAAGGATGAGTTCTATACAGCTTGTTCTGAAGCTTGTGGAAGCGGAGCGCTTGTATTTGGAGATATCAATAACTCAGAGGATACAGTTACTAAACTGAAAGAAGACGACAGAATGTACCACTTACTAGAGCATGTAGGTACTCAGCCAAACGTATTCTTCCAGGTTAAAGTAAGAAATACCTAATATCAAATAGTATTAATAAGAAACAATATAAAGGATTATGTCGTCTCATTACGAAGCACCCATTAGAAAACCTTTAGTTATAGGTGATAAAAATTTTCACGATGTAACAGTTGATGTTGCAGCACCAGTGGAAGGCAGGGCCAACAAGCAGTGGTGGATAGCTTTCTCTATTGCACTAGCCGCTTTCCTTTGGGGTGTAGCTTGTGTGGCTTACACAGTTGGAACTGGTATCGGTACATGGGGTTCAAATAAAACAGTAGGCTGGGCCTGGGATATTACCAACTTCGTTTGGTGGGTAGGTATCGGTCACGCCGGAACACTTATTTCTGCAGTATTATTATTATTCCGCCAAAAGTGGAGAATGGCAATTAACCGTTCTGCTGAGGCGATGACCATCTTCTCGGTAATTCAGGCGGCTATGTTCCCTGTATTCCACATGGGTCGTCCTTGGTTAGCATATTGGGTAATGCCGGTGCCAAACCAGTTTGGTTCACTTTGGGTTAACTTTAACTCACCTCTACTTTGGGACGTATTTGCAATTTCTACTTATCTTTCTGTATCACTTGTTTTCTGGTGGACAGGTTTATTACCTGACTTTGCAATGCTTCGCGACAGGGCAGTAACTCCGTTTACAAAAAGAGTTTACTCTATCGTGAGTTTCGGATGGAGTGGTAGAGCAAAAGACTGGCAGCGTTTTGAAGAGGTTTCTCTTGTACTTGCCGGTTTAGCAACTCCTCTTGTACTTTCAGTACACACTATCGTATCATTTGACTTTGCTACTTCGGTTATACCGGGATGGCACACTACAATTCTTCCTCCATACTTTGTTGCCGGTGCGATCTTCTCAGGATTTGCAATGGTAAACACACTACTTATCATTATGAGGAAGGTATCTAACCTTGAAGCTTACATTACGATACAGCACATTGAGCTAATGAACATCATTATCATGATTACAGGTTCAATCGTAGGTGTCGCTTATATAACTGAGTTATTTATTGCATGGTATTCAGGTGTTGAATATGAGCAGTATGCTTTCCTTAACAGGGCTACAGGTCCTTACTGGTGGTCATACTTTCTGATGATGACTTGTAACGTGGTTTCTCCGCAGGTTATGTGGTTCAAGAAAATCAGAACAAGTATCATGGCATCGTTTATCATCTCTATCGTAGTAAACATAGGTATGTGGTTTGAGCGTTTCGTAATTATCGTTACATCACTTCACAGAGATTACCTACCATCATCTTGGACTATGTTCCAGCCTACATTTGTAGATGCAGGTTTCTTCATAGGTACAATTGGTTTCTTCTTTGTATTATTCTTACTTTATTCAAGAAGCTTCCCTGTAATTGCACAGGCAGAGGTTAAATCTATCATGAAGACTTCAAGTGATAAATATAAGAGACTAAGAGAAGAAGGACACAACAATCATTCACATTAATCATTACGATCATGAGTAATAAAGTTATACATGTACTATACAATGATGATGATATCCTGATGGATGCTGTAAAACAAACACGCGCTGCTCATCATCATATTGAAGAAATTTATACACCATTCCCTGTGCACGGGCTAGATAAGGCTATGGGCCTTGCGCCTACAAGAATAGCTATCTGCTCTTTCTTATATGGTTTGGTTGGTTTATCTATTGCAACTGCAATGCTGCGTTACATAATGATTGTTGACTGGCCTCAGGATATTGGTGGTAAGCCAAGTTTCAGTTTCATTCAAAACATGCCGGCTTTCGTTCCGGTAATGTTCGAGATGACTGTATTTTTTGCAGCTCACTTAATGGTTATCACTTTTTATATGAGAAGTAAATTATGGCCATTTAAAGAAGCAGAAAATCCGGATGTAAGAACTACAGATGACCATTTCTTAATGGAAGTTTCTGTTCACGGTGATGTTGATCAGATGGTTTCATTCTTTGAGAACACAGGAGCTGTGGAAGTAAAAGTAATTGAAAAGCACTAAGAGAGAGATATGAAAGCAATATATAAAATAGCATTTTTGGTATGTGTATCGGCAGTAGCTACTTCCTGCTTTGATAAATCACGACCAAACTATCAGTATTTTCCAAATATGTATGAGGCGGTTCCTTATGAAACCTACTCAGAGTCTTCTGCTTTCCGTAACGGAAAAGAAGGACAGTTACCTGCAGAAGGTTCTATCCCAAGAGGATTTTCTCCATATGAGTATGAAAATACCGAGGAAGGTTATGAACTTGCAAAAGCAAACCTGAAATCTCCTCTAGACAGTACAGAAGTTGATATGGGTAAAGGTGCTGAACTTTACACTATTTACTGTGCTATTTGTCACGGCGACAAAGGTGATGGTAAAGGTAATCTTGCCAAAAGGGAAAAATTCCTTGGTATACCTAATTATAAAGAAAGAGACATTACAGAAGGAAGTGTTTTCCACGTAGAGACTTATGGTAAAAACAACATGGGTTCTCATGCTAATCAGCTTACTCAAAAAGAGCGTTGGCAGGTTGCACATTATGTAATGAAACTTAGGAGTGAATTATAATTGTAGAACACTGAAAGCATAAAATATGTACACATTTTCAAGTAGACTAAAAACTTTTTCTTTTATCCTAATGATCGTAGGTGTTCTTGGGATTGGTTATAGTTTTTTCACTGCACCAAAAGATATTAATGATGTTGAGGCTATATTAGCCGATCAACACGGTCATCATGGTGACGCTCATGCGGAAGCTGCTGATCACCACGAGGCAAAAGATGCTCATGTTCAAACAGCTGATCACTCTGAAGCTGCTCATGCAGAAGCTTCACATGATGCTCACGGCCACGCTGCTGATGCTCATGGAGCAGATGCTCACAATGATGAGCACCATGCACACTTAGAGCATGTTCTTCATCAGTTACAAAACAAGCCTTGGGCAGCAGTTTATGTAGCAGCTTTATTCTTTATGCTTATAGCATTAGGAGCTTTAGCTTTCTACGCAATTCAAAATGCTGCATCTGCAGGATGGTCTCCTGTGGTGTTTAGGGTAATGGAGGGTATCTCTGCTTACCTTATACCGGGCGCAATTATAGTATTTGTTTTACTTGTATTAGGAGTTATGGGTACTCACCATTTATTCATTTGGATGGATGATGAAGTTGTTGCTCACGATCACCTTATTCAGGGTAAATCAGGATACCTTAACGGTACATTCTTCCTTATAAGAGCGGTTATCTTCATGGGTGGTTGGATACTTTACCGCCAGTATGCTAGAAAGAACTCTCTTGCTCAGGATGAGGCTAACGACAATTCTTACTACAAGAAAAACTTCAAAGCTTCTGCCGCTTTCCTTGTATTCTTCATTGTAAGTGAGTCTATCATGTCTTGGGACTGGATTATGTCTGTAGATCCTCACTGGTTCAGTACACTATTCGGATGGTATGTATTTGCAAGTTTTGTTGTAAGTGCAGTAACTGTTATCGCTATGGTAACATTATACCTTAAGTCTAAAGGTTACCTGGAGTATGTTAACACCAGCCACATACACGATTTAGCTAAATTTATGTTTGGTTTCAGTGTATTCTGGACTTACTTATGGTTCTCTCAGTTCATGCTAATATGGTATGCTGATATACCGGAAGAGATTACTTACTTTATTACTAGAATTAACGATTATAACCTTCCTTTCTTCGGAATGGTAGTTATGAACTTTGTATTCCCGGTATTAATCCTTATCAATACAGATTTCAAACGCCTTTCATGGATTGTGGTTATGGCTGGTATAATTATCCTTTGCGGACACTATATTGACTTCTTCAATATGATTATGCCTGCAACTGTTGGCGACCAGTGGTTTATTGGAGCTGGTGAAATAGGTGCAATACTGTTCTTTATGGGATTGTTTATCTTTGTTGTGTTCAGTTCAATTGCAAAAGCACCTCTATTAGCTAAACGTAACCCGCTAATTGAAGAAAGTAAGCATTTTCATTATTAATATTTAAAGAATAAACAAATGACAAGTTTATTGATAATTATAGTTTTAGTTTTATTAGGCATTGCAATATGGCAATTAACTAAAATATTCGATTTAACTCAGGTTGGAGCTGCTTCAGGTAGCGATAACTCTGAAGTTGCTAACGACAGAGATAATAATGTTAATGGTTACCTGATGTTTGCCTTTTTAGGTTTCATCTATGTATTCACTATAATCGGTTTAGCAAAATGGGGTCACTTAGCTTTAGGTACTCCTGCTTCTGAACACGGTCCTCAGTATGATAATCTGATGACTATATCAATGGTACTGATTTTTGTGGTTCAAACTATAACTCAGTTCCTTTTACATTACTTCGCATTTAAATACAGAGGTAAAGAGGGTAAAGTTGCTTTTTACTATGCTGATAATGATAAGTTGGAGTTTATATGGACTATTATTCCGGTAATCGTACTTGCAGGTCTTATCCTTTACGGATTATATGCATGGACAAACATCATGTTTGTTGATGAAGATAAAGACGATACACTAATTGTGGAGGTTTACGCTAAACAGTTTAACTGGGAAGTAAGATATTCCGGAGAAGACGGTGTACTTGGTAAAGCTAACGTAAGATATATTGAAGGTGTTAATACTTTAGGTGTTGATATGGGCGATCCAAATGCTCAGGATGATATTCAGGCTTCAGAACTTCACCTTCCTAAAGGTAAGCAGGTAATATTTAAGTTCCGTTCTCAGGACGTTCTTCACTCTGCTTATATGCCTCACTTCAGGGCTCAGATGAACGTTGTTCCGGGTATGGTAACTCAGTTCTCTTTTGTTCCTACAATTACAACTGAAGAAATGCGTCTTGATCCTATGATTATGGATAAAGTTGCTAATATCAACAGAATCAGATCTGAGAAAAGTGCAGCTTTAGTTGCCGACGGAAAAGAGGCTTTAGCTCCTTATACATTTGATTATTTACTGCTTTGTAATAAAATTTGTGGTGCATCTCACTACAACATGCAGATGAAAATTGTTGTTGAAGACGAAGCCGACTTTAATAAATGGTTAGGTGGACAAAAAACACTAGGTGCAGCTGTAAAAGAATCTCAGGCTAGCGAAGCTCCGGCGGAAACGCCAGCTCCTGCAACAGAAGAGCAGCCTGAAACTGTAGTAGTAGATACTGCAGCAGTAGCAGCAGTACATTAATAAAAAAACAATTCTTTTTTAATATATTCAAATTAAAGAAATATGTCAGCAGTAGGACACGAAATACACGGTCACGAAGAACATCATGATGCACATGATCATCACCACAAAGATACCTTCATCACGAAGTATATCTTTAGTATTGATCATAAGATGATCGCTAAGCAGTACCTTCTTACCGGTGTGATTATGGGTATTATAGGTATTATGATGTCAATATTATTCCGTATGCAGATTGCATGGCCGGAGGAGTCGTTCACAATTTTTAAAGTACTTCTTGGAGATAAATTTGCTCCTGATGGAGTTATGCGTAACGATATTTACCTGGCACTTGTTACAATTCACGGTACCATAATGGTATTCTTTGTACTAACAGCAGGTTTAAGTGGTACTTTCAGTAACCTTCTTATTCCGTTACAGATTGGTGCAAGAGATATGGCTTCAGGTTTCATGAACATGATATCTTACTGGCTATTCTTCCTTTCTTCTGTAATCATGGTTATTTCTCTGTTTGTAGAGGCAGGACCGGCTTCAGCAGGTTGGACAATATACCCTCCTTTAAGTGCATTACCTCAGGCTATTGGTGGTTCTGGTGCAGGTATGACACTTTGGTTAGTGTCTATGGCAATATTCATTGCTTCTTCACTAATGGGATCTCTTAACTATGTAGTAACTGTAATTAACCTTAGAACAAAAGGTATGTCTATGACAAGACTACCTCTTACAATTTGGGCTTTCTTTATTACAGCTGTAATCGGTATCGTATCTTTCCCTGTATTATTATCTGCTGCATTACTTTTAATATTTGACAGAAGCTTTGGTACTTCATTCTTCCTTTCAGATATTTTCATTGCAGGTGATGTGCTACACTATCAGGGAGGTTCTCCGGTATTATTTGAACACCTATTCTGGTTCTTAGGTCACCCTGAGGTATACATCGTATTACTACCGGCATTAGGTATCACTTCAGAAATTATTGCAACAAACTCACGTAAGCCAATCTTTGGTTACCGTGCGATGATTGCTTCAATACTTGCAATTGCATTCCTTTCAACTATCGTTTGGGGTCACCACATGTTCGTATCAGGTATGAACCCGTTCTTAGGTTCGGTATTTACCTTTACAACATTACTTATCGCGATTCCTTCGGCGGTTAAGGCGTTCAACTATATTACAACACTATGGAGAGGTAACCTGCAGATGAACCCTGCAATGCTATTCTCAATAGGTCTTGTATCTACTTTCATCACTGGTGGTCTTACAGGTATCATCCTTGGTGACAGTACCCTGGATATTAACGTTCACGATACTTACTTCGTAGTGGCTCACTTCCACTTAGTAATGGGTATCTCTGCTTTATACGGTATGTTTGCCGGTATTTACCACTGGTTCCCTAAAATGTTTGGTAGAATGCTAAACAAGAATCTTGGTTATATTCACTTCTGGGTAACTGCAGTATGTGCTTACGGAGTATTCTTCCCAATGCACTTTATTGGTATGGCTGGTCTTCCAAGACGTTACTATACTAACTCTGCATTCCCTTTATTTGATGACCTTGCAGACGTTAACGTACTAATTACAATGTTCGCTATTATTGGTGCTGCATTCCAGTTAGTATTCTTATGGAACTTCTTCTACAGTATCTTTAGAGGTAAAAAAGCTCCGCAAAACCCTTGGAAATCTAACACTCTTGAGTGGACTACACCAGTTGAGCACATTCACGGTAACTGGCCGGGTGAAATTCCTGAAGTTTACAGATGGCCATATGACTACAGCAAACCGGGTCACGACGAAGATTTCGTTCCGCAAACTGTACCAATGAAACCAAACGAAGAACAATTACACCATTAATATTGGTTCTTATTGATAGAAAAGCCTCTCCTAACCGAGAGGCTTTTTGTTTTTAAATGCGTATTTTTATATAAAATAAAAACAGGCTTATGGAAAGAGATGAATACAGGTTTACCGATAACAGGAATATGAATCAGTTTGAACTGCAGGTTGAAGATGGTGAAATTGCCTTCCTGGAATATTATATTGACGGTAAGAAAATCTTTCTTAATCATACCGAGGTTCCTGTCCCTTTAAGGGGTAAAGGTCTTGCTGCCATTTTGGTTGAAAAGAGTCTTGAGTATTGCAGGAAAAACAACCTTGTAGTTGTGCCTGCCTGCTCTTATGTTGCCCATTTTATAGATAATAATACTGACTGGCATGATGTGTTATCTGAAGGATACCAAATGTAACTTCAGATTTTAAATTTATATTTGCCGTATGAACGAGAATTTAGATCCTACAAATAAAAATTACAATGCCGATGAGCTCGACCTTGAAAAAAAATTAAGGCCGCTCTCTTTTGATGATTTTACCGGTCAGGACCAGGTACTGGAAAATCTTAAGGTGTTTGTGGAAGCTGCCAATTATCGAGATGAGGCGCTTGACCATACTTTGTTTCATGGCCCTCCCGGACTGGGTAAAACCACTTTGGCAAACATACTGGCAAACGAATTAGGAGTTGGGATTAAAATTACTTCGGGGCCGGTTTTGGATAAACCCGGTGATCTTGCAGGTTTATTAACCAATCTTGATGAAAGGGATATACTTTTTATTGACGAGATTCACAGGCTTAGCCCTATAGTGGAAGAATACCTGTATTCGGCTATGGAGGATTTTAAGATTGATATCATGATTGAGTCGGGTCCAAATGCCCGCTCTGTGCAAATAAACCTTAATCCTTTTACGCTTGTGGGTGCAACAACGCGTTCTGGTCTGCTAACCGCGCCTATGCGTGCCCGTTTTGGTATTTCAAGCAGGCTGCAGTATTATACTACAGAATTACTTACTACAATCGTACAGCGTAGTTCGGCCATACTTAAAATGCCTATCACTATGGAAGCTGCCATTGAGATTGCCGGGCGTAGTCGCGGAACTCCACGTATAGCTAATGCATTACTTCGCAGGGTGCGCGATTTTGCTCAAATTAAGGGTAATGGTAAGATAGATATAGAGATTTCCAGATATTCGCTTAAAGCGCTTAATGTGGATGCCCATGGGCTTGATGAAATGGATAACAGGATACTTACTACTATTATAGATAAGTTTAAAGGAGGGCCGGTAGGTTTATCTACTCTTGCAACAGCTGTATCAGAAAGTGGTGAGACTATTGAGGAAGTATATGAACCGTTCCTTATTCAGGAAGGATTTATTATAAGAACTCCGAGAGGAAGGGAAGTGACTGAGAAAGCCTATAAACATTTGGGCAGGGTGAGAGCTACTCAGGGAGGATTATTTTAGTAATTAACCAACCAATATAATTTTAATGAAAAGATTTTTAATTCCTTCTTTTTTGGGTTTAGGAGCTATAATGCTTTTTTCCTATAAACAGATTGCTGATTCTTATACAAAAGAAGAAATCGTGTCTTATGCTAAAAAAATAGGAGTGCCTGAAAAAGACCTTTATTTTATTAAAGATGATTTACAGGCTAAATATCTGGAAATAGGGCAGCCTAATACCATTGTTTTAAATAAAGAGATGCAACGGCTAAAAGCGGCTACCTGTTATATGGAATTTCCTTATTACATGGAAAATTTTTATGAAATGAAATCGCAGGTTAAAGATACACTTAGTATGTATGATGTAACCTTTGATGGAGATGTAAATAAGGTTTTTGAAACTATCAAAGGAGGTGAAAACCTTAAGTTAGACCCTTCTAAAAAGTACTATATGTTTTATTATTTTGCTAAGTATGCAAAGTTCAGGGATAAATACATAAAGAAAAGTATGAAGAGATATAAAGACAGTATTCAGTATTTTTATATCAACGTAGATAATATTAAGAAGTAATAAAAAACCGCTTTTTGCGGTTTTTTTATTGTTTAGAGAGTGTCTGCCTTTTGTAACTTTGTCTTTATTAATAAATAAAAGCTTTTGGACAATAGAAAACGATATTCCGACTTTATAAAAGCCGAAGCCAAACGCCTCGGCTTTTTGTCTTGCGGTATATCTAAGGCTGGTTTTCTTGAGGAAGAGGCGCCGCGTTTAGAGAAATGGCTTAAGGAAGGCAGGCATGGGCAGATGCAGTACATGGAAAACTATTTTGATAAGCGTCTTGACCCAACATTACTGGTTGATGATGCGAAGAGTGTAGTTTCGTTACTGTTGAATTATTATCCGGAAGAAAAACAAACCGAAGGCAGTTATAAGATTTCCAAATATGCTTACGGACAGGATTATCACTTTGTGATTAAAGAGAAGCTGAAAGAACTGCTTCATTCCATTCAGCAGGAAATTGGTGAAGTGGGAGGTAGGGCTTTTGTGGATTCTGCTCCGGTGCTAGATAAGGCCTGGGCTGCAAAAAGCGGTTTAGGGTGGATTGGTAAAAACAGTAACCTGCTTAGTAAACAGGTAGGCTCTTTCTTTTTTATAGCTGAACTGATTATTGATTTGGACCTGGAATATGACGGTGTGACTACCGACCATTGCGGGAGCTGTACTGCCTGTATAGATGCATGCCCTACTCAGGCAATTATAGAGCCTTATGTGATAGATGGCAGTAAATGTATTTCTTATTTTACCATAGAGCTTAAGGATAACATTCCTACCGAAATGAGAGGCAAGTTTGACGACTGGGCTTTTGGATGCGATGTTTGTCAGGATGTTTGTCCGTGGAACCGTTTTTCCAAGCCGCACAGGGAGCCCTTGTTTAACCCGCATCCTGATTTACTTTCCCTTACTAAAAAAGACTGGGACGAAATTACCGAAGATACTTTTAGGGCTGTGTTCAAGAACTCGGCTGTTAAGCGTACAAAATTAGAAGGGCTTAAAAGAAATATAAATTTCCTTAAGCCCTGATTAACTACTCAAAATATTAAATTGTATCTAGTTGGTTATAATCGTGAAGTTTTGAGTTTTAGAATCTTCATCTTTAGGTCCGTCAAAAAAGCACATTTCAAAAAGTATGTAATGTTTAATGTTGAATAATTTCCCCCAACTTTCAATGTCCTTACCGCTGCCCTCTACAGCACAGTAATATTTACCGTTGTCTTTTTCATAAGGTAATATATATGCAAAAGCATAAAAAGGTTTGTTTGGCTCGATAGCTACAAGTCTTCCGTAAGTACGCATGCTGTAATCATCTGTAGAAAGGCTCTCATAAGTGTTTTCTAAACTGAATCTTCCAAAATCAAACTGGGTACGCAGTTTTTTTTCAGATTCTTTTCCTGTCATTACAGTTATCTTTAGTGTGTCTTCTGCCTTTTTAAAAAGCATGTGAGAGGTAGTGTTTATTAAAGTATCCGTTTTTTTAATCTCACCATCCCATATTTCTTTAGATACCAGATAATAATCTTTCCCTTTTAAATCCTTTCCTGTAAACTCTACGTTTTCATAACCTATTTTTTGCCAGGACATTAAATCTAAAACTGCTTTATCAGTTTTAACTTTGGGAGATGTCATTTTTATACCGGGCTCATCCTGTGCATTGCATTGTAGGGAACAAAGGGTAAAAATTATAATACTTAGCAATAGTTTTTTTGTTTTCATAATGTAGTTGGTTTTATATTACAAATGTATAGGGCTGTATAAGGCAATGAGGTGAAAGGGGGTTAATTAGCGTTAATTAGCGTTAATAAAAATGGGTGAACCTGTTTTTAAATTCTATTTTTGAGTATCCTATGAAAAAAAATATACGCTTCATTTTTATATTAATGTCAGTTTGTGTGGCAGGAATCACTCTGCTTCAACTGTATTATAGTTATAGCAATTTTACTGTTGCACAATCTGCTTTTAGAGAGGAAACCGAGAAAGCTTTCCGCGAAGCTATTGATAGTGCTCTTGTGGTAAGGAATGAAAATATAGTAAAAGAGTTTAGGGAGTGGTTAATGGATACATCTTATGTTGACATTACCTGCAATTGGGATGAGAACAAGAATATGCCCATGTTTACTGTTAAGGAGTTGCAGCCTGTAGGAGCGAATGGGCAAAATGAGATTAGCATGAACATTCAGGATTTTGACGAAAGGGTTGATGCTATGACACCTGAGGTTAAAGAAAAGTTTGTTGTTGCAATGGAAGGAGTGGTAAGAAACGGGTTAAAAAAAGGAATAGTGTGGTTTTTTACTCAGGGGATTGGTGAAAGGCTTTCCAGGCTTAAAGAGGATGAGCAGATAGATAATAAGGTTATTGAGCAGGAATATAAACTTGCATTGCAAAGAAAAGGAATTGACTTGCCGTTTGTTTTAACGGAAGAAGAGGCCGACGGGTTTGATTTTTGTACGGATATGCATAATATAGGGATAAAGAACCCGGAAGAAAGACAAATAAAAGCTTGTTTTGATAATGCAGAACTTTATCTGCTAAAGCAATTAAAATGGATTATTATAAGTTCATTGTTACTTATTATTATTACTCTGTTTTGTTTTTGGTATACGGCCAGAATATTACTTAGTCAACAAAAGCTAAGCGAACTTAAAGATGATTTTATAAGCAATATGACTCATGAAATACATTCTCCGCTTACATCTGTAATTATAACAGCCGAAGCTCTAAGAGATTTTGAAATGACTAAAGAGGAACGGGATAATTATATTGATATCATTTTACATCAGTCAATTAAGCTTGCCGGGCTTACTGATGATATATTGACTGGTACAAAAATAGACAGGAAAGGGATAGCGATTGAAGATGTTATCTCGCTAAATAGTATTGTACAGGAAGTAGTTGTTGATTATCGGGATAAGATTAAGTTAGAATATACTGATAATGATATTGTTTTTAAAGCAAACAAAAAGCATCTTACAGCAGCACTGTTTAATTTAATTGAAAACGCTGTAAAATATAATACAGAAAATAATCCGGTAGTTATAATTGATAGTGGTATTGAAGGTAAAGAGGTTGTTATTAAAGTGGGAGATAACGGCCCTGGTATACCAGATGAACATAAAAAGAAGATTTTTGATGAATTTTATCGTATGCCAACCGGTAATGTGCATAATGTTAAGGGTTATGGATTGGGGCTTAGTTATGTGAAAAAAGTAGTGAAGGCACATAATGGGAGCGTAAGTGTACAGGATAATTTTCCTCAGGGAAGTGTGTTTGTAATAAGGATTCCGTATGAAATATAAAATTCTGTTAGCTGAAGATGAACCTTTTTTAGGTAAGGTTATAAAAGAAAGCCTGGAAAAGAATGGTTATGAAGTACTGCTTGCTTCTAATGGTAAAGAGGCTTGGGGTCTTTTTAATGAACAGGAATTTTCAATATGTATACTGGATGTTATGATGCCGTATAAAGATGGCTTTACACTGGCAGCTCAAATAAGGGAATTCAGTAAGAATATCCCCTTAATGTTTCTTACCGCAAAATCAGATATTAAGGATGTAGCACAAGGATATGCGAGTGGCGGTAATGATTATTTAAGAAAACCCTTTAGTCTGGAAGAACTTTTTTTAAGGGTTGCCGAATTGCTTAAAAGAAGTAAAGAGGAAAAATCATCGACGGATGAATTGAGGATAGGGGAGTATGTTTTTTATCCAAAGCGACAGGAACTTATAGGTGGCCGGGCTCAAATAGTAAAACTTTCTTATAAAGAATCGAGGCTTTTGGAATTACTATTACAAAACAAAAATCAGGTATTAGAAAGAAAACTTGCGCTTATGAGGCTTTGGGGCGATGATAATTTTTTTAATACCCGAAATATGGATGTTTACATAACTAAGTTAAGGAAAAAACTTCAGGAAGATACGTCGGTAGAGATTGTAAACGTGCGCGGTTTCGGCTATAAGCTCATCTGTTAGCAGGGAGATTAATTAAATGAAAAGAATAGCGTTAAAAGTTTCACAATTTCGGTCATAGGTTTACCTTTGTAAGTTCTGTAATAAAAGTAAATAGAATGAACAAGTATAGTAAACGAAGAGAAGCGCTTTTATACCACGCAAAACCCCATCCGGGGAAAATACAGGTTGTACCTACAAAAAAATATGCAACACAAAGAGATTTGTCGTTAGCTTATTCGCCTGGGGTGGCAGAGCCTTGTCTTGAAATAGCTAAAGATGTAAACAACGTTTATAAATATACTGCAAAAGGTAACCTGGTTGCCGTAATTTCTAACGGTACCGCCGTTTTAGGCTTGGGGGATATAGGTCCTGAGGCTTCAAAACCGGTAATGGAGGGTAAAGGCCTTTTGTTTAAGATTTTTGCCGATATAGATGTTTTTGATATTGAGGTTGGTACTAAAGATGTAGAAAAGTTTATAGAAACGGTAAAAAATATAGCCCCAACTTTTGGAGGTATAAATCTTGAGGATATTAAGGCTCCAGAGTCTTTTGAAATTGAAAGAAGACTAGTAGAAGAACTTAATATTCCTGTAATGCACGATGACCAGCACGGTACAGCCATAATATCTTCGGCTGCACTTTTAAACGCGCTGGAACTTGCCGAAAAAAATATAGAAGAAGTTAAGGTAGTGGTTTCGGGTGCCGGATCTGCGGCGTTAGCATGTGCTAACCTTTACCTGCTTTTAGGGGTAAAGGCCGAAAATATCACCATGTTTGATAAAGATGGTATGCTTGTAAAAAGCCGTACCGATTTGTTAGATATGCAGCTTAAATATGCTAAGGATGCTGAGCCTGTTACTTTAGCCGAAGCGGTGAAAGGAAGCGATGTTTTCTTAGGGCTTTCGGTAGGTAATGTACTTACACCGGAAATGCTTCTTACAATGAATAATGATCCTATAGTTTTTGCTATGGCAAATCCGATACCGGAAATAGATTATGACCTTGCTATTGCTACCCGTGAGGATATCATTATGGCGACAGGTAGGTCAGACCATCCTAACCAGGTAAACAACGTACTTGGTTTCCCTTATATCTTTAGGGGAGCAATGGATGTTAGGGCTACAAAAATTAACGAAGCTATGAAAATGGCTGCTGTTAAGGCGTTGGCAGAGCTTGCTAAAGCTCCGGTGCCTGAGCAGGTTAATATTGCTTATGGTGAGACCAAGCTTAACTTTGGCCGTGATTATATTATCCCTAAACCATTTGATCCAAGACTTATTGCGGTAGTACCTCCTGCTGTTGCTCAGGCAGCAATGGAGTCGGGTGTTGCAGAAAATCCGATTTCCGATTGGGATAAGTACGTTGAGGAACTTTTAGACAGGTTGGGTAACGATAACAAAATGGTTAGATTACTTACCAACAGGGCTAAAACAGATCCGAAACGAATTGTATTTGCTGAGGCAGACCATCTTGATGTGCTTAAAGCAGCACAGATAGTGATGGAAGAAAAAATAGGTATTCCTATCCTGTTAGGTAACAGCGAGATTATCAACGAGCTTAAGGAGGAAATTGGTTTTGATGCTCAGGTAACTATAATAGATCCTAAAACTGATGATGAGGAAGAAAGAAGGGATCGTTATGCTAATGTGTTTTGGGAAACAAGACGCAGGAGAGGTGTTAGCTTACTGGATGCCCAAAAATGGATGAGGGAGCGTAACTACTTTGCAGCCATGATGGTTAACGAGGGAGACGCCGATGCAATGGTTACAGGATATTCAAGAAGTTATCCTGCAACGGTTAAGCCAATTATGCAGCTTATAGGTAAGGCGCCAAGTGTAACCAAGATTGCTACAACAAATATGATGCTTACCAAAAGAGGGCCTATTTTCCTTTCCGATACGGCTATAAATCCTAATCCAACGGCTGAAGAGCTTGCTAAGATTGCAATTATGACAGCAAGAACAGTAAGAATGTTTGGTATGGAGCCGGTACTGGCAATGGTGTCGTTCTCAAATTTTGGATCGTCGCCAGATCCCGAAGCTGTAAAAGTAAGGCAGGCAGTAGATATCCTTCACGAGGATTACCCGGATTTGATAGTTGACGGAGAAATTCAGGCAGATTTTGCTCTAAATCCTGAAATGCTTAAAGATAAGTTCCCGTTTTCTAAAATTGCGGGAAAAAAAGTAAATACATTAATTTTCCCTAACTTGGATGCAGCTAATATTACATACAAGTTGTTAAAAGAACTTAATAAGGTTGTTTCTATCGGGCCAATTATGCTTGGAATGAATAAGCCAGTTCACGTATTTCAGTTAGGTGCCAGCGTAGAGGAGATGGTTAATATGGCTGCGGTTGCGGTTGTTGATGCCCAGGAAAAGGAAAAACGTTTAAAAATGGCAAAAAATTAATATATAGCTAATCGTTAGAGAAATTTATTATTTTTGGAAACGGATAAAAAATTGTTATGATAGCACATCTTCAGGGAAGACTTGTAGAAAAGACACCAACCGAGGTAGTTATAGACTGCAACGGGGTTGGGTATCAGGTTAATATTTCCCTGCACACCTTTTCTCTTTTGCCCGATTCGGAAAATATTAAACTTTATACTTTTTTACAGATAAAGGAGGATGCACATACGCTTTTCGGTTTTATGGAAAAAGCCGAAAGGGAGTTGTTTAAGTTTCTTATTTCTGTTTCAGGGGTAGGGGCAGGTACGGCACGTACTATGCTTTCATCATTGGAGCCAAAACAAATAATACAGGCCATTGCTTCGGGCGATGTTGTCACCATACAGTCTATAAAAGGTATTGGTGTAAAAACAGCCCAAAGGGTAATACTTGATCTTAAGGACAAAGTGTTAAAAGTGTATGATTTGGAGGAAGTTTCAGTTTCGGGCTACAATACAAACAAAGATGAAGCGTTATCTGCGTTAGAGGTCTTAGGATTTAATAAAAAGGCCGCAGAAAAAGTTGTAGAGAAAATTGTTAGGGAGAATCCGGGTGTGACTGTTGAAACAATTATCAAACAAGCATTAAAAAACTTATAGTCCTTGAAAACAGAATACTCTAAAGATTTTTATATAAAGTTAAAACTGGCTGTTTCGGTATTGTTTTTATTTTTCAGCGTTACCGCGCAGGCTCAGGAAGATGAAGAAGATAACGAAAAGCAGGATACGCTTACCGGTTATAGTACCGGGAGGGTAGAGCTTGATAATCCTAAGAGTATAGTAGAGGCCTATACCTATGATCCTGTAACCGACAGATACATATACACAGAAGATTTTGAAGGGTTTAATATTACTTACCCTATAATACTTACACCGGAAGAGTATAATGAACTTGTACTTCGCGAATCCATGCGTGAGTATTATCAGCAAAAGTCTAAGGCGCTTGACGGTAAAGGTACCGAGGAGGAGCAGAAGGACCTCTTGCCAAGATATTATGTAAACTCCAAGTTTTTTGAAACTGTTTTTGGTGGTAATACCATAGATATTAAACCGCAGGGTTCGGTAGAGCTTGATTTGGGTGTAAGATATACCAAACAGGATAACCCGTCTCTGTCTCCGCGTAACCGCAAAACCTTTACTTTTGATTTTGATCAGCGTATAAGCATGAGCCTTCAGGGTAAAGTAGGTACAAGGCTTGGTGTTACGGCTAACTATGATACCGAATCTACTTTTGCTTTTCAAAACCTTATTAAATTAGAGTATACGCCTGATGAGGATGATATTATCCAGAAAATAGAAGTAGGTAATGTTAGCTTCCCGCTATCCAACTCATTGGTTAGGGGTGCGCAAAGTCTTTTTGGTGTTAAGGCTATGTTCCAGTTTGGAAAAACCAGTATAACAGGTATCTATTCTGAACAGAAATCACAAACAAAAACGATAACAGCACAGGGAGGTGACCTTATACAGGATTTTAATTTCTTCGCTTTAGAATATGATAGCGATAAGCACTTCTTCCTTTCTCAGTGGTTTAGAAATAACTATGACAGATCGTTAGAACAGTATCCTTTAATTACAAGCCGTGTTCAGATTACCCGTGTGGAAGTTTGGGTTACAAACAGGCAAAACAGGATAAATGCTCAGGAAAATAACTCAAGAAACTTAATTGCGATACAGGATTTAGGTGAGTCACAACTAACAAGTACTTATGACGGATCTGATATTACAGATCAGGCTGTAGGTTTTGCAGATGTGGTTAATCCCGGGCAATTCTTCCTTCAACCGGTTAACTCTTATCCGGATAACGGAAACAACGGTTTAGACCCTGCATTGGTAGGTAATGGTAGTTTGTATTTAGATCCTAATATTCGCGAGATTGTTACTTTAAGCAACAATAGTTTTACAAACGGACTTAATGCAAACGAGGGGCGTGACTATGCTAAATTGGAAAATGCAAGAAAACTTACTTCAAACGAGTTTACTTTTCATCCGCAGTTAGGTTACATTTCCCTTAATCAAAAACTTAATAATGACGAAGTACTTGCTGTTGCTTTCCAGTATACGGTAGGTAGTGATGTGTATCAGGTAGGTGAATTTGCAACAGACAGTGCAGATGCCACTACAGTTACAGAATCAGGTAATCCTGGCGAGCAGCCTGCTGTAAGTACAAAGAGTCTTATATTAAAACTACTTAAGAGTAGTTTGGTAAATGTAAACGAGCCAACATGGGATTTGATGATGAAAAACATTTATCAGATTCCGGGTGGTTATCAGTTAACTCAGGAAGATTTCAGGTTTAATATCCTTTATACCGACCCTTCTCCATTAAACTACATCACCCCTGCAACTGATGCAGGAGGCAACGTGATTGATCCGTTTCCTGTTGATGAGGAAGTAGCGGAAACACCGCTTTTAAGAGTGTTTAATTTAGACAGGCTTAGTTATGCTAACGACCCGCAACCGGGTGGTGACGGTTTCTTTGACTTTTACCCCGGTATTACCATAGATCCGCAAAACGGGCGACTTATATTTACTACGGTTGAGCCTTTCGGTAGGCACCTTTTTGAAAAATTAAGGCTTGAAAATACCGAGAATTATAGTGAGACAGGAGGAACTTCTTCTTTTAATGCCAACCAGCAGAAATATGTATTCCGAAGAATGTATAACAGTACTCAGGCTGATGCATTACAGGAAGCCGAAAAGAATAAATTCCAATTAAGGGGTAAATTCAAATCCAGCGGTGGTGGGGGTATTCCTTTAGGGGCATTTAATGTTCCTCAGGGATCTGTAGTTGTAACTGCAGGTGGTAGGGTACTTGTTGAAGGTGTAGATTATACCGTAAACTATCAGTTGGGTAGGGTAGATATCTTAGATCCTTCGCTGCTTAACTCAAACCAACAGATAGAAGTGTCATTAGAAAACAATGCTGTTTTTGGTCAGCAAACACGTCGTTTTGCAGGTTTCTATCTTGAGCACAAGTTTACCGATAAGTTCCTTGTTGGTGCTTCGATGTTAAATATGGCAGAAAGGCCATTTACTACAAAATCAAATTACGGACAGGAGTCTGTTAACAATACTATTTTCGGTTTAAATACTACTTATTCTACAGAGGTGCCTTTCTTTACCCGTTTGGTAAATAAACTTCCTAACGTAGATACTGATGTGCCGTCTAATTTATCGGTAAGGGCAGAAATCGCTTACCTTCAGCCGGGAGCATCAAAGGCAGACCAGTTTAATAGTGAGCCTACAACTTATGTAGACGATTTTGAAGGGTCGCAAACTACTATAGATATGCGTTCGCCGCAGGCGTGGTCGCTTTCAAGTGCTCCTCTTACGGTATTTCCGGGTAATGCGCCTCCTGTAGACGATCTGTCTTATGGTTATCAAAGAGGTAAGCTGGCATGGTATACCATAGATCCTACCTTCTTTACTAATCAGCGTCCGACAAGTATCAATGATGACGATTTGTCTTCTAACAGAACAAGACGTGTTTATTATAATGAGCTTTATCCGGTGACCGATGTAGCTCCGGGACAAACTACGGTAGTAAATACGTTAGACTTAAGTTACTTTCCTCAGGAAAGGGGGCCTTATAACTACAACCCTGCAGCTGCTGCAACAGACAGTTTTACCGAACTGCAGGCAGAAGATAACTGGGCAGGTATTATGAGGGCGATAACCTCTACCAACTTTGAGCAGAATAACGTAGAATATATTCAGTTTTGGATAATGGATCCTTATTCAGGGCATGACGGAGATTTTGCTGATCCGGATAATACAGGTTTCCTTGAGATTAACTTAGGGGAAATATCTGAAGATATATTAAAAGATAACAGAAAGCAATACGAAAACGGACTTCCGGGTGTGGGTAGTACTCAACCTACTTTTACATCTAACTGGAGTAAGGTGCCGGTGTCGCAATCGCTTATTTATGCGTTTGATACCGATACGGCTAACAGGGCTTTACAGGATGTGGGTCTGGATGGTTTAACGGATGCGGAAGAAGCTGCAAAATATGCTGCACAGGGGTATGGAGGATATGCCGACCCTGCAGCTGATAATTACCAGTTTTTCCTTGATGCTGACGGCGACGTTATTAACAGATATAAAAATTACAATGGGGTTGAAGGAAACTCTCCGGTAGATGTAACAAACAATACCAGAGGTTCTACAACAATGCCTGATACCGAGGATATCAACAGGGATAATACAATGAATACCATTGATGCTTATTACAGGTATAGAATTCCTATTGAGCCTAACGTTCAGCCAGGTCAGGGCTATGTGGTAGATGCAAGGCCATTTACGGTTGATGTGCCGGGTAATAATGGTACAAATGCAGAAACTACAGCAACTGGTAGGTGGCTACAATATAAAATACCTGTTTTGGTTCCTGATGATACAGATGAGGAATATGCTGTAGGAGGTATATCGAGTACACGTTCCATCCGTTTTATGAGGATGTTTGTTACTGGGTTTAAAAGAGAAATAACACTTCGTTTTGGTGCTCTTGACCTTGTTAGGGGAGAGTGGAGAAGATATACTGGACAATTTGATAAGACTACCGATCCTGATGGTAACCCTGCCGATCCGGGTACAGGTTTTGACGTAGTTTCGTTAAGTGTTCAGGAAAACGGGCAGCGTACACCAATTCCTTATGTGTCGCCTCCGGGTGTAATAAGGGAGCAGCTTTATACTAATAATGCTGTTATCAATCAAAATGAGCAGGCACTGTCTTTAAGAGTATATTCCAATCAGGGGGCAGGAACCGATGACGGTTTAGAGCCTGGTGATTCGCGTGCAGTATTCAAGAACGTGAACGTGGATATGCGTCAGTTCAAAAAAATAAGAATGTTCCTTCATGCGGAGCCACTTACTCTTGATGGTGCTAATCCTGAGTCGGGAGCTGTGCAAAATGGCGAAATGAAGGCTTTCATTAGGTTCGGTAATGACTTTACCGATAACTATTACCAGATTGAGACTGTCTTAGATTTGACAGCTTTAGGAGCAGTTTTGCCGGAAGATGTATGGCTGGAGCAAAATGAGATAAACCTGCCTTTGGAGATATTAACACAGGTGAAGATTTTAGCCTATCAGGGAGCATTACCAATTGACGATGAAGGGGCAAGCTATGCAGATGTTAGTACACTGGATGCATCGTTGGGAGACAGGATGACCGTAAGGATTAAAGGTAACCCTAACTTTGGTTTGGTAAGGACTTTAATGGTGGGTATTAAAAACGGATATGATGTTGGAGAGCCGGGAGCAAGAAAATTGAGAGGAGAAGTTTGGTTTAATGAGCTTCGCCTTTCGGATATGGATAGTAAAGGAGGTATGGCCGGTTTGGCAAATATGGATACCAACTTTGCTGATTTTGCAACACTTTCTGCAACGGGTAGGGTAAGTACTGTAGGTTTTGGTTCGATAGAACAGGGGCCAAACGAGCGTAGCAGGGAAGATGCCAAACAGTATAACATTGTAACCAATGTTAATGTTGGTAAGCTTTTACCTAAAAAATGGGGTATTAACCTGCCATTTAACTACGGTGTGGGAGAAGAAATTATTACTCCGGAGTACGACCCATACCAGCAGGATGTTAAGTTGGATCAGATGATTGATCTGGCAGAGACACAGGAGGAAAAAGACAATATACGAAACAGGGCTATTGACTATACAAAAACTAAGAGTATTAACTTTATAGGGGTTAAAAAAGAAAGGTCTCCGGAACAGAAACCGCATATTTATGATCCTGAAAATATAACATTATCTTATTCTTATAACCAGATAGATCATCATGATTATGAGATTGAAAACATGCTTGATCAAAGGGTGAGAACTTCGGCAGACTATAATTATTCTTTCAGCGCTAAACCTGTTGAGCCTTTTGCTAAAAACAAGATGATGAGCAAAAGCAGATATTGGAAAATATTACAGGATTTCAATTTTAATTATGTTCCGTCAAACATATCTTTCAGTACTAACATATTAAGGCAGTTTAACAGGCAGGAGTTCAGGAACGTGGATGTTGAAGGTATTCCTATTAATCCGTTGTACAGAAGAAACTATTTCTTTGACTATCAGTATGGTTTTAATTATATTCTTTCTAAAGGACTTAAATTTAATTATAGAGCAGCAACAAGTAATATTGTAAGAAACTATCTTGATGAAGATGGCGCGCCTATAGATGAGCTAACTGTTTGGGATGGTTTCTGGGATCCGGGTACTGCTAATACCCATATGCAGCAGTTAACCATGAACTACGATATTCCTATTAATAAGATACCAACGTTTTCTTTTATTAAGTCGACTTATACCTATACGTCTAATTTCAACTGGCAGCGTTCTAACGATGCATTACGTTATTATACTCCTCCTGATGAGAATATAACGTATGACTTAGGTAATACCATTCAAAACTCCAGTGAGCATAAGCTGAACACCGTTTTTGCTATGGATGATTTTTATAAGTATATAGGTTTAACCAAGAAAAAGCCTGCCAAGAATGCTAAGCCTCAGGCGCCAAAACCGGGTCAGAAAATCACCAGTAACGAGAAACCTGCCAGTGATGGTAATATGTTTGTAAACGGGCTTATAGGTGTTGTGACAAGTGTGAAAAATATTGGTGTTGACTATAGGCAAAATGAAGGTACATTGTTACCGGGTTATACGCAGGGTATTGGTTTCTTTGGAACAAGTAAGCCGGGTATTGATTATATATTTGGAGGGCAGGGTAATATTGCTGCTCAAATGGGTGCAGATGGTAACCTTACCACTTATAGGGATTATAACCAAAACTTTACCAGGACAAGAACAGAGGTGCTTAGAATGACAGCTGCTATCAGTCTTTTCCCTGATTTGAATATAGACCTTAATGCCGACCGATCTTATTCAAGAAACAGTTCTGAACAGTATTTTGTAGATCAAACTAGCGGAAGTCCTGTATACACACCTGAATCGCCATATAATATGGGTAATATGCAGATGACTACTATCCTTATTAAAACGGCATTTAGCAGGAGTGATGTAAACGGATCGGAAGCATTTGACCAAATGCGTGAAAACAGGCTTATAATAGCCAACAGGCTTGCTGAAGATTTTTATGGTTCAGCAGGTATTCCAAGATATAATGTGCCGGGTGAAGACATTAACGCCGGAAGTGATTACAGTGCGGCTAATGCCGGTTATCCTGTAGGCTTTGGTAAAAATACTCAGGCAGTATTATTGCCGTCGTTCCTTTCAGCTTATTCAGGTAAAGATGCGGCAGATATTAAAACCAGTCCGTTTAGGGATGTTCCGCTGCCAAACTGGATTGTTAAATATACAGGGTTAATGCGTTATAAATATTTTAAAGAAAGGTTTAAGCGTTTCTCATTACAGCATGGCTATATTGCCAGGTATAATATTAACTCTTACCGTACTAATTTAGATTATGCAAATACGCCTGTTGATGCTAATGGTGATTTTGCTAACCAGATTATTATATCTAATGTTAACCTTAGTGAGCAGTTTAATCCTCTTATCCGTATTGATATGGAGATGAAAAACTCTATTAAAATACTTGCCGAGATTAAAAAAGACCGTACGCTTAACATGAGTTTTGATAACAGTTTGCTTACAGAGGTTAGGGGTAATGAATATACCTTAGGTTTAGGTTACCGTATTAAGGATGTAACCATAACTTCGAGCCTTGCAGATAATCCTACGAATGTTATTAAGAGTGATATAAACCTTAAGGGAGACTTTACTTTAAGAAAGAATGAGACGATAGTGCGTTATCTTGATTATGATAACAATCAGCTTGGTGGTGGGCAAAATATATGGTCGTTTAAGTTTACTGCCGATTATTCTTTCAGCAAAAACCTTACGGCAATATTCTATTATGACCATTCATTCTCTAAGGCGGTAATATCTACAGCTTATCCGTTAACAAACATACGTTCAGGATTTACGCTTAGGTATAATTTTGGAAATTAATAAAAAAACATTTTATAATTATTTTTATAAGGCATACATTTGCTAAAAATATAAACGAACATGAATATTCCGGCAAATTTAAAGTACACAAAAGACCACGAGTGGGTTAAAATAGAAGGTGACGTAGCTACTGTAGGTATTACAGATTTTGCTCAAAAAGAACTTGGTGATATTGTTTATGTAGAAGTTGAGACCCTAGACCAGACTCTTGATAAAGATGAAGTTTTTGGTACAGTTGAAGCTGTTAAAACAGTATCTGACCTGTTTTTACCTTTATCAGGTGAAATTGTTGAGTTTAATGAAGCTCTTGAAACGGCTCCTGAAACAGTAAATACTGATGCTTATGGCGACGGTTGGATGATTAAAGTAAAAATCGCTAACATGGACGAGGTAAGTGAACTGCTGGATAGCGAACAATATAAAGAGTTAATTGGCGCATAATAAAGCTCTTTGGGGTGCGGTTTTGTGGATGTTGCTTATTGCAGTATTCTGCCTTATTACTGCTAATACTTTTAGTAGTTTTGAAAGATTTCCGATACCTTATAAAGACAAGATAGTTCATTTTACTTTTTATTTTGTGCTGGTGCTTTTATGGAATATTTCTTTAAAGCATCTTAACAATAAGAGGAAATTAAGGCTTTACGTTTTTCTTGGTGCTGTTTTTTACGGAGTGCTTATAGAAATATTTCAAAAGTTTTTTACTCTTACAAGAAGTTTTGACTTTTCTGATATAGCTGCTAATACATTGGGTGCATTTTTAGGGACTCTTGTAATATGGCAACTAAATAGAAATAAAGAATAATTATAATCCCGCTAAAGCGGGATTATTTGTTTTAATACCTTATGTATTTTCCGGTTTAAGAAATAAAAAAAAGCCTTCCGTTATAGAAGGCCTTCTTTTTTCATAGCAAATTTTCCCAATTTTCCTTTTCATACAGACTGTGAGAAACTGTTCAGTCGTATATCTATATAGATGCATGTTTATATGAAAAGGTTGCGTTGGGTATGAAAAAAAATAGGTATTTTGTTCTTTTTAACATTTTGCTGTGTAAATGTTTAATTAATTTGATTTTTTTTAACGTTAATTTTTTTTGGTTAGATTTAAGTATCTAACTAAAAAATTATTAATATGAAGAAAATTCATTTAAAGCTGTCGTTACTTTTAATGACAGGTGTCTTAATGGGGGGGGCAGCTATGCTAACTTCCTGTGAAAAAGAAGAATCTGTAGCTTATGCAGAAGATGCTGCAGATGTATCTTTAGAATTAAAAGCATTTAGAGAAGCTATTTTGGTTTCTGCAAAATTACCACATGATTTTTCTTTGAGTAAAGAAGAGTCAATAAACCGTAACGTAAGCTTACTTATTGATGAAGCCCGCGCTCTTATTTATGCTACTGGTATTTCGCAAACGGAATTAGACAAACTGTGTTCTAATGATGCAGATATTGTGAAATATGCAATGGATATTTATTTAAAAGAAAGTCAAAAACAATTTAATTAGGTAATACTTATGAAAAAGATATTTTTAACATTGCTTCTGCTTTTGAGTTTAATAGGTTATGCTCAAAAACCAATCTACATACAGAACATGACAAGTATTTCGGCGAGTATTTATATTGAGGCTACCGGAAGTCAGATGCCAGGTTGTGCTACTAAAGTTAGTACTACCTTAACTCTTTTGGCTGGTACTTCAGTTTCTTTAAACAGTTTTAATAGTGCGCCTTCTAATATGTGGCAGCTAGGTGGTACTACATATACAAATGCACAGGCTACAGGTATGTATGGACTGGCGCAATGGGAATATGTTAGATATGATCCTTTAAAATGTGCATGTGGAGCTTTTGTGTCTGATAATAATGTATGTTATACATTTACTAATGGTAATGGTTATTATAATTATGCTCCATGTAGTCAATGTATATCTCAATGTAACGATGCTCCATGTCAAACTTATGCTTCTTGGGTAGATATGGGGTCATATATATCAGTTGTTTTTCATAATTAGCGTATAAATTTTTCAATTGATAAGTTAAAAGTCCTGAGTTATTAATACTCAGGACTTTTTTTTTGATGTTTATTGGTTTTTCAAGTATCTTTGCGCCAGTTTTTGATAACAATGAAAATTACTTTGGACGCTTCAGAAAAAACAGTTTCAGTTAAGACCTTATTTGCAGACTTTACAGCAATTACTAAGGCGAGGCTCGCAATAAGTGTAGTTTTTTCTTCTATGGCAGGATATTTATTAGGTGTTTCTGATGAGTATCCGTTTAGTTGGGTTACTTTTATGTTGCTTGGTATAGGTGGTTACTGTATGGTAGGCGCTTCTAATGTTTTTAACCAGATTATAGAAAAAGATCTGGACTCCCTTATGGACAGGACTAAAAACAGGCCTGTTCCATCCGGAAAGATTTCAGTAAAAAATGCTTTTTATGTAGGTTGTGCCTTAACGGTTGCGGGTATAGCTATTTTGTATAGCATTAATCCAAAAACAGCAATGTTTGGAGCTATATCAATTTTTCTTTATACCAGTATTTACACTCCGTTAAAAACCAAAACCCCGCTTGCAGTTTTTGTTGGTGCTTTTCCCGGTGCCATACCGTTCATGTTAGGATGGGTTGCTGCAACAAATAATTTTGGAATTGAGGCGGGTACACTTTTTATGATTCAGTTCTTTTGGCAGTTCCCTCACTTTTGGGCTATTGGCTGGTTTTTGTATGACGATTATAAAAAGGCAGGTTTCTTTATGTTGCCTACCCGTAAAAAAGATAAGAAGACGGCTTTATATACCATACTTTATACAATTTGGCTAATACTGGCTTCGCTGCTTCCGGTAACAGGATTGACAGGCGAGCTTAAATTAAGTTATGTGTCTGCTGTTGTTGTGTTGCTGGTAGGTATATGGATGCTGGTTTATGCTGTTAAGCTTTATAATAAAATGGATGGGCCTGCTGCCCGAAAACTAATGTTGGTTAGTGTATCATATATTTCGCTTTTACAGGTTATATATGTACTAGATAAATTTATCCGATAATGATTATGGTAGAGAAAATGTCACTTCAGGAGCATGAGCTAAGAAATGCTAGGTCTAAAAAAATGCTTCTTTGGTTTGCAATGATAAGCATGTTTATGACTTTTGCCGGTTTAACCAGTGCTTATGTGGTTAGTGCTTCAAGGCCGGATTGGCTAAATACATTTAAACTTCCGGATGCGTTTATAATAAGCACTGTTGTTATAGTGATAAGCAGCTTTACTTTTCATTTTGCTAAAACCTTTGTAAAAAAAGGTGATAATAAAACTGCCGGGATGTTATTGCTGGCTACACTGGCGCTGGGCGTTGCCTTTGTTTTTTGCCAGTTTAACGGTTTTCAGGAAATAATAGAAAGCGGGTATTTTTTTACCGGAAGTGAGAGTACGGTGACTACCTCTTTTGTTTATATAGTTACTATAGTGCATTTAGTTCACCTTTTTGCGGGGCTTATTGTGCTTTTAGTGGTAATTTATAATCATTTTAAACAAAAATACAATCCCTCTCAAACCCTTGGTATAGAGTTAGGTGCGATGTTTTGGCACTTTTTGGATATTTTGTGGATTTACTTGTTTTTGTTTTTATATTTCTATTAATGAAAAAAAATGTAAATTTGGAAACTTTTTATAATTAACTAACTTTTATGGCAGCGACAGTTACTTCAACAGCTACTACAGGTAAGACATGGGACGGCGGTAATGAGCCTATGGGTGCGAGTTATGGCAAGATGATGATGTGGTTTTTCATCGTATCAGATGCTTTAACTTTCTCAGGATTCCTTGCGGCGTACGGTTTTTCAAGATTTAAATTTATTGAAACATGGCCAATAGCCGACGAAGTGTTTAATCACTTCCCTTTTATGCACGGTGTTGATGCGCCGATGTACTATGTGGCATTCATGACATTTATCCTAATTTTCTCTTCAGTAACTATGGTGCTGGCAGTTGATGCAGGTCATCAAATGAAAAAGACTAAAGTTGCTGTTTACATGCTTCTTACAATTGTAGGTGGTTTTATATTCCTTGGTTCTCAGGCTTGGGAGTGGAAAAACTTCATTAAAGGTGAGTACGGAGCTATAGAGACTAAAGGTGGTGCTATACTTCAGTTTGTAACTAAAGTAGAAGACGGTAGCTATGAAAGAGTTAAGCTTGCTGATTTTGCGGCTCATTTAGAAACAGACAGAGTTAACAATACCAGAAGCAATGGTATTTGGTTTGAAGAGTCGTCTGATTTACCATCTGTTAGTTTAGATGAAGTTGTTAAAGGTTTTGAAGCTCATCCTGAAATTTTAGTGAGAACTGAAATGATTAAGGATAAACATAAAACTGTACTTTCAAGAGAGGAGTCTTTAGTAAGAATGAAAGACGCTCAAATTGTGGTTGAAGGTGCTAACCTGGAAAGAAACGAATACGGTCATAAACTTTTTGCTGATTTCTTCTTCTTTATTACAGGTTTCCCACGGTTTCCACGTATTCTCTGGGGTAATGATTAATGTTCTTATCTTCCTTAATGTTATTTTAGGTACTTATGAGAAGAGAAGAAGTTATGAGATGGTTGAGAAAGTAGGTCTTTACTGGCACTTTGTAGACTTAGTTTGGGTGTTTGTATTTACATTCTTCTATCTTGTTTAATAGTAAAAAAGTATAATTATCATGGCACATACTCACGAATCTAATACAAAAAGAATTTGGTTTGTTTTTGGTTTACTGTCTGTAATCACTGTTGTAGAGGTTGCATTAGGTATTGCAAAACCGGATTTCTTATATAAAACAGACCTTTTCAATATGCATTTATTGAACTGGATATTTATAATACTAACTGTAGCAAAAGCTTATTATATCATGTGGGCCTTCATGCACCTTGAAGGAGAGAAGGCGAACCTAAGATGGTCTATTGTAGCCCCACTGGTATTTTTAATTATCTATTTAGTGTTCATCTTACTTATAGAAGGTAATTATGTATTTGATGTGTTCAAGGGATCTCAATATAAATGGATCTTCTAATACACATATTAACTATAAAAAAGGCGGTTTTTCAACCGCCTTTTTTTAATTTTGTACCCGGAAACTTCCTGATATGAAAAAAAAGATTGTCCTTATAAGTCTGCTTATACTTCCTATTACTGCCTACATTTATTTTTCAATGGTTAAGCATAATTCACTTTATTTATCTGTACTGGTAAAAAATGTGGATGAGCTTCCCGCGGGAACATCATTAAGCGGTGAGCCTGTTTTACTTGAAAACAAAATTTCGATTGTTGGCTTTCCGGGGAGTGATATACTTAAAAGAAAAGAAAGCCTTTTTAATCTTAACCAGAAAATTGCAAACAAGTACGAAGAGTTTGATGATTTTCAAATGGTAATGCTTGTTCCTAAAGGCAGCGATGAGCAGGTTGAAAAGGTAATAAGTGACCTGAAGGTTATGAGCGATCTTTCTAAATGGAAATTTTTGTTTGCAGATCCGGAACAGATAGCATCATTTCATAGCTCATTACAAACAGCTCAGCCCCTTGATGCCGATTTAGGTTCATTTTATGTTTATATCATAGATAAAAAAAGAGACCTTAGGGGACGTAATGGTGAAGGTAAGAAAGGAAAAGGCAAGGATATGATAGACGGATACAATACTTTTTCGGCTTCCGAGCTTCATAATGAAATGACCGATGATGTAAAAATCCTTTTAAGAGAATATAGGCTTGCCCTAAAGAGAAATGAGGGTAAAGGAGTGAAGAGAAAAATCTAATTACAATGAAAAATAAATATTCATATATAGGTATATCATTTATAGTCCTGGTTTTTGGTATATGGGCCGTAAAAGAAATAGGCAACCGTTTTAAAAGGTCAGATTTGTTTGAGGTTGGTCCGGTGCCGTCTTTTGAACTTACAGATCAGGACAACAAAAAGATTACCGATAAGGATTATAAGGGCAAGGTATATGTTGTTGAGTTCTTCTTCTCTACCTGCCCTACCATTTGTCCTGTTATGAATCAGAATATGCTTAAACTGCAGGATAAGTTTTATGGTAATCCAGAGTTTGGTATTGCTTCTATAACTATTAATCCGGAATATGATACTACTGAGGTTTTAAAAAAACATGCCGAAGCATTAGGGGTAAAACATTACAATTGGCATTTTTTAACCGGAGACAGAGACTATATTTATAATCTGGCCAATACAGGTTTTAATGTTTATGCAGGCCAAAACAAGAATGCACCGGGTGGATTTGAACATTCGGGGCTTTTTGCACTTGTGGATAAGGAAGGTAATATCCGTTGCAGGAAAGACCAATACGGTAATCCTATAATGTATTATGACGGGACTGCAGAAACTGGTGTAAAAGAGATTAAAGAGGATATTGAAAAATTATTAGAAGAATAATATGGAGACAGTAACATCAGAAAGCATTGAGAAGAAATACAGGGTTTGGATTATTGTCCTGTCTGTTGCCATTCCGGTGGTTGTAGCAATCCTTTTTGGGATTAAGCTTAAAGATTTAGGTTTTGATGTAGAGCCTCTTTATTTTTTACCTCCTATATATGCGGGAATCAATGGGCTTACGGCAGTAGTTTTAATTACGGCGGTTATGGCGGTAAGAAGAGGTAAGCTGAAACTTCATGAAAATCTTATGAAGTTTGCTATTACCCTTTCATGCCTGTTTCTGGCTATGTATGTGGCTTATCATATGACGGCTGATTCTACAGTATTTGGTGACTTTAACCATAATGGTGTGCTGGAACTTTCAGAACAGAATAAGGTTGGTTTTTCAAGATACATTTACCTGTTCATATTACTGTTTCATATTGCGCTTTCCATAATAATAATACCATTGGTATTGCTTACTTATGTAAGGGCGCTTTCAAAGAGTTTTTACAGACATAAAAAGTTAGCGCGCATTACTTACCCGTTATGGCTTTATGTAGCTGTTACAGGAGTTATAGTGTATCTTATGATATCGCCTTATTATAACTACTAAAAAGATGTTTGATGAGTAAGAGAGTTATAAATTTCGGGATTGTGTTTTTTGCTCTGCTGCTGTCAGTGCAGGCAAATGCACAGTGTGCTATGTGCAGGGCATCGCTCGAGAGCAGTGACGGAGGAATTAAGCCGGAAGCAGTGAATGACGGAATTGTATACTTAATGATTTTTCCGTACCTGTTGGTTGGTCTTGTAGGTTATGCGGTTTACCGGTTAAGAAAAAAGAAAACAACAAATACTACAGAATAATATAAAAATAGACGGCTACTTAAGGCCGTCTATTTTTATATCCATCTTACCCGAAGTTTTTATAAAGGCTATTATGGCATTGTCGGTGAGTTCGATCTTGTCGAACTCAAAATCATTTAAGTTGCCGTTTACAAATATTCCTGTCATAGGGGAGTAGTTGTTTAGGTAAGGACTAAGGCTCTTTTTACCCTCTTCCAGATTTTCTGTTATACTATAACGGCAGTTTTCCTGTATTTTTCTTAGTACTGTACCTTCTGCAAGCCAGTTGGCGGTTTTCATTAGTACGCTTTTTGTGTCGAGTACATAATCCAGCTTGTCAAAATAAATTTCTTTTGTAGTGGCATTGTAGCTAGGGTACCCTGACAGGTAAACAGTACCGTTAATACTGCCCGACATATTAAGGGCTATTATCATTTTGCCATCCTTATGCCAAAGGTCAACTTTATTTACAAGGACTTTTCTGCTGCCGGAACCAAATTCCTGTCCCTGAAAGTTCTTGGTCATTATTTTTGAGGCATTCTCATAGGTAGATATACCGGCAACCACTACATTAATCTTATCCGGCATTTTGCTTACTGCCTTTAGTACTACATTATCCTTTTTAAAAGTGCTTACGGGTTTTTGACCTATTATGGTTTGCATGGTACATTTAAGCCCCATGTCCATTGTAATTTGTTTTTTTGATAATACGGCATCGGTTACATATAACTCAACGGGAGTAAGCATAAACCATGCTTCATACTGTTCGTTAGATAGGAATGGAGTGCTTATTTTTTGAAGCGCATCCAATACCTGTGGTTTAAAATCGGTAGTATTGGCAATGGCATCATCCAGCATCTGTTCTATTTTCGATTTAAACAGTTTTACCGCAGGGTTTATAAGATAGGTAATGGCTACTTTTTGTCCTGCGATTGTAGTGGTGGGGCTTTCCTGCCATTTAAGGCTTTCCAGTGTTGTAACTGTTGATAGTTTCCAGTTCTTAAGGCCTACTTTGCTGTCGAGGGTTACAATGGCATTTAGGTCAAAATCCCTTACATCTTTAAGTGATACACCCAGTGCTGTTGTGCCGTATTTTACCTTTGCGCTTATTTTTATGGGTAAGATAGATTGTAGTCTGCCTTTTTGTTCGGTAAACTTAATAGGGGCGGTTTTCCATATTTTAAGGGTTATGTCATCATCATTTATGTTGTTGTCTTCATAAATAAGTCCGGTAAAGAATTTGTTTAGCTGGTTTTCTATATCGCTAACCGATATGGTTACCGGCATGTTTACAAACGAAGTAGTTGTTTGGTAAACAGCAGGAGTGTTTGTAGAGGGTTCGGGTTTTAAGGCTTCAATACGCTTAGCGGTGGAACATCCCGACAATATAATTACCAATGTGCTTAAGGCAAACAACTTTTTCATGGTTTGTTGAAAATTTTAGCGCAAAATTAATGCTAAAATTGTAACTTTTTACGTTCTTAATCGACTAAAACTATAGTGAATAAGGTTATTTTCTTTGCAGAAAATAAATACCTTTGTAAAACCCGTATTATTTACGCCGATGAAAACCAACTTTAGAACAGCCTTATTATTAATCCTATTGTTTTCAGCCTTAACTTCTAAAGCTCAGGAGAAAAAGTGGACTTTAGAAGAGTGTGTAAATTATGCACTTCAGCATAACATATCCATCAGGGAGGCTGAGCTGGATGCCCAGCTTGCCGAAGTGAATAAGAGTGATGCTTACGGGAATTTTTTACCTAACGTAAATGCCAATGCAAGCCATTTTTGGAATATAGGTTTAACACAAAGTATTACCGGAATCTTAGAGCAGCAAACTACGCAGTTTACCAATGCAGGATTGAGTGCGGGGGTAGATTTGTATAAAGGGCTTCAAAATCAAAAGCAATACCGCAGGCAAAAAATGGCTCTTGTAGCGAGCCAGTACCAGTTGGTTAAAATGCAGGAAGATGTGTCACTTAATGTTGCTAATGCTTTTTTAGAGGTGCTTTTTAATAAAGAGAACCTTAAAGTGCAAAAGGAACAGCTGCAGGTAGACCTTGATCAGGCAGAGCGTACTGAAGACCTGGTTGATGGTGGCATGGTGCCAAGAGGTGATCTTTTAGATATTCAGGCAACCGTAGCTGCCGACAGGCAAAAGGTTATTCAGTCGGAAAACCAGTTGTTGATTTCCAAGCTAAGCCTTGCGCAGTTACTACAGCTTGAGGAGTTCTGGAAATTTGATATTGCCGATGAGGAATATGATTTGGGCGAGCCCGAGGTGATGCTTAATACTCCAATGGAGGTTTATAACAAGGCAAGAGACCTTCGTACAGAGATAAAAATCGCTAAAGCTAATCTTGAAATCGCTGAACAGGATGTGAAAATTGCAAGAGCCGCTTACCAGCCTACACTTACCGGTTTTTATAATTTGAACACCAGGGTAACCTATGCCGATTATTCTTCTTTTGAAAACGGTCAGGTGGTAAGTATTACGCCTCCGCCATTTTGGAATCAGTTTTGGGATAACAAAGGTCACTCTTTCGGATTTCAGTTAAACATCCCTATATTTAATGGGTTTGCTACGAGAAACAATTTAAGAAAATCTAAAATAGCATTAGAGAGATCTAAAATAGCTTACGAAAGACAGGAACTGGACCTTCAGCGTAATGTATATACTGCCTATACTGATGTACAGGGGGCACAAAAAGCTTATGAAGCGGCTGTTTCAGCGGCAGAGGCAAGATCACAGGCCTTAGAATATGCCAAGGAGCGTTATGAGGTAGGACTTATAAATATTTTCGACCTAAACCAGGCACAAACACTTTCGGTTAATGCACAAAGCGAAGTGCTTAGGGCTAAATATGATTATATCTTTAAAATTAAAATATTAGATTTCTATTTCGGGATACCAATTACTCAAAACTAAAACTATGTCTAAAAAAACGCTATATTATTTATTAGGAGGAATTGTTTTTATTGTCGGGCTGCTTGTTGTGCTTAAAAAATCGGGTACGATAGGTAATAACGATGAAGGTAAAGAGGTTGAAACCGAAAAAGTAAGCCAGATAACACTTACCGAAACAGTTTCGGCTACCGGAAAAGTACAACCTGAAATAGAAGTTAAAATATCATCGGAAGTATCGGGAGAAATTATTGAGCTTCCTATAAAAGAGGGTCAACCTATTAAAAAAGGTGACTTGCTGGTAAGGATTAATCCTGACTTATATGAGTCCGGAGTTAGCAGAAGCGCTGCGGCACTTTCTACAGCTAAGGCTGGGTTGAGCCAGGCAGAAGCACAGCTTAAGGAAGCTAAAGCAAACTACGACAGGAATCAGGCACTATTTAATAAAGGTGTAATCTCTAAGTCGGAGTGGGATAAGATTGTTTCTGCTTATGAGGTAGCTGTTGCCAGCAAGCAATCGGCCTATTTTAATGTACAGAGTGCAGGTGCTACTGTAAGTGAGGCGCGTGATAACCTTAACAGGACAACCATTTATTCTCCGGTTGACGGTACAATCTCTAAGCTGGACGCCGAACTGGGAGAGCGAGTTGTGGGTACACAGCAAATGGCCGGTACCGAAATTTTAAGGGTGGCCAACCTTAACAATATGGAGGTAGAGGTTGATGTTAATGAAAATGATATTGTAAAAGTTGAAATAGGTGACGAGGCCAAAATAGAAGTTGATGCTTACCTTAAAAGAGAATTTAAAGGTGTAGTGACAAGTATATCAAATTCGGCAAGCAGTGAGCTTACGGCCGATCAGGTTACTAATTTCAAAGTTAAGGTAAGGATACTTAAAGAGTCGTATGAAGATATGACTAAAGGTAAGCCGTCTAACTACTCGCCATTTAGGCCGGGAATGACTGCTACAGTTGAAATTATTACTGAACGCAAAGAAAATATAATGGCAGTGCCTATTAGTGCGGTGGTAATTAAAACAGATACAACTTCTGCTAAAAAAGATGTTCTTGAAGAGTTGGAGCGTAAAGAGAAGGAACAAAAAACAGGAAAGCTGGATGAGCGTTTTGAATGTGTATTTGTGAATGAAGGAGGTAAAGCAGTTTTAAGGCCTATTACAACAGGTATACAGGATGATACTAATATAGAGGTGGTAAAAGGTCTTAAAAAAGGAGAGGAAGTTATTACTGGGCCTTATACATTGGTGTCTAAAGAACTTAACCCGGGAGACAAAGTAAAATCAAAACCTAAAAAATAATATCAGGATAAGTTAATGGCTTTGATACTTAATATTGAAACAGCTACCAGAAATTGTTCGGTAGCGCTTTCACTTAATGGTGAAATAACAGCTGTAAGAGAAATAGCAGCTGATGGTTATCTACATGCAGAAAAGCTGCATATCTTTATTGGAGAGTGTATTGAAGAAGCAGGGTGTAGCCTAAACGATTTGCATGCTATAGCCGTTAGTAAAGGGCCAGGTTCTTATACAGGGCTTCGTATAGGAGTTTCGGCTGCTAAAGGGCTTTGCTATGCTCTCAATATTCCCTTGATTGCCATTGATACCATGGAAGTACTTGCAAGAAATAGTGTTGTAGCTGAAGGGGAGTACATACTGCCTTTAATTGATGCCCGAAGAATGGAAGCCTATACTGCTGTTTTTGGTAGTGACTATTCCAAACTAAGGGAAACCAAAGCCGAGATAATAACTCCTGAATCTTTTAGTGAGCTGGAGGGTAGACTACATTTAATAGGTGACGGAGCTGCTAAATGTAAAGAGGTCTTAAGCGATGATAAATTTGTTTATCATGATGATATATTATTTCCTTCAGCTAAACAAATGTGTGCTATAGCAAATGATAAGTACAAAAAAAGCGACATTGTTGATGTCGCTTATTTCGAGCCTTTCTATTTGAAAGACTTTATTGTTAACAAATAATTATTTTATAACAGACTGTTTAGGTAAGCCCCTAGTGTTTTTAGGTCTTCGTCTTCCTCAGTATCTATTTTGTTTTCTTTGATAAAGGCTTTGATTTCTTTTTCTTTACCAGGAATAATAGTTGCTACATCTTTCTTTTTAGTAGACATATAAACAATATCACCATTGTTTAGCTGAATGTAGTATTCAAGATCCTTTTTCTTGTACATAGGAGCTTTGTAACTACCGTATCCGGAAGTAGGATGCTCTTCTGGCTGTAGGTAAATGTTTTCCTTTTTGTAGATATTTACTTTTGCATTTTCACTTACCGGTATAAGGTAACGTTGTGAGCTTACATTCTCTTTGTTTGTAAACTGAACGTATTTGTAAATACCTTTATCTCCTGAAAGTTTTATGGTTTGATTGTCTTTAGGTTGAAGAACTAATATTTCATCGTTAACCTGAACTTCAATTTCATCACTATAAGCATTATATCTTACCATGCTTACTTCGTTTGCATCATCAACTTTTGCAGGTAAAAACTTCTCATTATAATATTGAGAGCCCTGTGCAGGCTGGCTCGCAGCTTTTTTGCTGTAAATAGCGCCAATCTGTCCATCGCTGTAGTTGTAAGTAGTCTGCTGCGCCGATAATGCAGCAGTGGCAAATAATACGGGGATTACAAGTAATTTAGTTAATTTCATTTTAATAGTTTTTTTATTGCGTTCAAAAGTATGCAATATTGTTTTCTAAGAATAGATAAAACGGCAAACAATGTGCCGTTTTATTAATACTGCGTTTTTTTAACGTTATAATTTGCGATATATTATCTAAGAAGGCAGATTTTTTTTATCAAGATTTCTGATAACTATATCTCGCTGAGGGAAAGGTATTTCAATACCTTCTGCATCAAATTGTATTTTAACATTTTCCTGTACGTCAGAAAGCATTTGCCAGTAATTATCGTTGGTTGCCCATACTAATAACTGAAAATTCACGGAATTATCAGCTAATCCTTTAATCCTTATTATTGGAGCAGGTTCGTCTAATATCTTTGGTTCATCGGCAACTATTTTTGCTAACACGTCTTTTACATGTTTCATGTTACTGCCGTAGCCGGCACCAACTATTATTTCGCCACGACGGGTAAGTTCTTTAGAGAAGTTTCGGATATTACCATTAGAAAGTGCCCCGTTAGGAATATAAATTACCTGGTTGCTTGGTGTAGTAAGTTTTGTTGCAAAAATCTGTATTTCATTAACGGTCCCTCCTTCGCCTTGTGCTTCGATATAATCTCCTGCTCTAAAAGGTTTAAATATAATTATCAGTAATCCGCCTGCAAAATTAGAAAGTGATCCCTGCAATGATAAACCTATAGCTAAACCTGCAGCACCCAGTATTGCAACAAAAGAAGATGTCTCTACCCCAAGTTGGCCTATAACAATTACAAAGAGCATAATATTTAACACCCACGTAAGGATGTCTAAAAGAAATTTAACCGCAGTAGGGTCCATTTCTCTTTTTTTCATTATTCTGGTAATCAACAATTTTATAAGTTTAATGCCAACTATACCAGCTATTAGAATACCAATTGCTGCGAGGACTTTAGGTGTATAAAGTAATACTACATTTATAAACCAGTCAAAATATCCTTCAAAATCCTTCATAGTAAATTATAATTTTAAGTTATTTAATGTTTCGTTTGCTGATGTTTGCGGCAGGTCGCAGGTTTTGTTTTTACAAATATAAAACAGAGACTTTTCTTTATCAAAGCGATTTTTGAGGAAAGGAATCTCGCTTGAGGCAAAACAACCTGCTGTTATTACATGTGGCAGGTATTCGCTGTTTATATTTTTTATATCCTGTACGGCATCAGATCCGCAAACTGCGAGTTCTTTATTATCTGCAGATAAGTCCATCCATAAATTAAGCCAGTTTGAAAATGCAGAAGGGTAGTCCATATTAGGTATTATATGATATAACATCTGTAGGGCAACTTTTTCATAATAGCCATTGTCAAACAGTAAGCTCAGTTTATAAAGCACATTTGCCATAACCGAGTTTGATGCTGGTATTACATTGTCTTCGGTTTCATAATGTGGGGCTACCAGTTTTTCTTCCTTAAATGAGGTGTAGGCAAAAAACTGCTTTTGTTCGTCATAGAAATTTTCCAGTGTGTAATCAGTAATCTGTTTGGCATAAAGCAGCCATTTTTCATCCAATGTAGCTTCATAATAAGTAATAAAGGCCTGTGCTGTGTGGGCATAGTCTTCAAGGAATCCTTTTATCTTGGCTTTGCCTTCCTTATAGGTGCGCCACAAATGCCCGTCGGCATGCCAAAGGTGTTCGGCAATAAACAATGCATTTTTGCGTGCGGCATCAAGATATTCCTCTTTGCCCAGTGCTTTGTAAGCATCGGCATAACCCTTTAGCATAATGGCATTCCATGAGGTAAGAGTTTTGTCATCCAGCCCGGGTTTTACCCTTTTCTCCCTTTCGGAATATAACAGCTGTTCCCAAGATTTCTTCTTTTCTCTGAATTCTTCTATTGAGAGGTTAAGCTCCTGAGCCAGTTTCTCTGCCGACTCGATTTGTATAAGTACAAACTTTCCGTTTTCCCAAAAACCAAATTCGTTTATGTTAAATACTTTGGCAAAAGCATCAAAGTCTTCTCGCAAAATGTCTTTTAATTCATCTTTTTCCCAAACATAAAATGCACCTTCTTCTTTATGGCCTAATATATCCGGGCTGTCAGCGTCAAGAGCACTGTAAAATGCACCGTTAGCATCGGTAAGTTCCTTTTTAATAAAGTGATGGGTTTTTTCTATTACTTCTTTGTATAGCGGGTTTTTGGTTCGTTTGTAGGCCTCAGCATACAAAGTCATCAGTTGCCCGTTGTCATACAGCATTTTTTCAAAATGGGGAACATGCCATTTTATGTCTACCGAATATCTTGAAAAACCTCCGTCTACCGTGTCAAACAAACCTCCGTAAGCCATTCTTGTAAGGGTAAGGTCGGTAAATTCTAACAGGTCTTGCGATTTTGCCTGATACCCATAACGCTGTAGGAATAGATAGTTATTAGGCATCATGAATTTTGGTGCCCTTGCATAACCTCCAAAATCCCAATCGAAACTTTTAGACCATTTTTCAACCAACGGGCGAATGTTGTTAGGCTCGGGCAAGGAGCCGCTATCGTTTACATTCACCAATCCTATTACATTGAGCCCTTCTAGTAATTTTCCGGCATATTCGGTTACCCTGTCAGGGTCATTGGTGTAAAGTTGGTGTAATTGTTCTAAAGAGGCAATCCAGTTTTCTTTTCTAAAGTAGGTACCTCCCCAAACAGGCCTGCCATCGGGTAAAAGTACTACATTCATAGGCCAGCCACCCTGGCCGGTCATAATCTGCACAGCTTTCATGTAAATGGCATCTACATCGGGCCTTTCTTCACGATCTACTTTTATGGAAACAAAATGATCGTTCATCACCTTTGCCACTTCCTTATCTTCAAAACTTTCGTGTTCCATAACATGACACCAGTGGCAGGCAGAATATCCAACGCTTAGTATTATAAGCTTGTTTTCATCCTTTGCTTTTGCCAGTGCATGTTCGTTCCATGCTTTCCAGTGAATGGGGTTGTTTGCGTGCTGCAATAAATACGGACTGGTTTCAAAGTGAAGTTCGTTCATAGGGTGATTGTAAAAAGCTATAAAATTAAGGATTTTCGGGCGGGACGCCATGTGTTTTATGAAAACTAAAACATTTGTTGATTTTTGATTTACTGTGTTTTTGATATACTATTTTGATAGTGTTAAAAACATGCCGTACAGTATTAAAATGATTAAGTTTACCAATTGTACAATCTTAAAACAATACAAATGAAAAAAGTTTTAGCCGGCTTTATGCTGCTTAGTGCAGTTGTGGCCTGTAAAAAAGAGAATAAAGAGGCAGCTACTGATGAGCCGATGGCAACCGAACAGACAGCAGAAGTAAAAGATACTATTGCTTATGCCGATTTTGGTATGGATACTTCCGATTTGCCAAAAGGGCTTAATGTGGGAGATATGGCTCCGCAGATAAACATGACAACTGCCGATAAGAAAAATATAGCGTTGCAGGATTTGTATAAAGATCAACCTGTAGTGGTGTTGTTTTACAGGGCATACTGGTGTCCTGTATGTGTAAGGCATTTAGGTGAGTTTGCCCAAAAAGCAAAAGAAATTGAGGCTAAAGGGGCTAAGCTTGTAATTATTACTCCTGAAACTTATGATAATGTTGCCAAAACCAAGGAAGAAACCAAAACGGACTTTATGACCATCTCTGATGTTGACGGCAGCATAATGAAGGCTTTTGATGTTGACTTTAAGGTTACCGAAACCTATCAGGAAATGATTAAAGAAAAACTTGACGCATCTGTAGCGCAAACTAACGCAACAGGTGAGGCTGTATTGCCGGTGCCAGCCACATTTATTATTGACAAAGGAGGGAAGATAGTTTACAAACACTTTAACCCTAATTACAGGGAAAGAGCAACTGTAGAAGAAATAGTGGCTAACCTGCCATAATCAACTAAGCGATAAAAATGAAAAAACCCTCTCCGGCGGCTGCCTTTGAGGGTTTTTTTGAATTAAACACAACGAAACGATTTTTATAACTTGTTAAGTACTCTTTCCGGATAATCGGTAATAATACCGTTTACTTTAAGCTCAATCATACGATCTATATCTTCAGGGTTATTAACTGTCCATGGGATAAGGCGCATGTTTTTTCCTTTTATAGAATCGGTAAAAGCTTTGTTTACCAGATTATAATGCGGGCTGTAAATTTCAGGGACAAAATCCAGCTGCGACAGGTTTTTGTCTATGCCCGGCTCTCCGGTAAGAAAAGCAATGGTTATTTGAGGATACTTTTTTCTTAATATGTTTAACGGAGTTGGGTCAAACGACTGAATGTTTATTCTTTCCGCTATACCTTTCTCGTTAACAACCTGCATTACCATATCAACAAAATCAGAAGGTTGTGGTTGGCTGTTGCCATATTCCTTTGCATCCGATTTTATTTCGATATTGTAGCGTACAGGTTTTAGATTGTTAGCCTTAATATAGCTTTCCACAGTATCTATCATTTCGGAAAGCAATGGCTTATAAGTATTCATCTTTTGCTGCTCCGGAAAGTTTTTATTGCCTTTAGAACCGGTATCAAATTTTTTGATACTGTCATACATCATCAGGTGCAGGTTATAACTGCGCTCGTTTTCCTTAGTGATAGAATCGCCCTTAGGAGTTGTAACATATACAGATGACATAAATGGTTCGTGAGAAACCACAACTTTACCGTCTTTAGATATTACCACATCAAGTTCCAGTACATCAGCACCTTTTTTTACTGCGCTTAAAAAAGCAGGAATAGTGTTTTCCGGGAAATTTCCACGGTCGCCCCTATGTCCCTGAACTTCAATTTTTGCAGTTTCGGTTTCAGTAGCTTCTTCGGTTTTCTTGTCGCTTTTACAGGCAATCATACCTGCTGCAAGGGTAATAGCTAAATATGCTTTAAGATGTTTCATAATTATTTTGGCATTTCAATTCTGTAGCTTTTTACGGCTGTATGTATCTGGCCAAACATATCGGTGGCCTTAATTTCAATTTTATGTTCTCCTGCCTCAAGGTTAGCAGGAATGTTTCCTCTCCAAACGTGTGTACTCGCAACCGGATCAGATGAACGTCGTCCCGGCATAAGCTCTTCGGCAAGGTCCCATTCATAAACAAGCTCTACATAACTTGGGTCGGCTGTTTCGGTGTACTCCATATGTTTCCACTCTCCGCCATCCACACGGTATTCCAGCTTGTCATTTTTACTTCCCATAAAGAAGTTTACAAAAACACCCGCTTTGGTTCTTTTACCTTTTGCCACTACTTTAGGGGCAAAAACCTCCATTTGGTGCTCTTTAGGTTTTCCGGCAGCTTTGTAATCAATAGTGTACTGGTTTCCGTTAAAGTGAATAAAAGCATATCCTTTTGGTGTACCATCCCTCATAACAGAGATTGGAATGCCTTTTTCGTCCAGTTTGCCCGAATACCAGTCGCCCGATGTTGTACCCACATTATAATGGTGGTGTGGTTTTTCCTGTAACCATCCGCCTTCACCTTTATTGAAAAAGTCCTGACGCTGTAAATGGGTATGGGCAGAAAGCGATAGGGTATATGGGAAATCTTTTAATGCTTTGAAAAGCCTGTTACGGTCTTCATCACGGAAAGAGTCATCAAGAGCATCCGGCTCGCTTATCGGGATATGGAAAGCTAATACAATAAGATGGTCTTTAGGTACAAGTTTCAGGTCGTTCTCAATAAACTGAAACTGGTCTTCTCTAAAGCCACCCCAATAACCTTTAGAATCCCTTGGGTCCGGATACATAACATTATCCAGTACTATAAAGTGTACTTTACCATAGTTAAAAGCATAGTTGGCAGGTCCAAAATGAGCTTCATAAGTTTCATCAGCCATTTCATCCTTTTCAACATCAAAGTTAAGGTCATGGTTTCCTAACAGGTTGTACCAGGGTAATCCTGCTTTTTTTGTTGCCTGTATATAAGGGTTAAAAAGGCTAAGGTCGTTACCTACAAGGTCTCCCATACTTAAACCGAACGAAACATTTTTAGAGTTTATCACTTCGGCTACCACACCTCTTGCATAATAATCTACCTCTTCAAGGTTGTAAGGCTGAGGGTCGCCAAAAATAAGAGCTGTAAAAGTTTCCTTTTCCTGCGCTTTAGTAAGGCCAAAATCTACCGATTTAGGTAATTTTCCTGTTGGCTGAACTCCTGCAAATTCTGTTTTTGGAGAACCTTCCGGTTTATGGATATAAAAGAACTGAGGCAGATTGTCTGCATTTACAGGGACATTATATCCTGCAGGTTTTATAACCGAAACAATATCGTCATTACTTAAGGCCAGTTGATACTCTCCGTTTTTATTTGTAAGCACCACATCGCGGCCGTTAGTTATGGCTACGTTTGCTATGCCTGCTTCTTTTTTGTCTTTCTTCCCATTTCCGTTAGCATCTTCATATACTACGCCTTTTACGGTTTGAGCAGATAGGTATGCTGCAAAAAGCAGCATACCTGTAGTAACAATGTGTTTTTTCATTTTTTAGCTAGAATCTATTAATTATCCCACCAAACTTTGGTGTTGATATCGTCGTCACCAATCATTTGTACTGCATCCTGATAGTTAGACAGGTTGTACAGTTGCTGATCGGTTGGGTATGTAAATCTTGATGGCATTACTGCATTGTTAAGCATAGCCGATGTTGTAGGAAGCTGAGGTAAGCCTGTTCTTCTGTATTCAAACCACTGTTGATAATCTACAAAGTATAGTGAGTAGTATTTTTGAAGCATTATCTGCTCTAAAGTACCATCGTACTGTACCGCAACATTATCAAAATAAGTTGCCGGCATTGTTCCTTTAAGTTGTTCTATCGCTGCTTTTACACCTTTCTCATAGTGTAGCTGTGCATCACTTGTATAACCTCTTTGTGCCATTTCAGCCTTTATAAACTCTACTTCAGAGTAAGGAAGGATAAAAATCTGCATTGGGTTAGTAACCGGAGTTATCTGTAGGGTAGAGGCATTGTACTCAAACTGAGAATCAGCTCCTGCATAGCCACTAGGTATACCTATATAACCAATGTTGTTATTGTCAAGATCGGTACCTGTTGTAGCGATAAGCGGTCTTCTTGGGTCTTCAAAATTATTAAGGTTGTCAATAAAGAAAGAAGCCATCTTAACGTTAAGTCTGAAATCCTGTGGTCTTCCCCAAGGTGATACGTTTGCACCAACTCCTGTAACCTGTAGTATAGCCGACTCTGCATTAGTTTCAAAAACAGGGTATTGCTCAGGGTTATTAATCATTGCTGTAAGCTGTTGGAAAGCATTAGTCTCTGTACGGTTAGAGATTCTTAAAAGTAATCTCATACGTAGTGAGTTAGTAAACTTTTTCCATTTAAGGATATCGTTGTTGAAAAGGATATCCGGAGCATAAGCCATGTCTTCCTCAAGGTTGTACATCTCGTTAGCAGCCTCAAGATCGGCAAGGATGGTTTCATAAATCATCTCCTGCGTATCATATTTAGGATAAAGGATACCTTCTTCAGCTCTTACAGCCTCAGTCATTGGCACAGGTCCAAATACGTCGGTAAGGTTAGAGTATACCCATGCATTTAATGTAAGTGCAATAGCCATGTAGTTTTCATCTTCAGTCTTTTCAGCTGCGATGCGCATTTCTCTTATGTTAGCCAGCCATTTGTATGAGTTACTCCACGAAGAGTTCCCTATGTTAGGGCTAACATCATAGCGGTGTAATCCTCCCGAAACACTAGGGAAAGGAACTGTTACCTGCATCAGGTTGAATGTAACATCAGAACTGCGAAGCGCATAATGGCTTGACATTCCGTATATAATAGGGTTTAAAAGAGTGCCCGGGCTTATTTCTGCAATAAGGTTAGGGTTCTCGTTTACGTCTTCAAAGTCGCTTGTACAGGCAGTACTCATTAAAAGTAAGGAAAGGCCTGCTGCTAAAATTTGTATCTTTTTCATTTTCATATCAAATTAAAAATTCACTTTTAAGTTAAAGCCATATGTAGCCGGAGATGGCATTTGTCCCATTTCTATACCCGGTAATAATGAGCTTCCGTTTAATGCTGCCGTTTCAGGATCGTAGATTGGAAAATCTGAAATAGTTGCTAAGTCTCTACCGAATACTGATAACTGTACTGAACTAAGTCCGGTGTTTTTGATAAGTGATTTAGGGAAGTTGTAAGCAAGGCTCACTTCTCTTAATTTTAACCATGAAGCATCAAATGAGTTAGACTCAATGTTAGCTCTTCTGTAGTAACGTGCATACCAGTCTGGCGTTAATGCCTGAGTTGTGTTAGGAGAGTAGCTTCCGTCTGCATTTTGTACAACACCTTCACCTACTATGAAGCCATCTTCCCTTCCGTAGTAAGTTGAGGTTAGTTTACCCTGCTCCATAGATTTGTGGTGTGTTTGTGAGTAGATAATACCACCATACTGACCGTCTACAGTAACGCTGGCTGTAAAGTTACCTACAGTAAACACGTTAGTTAAACCTGCTTTCCACTCAGGGCTTGCATCACCTATGTACTGAATCTCTTCCGGGTAAGCCGGTAAACCTGCATTGTCATAAACAATCTGCCCGTCTGGAGATCTTACAAATCCGTAACCGTAGATTGCTGTGGTAGTACCACCAACTCTTGCAATTATAGAAGCTGTTCCACCTTCGCCAATTACCTGCTGATCCTGAATACCTTCTGCTAACGAAAGTACCTTGTTCCAGTTTTGAGACCAGTTAAGTGTAGACTGCCATTTAAATTTAGGATTGTCAACTATCTTGCCTCCTAAAATAATTTCTATACCACGGTTTCTAACCTTACCTGCATTAAGTACTGCACTGTTAAATCCGGTGCTGTAATCAAGGGGTACGTTAATAATCTGGTTTTTAGTGTTACTTTCATAAACAGTAGCGTCAAGGGTTAGGCGCTTGTTAAGCATAAATAGCTCAAAACCTGTTTCGAAACTTGTAGTAATTTCCGGCTTGAAATGATCGTTATGTAATCTTGTAGGTGCTATTGCCGAGCTTGGGAAATCACTATTGCCATAATATTTTTGTGTTTTATAAGGATCTGTGTCGTTACCTACCTGAGCATAAGAGAATCTGTATTTTAAGTAATCAATTGCTTTTGGCATGTTAAACATTTCCGATAATACAAAGCTCGTGTTAACCGATGGGTAGAAGAATGAGTTGTATTGTGCAGGTAGTGTAGAAGACCAGTCGTTACGCGCCGTAGCATCAACAAAGATCATGTCTTTGTATCCTAATGTTACTAAACCATATAAACTGTTTACTTTTCTATTGCTGTCACCGGCTCTTACAAGCGGAGCATTAACACCATTAGTAAGCTTATAAACATCCGGTACTACAAGGCCTTCTACTTCAGCTTCCATGTTTCTGTATTTTTGGTTTCTCATGTTACCACCGGCAGAAGCTGAGAATGAAATTACGTCGCTTGCAAAGTTGTCTTTGTAAGTAAGTAAGAAGTCAGTATTAACTTCCTGATTGAATATATCCTGACGTTTGTAGAAACCTTTTGCATAACGGTTGATGCTGTAAGGCCTTTTTTGCTCTCTCATCTGGTTAGACTGGTTAATAGCCGAACGTAATAATAGGTCTAACTTAGATGTAAGCGTTAGGTTTGCATAAATGTTACCTACAATCTGGTCGTTGTCCAGTGTATTTGTAGCTTCATAAGCAATTAGGTAAGGGTTGTCTATATAAGAACTGAACGGGTGTATCTGCTGTAGGTTTTCCTGTCCATCCTGCCATATTGGTCGGTACCAGTCAAGATCTACGTTAGGATTTTGGAAAATCATGAAGTAAGCGATAGATCCGTTATTGTAACCTGTAGATGGCAGGTTATCACTTGCCCTGTTGCTATAGTTAACAGATGTTCCCAGTTTAATTCTTTCAGAAACCTGGTAGTTTGCATTAATAGCAGCAGTAATCCTTTCAAAGCCTGTGTTAGGCATTATCCATTCGTTTTTCTGGTGGCCTAATGAAAGTCTCATTGAACCTTTATCATCACCTCCCTGTACAGTAAGGTTGTTGTTAAGGGTAACACCTGTTCTCCAGAAATCCTTACGGTTATCTTCATAAGGCTGCCATAGTTTTCTTTCCGGCGACTGTCCTTCTACTGTAGGGTCGTACTGGAAGAAATATTGTCCGTTAAAAGCGGGTCCCCAGGCACTACTTGTACCACCTGTACTGTTACCGTCTTCAGAAGCACCATAAGAATAGTAAGGGTTTCCGTCTGCATCAAATGATTTACCGGTACCTTGTCCGTATTTGTATTGCCAGTCCGGCCATCTTTGTATAACATCAAATGTAGCACCTGTGCTGTATGTTACACCAAGGCCTTTGTTTTTCTTTCCTGATTTAGTTGTAATGATAAGCGCACCGTTTGCTGCTCTTGTACCATATAGTGCAGCTGCACCCGCACCTTTTAGTACAGTAACGCTTTCAATATCATCAAGGTTAAGTTCTGATATACCGTTACCGTAATCGATAGGTGAATCTTCACCCATGTAAGCAGATGACGATCCTGATGTTGTCATCGATTGGTTTACCGGTACACCGTCAACCACGATAAGTGCGTTGTTGTTTTGTACGTTTAACGACCTGTTACCTCTTAAGATAATGTTTTGAGAGTTAAGAGGTCCTGAACCTGATGAAATTATATTTAAACCGGCAACTTTACCTTTAAGGGCAGAAGACCAGTTGTTAGGAGTTGTTGTTTCAAGCTGATCAGATTTGATTGTCTGTTGTACGAAACCAAGGCGTTTTTCTTCCCTTTTAATACCCAAGGCAGTTACTACCACCTCATTAAGTTCGTTAGATGTTGGGTTAAGGGTAATAACAAGCTCCTTGTTGGCATCGGCAGTTATTTCAACAGTTTCATAACCGATAAAAGAAACCTCAAGCGTAGCTCCGCTTGCAGCAGTAATGGTAAAATTACCATCCATATCGGTAGTAACACTGTTTGTAGTGCCTTTTTCAAGTACAGAAGCTCCAGGTAATGGTATACCGGTTTCATCGGTTACCTTACCACGTACCATCTGCTGATCTTTTTTAGTAACAGTGATAGTGTTGTTTATCTTCTTGAAAAGGAAACCTGTTTTAAGTGTAATTTTGTTAAGTACCTGCTCAACGCTTTCGTTTACAGCTTTTATGCTAAGGCGTTGGTTAGTGCCTGATATTTTCTCATCAAAAACAAAAGTGAAATTTGTTTTTTGTTCAATTGCAGTAAATACTTCAGTAACCGAAGCATTTGTAAGATTTAAAGTGATTTGTTTTTCGCTGATTTCCTGTCCTTTTTCAGGAGCTGCAAAGCTGGTTGCGGCCATTAAAACGGCACAAAACAAATAAAAGAATTTATTTGATATTCGATTCAAAAAAAATTGTAGTTTAGTATCCATTACTATAGGCTATAAATTTGATTTTGTTTGTAGTCTTTGTTTTAAGTAAGTGCCCGTATCTGTTGCAGCAGACGCGGGTTTTTTATTGGTTAATTGTGTGTATTTCTTCTTATAATGATTTGGTTTTTAGTTAAGTAATCAATTTTTACCTGTTTAAGGAAGGCAATACTTTCCAGTATGTTCTCTAGCTTTTCGTCTTTAAACTTACCTGATATGGTAAGGTTTTCAAGGTCTTTATCTTCAAACTGAATTGTTACGTTGTACCAGTTTTCCAGTATTTGGGCTGTTTCTCCAAGAGTAGTTTCTTTAAGCATTATGGTGTTTTGTGTCCAGGCTATACCGTCGTTGCTGTTTTCTTGAGAGAGTTTAAAATCTTTTTTCTCGGTGTATTCTGCCTGCTGGTCTTTAATCAGATATACCTTTTTACCGGTTGGGTCGGTAACCTGTACTTTTCCGGTAAGTACGCTTACTTTGGTGTTAAGTGTATCGTAGGCATTAATGTTGAATGATGTACCCAGTACTTTTACATCTACCTTGCCTGCTTTTACAATAAAGGGTTGCTGAGTGTTGCGGTGTACTTTAAAATAAGCTTCACCTTCAAGCATTACTTCTCTTGTTTTTCCAAATTTTTCAGGGTAGGTAATACTGCTGTTTGAGTTTAATACTACTATACTTCCGTCATGCAGCAGCACTTCCTTTTTTTCACCCTTAGCTGCAAGCTCTGTAATAGTTGGAATTTCTTTTGTAAATAAGTTATATGATAAAGCAAGGGCAGCAATTATAAGTATGGAAGCCGCTACTTTCATAGCCTGTTTCCATACCGGTAGTTTTTTTACCTTAGGGGTGTTTGTTTGTGTAATTATGGTGTTGAAAATATGATCCCTTTTCTGATCTAATAAATAATCGGGAATATCTTCTCCGGTTTCCTGTAAATTTTTAAAGTATGCCTCAACGGTATTTCTTTCTTCTGCCGTACAGGAATCTGCGGCATATTTTTCTACTAACTGTATTAAATCTTCTTTCTTCAAAACTCTTGCTTTTACCCTTAAGTCACATTTTTTGGTAAGTACAAGTAGTAAGAAAATTAGGTTTAATGTTTTCTTAAAAAACGCACTGCGACGGTAACATTAAAGAAACAATGAAATAACAATTATGGCGAGTTGGTAATTGTCAAGATTGGTACGAAGGTGCTTAATTGCATTACTTATGTGCTTTTCTACCGTGTGGATTGAAAGGTCAAGTTTTTTTGCGATTTCGCTATTGGTGTAGTTTTCAAAACGGCTTAGTAAAAACACTTCGCGACATTTTGGAGATAGTTTGTCTATTTCATTAAGTATGCCCTGTTCAAATTCACGATACTCAATATCGTTAGCTGTTTTTACAGGATCGGCTATAGTGAGAAGGGCATCCTCATGCTCCTGAGTGAATTTAAGGCTACGGATGTGGTTTGCTACCCTGTATTTTACGGCTCTCATTAAATATCCTTCAAGATTAAGGATAACCGCTTCGCCGGAATTGTTCCAAAGGCTAATAAAAATTTCCTGAACAATGTCCTGGCAAATTTCTTCTTCCCTGTAAATTTTATAGGCGTAGTTGTAAAGCTTTTTCCAGTAGCGGTCGAAAATTACGCCAAAAGCATCCTGACTTCCTTCTTTCAGGAGGTTTTGTAATTCACTGTCTGATAACGAAGTAAGCTTTTTTCTCATGATAAAAACAGCATAGGCAAATGAATAACAATACTTTAAAAACTCCCAGTAACTTGTTTTAAGTTTATGTTACGGTAAGTTTAAATTGGTATTGTATGCTGTTTTTAAAAATTGATGTCTAAAATATGAAAGTAAGCAGTGAATGCTGACTTGCCGTATGCAAGTCCCTCCACACACGGTTAAGTTCCGACTGTGTTTTGGCAGCTTCCAGTCCGCAGTAGGGGTAAAGTGTATCTGTTATCTTTCGGGCATTGTGTGCTAATGTGCGGCTGCTATGAGTAACGGCTTGCAGTAACTCGTCAGAAACGCTATTGTTTTTAATATAGCTGTCCCAAGACTCGTTTACCGTGATATAAAATTGTTCACGATTGGTTAAAAGCAGCTCTTTCTGAGTGTGGAACTCCTTTTCAAAAAAAGCTTTTTGGTCTTCAGTGAACCTTTCAATGCCCGATCTGTTGTAAAACAAATCTTCAACCAGTTCGGTAAAATGAAGTGCCATGCCCAAAAAGTTTACGGCTAATGTGGCTTCTGCCAACTGCAGAAACGGGTAATTAAGATAAGGAGCTTCTGCTTTAAGGCTTCCGTTTATGGTAAAGCTTCTTGATGCCGGGACTTTAATGTTAGTAACGGTAAAACTATGACTCCCCGATGCTACCATGCCCATAGAGGGCCAGTTGGGTACAATGTTTACATCTTTTTTATCGAGTATAAAGGAAAGTACAAGCTCTTCATTATTTTCATCTAAAACCGCATAGCCATCACTGTTTTTTACAAGGCAGTTCATGGTAAAGTGAGTGGCATGAAGCGCACCGCTGGCATATTTCCAGCTTCCGTTTATAAGATAACCGTTTGGGGTTAGTGTGGCTGTGCCTGTAGCTGCCCCACTGCCTGCAAGGCAGGTTTCAGGTTTGCTGAAAATTTCTTTAGCCAGTTCTATGTCTAAAAAAGCTGCAAACCATGCCGCTCCGCTGCATAAGGTAACAGTCCATCCGGTACTTCCGTCAGCTTTGGTAATCTTTTCTTCCAGTAAAAGTATTTCGGGTAAAGGTTTTTCAAGTCCTCCATAGGCTTTAGGGACGTAAATATTAAACCAGTTTTGTGAGTAGATGAGGTTAAGTATTTCCGGATGCAGCTTTCCGTCTTTTTCCGACTGTGCCGCATGTTCTTTAATTGTTTTTATCCAGGAATCCTTAAACTCAAAATTAGACATGTTTACTTTTTTTAGCTGATGCAGGGCAAAAGTAAAAAACGCAGCTGTAATATGTGTGGTTAAAAAGAAAAATCGAGCTGTAGCCTAAAGCGCCACCCGCCTTCATAAGGTAACGACTTGTCCTGATAGCTAAAGTAGCTTCCTTCGCCTGTTAGCTTGCATTTATGTCCGTGAAAAAACCAGTTGCAGGCAATAGAGGTTTCCGTTTGCAGGTTTTCAGGTAAGTCTGTATCAGGTTTAAACTCGGCATATCGTGCAGCTATTTCCATTTTTTTAGGGAACCAATCAAAAAGATAATGGAAAAAATAACCACCCTGTACATAATATCCTCTAAGCTGTGTGGTGGTGTTGCCGTTAAGTTTATCTGTTATGTTTTTATGATGCCATTCGGTTTGAGCACTGAATCCTCTATATAAAAAAGCGCTTTCCAAATTGTTTTGGTTAACCCTGTATTGCCCGGGTTCTCCATCTTCAAAACCGACAAGAGAACCACCTCCTGCCTGAGAGAACCTAGTATAAGGACTTTGATTTGTTGCTGACGCAAAAGCTACATAAGCAGCAGGTTTTTCATGAAACTCCAAATCGCTGCCTTCAAAGCCAACTTCCCTGCCTAAAAAGTTCCATTGTGCCCTGCCAAAATACATAATGTTATTGTCGTCGTTAGTGGTGCTTCCCCTGCCTGTACCGGTTAAAGTGGCAGCCCAGTAATTAAAATCGAGTATGCCTTTGCCTTTAAGATGCCCGTATACTTCCAATCCCTGTTGCCTGTCTAAAGTAAATTCCCTGTTTATAAGCGACCGGTCTACCATTTGCTGTTCACCACTGCTTATAAAACGTTCACGGGTAAACTCTACCTTCCATTGCCCTGCTTTAAAGCTGAGGAACTCCCATTTTTCAAGCATTATCCTAAAATCCAAAAGATTACTTTGTGATAATTCGTATTCAAAATAGTATTTAAGCCAGGGTTCATATGCATGACCGCCTATTTTTAAGCGTGCCCTGTTTATTTTGAAAGCAGTTTTATTTTCGGTTAGGTAATCGTCATAAGTTACCGGGTCCTGATCTCCGGGTGTAGATAGTCTTAGCTGAAGCCTTCCCTGAATTTGCAATAAAAATTTATTATCGCTGGTATTAAACTCAAAACCCTTGTGGCCATATCGCACTTTTACAAATGTAGTATCCTCACTGCTTTGTGAAAATGCCGAAACAACAACAAAGAAAAGTAATAGGGATAATGTTTTTTTCATGTGCAAGGTTGGTTTTCAGCTGATTGTATTAAAATTACAAAAAAAACGTTTACAGGTAGAATAAAAAAGCCCCGCATTAGCAGGGCTTTTTAAAGTATGTTTTTAATTATCTGTTATCTGGGTATTCGTTTACCCAATTAAAACCTTTACTGATTAGTGGGAAATCTTTTTCATCACTACGACGTGTATTCAATTTAATAGTGTCGTTTTTAAAAATACCTTCAAAAGTATAATGTATGCTGTCGGTTTTGTAATATTTTAACCTGCCTACTTCCGTAGAGTCGCTATAACTAAAAAATGAAATTTCTTTTTTAAGGGTATCGGTTTCTGCACGATAACGTAAAAGATGCCCCCAGTTAGATGAATTCATTTTAAAGATATTTACACCATCGCCTTTTTCAAAGACTATATTTTTCCATCTATTGGTGTCTGTAAGAGTAGGTGGCAGGGTGTCATTATTCATTATAAAATCCTCTGCTTCATAAATGCCATACATGGCAGGTTTAGGACATGCATCGCCATACATCATTTGAGATCTAAGTCCGTTATATATCATAAAACCTGAAGCGGTGATTATAGCTACTCCTTTTACGATTTGAGTAATAAGGTTAGCTTTTTTTGACTTAAAAGGCTGGCGGTTAAATTGTGTACCTACCGGCTTATTAAGTATAAAAAAGTTTACAAGCCTCTTGTAGTCCAGTCCAATAAGGAAAGCAGCAAGCAGCATAAGCTGGAAAGAGAAAAGCTTGACAGGAATATCATAAGACATGTTCATTAAAAACACGTTAAGCATTACTCCAAAACATACAATAGCTCCCAGGGTTCTGGTTTTTCGGTACATTAAAAGCAATCCGGCAGCCACCTCGCATAAACCTGAAAATATAGTGTATGTGTCGGAAAATCCCATAAATGTCCAGGCCAGCCCCATTGGGGATTTATTTCCTAACGGCAGTATTAATGAGGTTAGCGAAGGATATGTAAACTGGGTTTTGATAACTTTAGAGAAACCGTATACCAACATAAACATGCCTAAGTAGTAGCGTATATAGGTTTCCTGCCAGTATAGTATGAGCTTGTATTCTTTGTTTTTTCTGTCAATAAGGGTCCAAAGGAAGGCAAATGCAAGGGCAGTTATAGCTGTAAAAGCTAATTTATAATAGTCATATAATGTGTCTCCGCTTCCACTCGGGTGGTAAGTGATTTCGGATTCAAAAAGAAGATTCAGCAGTTTACTTACAATAGTAAACAAAATATTTCCTATCGCAGGAAATATTGACAGTGCACAAAAAGCAAAAAAATACCGGAAAAGGAACTTAGTAATGCCGTTCCACGGTGTTGCGGTTAAGGTGTTGGTTTGATTCATTACAGTTGGTTTGATTTTGTAACAAATAACGCTGGGATAATAAAAATGTTGTAGGCTTTTTCCTGTATATTAATAGGAGAGGCAGATAGTTAAAAAGTGTATCTGTCTTAAAGTATGATGTTTTAGAGGTATAATCTGTTAAAAATAGGAGTAATTAAACGGTTTTACCTATATATTCCTGTAATATGGTGTATTTGATATTATTATGCCTACCTTTACCACAATTGGTTTTCTGCCAAGCTTTCTCTGATCTGCAATTTGTTCCCATCTTTCTCTTCAGTCGAGGTGTTTCAGTTACCTCTTTTTTAATTTAAACAAATTATACTATGAACATTTATGTAGGGAATCTGAGTCAGCAGACTTCGGAAGCCAAATTACGTGATCTATTCGCAACTTATGGCGAGGTCGAAACTGTAAAAATTATTACAGACAATATTACTAACATCTCTAAAGGCTTCGGTTTTGTGGAAATGAGCAATAAGCAGGATGGTATAAAAGCCATTCAGGAGCTTAATGAAAGTGATGTGGATTCTAATTCTATCGTTGTGAACGAAGCCCGCCCTAAGTCAGCACAGCCTGGAGCTTTTAAATTCAATAATAAAAGATATTAAGGAATTATTTTTTACTTACTAAGAGTGGTGTATTATGCCATTCTTAGTTTTTTATACTAGTGAACGAATGCTTCAAAAGAAGCATTTTAATTTTAATCAAACATTATATATTTATGCCAGACTCATTTACAAAAAAAGAAAACATAAAAAAGAAAGCGAAAAAGAAAAAGGAAAAGGAATTAAAGAGGGAAGACAGGAAAACGAATAACAATAAAGGAAAGAGCCTCGAAGATATGTTTGTCTATGTAGATGAAAAGGGACAGTTAACATCTACACCTCCTGAAGTAAAGATTGAGGGTAAAGATGAAAAACGTAGTGAAACTTTTAAAAAGAGATGGAAATAAAAGCTATCGATTCTTGAAAAAGAAAAAGCCGGTTTACATTTTGTAAACCGGCTTTTTTTGTTTGTGGTACCTCCAGGAATCGAACCAGGGACACATGGATTTTCAGTCCATTGCTCTACCAACTGAGCTAAGGTACCGTTGTCATTGCGGGTGCAAATATAGAACCATTTTTATATTATCCAAAACAAAAATCAAAAAAAATCAATTTGTATCTTTGCCTTACTAACAAAAGGAAAATGCTTTTAACCGTAGATATAGGTAATACAAAAATTAAAGCCGCTGTGTTTGAGGTAAATGCCTTGAAAGAGAAATTTGTTTTTGAGAAAAACGAGACCGAAAAAAAAATTAAAAAAATTTTTGAGCAGCATGAAAAAATTGCGTCGGTTATTCTTTCTTCGGTAGGAAATCGAGAAAAAGAGATTGTATCAGAACTTAAAAAATACGCTCCGGTAACGGTAATTGATCACGAATTTTCATTTCCGTTTATAAATAAATATACCACTCCGGCTACTTTAGGGGTAGACAGAATGGTTTTGGCAGCAGGAGCGGTGCTTCAGTTTCCGGATCAAAACAGGCTCGTGCTGGATGCAGGTACATGCATAACCTATGACTTTGTAGATAGAAATAACCATTATCTTGGTGGCGCAATCTCTCCGGGTTTACAGATGAGGTATGATGCCATGCATAATTTTACTGCAAAACTTCCGTTGTTATATCCGGAAACACCGTCTACATACATAGGTGACTCTACTAATTCTTCCTTACATTCGGGTGCGGTAAACGGCTTTGTGTATGAAATTGAAGGGTTTATAAAGGAGTATAGTAGGGACTATGAAGATTTAACGGTTATATTAACAGGAGGAGACGCTGAATTTTTGGCTAAAAGATTAAAAAACACCATATTTGCCAATTCAAATTTTCTGCTGGAAAGTTTGAACAATCTATATATATATAAAATCAAAAATGATTAAAAACATAATCGCAGGCTTTTGCCTTCTTTTTTCGGGGGTAGTTTTTTCACAGGAAAGTAATGCATCACCTTATTCTTACTATGGTTTGGGAGACCAAAAATTTAAAGGTACCGTAGAGAATGTAAGCATGGGAGGGGTAGGGGTACTAAGAGACAGTATTCACCTTAACCTTCAAAATCCTTCTACCTATAGTTCTCTTGATTATACTACATTTACTATCGGGGGAAATACTTCTGCTACATCATTAGAGACAACAGATGTTACCGAAAAAGTTAACAGGACTACACTTAATTATTTAGGTATAGGGCTTCCGGTTAGCAATAAAGCCGGTATTGCTCTGGGTATTATGCCATATACATCTGTAGGGTATAAAGTGGATAATTTAACAACCGGGGCTGACGATATAGAAAGATTTTCACGATTTAATGGAAAGGGAGGTCTTAACAGAGTATTCTTTGGTGCGTCTTATGAGATTACGCCTAAGTTTAGCGTAGGAGCCGATATTAACTACAATTTTGGTAATATAGATACGGAATCTATTGTTGCTATCTCAGATGTTCAGTATGGTACCCGTGAGCAAAACAGTTCTCATTATGGTGGTGCCTCATTTAATTTGGCAGCAAATTATAAGACAAGGTTTAAAAACGGACTTACCTGGTACAGCAGCGTTATTTATACGCCGGCCTCTACATTAAATACAACAACTACAAGAGATTTGGCTACTATCTCGCTAACTTCAAGCGGTAGTCAGGTTGTGATTGACGAGATTGAGCAGAGTGAATTAAAATCTGATACAGATTTACCTTCTGCCTTTACTCTTGGTACAGGTTTTGGTTTGGAGAGAAAATGGTTTGTAGCTGCACAGTTTACAGGGCAGGAAAGCAATGATATGTCTAATCGTTTTAATACTGTTGACGATCTTGATTTTCAAAACTCATACAAAGTGTCTCTTGGAGGTTATTTTATACCAAAATATAACTCATACACCAGCTATCTTAGCAGGATTACTTATAGGGCAGGTTTAAGGTATGAAAATACAGGTCTTGTTATCAATAACGAAGAGATAAACGATATGGCTCTTAGTTTTGGTTTTGGTTTTCCTATGGGAGCTAATGGTAACTTAGTTGCTCCGGCTAACCTTAACCTTGGGTTTGAAGTAGGTAAGCGTGGTACAACTAATGCCGGGCTTATACAGGAAAATTATTTTAATGTGTATTTAAGCTTCTCGTTTAACGACAGATGGTTTGTTAAACGCAAGTATTTCTAATAAAATAAATTGCTTATCATGATGATAAAAAAAAGTCTTATAGTTTTTTTATTTATCGCTTCGGTATTAACAGCTAAAGCGCAGGAAGCTTCTAAATGTGAAGAGGCAATTGCTGCTTTTGAAACAGTTGTGAAATCCGGAAATTATGATGAGGCGTTAGGCGGTCTTAAAGATCTTGTAAAAGAATGTCCTAAGGCAGATGAAAAGCTTTACATGCTTGCAGAAGTTGCTTATGTGTATAAGATAGAGTCGGCTCAGGATAAAAAATCAAGGCAGGAATTTATAGATGGCCTTTTTGCATTATATGATAATTACAATAAAAACTTCCCTGCTGCAAAAAACAGAAATGCCATAAAAAAAGCTCAACTACAGTATGACCAGAAACTCGAGAGTGAAGATAAAATATTTGAAGCGTTTGATAGGGCTTTTACTCAGCAAAGTCATGATTTTACGGGTTACAAAGAATTGGAGGCCTACTATTCGCTTTATTTAAAGCGTTTTGAGAGTGGAAAGGCAAATATTTCTACAGCAGATTTTATGAGTAAGTTTGGCGATGTTTCGGCTCAGGTAATTTATGCTAAAAACAAGATTTTAGCTAAAAAGTCGGCTCTTTTAGTGAAAAAAGAGACCGAACCGCTTACAGAAGAAGAAAAAGAATTTTTGGCCTCTGCTAAAAATGATCTGGATGCTTTAACGGCAGTAGGTGAAAATGTAGACAGGTTGTCTTCTAAACATTTCAGATGTGAAGGGCTTGAAGAGTTTTATACTGCAAAGTTTGAAAAAAATAAAGAGAATGCCGACTGGCTTGAAGCATTAGTTAATGTAATGTTCTTAAACAGATGCTATAATTCTGCCGTGCTGGAAAAAGGCGCACACACTCTTTATGAGTTAAGGCCTTCTGTACAATCGGCTTTTAATATGGCAAACATAGCTTTAAGAAAAAATAATACTCAGGAAGCGGTAATGTATTTTGATAAGGCGGCCCAAATGGAGAAAAATCCTGAAGAAAGGGCAGATATCAACTATAAGATTGCCGGAGTGTTTAGAAATACTGATAAGGCTAAAGCAAAAGAATATACGTTTAAGGTGATGAAGGATAATCCTAAAGATGCACGCCCGTATATATTTTTAGCCGAAATGTACTCATCAGTTACCAGAGAGTGTGATGTTACCGAATTTGAAAGAAAGGCATTACTTTGGCTTGCGATAGATACTGCGAAAAAAGCAGAAGGTGTAGATCCTAAGTATAAGCGTACTGTAGACTCTATGGTTCAGGGGTATGAAAAAAGACTCCCTACTGCCGATGAAATGAAAGAGGCAGGCAAGAGAAAAGGTGATGAGATAAAGTATGGATGTTGGATAAATGAAACGGTTACGCTTCCAAAAATAAAATAATGAAACTTCAAAAATATAAACTCCTTTTTGGTTTATCGGTTTTAGGGTTGCTGGCTTCTTGTGAAAGTAATCTTAGGGATGTTCAGAGAATGAACGAGGTAGCCTTTAGCCCGATAGGGCAATCGGAGGATATAAATCTTAAATATACCGATTCCGGAAAAGTTAAGGCGATACTGGTAAGTCCTTTAATGCTTGATTATTCTAATCTTGAGTACGGGTTTAACGAATTTCCTAAGGGAGTTCATGTTACCTTGTTAGATGAAAAGAATACTAAAAGTTATGTGGAGTCGGATTATGCTGTCAGTTACAACAAGACAAAAATTATAGATTTACAGGGTAATGTAAAGCTTACTTCTTCTGATGGTAAATACCTGGAAACGGAGCAGCTTTATTACGATCAGGTGAATGAATGGTTTTATACCGAAAAAAAGTTTAAATTTACAGATATCGACGGTAGCTATTATGAAGGCCCCGGTATCGACTTCAGTAAAGACTTTAAGGTTGTTAATGCACAGCAAAACACAGGTGAAGGGGAAATTGATAATTTAGAATAACACATGATGGGATACTTAAAAATTACGACATACTTATATTTGGTTTTTGCAGCATTTTTTGTTTATGACGGGATAACAAAACTTCAAAGTGGTGAAGGAACTCCATATCTTAGTTTTGCTTTCGCAGCTGTAGGTGTGTTTATGTTTTTCTTCAGGATAAAAAGTCTTAAAAAGTTTGACAATAAAAAACAGGAATAGATAAACGCTTATGGAAGCGACGGTCATTATACTATGCTTACTGCTTTCCGCCTTTTTCTCAGGAATGGAAATAGCGTATGTGTCGTCCAATAAAATATACCTAAGCGTAGAAAGGAAACAGACTTCGTTTCTTTCCAAAATACTTACCAAACTTACCGAGAAACCAGCCAGATTTATTACCTCAATGCTTGTAGGTAACAGTATAGTGCTTGTTATTTACGGGTACTATATGGGTGTTGTTGTAATGAGGTGGCTTGAACCGGCTCAGCTTTCGGTTTTTAATACCGTGCTGCTGCAAATAGTAATTTCGGCTTTTATAATACTTCTTACAGCCGAGTTTATACCTAAAGTTTTTTTTCAGGTATATGCTAACAGGCTTATCAAGCTTTTTGCTTTACCGGCTTACTTTTTTTACTGCCTTTTTTCAATGGCATCTAAGTTTGTTATACGCATATCCGATTTTATACTCATAAAAATATTCAGGACCAGCGGAGATAAACAACAGGGTTACTTCAGCCGTGGCGAACTGGGTCATTATATAACCGAACAGATGAACGGTGTGGAAGAGCAGGAAGAAGTGGATTCTGAAATACAGATATTCCAGAATGCACTTGAGTTTTCCGATTTAAAAGCACGTGATATCATGACACCCCGAACCGAGATAGTAGGGGTAGAGATTAACGATACAGTGACCGAACTAAAAGATCTTTTTGTGGATACCGGTTACTCTAAAATGATTGTTTACAAAGAATCGCTTGATAATATAATTGGTTACATCCATTCGTTTGAGTTGTTTAAAAAACCGAAGAATGTGGGGCAGATGATGATACCTGCCGAGTATGTGCCGGGAACAATTTATATAAAAGAACTGTTGGGTATACTTACCAAAAAGAGAAAAAGCCTGGCAGTAATTCTTGATGAATATGGAGGTACATCAGGTATTGTTACTGTAGAAGATATTATCGAAGAACTTTTTGGTGAAATTGAAGATGAGCATGATGACGAGGAGGAACTTATAGAAAAGGAGCTTGAAAACGGAGTATACCTGTTTTCGGCGAGGCTTGACGTAGAGTATGTTAATGAGGAATATGAGCTTGAGATACCTGAAAGCGATTCATATTCCACACTAGGAGGGTTTGTAGTACATAATACTAAGGAAATACCTAAAACAGGACACAGGATAAATTTTGAAAATTTTGAAATCCTCATCGAGATGGCTTCAAATAAAAAGATTGAACTCATAAAATTTATTCCTGTGCAACAGAAATAAAAAATTTAACATTTTAATCGGAAAATATAACTTGTCTACTTTTATTATTAAATAGATAATTGTATTTTCGCCCACTGAAATAAAATTTAACAACATAAAAAATGGCGGTTTTATCAAAAATTAGGCAGCGTTCGCTTATTCTGATACTTGTTATTGGTTTTTGTCTTTTTGCTTTTGTAGTGCAGGACGTTATAAGGAATGGTCGTTTTGCATCAAACACAAATGTGGGTAGTGTAAACGGTACAGATATCCCTGTAAAGGAGTTTGTGCAAAAGGTTAGTGATTTAGAAAGAAATCAACCGGGTATATCACCTACACAGGCTTCAAATGCAATATGGAATCAGGAAGTAGAGAACATTCTTTATGGCGAAAGGTTTGAAGATGCAGGCTTAAGAGTAGGAAGAGATCATGTAATCAACATGTACAGCCAAAACCCTCAGGTGGCTCAAAACCCTCAGTTCCTTAATGCTTTAGGTCAGTTTGATAAAGCTAAATTCAACGAGTTCCTTGCGAACATGAAAACATCCAATCCTGATCAATGGAGGATGATTGAAAGCAACAGGCCTCTTGTTGAAGCTTCAGCTAAAAAACAAATATATACTGCAATGGTAAAAGCAGGATTTGTAGCTACAAATCTTGATGCAAAAGCAAGATACCAGGCAGAGAGCGATAAAGTTACTTTTGATTATGTATATGTTCCTTTCTCAACTATCAATGATGAAGAGGTTACAATTGCAGACGATGCAATTATCAGCTATATGAAAAAGAACGAAAAGAAATACAAATCAGAGCCTACACGTTCAATAGAGTACGTTAAGATAGAGGATAAGGCATCCGGAGAAGATGAGCTTGCTCTAAGAAACGAAATTAACAGTATGCTTACTGCAAGAGTAGTAGGTAATGATACTGTTGCCGGTTTCAGAGAAATGAAATTTGAAGATGTTCCTGAGTTTGTAAACAAAAACTCTGACATCAGATTTGATACCACTTATGTTGCTAAAAAAGATATTCCTGTAGAACATGCTGAGGAAATCTTTAACCTTGCTAAAGGTGATGTTTATGGTCCTTATCAGGAAGATGGCTACCTTAAGCTTACTAAAATGATGGATAAAAAATCAGGAGGTAGCGCAAAAGCAAGTCATATCCTTATTACTTACAAAGGTGCGATGAGAGCTAACCCTACTATAGAGTTGACTAAAGAAGAGGCTAAAGCTAAAGCTGATAACCTATTAAAACAGGTTAATGCAAACCCTTCTTCATTTGCTGCTTTAGCTGCTGAGAACAGCGAAGACCCGGGGTCTAAAAACAATGGTGGTACTTATGATAACATCGTACCTGGTCAAATGGTGCCTCAGTTTAATGATTTCGTGTTTAACAGCCCGGTTGGAAAAACTGGTGTTGTTGAGACAGATTTCGGTTACCACGTAATTAAAGTTGATGCAAAATATGACGCTGTACAGTTAGCAACTATTGCTCTTTCGGTTCAGCCAAGTGAAGCTACAAGTGATGCAGTGTTTGAAAAAGCAGCTCAGTTTGAACTTGATGCTCAGGAAAAACCGTTTGAAGAAGTAGCTAAAGCTGCCAGCCTTAGTCCGGTACAGGTTCAGAAATTACTTCCTAACGATGAAGCTGTTCAGGGATTAGGTTCTCAAAGAGCTATCGTTATGTGGGCTTTCTCTAAAGACACTAAAGAAGGTTCTGTTAAGAAATTTGATACTTCTGACGGACATGTAATAGCAAGGGTAACTAATGTAAATACAACAGGATTATTACCTCTTGAAGAAGCTAAATTAGTAGTAGGCCCAATTCTTAGAAATGAGAAGAAAGCTGAAATGATAAAAGAGAAAATGAAAGGTGATACTCTTGAGGCTGTTGCTCAGGCATCAGGTTCTAAAGTGTCTACTGCAGAGAATGTAACTTTAAGTGGTGCTATGGTTCCTACTGTAGGTCCTGAGCCTAAAGTTGTAGGTACTGCTTATGCTCTTGAAAAAGATAAAACTTCTGGTCTTGTTATTGGTAAATCAGGTGTGTTCATGCTAAAAGTTAAGAGCGTTGAAAAAGCTCCTGAACTTCCTAACTACAACTCTTACTTATCAAGAGTAGAGAGAGAAGAAAAGAACAGAGTAAATCAGCTAATTACTCCGGCATTAAAAGAAAATGCTGACATTGAAGACGAAAGATCAAACAACTAATAGTTGTACAGATAATAAAAATCCCGCCTTAGGCGGGATTTTTTATTTTTTTATAATATCATGTCTTTGTAAGGTATGATAACAGAGTAACCTTTTTCTTTAAAATAGTGTGTAGTATCCGCTTCATCAGTTAAAGATACTGCAAGTATAAAATCGCCGCCCCATGCTCCTAAGCTTTTTACAGTGCCATTAAAGTTAGCGAAAAACTCTTCTTTTACTATTGGTAGTTCAAGGACTTTACTCATTATCTCTGCATGCTCATCCATAAGGTTTATAAATTCACTAATATCCTGAGTTTTTAAGGCTCTTTGAGTGATAGAGTTTATTTTACTGATAACAGCGGCAATGTCATTCTTTTTGCTCTTGTAGGCTTCTATAGCGCTTCGGCTGTTTTGTTTTTGGTTAAGGTATACAAAGAACAGCCTGTTTGCAAAAGGAGGGTTGAAATCAGTTTTTTCAACTATTTGGTTGTTATTCTCAAGTCGGTATATTATTGCTGTGTTGTTTTGTGCGCAGGCAATATCATATCCACTTCCTCCAAAGCTTTCATTAAGCAGCGTGTAAGCATTAATGCCAAACCACTGTGCAATGTTGTTTATAAGGGTAGAAGAGGTGCCTAAACCCCATTTTCTTGGAAAAGTAAGTTCTGTTATAATATCAAACCCGTTTGACTTGTTTAAAACGTCCGGGTTAAGGTTGTGGGCAACATTAAGAATCTTTACTAAGGTTTTAGTAACAGGATCTGTATTTTGAGTTATGCCATTATCTATTTCTGAAAAAGAAACAGAGTCCTTGAACCAGATACTTTTATCGCTGTCAAAGCTTTTCCAGGTAATGGTTTTGTCTTTTCCGGGCTTTATATGTAAATATTGTCCGTACTTAGTGGGTAATGCAAAAGCATTTGCACCATCAAGAACGGTATATTCTCCGGTTATTAAAAGTTTTCCGTTACTATAAAAAGTCTTTTTCAAGGTCTTTTGCTGTTACTTTTCGTAAATCCTTTATAAAGTCTACCACGGCCGCATGGGTAACGGTATTCTTTTCAAAATGCCTTACGGTTTGCTGTTTTTCACTATCGGTAGCTTCCAGTTGGTTTAGTATATTCATCAGGTGCATTTTCATATGTCCCTGCTGTATTCCTGTTGTTGTTAATGAGCGTAATGCTGCAAAGTTTTGAGCCAGTCCGGTAACAGCAATAATCTGCATAAGTTCTTTTGCGGTTGGGTTGCCTAACATTTCAAGAGATAGCTTTACAAGAGGATGTAATGTTGTAAGTCCTCCAACCGTACCAAGTGCTAGTGGAATATCCATCCAGAAGGTAAATATGTCGTTCTCAATTTTTGCGTGAGAAAGACTGCTGTACGTTCCGCTTTTTGCTGCATAGGCATGAACACCTGCTTCAATTGCCCTGAAATCGTTTCCTGTGGCTACTACTACAGAGTCAATACCATTCATTATGCCTTTGTTGTGAGTAACTGCCCTAAAAGGCTCTATTTCGGCAATTTTAACTGCTGTAACAAACTTTTCGGCAAACTCTACGGGATCTACGCCATTGCCTTCGCTTAAATCGGCTACGGGGCATGAAACCTCGGCTCTAACCACGCAGTTAGGTACGTAGTTAGAAAGTATGCTCATTATTACCTGAATCTGTTTTTCCTCTTCGGTAAAAGCATTGTTGTTTTGTGCTTCGTTTTTAAGTGTTTTGGAAAACTGTTCCAGGCAGGAGTTAATAAAGTTGGCTCCCATGCTGTCCTTTGTTTCAAAAGTGGCATGAAGCTGATAATAGTTGTCAAGTGAATCGGTTTTGTCTTTCAGGACAATGTCCAGAATACCACCGCCGCGTTTTTGCATATTTTTAGTTATGCTTTCGGTTTCTTCAAAAAACTTAGACTTTATAGTATTGAAAAAAGAAGTAAGTTTTTCTTTGTCTCCTTTGTATAGAAAATGAACCTGTCCTATTTTTTCGGTTCCTAATATCACGGTTTTAAAACCACCACGCTGTGCCCAGAATTTTGCAGCTTTTGAAGCGGCGGCCACTACTGAACTTTCTTCTACAGCCATAGGGATGGTGTATTCCCTTCCGTTAATTGTAAAATTTGGGGCTACACCCAGGGGAAGGTAAAAATTGGTGATGGTGTTTTCTATGAATTCATCATGCAGCTTTTGCAGCGATTCGTCTGAATTCCAGTATTTTTTCAGTAATGCTATTGCATCTGCCGGATTGGTAAAATACTCGTTTGCAATCCAGTTAATTTTTTCTTCTTTAGATAGTTTAGAGAAACCAGCTATTGCCTTGCTCATTTTCAGTGTCTTAATATTATAATAGTTTGCAAAGATACATTTTAAGCTGTGCAAATGCTAAAAACTATTAATGCGATATTCCCGCTAATTGTGGGGTAAATTTTCATTTAACAAAAAAAAGGACGGCTATCTCATAAAAATTTATTAAAATTGGAGGTTTTTTACCATGTATAGAATGAAAAATATCAAAAAGTCACTTTACTTATTTTTACTGTTAAGCCTGCCTGTTTTAGGGCAGCAAAAAATAACCCTCGAAGAGATTTGGAGCGGAAGCTACAGGACAAAGGGGATGTATTCGCTGGAAGCGATGCAGAATACCAATCAATACACGGTTTTAAACAGCAACTGGAATGCCGGTACTTCGCAAATAGACCTGTATGATTTTGCAACCCTCGAAAAGGTTAGTACTATTATAGATTCTAAAAGCTTTAGTGAGCTGAAAGGTATAGACAGTTATACTTTTAGCCCGGATGAGAAAAAAGTGCTTATAGCAACAAATTCAAACCAGATTTTCAGGCATTCTTTTACGGCCGATTTTTATATTTATGATATTGCTTCTAAATCGCTTGTTAAGCTAAGTGATAACCAGGTGCAGGAACCTACTTTTTCTGCCGATAACTCTAAAGTGGCTTACGGTTATAATAACAATCTTTATGTTTTTGACCTTGCCACAAAAACTACCAAACAAATAACTACAGACGGGCAGAAGAATGCCATTATAAACGGTATTACCGACTGGGTATATGAAGAGGAGTTCGCTTTTGTAAGAGCTTATGACTGGAATGCAGCAGGAGATAAGATTGCTTACATACGTTTTGATGAAAGTGATGTCCCTGAATTTTCAATGGATGTATATCAGGGTTCGCTTTACCCACAGCAGTATGAGTTTAAATATCCTAAGGCGGGAGAGAATAACTCAAATGTATCGCTTCATGTTTATGATGTAAAAAACAATACTACAAAAACAATAAGCCTTGGCACTATTGATGCTTACTACATACCAAGAATCAAATGGACAAACGATGCGCAAACATTAAGTGTTCAGCTAATGAACAGGCATCAGAATGATTTGAATATGGTATTTGTTAATGCGGATTCAGGTAAAGTTACTCCGGTACTTCACGAAACCGATAAGGCTTATATCGATATTACAGACAATCTTACCTTCCTTAACGATAACAGTTTTATCTGGACCAGTGAAAAAGACGGTTACAACCATATTTACCATTATGACAAATCGGGTAAACTTATCCGTCAGGTTACACAGGGTAACTGGGAAGTAACGGCCTACTATGGTTTTGATAAGAAAACAGGAAATATTTTTTACCAGTCGGTAGAAAATGGTTCTATTAATCGTGATGTATACCGAATTGCACTTACAGGTAAAAACAAAACAAGGCTTACACAAAAAACAGGGACTAATGATGCTACATTCAGTCCTAACTACGAATACTTTATCAATAGTTTTTCAAGTGCTCAGGAGCCAACGTCTTATGCTTTGCTAAGTGCTAAAAATGGCAATCAGGTAAAAGAGATCGCTAACAACAATGCTCTTAAAGAAAGATTAGCAGGTTACAGTCTTCCTAAAAAGGAATTCACAACTATTAAAACAGATAAAGGTCATGAGCTTAATGCATGGATAATTAAGCCGGCAGATTTTGATCCTAATAAAAAATATCCGCTATTTATGTACCAATACAGTGGTCCTGGTTCTCAGGAAGTAGCTAACAGATGGAACACTTATAATGACTATTGGTTCCTTATGCTGGCACAGCAGGGTTACATCGTAGCTTGTGTAGACGGTCGGGGAACAGGTTTTAAAGGCGCTGACTTTAAAAAAGTAACTTATAAGGAACTTGGTAAATATGAAGTGGAAGACCAGATTGATGCCGCTAAAGTATTAGGAAGGTATGATTATGTAGATGCATCAAGAATAGGTATATTTGGCTGGAGTTTTGGAGGCTTTATGTCTTCTAACTGTATCCTTAAAGGAAATGATGTGTTTAAAATGGCTATTGCCGTGGCTCCGGTTACAAACTGGCGTTTTTATGACACGGTATATACTGAGAGGTATATGCAAACACCTCAGGAGAATGCTTCCGGGTATGATGATAACTCTCCTATAAACCATGTAGGTAAGCTAAAAGGTTCTTACCTGCTTATACACGGTTCGGCAGACGATAATGTGCATGTACAAAACACCATGCTAATGGTAGAGGCTTTAATACAGGCTAACAAACAGTTTGACTGGGCTATCTATCCTGATAAGAATCACGGTATTTATGGCGGTGCTACAAGGCTGCAGCTGTTTACCAAGATGACTAATTTTATTAAAGAAAAACTATAACAAACACATTTTATATGAGCGGAAACACTACACAACAAGGGCATCCTAAAGGACTTTGGTTTTTATTTGCCACAGAAATGTGGGAAAGGTTTGGTTACTATCTTATGCTTGGAATCTTTTCGTTATATATGCTTGACGGCTGGAATAACGGAGGTATGGGGTTCTCGCCGGAAAAAAAATCAGACATCTATGGTACCTACCTTGGGTTAGTTTATCTTACCCCGTTTATAGGAGGTTTGCTTGCTGATAGGGTATTAGGTTACAGAAAGTCCATTATAATGGGAGGTCTAATGATGGCTTCGGGTTATTTCCTGCTTTCTTTTCATGATATGACAAGTTTCTATCTGGGTCTTTTCTTCATCATAATGGGTAATGGTTTCTTTAAACCAAACATCTCTACCCTTGTAGGTAACCTTTACAGTACAGATGAACTTAAAGGTAAAAAAGATTCAGGATATAACATTTTCTACATGGGTATCAATATAGGTGCTTTTGTATGTAATTTCGTTGCTGCTTATATGCGTATTAATTTCGGTTGGGGCTATGCTTTTGCTGCTGCCGGTGTAGGTATGCTTTTAGGGGTGCTTATCTTTTTGAGTGGTACTAAGCATATAAAGCATGTAGATGTTATGAAGCCTCTTGAAGAAGGCGATATGAAAACAGGCAAGATATTAGGACTAACATTATTACCAATGTTTGTTTTTGGTATTTTAGGATATCTTATCCCTGGTAATATTCTTGGTTCAGATACTAATGACGCCTTTATATTTGGATGTGTTCCGGTAATTGCTTTCTTCCTGTACTTGTGGTTTAAATCATCTGGTCTTGAAAAACGAGCAATAGGGGCATTATTGGCGGTATTCTCCTGTGTAATTTTATTCTTTGCTGTTTTCCACCAAAACGGAGATGCGCTTACAGTATGGGCAGAAGATTATACTGATAGGGAAATGCCAGAATCGGTAGCTAATGTTGCTACTAAGTTTGATATGGCTCAAACAGTAGAAAATAATGATATTGTTCAGCTTGATGATGCAGCCTTTGAAGAAAAGATGGCACAGTTAAGGGCACAGGAAAATGCAATGCCTGAAAATACTGATGCTGAAATAAAAGCTAAAAAAGAATATGCAAAAGAGCTTGCAGGTTACAGGGCTTCAAGAAAATATTTTGAAAACCTTGCTCCGGAAAAAGTTCCTGCAAATGGTAAAGATCTTAAATTATTCTCTACAGAGCTTTATCAGTCAATCAACCCATTCTGGGTAGTATTACTTACTCCTGTACTGGTAGGGCTATGGGGCTTTTTAAGAAAAAGAAAAAAAGAACCGAGTACGCCTACAAAAATTGCAATTGGTTTAGTTGTTACGGCATTATCGGCACTGGTTATGGTTGGAGCTGTGTATGCTACTAACGATTTGTCGATGAAAGCTAGCAGTTGGTGGTTAATAGCGTCTTATGCTGTAATTACATTAGGTGAGCTTTGCCTTTCTCCAATGGGACTTTCATTGGTTTCTAAATTAAGTCCGCCAAGGATTACTGCTCTAATGATGGGAGGTTTCTTCCTTTCTATCTCGGTAGGTAATAAACTTGCAGGAATGCTTTCAAGCTTATGGGAAACTATGGAAGAGAAAGAAAATTTCTTCTTCCTGAACTTTGCACTGGTACTTGGTGCGGCATTAATGCTGTTCCTTATGCTTAAATGGCTTAATAAGGTAATGAAGGAAAATAACGTATATTAATAGTAGAACAGATATAAATGGAAATATCAAGAACTGCAACTCTGGAGGAAATCCAGAGCTTTGAAGGAAAATATCCAAAACAATTATGGGGATTATTTTTCTCGGAAATGTGGGAGCGTTTTTGCTTTTACGGAATGAGAGGTGTGTTAACCTATTTTATGATTACACATCTTATCCTTGAAAATGGTGAACACATGCAGGAAAGTCAGGCTAACCTTCAGTATGGCGCTACACAGGCTTTTGTATATGCTTTTACTTTTATAGGAGGTTTGTTTGCAGATAAAATTTTAGGTTTCCGTAAATCACTTTTCTGGGGTGGTATACTAATGATTATTGGTAGTGCTATTTTGGCATTTGACCCGTTTCCTGAACAGAATTTCTTTCTAGGTATCAGTTTTACTGTAATTGGTACAGGTTTTTTTAAGCCGAACATTTCTACTATGGTTGGCTCACTTTATAAAAGGGGTGACTCAAGGAGAGATGCAGGTTTCTCTTTATTCTATTCAGGTATTAATATTGGCGCTCTTTTAGGAGGATATGCTTGTATAGCAATTGGAAAAGGACAATTGTTTACCAGCTTTATTCCTGCAGATAAAACATGGAATGTTGCTTTTGGCCTTGCAGGTGTTGTTATGACTATAAGTTTGGTAACATTCATCTTCACGCAAAAAACTCTTGGCCCTATTGGTCTTTCGCCGCTTAAAAGTCAGGATGGTGAAACAGAAAGTGTACCTGAAATTGAAGGGATAGGTACTGTTCAGCCTGAAGTTACAACTGTAAAGAGAACAGTTAAGTCAGGTAAGTCATGGTATGAATATGCTGTGTATTTTGGCACGCTTGCTTTTATCCCTGTTGTTATGACAATGGTAGCTAAAACGGAGTATACAGATTGGTTTATGTATATAATTGGTCCGTGTACATTATTATATCTCGGATATGAAATGACGAAACACACTTGGGAGGAAAGTAAAAAACTTCTCGCTGCCCTTGTGTTTATAATATTCTCAATTGTATTTTGGGCATTCTTTGAACAAAGCGGGGGTTCGCTTAGTATTTTTGCGGCTAAAAATCTTAACAATGAGGTACTAGGCCTGTTTACTCTTGATCCTAACGGAGTAAATAATGCAGCTAACTCAATATTTGTAATTGTATTTGCCCCAATAGTAGGGCTTGTATGGATTGCTATGGCAAAAAAGAAAATAGAGCCTAATACAGTTATAAAATTTGGTTTAGGTTTTCTTTTCCTTGCCGGTGGTTTCTATACTTTCTACACTACGAGATTTTTTGAAGTAGTAGCCGGTTCGGGAATTGCAAGCCTTGATGTCTTTGTTTTGGCATATTTTGTAATTACATTTGGCGAACTTTGCCTTTCACCTATAGGTTTATCTATTATGACCAAGCTGTCTCCGCAAAGACTACAGGGAGTTATGATGGGTATGTGGTTTTTGGCAAGTGCTTACGGCCAGTATGTAGCAGGTATTCTTGGTGCAGGCCTTTCTGAGGCAGGCGAGGGAGATTCGTTACAGCAAAAACTGGTTACATATACAGACGGTTATTTACAACTGGCAATTTATGCTGCGATAGCGGGTGTGGTATTAATAGTAATATCACCAATAGTAAGAAAGCTAATGCAGGATGTAAAATAAAAATTAATTAGGAATCAATATATTAAATATGTCTACGACAACAAAGAATGACTTTTTTAAAACGAATGTATTAGGACATCCGGCCGGATTATTTGTATTATTCTTTACCGAAATGTGGGAACGTTTTTCCTACTATGGTATGAGAGCCCTATTAGTAATGTTTTTAACTGCCTCGGTGATGGGAGATCATCCGGGATGGGGATGGCCACAAGAGCATGCTTTTGCTTTGTTTGGTTCTTACACTGCTTTGGTTTACCTGTCGACTATGTTAGGAGGGTATTTTGCTGATAAACTCATAGGTTACAGATGGGCAGTAGTTGTCGGTGCTTTTTTAATGACACTTGGGCATGCCAGTATGGCTATTGAAACACCTTTCTTTATATACTTGGGCTTGACTTTACTAGTCTTTGGTACTGGTTTCTTTAAACCTAATATGACTTCGATAATTTCAGAAATGTATAAAGAAAGACCTGAAAAGAAAGATGGTGCTTATACCATATTTTATATGGGTGTCAATGCAGGTGCTTTTTTCGGAATCTTATTATGTGGTTATCTTGGAGAAAAAGTAGGTTGGAGTATAGGATTTGGATTAGCTGGTATATTTATGCTTTTTGGACTTTTACAATTCTATTTTTCTCAAAATATATTTGGAGATATTGGTCTTAAGCCTAAAATGGCTGATGACGTGGCATTAGCTAATTCAGATGCTTCTGAAATTAATACTAATGTTATAGATGAGAAAGAAATTAATAAAATTGACAACGATAAGCGAGTGCCTTTTACAGGCTGGCAACTTGCCGTAATAGCTATTTGTAGTATATTAGGTCTTATTTGGGTAATAAATGATCCTGTTTCTAAAATTTCTGAGGGATCTGTGAACTTCCTAAGTGTTGGCGGTTATGATTTGTCTAATTTTGCTGTTCTAACGGCTTTAGTATTATTCTTTATTTTATTAGCTTACAGATTAAGTCAGTATGCCTTGGTTACACGACAAAAACTTCTTGCAGTTACGTTTTTTGCTGCGCTTACTTTTTGCTTTTTTGTGGTCTTTGAACAGGCTCCGGGGACATTAACTATTTTTGCAAGAGATTATACTGATCGTATATTAACAGGTGGGGCGAGTCTTGTTTTCTTAATCGTTAATACACTTATTGCAGTTGTGCCTTTGGCTATTATAACATGGGTGTTGTTTAAGTTGTTCAAGCAAACATTTAAAAACTATGCACTTGCAAACATTTTTTTAAGTTTAAGTTTTGTTATTATTTGGATAATAACAATATGGATGCTTACAAAAGATTTTTATTCTGCAGGATATTTGCAGCTTTCCGATAGCACCTTAGAAATGCTTAAAATAGATAAGATTACTGTAAAACTTACAGAAATACCTGCTACATGGTTTAATGTGTTAAACTCTTTGTTTATTATCACATTAGCACCATTATTCTCTAAGTGGTGGGAAAGTAAATTCAATCCGTCTGCTAACGCTAAGTTTGGTATTGGTATGATATTGTTAGGATTGGGAATGGGCTTTATTGCTTATGGGGGCAGAAATATTGCGCCTGGAGCAGATTCAGCTTCTGTTGGGATGTACTGGTTAATTTTTGTATATCTTTTCCATACTATGGGAGAGCTTTGTATTTCTCCTGTAGGATTGTCTTATGTGAGTAAGCTTGTGCCGGGAAGAATGATTGCGTTTATGTTTGGTGTTTGGTATTTAGCGATTGCTATTGCAAACAAAGTGGCAGGTATTATCGGAGAAAATTCTACAGATATTGCAAATGAAAAGGGCATAGGCACATTTTTCATGATAATAATGGTATTAGCTATTGCAGTAGGCGTTGTTGCAATTTTACTGAACAAGCCCATAAAAAAACTAATGCACGGAGTTAAATAATTTTCGGCATTGTTTTTGGGTTATCCGGTTAAAAAAAGAATATAATGAAAAAACTACTTTTAGTACTTTTTGTCGCTTTAGGTTCTGTTGCGGCAAAAGCTCAGGAAATAAAATGGATGACTTTTGATGAAGCTCAGGCAGCACAAAAAAAGTCACCTAAGCCTATTTTTATGGATGTGTATACCGATTGGTGCGGACCATGTAAGATACTTGATAAACAAACTTTTCATGATCCTAAGGTGATTGAGTTTATCAGTAAAAACTATTATGCCGTTAAGTTTAATGCCGAAGGTCAGCCTGATGTAACTTATAAGGGTAAGAAATACTCTAATCCGGGTTATGTGGAAGGCCGCAAAGGAAGAAACGCTACGCATGAGTTTACGCGTATTCTTAACCTTCAGGGTTATCCAACCATGATGGTTTTTGATAAAAAAGGTGAAATAATAAATACTATTGTAGGGCTACATACTCCGGAACAGCTTTTAACCGCTTTACAGGAAGAGTAAAATAATATTATATGAAAAAAATACTTTTAGCACTTTTCATACTATTAGGTTCTTATGCTGTCCAAGCGCAGGAATTAGAATGGCATACCGATATCAATAAGGCTATTAAGCTTTCTCAGGATACAAAAAAGCCTTTGCTTTTATTCTTTACAGGGAGTGATTGGTGCGGATGGTGTATGAAACTTCAGAAAGATGTTTTTAAAACCAGCGATTTTGGTAAATGGGCGAAGGATAATGCAGTTTTGGTTGAACTTGATTTTCCTCGTCGGTTATCACAGTCAGTAGAACTGAAGCAGCAAAACTATTCATTGCAGAATTCATTTGGTGTGCGAGCTTATCCAACGGTTTGGTTGGTTGATGCAAGTACTAAAGGTGATGATGGAAAACCTTTACTTAAAAAAATGGGAAGGCTGGGCTATGAGAAGACTTCTAAAATATGGCTTGATAAAGCTAACGAGATAGTAAGTTTATACAGCAAGAATCAGAAACAATAACAGTTATTCAACTATATAATATCCCTTTTCGGCTACGGCATGAAAAGGGATTTTTCTTTTTATACAGGTCGCTTTCCACAATTCAGTTAAATAGGGATAATTAGTCGCATCGGCAACTACCTGTTTAGGGTTTAATTGGGTTAGTATTTTATCCAGATTTATTTTTGGTGATTGAGTAAGGACTATTATATCCGGATTTATATTTTCAGGGTATAGGTTACTTTTGTCAATTACCAGTATTTTATGCTCTTTAAGCGATAAGAAGTTTTTGAGGGGTATAATGGTGTCGTTAGGTGTGAAATTGGCTGTTTTGTAGTCTGTAATAGCTCGCAGGGATGATGTAAGTGTGTCGTTGCTTAATATAATAAGCTGTTTTGCTTTTTTAATAGCAATAAGAGGCTCTTTATAGCTGTTGAATACAATCAGTTCTTCTTTGTTGTTAATGGCTGTTCTATGTGCTAAATAACATGCCTGGAAAATTAATAGGCTCGTCAAAACCGCTATTGTCCTTTTATAAGTTTGTTTAAATAGCCAGCAGCCAATGCAAATTAATGCTCCTCCTAAAAGAATGGATAGGCTGATTGTAAAAGCGATATTTTTAAAGTTAAAGCTGCTGAACGAGGCGATCCATGATGTGTAGGTATTCATCGCTTTAATGAGCCATTCCAATATATGTCCTGTTATAAAAGATGCCTGTGTGAAAGTAAAGTTTAAGGCTAGTGTAAGCAGGGCTGTTATTAATATGATTCCTGTTAATGGTATAACTACAGCATTGGAAAGTATAAATAACCCCGGAAACTGCTTAAAGTAATAAAGACAAAACGGTAACAGGCTTACTTGTGCGATTGCAGATATAAGTGTTATTTCTAAAAGGTAATTTATAACTCTGTATCTGGAAGGTTTAAAGTTCTTATAGAGTGGTTTAAATAATACTATTGCAATTACGGCGGTATAGCTCAGCTGGAATCCTACATCAAACAGTTGGTTGGGGCTAACCACTAAAATAAGAAGCATAGAAACAGCAATGGAATTGATAGGGTGGGTGTCCCTGTTTATGTATTGCCCAATACTTATAAAACTGAACATAATTACTGCCCTAACTACCGATGGTGATAACCCTGAAATTATTGCAAAAATCCAGAGTGATGATAATAGCAGTATAAGCCTGAGCAACCTTCCTTTTTTGTGGAAATAGTGGAGCGGCTTTAATAAAAAACTGATTATATAGAACAGGATAGCAATGTGTAATCCTGATATGGCGAGTATATGCATAACACCTGCCGATGCATAAGTTTCGGTTAAAACAGGATCAAGATCCTGCCTTTGTCCTAATAGTAATGCATTTAAAAAATTTAAGGTTGCCTTGTCATAATGTGACGAATCGAAACTTTTTATTAAGGTGTTTCTAAGGTTTTGAATGTAGTAGTCAAGGGTTTTGTTCTTCCCTGCATTTATGCAATTTTTGTTCAGCCTTACTTCGTGAAAAACATTTTGCTTTGCCATGTATTCCGCATAATCAAACTGATAGGGATTAAGCGATTTTTTAATGGTTTTAGGTTTTTCGGTAATTATAATTTTATCTCCAACCTCAAGTGGTTTTGTTTTAGGGGTGCTTATTAAAATCTTTCCACTGCTTTGGTTTTTATTTACATAGCATACTTCTAAAAAATACTTTTCAGAGAACTCATTCGGTTTAAGCCTTTGGGAGATGGTACCTTCAATTACAGTATTGTTATTAAGGTAATGCGAATAATGATTTTTATGGTAGGTGGCTTTATGTGTTGTTATGCTAAATAGCCCTAGTGTAAATGCCAATAACCCGGTACTGATTGTAAAATGTGGTTTTTGGATTAACTGCTTTTTACTTTTATGATATGCGAATACAAATAATACTGTTGAAAGGCTTAAGAATAGTGCGGTGGTTATAGGGGAAAGGTTAAGATAATAGCCGGTAAAAATTCCGGTTGCCATAAACAGGGTAATGCATGCTATTATCATATAATCTTTAGGTAAGGTATTACCAAAGATAAGAAAGTAAGCTAAATATTACAGTTTGTAATTTATTTAATAACCCTGTTTGCCTGAACAAATGTCCTTTTGTAATAATCCTCACTCATAGAAGATATTACAACCCCAAGGCTAAGGGTAGAGTGGATAAACTGAATATCTCCGTTGTCGGTAGATATTACAAGCCCTACGTGGTTAATAACGTTTCTTCGGGGATTGTTCTTAAAGAAAAGCAGATCGCCGGTTTTAACTTCAGATAGTTTTATGGTGTTTCCTATTTTAGCCTGCTCATGAGAACTTCTGGGAAGGCTGATGTCAAAAATTTTGAATGTTGTAAATACAAGTCCGGAACAGTCCATTCCATCTTTGGTTGTTCCACCTGTTTTGTATTTTACTCCATTGTATTCCAAAGCATTAAAAACAATCTGGTTTTGCAGGTAGTTACCCGGATTTAGGGTAGTGGTATAATCGTACTCGGTATTGTCCAGTACAATTTCACTTTCAGATGCCTTATTGGTTTTTTTAGCAACGGGCTCTGATTTTTTATTCTTCTTGTTTTTCTTTTTGGAAGAACTGCCGCCTCCTGCAGTATTAAGAGAAGTCTCTTTATCGGTATCACTATACGAATAAACGCCTTTTTGTTTTGCCTCTTCTTTAGATGTTATTATCTGAGATGATGCTTTACAGGAAATCATCATCATGGCTAACAGGTATATAGGTAAAAGGTTTTTCAAAAGTGTAATCTTATAGTTTAACGGATGGCTTATTCACAAATATAAAAATAAATTTATAAGTTGTTTATGCCTTGGTTAAATGTTGCAGTATTAATTGTGCGGTTTTTTGGCTAGCCCCGCTGCCGCCCAGTTTTTCCTCTAAAATATTATAGTCTTCAAGTACTTGTTTTCGGTGTTCAGGGTTAAGTATCTTCTCCAGTTCCTTTTTAATGTTTTTACGGTTGCAGTCGTCCTGAATAAGTTCTTTCACCACTTCACGGTCCATTATAAGGTTAACCAGTGATATGTATTTAAGTGTAATAATACGTTTGGCGATTTGATAAGAAATCCAGTTTCCTTTATAGCAAACCACCTCAGGTACTTTAAATAAGGCTGTTTCCAGTGTGGCAGTGCCTGATGTAACTAATGCAGCATGTGCAATGCTAAGCAGGTCGTAAGTTTTATTGCTTATAAAATGAACATTGCTGTTTTTTAGAAACTGCTGATAGAATTCATAATCCTGTGATGGTGCTCCGGCGATTACAAACTGATAGTCTGGAAAATCATTTACTACCGACAGCATTTCGCTTAGCATTTTAGATATTTCCTGTTTACGGCTTCCGGGAAGTAATGCGATTACAGGCTTATCGTCAAGATTGTTTTCTTTTCTGAACTGTTCGGGATCGGTTGCTTTTCTGTTTTGTATGGCGTCTATAAGCGGATGGCCTACAAATTCAACGGCAAACTGGTGTTTGTTTTCGTAAAAATCCTTTTCAAACGGAAGGATGATATACATATGGTCTACATCCCTTTTTATGGCTTTTATCCTGTTTTCTTTCCAGGCCCATATTTGTGGTGAAATGTAGTAATGTGTTTTATAACCTTTTTCTTTTGCCCATTTTGCAATACGCATGTTAAAGCCGGGATAATCAATAAAAATAATTACATCGGGCTTAAAGGATTCTATATCCTGCTTGCAAAACTTAATGTTGCCTAAAATAGTACGCAGGTTTTGCACTACTTCTGCAAAGCCCATAAATGCAAGATCACGATAGTGCTTTACCAGTGTGCCTCCGGTTTGCTGCATAAGGTCTCCGCCCCAAAAGTGTATTTCTGCCTCAGGATCCTGTTTGTATAGTTCCTTCATAAGGTTGGAGCCGTGTAAATCACCCGAAGCTTCTCCTGCAATTATGTAATATTTCATGCTTAAAGTTTAAGAGCCAAAAATAGTTATTTTAAGGCAGCGTTTTATACAATTACTGTAATAAGGGCAAGAATTGCCGTAGCTGTAATTATGCCCCAGGCCATCATGTCTTTTTTTAATCGTATAAGTATAAAAAAGACGATAAGATTTAATACGGTGCCTATGGTAATTACTTTGCCTAACAAGCCTTCGGTACGCATTGTACTTAAACTGTTTTCAAAACCATTGTCGGCAAATAGTTCTAAAAAAAGATAAACACCCAGTGAGGCTGCTGCCAGGCCAATAACTATTCCTAAGAATAATTGGATATAATCAGTTAATTTCATTTATAATTTCCATGAATTAAGTTGTTGTATAGCATGATGTGCGGTAAGGTCAAACTGAACGGGAACAACAGATATGTATCCGTTTTTAAGTGCCCATTCGTCGGTATCTTCACCATTGTCAAGGTTTACAAATTTACCTGTTAGCCAGTAATAATCGCGTCCCTGCGGATTTTGCCTTTTGTCAAATTCTTCCATCCACATGGCTTTTGCCTGTCGGCAAACTTTCATACCTTTTATTTCTTTTTCCTTAAGCTTCGGGAAGTTTACGTTAAGTATAACTCCTTCGGGAAGTCCGCTGTCTAAAACCTGTTGGGTTATCTTTTTTATAAAAGGTTTTGCGGGTTCAAAATCGGCATTCCAGTTATAATCCAATAAAGAAAAGCCTATGGCCGGTATACCTTCTATACCTGCTTCAACCGCGGCACTCATAGTGCCGGAGTAAATAACATTTATTGAAGAGTTGGAGCCGTGATTAACCCCTGAAACACATAAATCGGGCTTGCGTTTAAGAATTTCGTTAACGGCAAACTTAACGCAGTCTACAGGCGTGCCAGAGCAACTGTATTCGGCTTCTACATCCGGGTCGATGTCTATCTTATTAATAAACAGCGTGTTGTTTATGGTTATGGCATGTCCTGTGGCCGATTGCGGACTATCGGGTGCTACCACCACAACTTCCCCAATCTCTTTCATTACCGAAATAAGTGCACGTATGCCGGGTGCAGAAATACCGTCGTCATTGGTAACCAGTATAAGCGGTTTTTTCTTCATCTGTGTAGTAAAATCAAAATAAGAGTTGTACTTTTACGTTAGCTAAAATAAGCATTTTTGCTTTCGTGCCCCTCATTTTTATTGGCGGAATTTAATGTCAGGTGAATTTTTGGCACGCTTTTTTATACAGAATTTATAATGAAAGCCATTTTGAGATTTATGAAAAGAAATTATAAGATACTTATAGTTGTTGCTGTACTAACAGTAGCACTATTTAGTTTTGTGCCAAGACAGAAACAGTCAGATCCCGAAAAAGATAAATTACTACTTGAACTTATAACATTTGTTATTGAGAAAGGTCATTATGACCCTGCTGCAATAGATGATACTTTTTCTAAAGGAGTATATAAAGATTATATAGAGGGGCTTGATCCTTCAAAACGTTTCTTCATGCAGTCGGATATTGATGAGTTCTCTAAATATGAGCTTAAGATTGATGATATGATTAAGGAGAGAGACCTTACTTTTTTTGATCTTACCTATACAAGACTGCTTAAAAGGATAAAAGAATCGGAAGGCCTTTATAAGGATATACTAAGCAAACCTTTTGATTATACTATAAATGAGACTTTTGATGCCGACTATGAGCACAAACCTTACGTAAAAAGCAAGGATGAGCTTAAAACGCGTTGGGAAAAACAACTTAAGCTTTCGGTATTATCATCTGTAACTGATAAACAGAAAGTTCAGGATAAGGCAGCAAAGGCTTTTGAAGAGAAAAAAGACAAAGAAGGCGAGAAACCTGAAACAAAACCATTTGATGAACTTGAGAAAGAAGCTCGTGAGGCGAGTTTAAAATCGCTGGATCAATACTTTGAGTTTATTGAAGATCTTACACGCGATGAATGGTTCAGTATATACCTTAATTCTATCGCTGAAAGATTTGACCCGCATACATTCTACTTTGCTCCGGATGATAAGGAAAAATTTGATGACAGTATGAGAGGTTCTATTGAAGGTATAGGGGCAAGGTTAATGAAGAAAAATGACTACGTAGAGATATCGGAACTTATACCTGGCGGACCGGCATGGAGAGGTAAACAGCTTGAGCAGGGAGACCTTATCATGAAAGTTGCCCAAGGTGAGGAAATGCCTGTTGATATTGCAGGTATGCGTCTTGAAGATGTGGTTAAGAAAATTAAAGGGCCTAAAGGTACCGAAGTTAGACTTACAGTTAAGAAAGTTGACGGTACTATTGAGGTTATACCAATAACAAGAGAGGTGGTTGAACTGGAAGAGACTTATGCCAAATCAAGCGTTGTTGAAAAAGACGGATTAAAATATGGTGTTATCAACCTGCCTAAGTTCTATATCGACTTTGAGAACAAAGACAATCGTGATGCTGCTAAAGATGTAGCAGCAGAAGTTGAAAAACTTAAACAAAACGGTGTAAAAGGTATTATTATCGATCTTAGGGATAACGGCGGAGGTTCGCTTAAAACTGTTGTAGATATGACAGGACTGTTTGTTCCTAAAGGGCCTGTTGTTCAGGTTAAGACTACCGGAAAAAATAAAGAAGTTCTTGAAGATAAGGATACTAAAGTGCAGTGGGACGGACCGCTTGTGGTATTGGTAAATAATTTCTCAGCTTCGGCTTCAGAGATTTTTGCAGCTGCAATTCAGGATTACAACCGAGGACTTATTTTAGGAAGCAGACATACGTATGGTAAAGGTACTGTTCAAAATGTAATAGACCTTAATCAGTTTGTTAGAGGTAACTCTATGGGCGATTTAGGGGCATTAAAAACCACTACTCAAAAGTTCTATCGTATTAACGGTGGTTCTACTCAAAGAGAAGGTGTTTACAGTGATATTATTATGCCGGACAGGTATGCTTATCTTGAAATGGGAGAGCGCGATTCAGAGAACGCAATGCCATGGGATAAAATAGATGCAGCTTCATTTACACGTTTCAATAACAATTTCGATCTTGTTATAGCAAACAGTAAAGACAGGATTTCTAAAAATGATCAGTTTAAGCTAATAGATGAAAATGCTAAATGGATTGAAGCTAAAAAAGACGATACTAAATTTGATCTAAACATAGACAAGTTCAAAGCTGAAATTGCCAAAACTGAGGAGATAACTAAAAAGTTCAAAGCTATATCTGATTATAAAAACAGTTTACAGTTTGAACCACTGCCGCAGGAAAAAACTGCTTTTGAAAAAGACCCTGCCGCTGCAGAGAAAAAACAAAGATGGTATGAAAGTCTTTCTAAGGATGTATATGTAGAGGAAGCACTAAACGTACTTGAGGATATGCAGCCTAAAGCTGCCAAAACAGTATCTTTAAACAAAAAAGAAAAGCCTATTAAAACCAGATAAGTTTTAATGAATAAAAATAATCAATCCCTTACAGGCTTAGCGCTCCAAAAGTTCAGGAAGAACTTTTGGGGCGTTTTAAGTTTGTCGTTTATTGTAATTCTTATGTTTATCGCGTTGTTTGCCTATGCGCTGGCACCCGATAAAACAAAAAATGCAAACTGGGGTGATCTTTCCATTCACTCCAAACCACCCGGCTTTACAGTGCAGATGCTTACGCTTCCTGTTTCCGGTAAAACTGAGGAAACACATTTAAGCGATTACTTTACGGGGAAGGATTTTGTACAGCCCAAAGTCACCATTTTAGATTACGAAATAAAAGGGGATAGCCTTACCTATACAGAATATGCTACCGATGCCGATCTGGCTGTTACTAAAACAGTCCCTCTAACAATATTTGGAACTAAGGATGCCGAAAAAATAAAAGCTGATTTTATAAAAGAGCAAAAGTTTATTTTGGGAACAGATAGCCAGGGGAGGGATTTGCTTAGCAGGCTCCTCGTGGGTTCAAGGGTTTCCATTTCCATAGGTTTTGTAGCCGTGCTTATATCGCTCATAGTCGGAATATTTTTTGGAGCTATAGCCGGTTATTTTGGAGGTAAGGTAGATGCTTTTGTAATGTGGCTGGTAAATATTATATGGTCCATACCTACACTACTTCTGGTAATTGCCATTACCCTTGCGTTGGGTAAAGGTTTCTGGCAGGTATTTGTTGCTGTGGGACTAACTATGTGGGTAGAGGTTGCCCGTGTAGTTAGGGGGCAGGTTATGAGTATAAAACAAATGCAGTTTGTAACAGCAGCAAGGGCTTTAGGATATAATAACGGAAGAATAATCTTTAACCATATACTGCCTAATAGCATGGCACCGGTAATTGTTATCTCGGCGGCAAATTTTGCCTCTGCCATTCTTGTAGAAAGCGGACTTAGCTTCTTAGGGCTTGGTGCGCAGCCACCTATTCCAAGTTGGGGAGGGATGATTAAAGACCACTACAACTATATTATTTTAGGCAAACCTTATCTGGCACTGGTTCCCGGAATCGCGATGCTTCTATTGGTTCTGGCCTTTATGATGGTAGGTAATGCCTTAAGGGATGCCCTCGATGTTAAGGCTGAATAATAACAGTTTTATGATTAACAAAATAAAATATACTGTCGAGTTAATACTTTTTGGTATAATAATATTTGTTGTTGCTCTTTTGTTAGTCAATAAATGGTACTATCCATCTGATAAGAGTTATAAGGCTATTGCTCTAGGAGTTTCTTTAAACGAGTTGAAATCTTCTTTTGGCAAGGAGGATAAAATTTTAATCCTTAATAAGGAAGAAAATAAAGTTATACTTGTTTACAAAGCTGATATTTTCGGCTACGGTAATTATGCTTTTACTTTTAAAAACAATAAGCTAACAGGTAAGCATTATGATGATTAATCTACCACTCATTCACCTTATTGGCATCCAGTTTTATAAATATAAATAACAGCGTTGTAAAGGCAAATAAGCTCGATCCTCCATAAGAGAAAAATGGAAGAGGTACTCCAATAGTAGGGAAAAGCTTAATAAGCATTGCTATATTTACAAAAAAGTGCATAAAGAGTATTGCTACCACACAATAGCCATACGTTCGGCTAAAGCGCGATTTTTGCCGTTCAGCGAGGTATAATATACGAAGTAATAATGCCACAAATAGAATAATTACTACAATTGCACCTGTAAAGCCCCATTCTTCACCTACAGTAGTAAAAATATAATCGGTGTGCTGTTCAGGCACAAAGCCTCCTTTTGTTTGTGTTCCTTCAAGATATCCTTTGCCAAGCCATGATCCTGAACCAATAGCAATCATAGACTGGTTAAGGTTGTATCCTTCGGCCTTTTGATTTACATTCTTGTCAAAAAGTACATTAATACGGTCTTTTTGGTGATCCTCAAGCACGTTTTCAAATACATAGTCTACCGAATAGGAGAAACCTATCATCGCTACAAGCGAAATTCCGTAAAGTATAATATTTCGTCTCGCCCTTCGGGTAAGTACATAATGTATAATAACTCCTGCCACTATATAAATAAACAGGAACTGGAACTTAATAAGTAATGCAGCCAGGAAAAGTACTATAGCCAAAAATCCTGTCCATAAATACCAGGCAGGCAAGCCTTCACGGTGCAGTACCAGTACAAACGAAGCAAATATCATTGCACTACCGGCATCCGGCTGCAACATTATAAGCATTATCGGTAAAGCAAGGATACCAAATGCGATAAGTTGATGGTTTGTGTTTTTAAGGTTTATCTGTACATCGCTCAGGTATTTGGAAAGGATAAGTGCAGTGCCAATCTTAGCAAACTCAGAGGGCTGTATACTAAACCCGCCAAAAGCATACCAGTTGGTTTGTCCCTTGATGGTTTTACCGGCTACAAATAATCCCGCGAGGAGTATGAGTGTGAGGATATAGAAGATGAGGGAATACTTTTCATATATCTTGGCGTCCAGCGAGAGTATAACGCTTATTAAAGGAATGCTCATCATAATGAAAAGCATCTGCTTACCATAAATCTGTCCAAGGTCAAAAATAGAGGTCTCTTCCAGCGGTAACGAAGCGGAATAAATAGTCATCCAACCCAATACTACTAATGCTGCATATAGTAATACCAAAGGCCAGTCTATATTATTTATAACGCTTTGATTCTTCATTATTTGTTTATGCTAAACGGTTTTCCGCTATACGGTTTTTCATACTCTGCTTTCAGTCCCTGAGTAAGCATTTTTGTTTCAAGGTCTTTTCTTGTTATTTCACCTTTAAGGTATTTTTCAATCATAAGGCTGGCAATAGGCCCTGCCCAACGGGCACCCCAGTAACCGTTTTCCACAAATACCGCAATAGCTATTTTAGGGTCGTTCTTTGGTGCAAATGCTACAAATATAGAGTGGTCGGTAAGCTGTGTTCTTTTCCCGTTTATTTTGGTAAAGTTTTCTGCTGTACCGGTCTTACCACAAATCTCAATCCCCTCAACGCGCAGGCCTCTTGCAGTACCCAGATTATATACGTCAAAAAGTCCGTCTATAACAGGCTTAAAGTGTTCCTTGTCTATAGTGGTATAATGTTTTGTGGTAAACTTTTCGTCTATTTTGTCTCCCTGTATTTTTTTAATGATGTGAGGGGTGTAGTAATAACCTTCGTTAGCTACTGCAGCCATCATGTTTGCCAATTGTATAGGGGTCATTTTAACCTCACCCTGTCCAATAGCGTTAGATATAATTGTAGAACTTCTCCATCCGCCGTTAGGATACCAATGGTCATAGTAATCCCCGTTAGGAATAAGTCCTTTTCTTCCCGGAGGTAAATCGTAACCCAAAAAGTTACCCAGTCCGAAACTCTTAAGGTGATTACTCCACACGTCTACACCTTCTTTTGGTGATGCAAACTTGTCTATGGTTTGCTTATAGGTGCTGCCAAAATAAGTGTTGCATGAATTATAAATACCATTGTGTAGTTTTACAGGCCCTGAATCGTGACATTTCATAAACGCCCCGCGACCGTAAAAGAAACCATGATGACAAACGAATGTAGTATTTTCATCAATCGCGCCTGTTTGTAAACCTACAAGTCCGGTTAAAATTTTAAAAGGTGATCCCGGAGGATATTCTGCAAGTAATCCCCTGTCAAAAAGAGGAAGGCTTATAGTGTCGTTATATAGCTTTGTGTAATTTTCTGAACGCTTTCTTCCTACCAAAATTGACGGATCATATGAGGGCGCAGTTACCAGTGCCAGTATCTCACCTGTTTTAGGTTCGATAGCAACAATACCTCCACGTTTTTCAAACATAAGCGACTCGCCATATTTCTGCAGTTCAGCATCAAGGGTTAGGGTAATGTCTTTTCCCTTTACGGCAATAGTATCATAAATACCATCTTTAAAAGGTCCTATCTCACGGCCAAAACGGTCTCTTTGTATGCGTTTCACACCTTTTACACCTCTAAGTATATCTTCATACACTTCTTCAACCCCCTGCTTCCCGATAAGGTCGCCGCTTTTGTAATAAGGGTTGTTTTGTATGGTGCTGTAGTTTACCTGTTGAATATATCCAAAAACATTAGCAGCTACATCTACCTGATAATCCCTAAGCGAACGCTTAACGATGTCAAAACCTTTAAAGCGACGTATTTTTTCCTGAAAGGCAGCAAACTCTTTTTTATTAAGCTGTGGAAGGAATATAGACGGTAGCCTTGGACTGTATACTTTTGCTTTTTCTACTTTTCGTATAAAATCTTCTTTGGTAATACCCAACAGGCTGCAAATTTCAAGAGTGTCGGTATTCTTCATTTCATTAGGGGTGACCATAATGTCGTATGAAGGTTGGTTTGCAACAAGCAGTTCTCCGTTACGGTCGTATATATAACCGCGTTCGGGGTATTCGTATTTTACCTTAATAGCGTTGTTTTCCGACTTCTGGATGTAGGAGTCATCAAGAATTTGTAAATAAAAAAGTCTGGCTGCTATCAGCAGTGCTGCAGCTATAATTAATGCTGGCAGTAAAATCTTTCTCATTGTTTGCCCGGCTTGATTAAGTAAATTATTGTTGTGCTAATTATTAATGTGAATACAGTTGTTAGTAACGTTCTCCATAGTATATCCAGAATTAAACTAAAACTGAATATCTCCAAAAGATATAAAATTATATGGTGAGTTACAACTGAAATCAGTATAAATGAAAATCTCTCGGGCGTGAGGCGTTCATTTATTTTAATGGTTTGGTATTCATAACTGATACCAAAAGAAAATTTAAAGAATGTAGGGCGAAGATAGGCCAGGGTAATACAGGCTGCTGCATGAACACCTTCTGAGTTTAGGAACATGTCTACTATAATTCCTAAAAAGAAAGAGGATAGCAGTAATCCTGCTTTACTACCGTTAACAGGATATAGTAATATAAATAGTATGTAAGGATAAGGATTAATAAACCCAAAAAGGTTTATACGGTTGAAGATAACAACCTGTACAGCCAGTAAAAGGATAAACCTTGCAATATTTGTTATAACAGTACTATTCATTTGCTGTTGTTTGTGCTTCCAGTGTTGTTATTTCCTGTATATCCTTATTCTCTATAATATACACATGGTCAAGGCTGGTCATGTCGTTAAACAGTCTTATTTGTAGTGTATAGTAATTTGTTTTTTTGTCTATAAATACTTTTTCGATTTTACCTATCGGAATGTTTTCAGGGAAAATAACCGAGCGGCCTCCTGTAACAATAGTATCTCCCTTGTTTACTTCTGCCAGTCTTGGTACTTCGGTAAGTAGTGCGAAACCTGCATTCTTGCCATCCCATTTAAGAGTTCCGAAGTGGTTATTTTTTTTGATTTTTGCATCCAGCTTAATACGGGTATTAAGCACACTGATAACAGTAGAGTAATTTTTTGATGTATTCTCGATAATACCTATAACCCCTAATGAACTTACCACACCCATATCGCGTTTAACCCCGTCATTGGTTCCGCTGTTTATGGTTAGGTAGTTGTCTCTTTTACCAAATGAATTTGAAATTACCCTTGATTGAGTAACTACAAAATTACCGGTAGCGGCAGTTGGAGTAGTGGTTGTAACGATGCTGTCCTGTCCGTTGTACAGGATTTTTTTAAGCTCTGCATTTTCGGCGGCAAGTTTTTCATTTTCTGTTTTAAGACTGAAATACTGCTCTACATCGTTGATTTTTTGATATACGTATCCCGACACAGCATTGGCTGAAGTTACAGACCTGCTCCTGTGGTAGGAGTGAGATTGTATAACCAGCGACAACGATATGCCTAAAAGCAGCAAAAACAGTAATAAAATACTGTTTTTAAATATAAAATTAAATATTTGCTGCATGAACTATAGCTCTTTATTTGATAAGTATGCTTCTGAATTTCTGGATATTTTTAAGTGCCATTCCCGTTCCTCGCACTACTGCCCTTAGCGGATCTTCTGCAATGTATACCGGAAGGTCTGTTTTTTGTGAAATACGCTTGTCAAGTCCTCTAAGCATAGATCCACCACCCGCAAGGTAAATACCTGTATTGTAAATATCGGCTGCAAGTTCCGGCGGAGTTTGAGAAAGAGTTTCCATAACGGCATCTTCAATACGCTGTATAGATTTGTCTAGGGCTTTTGCAATCTCACGGTAAGAAACATCAACCTGTTTTGGTTTACCTGTAAGAAGGTCACGACCCTGTACAGACATTTCCTCTGGTGGAGACTCTAAATCCTCTAAAGCGGCACCTATCTGGATCTTGATTTTCTCGGCTGTGGTTTCACCCACAAAAAGGTTGTGCTGTGTTCTCATGTAGTAAACAATATCGTTTGTGAAAACGTCACCCGCAATCTTAACCGATTTGTCACATACAATACCTCCAAGTGCTATTACGGCAATCTCGGTAGTACCACCACCTATATCCACAATCATGTTTCCTTTAGGCTGCATAATATCCACGCCGATACCTATGGCCGCAGCCATAGGCTCGTGGATAAGATATACTTCTTTACCGTTTACCCTTTCGGCAGATTCTTTTACTGCACGCATCTCCACTTCGGTAATACCCGACGGAATACAGATAACCATGCGAAGGGCCGGTGTAAATAATTTCTTTTTTAGTGCCGGGATACTCTTGATAAACATTTTTATCATTTCTTCCGACGCGGCAAAGTCAGCTATAACCCCATCCTTAAGCGGACGTATGGTTTTTATGTTTTCATGGGTTTTACCCTGCATCATATTAGCCTCTTTACCTACAGCTATTATCTTGCCGGTAACACGGTCTCGGGCTACAATAGACGGGCTGTCTATAACTACTTTGTCGTTGTGTATAATGAGGGTATTTGCGGTACCAAGGTCAATTGCGATATCCTCGGTCATGAAATCAAAAAATCCCATATTTATTCCTTAGGGTTTAGTTTATTTAAATTAGATGCTCAAAAACAAATGTAACAAATTAATGTTTAAAATGACGTGTTCCTGTAAATACCATTGCAACATTATTTTCGTTGCAGTAGTTTATGCTTAATTCGTCTTTTATAGAACCACCCGGTTGTATTACAGCTGTAATACCGGCATTTTTAGCAAGCTCAACGCAGTCCGGGAAAGGGAAAAACGCATCGCTGGCCATAACAGCTCCGTTAAGGTCAAAGTTAAATGAATTTGCTTTTTCCACAGCCTGTCTTAAAGCATCTACGCGAGACGTTTGTCCGGTACCGCTTGCAAACAGTTGTTTATTTTTAGCAAAAACAATGGTATTGGATTTTGTATGCTTACAGATTTTTGAAGCAAACAGCAGGTCTTCCACTTCCTGCTCAGTAGGTGAAGTTACTGTAACGGTAGTTAAATGCTCTTTATTGTCTGTAATATTATCTTTATCCTGAACTAATAATCCGTTTAGGCATGTTCTAACCTGTTTAGCAGGTAGTTCCACCTCGTTTTGTATTAAAATAATTCTGTTTTTCTTTTCCTGTAGTACTGCAACAGCGTCATCGTCATAACCCGGAGCAATTACCACCTCGCAGAAAAGCTGGTTGATTTCTTCTGCCGCTGCCTTGTCGATTTTAGCATTAGAAATAAGAACACCTCCAAAAGCAGAGGTAGGATCGCCTGCAAGTGCGTCAAGGTAAGCCTCTTTTACAGTGCTTCTTGTAGCAAGTCCGCAAGCGTTGTTATGCTTTAATATTGCAAATGTAGGATTGTCATTTTTAAACTCCTGCATCAGGTTAACGGCAGCATCAACATCCAGAAGGTTGTTGTATGAAAGCTCTTTACCGTGAAGTTTAGTGAACATTTTATCAAATTCGCCAAAGAAGAAACCTTTCTGGTGAGGGTTTTCTCCATAACGAAGTACCTGTCCGTCAGCTATACTTGCTTTGTAGTAAGTATCGTCTGTATTGAAATAGTTGAATATTGCAGTATCATAGTTTGAAGAAACGTGGAACGCTTTAGTAGCAAGAAGCCTTCTTTCTTCAAGAGTAGTGCCGCCATTGTTGTTGGTTAGCATATCTAAAAACAGGCTGTACTCGTTTACTGATGCAACGATAACTGTGTCTTTAAAATTTTTAGCAGCAGCACGGATAAGAGAGATACCACCGATGTCAATTTTCTCGATAATATCAGCTTCTGCAGCTCCCGATGCAACTGTTTTTTCAAAAGGGTACAGGTCTACAATAACCAGGTCAATTTGAGGAATGTCAAATTCTTTCATCTGCTGTACGTCAGATTCATTGTCCTGACGGTTAAGTATACCTCCGAAAACTTTAGGGTGTAAAGTTTTAACGCGACCGCCAAGTATTGAAGGGTAGGAAGTTACGTCTTCAACAGCTACAACAGGTATGCCTAAATCTTTGATAAAAGATTCTGTACCTCCGGTAGAATAGATGGTTACTGAATTTTCGTGTAGTTTCCTAACAATAGGTTCTAAGCCGTCTTTATCAAATACTGAAATAAGGGCCGATGAAATGTTTTTTACTGTACTCATTTTGATGCGTGTTCTAAAGGTGCAAAAGTAGTTATTGTATAGCTAACATTCAAAGAGATATAAGAGATAATTTTATGTTTTTTTATTTTTATTACATTTTGATTTTAGGAATTTGCGAAAAAATTATTGAATTTTACACAACTCAATAAAATTTGTTATGCTGTTATACCTGCGATTGCTTAGAGAAAGCCTTGCATTTGCTTTAAATGCACTAAGAAACAATAAGCTCAGAACGTTTTTATCGTTGCTTGGGGTAACGGTAGGTATATTCTCTATTATAGCGGTTCTTGCTGCTGTAGACTCTATGGACAGGCAAATAAAAGAGCAGCTTAGCGCGGTAGATAAAAATACCATGTATCTTAAAAGTTTCTCTTTTGGCCCGTCGGACATACCGCGATGGAAACGTCAGCAGTTTCCGGATGTTGAATATAATGAGTATCAGTACCTGAAAGATGCGGTTACAATGGCCGATCAGGTAGCTTTTCAGATTTTTACCAAAAGTGAGATTATTAAGTATAACGAAAAATCGGCAAGCGACATTAATGTGGTTCCGGTTTCTTATGAGTTTACTGATATACAAAAACTGGATATACCTACAGGTCGTTTTTATAATGAAACAGAATCGGTGTCCGGTACTCCTGTTGTGGTAATAGGGTATGAGGTAGCAAAGGCTTTGTTTGGTGATGACAACCCGCTGGAGAAAAAAGTACGCATGTACGGGCAAAAATTTACCGTAATAGGAGTACTTGCAAAACAGGGATCAGGAGCATTTGGAGAAAATAACGATACGGCTGTTTTTATTCCTGTCAATTTTTTAAGGCGCAAGTTTGGTGATCATAATGATTTTATGACGCCTATTATCATAATAAAACCTAAAGCGGGTTATACCGGCGAAGAGGTGAAAGCGGAGGTGACTTATAAGCTTAGAAATTACAGGGGTATAAAAGCCGGTGATATAGATAATTTTATTATAGATATCCTTTCCGGTTTTACCGATATGATTGACGAGATTGTAGGTAATCTTAATATTGGCGGTTGGATTATAGGGTTCTTTTCTCTGCTTGTGGGAGGTTTTGGTATTGCCAATATTATGTTTGTATCGGTTAAGGAAAGAACAAATCTTATAGGGATACAAAAAGCACTTGGCGCAAAAAGTAAGTTTATATTGCTTCAGTTCCTGTTTGAGGCAGTTATATTGTCTTTTATAGGCGGACTTGTGGGTATGTTTCTTGTTTGGCTTATAGCTATAGGGATAACCAAAATGCTCGATTTTGAGTTTGTACTAAGTGCATTTAATATAGCTTTAGGTAGTGGCTTGTCAATCGCTATCGGGCTTATATCAGGAATATTGCCTGCTATATCTGCGGCTAAGTTAGACCCGGTAGAGGCAATAAGGAGCGGAATGTAATGTGTAAAATATAAGTATAAAAAAGCCTCACTTTAAGTGAGGCTTTTTTATATTATCGTATAGGATTGTTTTGAATCAAATCTAGATACAGGTTAATCTTATCTTTAAGCTCTTTACGAGGAGTGATAAAATCAAGGAAACCATGCTCCAATACAAACTCTGCAGTCTGGAAGCCTTCCGGCAGGTCTTTACCTGTAGTGTCTTTTACTACACGCGGACCTGCGAATCCGATAAGTGCTCCAGGTTCAGAAATGTTTACGTCTCCTAACATTGCATAAGATGCGGTTGTACCACCTGTTGTAGGGTCTGTACATAAAGAGATGTAAGGTATTTTAGCGTCAGCAAGCTGGGCAAGCTTAGCAGATGTTTTAGCTAACTGCATAAGTGAGTAAGCTGCTTCCATCATCCTTGCGCCACCTGATTTTGAAATCATAAGGAAAGGAATGTTGTTTTTGATAGAGTGGTCTATTGCACGTGCAATTTTCTCGCCTACCACAGCACCCATAGATCCGCCAATGAAAGCGAAGTCCATACATGCAATAACAAGGTCTTTACCTTTAGATTTACCTACAGCGGTTCTAACAGCATCCTTAAGTTTTGTTTTATCTATAGCGTCTTTTAAACGGTCGCTGTATTTTTTTGTATCAACAAACTTAAGCGGGTCTTTAGCTGTCATGTTTTCATCCAGCTCTTCAAACTCGTTGTTGTCAAAAAGTATTTCAAAATATTCTTTACTGCCTATTCTTACGTGATATCCGTCTTCCGGACTTACATAAAAGTTTCTTGCAAGTTCTTCTGCATCTACAATTTTACCGGTAGGCGATTTGTACCATAATCCTTTAGGTACATCTTTCTTATTCTCGGTTGGTGTTTGTATTCCTTTTTCCGTTCTTTTAAACCAAGCCATTTTACAAATATTAGTTAGTTATACAGCCCCTTTAAAATTATAGGGTATTAACGTTGTTTAGGTCTTCAAATGCTTTTTCAAGTCTCTTGTTAAAGGTAAGCTCTCCTTCACGAATCCATTTTCTTGGGTCGTAGTATTTCTTGTTTGGAGATTCTGCTCCTTCAGGGTTACCAATCTGAGTTTTTAAGTACTCTACATTGTTGGTAACATAATCACGGATACCTTCAGTAAATGCAAACTGTAAGTCAGTATCAATGTTCATTTTTATTACACCATAAGAAATAGCTTCTCTTATCTCTTCAAGAGTAGATCCTGAACCTCCGTGGAATACAAAGTCTACAGGGTTTGCACCTGTGTTGAATTTGTTTTGTACATATTCCTGAGAGTTTTTAAGGATTTTTGGAGTAAGTTTAACGTTACCCGGTTTGTAAACACCGTGTACGTTACCAAAAGCAGCCGCAACAGTAAATTTATCTGATACTTTGCTTAGTTCTTCATAAGCATAAGATACTTCTTCCGGCTGAGTGTATAGTTTAGAGCTGTCTACGTCAGAGTTGTCAACACCATCTTCTTCGCCTCCTGTAATACCAAGCTCGATTTCCAGGGTCATGCCCATTTTGCTCATTCTTTCAAGGTATTTTTTAGAGATCTCGATGTTTTCCTCAAGTGGCTCTTCTGATAAGTCAATCATGTGTGAGCTAAATAGCGACTTGCCCGTAGCTTTAAAATGCTCTTCGCTTGCATCAAGTAGACCATCTATCCATGGTAAAAGGTTTTTCGCGCAGTGATCAGTATGTAAAATTACAGTAGCACCATAAGCTTCTGCAAGTGTATGTATATGTTTAGCACCTGCAACAGCACCTAAAATGGCAGATTTCTGACCCTCGTTAGATAATCCTTTACCGGCGTTGAATGAAGCACCACCATTAGAGAACTGGATAATTACCGGAGCTTTTAGTTTTGCAGCTGTTTCAAGAACACCATTAATAGTACTAGAGCCTGTTACGTTTACTGCAGGTAATGCAAATCCTTTTTCTTTGGCATACTTAAAGATCTCCTGAACCTGGTCTCCGGTTGCAACCCCGGGTTTGATATTATGAGCCATTTTATTTATAGTTTTTAAAAATTAATTTACAAAAATAGTATTTTTAAATTTAGAACGGATAATTAATTCCGACATTTAAAACTGTCTTAGAGAAATTATATCCTTTAAACCATCTGTCGTTTTCCGGTCTGCCCGGATCATAGGTTTTGTATCCGAAGTCAAGACGTACCACAAAGAAGTTAAAATCATACCTGAATCCGAAGCCAGTGCCAAAGGCAAGGTCTCGGAAAGACTGGAGTCCGTTAAAGGTATAGTCGGTATCGGTCTCGCTGTCAAAAACGTTCCAAATGTTACCTACATCGCCAAAAACAGCTCCGTTAAGCTGTCCGAAAAGATTAAAGCGAAGCTCTGCGCTGTAAGCCAGTTTAAAGTTAGCTTCGTTAAAATCGTTGGGACTTCCGCTACGGCCCGGTCCTAAACTATACGATTGCCATGCCCTGTTGTCGTTAGAGCCACCACCAAAGTAACTTCTTGTGAACGGAATGGAATTAGCATTTCCGTATGGTATGGCAATACCGGCAAATGCCCTCATGGCAAGGACTTTGCCTCTTCTTAAATCAAAGTGCTTGATAAAGTCGAATTCTGTTTTTATGTATTGAGAATATTCTACATTTAAAAATGTATGCCTTCCGTTGTCATTAGTATTGCTATTACCTTCAAGTCTGGATAGCAGAGAAAGGAAATTACCGGCCGACTCTATTTTTGTTTTAAAAATAAAGAAGGTATTGTCCAGTATGTTTTCTTTGGTGCTGGTGGTATAGGTAAAGTTTGAGGCAAAAATCAGGTTGTTTTCGGTAAGCCTCTGTTTTCTTTCATCAATACTGTTAATGTTCCTGTAATCTTCAGGAGTAACTGTTATAGTGCTGTTGTCTACATCATTAATAAAACCATCTGTACCCTCTTCAATTATTAGTCTGGTTTCTCCTGTTTCGGGATCAATAGCAAAGTAATTAGGGTCTACCTGATTCTGATACTGTAGGGCATAATCATTCAGCCTTTCGTAAGATGATGCATATACATTAAAGTAGTTTTGTGGATTTACATTTCGTACGTATTGAATATTTAAAAGATCCAGTCTTGCAGTAACATTTCGTTTAGGTGTCCAGTTGTAACTCAGTATACCTGTAAAGCTTTCTTTGTCAAGGCCTATATTTTGCTGCCTGCTTGTACCAAAGCTCATATTTGTGGAAGGAATCATTTCTTTACGAATAATTCTGTCGGTATTAAGCGGGAAAAATATACGCGGGAAGGTAAGCTTTAAATCAGCTCCGTATTCCAGAATGTTGAAGAAGCTTCTGTCCTGTATTGAAAGGTCTCTTGATGAACCAACATTTCCACGGGTACTTATACTTAATATCTCGGCACCCCTAAATACATTACGCATTAGTAGGGTAAGGTTACCCTGTATACCAAAGTCCTGTATGTTTGAATGTATAAAATCGGCACCCACAATAAGGTCGAACTTGGTTTTCGGTTTCAGGTAGATATTTGTAATAAGTGATGTTCCGGTAGAATCTGCCGGATCCGGTTCGTATATTATTTTAGGATAATAAAATATATTAAGGTTAGAAAGATACCTGTAAGTTAAGGTTCTTCTAAAGTCGGCATAAGGGGTGCCCGCGGTAATAAAAACGGGATCGGTAAGTGCTTTTGGCCTGTAATTAAGTTTTCCGGTGCTGTAAATATTAAAGCCTTTATAGGAGGCGCTGTCAATGGTGCGCTCTTCACCGTTTTGGTTTTCCGTGTAAATATTAACCTGGCTTATCTTGTATATGCTAAACGGCCTGGTGTAAGTTGAATCCTGTGTCCTTACAGTTTCATTATCAATTAAAATTTTAGGATTTGCCTTATAATTAGTGCCAACGGTATCTATAGCGTATGATATGTAGTTGGGCTGAAAATTATAGACCCCGTGATTTAGGAAATAGGTGGTTAAGCGGTCACGTTCTTCCGTGAAATCGGCTTCGGCATATTGCTTGCCTTTTTTTATAACTGACTTGTCTTTTGTCTTATTGTATAAGCTGTCAATTACCGATGATTGTATTTGTGTCGAGATAGAGTCTATTATGTATGGCCTGCCGGTTTTTACATTATAAGTTACACGTGCTCTTTTGTTGCCAATACTATCTATGGTATAATTTACCTTTGTGCGGAAGTATCCTCTTTTAAAATAATAGGCGTTTAGCCTTCTGGCCGATCTTTGTGTGCGAAGGCTGTCTACAATTACAGGAGGTTCGCCCACATCCTTAAGGAAATTGTCTATTCCGGAAACAATAAATGACTTCCCTAAGCGCTGTACCTGTTTTTCTGAAAGTAAGGCGGCATATCTTTTATGGCGGTTGGGTTTTCTTTCCAACCATGCCTGATAGGACGAATCCGGATTTGGGTTTGCCCAGTTGTATAAGTGCAGACGTATGTTTAGCCCTAAAACATCTGAATTGGGTATCTGATACAGTTGATTAGTGACTTCTTCGTTTTTACTTTCCGATTTGTCATTTACATTAATGTCTACTTCTTTAAGCAGTTGCTTGCTGTCGGGAACCCTTTTTGTAAGGGAACACGAGAACAAAACAGAAGCAGATAATATAATAAGTGCTATTTTTGTTATTTTATTTCTCAAGGCAGGGCTCTAAATAGTAATTCAAAAATACATTTTTTATGGTTAGCAAAAACCAAATTAAAACAATAACGGGTTTACAGCAAAAAAAATACCGAAAGGAACACAAAATGTTCATTGCCGAAGGTGTTAAAGTTGTTGAAGAACTTTTAAACTCACATTTTGAATTACAGCAGCTTTTTACCACCCAAAATGATTTTGCCGACATTCCTCATGAAAAGAGGGTAGAGGTAACCGATGCCGAGCTGAAAAAGATTAGTGCGCTTGCTACTGCCAATACCTGTCTTGCCGTTTTTAGTATTCCTGAAGAGGAAAACAAATTACCTGATAGCGGATTGATTGTTGCGCTTGATGAAGTGCGTGATCCCGGAAACCTTGGGACTATTATAAGAATGTGTGACTGGTTTGGTGTAACACATCTTGTTTGCTCTTCAGGTTGTGTGGATGTCTACAATCCAAAAGTGATTCAGGCTACAATGGGTTCAGTTACCAGGGTAAAAGTTATCTACGCCGATTTGCAGGATTACCTTAAAAATACCTCATTGCCTGTTTACGGAACCTTTATGGATGGTGAAAATATTTACACCCAATCGCTTCCGCAAAACGGTATTGTAGTTTTTGGTAACGAAGCAAACGGGATATCTAAGGAAATCGAGGATGTTGTAACTGATAAAATTTCAATACCACGATTTGGTAAACTTCAGCAAACCGAAAGCCTTAATGTGGCAACCGCTACTGCAATAATCCTAAGCGAGTTTAGGCGTTCTCTGTCTTAGTGGAATGTAAAGTTTACTAAAATTGCCCTTGTTTTCATAGAGCCTATGTTAGATGTCCATGGGCTGTCCGGATTATTGTCTCTTATAAGCTCATCGTTAAGACCAAATACCCCACGAATTGAAGGTGAAAACTTAAAGTACTCCAGATACATGTCTATACCAAAACCTATTTCGTAATTGGTAGTCCATTGTTTCATCCTGAATGTGCCTGTGTAGTTGTCGTCAAGGGAATTGTAACCACTGGAAAGGTTTAGTGTTTTTGAAAAACCTCCCACTAAATAGGGTTTTACGTTTCCTGCCCTTTTTGCTGAGAACTTAAGTAACAGCGGGAAATGGATATACGTTGATTTTACTTCCCTAAAGGCATCACTTTCCCTTTCAAATCCCGGAAAGGTAAGATCTCTTTGTGAGTAATATAGTCCTGGTTCAAAGCGAAGATCCAGATGCTCCATAATCCTTAAATTACCTACAAGACCTACGTTAAATCCTGTAGTCTGCTTTACTATAACATCAACATCCGGGGGATTTATATAGTCAAACTTAAAGCCATAGCTGTTAAATCCTAGGAAATAACCCCAGTGCACTCTTTGCTTGTCAAAGTTTTCAAGGTGGATAATAGGGTCCTTACCAAATATTTTAAGCTGTGCATGCCCGTGCAGGCCACATATAAGGATTATGTATAAAAGAAATCTTTTCATTGTATTATTTTGAAGCCGAATAAATTGTTGCCACACCAAAGGTTTGCGGCCTGTTCTTCACCTCTATAAACCCAATTTTCCTCAAAATATTGTTTAACATTTCGCCGTGAGGGAAAACGGAAGCCGATTCACTTAGGTAAGCGTAAGCCGACTTGTCTTTAGAGAAAAGTTTGCCAATTAGCGGCAGTATGTGTTTTGTGTAGAATTTATAACCTTGTTTGTAGGGTGTTTTTGTAGGTACAGAGGTTTCAAGTATTACAAAAATACCTCCCGGTTTTAACACTCTTAAAATTTCTGCAAGTCCTTTTTCAAGGGTTTCAAAGTTACGAACCCCAAAGGCAACGGTAATGGCATCAAAGCTGTTATCTTCAAACGGAATGTTCTCGCTGTCGCCCAATACCATGTCTATTTTATTGGACAGTTTGCGTTCGGCAATTTTTTTACGGCCTACTTCCAGCATTCCGGCAGAAATGTCAAGCCCGGTAATTTTTTTAGCTCCTGTCTGCGTCATTAAAATAGCAAGGTCGCCGGTGCCGGTAGCAATATCAAGCACAGTTTCAGGGTTAGTGTCCGAAACCAGTTTAAGTACTTTTTTTCTCCACTTAACGTCGATACCAAATGAAATTACACGGTTAAGACCGTCATATTTACCGGAAATGGTATCAAACATTTGGGCTACCTGTTCTTTTTTTCCCAATTGGGAATCCTTATAGGGGGTTACATTTTGTGACATTGCAAATATTTACGGGGCAAAGATATAAATAGTTTTACTAATAATATGTTATAAGTAAAGTCGTGTTTGGGCAGGCTTACTTTGTTACAAACGTTTCAAAAGTAAAATCAAACTTATGCTTTTCGTCTTTAGGATGGTGAATAGCTTGTTCCAATATCCATTCAGAAGGGTCTATTTCCGGGAAAAAAGCATCTGCTTCAGGTGAGGTTCCGTGTACTCTGGTAAGTTCTATCTTATCGGCTACTGCCATAGATTGTTTGTAGATCTCGCCACCGCCAATAATAAACACTTCCTCATCCTGTGGGCATACTTTTAGTGCTTCCTCAAGGCTGTTTACCACAATACAGTTCTCTGCTGTGTAATCTTTCTGGCGGGTAATAATAACATGGGTGCGGTTGGGTAACATGCCGGGAAGGCTGTCAAAAGTCTTACGTCCCATAATAACATAATGCCCAGATGTAAGCTGTTTAAACCGTTTAAAGTCGTCGGGCAGGTGCCAAATCATCTGGTTGTCTTTTCCTAATGCATTGTTCTCTGCGGCTGCGGCTATAAGGGTAACTGTCATTATTCTGTTGAGGTAGTGTTTTCGGTTTGTGAGTTCTGATTGTCGTTTTCCAGCTTTTTTTCAAGCTGGCTTATCTTACGTTCCTGTCTCGCAACAAGCTTGTCAATCTGTTCCTGTTCCCATTTTTTGTTTATAAAACTTTCGGTAACAAAAACCTTTATAAAGTGCATTACAAATAAAAATGCCCAGGCAGTAATAGCCCAAAGGTACCAGTCCTTTTCCGGTTGTACATTAAGCCATTTATTGATAACGTACAGAAAAATACTGCCTACAAAAAACAGTATGAAATGAAAGTAAACACGCTTTTTCTGTTTTACTCTCTTTCTAGCATATTCGTATAGTTCCTGTTGATTTGGTTCCATGGTGAAGGATTTTTATCTAAGGTAGGGAAAAAATCGTTACACAGCTACTACTCCTTTAATATGTGGATGCGGATCGTAATCAACAAGTGTGAAGTCTTCAAACTTAAAGTCAAAAATATTTTTCACTTCCGGATTCAGTATCATTTTTGGTAGTGGCCTTGGCTCGCGTGTAAGCTGAAGTTCAAGCTGCTCCATATGGTTGTTGTAAATATGGGCATCACCAAAAGTGTGTACAAAATCGCCTGGCTTAAGGTCGCACACCTGTGCAATCATCATAGTAAGCAGGGCATAAGAAGCAATATTAAACGGAACGCCTAAAAATATATCGGCACTCCTTTGGTATAACTGGCATGATAGTTTACCGTCGGCCACATAAAACTGGAAGAAAGCATGGCAGGGAGGAAGGGCAACTTTGCCTTCGGCCACGTTTTCTGCAAATGATTTAGAGGTGTCCGGTAAAACTCTGGGGTTCCATGCGCTAACAAGCATCCTGCGGCTGTTAGGGTTGGTTTTAAGGGTTTCTATAAGTTCTTTTATCTGGTCTATTTCCTGACTGTCCCAGTTTCTCCACTGGTGTCCGTAAACAGGGCCTAAATCGCCGTTCTCATCTGCCCATTCGTCCCAAATCCTTACACCGTTCTCGTTAAGGTAACCAATATTAGTGTTTCCCTGTAAGAACCAAAGCAGCTCATATATAATAGATTTAAGGTGAAGTTTTTTTGTAGTTACCAGCGGGAAACCTTCGCTAAGGTCAAAACGCATCTGGTAGCCAAAAACACTTTTAGTTCCTGTTCCTGTACGGTCACCTTTTTGGTTGCCGTTTTCCATTACATGCTTCACTAAATCTAAATACTGCTTCATCTTATTATGTGGATTTGTTTATGTGGCTATTTGTTGATTTGACTCTCAAATAACCGAATTAACGAATAACCAAATTAACTCTCTCTCTTAGATATTTCGTCTCTTATTTTTGCTGCCTTTTCATAGTCTTCATTCTGTACCGCGCCTTCCAGCATTTCGTTCAGTTCCTGAAGGCTGTACTGTGTGTAGCCTTCGCCCGATACCTCTTCTGTACCGAATGTTTCGGGTTCAGAAAGGATGTCGTCGTTTTCGGCGTTCTCCGGTTCAGGATTTATTTTAAGGTAAATACCTGCCTTGTCTAAAATGTTCTTATATGTGAATATAGGCGCATTAAAACGTAATGCCAGTGCGATAGCGTCTGAAGTCCTTGCGTCTATAATTTCTTCAATACGGTCGCGCTCGCATATTATGCTTGAAAAGAAAACACCGTCTACCAGCTTGTGGATAATAACCTGTTTTACCACGATATCAAAGCGGTCGGCAAAATTTTTAAATAGGTCATGGGTAAGCGGCCTTGGTGGTTTAATCTCCTTTTCAAGGGCTATTGCAATAGATTGTGCTTCAAACGCACCAATAACAATTGGTAATTTTCGTTCACCGTCTACCTCATTCAGGATTAAAGCATACGCGCCGTTTTGAGTCTGGCTGTACGAAATCCCTTTAATAGTAAGTTTTACTAAGCTCATAAAAATCGTTTCCTCTGTCAAATAAAAAGGGCTATCTGAACAAATTTAAACCATCCGTATCAGATAGCCCTTTTAAGGGCACAATTTATAATAAAATTATGAGTTTTGAGCCTTAAACTCTTTTATTTTTTCAGTCAACTTAGGAACAACATCAAAAGCATCTCCTACAACACCATAGTCTGCTACTTTAAAGAAAGGAGCGTCCGGGTCAGTGTTTATAACTACTTTTACCTTAGATGAGTTGATACCTGCAATGTGCTGTATAGCGCCTGAAATACCTACTGCAATGTAAAGGTTAGAAGCTACCGGTTTACCAGTTTGTCCTACGTGTTCAGAGTGAGGTCTCCATCCAAGATCTGATACTGGCTTAGAACAGGCTGTAGCCGCACCAAGTACTGATGCAAGCTCTTCCAGCATACCCCAGTTCTCAGGTCCTTTAAGTCCGCGTCCGCCTGAAACTACAATCTCTGCATCGGCGATAGTAACTTTACCTGAAACTTTTTCTGAAGATTCTACTTTTATAGAGAAATCATTGTCATTTAATGTTGGAGCAAAAGCTTCTTCTGTTGCAGCGCCTGAAGCCTCAACAAGACCGTATGAGTTTTTGGCAAGAGCTAAAACTTTTACATCGGTAGTTATTTCTGTGATGTTGAAAGCCTTATTAGAGAAAGCATTTCTTTTTACACGGAAAGGTGAAGTGCTTTCAGGAAGCGCTACCACGTTTGAAGCATAACCTGCCTCAAGACCTGCAGCTACAAGCGGAGCCATATAAAGGCTGTCTGTAGTTGAAGAAAGGATAACTATTTTAGCGCTTTCTTTTTGTACAGCCTGTTTAACAACGTCAGCATAGGCTTTTGCGTTAAAAGAAGTAAGCTTATCGTTTTTTACGTTTAATACTTTGTCAACTCCGTACTTACCAAGTTGAGTAGCATCGGCAGCATTAACGGCAACAGCAGTTACTGTATCGCCTGTTTCTCCTGCTATTTTCTTAGCGTATGATGCAAGCTCAAACGCTGTTTTTTTAAATTTTCCTTCTGCTGATTCAGCATATATTAAGATAGACATAGTCGTGGAATTTTAAGATTGTGGAATTAGATAACTTTAGCTTCGTTATGTAATAGGTTAACCAGTTCGTCAAGGTTGTCAGCGCTAACTAGTTTAACTGCCGATTTAGGAGCCGGTTTTTCAAACTTAACAGCCTGAGTTGTGCTGTTTGCAGCAACTGGCTCAAGTACTGTAAGCGCTTTTTGTCTCGCCATCATAATACCTCTCATGTTAGGTATTTTAAGGTCTTTCTCTTCTACAAGTCCTTTTTGGCCTCCTATTACTAAAGGAAGTTTAGTGCTAAGGGTTTCTTTACCGCCGTCTATTTCTCTTACTGCTTTTACATCACCTCCGTTAACCTCAAGGTTAATACAAGAGTTGATAAAATCGTAACCAAGAGATGCTGCAAGCATACCCGGTACCATACCACCGTTATAATCTAAAGATTCTTTACCTGCAATGACTAAGTCATAGTTTCCGGTCTTAACAACTTCTGCAAGCTGTTTTGCAACAAAAAATCCGTCAGTTGGGTTAGCGTTAACACGTATAGCTTCGTCAGCACCTATTGCAAGTGCTTTTCTTAGTGTAGCTTCTGCGTCAGGGCCGCCTACGTTAACAACCGTTACGTTAGCACCCTGTTGTTCTTTGAACCATACGGCTCTTGTAAGGCCAAATTCATCGTTAGGATTTATAACAAACTGTACACCGTTGGTGTCAAACTCAGAGTCACCATTGGTAAAGTTGATTTTGGAAGTAGTATCAGGCACGTGGCTGATGCAGACTAATATTTTCATTTTTATAAAGTTATAAAGATTATTTTCCGGATACGAAAATACTAATTTTATTTAAATAAAAAACTATGCATGCATAATAAATATGATTTTTTTAAAGAATCTGTGTTAAAATTTCAAATACTGTGAAAAACGCATACGATTTAGCTTGATAATTATGAAATTCTAATTGTTTAAAAGCGCAGAAAAACAAGGTTGTTTATTTGTAATTTTTTGCCTTCGAAATAAATATAAAATCTTTATTTTTGCCAATCATTAAAATAAGAAATAATAATTACATGAGAACGATACAGTTTAGAGAGGCAGTTTGCGAAGCAATGAGCGAAGAAATGCGTCGCGACGAGTCAGTATATTTAATGGGTGAGGAAGTAGCCGAATATAACGGTGCTTATAAAGCATCTAAAGGTATGCTTGATGAGTTTGGTCCTAAAAGGGTAATTGATACTCCTATTGCCGAGCTTGGTTTTGCCGGTATTGCAGTAGGTTCTGCAATGAACGGTAACCGACCTATTGTTGAGTTCATGACATTTAACTTCTCACTTGTAGGTATTGACCAGATTATAAACAACGCTGCTAAAATGAGGCAGATGTCTGCCGGGCAGTTTTCTATGCCAATCGTTTTCCGTGGGCCTACCGCTTCTGCAGGACAGCTTGCTGCTACACACTCTCAGGCTTTTGAGAACTGGTTTGCAAATACACCGGGATTAAAAGTTGTAGTTCCTTCTAATCCATATGATGCAAAAGGACTTTTAAAATCAGCTATACGTGATAACGACCCTGTAATCTTCATGGAGTCTGAACAAATGTATGGTGATAAAGGAGAGGTGCCTGAAGGAGAGTATACTATTCCTCTTGGAGTTGCAGAAATTAAACGTGAAGGTAAAGATGTTACTATAGTATCTTTCGGTAAAATTATAAAAGAGGCTTATACTGCTGCTGACGAATTAGAGAAAGAAGGTATTAGCTGTGAGATTATAGATCTTAGAACGGTTCGTCCTTTAGATTATGATACGGTTTTAAACTCTGTGAAAAAAACAAACAGGTTAGTGGTTCTTGAAGAGGCTTGGCCGTTTGGTAGTGTTGCTTCAGAAATTACTTATATGGTTCAGGAAAGAGCGTTCGATTATCTAGATGCTCCTATCCAGAGAATTACTACTGCCGATACACCGGCTCCTTACTCTCCTGTACTGCTTAAAGAATGGTTGCCAAATGCGGATGATCTTGTAAAAGCGGTTAAGAAAGTTATGTATAAATAATCCGATAAATTCGATTATATTTGAAACTTCATCATACTATATGATGAAGTTTTTTGTTTATAGCATATATGAAAAAGAAGTTACTATTTTTTCTGGCTGTGATGCTGTCATTCACTGCCTCCCTGATGTCACAAACCAAAGTAGGAGGAATTGTGCTGGATGAAGCAAATGAGCCTATACCATATGCTAATGTCTACTTTAAAGGAACTTCTGAAGGAGTAATTACCGATGAGTATGGTAAGTTTTATCTTGAGTCTAAAAACAGTTATACTCAGCTTCTTGTATCTTTTGTGGGATATTCTTCGCAGGAGGTTACTCTTGAAAAATCGGTTACCTACGATCTTAAGGTTGTTTTGGGTGATTCTCAGGAACTGAAAGAGGTGGTAATATACTCTGGTAAGACATCCAAGAAAGATAATCCCGCTATTGATATATTAAGGAAAATATGGGAAAGGCGCCGTAAGAACGGGCTTCATATGTTTAACCAGTATCAGTATGATAAGTATGAAAAAGTAGAGTTTGACATGAACAGCATTGACAGTGCGTTTATGCAAAACAAACTTTTTAAGGGGATGGAGTTTATTTTTGAGCATGTTGATACTTCTGCCGTTACGGGTAAAACTTACCTTCCTATATTTATTAATGAGAATATAGGTAAAGTATATGGTGATAATACCACCAACCAGAAAAAGGAAATTACCGAGGCAAACAGAAACTCCGGTTTTAGTGATAACCAGCAGATAATAGCTTTTGTAAAGGACCTGTATGCTGATTATGATATTTACAATAACTACCTTAAGTTTTTTGATAAGGACTTTGTGAGTCCGCTTTCACGTACGGGTATCAATGTATATAACTATGTGCTGCATGACAGTGCATATGTAGATAATAAGTGGTGCTATAATATAGTGTTTTATCCAAGGCGTAAAAATGAGCTGACCTTTAAAGGGAATTTCTGGGTAAATGATACCACTTATGCTATTAAGAAGATAGCCATGTCTGCCAGCAAGGGTGCTAATATTAACTGGGTAAAGGATATTTATATTGAGCAGGAGTTTGAAGTGCTTAACGATTCTGTTTTCCTCCTTACCCGAGATCACATGATGTCTGATTTTGCACTCAATAAAAAAGAGAAGTCTAAAGGAGTGTACGGTAAAAGGACTACGCTATTCCAAAACTATGAATTTAATATAGAGAAGCCGGCTGAGTTTTATCATAAAGATGTTAACTTTTTTGATGAATCGGTCAATAACAAATCTGATGAGTATTGGGATCGAAACCGTTTTGAGTCTTTAAGTAAAGATGAGAAGGGTATTTATAAAATGCTTGATACCCTTAAAACTGTTCCTAAGTTTAAGCGTATGTATAACCTGGTTGCTACATTAGGTTCGGGCTATTACCAGATTGGGCACTTTGACTACGGACCAATTTTCTCAAGTTTCGGGTATAATGATGTTGAGGGAATAAGACTGCGTACCGGAGGGCGAACCTATTTTGGACAAAATGACCCGTGGCGTATAGAAGGATATACAGCCTATGGTCTTAAGGATAATAAGTTTAAATATGGCCTTTCCGGAAAATGGATGGTCGATAAAAAAAGAAGGATTATACTTGCTGCTGGTAACCGCAGGGATGTGGAGCAAACAGGTGTGAGCCTAACGGCTACAAGTGATGTGCTTGGGCGTAGTTTTGCATCCTCCTCATTATTTGCAAGCGGCGACAACAGTAAGCTTACCAATATAAATTTTACCACATTTTCGGCAGAGATTGAGCCGGTTAAAAATCTGGTATTTAAAACAAGTTTTTCATACAGGACATTAAAGACTGCTTCTCCGTTAACCTTTAATATGGATTATTACATAGATCCAGGCGACCCTTCTCAGGGGGTAAAAGGTACGGTCAATCAGTATGAGTATGGAATACATGTAGATTATACCCCTAAGAGAAGAACAATAGGGTATGGCGTAGAACGCAGCGATGTCGATTATAATTATGCAAGGCTGTACTTAAACTACACTCAGGGGTTAAAGATCTTTAATAGTGATTTTAATTATCAAAAGCTTCAGTTCTATTACAGGCAGCCGGTATTGGTAGGTGGTTTTGGTCGATTGTTTACAACAGTCGAGGCCGGTAAGATATTTGGGGCTGTTCCGCTTGGTCTAATGGGTATTGTTCCCGGTAACCAGTCATACTTTATTATTGAGAACACCTATAATGTAATGAATTATTATGAGTTTGCGGCAGATGAATATGTATCGCTTCATCTGGAGCATAATTTTAATGGCCGACTTTTTTCCAGAATTCCGTTATTAAGAAAACTTAATCTTAGGGAGATAGTGGGTATAAAAGGTATTTATGGTACCGTGTCTCAGGAAAATATTGCTCTTAATGCGTCAAGTATTACATACCGTGCCCCTGATGAGGTATATTGGGAATATCATGCCGGTATAGGTAATATATTTAAGGTATTCAGGATAGACTTTGCCTGGAGGGGTAGTTATCTTGATCTTCCGGATATTAACAGGTTTGCTGTTAAGGGTGTTTTTGGATTCCATTTTTAAGAAAAGGTTTCGTGTATAGAAAAAAATTGTACATTAGTGCGTATTTATGTTAAATTATTTTACATATAAGAGTATGAAAAATATGGCGTTATGTGCCTTGGTTGCAGTATTTTTTGTCTTTGTGGGCTGCAAGCAGAAAGACGAAGACACAAAGATGATTGATATTACCGCAGATAATCCTGTGGCTAAAATTAGTGGAAACGATTTTGAGTTTCTGAATAAAAAAGGTGTACACGAGAAATGGGAAAATATTGCAGGAGATAAAATATTGCCTGAAGATATTGTGATAAAAAAAGTGAAGGCGGCAGATGGCCCCGGAGATTATTATGTGTTACTGGGAATGGCGGTAGCAAATAATACAAAAATTGCAGTATTGCTTGAGCAAAGAGGAGACGAACTTTATTTTGCTAAACATGATGATACTGTAATAGTGGTTAAGTGTACAGGCTGTAAAGAAGGCTGTGATCCTTTAGTGGTTTTACAGTATGGCGCGCCCTCAATAATATGTTCACCATGTCCTGATTGTTTAAAGCAGGATGTTGCTCTGCAATAAATGTTTTTTAACATTTAGTTGGGAGTTGAGTAATGTTAAAAGTTTTACTTTCGTTTTAATTAATAGTTTAAATCCTTACCGATTATGAAGAAAAATTTATTAAAAGCTATTTTGTTTGTAATGTTTGCTGTATTTGCTGTGTCATGTACAGACGAACAATCCTCCATTGAAATGAACGAAAACAATAAAGAGTTTAATCTTAAAGCAACAGGTTCTGTTTGGGATGGCGTTATTGGCGTTGAACAAAACGGGCAATATGTAATTACTGTTCCTAAAGAAAGACTCTTGACTGAAATGCAGCAAATTGTTAAAAGCCTGGGTTATGATGATCAGCTTACAGATGCAACAATATCTAAGTTGACAGCTACTAATAATCCCAGCGTTGATGCTTTTATGCTGATTGGAACTGCAAGTAACAGTTCTAAAAACTTTTCTACAGGTATAATGCTGGTTCAAAATTCTAGTTTTCAGTTTACTGTAGACAGAAACTTTGGAGGTGCATCAACCACATGTACAGGTTGTGCATCAGGATGTAACCTTAGGTTTTTAACCGAGGGTACACAAAAAATACCTTATTGCGAAGAAAACGGTTGTACTTACAACTGCGTAAAAGGTGAAGCGACTTTTTAAAGTAGTTTTTATTAATAGTTAATACGTATAGTAGTCTAAAGCCTTCTTTTTAAGAGGGCTTTAGTTTTTTATATGAATAAGTCATCTGCTTTGTGCAGAAAATAAGATGAAAAGTTTTTACAGATAACTCCGAGACTTTCAGTTATTTTTTTTTGTGGCACTACTATCCGGAAAAGCGTGACCGCAAATTTCCTTATTAAATTTACGTAAACTCACTACAAGACAGTGTTTTTAATAGTGTTATTGCTTTGTAAACAGTAAAAATTACACTAATTTTGCACCCGCTAAAACTGTAAATGAAATAATAAGACAATAAAAATGAGCGCAGCAAAATCAAATTCGTTCGATGTACTTATCGAGATACCAAAAGGAAGCAGAAATAAATATGAGTATGACTTTGAATTAAAGAAGATACGTTATGACAGGATGTTATTCTCGTCTATGATGTATCCTGCAGATTATGGTTTTATTCCTGAAACTCTTGCTTTGGATGGTGACCCTCTTGATGTACTAGTGTTAGTAACAGAGCCTACTTTCCCTGGTTGTGTTATGGAAGTTAAGCCAATTGGTGTATTCCACATGGCAGATGAAAAAGGTCCGGACGAGAAAATTGTTTGTGTTCCTGTATCAGATCCAATTTGGAACAGACTTGAGGATCTAAGTGATATGAACCCTCACTTACTAAAAGAGATTGAGCACTTCTTCCAGGTATACAAAGACCTTGAGAATAAGAAAGTTGATGTTGGAGGATGGGGTGATGTTAAGGAAGCACGTGAGATTATTGAGAAATGTGTTGACCGTTTTGATACTTTACAGGACAGACCTGAGGAGTTATTTAGCATCCGATAACATATTTTGTAAAAAAATATCAAAAAAGCAATATTCAACCCTGAATATTGCTTTTTTATTTATTTTGGTTTTGTTACATTTACGAATCTATTAACAAACCAAAATTCTTTTTTATGGAATCAATTATGATTTACGTGCCTATTATTATGGCCGTTGTAGGGCTTCTTTTTATGGCAGCCAAAAGATCATGGGTGCTTAAGCAGGATGCCGGAGATGGTAAGATGAAAGAAATCTCCGATTACATCTACGAAGGCGCCTTAGCTTTCTTAAAGGCAGAATACAGATTACTTGCATTTTTCGTTATAGCCGCCAGTATAGCCCTGGCGGTTATTTCATATATAGTCCCCACCACAGATATACTTATCGTGGTGGCTTTTATTTTTGGAGCTTTCTTTTCTGCGCTTGCAGGAAATATGGGAATGAAAATCGCAACCAAGTCAAATGTAAGAACAACGCAGGCTGCAAGGTCAAGCTTACCACAGGCACTTAAAGTGTCTTTTGGTGGCGGTACTGTAATGGGGCTTGGTGTTGCCGGACTGGCAGTACTTGGATTAACAGGCTTCTTTATTTTCTTTTTCCATTATTTTATGAATGGTGTTTGGGCTCCTGCAGATATTGATGGAGTGAGCAGAACGCCACAGGAACTTATGACTATTGTACTGGAAACCCTTGCAGGTTTTTCTTTAGGTGCAGAGTCTATTGCATTATTTGCCCGTGTGGGAGGTGGTATTTATACTAAAGCTGCCGACGTAGGTGCTGACCTTGTAGGGAAGGTGGAAGCCGGTATTCCGGAAGATGATCCTCGTAACCCGGCGACTATTGCCGATAACGTAGGGGATAATGTAGGTGACGTTGCCGGTATGGGTGCCGATCTTTTCGGGTCATACGTGGCTACGGTTTTAGCGGCAATGGTATTAGGCAATTATGTGTTGAGGGATATTTTAATGGATAACCCTGCATTTACAGATGCATTTGGCGGTATAGGTCCTATCTTGCTTCCTATGGCAATTGCCGGATTCGGTATATTGTTCTCCATTATCGGTACTTTGTTGGTGAGAATAAAAGATAATAATGCTAAAGAGGCGGAGGTTCAGGGAGCACTTAATGTGGGTAACTGGGTTTCTATTGCGCTTGTAGCGGTATCATGCTACTTTTTGGTGACCTATCTGTTACCTGAAACAATGAAAATGAACTTTTATGGAGAGGAAGCACAAACCATATCTTCCATGAGGGTGTTCTATGCAACCCTTGTTGGTTTATTTGTGGGAGGTGTTATTTCATCGGTAACTGAATATTATACAGGGCTTGGTAAAAAGCCGATTTTAGCTATAGTACAAAAATCGAGTACAGGTGCCGGTACTAATATTATTGCCGGACTTGCTACGGGTATGGTTTCTACTTTCCCAACTGTGCTTTTATTTGCAGGCGCAATTTGGGGTTCTTATGCTCTGGCAGGATTTTATGGTGTGGCTTTAGCGGCATCGGCAATGATGGCTACTACTGCTATGCAGCTTGCTATTGATGCATTCGGGCCGATATCGGATAACGCAGGAGGTATTGCCGAAATGAGCGAACTGCCAAAAGAGGTGCGTACCCGTACAGACATCTTAGATTCTGTGGGTAATACAACAGCGGCTACAGGTAAAGGATTTGCTATTGCTTCGGCAGCCTTAACGTCATTAGCGCTTTTTGCCGCCTATGTAACCTTTACAGGTATAGACGGTATTAATATATTTAAGGCTCCGGTACTGGCTATGCTTTTTGTAGGTGGTATGATTCCGGTAGTATTCTCTGCACTTGCCATGAACTCTGTTGGTAAGGCAGCAATGGATATGGTATATGAGGTTAGGAGGCAGTTTAAAGAGATTCCTGGTATTATGGAAGGCACAGGTAAGCCAGAGTATGGTAAATGTGTAGAAATCTCTACAAAGGCTGCTTTACGCGAAATGATGCTTCCCGGCCTGCTTACTATTGGTTTCCCTATTGCTATTGTGCTTATAGGTATGCTTATTTATCCGGATAACCATCAGTTAGTGGCAGAAATGCTGGGTGGTTATATGGCAGGGGTAACTGTTTCGGGTGTGCTTTGGGCAGTTTTCCAAAATAACGCAGGGGGTGCATGGGACAATGCCAAAAAATCTTTTGAAGCCGGAGTTATGATTAACGGAGAAATGACCTATAAGGGATCTGATGCGCACAAAGCTGCTGTAACAGGTGATACAGTAGGAGATCCGTTTAAAGATACTTCTGGGCCTTCTATGAATATCCTTATCAAGCTAAGCTGTCTTATAGGGCTTGTTATTGCCCCAATTTTAGGCGGACATGCTGAGGGTGGAAATATGAATGTTCAGTCGGCTACGGTTATAGAACAGCCTATAACAAACGCTATAGAGAACAGAAAAGAAATTTCTATTGAAAAAGAAGTGGGTGAAGACGGCAAGGTTACTGCTAAGGTGGTAATATCTACCTATACTACCAATGAGGATGTGAAAATGGAAGAAAAGGTTTTTGAAGGTACAGAGGAAGAAGTAAGGGCTCAAATCGAAGCATTAAAGGAAAACAAAAACTAATTATATCTATTACTAGAAAAAAATGCCCGCTGTACAGCGGGCATTTTTGATTTTATATTGTTTAGAAAAGTCCGTTAAGTTCGGCATTAATCCTGTTGATAATATCTCCCAGATCTTCCGGATTATCTACAAAGTTGTTTTTATCCACATCAACAATAAGCAACTTCCCTTTATCATAATTCTGAATCCATGCCTCATAACGCTCGTTTAGCCTGCTCAGGTAATCAATGGATATGGAATTCTCATAATCACGTCCGCGTTTGTGTATCTGCTTTACCAGATTAGGGATTGAGCTTCTAAGATAGATAAGCAAATCAGGTGCGCCTACAAAGGTTTCCATAAGTTCAAAAAGCGAAGTGTAGTTACTAAAATCCCTGTTGCTCATAAGTCCCATAGCATGCAGGTTAGGGGCAAAAATATGAGAATCCTCATAGATGGTCCTGTCCTGTATAATGTTCTTACCACTTTCCTTAAACTGAAGCACCTGCCTAAGGCGGGTGTTTAAGAAATAAATCTGCAGGTTAAACGACCAGCGCTCCATCTGATGGTAAAAATCGTCAAGATAAGGGTTGTCTACCACATCTTCAAAATGCGGATCCCATTTAAAATGTTTGGCTAATAACTCTGTTAACGTGGTTTTTCCGGCACCTATATTTCCGGCTACTGCTATATGCATTATTCGGTTGCTGTTATTTTATACTGTGTTATATCGTTGTCTGTAAAAATAGATAAAATTTGCTCTTTGTAATAGAAACTTTTAAAGCTTTTTTCCTTAATCTCAACCACTTTGCGGCTTTGCGTTTCTGTATTATAAAGATAAAGGGTGTTGTCTTTACTGAATAAAACGGTCGTTGGCGCTGTAAATTGCAGTTGGTCAAAATCTTCGACCGTACCCAGCGGATTTACTTTTCCAAACAGGTTAACCCTGTAGCATTTGTTACTGTTGTTTATCCAATAGAAATAATTATAGTCAGACTGGTAGTATTTCATACCATCGTTTAATTGTGGAGTTATGGTTTTAAAACTGTTTTGTGAAGTGTCATACAAACCAATCTGCTGTGTGTTGATGTCATACAGCCATAACCTGTTTTGTGAGGCCAGTCCGGCTGCTTCAGCAATTATCGGTTGGGAAATGTCAGAAAAGTTAAAACGTGCCGTTTCGGTAAGTTGGTTGTCGAGTAATACAACCGTATTGAAGCTTTTGTAAAAAAGAACTATCTGTAATGGGTTTTGAAGGTCTACCCTGTAAATATCGCCTAAGGAGAGGCTTTTGTAGTTTAGCCTTTTCTGGTCGTTTTGTTTCCTGAATTCGTTATCGGTTATAGTGTATTCCCAGCCAAAAGCATCGGTGCCTATATATCTTTCGGTAGTGTTTTTTGTACTGGATAAAAACTTAACCGGAATGGTAAGTTCCTGTGCCGAAATAAAGGCACAAAATAAAAGGGTGAATGATAACAGGGCTTTTTTCATACGAAGCCAAATTACGAAAAATAAAAGGGTAAAGTTTAATTTTTTTTGTAAAGCCTATGTAACAAATGCCCTATTTATTAGTCTAACCAGTAAATAGCTAAAAACCAAACAACATGATAAAGTACATTTTTTATTTTACAACATTATTACTTTCCATAGTATCATCATATGCGCAGGATTTTCAGGGCATGGCTGTTTATGAGTCAAAAACCAGCATGGCCGATTTAAACAATCGTCTTGACAGCAATAAGGATATCACTCCCGAAATGAGAAAAATGATTGAGGAACGAGTGAAGGGTATGTTTGAAAAAACGTTTACGCTTCATTTTGATAAAGTAGCTTCAATTTATGAAGAAGAACAAAAACTTGATGCTCCGGGACAGGACGGAGGGCCTTTCAAAATGATGTCAAGTATGACTGGTGGCGGAGGTAAACAATACAAAAATGTAAAGGACAAGAAGGTGATGATGGAGAAAGACATTTTTGGAAAAGAGTTTCTTGTTAGTGATTCGCTTCCGGTTATTAAATGGAAGATGGAGAATGAAAGCAAAAAAATAGGGAACTATACCTGCTATAAGGCTACGGCACAAATGCCTGTTGACAAATCGAACATGATGAATTTCCGACCTAAGAAAGGGGCTGAAGAGAAAATAAAAAAGCTTCAGGAGGAAGGTAATGAGGAGGAGCTTAAAAAGACCAACTTTATGGATATGGTAGAAATGCCCGATTTTGTTGAGGTAACAGCATGGTATACTCCTGAAATTCCTATTAATCAGGGGCCCGCAAATTACTGGGGCCTGCCGGGTCTTATTCTTGAAGTGAACGACGGTAAAACCAACATACTTTGCTCTAAAATAGTACTTAATACCAAAGAAAAAGTTGAGATTAAAGAACCAAAGAAGGGTCAAAAAGTAACTCAGGAGGAATTTGCTGAAATCCTTATGAAGAAAATGCAGGAAATGCAGCAGATGGGTGGTCCCGGTGGCGGAGGACGCATGAGAATGGGCGGATAATCTTATACTAAACTTACCAATTTATACCGATGAACAAATTACTTTTAGGGCTGTTTTTACTGCTCTCAGGATATTCTTATTCCCAAAATATACGACTGGAAGGTACCGTTAAAGACTCTCTTGGCATCCCTCTTGAAATGGCAAACGTTATGGTGGTTAATAAGGTTACCAACGAAATGGAATCGTATGCTATTACCAACGAGGCTGGTAAATACCAAATGATTCTTAAGGCAAATACCCAATATATCCTTAAGTCAAGCTATATAGGTTTTACTGCTCAGGAAATTACCTTTACCACAGGAACGGAAAATGTAACCAAGAATATAGTATTACAGCAGGGGGTAGAGCTTGCCGGACTTGAGATTACTTATGAGATGCCGGTTACCATAAAAGGCGATACTATCGTATATAACTCTGATTCGTTTACTAATGGTTCTGAACGAAAGCTGGAAGATGTTTTGAAAAAGCTCCCGGGTGTGGAGGTTAATGATGACGGAGAGGTTACTGTAGAAGGTAAAACCGTTTCTAAGCTGATGGTTGAAGGGAAAGACTTTTTTGACGGGGATACTAAGCTTGGGGTAAAAAATATTCCTGCCGATGCCCTTGATAAAATTGAGGTTTTAAGAAATTACAATGAGGTTAGTCAGCTTAAGGGACTTGAGAACAATCAGGACAATGTGGCGATGAATATAAAACTGAAAGACGGTAAAAAGAACTTTTGGTTTGGAGATATTTCTGCCGGGGCGAGTATAGGTGAAGGCGAGCGTTATCTGGCAAACCCTAAGCTTTTTTACTACAGTCCTAAATACAGTATTAACGTTATAGGGAATCTTAACAATAACGGAGATTTGCCACTTACCATACAGGATTACTTTAAGTTTACCGGAGGTTTCCGTAACATGATGCGTAAGGGAGGAACCAACTTTAATATAGGCTCTAATGACTTAGGGATTGCATTACTGCGTAACAACCGTGCAAAAGAAATAGAGACCAAATTTGGGGCGGCTAATTTTAGCTATAATCCTACCAAAGCTTTAACAATAAGCGGTTTTGGTATATTCAATTCCAGCCGTACGGAAACAGAAACGGAAACAAGAAGACAGATTTTAGATCCTCAATCGGGTGAAACACAAACTACTCAGGAAACAGCCGAAAAATCGTTGCAAAAAAGTGAGTTTGCCGTGTTTAAGCTGAGCGGTAGTTATATACCAAACAAAAACTTACACGTGGATTATGATGCCTTGGTTAAATCGTCTGACCAAAGGGAAGAGAGCGGATTGTTTTCTTCGGTATTTCCCGAGACAATTCAGGATCAGGAAATTTACGGACTGAAAAAGCAAAGGCCTTTCTCGTTTAACCAGAACTTTAACCTGTACTATACCTTAGATGATAAAAATGTATTGGCATTTGAGGGACAGCACTTATATCAGGATGAAGATCCGTTCTATAATGCCAATTTAGGAAATAACCCTTTCCCTGATTCGCCAATAGGAGACTCTTCATTAAACCTTGGGTTGTCTCCGGCTACCCGTTATGATATTACTCAGGAGCGTTTTGTAATCACGAATAAGGTGGACGCTAAACTTGATTATTATTACATGGTAACCCCTAAGAGCAATATCAATCTTACTTTAGGCAATACCCATTCTTACCAGAGCTTCAATTCGGATATATTCCAGATTCTGGATGATAACAGTCAGGATAACCTTGATGATAACTCTAAGAATGATGTTAAGTATAGTTTTAATGATGTGTTTTTAGGCCTTCATTACAAGTTTATTACAGGTAAGTTTACGTTTAATCCCGGGGTAACTTTCCATAGTTATAATTCTTATAACGAACAGCTGGGAGCCAAAATTGAAAATAATTTCTACAATGTATTGCCGGATGTGTATGCATTATATCAGATAAAAAAATCGGAGAGCCTTACCTATACCTACAACATGACTACCGAGTTTACTGATGTGACTAATTTTGCACAGGGACTTATATTTACCAACTATAACTCATTGTTTAGGGGTAATCCGTATCTGGAAAATGCGCTGTATCAAAATCACAGCCTTCGTTACTTTAAGTTTGATATGTTCAGCTTTACGCAGGTATTCGGTTCCATTAATTATAATCACCGTATGGATGCCGTTAAAAGCCTTGCAGGCTATAACGGGGCAAACAGTATAAGCACTGTAGAGAACTCTAATTTTGCCGATCAGTCACTAACAGGTATGGTTGGTTATAACAAAAGCTTTTGGCGCTATTACAAGGCCTCTGTAATGGTTAACCTGAGCTGGAATAAGTTCAACAACTTCAGGTTCGATCCTAATAGCGGACTGACAGGTGTGCCGACTATTGAAAACTCAATAAGGCAGGCTAACGAACAGTTTACCCAAAGCTATACCACAAGCTTTGCCACAAATTATAAAACAGTGCCTAATATTGAAGTAGGTTATACCTTGAGCATTAATGATTATGCCGATAATAAATTCTATAACCACAGGCCGTTTGCAAAGCTGGATTATATATTCTGGAAATCGTTTACCGTAACAGCTGATTATCAGTTTAACCATTACTACAATGACACAAGAACTTCAGATAACAAATATGATTTTTTAGATGCTTACGTTATGTATACAGTGCCGGGTAACAAATGGGAGTTTAAGGTAGGAGGAACTAACCTGCTTAACACGACTTCACTTAACACCGACAGTTTTAACCAGTTTAGTACATCGGTATCTAAATATAGGGTACAACCGCGATACTTAATGCTAACCGTAAGGTATAGTTTATAACATAAAAAAGGCAGCCACTTGGCTGCCTTTTATTTTTCTTCTTCTTCTGGGTTGATTACAACCCGAAAGCTTCTTTTACTTTTTCAACATAGTCTAATTTCTCCCATGTAAACAGTTCTACTTCAACTGTTTTTTCCTCTCCGTAAGGCGATGTGAAAACCTTTGTTACGGTTTCCGGCTTGCGGCCCATGTGTCCGTAAGCTGCCGTTTCACTATAGATAGGGTTTCTAAGCTTAAGGCGCTGCTCAATAAAGTAAGGGCGCATATCAAATATAGCCTCTACCTTTTTAGCGATTTCGCCATCAGTAAGGTTTACTTTTTGAGTACCGTAAGTATTGATGTATATACCCATAGGCTTAGCTACACCAATAGCATAAGATACCTGAACAAGTATTTCGTCTGCAACACCTGCAGCAACAAGGTTTTTAGCAATATGACGGGTTGCATAGGCCGCACTTCGGTCTACTTTACTCGGGTCTTTACCAGAGAAAGCACCACCACCATGAGCACCTTTACCACCATAAGTATCTACAATAATTTTTCTTCCCGTAAGTCCGGCATCACCGTGAGGTCCGCCTATTACAAACTTACCTGTAGGGTTTATGTGGTACTCGATATCGTTGTTAAATAGATGAGCATACTGAGGGTTCTTTGCCAGTATTCTTGGTATAAGGATGTCAAGTATGTCTTTTTTGATTTTAGCAAGCATAACATCTTCGGTATCAAAGTCGTCATGCTGTGTAGATATTACGATAGCTTTAATTTTTACAGGCTTGTTATCATCATCATACTCAAGTGTTACCTGAGATTTTGCATCAGGGCGCAGGTAAGTAATGTCTTTATTTTCACGGCGAAGCTCTGCCAGTTCCTGTAACAGTTTGTGAGACAGGTTTAAGGCAAGAGGCATATAGTCTTCGGTTTCGTTTGTAGCATAACCAAACATCATACCCTGGTCTCCGGCTCCCTGTTCTTCTTTAGTCGTTCTGTCAACTCCCTGGTTAATGTCCTGAGACTGCTCGTGGATGGCAGAAAGCACACCACATGAGTTGGCCTCAAACATATATTCGCTTTTAGTATATCCTATTTTTTTGATAACGTCGCGTGCTATCTGCTGTACATCAAGGTAAGTTTTAGACTTAACCTCTCCGGCAAGAATAACCTGTCCTGTCGTAACAAGTGTTTCGCAGGCAACTTTAGACTCGGGGTCAAAAGCAAGGAAGTTATCAATCAGCGCATCCGAAATCTGGTCAGCAATTTTATCAGGATGCCCTTCGCTCACTGATTCTGACGTAAATAAATATGCCATAAAATTCTATATAATTTATGAAGGGGAAGAAATGAGAATGCAGGGAATGCTAAAGGGGAATGAAGTCCTGCTTTAGCATTTTTTAATGAGGTTGCAATCAGTTCAAATCTTTCCTCTAATTTTTTATGATGCAAAGGTATAAAACCTATTTGGAATAAAAAAAATGCCTCAGGATTTTAATACTTTATCTCTATGAAAAAATAGTGTTTCAAGTTCCCTGAAATTTAAATACGTAGTATTTATAGGCTGATTTTGTGTTTTTTAAATGTTAATTTTTATTTTGGGTATTGCGTATGTCAGGAATTGTTCAGAAGTTTGTTACTCAAAATCAGAAGAAATGAAATTTAATATTTGTCATACATTTTACTTTATGTGGAAAACTTCCGCAGGGGTGACTGTTGACTAATTTTAAATCAAAAAATTATATAAGCACAGTAAGCCCCTGCCAACAGCAGGGGCTTTTTTATTTTAAGAAAAAAACTAAAACAGGAACAGGGTATGAAAACCTTCACATTTTTTAAATCATTTATTATTTGCCATCACATTTGTTATACATGGATGTGGATGCCCCATTGCTGTTACCAAAAGCGAACGACTTAATCTGTAGTTTATATATAACCCAAGTTTAAAGTCCTTTTGGTAACCCTCCAAAAGGACTTTTTTTATTTCAAATCATTATCAATAGCTTAAAAAAAATAATTATGAGTGCAACTTCAATTAATGTACTGGGGTATACAGGAAACAATAAACAGTTTGTTGTAAAAACCCTGAATACTGATTTAAGGATCAGTGAGAATGAAAAATTTCCCGAACTGGAAGGCCCTAACCCTTACGAATACATTCTTGCCGGTTTTGCAGGGTGCATCAATTCGCTGGGTCAGCTGGTGGCAAGTGAACAGGGCTTAACGCTGGACTCACTTCAGGTGGAAATTACTGGGAACTTTAATGTTGCAAAGTATGAAGGCAGGCCTACTAAAGAAAGGGCAGGTTTTAATAAACTGGAAATTACCCTTAAGCCTACAACAAAGGCACCGTTAACCGCATTGCAAAAATGGCTGAAGGAAATACAGGACCGCAGCCCTGTTTATGATAATCTGGTTAATGCCACTCCGGTAGACCTGATACTCTATAAAGAATACAATTACTCTAACTAAGAGGAAAAGATATATAAGTTGTTTTTTGTTTGTTTGTGAAGAACTGCCACCTCCCGCTAAAGCGGGAGAAGCAGTTTCTTAAAAAAAGAAAATCGTAATGAATAATAGAATCAATATAGTGCTCTTTGGTATAGGAAATATAGGGAGCGCATTAATAAATAAAGTTTTAAAAGAAAGAAAAGAACTGGCACTTGAGAGTAAGATAGATTTCAGGTTTCCTGTAATTACAAACTCATCGGTTGCCTTTTTTGCAAAGGAAGGTGCTAATTTTTCATGGGAAGCCAACTTTATACAGTTTAGTATTCCGTTTAAGATGGAAGACGTGGTTAGCTATGTTCTTGCTAATAATATTAGTAACCTGATTGCGGTTGATGCCACTGCCGATGCTAAGCTGCCATCGCAATATATAAAACTGATACAGGCAGGGTTTAATGTGGTATCGGTAAATAAAACTGTTGCTGATCTTCCTGCTGATTTTAAGGAAAACGTAAAACTGGCAGCATCGGTACGCGGACTGGAAAGCACTTTTGTACACAATGCTAAAGGGGATAAGCATGCAGCTGTAGAAAAGTTATTTGAGTCGCTTATAGAAATAGCCGAAAAGCAAAAAAGGCTTGCGGCTTAATGTTACCAATCCCAGGATAACTCTATGGAGCCTAATGGGTGTAATGGATATTTGTTGCTTTTAACTTTAATTAAAATTATTAAACGTTCATTAAATAACAAATGACGTCTTGAACTTGCTATAAATATATCCATAAGTGTATGAGCTGTATTTATATTAAGAGTATCCAGATTTCGGAATACTACAACAAGTCCGTCATTTGTTATTTCAAGTTCGTTAAGACATTCGTTTAAAGCACCGTAGTTTTTTCCATAATAGCCCGGAAACTCAAGCTTATCAGAAAGTTCAAAGTGCATTAATTCCTGTGTTTCCCATGTGCTGCAATCAAATTCTGTTACGTTGTAATTTTCAGATTCCAGCCAGGAGATATCGTTTTTTAAAGATGCATCTTCAGTATAGGGCTTTATAGATCCACGACACATTATCTGATAATCCAGTCTTTGCCATGTGTCCGGATTGTTGTCAAACTTGAACATTTTTCGGAATTAAGAAATTTGATTCAAAATTAAAACAAATTTGTTTTGTAACAATTTATTACATTACTTTGCAGGGTTCTTTTACACATTGATTTGTTATCACGAAAGGCAGAGGGAATAGACCCGTTGAAGCCTTAGCAACCCTTTAATCTTTAAAGAAGGTGCTAAATTCTACCGCAATTGAGCGGATAGATAACACAAGAAATATACTTACGGTATATTAACTCCACTTTTTTTGATGACATATTGATTTTATAACGGAACATTAATCCGAATATAAACTGTTATGTCAAAAATACATCAGGCCCTTAATGAAAGGATACTTATACTGGACGGCGCCATGGGTACCATGTTGCAGCGGTATAATTTTACTGAAGAAGATTTCAGGGGCGAACGATTTAAAGATTTTCCGCATCCGTTAAAAGGCAATAATGACCTTTTAACACTTACCCAGCCACAGGCTATAAGGGATATTCATGCCCAATATTTTGAGGCAGGTGCCGATATTGTTGAAACCAATACATTTTCGGGCACTACTGTTGGTATGGCCGATTACCATATGGAAAGCCTTGTTTACGAACTTAACTATGAGTCGGCAAGAATTGCCCGCGAGGTAGCTGATGAATATACCGCTAAAAATCCTGATAAACCCCGATTTGTAGCAGGTTCCATAGGGCCTACAAACCGTACGGCAAGTATGTCGCCCGATGTAAACGACCCCGGATTCAGAGCCATAACTTTTGATGACCTTTTAATTGCCTATAAAGAGCAGGTGCATGCCCTTATTGAAGGAGGTAGTGATATTCTGCTGGTAGAAACCATTTTTGATACGCTTAATGCAAAAGCGGCCCTTTTTGCCATAGAAGAGGTAAAAGATGAGTTGGGTATAGATATACCTATCATGGTTAGTGGTACAATTACCGATGCTTCGGGCAGGACACTGTCAGGGCAAACGGTAGAGGCATTTCTTATTTCTATTTCACATATTCCTTTATTAAGTGTGGGCTTTAACTGTGCGCTTGGTGCCGATCAGCTTAAACCGTACCTGAAAAGGCTGGCTCATAATACTTCGTTCAACGTGTCGGCACACCCTAATGCGGGTCTGCCTAATGCATTTGGACAGTATGACCAGACACCGGAAGAAATGCAGCAGCTTATTAAAGAGTATCTGGATGATAACCTTATTAATATTATTGGGGGGTGCTGTGGTACAAACCCTGAGCATATTAAACTGATAGCTCAGGTGGCAGCGCAGTACAAACCCCGAAGCCCCCTAACCCCCAAAGGGGGAATAGTAACAGACTCACTTAAACAGGGAATTATTTAGTTATGGAAAAGAGTCAGTTTATAGAAAATAATCAGGAATTTTTATCAGGTTCTTCTGCTCCCCCTTCGGGGGCAGGGGGGGCTAGATACCTAAAACTATCGGGGCTGGAACCGTTAATCGTAACGCCCGAAAGTAATTTTATTAATGTGGGAGAACGTACCAATGTTACAGGTTCCCGAAAATTCTTGCGCCTTATAAAAGAGGAGAAGTATGAGGAAGCACTCGATGTAGCGCGTGCTCAGGTGGAAGGCGGTGCCCAGATTATTGATATTAATATGGACGAGGGCATGCTTGATGGTGTACATGCCATGACTACTTTCCTGAACCTTATAGCATCTGAGCCGGATATTGCCCGTGTACCTGTTATGATAGACAGTTCCAAATGGGAAATTATAGAGGCAGGGCTTAAGGTTACTCAGGGAAAAAGTGTAGTAAACTCCATTAGCCTTAAAGAAGGTGAAGCACTTTTTATTGAGCATGCAAAAAAAGTAAAACGCTATGGGGCAGCGGTAATTGTAATGGCTTTTGATGAGGTGGGTCAGGCTGATACCTACCAAAGGCGTATAGATATATGCAAGCGTTCCTATGATATACTGGTTAATCAGGTAAATTTCCCTCCGGAAGATATCATCTTCGACCCGAATATTTTCCCGGTAGCTACCGGTATGGAAGAACACCGTAAAAATGCCCTTGACTTTTTTAAGGCCGCCCAATGGATAAGGCAAAACCTGCCTTATGCTCACGTGAGCGGAGGAGTAAGTAACGTATCGTTCTCCTTTAGAGGTAATGATAAAGTAAGGGAAGCTATGCACTCAGCATTTTTATATCATGCTATTCAGCATGGTATGGATATGGGTATTGTTAACCCGGAAATGCTTGAGGTGTATGATGAAATAGATAAAGACCTGCTGGAGCATGTTGAAGATGTGCTTTTAGACCGCCGTGATGATGCTACCGAAAGATTATTGGCTTTTGCTGATAATGTAAAAGGAGATGTGAAATCTGTAGAAAAGCAGCTGCAGGAATGGCGTGCACTTCCGTTACAGGAAAGAATAACACATGCTCTGGTAAAAGGAGTTGACGAATTTATAGAAGCAGATGTTGAGGAAGCACGTCTAAGTGCAGTTAAGCCTATTGAGGTTATCGAGATAAATCTTATGGCTGGTATGAATGTAGTGGGCGACCTGTTTGGGAGTGGTAAGATGTTTTTACCGCAGGTAGTAAAATCGGCACGTGTAATGAAAAAAGCAGTGGCCTATCTGTTACCTTATATTGAAGAGGGTAAAGGTAAAGGAACCTCGGCTGGTAAGGTGTTAATGGCCACAGTAAAAGGAGATGTGCACGATATAGGTAAGAATATAGTATCGGTAGTGCTGGGATGCAACAATTTTGAGATTATAGATCTTGGGGTTATGGTTCCGCCCGAAAGAATTATCGAAACCGCCATAAAGGAACAGGTAGATATTATAGGGCTTAGCGGGCTGATAACACCTTCGCTTGACGAAATGGTATATCTGGCAAAAGAACTTGATAAGCTTAACATCAGTATCCCAATTATGATAGGCGGGGCTACCACATCGAGGGCACATACTGCGGTAAAGATTGCGCCTGAGTATAGGGAAACCGTTGTACATGTTAACGATGCCTCAAGGGCAGTAACCGTAGCGGGTAACCTTATTAATACAGGTACAAAAACCGAATATTCAAAAATAATAAGGAAAGAGTATGATAAACTTAGAGAGGGTTATTTAAACCGTTCGCATGATAAGGATTTCCTTTCCATAGCCGGTGCAAGGGCAAATAAGCTTCAGTTGGACTGGGGTAATTACATTGCCCATAAGCCTAAGGCTATCGGGATACATACTATAGCACCTTCATTAAAAGAACTGGAACCTTATATAGACTGGACACCGTTTTTCCGTACGTGGGATTTACATGGTAAATACCCTGATATACTAAAAGATGAAATAGTAGGGGAGCAGGCGGTGATCCTGTTTGAGGATGCCCAAAAGATGCTGGCAGATATTGTTAGTGAAAACTGGATGCAGGCCAAAGGAGTATACGGTATATTCCCTGCCAATCAGGTGAATGATGACGATATAGCCGTGTATGATGAAAACGGAAGCGAGCTGGTAACGTTTCTTACGCTAAGGCAGCAGTCGCAAAAAACAAAGGGTGCGCCAAATATAGCTTTAGCCGATTTTGTTTGTCCGAAAGAAGCAGGTAAAACCGATTATATGGGAGCCTTTTGTGTAACCACAGGTTTTGGTGTGGATGAAAAAGCTGCAGCGTTTGAAAAAAATCATGACGATTATAACTCGATAATGGTAAAAGCTCTGGGTGATCGTTTTGCGGAAGCCTTTGCAGAATATCTGCATGAAAAGGTAAGAAAGGATTTTTGGGGGTATGCCGCTAATGAGGACCTGAGCAATGAGGCACTTATAAAAGAAGAATATAAAGGTATACGTCCGGCACCGGGTTATCCGGCTTGTCCTGACCATTTAGAGAAAAACACAATCTGGCAGCTGCTGGATGTTGAAAATAAAACAGGTGTAACCTTAACCGAAAGCCTTGCCATGTGGCCGGCATCATCGGTATCAGGATATTACTTCGGTAATCCTGAAAGTAAGTACTTCGGACTTGGGAAAATAAAACAGGATCAGGTTGAGGATTATGCCAAAAGAAGAAATATAAGTATTGATGAAGCCGTAAAATGGCTTAACCCAAATATTGCAGATTAGATGAAAGTAACTGAGCATATAGAAAATGCAAACGGAAAAACACTTTTCTCTTTTGAGATACTGCCTCCGCTAAAGGGGCAAAACATACAGTCTATTTTTGACAGTATAGACCCGTTAATGGAGTTTAAGCCGCCTTTTATAGATGTGACTTACCATAGGGAAGAATATACTTTTAAGGAGTTGCCCAGCGGACTGCTGGAAAAGAAAGTGGTAAAAAAGCGTCCGGGTACTGTAGGTATCTGTTCGGCTATACAAAACAAGTATGGGGTAGATGCTATTCCGCATATACTTTGTGGTGGCTTTACCAAAGAGGATACCGAGAACTTTTTAATAGATCTTGATTTCCTGGGGATAGAGAATGTTGTTGCCTTAAGGGGAGATGCCGTAAAGAGTGAAATATATTTTAAGCCCGAAAAGGAAGGAAATGAGTATGCCAGCGAACTGGTAACACAGATTGTAAACCTTAATAAGGGGATTTACCTGGATGATGATTTACTAAATACATCGGCAACAGATTTTTGTATTGGTGTGGCAGGCTATCCTGAAAAACACATGGAAGCCCCAAGCCTTGACAGCGATATTTATTTCCTGAAACAAAAGATAAAGAACGGAGCCTCTTATATAGTGACCCAGATGTTTTTTGATAATAAGAAATTCTTTGATTTTGTAGCCAAGTGCAGAAAAGAAGGAATTACTGTGCCTATTATACCGGGACTTAAGCCGCTATCAACAAAAAAACAGCTTAACCAGATACCGCACCGTTTTAAGGTAGACCTGCCGGATGAACTTATTATGGAAATAGTTAAAGCAAAAGACAACGATGCCGTTAGGCAAATAGGTATAGAATGGTGTATTGCCCAAAGTAAGGAACTGGTAGCAGCCGGCATACCGGTACTGCATTACTATTCTATGGGCAAGTCAGATAATATTAAGGCTATTGGCAAGGAAGTCTTTTAGGCTTACTTCTTGGTCATTTCCCTGAAAACAGACTCAAGGTTTCTGTTTTTAAGGCTTAACTGTAACGTCTTAATGCCGTTATTTTGTGCAAAGTCAAAAATTACAGGGCGCATATCTTTATCCGTACCGAACGTAAGTTCCCATATGTGTCCCTGTACGTTTTTGGCATTTACCAAATTTGGAAGGCTTTGCAATAGCGGTTCATTAACAGCAATATCAAATTCAACCTCAATAACCTGATTGGTATCTTTTACCAGGTTGTTGAGGTTTTTATCTGTAACAATCTCTCCGTTATTAATAATAATAACCCTGTCACATATAGCCTCTACTTCCTGCATGATGTGAGTAGACAGGAATACGGTTTTGTCTTTACCTATGTTTTTAATAAGGTCACGTATCTCCACAAGCTGATTGGGGTCAAGTCCTGTGGTTGGTTCATCAAGAATAAGTACTTCAGGGTCATGAAGCAGGGCAGTAGCAAGCCCAACACGCTGGCGGTAACCTTTAGAAAGTGCTCCTATTTTTTTATGTGCCTCAGGGGTAAGCCCTGTAAGTAGTATTACTTCGTCAATTCTGGATTTGGATACCTTATATACATCTGCATTAAAAGCCAGGTATTCCCTAACATACAAATCAAGGTACAGCGGATTGTGCTCCGGTAAGTAACCAACAGATTTCTGTACTGCTTTCTGGTCGTTGTTTACATCATGCCCGTTAACAGAAGCGCTGCCTTCATCTGCAATAAGGTAAGTGGTAAGTATCTTCATTAATGTAGATTTTCCGGCACCGTTAGGTCCTAAAAAACCAACAATCTCTCCTTTTTTTACTGAAAATGAAACAGCATTAAGCGCTTTTTGTTCGCCATAGCTTTTAGAAATATCCTTAACCTCGATTGACATATGTTGTGATTTTGAACAAAAGTACTAAGAAAAATAAATGTTGGGTATATAACCTGTTAATTTTATGAAATTGTGCCATGCGCTTGTTTAACCCTTATATACTTGGTATTTATAACGTGTAAATGCATTAAATTTGTATCCGGATGCAAAAAATGGAAAACAATATTGAAGTTAGAAGGTGGCTGGAAGATTTTAATCTTTCGCACCCGTTAGTTATAGCAGGCCCCTGCAGTGCAGAAACTGAGGAGCAGGTGCTGGATATTGCAAAACAGTTAAAACAATCGGACGTTACAATATACCGTGCCGGGATATGGAAGCCACGCACCAGGCCTGGAGGTTTTGAAGGTGTAGGTGCCATAGGGCTTAAATGGCTGCAAAAGGCTAAGGAAGAAACCGGAATGCTTATGGCGGTTGAGGTGGCAAATGCCCACCATGTACAACTGGCTTTGGAACATGATATAGATGTACTTTGGATAGGTGCGCGCACCACCGTTAACCCTTTTGCGGTTCAGGAAATTGCCGATGCCCTTGCGGGTACCGATAAGATTGTTTTGGTAAAAAATCCTGTGAACCCTGATTTGGCCCTTTGGATAGGCGGAGTTGAAAGACTTTACAATGCCGGGATTGAAAAACTGGGCGTAATACACAGGGGGTTCTCTACCTATGAGAAAACCAAATACAGGAACATACCGGAATGGCAGCTTGCCATAGAACTTCATGAAAGGTTTCCGAACCTGCCCATTATCTGCGATCCTTCACACATAACTGGTAAGCGGGATATGATACAACAGGTGTCGCAACAGGCACTTGATCTTAATTATGACGGGTTGATGATTGAAACCCATAATAATCCGGATAAGGCATGGAGCGATGCTGCACAGCAGGTAACACCCGATACGCTTAAGCAGATATTAAAGAATCTTGTGGTACGCCATAAATCGGTAGAAGGAGATGCCTTTAATGATAAGCTGGAAAAACTAAGGCTTCGTATTGACGAATATGATACCAAACTGATAGAAATATTAGGTAACCGTATGCGTATTGCCGATGAGATAGGCGTTATTAAAAAAGAAAATAACGTAGCCATACTTCAAAACCGCCGTTGGAAATCCATTCTTGAAAAAATGAAGGCAGGAGGAAAGGAAGAAAGTCTGGGTGAGGAATTCATACTACAGCTTTTCAGGGCAATTCACCAGGAAAGCATCAATCATCAGCAAAACGTTATTAATAAGGAAGAATAGCAAAACTCATGGGTTTAAAATAATTATCTTTGCCGAATGACAGGACTTGTTTATAAATCTACCGGTAGCTGGTATACGGTAAAAACCGAAGAAGGTGATTTTTATGAATGCCGTATAAAGGGTAAATTCCGTATTCAGGGAATTAAGAGTACTAACCCCGTGGCAGTAGGTGATGTGGTGGATTTTGAACTTGATGAGACTTCGGACGATACTACAGGTACCATTAATAATATACAAGAGCGTAAAAACTATATTATCCGCAAATCGGTAAACCTGTCTAAGCAGGTTCATATTATTGCTTCTAATATAGATGCGTTATTCCTGCTGGTAACAATAAACAACCCTGTTACCACTACCAGTTTTATAGACCGTTTTTTAGTAACTGCCGAGGCCTACGGTATTGAAGCGGTTATTGTTTTTAATAAGATAGATACTTTTAATGAAGAGTCGCTGGATGAACAGTTGTACCTTCAGTACATATACAGCTCGATAGGTTATAAATGCTTAAGGGTTTCGGCCGTTGAGGATAAAGGCATAGAAGAGCTTAAAGAGATGATGAAGGATAAAATAAGCATGTTTTCGGGGCACTCGGGTGTCGGGAAATCTACCCTTATCAATAAATTACAGCCTTCATTAAACCTAAAGACCAAAGAAATTTCCGAACAGCATAGCCAGGGACAGCATACCACTACTTTTGCCGAGATGTTTGATCTTGATTTTGGGGCTAAAATCATTGATACTCCGGGAATAAGAGGGTTTGGTGTAGTGGATATGGCAAAAGATGAGCTTGGCGATTATTTTCCTGAGTTTTTTGAACTTAAAGACCAATGTAAGTTTAATAACTGCCTGCATAAAAACGAACCGTTTTGTGCCGTGAAGGAAGCACTGGAAAATGATGAAATTGCCTGGTCGCGTTATAAAAGCTATATACAGATGCTGGAAGGTGAAGACGAAAACTACAGGACAGATATTTATGGCGATGGTCGTAATAATGATAACGAAGATTAATGAGGGCAGTAATACAGAGAGTCAGTGAAGCTTCGGTAACCATAGGAGGTAAGAAGACAGCTGATATAAAACAGGGACTTTTAATTTTGATAGGTATAGAAGATGCCGACACAAAAGAAGATGTCGACTGGCTTTGTGCCAAGATTTCCAAACTAAGGATTTTTGGTGATGAGGATGGTGTGATGAATCTGAGTGTTACCGATGTTAATGGCGATATTATTGTGGTGAGTCAGTTTACACTTCATGCTGCAACAAAAAAAGGGAATCGCCCTTCTTATATAAAAGCTGCAAAACCTGATGTTGCAGTTTCGTTATATGAAAGTTTTGTTCAATGCCTTAAAAATGAGACAGGAAAGCCTGTTCAAACAGGTGAATTTGGTGCCGATATGAAAGTAGCTTTAATAAATGACGGGCCCGTAACAATTTTAATTGACACAAAAAACAAGGAATAATTTTCATTTTTGTTAAAAACGGCTATTTTTGGCTAAAAGATTTTAACAAAATGTTTTTAAGAAAATACACACCTTTACTTCTGCTGTTCATACAGTTATCGGTTTTTGCACAGGAAAACCTTTCTATTTCCGGGATTCCGGATAATCTAAAAGAACATGCTAATGCCGTTGTGCGCCTAAGCAAAACAGATGTTGTTATCGATTCGCGTAAGTCGATGACCATTACCAGCAAAAAAATCGTGACAGTTTTTAACGAGACCGGTTTTGATGATGTTGATACCTATGAGTATTTTGACGAAACCAGAAAAATAAAGTCTATAGAGGCTGTTATTTATAATGCTTTTGGGGCTGAGGTTAAGAAAATCAGGAAAAAAGATTTCAAAATGTCGGCTGTATCACAGGGAGCGGGAATAACCGATACAAAAGCTTTATATCTTTCTTACACTCCCGTACAATATCCTTTTACCATAGTTTTTGAGAGTGAGGTACAAACAGCCAATACTGCCTTTATAACCCCTTGGATGCCTGTGTCAGATTTGTACATGAGTGTGGAGAAATCCGAATTCAATATACAATATGCTCCGGAACTTGGGTTTAGGTATAAGGATTATAATTTTGATGATATTACATTAAAAAAAGAAGAGTCTGAAGGAATGTTGAAGCTAAGCTGCGAGAATGTTCCTGCCATAAAATCAGAAGAATATAGTCCGTATAAAAAGATTATGCCTAAGGTAATGTTCTCCTTAACAAAATTTCACTTAGAAGGTGTTGACGGAGAGGCAAGCGACTGGGCTTCTTTTGGTAACTGGTATTACAATACACTGCTTACAGGTACAGATGAGGTGCCTGAGGAAACCGTTGCTAAAATAAAAACATTAATAGGTGATGAGACCGATCCTATAAAGAAAGCAAGAGTAGTTTATAAATATGTACAGGATAAAACCCGCTATGTAAGCATACAGTTAGGTATAGGCGGATGGAAACCTATGCTGGCAAAAGATGTTGACAGATTAGGGTATGGCGACTGTAAAGCACTTTCTAATTATACAAGATCATTATTAAAGGCTGTAGGTGTGGATTCTTACTGTGCGATTATTTACGGAGACAGGAGAAAACGTGATATTTCTGATGACTTTGTGTGTATGCAGGGTAACCATATGGTACTCGCAATACCTAATAACGATGAACTGGTTTGGCTGGAATGTACCAGCCAGATTGCTCCTTTTGGATTTCAGGGTGATTTTACGGACGACAGGATGGCACTTATAATTACACCCGAAAAAGGTGAGCTTGTAAGAACCCATATTTATAAAAAAGAAGAAAATACCCAGTATGTAAAAGGGAGTTATACTTTACTTGATAATGGTAAGATTACAGGTGAGTTAACAAGGGTTTCTAAAGGAACACAATATGATGATAAGTATATGTATGAAACCAGATCTAAAGATGATTTGGATAAATTGTATAAATCACGATACTTTAATAACATTAATAATCTAAAACTTAATAAGACCGAGTTTGCCAACAATCGTGAAAAGCCTGAGCTTACCGAAACAATAGAGCTTGAGGCAGAGAGTTACGGAAGTGTGAGCGGAAACAGGATGATGTTTGTTATCAACGCTTTTAACATGAGTACTTATGTGCCGCAACGATACAGGAACAGGCATAATCCGTTTGAGATAGAACGAGGCTTTTTAGACAGCGATGAGATAGTAATTACCCTTCCTGAAGGATATACTATTGAGGCCTTGCCAAACGCTGTTGAGATAAAAGAAAAGTTTGGAGAATATACATCAGTTTTAGAATTGAAGGATGATAATACCCTTGTTTATAAAAGGACATTTTCTTTAAATAAGGGTCTTTATGAAAAATCTGATTATGATTTATACAGACAGTTTAGAGAAAAAATAGCCCGTAACGATAATGCTAAAGTAGTATTGCTTAAAAAATAAATACCACAACCAAATTAACCAACCATGAAAATTTTTAACCTTATCGCATTCCTGTTAGTGACAGGTTTTGCAGCACACGCCCAAAAATATGAATTGGGAGAAGTAACAAAAGAAGAACTGGAACAAAAAAGTCATCCTACAGATCCCTCGGCATCCGCAGCAATACTTTTTTCAAAAGGAACCACTTATATGGATTACAGTGCAAGTAGTGGTTTCATGATTGTTACTGAGGTTGATACAAAAATTAAAATATACAATAAAGACGGATATGACTGGGCTAATAAGATCATTAGTTATTACAGTTCTGATAACGGAGATGAAACGGTTGATGTAAATAAGGCTGTTACCTATAATCTTGCAGACGGTAAAGTAGTAAAGACCAAGCTTAAAAAAGAGGGTGAGTTTACAGAGCAGGTAAACAAATTTTATAAGCAGAGAAAAATTATGATGCCCGATGTTAAGGAAGGCAGTATTGTAGAATATCGCTATACGGTAAGGTCTCCTTTTATAAGTCTTTTTCCTGAATGGAGGTTTCAGGAGCCTATACCGGTAAATTACTCGGAGTACACAACCAGAATTCCTGAATACTTTACATATAAACCCAATTTTAGGGGGTATTTAGCTCCTAAAGTATCTAATTCTGCTGCGAATAAAAGGATTACTTATGTTGAGAAGGAAAGGACAGGCAGGGGTACTCAGTTTTCTAATGGGCAAATAGATTACTCAGAAAAGGTTGCCACTTATGTTATGGAAAATGTTCCTGCACTTAAGGATGAGTATTATGTAAATAATATAGATAATTATACAAGTAGTATTGAGCATGAACTTGCCATAACCCAATATCCCGGAGAAACGGTAAAATCATATTCACACTCATGGGAAGATTTAGCCAAAACAATATACAATTATGATGATTTTGGTGGTGAGATAAAAAGGACCGGGTATTATGAAGACGATTTGAATGCGCTTCTTTCCGGTGCAGATACTCAGGAAAAAAAGATAGGGGTAATATTTAGTTATGTTAAAAACAGAATGAACTGGAATAGCTATTATGGCTATACGTGTCATGACGGAGTTAAACAGGCCTATAAAAACAAGACGGGTAATGTTGCCGAAATAAACCTTATGCTTGTTTCAATGCTCAATTATGCCGGATTAGAAGCAAATCCGGTGTTGGTTACAACAAGATCCAGTAAAATTGCACTTTTCCCTACCAGATCTGCTTTTAATTATGTTATAGCGGCGGTGCAGGTTGGAAATGAAATAGTGTTGCTTGATGCAACATCTAAATCTGCATTGCCAAATATATTACCTGTTCGATCATTAAACTGGAACGGCAGGTTGATAAGAAAAGACGGAAGTTCTTTAGAAATAAGTATGTTCCCGCAATCAAATTCAAAAGAGTTAATTACCATAATAGCTGCTATTGACGAAGAAGGTAAAGTTTCGGGTAAGGCAAGAGATCAGTACTTTGACTACAATGCCTTTATCTTTAGAGAATCTCATTCTAATTCAAATCTGGATAGTTATCTGGAGAAACTTGAAAAAAGGTATGACGGTATTGAAATAGAAAATTATTCGGTAACTAATGATGATTTAAACAAGCCGGTAGTAGAGGAGTTTAATTTTGTGCATAACAATATTTCAGACATCATAGGGGATAAAATATATGTACATCCTTTATTGTTCTTTGCTGAAACAGAAAATCCTTTTAAACAGGAGAAAAGAGAATACCCTATAGATTTTGTATACCCAAGACAGGACAGGTATATGATAACGTTAAGTATTCCTGAGGGTTATGTGGTAGAGTCAATTCCAGAATCATTGGCATTGGGAATGGAGCAGAATATAGGTTCGTTTAAGTTTTCTATTCAGGCAAATGAAAAACAGATACAGCTTATTGCCACAACAGAAATTAATTATTCTAACATTCCGCAGGATTACTATACCGTAATTAAAGATTTTTACCAGAAAATGGTAGAAAAGCAAACCGAAAAAATTGTTTTAAGTAAGAAAATATAATATGAAAAAGATTTCTTTAGTAGTAACATTATTGCTGTCGGGTGTACTATTTGCCCAAAATTATAAACCTGGAAAAGTTTCTGAAAAGGAGCTTAAAGAAACTCAATATCAGGGAGACCCCTCAGTTGCGGCTTCCATATTGAATAAGGAAGGTAAAATTTATTTTGATTTTAATAGTCAGGGTAAATGGGTAATTGTTACTGATGTACTTGTAAGGCTAAAAGTTTATACTAAAGAAGGGTATAATTATGCGAACGTAGAAATTCCGTATTATGATTATGCGGCCGACTGGGAGGATGTGAAATTTTCTGATGCAGCAGTGTATAACATTGTTGACGGAGAGATACAAAAAACCAAAGTAGAAGATGACGGGCTTTTTACAGAACAGACCAATAAAAAATGGCGTACTAAAAAAATAACATTTCCTAATGTAAAGGAAGGTTCTGTTATAGAATACAGGTATATTAAGAAATCACCATACCTTTCAAGCCTTCCAGACTGGTATTTTCAGTATTCAATTCCGGTAAAGCATATTGAAGTGGAATTTGCAGTTCCGCATTACTTTATATATAACAGGGTAAAAAGCCCGTATATAGAGCTAAAAGAAGGTAAGGAAACCAGACAGGTAGTAAGACAGTATAGTCATGTAGCTAAAAAAGGCCCTTATGGGGTTTCCAGTTCTACTTTGCGTTCTGAAAGCGGACAGGTAGGGTTTTATGAAAATGTATATACCTATGAGGCAGAAAATGTTCCTGCACTAAAAACGGAAGCTTTTATTGATAATATAAATAATTATAAGTCTTTTATTAAACATGAACTGGCGAGTGTTCAGTATCCGGACTCTGAAGAAAAAAAATATGCATACGACTGGGATAGTGTTGCGGCACTTATTTATAATGAAGAGAGTTTTGGGGAAGAAATAGATAAAAGCGACTACTATCAAAAAGACCTTAATTCAATTTTAGAAGGTAAAATTAACCGTGAAGAAATTACAACCTTGGTTTTTGAATATGTGAAAAACAGGATGGCATGGGATGGTGAGTATGGTTATACGTGTAAAAAGGGAGTGAAGAAAGCCTATGAAAGCAGGTCGGGAAATGTGGCCGATATTAACCTTATGCTTATTTCCATGTTAAGATATGCAGGTTTAAAGGCTAATCCGGTATTGTTAAGTACAAGAGATAAAGGCCATGTGGCTTTTGTGAACAGAGATGAGTTTAATTATGTTATAGCAGGTGTAGAAATTCAAAACAAAACAATACTTCTTGATGCTACCAGTAAATATGCAACACAAAATATACTTCCCGTAAGGGATCTTAACCTTTTTGGCAGGATGATTAAGGAAAATCTTACTTCAAAAGAGATAAGCCTGTTGCCTGAGCAGAAATCAAGAAAAAATGTTGTGATTATTGGTGAGGTTAATACAGATGGTACAGTAATGGGTAAATGTAAAATTCAGAATTATGATTACAATGCTTTAGCCCTTAGGGAGATGTATAATGGTATTAATGATGAGGCAAAAATCCAGAGGTATGAAAATAGTCTTGCCGTGGAGCTGAGTAATTATGAGCTTAACGATTTAAATGATGCTGCAAAGCCGGTTTCTGAAAGTTTTGATTTTAAGACAAGTACAGATGTGGCAGGTAATAAGATTTATATATCTCCTTTATTAGGTTTTAGTGTGACTCAAAACCCTTTTAATGAGACCGAAAGAAAGCTTCCTATAGATTTTATTTACCCTCAAAATGAAAGATATATTATAACCTTTACGATTCCGGAAGGATATGTTGTAGAATCTATACCTGAATCTGTTTTGTATGCTACTCAGGATGATTATGTTTCTTTTAAGTTTACCGCTACGGTAAATCAGAACAATCAGTTACAGATTATAGCCCAGGAAGATTTGTCTTTTGCACGATTTAATCCTGAATATTATACTACGCTAAAGGATATTTATGGCGATATAGTTAAAAAACAATCTGAGAAAATAGTGCTGGTAAAAAAATAGAGGATGAAAAATATTTTCACTTTACTGTTAATGAGTTTTGCCTGTACTGTTTTTGCAGGTGATTTTAAGTTAGGTAAAGTATCAAAAGAAGAACTTGAGGAAAAAGTACATCCGCTTGACCCTTCTGCAAAAGCCGCTGTTTTATATAAAAAAGGGAAAACCTATTTTGACATAGATAATGAAAGGTGGGTTATTTTTACTGAAGTAGAGGTAAGGGTTAAGATCTATAGTAAGGAGGGGTACGATTGGGCTAACGTTGCTGTACCCTATTATTATAAAAGGGTAAGTGGGGAGTCGGTTACTTTTAAGGAGGCTGCTACTTACAATCTTGTTAATGGTGAAATACAAAAAACATCTTTAAACAAAGATGAAGAATTTACAGAAGAGCTAAGCAAGACCAGAAGACAGAAAAAGATAATGCTTCCTAACGTAAAGGAAGGTTCAGTAATTGAGTATAAGTATATTGTTAAGTCGCCTTATATTTATAATCTTGAAGACTGGTTTTTTCAGGATAAAATTCCTGTAAATTATGTTCAATATAACCTGAATATTCCTCAGTTCTTTTCCTACAACCGTATAATTAATTCGTATTACCCCATAGAGGAAAAAACCGATATTGTTAAGCGTACTATAATAGACAGGCACGCTAAAATCACTTTGCATGAGATTGCTCAGGAGTATGTGGTAAAAGATTTGCCTGCCTTTAAAACCGAAGCCTATATAGATAATATTGATAATTACCTGCTTTTTGTAAAGCATGAGCTTTCCGAAACGAGGGATATGAATGATAAGGTTACAAAATTTGCCTCAAATTGGGAGTCGGTAGCCAAGGTGTTGTATATGGAAGATGATTTTGGTGACGAGCTTAAAAAGACAGCGTATTTTAAAACCGACATAGACGCTCTTTTATCTGGTGTTACCGATGACAGAAAAAAAATGGAAACTGTTTTCAACTATGTTAAAAACAGAATGTCCTGGTCAGGCAGATATGGTTTGACAAGTTGGGAGAGCGTTAAAAAGGCCTATGATGAACGTTCGGGTAATTCGGGTGAAATAAACCTTATGCTTACCGCAATGTTAAAATATGCGGGCCTAAAGGCGAGTCCGGTAATTATAAGTACCAGAGACAATGGCATTGCTTCATATATTAGTGTTTATGCATTTAATTATGTAATTGCCGGGGTAGAGTTTGGCGATGAAGTAGTATTGCTGGATGCCACTAGTAAATATGCTGAACCCGGATTGTTACCTGTTAATGATTTGAACGGTTATGGCAGGCTTTTAAGGGAAGATAAAACCGACAAAGAAGTGAAGCTTAATCCAACCGTTAACTCAAGAGAAAGCGTTTATCTTACAGCTCAAATAAATACAGACGGTATCGTAACAGGTAAAACCAGTAACAGGTATTACGACTATAATGCCATAAGATATAGAGAAAAATATGCTGATATTAATGAAGAACAGCATATAGAGCAGGCAGAAAAGAAAAGAGGGAATGTTGAAATAAGTGATTTTGAGTTTAAAGATGCTAAAGAAACTGAGGTTAATTTCAGTTTTACAGCTAAAGGTGCCGAGGTAATTGGAGATAAAATTTATGTTTCGCCGCTTTTGTTTTATGCTGAGACTGAAAATCCGTTTAAGGAAGAAAAAAGATTGCATATCCTTCAACAGGAAGGTTTACTTTTGTACTTACAATTCCTGAAGGCTATGAGGTAGAATCGCTGCCAAAGGCTGCACGTTTTGCAATGGTAGATAATATTGCTACTTTCACTTTTAATATAGCCCAGGAAGAAAACCTTATACAGGTTGTCGTAGTCAATAGCGTTAATTACTCCAGTGTTGGTGCAGAATATTACAACAGCCTTAAAGAGTATACTGCTAATATTGTTAGCAAGCAGTCAGAAAAAATTGTACTTAAAAAGAAATAAAAGATGGATATAAAGAATGCACAGCTTGAGGTAGATAACTGGATTAAGGAACACGGAGTGCGTTATTTTAACGAACTTACCAATATGGCACAGCTTACCGAAGAGGTAGGTGAGGTAGCAAGGATTATTGCGCGCCGATATGGGGAGCAAAGTGAAAAGGAGAGTGATAAAAGTAAAGATCTTGGCGAAGAACTGGCAGATGTGGTATTTGTAGTGCTTTGCCTGGCTAACCAAACGGGGGTTGATCTACAGGCTGCATTTGATAAGAAGATGGACCTGAAAACCAAGCGTGATCACGATCGCCATCATAATAACGAGAAACTGAAGTAATTTGCTTATTTTTGAGAAGCTAATATTCAGATTATGAAGAGTAAGATTGCACATTTTATAGGAGGGATAATCATTTATTTTCCGTTAGCCGTATTGCTGGTGTTTATAGATGGTTGGGATGACTTTCAAAACAAATGGCGTTTTATGATTAGCTTTACCCTGAGTATGACATTGTGTGAAATGTTCATTCTTTCTAAAATCAGGGAAGGAAAGTGGTTTAAAAAGAAAAGTAATACTCATTAGATAATGAATCTTAAGTTAAAAGCATCCTCAAGGATGCTTTCTTCGTCAATACAAATTACCGGAAGCAAGTCAGAAACCAACAGGCTTTTGTTACTACAGGCATTATACCCTCTGATAGAAGTTGAAAACATTTCTGAGTCGGATGATGCTGATGCGATGATAAAGGCACTCCATAGTACTGAAAGTGTTATTGATGTTCATCATGCAGGTACAGCCATGCGTTTTCTTACGGCATTTTTTGCTGTTCATGGTAACAGGGAGATACTCCTTACAGGTTCTTCAAGAATGAAGGAACGCCCCATCGGTATTTTGGTTGATGCACTTAGAGAACTGGGAGCTAAAATAGAGTATGCTGAAAAAGAGGGGTATCCTCCATTAAGAATAGGTAAGTTTGAAATAACAAATAATAAGGTTTCGCTAAAGGCAGATGTTAGTAGCCAATATATAACAGCATTGTTACTTGTAGTCCCAAAATTAAAAAACGGAATTGAAATTACCCTACAGGGTAAAATAACATCCCTGCCCTATATTAATATGACCTTAGGGCTTTTAGCTGAGGTAGGAATTGATGCTCAAATGACAGGTAATGTTATTAAGGTTAGTCCGCTTCGTGAGATGAACCCGGTAAAGGTTGTTGTGGAGAGTGACTGGAGCAGTGCTTCTTACTTTTATTCATTAATCGCTTTGGCGGAAGAAGGTTCTCAAATAGAACTTTCATCATATAGGCAAGGGAGTCTTCAGGGGGATAGTGCCCTTATAGATATATATAAGTTTCTTGGTGTAGAAACTACTTTCAGTAATGATAGTATTGTATTGCGTAAAACAAGTTTAAGGCCTAAAGTGGTTAATCTTGATTTGAACAATACCCCTGATATTGCCCAAACTATAGCTGTAACCTGTTTAGGTTTGGGAATTGGCTGTAGGCTCACAGGTTTGCACACGCTTAAGATTAAAGAAACAGACAGGCTTCAAGCATTAAGGGTAGAACTTACAAAGTTGGGAGCTGGTGTTATTATAACAGAAGATTCACTTGAGTTACAGCGTGTGCTGCAAATAAATCATAATGTGGCTATAGATACCTATAACGATCACAGAATGGCAATGGCTTTTGCGCCTTTGGCTATAAAAGTGCCTATTGTAATTAACGATGCTCAGGTTGTTTCTAAATCCTATCCTGCCTTTTGGGACGACTTTAAAAAAATAGGTTTTATTGTTGAAACGCTTTAATAGCGGGCGTTACGGTAATTAAAAAATAAATATATCCCAAAATACTTGACAACCCCTGTTTTGCGGTAGTATATTTGCATCCAATTAAAAATACAAAGATGAAATTATCAAACTTCAATTTCAATCTGCCAAAAGAACTACTGGCTGAATTTCCTGCTGAAAACAGGGATGAATCCCGTTTAATGGTGGTAAACAGAAAAACAAAAACTATAGAGCACAGGTTGTTTAAAGATATTCTTGAATATTTTGATGAAGGAGATGTAATGGTGCTTAACAATACTAAGGTTTTCCCTGCCCGCCTTTATGGTAATAAAGAGAAAACAGGTGCAAGAATTGAGGTATTCCTTTTAAGGGAGCTTAATTCAGAGCAGCGTCTTTGGGATGTACTTGTAGATCCTGCAAGAAAAATAAGGATAGGTAACAAACTTTACTTTGGTGATGATGATTCTCTTGTAGCAGAGGTTATTGATAACACTACATCAAGAGGTAGGACTCTTAGATTTTTATATGACGGTTCTTATGAGGAGTTTAGGGCTAAGCTTACTGAACTTGGAGAAACACCAATACCTAAATACATAAACAGGGAAGTTGTTCCTGAGGATGCAGAGCGTTACCAAACTATATACGCTAAGGAGGAAGGTGCTGTTGCAGCTCCAACTGCCGGACTTCACTTCTCTAAGCACTTATTAAAAAGACTGGAGATAAAAGGTATCGACTTTGCAGAAATTACTCTTCACGTAGGTTTAGGTACATTTAATCCGGTAGAGGTAGAAGATCTTTCTAAACACAAAATGGACTCTGAGGAGCTTATGATAACTCAGGAAGCTTGTGATATTGTAAACAAGGCAAAAGTAAACAAGAAGAAAGTTTGTGCAGTGGGTACAACTACCATGAGAGCTATGGAGAGTTCGGTATCTTCACAAAAAACGCTAAACCCTTATGTAGGCTGGACAAATAAATTTATTTTCCCTCCTTATGATTTTAGTGTAGCCGATTGCATGATTACTAACTTCCACACACCAAAATCTACGCTTCTAATGATGATTAGTGCTTTTATGGGTCATGATCTTATGAAGAAAGCTTATGAGGAGGCTGTTAAGGAAGAATACAGATTCTATACTTACGGAGATGCAATGCTAATACTTTAATTAGTAAAATGATAAAAAATGAATCCTGTCATTAACGGCAGGATTTTTTGTTTTAAGGTTTTTTATTAATTATGTAATTTTACGGCGCAACAAACAAATAAAGATGGAGTTTCAAAATACACGCGATTTCGCAAGGCAGATGGATGCCAAAGATAAACTTGCAAAATACAGGGACGAATTTATTTTTCCTCATGTAAACGGCAAGCAGGTAATTTACTTTACGGGTAACTCACTTGGGTTACAGCCAAAACGAACAAAAGCTTATGTTGATGAGGTAATGGACGATTGGGCAAAGCTGGCTGTAGAAGGTCACTTTTATGCCGATAAGCCCTGGTGGGATTATCATGAACGTTTTTCTGCTCCGTTAAGTAAAATTGTAGGTGCATTGCCAAGTGAAGTAACGGTTATGAATACTCTTACGGTAAACCTTCACCTGCTTATGGTAACGTTTTACCAGCCTACACAAAAAAGATACAAAATTATTTGTGAGGAGAAAGCTTTTCCAAGCGATCAATACATGATAAAGAGCCAGGTTAAATTCCATGGTTTTGAGCCTGAAGACGCTATTGTAGAAATCAGGAGACGTCCGGGAGAACACAATATAAGAAAAGAAGATGTCCTTAATACTATTAAAGAAGTGGGCGATGAACTTGCACTTGTTTTAATAGGAGGGGTAAACTATTATACGGGTCAGGTGTTTGATATGGAAACCATTACAAAAGCAGGTCAGGAAGCCGGAGCTTATGTGGGATGGGATTTGGCGCATGCTGCAGGTAACATTCATCTGGAATTACATAACTGGAATGTAGACTTTGCTGCATGGTGTAGCTATAAGTATATGAACTCAGGGCCGGGTAACGCATCGGGTGCTTTTGTTCACGAAATGCACCATAATGATTTAGATCTTCCTCGTTTTGCAGGATGGTGGGGTCATAATAAAGAAAGAAGATTTTTAATGGAACCTCAGTTTGATCCTGTTCGTGGTGCACACGGATGGCAGGTAAGCTGCTTGCCTATATTATCGCTTGCACCATACTTAGCGTCGGTAGAGATGTTTGATGAGGTAGGTATGCCTGCGCTTATTCAAAAAAGAGACTGTATAACTTCTTACTTGGAGTTTATCCTTCATGAAATTGATAAGGAAATCAACGGTAATTTTGAGGTTATTACTCCGGCTGATCCTAAAGAAAGAGCGAGCCAGATTTCGGTTTATCTTCACGGTGAAGGAAGACAATTATTTGATTACTTAATGAAAAACGGTGTAATTACCGACTGGAGAGAGCCAAATGTAATCAGGTTAGCGCCGGTGCCATTATACTGCTCATATGAAGATATGTATGAGTTTGGACAGATTTTAAAAGAAGGAATCCTTTCACACAGAAAATAAGGAAATGACAAAAGAACAAAAAATAGCAGGGTTCGACCCAAGCCAACCGGGACTGTCTGATGCCAGTATCTTTGGTTTGCCTTTCACAGCAGAAGAGAGCGAGATTATTATAGTGCCCGCTCCATGGGAAGTTACAGTGAGTTATGGTGCAGGAGCTTCAGAAGGTCCAGATGCTATAATGGAAGCTTCATTTCAGGTAGACCTGCATCATCAGGAATTTCCTGAGCTTTGGAAGCTGGGAATTTACCTTGATCAAAACAGCCAGACGGAAGAATGGGCTGATAAGAGCAGAAAATATAAAAACCTTGCCCAACCTATTATAGAGGCTCTGGAAGGCGGAGAAAATATTGAGGATGACACTACCCTGAAAGCTAATCTTGATGAGATTAATGCTATTTGCCATGAATTTAAAAATGAGGTAAAAGCAAGAATACAGTACTGGATGGAGCAGGGTAAGAAGGTTGTTCTTTTAGGAGGAGATCATAGTACCCCGCTTGGTTATTATGAGGCTTTAGCTTCTAAATATGATAATTTTGGTTTGCTTCACCTAGATGCACATATGGATCTTCGTGTTGCTTATGAAGGTTTTACTTATTCGCATGCATCTATAATGTACAATGCACTTAAGTTACCGCAAATAACAAAAATCGTTCAGGTAGGTATCCGTGATTTTTGCCAACAGGAAGTTGAAGTAGCCGAAGCTGAAGGTAGCCGTGTAAAAATTTATACAGACCGCGACCTTAAAGCTGAAACTTTTGAAGGTATAACCTGGAAACAGCAATGTGATGCTATTATAGCACAGTTGCCACAAAAAGTTTGTATCAGTTTTGATATAGATGGTATGTACCCGTGGTATTGTCCTAATACAGGTACTCCGGTTCCGGGAGGTTTCTCGTTTGAGCAGGCGGCCTATTTATTTAGCAGGCTTGCAGAAAGCGGAAAAGAAATTATAGGTTTCGATCTTGTAGAGGTAGCTCCGGGTGAAGAAGGTGACGACTGGGATGGTAACGTAGGGGCAAGAATGCTTTTTCATATGTGTGGTGTTTTGGCAAAAAACAACGGCATGCAAACCGGGAATGTAATTAAGTTTTAATAAAGTTTCTTATATATAAAAAAAAGCCCTGCACTAATGCGGGGCTTTTTTTATGCTGTAATGTAAAGCTTTTAAGGCCTTCTGCCTGTTGCAAGCCTGTAAAGAACTCCTATAATGGCTAATACTAATAATATATGTATTAAACCACCTACCGATTCTCTAAATCCAAAAAATCCTACCAGCCATCCTATAACCAGGATTACGACAATTAACCAGATTAAATCTCTCATAACTTAAGTTTTTTATAGTTAGTGAGTTAAAATTAAGCATTATGATGCGGGTGTGTTAATTAATTAAGAATCCTTTAGGTGCAAAAGTTTTCTTAATAAAATTCTGATAGTGAAATAAATGCTGAAAAACAGAGGCTTGTTTTATTAATTGAGTATTTTTGCAGTGTTTTAGATTATTTTACATGCAAACTCCCTTAAAAATTGCTGTAGTAGGTTCCGGTTTAGTAGGATCACTTTTGGCAATATACCTAAAAAGAGCAGGGCATACCGTACACGTGTACGACCGCAGCCCGGATATCAGGACTATTCAGTTTTCAGGACGTTCCATAAATCTTGCAATGTCACACAGGGGCTGGAGGGCACTTGATGAAGTAGGGTTAGGGGATGAGATAAGGCAAATTGCTATTCCTATGGATAAAAGAGCCATTCATATTGTTGGCGAGCCGTTGGCTTTTCAGTATTATGGTAAGGATGGCGAAAGTATCTACTCGCTTTCACGCGGACTTCTTAACAGAAAGATGGTTTCGCTGGCGGAAGCCGAAGGGGTAGAGTTCTTTTTTGAAACAAAAATTTGGGACGTAACACTGGCAGATGCCACACTTCATGCGGGAGATACTGAAAGAGGTGAATGGAATGAGCTAAAATATGATAAGGTGTTTGGTGCTGATGGTGCTTTTTCAAGAGTACGCCACAGGATGCAAAGACAAAGCATGTTTAATTATTCTCAGGAATTTTTAAATACGGGTTATAAGGAACTTAATATTCCGGCAAACGAAGACGGTACCCATAAACTGGATAAAAATTCACTTCACATCTGGCCAAGAAACGATTTCATGCTTATAGCACTGCCTAATCTTGACGGTAGTTTTACATGTACGTTGTTTATGCCGTTTGAAGGTGAGAATTCTTTTGAAGCATTAAAGGATAAGGATAGCCTGGAAAAATTCTTTGCTACTTATTTTCCTTCAACTATAGATGTTATTCCTGATCTGGTTGCAGATTTCTTTAAAAACCCTACCAGTACACTGGTGACTATGAAGTGTTATCCGTGGACATATAGTGATAAGGTAGCCCTTATAGGTGATGCCTGTCATGCTATCGTTCCTTTTTACGGTCATGGTATGAATGCCGGTTTTGAGGATATTACTATTCTTAATCAGTTAATGGGGCAATATGGTGACGATTGGGATACTATATTTAAGGAGTATGAGATAAGTCGTAAGCCTAATGCAGATGCTATAGCAGAACTGTCTTACCGTAACTTTATGGAGATGAGCTCCAAAACGGCAGATGCTAAATTCCTGTTGCAAAAGAAAATTGAGAAATGGTTCTCTGCCAAACATCCTGATAAATGGCTTCCTTTATATAGTAGGGTAACGTTTAGTTACAGGCCATACTCTGAAGCGTTAGCGATAGGAGATCAGCAAAAAGCCATTATGGATGAAATAATGCAAATAGATGGCATAGAAGAAAAATGGAATAGTCCCGAAGTGGAACAAAAAATAATAGAGCTGCTTAGTTAAGCAGCTTTTTTTATTCTTCCCTGTTAGCTGCTTCTATAGTAAAAGCAGGTAGGCATACCGCTATATACTCACAAGGTTCCTCAAAGGGGTTAGAATACTGCACCCTTGCGCCCTTCATAATTTTTATAGACTGGCCGATTTCCAGTATAATCTTCTCATCATTTATAATAAACTGTTTCCTGCCTTTTATTATATAGGTGTATTCATCAAATTCCGGGGTTTGAAACGGCTCGCTCCAGTGTGGCGGGGCTACCATATGGGCAATAGAAACATTGTTATCTCCGTTAGAAGCTTTGCCGAAATGTTCTTCTATTAATTTACCGTCGTTTGTGGGTACTATAAAGGGGCTTTTTTGTGTAAAATATTGTTTCATAAGAAGTTATTTTTTAATTAAAATATGGCTATCCGTTAGCTAATCTGACGTTTTGGTTGTAATTTTATAAAAAATGTACTACAAAGCAAGGTGTTTTTTAGTATAAACTGAGCATTATTTGTTGTAGAAATGGTCAAAAAAACTATTTTACAATGCGCGCACAATAAAATTATGGCTTTTATGTTATTTATACAGAATCTATATTAATTTAATTGAATTTATAATGAATGTCAGTATTATACCTAAAAAATTAGAAATTGTATAAAGCACTAATGTAAATTGGGTGTTTATGGAAGTTTAAGATTGTGATAATTTAATGTTAAGAAACGAGAAAAAAAATCATTTTGTTTTTTTTTATCTCCTAATAATATAAATTTGCCAATCTTATTTTAAAAAGTAAAAAATAAAACAATAAGAACTATTATTAAAAATCAAAAAGAACTAAATTTTTAAAAGAAATGGCAAACGCATCTATTCAGAAGGTTGAAAAAAAAGAAGGTGGATCTGGTAAAGGATCGAATATTTTCGCAGGATTAGCAATTGTAATATGTCTGTTAACAGGTTTCCTTGTTTGGAGATTTGTAATGGGAGCTCCATCTAACTTTGAAAATGGAGACAATACAGGCCATCCATTAGATGGTAGCTTCTTAGGTACGGTTTATAAAGGTGGTGTAGTGGTAGCAGTACTATTAGGATTATTATTAATGTCACTTGTGTTTTCAATTGAGAGATTTTTCGTTATCTCTAAAGCAGCTGGTAAAGGAAGTGTTGGAGCTTTTGTTGCCAGAGTACAAAAACAAATCACTTCAGGTAACATTGCTGAGGCTATGGCTGAGTGTGACAAACAACAGGGAACTGTTGCTAATGTTGTAAAAGCTGGTCTTTTAAAATATGAAGAAGTTAAAAGAGAAGGTTTTGACAGCGAAAGAGCTGAGGCTGCTATACAGCAGGAACTTGAGGAGGCTACTTCTCTTGAAATGCCAATGTTAGAGAAAAACCTTGTAGTTATCTCTACGCTTGTGTCAATTGGTACGCTTGTAGGTCTATTAGGGACTGTATCGGGTATGATTAAAGCGTTCTCTGCTCTAGGTGCAGGTTCTACTCCGGATTCAGCTCAGCTTGCAGTAGGTATCTCTGAAGCACTTATTAATACTGCTACAGGTATTGGTACTTCTACAGTAGCGATTATTGCTTACAACTCATTTACTTCAAAAATTGACAAATTAACTTACTCTATCGATGAGGCTGGTTTCGCGATTACTCAAACGTACAGAAGATTCAGAGCTCGTGCTAACAACGCATAATTGAGATAGTAGGTAAGTAATTAATATACAATAAGGTTTTGAAAGTGTGAAAATCACTTTCAAAATCTTGTAAGCTAATAAATTTTAGAATGGCTAAAGTTAAAATATCAAAGAAGAGCACCAGGATAGACATGACCGCTATGTGTGACGTGGCATTCCTTTTGCTTTCGTTCTTCGTTATGACTGCTACTGCCAGGTTGCCTGAACCGCACCCGGTTGATGCTCCTGCTTCAACAGTGCAAACAAAACTTCCGGAGGATGGTTTGGCAACTATAACAGTTGGTGATCAAAAAGTTTTCTTTACTATATTAGGTAAAGAAGTGAGAAGGAAGACTCTTGAGCGCATTTCGTCAAAATATAATATGCCTTTTACTGAAGGTGAATATGAGGCGTTCTCAAATGTACAGGGTTTTGGTGTGCCTCTTAATCAATTAAAAGGGCTGCTTGAATTAGAGCCTGCTGAGAGAAACAAAGAAGGACTTCAAAAAGGTATTCCTTACGATTCTATCAATAACCAGTTAGGAGACTGGGTAGAGTTTGCAAGACAGGCTAATAAGGAAGTGCTTGAGATGCGTATTGCTAATGGCGAAGATGTTCCTTTTAAAGACCTGGATATCGCTATTAAAGGCGATGCCGATGAAGAGTACCCAACTATTAAGAGGGTGATTGATATCCTGCAGGAACAAAAGAAGAACAGATTCTTCCTTGTTACAGGTTTAAGAAACGAAGATTTTTAATATTATAAAAAATAATATAAAATGGCAGAATTAAATACCGGCGGCGACGGTGGTAAAGGTGGCAAGGTAAGAAGTAAGAAAAGCAACCCGGGTGTAGATTTAACCGCGATGGTGGATTTGGCATTCCTTTTGATTACTTTCTTCATGTTAACCACATCATTGTCAAAGCCTCAGTCCATGAACTTGGCAATGCCTGATAAAGATAGTCCAAAAGATCCTACAACAATGAATACACCTGATGACAGGTCTATGACCATATTGATGGGTAAGGATAATACTATTCAATGGTATTTGGGTCTGTTCGACGAGCCATTAGTTGCTCCTACAAAGACAACTTATGGTAAAGATGGTATCCGTCAGGCAATATTGCAAAGACAGGCTGCTGTTAAGGCGGTATACGGAGATGATAAGGAAAAAGGCTTAATTGTAATTATCAAGCCAACTGACAAGACACATTATAAAAATCTTGTGGATATCCTTGATGAGATGGCTATTACCAATGTTCAGCTTTATGCTATTGGTGATATATCCAAACCGGAAATTGAATTGTTAGAGAAAGACGGAATGTATTAATTCTGTTACTCACTAACCAAAAACTATTAATATGTCAAAACTGAATATTTTCAAACAGGAGTGGATTGATATGGTCTTTGAAGGCCGTAACAAAAAGTATGGTGCATACCAGCTGCGTTCCGAAAATCCTAAAACGACTGTAAAGGCAGTTATCATAGGTATAGTTCTGTTTTCTTTGGCTGTAGCTTCACCACTTATTTCAAAATGGTTTGGTGATAAACTGGGTACAGCTAAAAAAGAAGAGTCTATAGACAAAGTTATTGAAGTGGTAGATCTTCCGCCACCACCGGCAGAAGAGCTTCCGCCGCCACCTCCGCCACCACCGGTAGAAGAGGTTCAGGCACCAAAATCTGTAGTGGAAGAGGTAAAATTCAAGCCACTAGAGGTTAAAAAGAAAGAAGAAGTTGTAGAAGAACCGCCAAAGACTGAGCAGTTTAAAGAGGCTGATCCAAGTTCAAGAAATGCTGAAAAGAGCCCAACAGGTGATATCGTTATTGGTGCTCCTGCAGGTGACCTTGATAAAGGTGTAGAACCGGAAGATAATGCTGTATATAATACTGCAGGTCTTCAGGTACAACCTGAGTATCCGGGTGGTATGGATTCTTTCTATAATTATGTAAAAAATAATTTTAACCCACCAGAGGTTGACAGGGATATGACCGTTAAGGTTTTCGTTCAGTTCGTAATTGAAAAGGACGGCTCTATGACTAATATTAAAGTTCTTAGAGATCCTGGTTACGGTATGGGTAAAGAGGCTATCCGTGTTCTTAAATCAATGAAAAAGAAATGGCAGCCGGGTGTTCAGAATGGTAAGAATGTAAGGGCATCATTTACCCTTCCTATCACAATGAACCTTAAATCTTAATAATATATTAGAGATGTTTTCACACAGAAACACTCGAAGACAAACACAGAAATCGCCTGTAAAGCGATTTCTGTTTGTTTTTGGCTTGGTCTTCTTTTTAATGTATTTGGGCTTAGGCCTTATGATTATTTTTTGGAAAACTTTACCTTTGCCACTTTCTCGTAATCAAAGACTGGCTTTAGGCATAATTTTGATTGTCTATTCTTTTATACGCTTTTACAGGCTATGGCAAAAACAGAATGACAGAGATTAATATAATCTTGTAATGAAAGGTAAAATCAAATACATATTTTTTTCACTTTTACTGGTTTTAACTGTTTCAGTAACTTTTTATTCGTGTAAGGATAAAACAGATGAAGACAGAGAAGCGGTAATTAAGGAAACGCTTACTTCGGGTGAGATTACAATTCTTACCGATAATACCATATCTCCTATAGTGGAAGATGTGGTTACTGTTTTTCACAGTGTTTACAAGAATGCCCATATCAATCAGGTTAATAAAACAGAGAAAGAGATTGTTCAGGCTTTATTAAATGACTCTGCAAGGGTTGCTATATTACCCAGAAAACTTACTCCTTCGGAAGAAAAATATTTTACTAACAGAAAGATTACACCAAGAGTTACCGAATTTGCCACAGATGCCATAGCTTTGTTGGCCAACTCGAAAACGAATGATACGGTAGTTAATCTTGAAGATGTATTAAATGTTCTTAGAGGAAAGCCGTCGGGTAAGGTTAAAAGTCTTGTTTTTGATAACCCGGGATCCAGTACTGTAGAGTATATGCTGGAAATGGCAGGCGTAGATAAACTACCGGAAAGCGGGGTTTATTCTGTAAAAAGTAATGAGGAGATTATAAAATATGTGCATGATAATGCAGGGGCAATAGGTATTATTGGTGTAGACTGGATAGTACAGGCACCTTCACACCTTACACAATATATTGACGAAATTACAGTTTTAGGTGTTGATAATGTTAAAATGGATGGGGCAGAAAAGAAGTATTATAAGCCCAATCAAAGCAATATAGCTACTGGGGCTTACCCATTAACCAGAAAGCTTTATGTGTTAAATTATCAGAGTAAACAGGGTTTAGGCATGGGTTTTGAAATCTATATAAGAGCACGTGAAGGTCAGCGTATAATTTTAAAATCAGGGCTTTTGCCTGTAGAGATTCCTACGAGAGAGATTTCTGTCCGTAAAGAATTATAAGAATTGAATAACGTAATAATTAAATAGTATACATTTAAAGGAGATTAAAATGAAAGAATTAAAAATCATTGGCTTGTCATTATTGGTTTTCGGTACGGCTAATGCACAGGATGCAGAGCAGGCTAAAAAAGCTATCGATGCTGAACAATATCAAAAGGCCAAAACAATTTTAAAATCTTTAATTGCATCTGATTCTAATGAAGGGAAAAATTACTTCCTTTTAGGGGATGTTTATTTAAAACAAACAGAGCAGGATTCTGCAGCTATGTACTTTAACAATGGTTTAAAGGCAAAAAACGATGCTGAATATAACACTATAGGTTTGGGTCATATAGATCTTGACAACGGAAATGCATCTGCAGCAGCAGCTAAGTTTAAGTCAGTAGAGGATGAACTTAGAAGAAAAGATGTTGAGCAGCTTATATACATAGGTAGGGCTTATATCGATTCTGACAATCCTGACTATAAAAAAGCTATTGCTGTTTTAAATAAAGCTATAGAGAAAGATTCTAAAGCGGCTGCAGCTTATCTTGCATTAGGTGATGCTTATATTGGAGACAGAAACCATAATGAAGCGTACAGGGCTTACCGTAATGCTACATCTTATGATCCAAGTCTTTTAAGAGCAGATCTTCAGCTAGGTGTAATTACTAAAAACACGAGAGCTGCTTTTCCTGAGGCGGTAGAGGCTTTCAATAAAATATTAGCAAAAGACCCTAACTATGGTCCGGCTTACCGTGAGCTTGCTGAAACTTATTACCTATGGGGTAATACAGATACTAAAAAATACAACGAGTACATTAAGAAAGCATTAGAGTATTATGAGAAATACATGACGCTTACTGATTATTCTCTTGACTCTCGTATGAGACATGCTGACTTCTTAGTACTTGCAGGTGACTATAAAGCACTTGAGGCAGAGGCTAAGAAAATGCAGCAGATTAATAGTGTTAACCCAAGAATACTTCGTTACCTGGCTTACTCCGCTTACGAGAACGGTAACTATGCAGAAAGTATTAAGGCTATGAATGAGTTTATGGCTAAAGTTGATCCTAAACGTGTTATTGCAAGAGACCACCTTTACCTAGGTTTAGCTGAAATGGCTTCTGTAATCAGTGAGGATGCTCAGGGTAATACTATCATTACTGATCAGGCAGTGTTTGATAAAGCAATTACAGATATTAAAGCTGCTGCTGAAAAAGATATCGAAATTACAAACCAGTTTAATGCTATTGGTAAAAAACTGTTTGGACAAAAACTTTACGGACCGGCTTCTGTAGTGTTTGAAGTGGCTACTACAAACCCTGATAACAGGAACCTGTTTTATGATAACTTCTATCTTGCTTACTCTATTTACTACGATCACTTAAACAAATCAGAGGAAGCTCAAAAAGAAAATGCTGTACAATTAGGTAAAGCAGATGTTGCTCTTGATTATGTAATTAAAGCCTCTCCTGATGCTCAGGATGCTTATTTATACAAAGCAAGAGTTAATCAGAGAATACAGTCTGACGAGGCTTACCAGAGAATGGCTGATGCTTACAATGAGTATATCAGAGTTGTAACAGAAAAGGGTGCTGCTGAAGTTGCTAAACAAAAAGCTAACCTTATCGAGGCTTATTCAAATGCAGGTTCTTACTATGCTGTAACTGATACTGCTAAGGCAATTGAGTATTACAACAAAGTTTTAGAGCTTGATCCAAACGATGAGTATGCTAAACAGGAATTAAAAAGGTTAAAACCTTAATTGAATAAATAAAAAGCCGACAGTTAACTGTCGGCTTTTTTTATGGGTTTGGTGAAGCTTCTTTTTTTATATGTATCTTTGCCAACTATTTTGATGTAAAATGCTGAAGAAAGATATACAAATAGCAGTAGAAAAAGGAGAAATGCTTCCGTTGATGGAAGAGTTCTACACTATACAGGGTGAGGGTTACCACACAGGTACGGCTGCCTACTTTATAAGGGTAGGAGGGTGTGATGTGGGGTGCCATTGGTGTGATGTTAAGGAAAGCTGGAATGCAGATCTGCATCCGCCCACAAATATAGAATCTATTGTTGAGAATGCTAATAAATATGCTAAGACCATAGTTATTACAGGTGGTGAGCCTTTAACATGGGACATGGGGCCTTTAACCCAAAGCCTAAGGGAAAAAGGATTAAGGATACATATTGAAACTTCGGGAGCATACCCGCTTTCCGGTACATGGGACTGGATTTGTCTTTCGCCTAAAAAAACCAAGCTTCCTGTAGCGGGGGTTTATGAAAAGGCACACGAGCTTAAAGTGATAATACATAACAAGCACGATTTTATTTTTGCAGAAGAGCAGGCGGCAAAAACCAATAAGAATGCTATTTTATTCCTTCAGCCGGAATGGAGCAAAAAGGAAGAAATGACTCCGCTTATTGTTGATTATGTAATGGCTAACCCTAAATGGAGAGTATCGTTACAAACCCACAAGTATTTAAACATACCGTAAATCATTAAACAACTAATATTATAACTTATGAAAAAATTGCTTTTAACTTTAGTTTTAGTTCTTGCAGGAGCAACAGCTTTTGCTCAGGATGCATTTAAACAGGACGCTCTTAAGTATATTCAGCTTACTGAGCAAAGACAGATTTTTGAATTACTGACTAAAGATATCGTTAGTCAGCTTCCGGCTGAAAAGCAGGCGGATTTCAAAAAAGAACTAAATGCATCTATGGATGGGCTTATGGATAAAATGGCAGAAATGTACATGCAGGAGTTTACTCATGATGAAATAAAACAGTTCATCAAGTTTTATGAAAGCCCTGCAGGTAAAAAATTAGCAGGTAAAACTACTGTGCTATATGAAAAAGGACAACAGATTGGTCAGGAATGGGGTATGGGACTTCAAAGCATCATGATGAAATACATGCAATAATCTGCAAATAGATTATATAATAAAAATCCGGCATTAGCCGGATTTTTTATTTATTGTAATGTGAGTTTAGCTAAATAGTCAAAATGTTCGCCTTCTGTAACCAGTTCGCAGTTTAAGCCATGGGCATGAGCTGCATTTTGTAATGTGTTATAATCTATATAGAGCCAGTCAAACGTATCTTCCTGTTCTCCTTTATAAGTAATGGTGAAAGTAAGTTCCCCATAGTACTCGGTATCGGTAGGTATCCATTTACCGCCATCCTCATCTTCATCAAACATATAAATAATGTCAGACGAGTCTATTAGTATCTGACCGCCGGGATTAAGAAGTGATTTTAGCTTTTCAAGATAAAGGGTGCAGTTTTTTAGTTTGCCAAAAATTCCGGTACCATTCATAAGTAGAATTATAGTGTCAAACTTTTCATTGTTCAGTTCCAGTACATCTATTGCACGTACATCGTTTAATCCTCTTAATTTACAGGCTGCAACTGCATTGGCAGAAATATCTATGGCGGTAACATCCAGCTTTTTGACATTTTGTAAGTAAAGCGCATGGCTCCCGGCACCACAACCTACATCAAGTACGCGCCCTTTGGTAAGAGACAGAGCCTTTTTCTCAATTTTAGGCATTTGTTTGTAATCCCTGAAAAGATAGGCTACACTCATTTCGTCTTCTTCAGATATTGAAGTTTCGGTAATAATATCATCAGGATTATTATTGGTTTGATAATCCAGTATCGCTTTGCCAAAAAGGTCTTTCATTTTTTTATACTTTTGCTGCAGAATATAATATGATCAGTGTGATGGAGAATTTTTTAAACCAGCTTCCAAAACTTGCCAAAGATAAGCATAACGAGAACAAAAAGTTTTTTGATAAGCTGAAAAAGAAACCGCCCAAGAACCTGGATTATATTATGCAGGATCTTCATGACAGGGAGTTTGAAAGAACAGACTGCCTCAAGTGTGCCAATTGCTGTAAGACTACGGGTCCCCTTTTTACAACGGCTGATATTGAAAGGATAGCAAAACACTTCAGGATGAAGCCGCAGCAGTTTATCGATAAGTACTTAAGGATTGACGAAGATAAAGATTATGTACTGCAAAGCGTGCCTTGTACTTTTCTTGATGCCGAGAATTATTGTATGATTTATGATGTAAGGCCTAAAGCCTGCAGGGAATTTCCGCATACCGACAGGAAGAAGTTTCAGCAGATAGCCAACCTTACCCTAAAAAATGTAGCCATTTGCCCTGCCGCTTATAATATAGTGGAGGAAATGAAAAAGAAAATAGTATAACATTTATGAAAACCATAAAAAGATTATCGCTGCTTTATATACTTGCTTTTGCAGTGTCATGTTCCCTGTTTTTTATAAACTTTAATGTGGTTGAGTCTTCCTGGGAAGTAAAAGTGTTTGAAGTGTTAACCATATCATTTTTACTCTTTGTAGCCCTGACCATAATTTATTTTATCACACAATTAATAATAAAGCTTGTAAAAGCTGTTCAAATAAAAAAGCCTTCTCAAAAATAGGGAAGGCTTTTGTCTTATTTATACAGTTTTGTTAGGCTGCCACTTCTTCATGGTATTTCAACTCACTGATAATACTTTGTATGTGTTCAATTTTTTCGTCGATATATTCAAGCAATGCTTCAATATTATCCTTAAGCATATTAAAGAAGTCGATAACCTGATCGATGTAGCCTTTTGCTTTTTCAATCATTCTTATAATGTACTGTATTACATTGTCTACTGTTTCTGATATATTCATGGCTAATTTTTTTGATATTAATACTTAGCAGAAAATTACAAAACTATATCAGCAACTAAAAGAACTTTGTAATAACATTAAGAATTTTGATTGTTATCCGGCGTAAATAAGATATTTTTTTCGGGTTTGCTTAAAGTCGGCTAATCCTTTTTTCCAGCTTTCTCTTATTTCTGTTTCGCTTTTACCTGCTTCAATCTGTTCCTGAAGTTTTTTCGTTCCGGCAAGCTTTGTAAAGAAAGGTATAAAAAACTTCGATTTATCCTCAGTATGCTTATAAGCATCAATAAGCCATTTAAGTTCAAGCTGATTTACATTTTTAATGGTTGAAAGATCTTCTCCGTAACAGGTTTTACCATTATACAGCGGATCTTTTGCACCTTCATTAGGTACTGGTGTAAAGTTGAATCCTTTTTTTGGCAGATAAGGAGAGCCATATATCTGGAACTGCTTGTTTGTGCCACGCCCAACACTAATATTGGTTCCTTCAAAAAAACAAAGGCTGGGATAAAGATTAATAGCCTGGTCATTAGGCAGGTTTGGGGAAGGCTTTACAGGTAAATGATATTCCATGTCTCTATTGTAGTTAAGGCATGGTATAATTGTAAGCCTGCACTGAATACCATCCTTTAGCCATTTTTCACCATTAATCATTTTGGCATACTCCCCTATGGTCATTCCGTGAAGTACAGGAATAGGGTGCATACCCACAAAACTGGTGTTTTCTTTTTCCAGAACAGGGCCGTCAACAATACTTCCGTTAGGGTTTGGCCTGTCTAATACAATAACCTGAATATTATTTTCGGCACAGGCCTCCATTACATAATGTAAAGATGATATATAGGTGTAAAAACGTGCCCCTACATCCTGAAGGTCAAAAAGCATTATGTCTATTCCCTGAAGCTGTTCCGGTTTCGGTTTTTTGTTGTTACCGTATAATGATACTATGGGTAATCCTGTTTGTGTGTCTTTTCCGTCTTTAACGTGCTCGCCGGCATCTGCTGTTCCTCTAAAACCATGCTCGGGAGCATATATTGCTTTCAGGTTTACCTTTTGACCTACTAAAAAATCTACTATATGAGTAGGATTCCCATTAATTGTCATGGTACCTGTCTGATTGGTGACAATGCCAACTTTCTTGTCTTTTAATATAGGTAAATAAGTGGTGTGATTCTCAGCTCCTGTTTTAATATCGGCAACAAACAGATCTTTGGCTGTAATTTTGCCATTGTCCTGTTTTTCTTCTTTATGACTTTCAATTTTCGGGTTTTGACTGGAAATAGAATTTCCACAGGCGCCAATTAATATAAATGAGAATAAAAATGTATTTTTGAGCAAAGAATAAGATACCATATAAATTGAATTTAGAATATTTTATAGCCAAGAGGCTTGTTTCTGCAAAGAACTATAAAAGTAGTATTTCGGCACCAATAATAAAAATAGCAATTGTAGCAATTGCTATAGGTATTATTATGATGGTGGTATCTGTGGCAGCAGGTGTGGGACTTCAGGATAAGATACGTGAAAAGATATCTGCTTTTAACGGTCATATTATTATTTCCAATTTTGACGATAACCAGTCGGAGGTAAGCGTAGAGCCTATTTCCATAAATCAGGATTTTTATCCTGAGTTTAAAACCGTACAGGGAATAAACCATGTACAGGCTGTTGCGTCTAAGGCAGGTATTATCCGTACCGAAAAAGCTTTTGAAGGAATTATATTTAAAGGAGTAGGGAAAGACTATAAATGGGATAACCTTGAAGAGTATCTTGTTGAGGGAAGAATTCCTGACCTGAAAGATAAACTGAACGAAGAAATCATCCTTTCAGAATATATGGCAAAAAGGCTTGAGCTTAAAATAGGCGACAGGTTTACTACTTATTTTATGAAAGAGGATGGTAACGGAATGCCTAATATGAGAGTTTTTGAAGTTGTTGGTTTGTTTACATCCGGATTTCAGGAGTTTGATGCCACTATAGTAATAGGTGATATTAGGCATGTTCAGCGTATTAATAAGTGGAAAAAAGATCAGGTAGGTTCTTTTGAGGTCTTTGTAGACGATTTTACTAATATTGGTGAAAAGGGTAAAGAAGTATATAATGCATTACCTCCTACACTGGATAGTCGTACCATAGAAGATAAATACCTTAATATATTTGAGTGGCTAAAGCTTTTTGACTTTAATATATTAGTGATAATTACAATTATGATAGTAGTCTCTACTATTAATATGGTGGTGGCGCTGCTTGTTTTAATATTAGAGCGCACACAAATGGTAGGAATGCTTAAGGCAGTTGGTGCAACTAACTGGAGTATCAGAAAAATATTTTTATACAATGCGACCTATTTAATAGTAAAAGGGCTTCTTTGGGGTAATGCTATAAGTATAGGTTTGTTGTTGATTCAAAAATATTTCGGGATTATTACCCTTAGACCCGAAAGTTACTATGTAAGTGTAGCGCCGGTAAGTTTTAATATACCTTTTATATTAGCAGTAAACGCAGGTACTATTATTATATGTATGGCTTTATTGCTTATACCATCTTATATAATTACAAAAATATCTCCTGTTAAGGTGCTACGATTTGATTAGTATTGAAAAATTCTTAATTTGAATATATAAGAAACGATGCTTTTTGAAAAAACAGCATCGTTTCTTGTTTTAGGTTGGATATTTTTTAAAGTTTCTCTTTATGTGGTTTAAAAAACGGTAAATTTTTTCACCATGCAAAAACCACCTTTTCAGTTAGTTATGAAATAAGGTTAAAAAAAGATTAAAAAAAGGGCATTAAAAGTTTGCGTTAGTGGAAAAGATGGCTACTTTTGCACCCGCATTAGAGGCACACGTTCTTAGAAAAACAGCTTACCGGACCGCTTATTATAGGAGTGGAATTACTGAGAAAAAATAATCAGAAAAAAATTCGGAAAAAGTTTGTGAGAAAAGAAAAGTTTGCTACTTTTGCACCCGCAATAACAGCGAGTTCTTTTGGAGAGTGATATTATCTGGAAACCCTTTTAAATAAAGGGAGGAGCTTAAAAAGGCTTCGAAAAAAAAGTTCAGAAAATATTTGCAGAAATGAAAAACTTGTCTACCTTTGCAACCGCAAAACGAGCGACGTACTTTGAGATAATGAAACCGCATTTTGAGCTTTACTTTTTAAGTGAAGAAAAGCTTAAAAGAATCTGAAAAAAATAAGAAAAAAGATTTGCAGGTTAAGGAAAAAAGATAGTATCTTTGCCTTCCCGTTTCGGAGATGAAACGAGCCGCAATCACTGATTCTTTATCGGAAAAGCTTTAAAAATAAAAAAGAAATTTTTTTTTGAAAAAAGCTTGCGGGATTAAAAAGAAGTTGTACTTTTGCAGCCGCTTTGAGAAACAAACGCCGAAAGGCTGAGTGATTGAGGTGAGAATAAAACAGAAGAATACGTTCATAGACATATTGGATTGACAGCATAAAGAGAGAGTAAGAAACTCGATTTATCGAAAAACACAGACCTAGCAATAAAGATCGTAAAAATATTAAAAACATACGATGAAGAGTTTGATCCTGGCTCAGGATGAACGCTAGCGGCAGGCCTAACACATGCAAGTCGAGGGGTAGAGGAAGCTTGCTTCCTTGAGACCGGCGCACGGGTGCGTAACGCGTATGCAATCTGCCTTGTACTGGGGGATAGCCCGGAGAAATCCGGATTAATACCCCATAGTATATAGAACTGGCATCTTTTCTATATTAAAGAACTTCGGTACAAGATGAGCATGCGTCCCATTAGCTAGTTGGTATGGTAACGGCATACCAAGGCAATGATGGGTAGGGGTCCTGAGAGGGAGATCCCCCACACTGGTACTGAGACACGGACCAGACTCCTACGGGAGGCAGCAGTGAGGAATATTGGTCAATGGACGCAAGTCTGAACCAGCCATGCCGCGTGCAGGATGACGGTCCTATGGATTGTAAACTGCTTTTATACGGGAAGAAACCCCTCTACGTGTAGAGGGCTGACGGTACCGTAAGAATAAGGATCGGCTAACTCCGTGCCAGCAGCCGCGGTAATACGGAGGATCCAAGCGTTATCCGGAATCATTGGGTTTAAAGGGTCCGTAGGCGGCTTTATAAGTCAGTGGTGAAATCCGGCAGCTCAACTGTCGAACTGCCTCTGATACTGTAGAGCTTGAATTACTGTGAAGTAACTAGAATATGTAGTGTAGCGGTGAAATGCTTAGATATTACATGGAATACCAATTGCGAAGGCAGGTTACTAACATTATATTGACGCTGATGGACGAAAGCGTGGGGAGCGAACAGGATTAGATACCCTGGTAGTCCACGCCGTAAACGATGGATACTAGCTGTTCGGTCGCAAGACTGAGTGGCTAAGCGAAAGTGATAAGTATCCCACCTGGGGAGTACGAACGCAAGTTTGAAACTCAAAGGAATTGACGGGGGCCCGCACAAGCGGTGGAGCATGTGGTTTAATTCGATGATACGCGAGGAACCTTACCAGGGCTTAAATGTAGAGTGACAGGACTGGAAACAGTTTTTTCTTCGGACACTTTACAAGGTGCTGCATGGTTGTCGTCAGCTCGTGCCGTGAGGTGTCAGGTTAAGTCCTATAACGAGCGCAACCCCTGTTGTTAGTTGCCAGCGAGTAATGTCGGGAACTCTAGCAAGACTGCCGGTGCAAACCGTGAGGAAGGTGGGGATGACGTCAAATCATCACGGCCCTTACGTCCTGGGCTACACACGTGCTACAATGGCCGGTACAGAGAGCAGCCACCTGGCGACAGGGAGCGAATCTATAAAGCCGGTCACAGTTCGGATTGGAGTCTGCAACCCGACTCCATGAAGCTGGAATCGCTAGTAATCGGATATCAGCCATGATCCGGTGAATACGTTCCCGGGCCTTGTACACACCGCCCGTCAAGCCATGGAAGCTGGGGGTACCTGAAGTCGGTGACCGCAAGGAGCTGCCTAGGGTAAAACTGGTAACTGGGGCTAAGTCGTAACAAGGTAGCCGTACCGGAAGGTGCGGCTGGAACACCTCCTTTCTAGAGACACGATCGTTAGGTTAAGTAATGAGTGATAAGTAAAAGACTTACTCTCGCTGTTAGTTCAAAAATTTAAAGTAAGAGAGCTGGAAGAAAGCTGCTGAGTAACAGAGTTGCTAAGTAGGTAAGATTCTAAAGAAATATAGTCTCGTAGCTCAGCTGGTTAGAGTACTACACTGATAATGTAGGGGTCGGCAGTTCGAGTCTGCCCGGGACTACTAAATCTCTTCTTATTTTAGATACAAAGGAAATTTTAGAAGTTGAGTTACACTTTTAGTGACCGTTTTAAACTGTTAACTGAAAAGAGTTAGCTGCTTACTGAAAACGGGGGATTAGCTCAGCTGGCTAGAGCGCCTGCCTTGCACGCAGGAGGTCATCGGTTCGACTCCGATATTCTCCACATCCGGCTAAAGTCGCTGATATTATTGTCAGTGGCGAGATGCCACACGTTCATTGACATATTGAGATAAATACAAGTAGAAAAATATAGAAAGCACAGTTGTGTGTTATTTATAACACACATATAAAGTACAATAAGCAAAATAAGGGCGTATGGGGGATGCCTGTGGCTCTCAGAGGCGAAGAAGGACGTGATAAGCTGCGAAAAGCTGCGGGGATTGGCACATACGAATTGATCCGCAGATATCCGAATGGGGCAACCCACTATATTGAAGATATAGTATCCGATAGGAGGCAAACCCGCTGAACTGAAACATCTAAGTAGGCGGAGGAAGAGAAAACAAAAGTGATTCCGTGAGTAGTGGCGAGCGAAAGCGGATTAGCCCAAACCAGTGTTGTTACGGCAATACTGGGGTTGTAGGACCACGACATTGTATGTAAATTGAATCAGAAGCATCTGGAAAGTTGCACCATAGAGGGTGATAGTCCCGTATGAGTAAGAGATATAATACATAGTGGTATCCTGAGTAGGGCGGGGCACGTGAAACCCTGTCTGAATCCGGCGGGACCATCCGCCAAGGCTAAATACTCCTGAGAGACCGATAGTGAACCAGTACCGTGAGGGAAAGGTGAAAAGAACCGTGAATAACGGAGTGAAATAGATCCTGAAACCATACGCCTACAAGCGGTCGGAGCCCTTTAGTGGGGTGACGGCGTGCCTTTTGCATAATGAGCCTACGAGTTACCGTTGCTGGCAAGGATAAGTGATTAAGTCACGGACCCGTAGCGAAAGCGAGTCTTAATAGGGCGCTTTAGTCAGTAATGGTAGACGCGAAACCGTGTGATCTACCCATGGGCAGGATGAAGCTGTGGTAACACATAGTGGAGGTCCGAACCGGTTGACGTTGAAAAGTCTTCGGATGACCTGTGGGTAGGGGTGAAAGGCCAATCAAACTCGGAAATAGCTCGTACTCCCCGAAATGCATTTAGGTGCAGCGCTGGATATAGTTATATAGAGGTAGAGCTACTGATTGGATGCGGGGGCTTCACCGCCTACCAATTCCTGACAAACTCCGAATGCTATATAATGTTTACCAGCAGTGAGGGCATGGGTGCTAAGGTCCATGTCCGAGAGGGAAAGAACCCAGACCATCAGCTAAGGTCCCCAAATGTATGCTAAGTTGAATAAACGAGGTTTGTCTGCCCAGACAGCTAGGATGTTGGCTTGGAAGCAGCCATTCATTTAAAGAGTGCGTAACAGCTCACTAGTCGAGCGGACGAGCATGGATAATAATCGGGCATAAGTATACTACCGAAGCTATGGATTTACGTTTAGGCGTAAGTGGTAGGGGAGCATTCTATTCAGCGTCGAAGGTGATATGTGAGTATTGCTGGAGCGGATAGAAAAGAAAATGTAGGCATAAGTAACGATAATGCGGGCGAGAAACCCGCACACCGAAAGACTAAGGTTTCCTCAGCTATGCTAATCAGCTGAGGGTTAGTCGGGACCTAAGGCGTACCCGAAGGGGGAAGTCGATGGCCAACGGGTTAATATTCCCGTACTGCTTATAATTGTGATGGGGTGACGGAGTGATGAAAGTACCGCGAACTGACGGAATAGTTCGTTGAAGCACCTAGCTATAAGGCCTGTAGGCAAATCCGCAGGTTTTGGTGAAATGCGATAGTACACGGAGTCTTCGGACAAAGTGATAGTGTACCTAAGGGCTTCCAAGAAAAACCTCTAAACTTAGATTATAAGCACCCGTACCGTAAACCGACACAGGTAGTCGAGGAGAGAATCCTAAGGTGCTCGAGAGATTCATGGCTAAGGAATTAGGCAAAATAGACCTGTAACTTCGGGAGAAAGGTCGCCAGCAGCAATGCTGGCCGCAGTGAAAAGGTCCAGGCGACTGTTTATCAAAAACACAGGGCTCTGCAAAATCGTAAGATGAAGTATAGGGCCTGACACCTGCCCGGTGCTGGAAGGTTAAGAGGAGATGTTATCTTCGGAGAAGCATTGAATTGAAGCCCCAGTAAACGGCGGCCGTAACTATAACGGTCCTAAGGTAGCGAAATTCCTTGTCGGGTAAGTTCCGACCTGCACGAATGGTGTAACGATCTGGACACTGTCTCAGCCATGAGCTCGGTGAAATTGTAGTATCGGTGAAGATGCCGATTACCCGCAGTGGGACGAAAAGACCCTGTGCACCTTTACTATAGCTTAGTATTGACCTTGGATAAGTGATGTGTAGGATAGGTGGGAGACTTTGAAGCGGCGTCGCCAGGCGTTGTGGAGTCATTGTTGAAATACCACCCTTTGCTTATCTGAGGCCTAACCGCACTTTGTGCGGGACATTGCTTGGTGGGTAGTTTGACTGGGGTGGTCGCCTCCAAAAGAGTAACGGAGGCTTCTAAAGGTTCCCTCAGCACGCTTGGTAACCGTGCGTAGAGTGCAATGGCATAAGGGAGCTTGACTGAGAGACATACAGGTCGATCAGGTACGAAAGTAGAGCATAGTGATCCGGTGGTTCCGTATGGAAGGGCCATCGCTCAAAGGATAAAAGGTACGCCGGGGATAACAGGCTGATCTCCCCCAAGAGCTCATATCGACGGGGGGGTTTGGCACCTCGATGTCGGCTCGTCACATCCTGGGGCTGGAGAAGGTCCCAAGGGTTGGGCTGTTCGCCCATTAAAGTGGCACGCGAGCTGGGTTCAGAACGTCGTGAGACAGTTCGGTCTCTATCTACTGCGGGCGTTAGAAATTTGAGTGGATCTGACTCTAGTACGAGAGGACCGAGTTGGACAAACCTCTAGTGTATCTGTTGTCCCGCCAGGGGCACCGCAGAGTAGCTACGTTTGGAAGGGATAAGCGCTGAAAGCATATAAGCGCGAAACCCACCACAAGATGAGATTTCTTTTAAGGGTCGTGGAAGATGACCACGTTGATAGGCTATAGATGTAAAGGCAGTAATGTCATAGTCGAGTAGTACTAATAACCCGTAAGCTTATGTACGCTCTTTCCCTCCCTCCAGGGGGAGGGGAGAAACTTTCTAATTTAAGTATACTATTCTTTATCTCAGTATGTTAAGATATTTGTTTACAGTTACATTGTTACCTGTAATCATGTTGCCCAAAGCAACATAACGACTTAAGGTGGTTATTGCGGCGGGGCTCACCTCTTCCCATTCCGAACAGAGAAGTTAAGCCCGCCTGCGCAGATGGTACTGCATCTTGTGGGAGAGTATGTCACCGCCTTTCTTTTGAAAACCCTATCCATAACCGGATAGGGTTTTTTGTTTTGTAGATATTCTGATATATATTAAAAGTGTAGAAATTCTACACTTTTTTTGTGTATTTCCACACTTTAAGCCAATTGTTTTATTTACGGTTTGAATTTAATTAACTGTTTTTCAGTTTATTAGCTTGTGTTATTATTTCTTTTTTGTTTTGGTATGATTCTTTCATTTGTATGAATGTCTGACTGATAAAACGGCTATGAAAAAGAAAAATTTATTATTGGCGATATTGTTTTCTCTTACATTATCTGTAGGGGCAACAACCTATGAGTCTACTGTTTTGCCAGTTATTGAGGGTAAGCAGGAAAAAGAATATAGAAAAATAGATGTATCTCAGGTACCGGCAGATGTGCTAAAATCCATAAGTGCAAAATATGCAGGTTATTCCTTAACTGAAGCATTTGTTTCTGAAGATGCAGAATATAAGGTAGCTTTATTAAAAGAAGGAAATAAAGTAACAGCATTTTACAAAGCTACAGGTGAGTTTATTAAAGAAGCTTAAAAATATATAGTAAGGTGATTTGAAGAATCTGGTAAATTCTTCAATAGAAGGAGATGTTAATTCATCTCCTTTTGTTTTTATTAACACTTTAAAAATACCAAAAGCATTAAATTTGTGCCTATAGATTTTAATTAGATGAGTGTAAAAATTCTGGTTGTTGACGACGATACTGCTTTCTGCATAATGCTGAAAACCTTTTTGCAAAAAAGAGGGTACGAAGTAGTAAATGCTTTTAATGGTAATGATGCTCTCCAGGAACTTAATAAGGGCTTTTTTGATATTGTATTAACCGATATCCGCCTTCCGGATAGTGACGGGCTTGAGATACTTAAAAATGTAAAGCAATTGTCATTAAAAACTCAGGTTATTTTAATGACTGGCTATACCGATATTAAAACTGCCGTTAATGCGATGAAGATGGGGGCCTTTGATTATGTAGGCAAACCCATAAACCCCGATGAGATACTTTATACAATACAGCAGGCATTATTAAAATCTGAAAATAAAAATTCATCTCCTTCAAAAGCCAGTGCAGTTAAGAGTCCCAGCTCTCCTTTAAATTTTGTTAAAGGAATAAGTAACGATTCTGCAAAATTGTATGATCATATAAATCTTGTTGCGCCAACTAATATGTCTGTTCTGATAATAGGGGACAGCGGTACAGGAAAAGAATATATTGCACAGTCAATACATATGCAAAGTAAGAGGGCTGATAAACCTTTTATTGCGGTAGACTGTGGTGCTATACCCAAAGAACTTGCCTCAAGTGAATTTTTTGGACATTTAAAAGGATCTTTTACCGGTGCAGTAACTGATAAGACGGGGCATTTTGAAGCTGCTAACGGAGGAACTCTTTTTCTTGATGAAGTAGGGAATCTATCATATGAAGTTCAGGTGCAATTGCTGCGTGCGCTTCAGGAACGTAAAATAAAGCCTGTAGGAAGTAATAATGAAGTCCAGGTGGATATACGTGTAGTTGCAGCTACAAATGAAGATTTAAACGAGGCTGTTAAACGCGGTGATTTTAGAGAAGACCTTTACCACAGACTTAATGAGTTTTGTATTCGTGTGCCTAAGCTTAATGAGCGTAAAGAAGATATAATGATGTTTGCAAATCATTTTCTTGCTCAGGCTAATGATGAACTTGAAAAAGATGTAGAACGTTTCGATCAGAATGTTATTGATTTATTTTTGAGTTATGCCTGGCCAGGCAATCTTAGGGAAATGAAGAACATTATTAAGCGCTCTGTATTATTAACCAGAGGTGCCGCAATAACATTGGATGTTTTGCCTCCTGAAATGGAGCAGGCAGCTAATGAGGATATACAGTCTGATTATTCTAATATAAGTGAGGAAGAGGCAATTCGTAAGGCACTTGAAAGGACAAATAATAATAAGTCTAAAGCAGCCAAACTATTAGATATAGACAGAAAAACTCTTTACAATAAACTTAAGTTGTACAATATAGATCTTTAGGTAATTTCTCCTCTAAGCTTCTCCAGTAATACATCAATGCTATTGCAAACTGTGTCTATCTGTTGCTGAATTTTATTCCAGTCGTCACTATAATGTCGTTCTTCCAGAGTATCTAATACTTCAGATATATGAAAAGCTTCAATTTGTTTTAGCATGGGTATCATCTTATGAGATACTTCCACAACCTTTTGCTCATTGGTTTCAGACAACGCTTCATTTAAATGAGTACAGTTTTCAATGGAACTTTGTATAAAGGTCTCTATAATCATTTTAAGTGACTCAGGATCGTTTTGGGTAAATTGTGACAGACTTTTTAAATCATATAATGGCCTGTTAAGATTAAAGGTTTCCTGAGTTTCTTTTTTTTTTGTTTTATTGTCACCAAATATATTTGATACCAGTGCCAACAGCTGATTTACATTAACTGGTTTAGGGTGAAATGCAGTAAATCCTTTTTCTTTAAAATACTCATCTGTCAAATCCTTCCTTCCGGATAGAGCTATGATAGGTAGGTCAAAATCACTTTCCTTTAGTCTTTCCAGTAATTCAAAACCATCTATGCCCGGCATTTGTATGTCGGTTAGAATGATATCAAAATTGGATTTTCCAACTATATTCGGAACAGCTAAAGCATTAATCTCAGTAGTTACAACTGCATTTTTATCTGTGAATACTTCTTTAAGTAGTGATAACTGTGTTTTGTCGTCATCCACTAAAAGTATTTTTTTGTCCTTTAAGTAAGGGTAAGAAGTATCTTCTTCGCCTGTTGTGTCAATCGTAGACTGAATACCCTTTATATAAGGAATAATTATGGTAAATACCGATCCTTTTCCTTCTTCACTCTCCAACTCAATTGTTCCTCCAAGGAGCTCAATTATCCTTCTTGAAATGGTTAACCCAAGGCCTGTTCCTCCAAACTTTTTCTCGATACCCGGATTTGCCTGTGTGAATTCCTTGAAAACGTTAGACTGACTCTCTTTTGCAATACCAATACCGGTATCGACTATACATATTTGTATGCTTTCATTTTTTTTGACAGCAGTAACTTCTACTGATCCCTCGTTAGTGAATTTTATCGCATTACTTATAAGGTTAGTGAGCACCTGTTTTATTCTGTAGGGATCAGATAGAATAGTGGTATCAAGTTCATCCTCTACGTCCCAGTTTAGCTCAATATTTTTATTTTCTGCTGAATGCTCTAATGTTCTACAGGTATTTTCAATGAGATTTTTAAGGTTAAAAGAAGTGTCTTCAATAGTGATACGGTTGTTTTCAAGCTTAGAGAAATCTACAAGGTCGCTAACCAGTTTTAGAATATAGTCGGCAGACTCCCTGATGTTTTGGAGGTATTGTTTTTGTTTCGGGTTTATATCTGAATTGTAAATCAGGTCTGAAAAGCCTATAATACTCCCTAATGGTGTCTGTAAATCGTGTGTAACCGTGGCCATAAGCATTGTTTTACTTCGCAACAGTTTCTCATTTTCTGTATTTAACAGTTCCAACTGGGTACGGTATTCCTGGCTTTTGGTCAGGTCGTTTATAATAATCCATGCAAACAGTATTATTATAAGTAGTGCCGCTCCGCCTATCCATGCCATTTTATCGAGTGTTGAAGAAATAGCAGCTTGTGAGTCGGTAATTTTGCGATACGATTTTTGAAGGATTTCATTCTCTACTGAAGAAAGTATGACCCTGAGCTGTTCGGTTATAATACGGTTTTCGTCCAGTAATATCTGTTCCTTCTGATTAAGCTTCCTGCGTTGGGCAAGGTCGTCATTAATCATTTTGTTTACGACCTTATTGTAAGCTATGGTAAGTGAATCGTTTGAAGCAAACTTTCTTATAGAGTCAAGCATTTTAGGGGTAAGGGCTGCGTTTACAACTTTACTCCATTCATACCTTTCCTCAGGCTTTAGTGGTGTGGCTTTGTTGACAAGAGATTCTTTAGTTTCCTTTATTTGCTCTTTGCCTTTTTCGTATAAATTTTGAGGATTGTTTGTGTTACGGTACTTTATAATACTATTTACACTAATTCTCTTTTGGTTTATAAGTAATTGTATAGAGTCAAACTTTTTGGTTTGAGCAGGGTCTGCTTCTTGTTTTAAGATGTCGATATCTTTACCTATGCTGTCAATTAGTTTGGAATAAGTGCTATAGTCGCTTTCCTCACCTGTAAGCATAGCAGTCCTTCCTAAAGCTTCTGACGCATAAAGATTAGTGATTACATTACTTATCTGAATGACTTTAGTGTTGTCATTTCCCGTAATGTTTTTAGATGCTGCTTTTGATATTTCGGTATAAACGAACCATACCGCAAGTACTGCAAATATAAAAAGCAGCAGGTACCCGGTTATGACCTTATATTTTACTGATTTTGTTTGATGCGCCATATATTAAAGATACCAATTAAAGTATCTAAATTAAAACGCTCTCAGGTAGTATAAAGTATAAAAAAGTATTTTTTAAGAATATATTAGCTTTTTACAATTACTCTTAAGAAGTTTATTTCTTCTTTAAGATGTTGTATTTCTGCCTTAAGGCTCTCTACTAATATTTCGTAAACTTCTTTATTAGCTTGGTTAAACATATCTTCTCCCGGTTCAGTCTCGCTGATTATCTCGTTGAACAGGTAGTTAATGTTTACGTCAAGAATCTGAACAATTTTTAAAAGCTTTACTACATTTAATCTTCTGTCATCTTTCTCCAGTCTTCCGTAGTTACTTTGTGTTACATCAAGATGGATAGCCATGGCTTCTTGTGTGATTCCTTTTTCTTCTCTAAGTTTCTTAATTTTTTGGCCTATTACGTTCATGGTTTAGTTGGCAATAATTAAATTATAACTAATATTCAAGTTTGTTCATTTGATGGTTATAAATAAGCTTTTTAAAAATGCTATAAAATATTGCAGTAAGGTGTGCAAAACCGTAACTCCTTTTAGTATTATAACTTGTGTTAAGCTACATTTATTTTATAAAAATAGAAAAGATGATTCCGTACAGGAAAACTTCACTGAAATAATCGATGTAAAGCATATTTTTCCCGTTAAAAAGTAAATATATAGTTAAAAAATGATAGTTATATTTTAGATTAATTTTTTAACAATTGGATTTTCAAGAGTGTTAACATAAAAAAAGCCGGTTTAAAACCGGCTTTTTTCTGTTTATTCGAAAGATTATTTTGTAAGAATTGATCTTGAAATTACAATTTTCTGAATTTCAGATGTTCCTTCATAAATCTGAGTGATTTTTGCATCACGCATAAATCTTTCCACATGATATTCTTTTACATATCCGTTGCCACCGTGTATCTGTACAGCTTCGATAGTAGTGTCCATAGCTACCTGAGAAGCATAAAGTTTAGCCATTGCGCCACTTAGATCGTAGTTGTTGTGGTTGTCTTTATCCCATGCTGCCTTCATGCAAAGGTGGCGGGCAGCTTCAATTTGAACAGCCATATCAGCCAGTTTAAATGCAATAGCCTGGTGGTTACATATTTCTGTACCAAAAGCTTTTCTTTCCTGAGAATATTTAAGAGCAAGTTCGTAAGCTCCTGAAGCAATACCTAATGCCTGAGATGCAATACCGATTCTTCCTCCTGCAAGTGTTTTCATTGCAAATTTGAAACCGAATCCGTCTTCACCTATTCTGTTTTCCTTAGGAACTTTTACGTCAGTAAACATTAATGAATGTGTGTCAGATCCGCGGATACCAAGTTTTTGCTCTTTTGCACCTATTTCAAAACCAGGCATGCCTTTCTCAACGATTAAGGCATTAATACCTCTGTGTCTTTTTTCGATATCAGTTTGAGCGATAACTAAATAAACATCGGCAGTACTTCCGTTTGTAATCCAGTTTTTAGTACCGTTTAGTAAGTAATGGTCTCCTTTGTCTATAGCTGTTGTTTTTTGCGAAGTAGCATCACTACCTGCTTCCGGCTCAGAAAGACAAAATGCACCTATAATCTCACCTGATGCCAGGCGTGTAAGGTATTTTTGTTTTTGCTCTTCGGTACCAAAAGTTTCAAGTCCCCAGCATACAAGAGAGTTATTTACTGACATAACAACTGAAGCTGAAGCATCAACTTTAGAGATTTCCTCCATTGCAATTACATAAGACATGGTGTCAAGCCCGCTACCTCCGTATTTTGGGTCAACCATCATACCAAGAAAACCAAGTTCTCCCATTTTTTTAATTTGCTCAGCAGGGAAAATTTGTTTTTCGTCTCTTTCAATAACACCCGGAAGTAATTCATTTTGGGCAAAATCCCTGGCTGCCTGCTGAATCATCAGATGCTCTTCAGTAAGTTTAAAATCCATAACTATCTAAATTGTAATATTGTAATTTTGTTTATTTGCGCCCAAAAGTAGTTATTTAATGTGAATTTTTCAATATCAATATTTAATTTTAGCGCATGATTGGACAAAACTACAACGTTTTAGGGATTATGTCGGGAACTTCGCTTGACGGGGTTGATTTGGCACACATTATTTTTACTGTAAATAATGGTAAATGGTCTTATAATATTTCTGAATGTCAAACAGTTGCTTATAGTGATGAGTGGGTTAAGAGATTGAAAGAAGCTGTTAATTATAGAGGTGATGAACTAGCGGAATTAAATACTGACTATACCTCTCTTTTAGGGGGTGTTATAAAAACCTTTATTGAGGATAATGCAATAAAAGGTCTGGATGCGGTTTGTTCCCATGGTCATACAATTTTACATCAGCCGGCTAACGGGTTTACATTACAGATAGGCAATAAAAAGGAAATTGCTGATATAGTTAATGAGACCGTAGTTTGCGATTTTAGGGTTCAGGATGTAAAAATGGGCGGGCAGGGTGCTCCGCTTGTACCTATAGGAGACAGGCTTTTGTTTGCAGATTATACTTACTGTTTAAACCTGGGAGGGTTTTCTAATATTTCTTTTGAGAATAACGGTAAGCGTCTGGCTTTTGATATATGTGCGGTAAATACAGTATTGAATTACTATGCTAACGGTTTAGGGTTGCCTTATGATGATGGAGGAAAAATAGCTGCCGGAGGAAAAATGATTCCTAAACTTTTTGATGAATTTAATGCTTTAGCATTTTATAGTATGCCTTTTCCTAAGTCGTTAGGCTTTGAATATGTAAAAGAGGTATTGCTTCCCTTAATGGAAAGTTATGATAATAGTGTAGAAGATAAAATGCATACGTTTACAAAGCATGTTGCGCTACAAATAAGTAACGTGCTTAAAGATATGCCTAAAGGTAAATTGCTTGTTACCGGTGGAGGTGCCTATAATACTTTCCTTATAAAAAGTCTTGAAGCTCTATTACCTGAAAATACTGTCGTAATTCCTGGTGATAAAACAATACAGTTTAAGGAGGCGCTCATTTTTGGCTTGTTGGGTGTATTAAAGCTAAGGGAAGAGGTGAATGTACTTTCCAGTGTTACGGGGGCTAGTAGGGATCATAGTTCGGGGATTGTGTTGGGGGGTTAAATAATGCCTATTTTTTTAATGGCTTCAATGAGATCGTGGTCGTCTCCGCTGCTTCCTTCAAGAAACATATTTTTGAGGTTTGCTTTTCGTTTTTCTATGGCGCTTAGGGAGAGCGGTACATAGTTGGGGATATTTTTTGTGAGTATTCCTTCGCTAAGCCTCATAAGTATCTGTCTGTCGTAACTGTCGAGGTTGTACTTGTCGAAGTCTTTATCTCTTAGCGATTTCATGATTTTGTTGCTCATGTATTTCTCGCCGTCAAAAATTATCTTAAAGGCGTTTACAAACTCATCAATATCAATGTCGCTTTTGCATAAAATACCTTCCGGGTTAATGTCTTTAATCAAACGGTCAACTAAAGAAGCCTCACTGTGCATTGTTAATATGATAATAACACAGTCTGGAATGGTTTTTCGAATAAGCACACCTAAATCAAAGCCCGATGTTATGTTTTTTTCTTCATACGGGGGGAGGCTGAGATCAAGGTAAGCAATGTCGAAATGCTGGCTGGTAATAAGGTCGTAAGCCTGTTTGCAGTCCAGTGCTTTAGTGAATATAAGATTATGCCCCTCAATGTTTTCATCTGATAAAACATTGATGTAACCGTTAACCGTCATGGGGTGGTCGTCAACGATAAGAATTTTTAAATCTCTCTGCATATACAAATCTATTAGGACAAATTTAACAAAAATTACGGTTAAACCGTAAATGTCCTAAATCAAATTTAATATATTGCCGTCGTTATTTTAACATTTTTCAGGATAGGTGCAATATTCATATCTAATAATAGACGAAGATATTAGCGCGAAAGACACACTGGCGCAGCTTGAGGGTTTTCCTGAATATTTTTGTGCAGGGGTGGCGAGTAGTAAGGATGAAGCTGTAAACAAAATACTTGAGTTACAGCCGTCATTGGTATTTCTTGAAGTTTCTCCAAAAAATAAAAAATCACAACTGTCCCTTTCTATTATTACAGAACTGCATCAATATATTGATACGCTTCCTTATTTTGTAGTAACAACTTCCAATACAAAATTTGCGTATGATGCTATTAAGGCAGGTGTTTCAGATTATCTTTTAAAGCCGCTTAATCATTTTGAATTGAGAAAAGCTTTACTGCGTTTTGAAAAGACCAGTCCGGCTGCATCAAGAGATACTATATGTATTAAGTCATACGGTGACTATCAGTTTATCTCGCTTAATGATATTGTGTATCTTAAAGCAGATAATAATACGACCGACTTTTATCTGCAAAACGGCAAAAAGCTTACAGCTTATAAAACGCTTAAGCATTATGAGTCAAATCTGCCGTTTTTCTTCTTCAGGATACATAACAGCTATATAGTAAACAGTAATTATATTTCAAGAATTAATACGGGTAAGGCACTATGTTATTTAAATAACAGTGATGTGTCTATCTCATTTTCTAAAACATTTAAGGATAATATTGATGCTATTATCCGAAAGGTTGCTCCCGAAAATTTATAAAACAGCATTTTACCCTTCAAACAGGTCGAGTTACTCGCGTGGGGGTGTCATTCACTAAAACTGCTGTAAATCATGGTGATAGGTAGCGTTTTCTCGCTTAGTTTTGCTTCAGAAATAAACAAATAAGCAAAACAGAATTAATTAAAAAATTTAAAAACCCTATCCAATTTAAAAAAATTTAACACCATGAAAAAATCACTTCTTACTTTAGGTCTTATTGCATTCGTTAGTTTAACAGCAGTATCTTGCTCAACAGATGACAGCGCATTAGAGGATACATCTGCAGATAACACGTTCGTATCAACTCCAAGTCCAGTAGATAATGGAGATATCGAACTTCCAAAACCACCGGCAGGCAGAAACTAAATAAGTTAAAAAATTATATTATTTTTGAGGCAGTAGTAATAACAACTACTGCCTCAAAAATTTTGAACAACTACCAAAAAATATTCTTCTTTCTCGTTTTTTTTATCCTTGTTATTTCCTGTAAGGATAGGGAGGAAGAATTGTCTATAGAAGATAATACAATACACAGTTTATTTAAAAAGGCAGATGATGCTTCTGATATTGATATCAGGAAAATGTATCTTGATTCTGTAATGATAAAAGTAAAGGATTATCCTATTGAGGATAGTTTGCCTAAATTTTATCACAAGGCGTGTAAAGGGTATTACAATTCTGATTTTTATGATGATGCGCTAATTTCGGGACGAAAAAGTCTTTACCTGTATAATAAAGCAAAGGATAGTCTTAATTCCGCAGAAGTCATGTATCTGATGGGAAGTATTTTCTACCATGGAAAATCTGAAAGGGACAGTGCGTTTGCTTATTATACCCAGTCGGAAAAGTTATACCAGAAACTTCATGATTATGATGGCCTTGGGAGGAGTAAGCTTTACAAGGCTTATATTTATTACAATAGTGGTGAATATCAGTTGTGTGAAACCGAAGCTGTAAGGGCTTTGGCTCTTTTGCAGGGTAAAGATGTTATCGATTTATATAACTGCCATAATCTTATTGCGGCCGCGCTTGCGGGGCAAAAAATGTATTCTCAGGCTATAGAATATTATGAGTTTGCCATGAGGCAAATAGAGTCTTTTTCTAAGGCGGGCTACAGTCAGGAATATATTAATTACTACAGGGCCAGTTGTTACAACAATTGGGGCGAGGTATATGTGGATATGGAGGAATATGATAAGGCTATTGATTTATATAGTAATGCCCTTAAGCTTATATCCGAAAAAGATTTCACATCCTTATATGCAAAACTTCTAAACCATCTTGCTTATGCCAAATTTAAAAAAGGGGATATGAAAGATGTGGAAGCAAACTTTCTGAAATCTTTTAAAATTAGAGACAGCATCAATAATGCTTATGGTATTATATCAAGCGAAATAAAATTAGGAGAGTTTTATGCCTATAAAAAGGATACTGTGCTTGCGGTTGACTATTTAAAAGAGGCTTATCATAACGCTAAAGAGCTTAAAAGCGGTGACGATATACTCAAAGCATTAGATAAATTGGCCTTAATAGACAAAAAACGCTCTGATCTTTATTATTCCAATTATAAAGCTGTTACTGATAGTTTACAGTTAGTGGCGCAGGAAAACAGGGATAAATTTGCACGTATAGAATATGAAACCGACAGGCTTCAGGATGAAAAGGAAGCGCTGGTAAAACGTAATGGTTTTATAATAGGAGTATCTGCTATGGTTATGTTATTTATTGGTGCGGTTTTTATTATTTATTACCTGAACTCAAGAAACAAAAAACTATTGCTGGAACAGGAACATCAAAAGGCTAATGAGGAAATTTACCAGCTGATGTTCGAGCAGCAAAATAAAATTGATAAGGCAAGGGAAGAGGAGAAGAGTCGTATAGCTATGGAGTTGCATGACGGTATACTTAATAATATATATGCGGTTAGGCTGAATCTCGAGTTTATAAACAGAAAATCGGATGATGAATCTGTAGTTAAGAGAAAAGAATACATAAAACAGCTGCAAACGGTAGAGAGTGAAATAAGAAGCGTTTCGCATGATCTTAGCCGTAATGCGGTATTTCAGGATAAGAGTTTTAAAGATGTATTGGAGTCGCTTGTTATGAGTCAGAAAAATAAATTTAAAACTGCTTTTGATGTCGCTGTAGATGGTACCATTAACTGGGATGAGATGCCAAACATCCAAAAAGTGAATGTTTACAGGATTATTCAGGAAGGGTTGCAGAATATCAATAAGTATAGTGTTGCCCAAAATGCTATGGTGGAAATTAATAAAGATGGTAATGCAATAAGCATTTATATTAAAGACGATGGTATTGGCTTTGATCCTGAAAAAGTTAAGGGAGGTATAGGTTTAAGGAACCTTAGAAAAAGGACTTCTGTACTTAACGGAAAACTGGATATACTTTCTTCTCCCGGGCAGGGTTCAAAAATTAAGATTGTCTTCCCTAATTAATAAGATAAATAGAGAATTCTCATTTATTTGTTTTATATATTTGTGCCGATTTAAAAATGTTCAACGAATGAAAGATTTATTAAAGAAATACGAAAATAAACAACCTGAAATAGTTTTTAACTGGAAAGACTCTGAAACAGAAGCAGAGGGGTGGACAGTAATTAATTCACTTAGAGGTGGTGCAGCCGGTGGAGGTACCAGAATGAGAAAAGGACTTGATATGAATGAAGTGCTTTCTCTTGCAAAAACTATGGAAGTTAAATTTACGGTTTCTGGCCCTGCTATTGGCGGAGCTAAATCGGGAATAAATTTTGATCCGGCAGATCCAAGAAAAAAAGGCGTTTTACAACGTTGGTATAAAGCGGTTTCTCCACTATTAAAAAGCTACTATGGTACAGGTGGTGACCTTAATGTTGACGAAATACATGAGGTAATCCCAATGACCGAGGAGTGTGGTGTGTGGCATCCGCAGGAAGGTGTGTTTAACGGGCACTTTAAACCAAGCGAGGCAGATAAAATTAACCGTATCGGTCAGTTAAGACAAGGTGTTATTAAAGTAATTGAAAACCCTGCTTTCTCTCCGGACGTTGATAAAAAATATACTGTAGCCGATATGATTACTGGTTATGGTGTTGCAGAAGCTGTACGTCATTTCTACGCTATTTACGGCGGTGATGTAAAAGGCAAAAAAGCTATCGTTCAGGGTTTTGGTAACGTAGGTTCTGCAGCTGCTTTCTATCTTGCAAAAATGGGAGCTAAAGTTGTAGGTATTATAGACCGTGACGGCGGACTTCTAAATGAGAACGGATTTACTTTTGAAGAGATAAGAGAGCTTTTCCTTAATAAGGATGGTAACAAGCTTGTTGCTGATAATATGATTCCGTTTGAGGAAATCAATGAGAAGATATGGAAAATAGGTGCAGAGATATTTACACCTTGTGCAGCATCAAGACTGGTAACAAAAGAACAGTTAGATAATATGATTGCTGCTGGTCTTGAGGTTATTTCTTGTGGTGCTAACGTTCCGTTTGCAGATAAGGAAATCTTCTTTGGTCCTATTATGGAGGAGACAGACAGTAAAGTAAGCTTAATTCCTGACTTTATTTCTAATTGTGGTATGGCAAGGGTATTTGCTTACTTCATGGAGAAAAAAGTTGGTATGACAGATGAGGCTGTATTTAACGATACATCTGAAACAATTAAAAAAGCAATTGAAAGAGTACACGAGCAAAACAGCTCCAAGCTTAATATAAGCAATACTGCTTTTGAAATAGCTTTAAAGCAACTGGTATAATACATCAATAAAATTTATATATTTAATGACAGATAATTTTTATCTGTCATTTTTTTATTATGACCTATCAGCAAACTATAGAATGGATGTTTAAGCAGTTGCCCATGTATCAGACCCAGGGGGCTTCTGCTTTTAAAAAAGACCTTACCAATACATTATTACTGGCTAAGCATTTAAATAACCCTGAAAATGGGTTTAAATCGATACATGTGGCCGGTACAAACGGAAAAGGTTCGGTATCTAATATGCTTGCTTCTATCTTACAGGAAACGGGCTATAAGGTGGGGTTATACACCTCGCCGCACCTTAAGGATTTCAGGGAGCGCATAAAAATTAACGGGAAGGATATATCCGAAGAGTTTGTTTGCAGCTTTATGGAGAAAAATAAGCCTTTCTTTGAAGAGAATCATCTTAGTTTTTTTGAAATGACTGTTGGCCTGGCTTTCGATTATTTCACTAAAGAAAAGGTTGATGTGGCTGTTATAGAAACAGGAATGGGAGGCAGGTTGGATTCAACTAATATTATCACTCCCTTGGTTTCGGTTATCACCAATATAGGTTTCGATCATATGCAGTTTTTGGGAGATACCCTGGAAAAGATAGCTTATGAAAAGGCGGGGATAATTAAAAACAACATTCCTGTGGTTGTAGGTGAATATATGTCGGAGACCAAAGTTGTTTTTGAAACCAAAGCGAAGGAAATGAATGCCAGTATCACTTTTGCTTCTGACGAGGAGTTTACGGAGTATGAATCGGATCTTACGGGTGATTACCAGCAAAAAAATAAGAAAACTGTTTTAGCCGCACTGAATGTTTTAAATAATCAATTTACTATAAGTGATGCTAATATTAAAGCTGGCTTTTTAAATGTTGTAAAGAATACAGGGTTTATGGGTAGATGGCAAATACTGCAACATGACCCTATGGTGGTTTGCGACACGGCTCATAATGCAGATGGGCTTAAAATTGTGGTTAACCAGATTGAAAAGCAAAAATTTGATGTTTTAAGGATAGTTTTTGGAGTGGTAAACGATAAAGACCTGAGTGAAATTTTACCACTGATGCCTAAAAATGCAATTTATTATTTCTGTAAACCGAATTTAATGCGTGGGCTTGATGCAAATATCCTTCAGCAGGAATTTGCTAAGTTTGATTTGAAGGGTAAAGTATATGCTTCTGTTGGAGATGCTTATATAAATGCATTGAATGATGCCGGTAAAAATGACTTTATTTATGTGGGAGGAAGCACATTTGTGGTAGCAGAAATTTTATAATTTTTTAAAATAATGTTTGCAAATACAAAAAAACGGTCTATATTTGCACTCGCAATAAGGAACTAAATAAGTGACGAAATTGCAGACATATCGGGCGATTAGCTCAGCTGGTTCAGAGCACCTCGTTTACACCGAGGGGGTCGGGGGTTCGAACCCCTCATCGCCCACAGAAAAAACCTTCAGTGAAAACTGAAGGTTTTTTTCTTTATATTAGTTTGTCTATCTCAATATACCATGTTAAAGTCAATAAAAAGAATAATTGTTTTTTCATTACTTTTTTTACAAAGCCTCATCATTATTAGTTGCCAAAATCAGTCATTAGAGAAATGTGTCATTAACGGCAAGAAGGATTATTGGTTGCTTTACGATGAAGTTGAGCCAGGATATCTGGGAGGGCCATATTTTAAATTTAATGATGATGGAGTTTGCAGGCGTTATCAAAAAGATTTAAATAATGAGTTTACTCAAACAAACAGTCAAGGAGATCTAGTTTTTTATGACACTGCCTGGTCTGTATCAAGAGATAGTATTTTGACTTGGGGTGAGCACTCTCTCGATATTGTTGATTATAATGAAAATACAATTACTCTCTATTTGAACAGGCAGGATAGATTTTTGTTTTTATTTAGGGTTAATGAAAATTCAGCAAGAAAACCACTCCGATACTATATTGATAAGCGTAAAGAATATCCTGAAAAGTATCCTGAACCTTATTCAAAGTTGTGATTTTAATTCAAATAATTTTCACTGATGTCTTTCAATATTCCTATTTGTTGAGGTTTCCAGCTAAGTAAGTTTCTGGTTTTTTCGCTAGAGGTATAACCATTCATGCCTGCAAATTCACTTACCCTTTAAAACTTTCATTTATTGATTTAGACTCAATTCTGTATCAGGATTTAAAAATATACTTGTATTTAGGCAGTAGCAATAAATACATCTTATAAAGAGATTAACGGTCTTGTTATAGACCTGTCAGAATTAAAGTCTTAAAAAAACTGGTAAATCAAGATGGAAAAATACCTATAGTTGGGTATTGCCGTGGTTGTTATTATAATCTTACTTTGGGATTATAACTAAATGATTACCAATGAATAATTTATTTCAGAAACCAAGATCTGCAGATAATTTCAAACAGGAATATCTCCTGCCAGGATATTGGCACATTATAAAAATGGTACAGTTGCCAGATCTATATCTATTGGACAGCCAAGGAAACCAGAGGGCAAAATTATATGATCGATACTCAGATGTCAGAGTATGGTGGGATAATGGCCCTAAATTCTATATTACGGGGTATGTGCATTCAGTTAAGGTTATTTCTGCTTCAACACCTGCATTTCAGTTACGTTTGGATTGGAAAAACCAGGGAGGGGGTGTTTTGAGAAGTGAAACCATTACCGGTAATGTTACCTGTAATGACGATGGAAGAAGAGAATCATGGACCTACTCAGTCAGCGACGAGATGGCAGATCAAATAAAAAGCATTTCATCACAAACATCAGGGAGTATAAACTGGTTACCCTGCAATTAATCAAAATTATAATATGAAAACGTTCAAAACTAAAATCACGGATCAGTTTGGTAACAGGCAACCTTTAGAAATCTCAATTGATGAGAATAAGAAAACAGGAACCTTAATTTACCTGCAGGACACGTTTCCTATCAGTAACTGTATGAAATCCTCGACCACCAATGGGTTGGTCTTTTTAATGCACATTGGCGAGTTTATAAAACTTCGCGCCGGATTGTTTGTAGTTTGCAATGAGGTAGAGGGGACTATTACACTTATGGCAGGGAATACGCCACACAAGTATCCTATACAGCGGGATACTTGTGACGAGTTTAAAAATTTTGCAGACAACCTAAATCTTCCTGTTACATCACAAGGTAAAGATGTTGATGATGAAAACCCAATACAGGAAGTTATCATCAAAATGCCTGAAGATGCACCAAAATCACATCTGTCGATGTTTATAGGCTGGTATCCTTATGGCCAGGGGGCGCTGGCTAATTTTAAAAATATTGCAGTAAATAATACTGATATGGATCTCTCGCAGGCTTATGATTTACCTACGGGTAATGGTACCATTGTACCACTGGGAATGCTTGATCCAAAAAAAGACTATCTGCTGGCCTGGGAGTGCCGCTCAAATTATTCGGGAGACGCAAAAACGTCTGTGGGTTATTTCCTTAACAATAACCTCAATAATAGAGTTATTCTTAAAACAAAAAATATAGATGCCTTTGAAGAGTGGGCCGACTCAGCCATTATTTCAATCCCTTAACTCAGTACTATGGAAAAGCTTACTATTGAAGAAAGAATAAAAAATGTACCGTCTAATATAGATGTTATAATATGGACGTTTATCTCCAAAGGTACACATCAGGTGCAGTTAGAATTGCCTAAAAAAAGTGGTGGCAAAGACCCTGCTTTTAATGGTATGATGTATAATGAAACTACATTTGAGGTTAAAAAGTTTACAAAGGATTTCCCTTCTGTATGGCAGCGTAAAAGTAAAAAGGAAATTTACAGTTATGTCTCAGGAACAAGCGAAGACAAAATAACAGCTACTTTTCATTTTGAAAATATTGAGATTATTGATTTTGCCCATAACCCGGTAATTGAAGTAGACCTTATTAAAAATCCTTTTGATATGGATGGTTCGCTGCCTTATCTTGAAATTTTAGCGGTGCATTTAACAAACCCTCTGCAGTATTATTTGCCTGTTAAAGGGTTAATGAAATTTGGATTACATAAAATTAATTTATTTACTAATCCTGTACCTTCACCATCAGCACAATAAAGGTTTGACTTATACCTCAGTTTATTTAGCTGCATATAATCTTAGATTGAATGAGAACTATTTGATTCGAAAAATAGCAGGATTGGTGATGTTTTAAATGATACACAGGATTATGTGATGAAAAGTTAAACCAAATACCCTCATATGAGGGTATTTGGTTTAAAAATAATTTTCGCTAATGTCTTCCAACAATCCTATTTGTTGAGGTTTCCAGTCAAGTATGTTTCTGGTTTTTTCGCTGGAAGCATAACCATCCATACCAGCAAAATGAGTAAACCAAGTAAAATGTGCCTCGGCCTCATCATGATTCAGGCTTCTTACAGGTAATGAAATACCTTTGCTGATAGTTTTAGCAATTTCTTTAAACGGTACTCCTTCTTCCGCTACAGGGTGGAAAACTTTTTGCTCAGGTTGTTTCTCAACAATAAGTCGGTATAGGCTGGCGGCATCCTCTCTGTGTACTGCAGGCCATCTGTTAAGTCCTTCGCCTATATAGCCGCACTGTCCTTTCTCTTTATCCATTTCTATAACAATAGGAATAAACCCGTGGTCGTTTTTGCCGTGTACAATAGGGAGGCGAACAATATATGTATTCACTCCTTTAGCTATTGCTGCTAACGCCGCTTCTTCTGATGCTGCCCTAGGAACACTTGCAGAGCTGGCAGGCTTGTCGTCTTCGGTAATTGCTTTTTCGCTACGAAGTATACCTACAGCCGAAGTAATAACCAATGGTTTTTGTGTTCCTGCAAGTGCATCGCTAAAGATTTCGATTATTTTCCTGTCCTCTTCACAACTATCATGATATCGTGAAAAGTCATGATTAAAGGCGGTGTGGATTACAGCATCGCAGGAAGTTGCTCCTTTTTGGATAATATAGGGGTCGTTTATATCACCCATAAGTACGTTGGCGTCCGTTTCTTTCAGTTTCTGAGCTGAACTTTCAGATCTTACCAGTCCAAGTACTTCCATCCCGGCATTTAATAATTCATTTACTATTGCTGAGCCTACAAAGCCTGAGGCTCCAGTTACAAATACACGCATAATTTTAAGTTTTTAACTGTAACAAAGCACGTTAAAAACAAGGGGATAAACGTGGTCATTTGACCATAATTGAAATTATCTGTGCAGTTGTGTGTGGCGTATTCTGGTAAGTGTTTTAATTGACATGCCCAGATAGGATGCTATCATCCGTAAAGGCAATCGGGACAATAAATTTGGAAAACGTTGGATGAAATCATCATATTTTTCTTCAGGTGTGCCACTAAGCGTAGTTAATATGCGTTGCCTGCTGTAGTATATGTTTCGGGATATAATTTGCTGCGACAACTTACGGAGTTCAGGGACTTCATTCAGTAATCTGTTAAAGTCATCTTTTGTCCATAATAGTACTTCTGTAGGTTCAGTGGCTCCTATGTTTATTAAGGAAGGGGTTTCCTTGTCATAGCTTTCTATGTCAAGTGTCCAGGTGTGTTCGGGGGAGAACTGTACTATATGTTCGTTGCCATTTGCATCAATACTGTACGTGCGAAGCAGTCCTTTTGCTATAAAAACCTTATGACGGCAAACATCTCCCGCCTGTAGTAAGAGTTCGTTACGACGTAATGTTTTATTTATCGCATTATTGCCAATATCTTGGATAGTATCTTCCATAAGGGAGGTATTGGCTACCAGGTATTTTTCAAATTCAGGATGCATTATATAAAAGTAATGAATTAAAGCATTTAAATGTATTGAATAAAAAACTCCGGCAGTACCGGAGTTGAAAAAACTATAAGTTTTTTGATTGATGATGTTATATAGCGACTTCGGTTACTCTTTCTCTCGGATTAACCATTGAGTCTACCCTTTGTATAAGTAAGATAGATGCAAGGGTTATAATACTTATTACATAGCCCAGTATGTCATAATTTATTAGCGGACTGGTTTTAGTTTCCTGATGAACTATAAATCCGGCACAAACAGCGGCAATACCTCCGGCAATTTGTTGCAGAGATGAGGTAATGGCCATATAGGCTCCCCTGTCCTGAGTTTCCGGTACAGCTGTATTTAAGGTTGTAGACGGAACCATTCTGCTCATAATTCCCATAAATAATACCATGTTTATTAATATAATCTGCCATACAGGAATAGGAGGTAGGTTGGTGTATATTAAGATCATAATTATTGAAATTAATGACCCTATGGCAAAAAGCTTCAGCTTACTCACTTTGTCACTTAATCTACCTATAATTGGCATTATGAATAATACAGATACTCCTGTAAAAAAGAATATTATAGGAAGCTGTTCATGGCTAACATGTATGTTGTTTACTAAATAAGCCGTTCCAAATGGCTGAAGCATAAATCCGCCTACAGAAAGTATGGCAATAGCGGTAAAGCCTACCTGATATCTTTTGTTGCCTAATGTGTGGAAAAGATGGAGGAATGGGCTTTTATCCGATTGTAATTCTAAATGCTTGTTTATAGGCTGAAGTTTAATAACTATTACGGCAAGTGTAATAATTGCCAGTACTACTATCATTAAGAAAGAAGAGTGCCATCCCCAGTTGTTTGCAAAGTATAAGCCTAATGGTATACCTAAAATCTGGCTGCTTGCAAAAGCCATTTGTATAAAGCCCATTACACGGCCTCTTTGTTGCAGTACGAATAAATCGGTTACTATAGCAAGTGATATGGATCCTATAACTCCTCCAAATAGACCTGTGAATATCCTTGCGGCAACAAGAGTCCAATAGCTGTTTGCCATGGCACAGAAAAATGTTCCCAGAATAAATCCGGTATAGAAAAACATAAGCAGTTTTTTACGGTCAAATTTATCAGCAAAACCTGCTGCCAATAGACCCGATGTTCCGGCACTGAAAGCATATGCCGAAACGGCAAAGCCAAAATTTGACGTAGACATGTTAAGATTCTTCATTAGTATGTCTCCTAAGGGGGATATAACCATGAAGTCCAGGATTACGGTAAACTGTGCAATTGCCAGTAAAGCTATTACGAGTTTTTGATAGGGTGTAAACTTTGGAATTTCTGATTTTGATTTCATTTTTTGATTGATGATTGATTATGATTTATACAAGTTCTGCGCAGCTGTGGCCTGCAGAAAGTACGAGTTCTATAATATCGTTGGTATTTATACTTTTGCTAACAACTCTTAACACGCAGTCGGTGTCATCACAGTCTATGCTCCAGTCCTGTATTTCAGGATGACTGTTTAGTTTTTTCGTGACTTCACAATTGCTGCAATGCTCAGTTATATCAGTTTTAAAAACGTGTATTTGTGGTTGGTCTTGTTTCATTTTTTAGTTTTTTAGTCCTTTTATCATTATATCAAATGTCTGTTTTAGTGCTTCATCGGTTAGTACAAATTTTTTTCCACCCATGCTTTTTCCTTCACGGTTAAAGTTTATCAAAGCATATAAAGGTCCGTATGCCGCACACCAGAATATTTCCGGAGGCATAGGTGTAAGTTCTTTTCTTTCAACTGCATTTTTAAAAAAATCCATCATCAGCTGTTTGAATTTCTGGAGCGCTTCGGTTTGCATTATTTCTTCAGCAAAAGGGGAGTGTTTCATTGCTTCAAAGCAGGAAACTTCGGTTGGATATTTTAAAGCATAACCAGCGCGGTTTTGCCATTGTTTCCACATGCCTTCCTCAAAAGGCATATCGGCGCTAAAACCATCCACTACCATCCCGAAAAATTTGTTTCCCAGTTTGCTGCCTACCTGTTTTATTAAATCGTCTTTGTCTTTGTAATATATATATAGGGTAGCTACAGATATATTGCATGCCTTTGCCAGCTTATTCATACTAAAGCCATCAAAGCCATGTTTTACAATCTGTTCAATAGTTTTTTTATAAACCAGTTCTTCTTTATCGGTATCCCTTGTCCTCATGTGGTAGTTTTTATGAGGCAAAAGTAATTAAATAAATGAATGTTCATTCATTTATAATGTAAAATTTTTATGAAATAAAAAACGCTCTCAATATGAAAGCGTTTTTTTGTTTATAAAATATCTAATGTGCGTTCTAGTGCCATACCTCTGGAACCCTTTATCAATATTGTTTTTTGTAAGGGTTTTATATTGCTGAGGTATTCTTTAAAGTTCTCAAAAGTGTCAAAAAAGAAAAGGTGATCACTGCTAATTTTATTAGCATAAAAATCTTTTCCGATAAAATATGTTTCTACCTGATGCTTGTCAGCCATCTTGTTTACAAGTTTTCTGTGTTCGTCAAGGCTTTCTGTACCCAGTTCAAACATATCCCCCAAGATTGCTATTTTTGATTTCGCATCCAGCTGTAAAAGATTGTCAAGGGCTGCATTCATACTGCTTGGATTAGCATTATAGGCGTCCATAATAATACTGTTGCTGTTTTTCTCTATCAGCTGCGAGCGGTTATTGTTAGGGATGTAATTTTCTATAGCTTCCTTGATTTTCTTATCGCTTATTTTAAAATAGGTGCCTATGGTTATTGCGGCATTTATGTTATTTGCATTATAGATACCTATAAGGTTTGATTGAATATCAAGATTGTTGTATTTAATTGTAACCATAGGGTTAGCATGAACTGTATCAATCCTAACATCGCAATTATAATCATCAACGGCAAATGTAAAGCGTGACATATCTTTTGTTTTTTCATCCTGAATGGAATCGTCCAGATTTACAAAGACAGTTTTAGTGTGTGATTTCAGGTATTCGTAAAGTTCGCTTTTTCCCTGAATTACGCCCTCAACACCTCCAAAGCCTTCAAGATGTGCTTTGCCAAAATTGGTTATATACCCAAAGTTAGGCTCTGCGATATTGCACAAAAATTCAATTTCCTTTTTATGGTTGGCACCCATTTCCACGATGCCTATCTCTGTGTCATTAGTAAAGGAAAGCAGGGTTAGGGGAACACCTATATGGTTGTTAAGGTTGCCTATAGTGGCTGTAGTGTTATATTTTTTTGAAAGAACCGCATTAATAAGTTCTTTGGTAGTGGTCTTGCCATTGCTACCGGTTAAGGCTATTATTGGCAGGCCTAATATATTCCTGTGGTGGTTGGCAAGCTGTTGTAAAGCCGTAAGTCCGTTATCAACTAAAAGTATCCTGTCGTTTGTTTTGTATTCGGGATTGTCTACTACGGCATAAGCGGCCCCTTTAGCAAGGGCTTCTTCTGCAAAAGTATTGGCGTCAAAACGGTCGCCCTTTAATGCTACAAACAGGGAGTTGGCTTCAATTTTTCGGGTGTCGGTAGTAACCGAACTGCATTTAATGAAGTACTGGTATAGTTCTTCTGTAGTTGTCATAGGTGTATAAAAAAATAAAGCCCTAAGATAGGGCTTTATTTTTTTATTTATAGGAAATTAATCTTTTGATTAACCTTTGTGTCTTGCAGTTTTCTTAGTAGACTTAGGACCTACTTTAGACATTGCACATCTGAATCCGATGAAGTCAGTTGCCATATCTTGTGGGTAGTATCTTCTTTGAGCCGGGTCTAACCAGTAAGCTCTGTCTCTCCAAGATCCACCTTTGTAAACTCTTACGTTGTCATTGACAAGGGTAGTTCTCTTGTTAGATTTATCCCATTCTCTTAACATGTTCCCTAAGCTGTCAGTTTCAACTTTGTGCTGAGGAGAGTCATACATTTGGCTTGTAGTGTTTACACCTTCTTCAGAAGAACCTCCGTAGTCGTAGAAACGGGTAGACTGTCTGTCACCATCTCTATAGTTACGGTTATCACTCTTAGTGTAGTTTTGTCTTAAGTAAACATCTTCTTCAGTAACAGGAGTTCTTGCAATTTGACCTGGTAGGTTTCTGTACTGGATTCTACCGTTACTTAAAGTGTCATACTCTATAGTTTCAGAAGTAACAATTTCTGCTCTTCCGTCTTCACCAATTTGGTTTTTCATGTAAACGTTACCTCTGTAGTAGTTGAAGTCACTTGCTTCATCATCTATAATAGGACGGTATACATCGGCTACCCACTCGGCTACGTTACCTGCCATATCGTAAAGACCAAAGTCGTTTGGTGGGTAAGATTTAACCGGTGCAGTAATATCTGCGTTGTCATCAGACCATCCTGCAATTCCTCCGTAGTCACCTTTACCTTGTTTAAAGTTAGCTAACTGGTCACCTCTTTTCTGTCTTTTACCAGAACGAGTGTATTGGCCTTTCCAAGGATATTTTTTGTTACCACGGTAAATGTTGTACTCACGGTTACCTACAAGTGCGATAGCAGCATATTCCCACTCAGCTTCCGTTGGAAGTCTGTACTCAGGTGAAATTAAACCTGAAGTTCTTTGAGCATATACGTTAACAGCCTCTTCGTCGCCTGCAAGTTTGTTGTTACGACCTCTTAGAACAACCTCTTCGTTACCTCCGTAAGCTTTAGTAGGGCTTTCAAGGTAAGTTTCAGTGTCAAAGTTGTTTTCGGCAGTTACGTCAAGAATTTTTGCATCTCTCTTAAGGAAACCTTCTTTTTCAAGAATAGCCTCATTAACACGGTTTGTTCTCCAGTCACAAAACTCAACTGCCTGAATCCAGTTAACACCTACTACAGGGTAGTTAGCGTAAGCCGGGTGTCTAAGGTAGTTGTTAGTCATGGTTTCGTTATAGCCAAGAGCACTTCTCCATACTAATGTATCAGGTAGAGCACCTACATAAATGTTTTTGTAGTTCTCTTCTGTTGGTGGGTAAACTTTCTTCAACCAGTCAAGGTACTCCATGTACATAACATTAGTAACCTCGGTTTCGTCCATATAAAAAGATTGAACATGCTGTTGGTTTGGAGTGTTATTCCAATCATGCATTACATCATCCTGAACTCTACCCATGGTAAAAGTTCCTCCTTCAACCTCTACAAGTCCGGGAGCTGGCTCCTGTTGTTTGTAGTTAGAGTTGTGTTGGAAACCACCCTTTTTGTCATTGATTTTCCAACCAGTCGCAGAGGAAGTATTACTACCACCTTTCTTGCTACAACCGGTAAAACCAACTGCTACTGCAACTGCAAGTAGCAATTTAAAAGCTGTAATCTTGTTAATCTTCATACTTTTTGCAGGTAATTAATTTCGTGGCGCAATATAATAATTAACCATTAAACCGCAACACGTTTTTAAAATTTTTAATAAAATTCCAAAATTATGTTAATAGTGTCTTTAAATAACGCATGAATTGAAGTAATATTGCAATCCTGATAAATAAAAAAAATCTTTTTATTGCCGTAATATATTTTTACTATTTACGTTGTCACAATTGATGAAAAATAGAATACTCCTTATAATGCTGTTTTTTTCTTTGCTGTCTTATGCTCAGCAGGGTACTGTAAATATTACCTGGAAAGACAATGCAAAGTTTCCTTTAAATGAGGGTAATTCAGTAAAAATTCCGCAGTTTGACTATTCTAATATGGAGTATAGGGACGATTCGTCTGAGCTTTTTTTCAGACAAAGATTTCCTGTTTCCGGAAGAGTAAATCCTGCTTCTTTTCAGGTTACTAATATAGTTTATGAGAGTATTTCGGCCGATTTACTGGGAGAGCTTTCTGTAAATAAGATCCCGACTTCCATCAATCAGAAGCTTGAAAGTGCCCATGCCCGTAATAAATGGTATGCAGAAATAAGGTTTTCTCCTATTATAAAAGACGGTTCGGGCTATAAAAGGGTTAAGTCATTTTCTTACTCCTATTATATAGGTGGCGGAGCATTTAATTTTAAGGATACCCAAATTATAACCAATTCGGTTTTGGCTTCCGGAGAATGGCGCAGGTTTTATGTGCAAAAATCGGGTGTGTACAGGATATCAAAAAGTTTCCTTCAGCAAATAGGAGTTAATGTAAATGTAGATCCGCGAAAGATTAAGATATATGGTAACGGCGGCCGCATGGCTCCGTTAAACAATAGTATTGCTTATCCTGATGACCTGGCTGAAAACGCCATACTGTTTGTAGGAGAAGAGGATGGTAATTTTGGTGATGGCGATTATATACTTTTCTATGCTGAAGGTGTTGATAACTGGAATGCTGAAAGTGGTACCAATAAAAATCTATTTGCTGATAAAGCATATTATTATGTGACTTCCTCCGGGACAGATGGTAAAAGGATTAATGATGTGGTCCAGCCAACAGGCCCTGCAACGGTAACGGTAACTTCTTTTGATGATTATTATTTTCACGAAGAGGACTTGGTAAGTGTTGCCAGGCTGGGAAGAAAATGGCATGGCGAGCAGTTTAATGTTAATAATAGCCAGGATTTTGAGTTTTTTGTTCCGGATATCGATTTGACTTCGCCTGTAACTATTAACGTAAGTGCTGCTGCTACTTCGGTAACTTCCACTACAATGGGAGTTAAGGCAAACGGGCAAAATGTAGGGACTGTTACTTTTAGTTCGTCGAGTGGTAGTAATGTAGCCAGAGAGGGGATGAACTCCAATCAGGGTTTTATTGGGACTTTTACTCCTGCAGGAGGTACAATTACTGTAAATCTTACTTATAATAATAATGGTGTTCCCGGGTCTAATGCCTGGTTGGATTATATTATTATAAAGCCTAAGCGTTTTTTAAAAGGTAACGGAAAGCAATTCAGATTTCAGTATGATGCAGCCGGTGGTAATACCGGTGTTTTGGAATATCAGTTAACAAATGCATCGGGTATAAATGCAGTTTGGGATATTACTGATATATATAATGCAAGGAAAGTGACTAACGAATCTAATCAGGGTCAGTTTTCTTTCAAGGCTCAGGCCGGGGAGGTGAGAAAATATATCACAGTCGTTCCTTCTGATTATTATTCTCCTTTAAGAGATAGTCAAACGGCTGTTGCTAATCAAAATATAAAAGGGACTATTTTTAATAATTCTCAAGGACAGTTTCAAGATGTAGATTATCTTATAGTTACGCCTGCCTATCTTAATTCGGAGGCAGAAAGGCTGGCTAATATCCACAGGACAAGTTCCGGTTTGAATGTAAAGGTTGTTAATCTTGAAAATATCTATCAGGAGTTTTCTTCTGGTAAACAGGATATAGCAGCGATAAGAAATCTGGTTAGGTATATATATTTTAATGCCTCTTCAGATGATAAACGAATAAAGTATGTTTGCCTTTTTGGTGATGCCTCTTTTGATTATAAAAACAGGATACCTAATAATACGAATATAGTTCCTACTTTCCATGCTTATGGAGGCAGTATTGCTAATTATAATACTGCAACTACATTTGTTTCGGATGAATTTTTCGGACTAATGGATGCTAATGAAGGGCCTATTGTTAATAATGCTGAATCTGCCGATGTGGCAATAGGGCGTATGTTGGTGACCGACGCTACTGATGCCAGGGAAATGGTAGATAAAGTCGCAGCTTATCTGCACGAAGAGTCTTATGGAAGGTGGAGAAATGAGTATATTCTTCTGGCTGATGATCCTGATGCGGAGGTCTCTAATTTTGTGCCGGAGATGGAGGAAGTGTATGATATGGTGGTGGCTAATAAACCTTTTATTAATGTAAGAAAAATATATTCTGATGCTTATGTTCAGGAATCTTCTTCCGGAGGGTTCAGGTATCCTAAGGCTAAGCAGCAAATAATAAGGAGTATAAATTACGGTTCGCTTATCGTAAATTATCTTGGCCACGGAGGAGAAGACGGTATGGCAGCTGAAAGGATTTTTGAGAAAACAGATGCGCAGGAACTTAATAATGAAAATAAGTATCCGTTATTTATTACTGTAACGTGTGAGCTTACCCGTTTTGATAATCCATACAGAGAAACCTGTGGAGAATACCTTTACTGGAATCCAAAAGGAGGTGCGATTGGGTTAATTACTACTACCAGGTCTATTTTTGTAAGTGCTGCATTTGGTTTCAATACAGCCTTGCCAGAGTATCTGTTTGCTTTTGATGGCGGAGAATATCCGTCTATGGCCGAAGCAATGAGGATGGCTAAAGTGGCTCAGGGTAATTCTAATTTAAGGGTTGTTTCTTTTATTGGTGATCCGGCTCTTGTAGTTGCTATACCAAAACCTAAAATTGTACTTACTGAGATTAATGATGTGCCTGTTAGCGGAGCGCCTGAAGCGCTTAAAGCATTATCTTTTGTGAAGCTTGAAGGTCAGGTTACAGATGAGGCAGGTAATTTGTTAAGTAATTATAGCGGAGAACTTGCTGCTACCGTTTTTGATAAGCCTATTGATATGCCACTTTTAGAGAATGATGGTATAGCTAATGGAGATGCTACCGATTTTAAGGTTTTAGGTGAGGCTATCTTTAGAGGGAATGCTACTGTTGCAGGTGGTAAGTTTGAATTCAATTTTGTTGTGCCTCGTGATATACGTATTCCTGTAGGTAACGGCAGGGTGAGTTTTTATTCAAAACGTAATAATGTACTGGAAGACCATACAGGGTTTGATAGTGATATTATGATAGGAGGGATTAACGAAAATGCAGAGGAGGATGTTACCGGGCCTACCGTAAGGCTTTATATGAATGATGAGAGTTTTATCTCAGGAGGGATAACTAATGATTCACCTATATTTTTAGCGTTTCTTCAGGATGAGCATGGTATTAATACCGCAAGTGGCATAGGTCATGATATAGTTGCTATTCTTGATGGAGATGAAACAAAGCCATTTGTGCTTAATGATTATTATGAAACTGATGTAGATGATTATATGAAAGGTAGTCTTAAATATCCTTTCAGTGATTTGGAGCCCGGGCTTCATACAATCACCTTCAAAGCATGGGATGTTTATAATAATCTTGTCACTGCCGAAATACAGTTTGTAGTGGTAGGTGACGAGGAGATGAGACTGGAGAAGGTGTTAAATTATCCTAATCCGTTTGTTAGTTATACTGAATTCTGGTTTACCCATAACAGGCCTTTTGAACCGCTTGATGTACAGGTGCAGATTTTTACCGTAAGTGGTAAGGTTGTAAAAACTATTAACCAGTCGGTTACTACCGAAGGTTTTTTATGCCGAGACATCAAATGGGACGGAAGAGACGACTTTGGCGACAGGATTGGTAAAGGAGTGTATGTTTATAAATTGACAGTACGTTCAGCATCAACAGGTAAAAAAGCTGAAAAGTACGAGAAACTTGTATTGCTATAAGAAAATACTATATTTGTTACCTTAAAATTTTCAAGATAAAAATGAAGAAAATAATTTTATTTGCCATTATCCTTTTAGGAGTGCAGATGGCAAAGGCTCAAACTCAAACACAAACAGAAAGAGTAATTACCACAGGAGTTCCTTTTTTACTGATAGCGGCAGATGCAAGAGCGGCGGGTATGGCCGATAACGGCGTTGCTACTTCAACAGATGTTTTCTCTCAGCAATGGAACCCGGCAAAATATGCTTTTGCGCTTAAAGAATATGGAGGGTCTGTAAGTTATACTCCATACCTTACGGATATTGCAAATGATATCTCATTAGCTCAGTTAACATTTTATGACAGGATTAACGACAGGAGTGCTTTTGGTGCCAGTCTTCGTTATTTTGGTTTAGGTGATATCGAGTTAAGGCAAAACCCAGATGAGGAGCCTGTAGTGAGAAGTCCTAACGAACTTGCTTTAGACCTTTCTTATTCACTTAAATTAAGTGAGCGTTTTTCAATGGCTGTTGCAGGACGTTTTATCAGCTCTAATTTAAGAATACCTGAAACTGCAGGTGGTGGTGATGCAAGTGCGGCAACTACTTTTGCTTTTGATGTGGCTGGTTTCTATCAGTCGGAAGAAATACCTTATTCTGATTTTGACGGTAGATGGAGACTTGGATTCAACTTCCAGAACATGGGTCCTAAGATTAACTACAACAACGACGATAATGAAGAAAATGCAAACTTCCTGCCTGCTAACATGAGATTAGGTGGAGGTTTTGATTTCATTTTTGACGAATACAATAAAATAGGTGTTAACCTGGAGCTTACTAAGCTAATGGTACCTACGCCTCCGGCTTATGTCCTTGAGGATTTTGACGGAAACGGTACTGTAGATGCGTCAGACAGAGCTGTTGCAGACACGAACTATTCTCAGGATCTTCAGGATTACAGAAAAATAGGCTGGGTGTCAGGTATGTTTAAGTCATTTGGTGATGCGCCGGACGGATTTAGCGAAGAGCTTAAAGAAATTACTTATTCGGTAGGGGCAGAATATAGCTATCAGGATGCTTTTATGTTTAGGTTAGGTTATTTTAATGAAAGCGAAATGAAAGGTGCCCGTAAGTTTTTCTCTTTAGGTGCCGGTTTCAGATACACAGCTGTTAAGGTCGATGTTTCTTATTTATTCTCCGCTTCGCAGGTAAGAAACCCGCTTGAAAATACACTTCGTTTTTCACTTTCATTCAATTTTGGAGACGATTATGACGAATATTAGTAGTTGGAAATACAATATTTAAAAGGGATTTGATAAAAATCCCTTTTTTATTTTTTGTATGTGGAAAAAAGGGTAAAATACTTTGATTTATTTTTTTAGTTATTAAAGGGAAGTCTTATTTTTGCAGTTCGCAAATTTGTGTGAGGAAACTTTTTGCGTCTAAATCAGATTTTTAAAGAACATATTAGCAACATCTATTAGGAAATGAAAGAAATTACAAAAGAAGTTTATCTGAAATGGTATGAAGACATGCAGTTTTGGAGAAAGTTTGAAGACAAGCTGGCTGCTTTATATATCCAGCAGAAAGTTAGAGGTTTCCTTCACTTATATAACGGGCAGGAAGCAGTTCTTGCCGGTGCTCTTCATGCAATGGACCTGTCTAAAGACAAAATGATTACGGCTTACCGTAACCACGTTCAGCCAATTGGTATGGGAGTAGACCCAAGAAAAGTAATGGCAGAACTTTTAGGTAAAGGTACAGGTACTTCAAAAGGTCTTGGAGGATCTATGCACATTTTCTCTAAAGAACACGGTTTTTATGGTGGTCACGGTATTGTAGGAGCGCAGATTCCTGTAGGTGCCGGTATCGCGTTTGCAGATAAATATTTTGAAACAGGTGGTGTAACCCTTACTTATTTTGGTGACGGAGCTGCACGTCAGGGATCACTTCACGAAGCATTTAACATGGCTATGCTGTGGAAACTTCCTGTAGTGTTTATTGTTGAGAATAATGGTTATGCAATGGGTACTTCTGTAGAGAGGACTGCTAACCACACAGATATATGGAAACTTGGTCTTGGTTATGAAATGCCTTGCGGACCGGTTGACGGTATGAACCCTGTGAAAGTAGCCGAAGCTATGCATGAAGCTATGGAAAGAGCAAGAAGAGGCGATGGTCCTACTTTCCTTGAAATGAAAACGTACCGTTACAGAGGTCACTCAATGAGTGATGCTCAGCACTACAGAACCAAAGAAGAAGTTGAGGAGTACAAAAAAATTGACCCTATCACTCAGGTTCTTGATATCATCAAAGAAAATAACTATGCTACAGATGCAGAAATTGAAGCTATTGATGAAAGAGTAAAAGATCTTGTTGCGGAGTGTGAGAAATTTGCAGAAGAGTCTCCGTACCCGGATTTAAGCGTTATGTATGACGTTGTTTACGAACAGGAAAACTATCCTTTTTTACCACATAAATTACAATAAAAATGGCAGAAATTATTACAATGCCACGATTAAGTGATACTATGACCGAAGGGGTTGTTGCTACGTGGCTTAAAAAAGTTGGAGATAAAATACAGGAAGGGGATATACTTGCTGAAATAGAGACAGACAAAGCTACTATGGAGTTTGAGTCTTTCTATGCAGGTACTCTTTTACATATAGGAATACAGGAAGGGGAGTCGGCTCCGGTTGATTCACTTCTTGCAATTATCGGTAAAGAAGGTGAAGATATTTCCGGCCTTCTAAGCGGTAATGCTGCCCCTGCTGCTAAAGCAGAAGAGAAAAAAGAAGAAGCGGCTCCAAAAGCTGAGGAGAAAAAAGCTCCTGCTGCAGAGTTACCTAAAGATGTTAAGGTAGTTACTATGCCTCGTCTTAGTGATACTATGACAGATGGTACTGTTGCTACATGGCTTAAAAAAGTTGGTGATAAAGTAGAGGAAGGCGATATCCTTGCTGAAATTGAAACTGACAAAGCTACTATGGAGTTTGAATCTTTCAATGCAGGTACACTTTTATATATCGGTGTTCAGGAAGGTCAGTCTGCTCCGGTAGACAGTATTCTTGCAATAATTGGCCCTGCGGGAACTGATGTTAGCGGTATTGCCGAGAACTTTCAGGCCGGAGGTGCAGCTGCAACTGAAACAAAAGAAGAAGCTAAGCCGGCTGAATCTAAAGCAGAAACTGCTGAAGCTCCTAAGGCTGAAGCTGTAAATAACGACGGAGGCAGAGTATTTGTTTCTCCTCTTGCCCGTAAAATAGCAGAAGAAAAAGGAATTAACCTTAATCAGGTTAAGGGTACAGGAGAAAACGGAAGAATCGTTAAGAAAGACGTTGAAGGCTTTACTCCTGGTGCTGCGGCACAACCTACTCAAGCTGCTCCGGCTCCGGCTGCACAGGCAGCACCTGCTGCTCAGCCATTTATTCCTGCTGGTGAGGTAAGCAAAGAAGAGGTTAAAAATAACCAGATGCGTAAAACTATTGCGCGTCGTCTTGCTGAATCTAAATTCACTGCGCCGGAATACAGCCTTACTATTGAGCTTGACATGGATAATGCTATTGCAAGCCGTGGTGTTATAAACGCTGTGCCTGATACTAAAGTATCGTTTAACGATATGGTTATCAAAGCATCTGCAATGGCGATTCGCAAACACCCACAAATCAATACACAGTGGAAAGATGATGTAACGGTATACAATAAGCACATCAGTATTGGTGTGGCTGTTGCTGTAGAAGACGGACTTGTAGTTCCGGTACTTCCTTTTACAGATCTTATGAGTCTTTCTCAAATAGGTAATAACGTAAAAGACCTTGCAGGTAAAGCAAGAAACAAAAAACTTACTCCTGCAGAAATGGAAGGAAGTACGTTTACCGTTTCTAACTTAGGTATGTTTGGTATTCAGGAATTTACTTCTATCATCAACCAACCTAATTCAGCAATTCTTTCGGTAGGTGCTATCGTTCAGAAGCCTGTTGTTAAAAATGGTCAGATAGTAGTGGGTAATACTATGACAGTAACCCTTACTTGCGATCACCGTACTATTGATGGTGCTACGGGAGCTCAGTTCCTTCAAACACTTAGACAGTATATTGAAAACCCTGTTACAATGCTGGCATAAGCCTTATTGTAATTTAAAATAATAAATCCGTTCTGATTTCAGGACGGATTTTTTTTGGGAATATCCGTAAAGCAATAACTATTAGGTGCAGCGGTTGATTTTTACTATTTTAGCAATACAAAACAAAAAACAATGAAAAGAATATCATTCTTTTTCTTTTCGGTACTATTAACCTTAGTTGTTGGCTGTGCCGGTTCTCATACAAAAAAAGAAAATGGTTATAAGGTAAGCGAAGAAAGTATCGCTACTACACTTAAATTTTTAACTTCTGATGAGCTTAAAGGCCGCGACCCGGGTACAGAAGGTATTGAAGAAGCTGCTAAATACCTTGAAGAGGTGTTTGTAAAAAACAGTATTAAGCCCTATTTTATTACCTATAGGGATACACTTTCTAACTTTTCTAAACCTGCGTATAATATTGTAGGTTATCTGGAAGGTAACGATCCTAAACTTAAAAATGAGGTTGTGGTAGTTGGTGCCCATTATGACCATGTGGGTATTGGTAAGGCAGTTGCCGGAGACAGCATCTATAATGGTGCCGATGATAATGCTTCAGGAACTACTGCTGTGACTGAATTTGTGAATTACTATGCTAAAGAGAAGACAAACAAGCGCAGTATATTGTTCTGTTTCTTCTCAGCAGAGGAAAAAGGCTTATTAGGGTCTAAACATCTTGCTGCAAAATTAAAGCAGGCTAATATGAATGTTTACCTGATGCTTAATTATGAAATGATAGGTGTGCCAATGCCTGCAGGAAAAGATATGGTAGCTTTTATGACAGGTTACGGAAAATCTAACCTTGCAGAAAAAATCAATGAATATAGTGGTAAGAAATTTATAGGTTACTATGATTTTGCCATAAAGTATCAGTTGTTCAGGGCTTCGGATAATTATCCTTTCTATACGGAGTTCAATATACCGGCCCACACATTCAGTACTACTGATATGGAGAGTTTCCATTATTACCATCAGCCAGGTGATGAGTTTGATGAGATGGATACTGCTCACATGGCAGATTTTATACAGCAGATGATCCCGATAACGGAAAAGCTTATTAATGCTGAAACCAAAGAAATTGTACTTAAAGACTAAATGAAAAATATAATAATTACGGGAACGAGCAGGGGTATAGGCTATGAGCTGGCACTGCAGTTTGCAAATGCGGGCCATCAGGTTCTTGCCATTTCCAGAAAGGTTCCTCAGGCTTTTATAGAAAACCAGAATATTTCCTGTTTGGCTGTAGATATTTCTGAAGAAGGTAATCTGCAAAAAGTGGATGATTTTATAGCTAACACCTGGCATAAGGCAGATGTACTTATCCATAATGCAGGGGCTCTTATTCATAAGCCGTTTACCCAAATAACTTCTCAGGAATTTGAATATATCTATAAGGTAAATGTTTTTGGTGTAGCTGCCTTAAACAGGGTAGTGCTGCCTTATATGAAAAGCGGAGCGCATGTTATTACAATCAGTAGTATGGGTGGTGTTCAGGGAACAGTAAAGTTTGCGGGGCTTTCAGCCTACAGTTCCAGTAAAGGGGCTGTAATAACATTATCTGAGCTTTTGGCAGAGGAGTATAAAGAGGCTGGTATTGCCTTTAATGTTCTGGCTCTTGGTGCTGTTAATACAGAGATGCTACAAGAGGCGTTTCCGGGTTATGAAGCACCACTTTCGGCAGCTGATATGGCCAATTATATTTATGATTTTGCTTTAACAGGAAATAAATACTTTAACGGCAAAGTGCTGGAAGTATCTTCGAGCACCCCATAAAAGAAATTATAAGTGAAGCATATTATTGACCCTTATTTGCCGGAACATGCTGTTGATAGTGTTTTTGAAATGATAAAACATTATGGGGTTCATCTTAAGATTGTAAACGAAAGGGTTACCCGTCATGGTGATTACAGGAGAGATGCCAATGGATATCATCAGATAACGGTAAACTCAAGCCTTAACAAATACAGGTTCCTTATAACGCTGGTGCATGAAATTGCCCATTTGGCGGCTTTTGAAAAGTTTGGCAGAAACATAAAACCTCATGGTGAGGAATGGAAGGCTACATTTCAGCGACTGATGGTTCCTTATATACGTCCTGAAATATTTCCGCCGCAGTTATTGCCGCTTCTTGCAAGGCATTTCAGAAACCCGAAAGCAAGTAGCGATACTGATGCAACGCTCTCAATTGCGTTGAAGCAATTTGATGAGAAGTCAGATAAAAATTATATTTTTGAAATTCCTTACGGTAGTCATTTCCGCATATACAACGGTAAGATTTTCAGGAAAGGGGCACAAAGGGTTAAGCGTTTTGAATGTATGGAGGTTAGCACCGGAAGGGTATATCTCTTTAATCCAAATGCCGAAGTGGAATTGCTGCCTCATTAATTGTTAAATTGAGGATAAAGCATTTTGAAATTGATTTATAAAATAAAAACTTTACATAAATAAAAACGATTGCCAATATAATGAACAAAAATTATTATGCTGTTTTAATGGCGGGGGGTGTAGGTTCTCGTTTTTGGCCTGTTAGTACTGTACAGTTTCCTAAGCAGTTTCATGATATGCTGGGTACTGGGGAAACACTTATACAAAAAACTTTCAGCAGGCTTTCAAAATTAATCCCTAAAGAAAACATACTTGTACTTACAAACGATATATACAATGATCTTGTTTTAGAGCAGTTGCCCGATCTTTGTCAGGATCAGGTAGTGCTTGAGCCGGCCATGAGAAATACGGCTCCGTGTATTTTGTATGCTACCTTAAAAATAAAAAAACTTAATCCCGATGCCGTTATGGTGGTGGCGCCAAGCGACCACTGGATTGAGGATGAAAATGCTTTTTTGGATAACCTTCAAAAAGCTTTTGATTGTGCCCTTAAACAGGAGGTTTTAATGACTTTGGGTATTCAGCCTACTTTCCCTAATACAGGATATGGTTACATAGAATTTAATAAACAGGATACTAATCTTATTAAAAAGGTTTCTCAGTTTAGGGAAAAGCCGGACTATGCAACTGCAAAAACGTTTTTAAGCAGCGGTAACTTTTTATGGAACGCCGGTATTTTTATCTGGACGGTAGAGGCAGTTTTAAATGCGTTTAGAAAGTTTCAGCCTCAAATGTACCAGTTGTTTAAAGAGGGTTACAATCATTATAATAATCCTGAAGAGAAAGAGTTTATTGAAGAGAATTATACCAAGGCAGATAATATTTCCATTGACTATGCATTAATGGAAAATGCCGAAAACGTATATGTGCTTCCTGCTTCTTTCGACTGGAATGATTTAGGTACCTGGGGCTCACTACATGAAAAACTGGGAAAGGATGAAAATAATAATGCAGTTGTAAATGCAAGGGTTTTTCTTGAAAATGCTACAAATAATATTATCCGTACAGATAATGATAAAACAGTTGTTATAGATGGTCTTGATAATTACATTGTTGTAGACAGGGATGATATACTGCTTATCTATCCAAAAGAAAAAGAGCAGGAAATTAAAAAAATCACTGCTATTGTTACTAAGAATAAATAGCAGCTGTAGCAGGCACTGTTAAATTTAACTTTTTTTTAAGTAATTTATTTTCAATAAACTATCTTTATTCGTCAGGATATTAATAGTGCTGAAAAAGAATTGCTAGTCTGGGATAAAACATAATGTTTATCCTGTATTTTTTTCGATTAGTAAGATATGTTACTAGTCGATTTTTTTTGTCCGGAAGTTTCATCTTTTCGGATAAGCACTTTTATAAACCTCGTTTTTATTAAGGATAGCCAATAGGATTTTCGTTTTTATTGATAATCAATATGTATGGCTTTATGTTGTTTTATGAAGCATGGAGTTTAGGGTAAATTGAGAAGGAAATTACAACTATTTAAGGAGTATAGGCATCTTAATAAGTAAGGCTGTAATGCTGTTGAATTAAAGCAATACAGTTTTAAAACGAATTTCCGGAAAAATACAGGTAGTTCAGTTAGAATCTGCCGGTATGTAAGAATAAACCAAACCGCTATATAATGAACATAGACCTTACTTTGAGGCGATTGCTTTTTACGTTTTCGCTCTTAATGTTTAGTATGGCAACTTTTGCCCAATTGCCCAATTTTACCTTAACAGTTACTCCTACACCGCAAACCTGTTTGGGTAACGGAATGCTTGGTTTTTCTGTTTCCGGTACTAATCCTTCGGCAAGTATGGACTATACCGTATATCTTTTACCCGATACCACTACCCCTGTAGGTGTAACCACCTCTTCATTTTTAGGTAGTTTGAGTGCAGGAGATTATATGGTTGTTGCAACACAATCTTTAGGCGGTAATTCTAATACTCAAACTGCATCAGTTACCATAATAGATCAGGTGATTGCATTAAACTATCTTCTTCAAACGGTTAGGGTGAGATGTGGTGCAGACGGGAAAATAACTGTAAATGTATTAACAGGAACAGCAGTTTCTTACGAAATAATATCCGGTCCCGTAACAAGACCGTTACAGCCGTCAAATGTATTTAATAACCTGCCTATAGGTTTATACCAGGTAAGGGTGCATGATAACTGCGGGAATGCGGTTGTTGTGTCTGTACAGCTTACTGCGGAAACACCTACAATGTCGTTAGATCCTTTTACAGCTTTTTTAGATCCTTTGCCTGACTGTAATACTATAACGATTCAAAATACTATTCCGGATTTTCTTCCTCCCGGAACTGATATATTTTTACCTATAACTGCAACTTATACTATTTATCCTCCAAACGGAGGTCAACCTGTTACTTTGCTAGCTCCTGATAATGGTTTAAGAGTAGATATACCTTTTTATAATGGTGAACAATATAGTTATGATGTAACGGTTGTTGATGCCTGCGGTAATGTATTTGAGTTCTCTGATTTTGTTATAACACCTACTTTTTCTGCTATTGTTACTCCGGAGGTTTATACTTGCGAAGACTTTAGTTTCTCTATTGATGTGTTTAATTATATGCCACCGTTTACGGTTCAGTTTTTAGATACGCCTGCCGGATTTAATCCTGCTTCTTTTAATACCATGCATCCGAATTTTACTGAAATTGATCAAATGGTGTATGGTTCTGAAACCAATAGTGTTCCTATGGGTGACTATACAGTACAGGTTACCGATGGTTGCGGGAATGTCGCGGTGAGTAGTTTTACAATTGAAACATTAGAGCTAACGCCTCAGGTAGTAGTACAAAGTTTGGGTTGTACTTCATCCTCTGTAAAATTAAGTATACCGGGTAGGGATATTATTAATATAGAATTAGTAAGTGCACCGGCAGATTATCCGGAATCTTTACCGCAGGATTTGTCAGCCCTGATAAATAGTGATGGAGAGTTTATGATAACAGGATTGGCTTATGGTACTTATGTTTTTGAGTTTACTGATGAATGCGGTATTGAGTATACTGAAGAAATTACAGTAGGATCTTCAACTTTTAATGTAGATGTTAGTCAGCGTCCCGGTTGTGAGGAGGGTATAGGTTCTATGATGGCTAAGGGTATAGGTACCACTCTCACTACTGCAAGTATAATTTCTGCTCCGCCTGCATTTGAAGCTCCATTGCCTGCAAACGTTTCGGCAAATATAAATTTTGTAGGTACCCTTTACATGAACAGTCTTCCGGAAGGAGAATATGTTTTTAGTTTCAGTAATGAATGTGGTGGTATTATCACCATGGATGTTACAGTAGTGGGATATCACAAAGTAGTAAACAGCTATGCAGTTACAGAAAATTGCGGCTCATTTGTGCTTAATATACAAAATGCGAGTAACGGTACCGAACTTCAGCAGTTCTGGCTGCAAAAATATTATCCCGGTATTGACGACTGGGGGCATCCGGGAACCGGTGCAACAGCGGCTAACGTAGGCTCTGTAAATGCAGTTACATTAATAAATAATGCAAATAATTTAAGCCTGCCTTACGATGGTCAGTTCAGGATAGTTAAAACATTTAATACCTATAGCAACGGTAGTTCGGCAAATAATAAATGTACAGAGGTTTTACATGAATTCTTTGTAAGTGGTGGTCCGCAAATTATCGATTATTATAATACTCCCTGTTTAACAGGTAATGTTGAAGTGGCTATTGAAGCCGAAGGTATAGGCCCGTTAAACTATGCTGTAATAGAAATGAATGGTGAGCCATTTTTTATTGATAACGAGGAGTCTAATGTTTTTAATGGACTGGTACCCGGAACTTATATTTTCAGGGTGGAAGACAGTTGCGGGAACTACAGAAATGTACAGCTGGATCTTACAGAGGTACAGCCTATAGAAATAACAGCTTCAAATTTGTGTCAGGGTGTAAACGGGCAGTTATCAGTTCCGCAGTTTTCGTTTCTTAGCTATGAGTGGTATAACGGCGATGATCCGGATACAATTTTAAGCACATCAAACACTCTTGAATTTTCACCTTTTAATGGTAATACAGATTCTGGTACTTATTATGTTAGGGTTTTTACCGACAATCCTGTTTCCTGTATGAACCAGACATTGGAATATGAAGTTTTACCAACCAATGAACTTAATGCAGGCGATGATAATACAGTTTTGTATTGTAATGATGGCTCTGTAATTAATCTTGAAAACTATTTAAGTAGCCCTCATGATGAAGGAGGAGTTTGGAGTGATGTTAACGGTACCGGAATGCTTTCTGGTAGTGAGTTTGATATTACCAATCTTGAGGAGGGGATATATGAGTTCAGGTATATTATAACAGGAATGTGTAATATGGCCGATGAGGCTGTTATTACCGTTAACCTTACGGATATTCCTGATGCGCCGCAGGCAGATCCTGTAGCGGCAATTTGTGAAGGGGAAGATATTATGCTTGGTGCCGGCGAAGTTGTAAATGCAGTTTATGAATGGACAGGGCCGGATAACTTTACTTCTTCAGAGCAAAATCCGGTTATAGCAAATGCCGGAATAACTGCTGCGGGTACTTATCAGGTAAGGGTAGTGGTAAACGGATGTGCTTCATTAACGACCCCTGTAAATGTAATGGTAAAAGAATTACCTGTTTTTGAAATTACGGGTGATGCCTCTCTATGTGAGGGACAAACAGGGCAACTTGAAATAATAAGCGGGAATTTTGACGAAGACCTGGTTACTTATCAATGGTATCTGGATAATAATCTTATTGAAGGTGTAGATGCTTTGGAAATTGAAGTTTATGAAACCGGTGTTTACAGTGTAACGGTAAGCAGTGATGGTTGTATTACAGAGGAATCTTTTGAGGTAACCGAAAATACAGCAGCTTTTGATGTTATTATAGAAAACGGCTGTCGTGATTTTGATTATATGGTATGGATTGCAAATGCTGATGAACTGGATGGTGTTTCATATAGCTGGACAGGCCCCGAAGGTTTCAATGCGGTAGGCTCTGAAATTAATATATCGCAATTAGCTGCGGGTACATATACTGTAGAAGCTGTTAATGTTGAAGGTTGCAGTGTAACTGCCTCAGTAGATATTGATAATACTTTTTGCCTTATTCCGAGGGGAATATCTCCCGGTGATGACGATTATAACAATGAATTTGATTTGTCTAACCTAAACGTGCAGGATTTAAAGATTTATAACCGTTATGGGTTACTTGTATATGAAAAACAAAATTACAAGAATGAATGGCATGGACAGTCCGATAAAGGTGATGAACTGCCGACAGGGACATATTATTATGTAGTGACACTTTCTGCCGGTAAAAAAGTAACAGGCTGGGTCTACCTACAAAGATATTTAAACTAACTAAACCTCTATATTATGTTAAACCTTACTGCCGGGAAAAAGATTTTTACACTTTTTTGGCTCTTATGTTCACTTTCTGCCTTTGCGCAGCTACCTTCCTTTACTGTGACTGCAACCCCCACTGCACAAACATGTTTAGGTAATGGTTCGCTTGCCTTTTCTGTTTCGGGTACAGATCCCGCAGCTACTATAGATTATACAGTATATCTTTTGCCTGATACAACAAACCCGGTAGGATTTACCACATCTTCAACATTAAATAGTCTTGAGGCAGGTAACTACCTTGTTATTGCAACACAATCTTTAGGGGCTCAGTCTAATACAGCGTCGGTAAATGTTACTATAACAAATAATACGGTGCCTATTAATTATACAATAGTTGGTACACCGGTACATTGTGGCAACGATGGTGTAATTACAGTTAATGTTACATCAGGAACTGGTCCGTTTACTTATGAAATTATGTCTGGACCCGTTACATTTCCTGAGCAGGCTTCAAATGTTTTCAATAATTTGCCCGGCGGGTCTTATCAGGTAAGGGTACACGACAGTTGTGGCGATGCTAATGTGGTTACTTATCAGGTAATAGTTGTACCGGCAGGTATTTATATAGGTGAACCTATTGTAGATCCGGGAGCTTTACCTGAGTGTAATATGATAAATATTTCTCATTTATATACTGATGCAGGAAGTAATAGTGAAATATTTTTTCCTTTAGTATTTCAATATACGGTTTATCCTCCGGGAGGAGGAACACCTGTTATTGTCACACAAAATGTAGCAAACGGATCACCTTCCGGTGTAAATACAATAGAATCAACTATTCCCTTTTATAACGGTCAGGCATATGAGTATGATTTGCAGATTACTGATGTTTGTGGCAATGTGTTTTCTTTAAATGATGTAGAAATAGAAGAAGAACTTGATCTTGATTTGACATATGCCTATGCACAATGTGAAGAGTTTATATTAAGGTTAGGACTGGCTCATTTCGGTACGCCTTATACGGTTACTTTTCTGGATTCACCGGCTGGTTTTGTACCGTCAGACTTTAATGCTTCACATCCTCTTTTTTCAAGTAATGAAACATTTTACGGTACCCAGGATAATCCTCTTCCTGTCGGGACATATAATGTACAGGTGACCGATTTCTGTGGTAATACGGTTGTAAAAGAGGTTGTAGTAGAAACGCAGGGAGAGCCTAACTATATAGCTGCATTTACACCTTCTACATGTGCAGGACAGGTTGGAATAATGTATGAAATGGGTGCGATTACACATGTGGAGATTGTGGCAGCTCCCGATGCTTATCCGAATGCATTGCCTGATGATGTTTCGGAATATATATCACCTACAGATAATTCAGAATTTTTAATGGCCCCCCTTCCTGTGGGTAGTTATACATTTATAGTAACTGACGGATGTGGTGTTGAGCATACACTGGAAATGGAGATTAATCCTTTTGAGTGGGATGGTTTTTTATTTGAGCAAAGGGCTGGTTGTGCGCTGGGTGATGGCTCAGTGCATGTAGTAGTAAGCCAAAATTCTATTTCAAGTATAGAGATAACTTCTGCACCGTCTACTTTTCAACAGACATTGCCTTTTGATGCATCGGCCTATATAGCTTCAGACGGTTCGGTTTACATGAATTCCCTGCCTCAGGGTAATTATACCTTTGAGGGATTAGATTCATGTGGATTTGCACATTCAGGCCAGGTTTTAATACAGGGCTATGCTGTACAAACTAATAATATAGAGGTTGTCCCAAATTGTGGATCTTTTGATTTAGAACTTGAGTATGCAGCAAATAGTACTGGCGCAGTTTCATACTGGCTCCAGAAATATAATCCTGATACAAATACCTGGGGTCATCCGGGAACAGATGTTGCCTACCCTGAAGGTTCACAACCAACTAATTTTAATTCAATATTTTTAAATAATAATGCCACTAACTACAGTTTTGGTTATTTGGGAGACTTTAGAGTGATACGTGTGTTTTTTGTTTTCTCTAACGGCTTAGCACCAACTACAAGATGTGTACACGTAATTAGTGAGTTTACATTTGATGGCCTGCCGACGATTACAGATGTATACAGTTTGCCTTGTGGTGGTACGGAAATGCATGTGGCAGTTGAGGCAGAAGGCATGCCACCGCTTACTTACAGTATAACCCAGATGAACGGTAATCCGTTTCTTGTAGATAACGGTACAAATAACGTGTTTACAGGTTTAACTCCGGGGACTTATAACTTTAGGGTTACCGATGAATGTGGAAACTTTAGAAATGTACAACTGGATATTAACGATCTTGAACCGGTTGATATAATAGCTACAGGATTATGTGATGGTGCAGACGGGCAACTTTTTGTTTCACAATTCTCAATATTTGAATACCAATGGTGGAAGGAAGGTAATCCGGGAGTTATTTTGAGTACGACCAATACTCTTGATTTTCCTTCATTCAATTCAGCTACCGATGCTGGAACTTACTTTGTGAGTTTAGTAGCTACAGGAGGAGGTATTGATTGTGAGCAGATACTTGAGTATGAGGTATTGCCTTCGGCGGCGGCAAATGCAGGTGATGATGATACTATTACCTTTTGTAACGATGGGCAGGCTATAGATCTAAACGTACTTTTAAGTACTCCGCATGATGAAGGAGGTGTGTGGAGTGATGTAAACGGTAGTGGTGCTCTTACAGGTAATATGCTTACTACTGAAGGGCTAACAGCGGGGGTGTATGAGTTTAGGTATACGGTAACCGATATGTGTGATAACGCAGATGAGGCCGTAATTATAATAAACCTAAGGGATATTCCTCAGGCACCGCTTGCCGATCCTGTGGCGGCCGTTTGTGAAGGTGAAGATGTTCAGCTTGGTGCTGCTACTGTCGCAAATGCCGTTTACGAATGGACAGGCCCGGATAATTTTGCTTCTGCAGAACAAAATCCAATGATAGCAAATGCAGGTGTTGCTGCTAATGGTATCTATGAGGTTAGGGTTGTTGTAAATGGCTGTGTTTCTGAAACAGCTACTGTTAATGTTGTAGTTAATCCGTCTCCGGATTTTAGTATAGAAGGTGGTACTGCTCTTTGTGAAGGACAAACCGGGCAACTAACTGTTGTGGCAGAAAACTTTGATGTTAATGCAGTTACTTATCAGTGGTATTTTGAAGAGGAACAGCTTCCAGATGTTGATGCTTCAGTTATAGATGTTCAGGAGACAGGAAGTTATCGCGTTGAGGTTAATAATAATGGTTGTTTAGCTGAACAAACTATAATAGTTACGAAGAATACAAACGCCTTTGAACTGGTGCTTGAAAACGGGTGTAATAATTTTGATTATGTAATATCTGTAACAAGTACTGATGATCTTGATGGAGCTACTTATAACTGGACAGGTCCTGAAGGATTTAATGCTTCGGATTCTGAAATTGTAATTTCAGAAATGCCTGCCGGAACCTATGCAGTTGAGGTAACTAATATGCAGGGATGTTCAGCAACTGCATCTGTAGACGTAGAAAGTACTTTCTGTACGATACCAAGAGGCGTGTCTCCGGGTGATGATGGCTATAATGATACTTTTGATCTTACTAACCTAAACGTACAGGAAATAAAAATATTTAATCGTTACGGGCTTTTAGTGTATGAAAAAGCAGGCTATGTTAATGAATGGCATGGTCAGTCAGACCACGGTGATGAGTTGCCTACGGGAACTTATTATTATGTGGTTACGCTTTCGGCCGGTAAACAGGTAACAGGTTGGGTCTACCTTCAAAGACCAGTTAATTAATGGTATTTTAAGTGTCAAAAAAAAAGCTTAGCATTTGCTAAGCTTTTTTATTTATTAAGATGTAAATCGTTACTTCTTTCGTCGTCATCTTCTTCAAGAAGACTTTCGCGTACTTTCTTGAACAGGTCTGACGAGTAAACAAATTCCACAATAGATTTGTTTCTTGTTTCCAGTATCTGTTCGTTAGTACCTTCCCACTCTTTTATTCCGTTTTTAAGGAATATAATCTTTTCACCTATCTGTAATACAGAGTTCATATCGTGTGTGTTTATCACAGTAGTAATGTCATACTCACGGGTAATTTCCTGTATAAGTTCATCAATAAGAATAGATGTTTCCGGGTCAAGGCCTGAGTTAGGCTCATCACAAAACAGGTATTTAGGGTTATTAACAATAGCTCTTGCTATAGCAACCCTTTTTTGCATACCTCCCGAAAGTTCGTTAGGAAACTTATGGTTGGCATCTTTCAGGTTAACCCTGTCAAGTACTTCATTTACCCTTTCTTTAATTACCCTGCTTTTCTTGTCGGTAAACATTTTTAAGGGAAAGCCCACATTGTCTTCCACATTCATGGAGTCAAAAAGGGCGCTGCCCTGAAACACCATTCCTATCTCTGTTCTAAGTTTTCTTTTTTCGTCTTTGCTTAGTTCAGAATATATTCTTCCGTCAAATGAAATTGTTCCCACTTCAGGGGTATGTATACCTAAAAGCGATTTAAGCATTACGGTTTTACCCGATCCGCTTCGCCCTATTATAAGGTTAGTTTTTCCGGTTTCAAAAGTTGCAGAAATACCTTTAAGCACTTTGGTATCCCCAAACGATTTTTCTATGTCTTTAATCTCAATCATTAGCTTAAAAGTAATTGCGTTATAATATAGTTAACGGTAATAATAACCACACTGGTCCACACGAATGATGTGGTACTTGCCTTACCAACTTCCAGCGCTCCTCCTTTCATGTAAAAACCATGGAATGAAGGAATGGTTGCCAACAGCATACCGAAAATAAAGGTTTTAAGAAATGCATAAAACACATGGAAAGGTATAAAGTCGGTTTGTATACCGGTAATAAACTGGTCACTTCCTACAAAGCCTCCATAAACACCTGCAAGCCATCCTCCTAAAATTCCAAGGAACATAGAGATTGCAATTACAAACGGATATAACGTAAAGGCAACGATTTTAGGGAATACAAGGTAGTTAATAGCATTAACCCCCATAACTTCCAGTGCGTCTATCTGCTCTGTAACCCTCATGGTACCTATACTTGATGTGATGTATGAACCTGCACGACCCGCCATAATTATGGAAATGAAAGTAGGCGCAAACTCAAGTATAACCGATTGCCTTGTCGCAAATGCGATAAGCGATTTTGGTATAAGTGGGTTTGTAAGGTTAAGTGCTGTTTGTATGGCAACAACCCCACCTATAAAGAACGAAATGAAGGCTACAATGCCTAGTGAGCCGATAATAAGGTCGTCTATTTCCTTAAGTATCAGCTGTTTCATTACGACCCATTTTGTTGGCTTATTAAAAACCTCCTTGATCATAAGGAAGTAACGGCCTATCTGATGTAAAGCTTTAATCATCTAAATTTCAAAATAAAGGCTAAAGTACCGAATTGTAGTCAGTTTTTAGTATTACTTAATAGTTTTTTAATATTCTTGGGTTAGTTAAAGACTTTCTTTTTCATCTTTGCCCAACGGTATTTTCTTATGAATTTTGCCTGTTCTTTTGTTACCAGCATTGTTTTCTTTTCTCTCTTTGCTTTAAAGTAACCGTTTATGTAATCGGCAAAAAGTGATGGTTTGCCTTTTCTCATTGCCAGCTTGGCAGAGGCAATTGCAGTAATCAGAAATCCGTAACCTAAAGTATAAAATGCTGCGCCCTGTTTATAACGTGCCGTTTTATCGTAATTAGCCCCTGTAGGTTTCAGGTGTTTTACCTTAAGGCTGTTTATGGTTATTACTTCCCAACCGTAAAATTTGGCAAGTAGTTCGTCTACAGTGTCCCATCCCATGGCAACCCTTAGTTTGTCCATCTGTAAAAAGCACTCTTTACGGTATGCTTTAAATGCGCCGCGAATATGGTCTTTATCGGTAAGGTTCTCCAGTATCCATTTACCATTTTGTTCTATGTAGGCAAATCCGCCTACCATGCCTGCCTTGGGGTTGTTTTTAAAGGTATTGAGTATGGTTTCAAAATAATTGTCAGGTAATATCAGGTCGGCATCCAGTTTTACAATTATGTCATAATCCTCATCAATAGTTTCATAACCAGCATTAAAAGCCTGTATTACTTTGCTTCCCGGTAGGTGAACTGCATCGGAAGATTTATTGACCAGTTTAATCCACGGATATTTTTGAGCAAACTCGTGTATTATATCTGCTGTCCTGTCGGTAGAACTGTCGTTTACTACTACAGCTTTTGCAGGCAAAACAGTTTGCTCTGCAAGCGATTGCAGTGTGATAGCCATAAAAGCTTCCTCGTTGTATGCCGGGATAATGGTATAATATTTCATTTTCTATAGAAGTTGGTGCAAATATCCTCATAAATTTTTACTTTTGAAATTATCATTAACCTCACCTTAAAAAATGAAAAAATACCTTTTTTTGTTATTGCCTTTAAGTGCGTTTTCCCAAGTATCTTTTCCTAATAATGCTACTTCAGTGCCTTCAGGGGCTGAAAGGGTTTCTAATTTCACTGTTTCTGATGCAGGTAATGACAGACTTGAAATAGCAAATGGTACACAAATAGGAGGACAGTTTATACCTACTTTATGGTCTTATAGGGAAAGTAGTAATTCCTTTTCAATGGTGTTTACATCGGCAATATCTTCAATGATGGATAACGGCGCAAGTCCGGTTATGCTATTTACAACGGGTGTTCCTACTCAAATTATTCCCGGAGCACCAGCAACAGGAGATTTTTTTTGGGGACCATCAGGAACAACAAACGCCGTTATGAACAGACCTTTGTTTCAATGGAGAAATGCGTCGTCTAAATTAATGACAATACTGGCTAATGGAAATATAGGTATCAATACTGAGTCTCCCTCGGCTATATTGCATACTGATGGACAGGTACGTTTTCAAAATCTTTTGAATACTAATACACCTCCGGCTTTTATACTTGGTACTGATACGGCAGGGAATGTATATGAATATGAAATGCCGGCCGGAACAGGAGGTACTGACTATGATTGGCTGGTAACTGACGGATCGTTTCCCGGTTCTGTTAACGATAATATTTACACTAATGGCTCAGTTGGTTTTAATGTTCAAAATCCACTGGCAACTATTCATGCAAACGGGCCTATAATATTTGAAGGATTGCCAAACTCGACTAATCCTGTATTTTTATTAGGGGTTGATTCATTTGGTAACGTTGCAAGATATCCTGTGCCTGAAGGAGGAGTAGATGGAGATTCCGACTATGATTGGTTAGCTTCTGATGGCTCATTTGCCGACTCTATTGATGATAATATTTATACAAACGGTTTTGTTGGTTTTAACGTTCAAAATCCGGTTGCTGTAATTCATTCGAATGGTTCTGTAAAATTTGAAGCGTTACCTAATGGAACAGATGCAGTATTTATGTTAGGAACAGATGCAGAGGGTAATGTGTTAGAGTTTCCGGTCCCTACTGGCGAAGTTTCGTCTGGTGATGCAGACTGGTTTACTCTGAATGGTTCTTCTCCGGAATCTATAGATGATAATATTTATACAAACGGAAAAGTAGGTATTAATGTTACAGAACTCCCTGTTATGGTTGGAGATGAGGATGTAAGTTTTTATAATCTTTTTGTTTCGGGAGGTATTCTTACAGAAGAGGTTAGAGTTGCTCTTGTAGATGAATGGGCAGATTATGTTTTTAAAGAAGACTATAAGCTTACCGATTTAAAGGATGTTGAAGGATATATAAAAGAAAACGGACATTTAAAAAATATTCCTAGTGAAGAGGAAGTAAAGCAAAATGGGGTTGAACTGGCAGAGATGAACAAATTGTTGCTTGAAAAGGTTGAAGAGCTTACACTTTATGTTATAGACCTTAATAAAAAACTGGAACAACAACAGGAGGAAATCAAAAAACTAAAAGAAGAAAAATGAAAATAAGAATGTTTTCTTTTTGTTTGTTACTGTTTTCTTTAAATGCTGTTGCAGTATCAGTTCCGCCTATTGGATTTTTGTTTTTTAATAGGACAAATGGTTCTGTCGATTCTGTAATGAGAAGTCAGTTAACAACAAATTGTGAGTTTAATATATTACTAGATTCACCAGAACAGAATAGTGTCTTTTTATATGAGGCATCGAATAGCATTACTACTCAGGAGAATTATTTTATAAATACCGGTGATGAACGAAACATAACCATGAAGGCGGGTAAGGTTATTGTTTTGAAAAAAGGAACCAGGATATTAAAAGGTAACCGTTACCTTGCAAGAATTGAGCCTTGTGAAACTGTTTGCTATTCAGCTAATGAAGTCGAAATTCCAAGAGGTATTTCTCCTAATGGTGATAGTAAAAATGATCAGTTTGATTTATCTTTTCTTTGCAGTCATAGCCTTACGATATTTAACAGGTATGGAGAAATAGTTTATAAAGAAGATAATTATTCTGATCAGTGGCACGGACAATCTGATAAAGGAGACCTTCCTACAGCAACTTACTATTATGTTATTAGTTTTGCTAAAGGAGGCAGGCTTAGCGGTTGGGTTTATCTTCAAAAATAAGGTTAACTTTTCTTCTCGGCATACACAATATAATAACGAGGCGTTATAAGTCTTAAGAATGGACGGATTCCTATTTTTTTAGTGGGATTTGTCCATTTTTTTTTGTCTTTAATTATCCATCCCGTTTTTTCAAGAAGCCAGTCCAGCTGCCAGTCTTCAAACTCATGATAGTGCCTGTCCCACATATCGGTTTTACTTCTGTATGCAGGGCTAAACCATAAACGCATGGGTACAGAGATTATAATTTTGTCACTTTTTATTTTTTGTAAAACAGTATATGGGTTTAAAAGGTGTTCAAAGATTTCAAAAGCTGTTAGCACATCATATTCTTTTTCTTCAATAGCTTTTTGGTTGGTGTCAATGTCTTCACCGGTAGTATTGATAACATTGTATCCTTCTTTTTTCATTATTTCAGAAAAAGGATTTACAGTACCTAAGTCAAGTATATTGCTGTTTTCAGGAACGTGTTTTTTTAAAAAATCCAATGTAATGTTATAGCGTTTATGAGGAAAAGTTTTTTCGTACATTTTTATAGAATTGAATTTCAAAAATATAAAAAAAGTATGTCTGTAGTCTCATAAATGAAAACTATATTTGTTACTGCTATATATAATTAAACTTAACTGTTGGCTAATAAAACAATACATAAACAGGCAATATTTTATACATTAATAAATTATCTGGGTACAGCTATAGGTATAGTTTCTGCTTTGTTTATTTATCCTTTAGATTATGGCTTTTCAGGAATAGTAAAATTCATAGATAATATTACTCAGTTGCTTTATCCTGTAATGGTTTTAGGAGCTTCTCATGCCTTAATAAAATTTTATCCTGCATTAGATGATAAGAGAAGGAAACAGCTGTTTAATTATAGTCTTATTTCTATACTTACTGTTTCAGTAGTAGTGCTGTTTTTTATAATTGCTTTTGATAAGATAACGGGTTATAAAAAAATAATACTGGTTTATTTTGCTTTCCCTATATCCATATCATTAGCTTTTATTGATTTGTTTAGAAAACAGGCACAACAAATGCAGAAACTGGCAGTGCCTGCCCTCTTTGAAAAGATAATACCCAAAATAGCACTCCCTGTACTGTTTATAATGCTGTTAAATAATGTGCTCGGCGTTAATGAGTCGCTTTTCTATTATGTAATAACTTATATGGTAGTGTTTCTTTTTACAGGTTTCTATCTTTTCAGATACTTTAAACCCGGATATAATTATAGGTTTAAAACACTTTTTGGCGAAATATCCAGAAGGGATTATTTTAGGTATAGTCTTTTTTCCTTTGCAGGAAGTTTAGGTTCGGTACTTGCTTTTAGAATAGATGGTATAGTTGTGTTTAATCTTATTTCGGATGAAGCAAATGGTATATTTGGTAATGCAGTAACAATAGCATCTGCTATGCAGGTTCCTGCAATAGGTCTTTTTGCTTTGTACGCTCCGGTTATTTCTGAATATCTTAAGTCAGGAAATTTGAAAGAATTGCATGTAAAGTATAAGGAAACAGCAAGGTTGTTGTTTTTTGTAGGGGCACTGTTGTTTAGTTGTATTGTTATAGGGATTGATGATTTATTCAGTTTGTTGCCTTCTTATGAGAAATTAAGGCAAATGATACCTGTTATCTGCATATCCGGTTTTAGTGTTCTTATAAATATGGCTACAGGTTTTAATACCGAGATTATTACCTATTCTAACTACTATAGGTTTAATATGATTGCTATTGTAAGTTTGATAGGTTTAAATATTCCCCTTAATCTTTTTGTGGTGTATTATACCGATTGGGGTATAGAAGGAATAGCTTGGGCGTCGTTTGTTTCGGTAACCTTATTTAATGCTCTTAAAATGGTGTTTATTTATAAAAAGTTCAGACTGCTTCCGTTTGATAAAAACTTCTTTATACTAGGACTTATTTTTGCTTCGTCTTTATGCCTCGTTTGTTTATTGCCTGATTTATCGGATAATTTTTTAAATCTGGTATTCAAAGTAGGCCTGTCGCTTATTCTGAATATTGTTATTGTTTACAAGCTGAGGTTAGTGCATCAGGTAACCGTATGGGTAGATAAAGCGATGTTTTTTGTAAGGAAATAAAAAAAGGACAGCTATAGCCGTCCTTTCCAAGATAATATTTAGAGGAATTAAATTTTGTAAACAAAGGCATTGATATTCATTCCGGCACCTACCGATGCAAAAATTACAATATCACCTTTATTAAGTTCCTGATTTTCCAGTTGTCCTTTTATAAGCAGGTCATAAAGGGTAGGGACTGTTGCTACGCTGCTGTTACCAAGTTTATGGATACTCATAGGCATAACTCCTTCAGGAGGTGTTTTGTCGTATAGTTTAAAGAAACGATCAATGATGGCTTCGTCCATTTTTTCGTTAGCCTGGTGTATAAGTACTTTTTTTACATCATCTATGGCTACTCCGCTATTGTCAAGACACTCTTTCATGGCAAGAGGCACGTGGTTAAGGGCAAATTCGTAAATCTTGCGTCCGTACATTTTTATATAGCGAACATCAGGATCGTGAGTAACATTGTAGGAATTTCCGAAGAAAAGGAAATAGGCTTCGTCATAAGTAAATGATGCTGTTTCGTGTGCCAGTATACCGCCTTCCTCATCGGTAGCTTCAATAATACTGGCTCCGGCTCCATCTGAATAGATCATACTGTCGCGGTCATGCGGGTCTACTACGCGGGAAAGTGTCTCGGCACCTATTACCAGACAACGTTTTGCCATGCCGGCTTTTATAAATGCTTTTGCCTGTATAACGCCTTCTACCCATCCCGGACAACCAAAAAGGATATCATAGGCCACACACTTAGGATTTTTTATTCTAAGGCTGTGTTTTACGCGTGAAGCAAGGCTTGGTAATATATCTGTTTGAATGGCGCCCTCCTTTACATTACCAAAGTTATGGGCAAAAATAATATAGTCTATTGTTTCCGGGTCAATACCAGCATCCTCAATGGCTCTTTGAGAAGCAAAATAAGCGATATCAGAAGTAAGCATGTCATCATCAACATAACGACGCTCTTCAATTCCGGTTATCTGTTTAAATTTTTCGGCAACCTCTTCGTTAGAGTAAGGTAGTGGTTTTCCTCCTTCGCCTAAAAAGCTGTGCTGGGCAAATTCTAAGTTTGTTACTATCCTGTTAGGTATGTAACTTCCTGATCCTGTTATTCTGATATTCATTATATTGTTTGTTTAAAGCTAAGTTAATTATAAAAACGTTATATTAATGTTTAAACTGTTATGCGAGCATATAATTTGCAGATATCTGAAAATAAAGGGATTTATTTATGAAAATGATATTTTATGCAGACTGAATTTTTATTTTCATTATGGTTGCTATGCTAAGTGCCCTCGTTTTTATTTTCTCTGCATTTGAACCTGTGAACAAAGTATCTGTTGTTGTGTTAAAATGTGATAGCCAAATGTCAAAATGAGTGTCGGTTAATGATTCTTTAGCATTTAAATCCAAGTGCAGTTGCATCACATTCTTTTTGTAATTGCCGGTATGAAACAGGCTTAATTCCCAAAAATCAGTAAGATGGGGCAGGTGTGCCTCCAGATCTATTTTAGCAACATCGGTAAATATATAGCTTATGGCAGGGTCGGCTAAAAGGCGGTTGTAAAATTCACTCATTAGTAACCCTATGTCTAACCTTGTTTCTATATCTTTCATTCTGTTTGAAGTTTGCTCAAAGTTACGACACAACTCACAATTTGTTTATGATACAAATCAGTATAAATAAAAAAGGCTGCCCTAAGGCAGCCTTTTACTATCAAAGATATATTAGTTGTTTTCTTCCATGTAAGCTTCGATTGGTGCACATGAACAAACCAGGTTACGGTCGCCATAAGCATCGTCAACTCTTCTTACGCTTGGCCAGAATTTATTTTCTGTTAAATACTCAAGCGGGAAAGCAGCTTTCTCTCTTGTGTATGGTAAATCCCAAGAATCAGAGGTAAGCATTGCTAATGTGTGCGGAGAATTTTTAAGCACGTTGTTTTTATCATCAGCAGAAGCCTCTTCAATTTCCTGACGAATAGCAATCATTGCATCACAAAAACGGTCAAGCTCTTCAAGGTTTTCACTCTCTGTAGGCTCGATCATTAATGTGCCAGCTACCGGGAATGATACTGTTGGCGCGTGGAAACCGTAGTCCATTAAACGTTTAGCAATATCAGTTACCTCAATGCCATTTTGTTTAAACGGACGGCACTCAATAATCATCTCGTGAGCAGCACGGCCCATTTCGCCTGTATATAAAGTCTGATAATGACCTTTTAGTCTTTCTTTAATGTAGTTAGCATTAAGTATAGCGTGGTGAGTAGAGCTTGTTAAGCCTTCTTCACCCAGCATAGTGATGTAACCGTAAGAAATAAGGCATACAAGTGCAGAACCCCATGGAGCTGCAGAAATTGCAGTGATAGGAGTATTACCGCCTGTAGCAACTACAGGGTTTGTAGGCAGGAACGGAACAAGGTGTGCAGCAACACATATCGGGCCAACACCAGGACCACCACCACCGTGAGGGATAGCAAATGTTTTGTGCAGGTTAAGGTGGCAAACGTCTGCACCAATTGTAGCAGGATTAGTTAAACCTACCTGTGCATTCATGTTAGCACCATCCATATAAACCTGTCCGCCGTTATCGTGGATTATTTTAGTTACCTCTTTAATTGAAGCCTCATATACACCGTGAGTAGACGGGTAAGTAACCATTAAACATGCAAGGTTATCTTTATGTTGCTCAGCTTTTGCTCTTAAGTCTTCAACATCAATGTTTCCGTCTTCAGTTGTTTTGGTAACAACCACTTTCATACCTGCCATAGTAGCGGTAGCAGGGTTAGTACCGTGAGCTGAAGCAGGGATTAGGGCGATATCTCTGTGGCTGTCACCTCTTGACTGGTGGTAAGCGCGGATAACCATTAAACCTGCATATTCACCCTGGGCACCAGAGTTAGGCTGTAGTGTAGTACCGGCAAAACCAGTAATTACATTAAGCTGCTCTTCTAGCTTTTTAAGCATTATCTGGTAACCCTGAGCCTGCTCAAGCGGAGCAAACGGGTGGATGTTGTTCCATCTTGGGTAGCTTAGCGGAAGCATTTCTGCAGCAGCGTTAAGCTTCATGGTACAAGATCCTAAAGAAATCATAGAGTGGTTAAGAGAAAGGTCTTTACGCTCCAGTTTCTTGATGTAACGCATTAATGCAGTTTCGCTGTGGTATTTGTTGAATACATCGTGCTTAAGGAACTCACTTGTTCTTATCAAAGAAGAAGGAATGTTCTCTGTTTGTGCAAGAGCAGTAACAGCTTCAGCAGTTTTTCCTGTAGCCTCAGCAAATACAGCAACAATATCATTAATGTCTTTTATAGAAGTGGTTTCGTTAAATGCAATAGAAACCGTATCGTTATCTACATAGTAGAAGTTAATCTCTTTGTTTTCGGCAGCAGCCTTAACTTTAGCAGCATCAGCTTTAACTGTAATAGTATCAAAGAATGAAGTGTTTGTTTGGTAAACACCAATTTTGTTAAGAGCCTCTGCAGTTGTAACAGCGCTTGCGTGTACTTTGTCTGCAATGTACTGAAGTCCTTTAGGACCGTGGTATACTGCATACATACCTGCCATAACAGCAAGAAGTACCTGAGCTGTACAAATGTTTGAAGTAGCTTTTTCACGTTTAATGTGCTGCTCTCTTGTTTGTAGCGCCATACGAAGGGCACGGTTACCGTTAGTATCAACAGTTACACCAATAATCCTTCCCGGCATACTTCTTTTGTATTCTTCTTTAGTAGCAAAGTAAGCAGCGTGAGGACCACCGTAACCCATTGGGATACCAAAACGCTGAGTAGTACCTACTACAACATCAGCACCCATTTCACCCGGTGAAGTAAGTTTCACTAAGCTTAATATATCTGCAGCTACAGCTGTCTTAATTTCTTTTTCTTTTGCTTTAGCAATAAATCCTGCATAGTCGTAAACCTGACCGAATTTACCAGGGTACTGTAGGATAGCGCCAAAAAACTCATCAGAGAAATCAAACTCTTCGTGGTTACCTATTACTAGCTCAACACCTATTGGGGTAGAACGTGTTTGAAGTACTGATAAAGTTTGAGGTAGTATTTCTTCGGAAACAAAGAACTTGTTTACGTTGTTTTTCTTTTGATCACGTGTGCGAACATCAAATAAAAGAGCCATAGCTTCTGCTGCTGATGTTCCTTCATCAAGAAGGGAAGCATTGGCAATTTCCATACCTGTAAGTTCAATTACAGTGGTTTGGTAATTTAATAAAGCTTCAAGACGTCCCTGAGCAATCTCTGCCTGATAAGGAGTATAGGCAGTATACCATCCCGGGTTCTCGAAGATGTTTCTTTGTATAGGAGCCGGTACAATAGCAGGGTGGTAACCCAAACCGATATATGACCTGAATATTTTATTTTTTGCTCCTAACTGATGTATGTGGTTTAGATACTCATATTCCGTCATTGCAGGGTCCAGGTTTAATGGAGCCTTTAAGCGGATATCATCCGGTAAAGTTTCATAGATCAACTGGTCTATGGATTCGACACCAATGGTCTTAAACATGTGCTGCAGATCATTCTCCCTTGGGCCAATGTGTCTTAAAGCAAAAGCATCTGTTCTCATATGATATTGTTGCGTGTTTTTTAGAAGGCACAAAATTAGTTAATTATATCCAAATTTTAATGTCTTTTTTGCTGCGAAATTTAGGAATTTTTCATTGACGAATAAATACTGTTAACATATTGATTATTTTTGTAAGTATGATAGCACTAAAACGCATGTTAGATACTTACCTTCACGGTAGTATGCACGTGGCAATGTCAGTCCTGGCGCTGGTACTTATGACCAATCATATGTTTAGGTTGGAATTTAATTTGCCCATGGCCGGATTTGCCTATTGCGGTACCATGTTTAGCTACAATTTTATGAAGTATGAAAGCTGGTATCGTTTTAAAAGGAAAATAACACCAAGGCTTAAAATTATTACTGTACTTAGTGTTGTTGCTTTTATAGCTGCTGTTGTTTTCTTTCTGATGCTTAAGAGGGTAACCCAAATTACCGGAATCATTTTTTTTGGGTTAACGGCACTTTATACCATACCTGTTTTTCCTAAACGTCCTAACCTTAGGAACCTCAGCGGAATAAAAGTTTATCTTGTGGCCTTATGCTGGGCCGGGGTTACTACACTTATGCCTTTGGTTGAGGTTGGCCACGAAATAGTTACCGATGTAATCCTTAAGTTTAGTCAGCGGTTTTTACTGGTACTTATCCTTATCCTTATTTTTGAGATTATTGATTTAAGGGAAGATGACCCAATGTTGCGCACAGTCCCCCAAATAATAGGGGTAAAAATGACCAAGCTGCTTAACCTGTTTCTGTTAGTTCCTTTTTACTGTCTTGAATTCTTTAAAAGCACGGTAGATACCATGCAGCTTTTGGTTAATATAGTGCTTGTAGTGGCAACTGCCCTGTTTACCATTTTTGCCACTCCCGAACGTAATAAATACTATACACTTTTTTGGGTGGAGAGTATTCCTATATTTTGGTTAGGGCTGGTAGTATTGGCGAGTAATCTATAAGTTTTGTAATGCCTCGTCTAAATTGGGGTATTTAAAAGTAAACCCGTTTTCCTGTAAGCGTTTAGGTATTACGTTCCTGCTTTTTAAAACCAGTTCGGTCTCTGTGCCTATTATCTTTGCACCCAGGTCTAACATGAGTTTGCTAATAGGAATAGCAAAAGGTGCTTTTACTCGCTTTACTATAGCTGCCATAAAATTAGTGTTGCGAACAGGGGTTGGACTAACCACATTTACAACGCCTTCTGTTTGAGTTTTGATTACAAATTCTACTGCACGCGCAAAATCATGTTGATGTATCCAGCTTACATATTGTCTGCCGTTGCCTTGTTTACCGCCCATTCCTATTTTTGCTAATTTCCTTAGCATAGGGTAAGCACCTCCTTTTTTGCCTAATACTATTGAAGTGCGTAAGGCTGTTTTTAAGGTTTGGGGAGTTTCTGTCTTAAAGAAAACCTTTTCCCAGGCGCGGGCCACTTTCATAGAGAAGTCAAAACCCTTGTCGCCGTTAACCTCATCCATCTGTTTGTGGTATGATCCCTTATAGATTGTAGCAGTTGATGAGTTAAGCCAGTGCTTTGGAGGGGTTTTACATTGTAAAACGGCTTTGTTCAATATAGCAGTGCTGTTGATTCTGGAAGCCATTATTTCATTTTTGTTCCGCTCGTTGTACCTGCAGTTTACAGATTTGCCTGCAAGATTAATAAGTATATCACTATTTTCAAGTTCATGTTCCCATCCGCTAAAACTCTTAGCGTCCCAGTTTACATATTTGATGTTGTTTTTTGTGCCCGATTTACCTCGGGTAAGAATCACAATTTCTTCGGCCTTATCTTTAAAGTATCCGATAAGGATGCTGCCGAGAAAGCCTGTCCCGGCAGCAATAACCATCTTTTTCATAACATTTTTATAATTAAAGTAAGGTGTGGTTTTTACTAGAGAATGTTTTGTAATACTAATAGGGTATAAACCGTTGCAAAAAACACAAACAGGGTATTCATAAAATAGCTCCCGATCTTAAAATGAAGCTTTTGCGGTATTTGATACATGGGATAGTAGGCTATTTGTGTTGCAACTTTGCCTACCCAATAAGCAGCTATCAATGCTGTAATGGCTATCGCTAAGCGACTTCCGTTTTTAAGGTCGTTTGGCAATACTATGGCAATCAGCCCGAAACTAAAATTAAGTCCCTGTATGTACCTGCCGTATGTTTTTGCAATTTCCTGATTTAAAGGTTTCAGTTTTTTCACATCATTATACCAGTCAAATACCTGATGACGGATATAAGGGTAAATAAGTGCTGTGAAAATCTGGCCTATGCCTCCCAGTACAATCAGCCAGTTTGGAATGTTTATATTCATGATCTATGGTCTGTAAACAATATGTTCTTCAGTTCTGCTTTGTCTTGCTTTTCTTTTTCCTCTAAAAAAGAAGTATAGGTTTAGGAACAGCATTATGCCTAGGTAAATAGAGAATCCGCCTATTTTGTGGCTAAGGGCTTCCACTAAACTCTGGTAACTGTCGTTACGCAAACTAAGTTTTAATATCATGAGTGCATAACCCAGATTAAGAAGGTAAAAGCCTGTTTCAAAGAGTTTGTTTGTAGCATTTGCTATTTCTTCCCGGCCTTTAAAGATATCCAGCATAAAAATCTTTCCATTTTTAAAAAGGGTGCGTGAAACTATAAATGTAAGTGCTAATGCAACAGGTAAGTAAATGGTGTAGCCGATTAAAATTTTTGTGGTTTCCATAATGATAAAATTTAGTCGTTAATAATTTTTTGAACGTATTTGGTTAAAAGGAATATGTTAAGGTAATGCAGTATGCAAAGGATGCTTATTATTGTTGCCGACTTAATCGCTATGGTTTCTATAAGCTGATTGAGTGTGGTTATGGTTTCCCAGTTTAGTAATGTCATTGCTGCATAGCCTATGTTTACCAGATAATAGCCAACCAATAATATCCTGTTAATACGCAGGCATAGTTCCTTGTGGCCGTGCAGCAATTCCAAAACATATATATTCCCGTTCTTATAGCAAATTTTTCCTACTACCGCGATAATGTAAACTACAATGAGAAGGAAGATGCCGTATGTAAGGATATTAAGATTCATAACTTATTATTTATTTCAAAGTTTCAGAAAAAAATGAAACTTTAGATTAAAAAAAATGATGTTATTTCATCATCTTCATTAAAAGTTTGGTAAGCCAGTTGTCTTTATACTCTGTGGCTTTTTCTATAATGTTATCTGTTTTTAGTACAAACTCATAAAGCTTATCGGTTTGTTCTGCAAAATATTTTGCTTCTGCCGATTTTTCCTCAACTCCGGTAGAAACTTCCTTCAGTACTTTAAGCGCAGGCTTTATTTCACGCTTGCTGCGCTCTTTGGCTATTTTTATGGCAAGCTCGTCAAGATCTTTCTCGGCCGTGAAAAACTCCCTGCGTTCACCGTGCTTAAATTCTTTGTAAACAATGCCCCAGTCCATAAGGGCACGGATATTCATACTGGCATTACCTCGTGAAATCTGTAGTTCCTCCATAATGTCTTCCATAGAAAGCGGTTCGTTACTTACCATTAGCAGTGCATGTATTTGGGCCATAGTTTTGTTTATGCCCCATTGCGAACCTAATGCTCCCCAGGTTTGTACAAACTTATTTTTTGCTTCCTTGAATTCCATGAGTCAAAGGTATAAATTATTTTTAAACTTTCAAAAATAATTGAAAGTTTATTTGTTGAGTATAAAAAAACGTTGCTAATAATATTAGCAACGTCTCTTATCGAATGATCAAAATAAACTAAGCAAGCAATCCGGCTCTTTTTAATAAAGCTTCGGGTTTAGGTTCCTGCCCACGGAAACGTTTATAAAGAAGCATTGGGTGCTCTGTACCTCCTTTAGAAAGGATGTTGTCTTTAAATTTACTGGCGGTTTCCCTGTCAAAAATACCTTTCTCCTGAAAGTATTCAAAAGCGTCGGCATCCAGTACCTCAGCCCATTTGTAACTATAATAACCTGAAGAATAGCCTCCCTGGAAAATATGTGAAAAGGCTGTACTCATGGCATTTTCCTGTACGTCGGGATATAGCTGAGTAGGAGAGAACTGCTCAATCTCAAAACTCTTAACATCGCCTATGGCAGCCGGATCCTGTGCATGCCAACCCATGTCTAGTAAACCGAAGCTCAACTGACGAAGGGTTGCCATACCTTCCTGGAAGGTAGCACTCTCTTTAATTTTTTCTATGTACTCCATAGGGATAACTTCTCCCGTTTTATAGTGGTGAGCAAAAAGCTCTAATGCTTCTGGCTCATAACACCAGTTTTCCATTATCTGGCTTGGTAGCTCCACAAAATCCCAATATACGCTTGTGCCCGATAGATTAGGGTAGGTAGTGTTTGCCAGCATACCGTGAAGTGCATGTCCAAACTCATGGAAAAGTGTAGTTACCTCGTTAAAGGTAAGAAGTGACGGTTTTGTTTCGGTAGGTTTGGTGAAATTACAAACTATAGAAACGTGCGGTCTTTCATTAATACCGTCTTTAATATATTGCGATTTGAACGATGTCATCCAGGCACCGTTACGTTTGCCTTTTCTCGGGAAGAAGTCGGTATAGAAAATAGCTGTTAGATCACCGTTTTCATCCTTCACTTCATAAGTCCTTACATCCTTGTGGTATTTGTCTATATCCTGAACTTCAGTAAACGAAATGCCGTATAGTTTACCTGCAATATTAAATGCCCCTTTAAGAACTTTGTCCAGTTCAAAATAAGGTTTCAGTTTTTCATCATCAAGGTTAAAAAGCTTTTGTTTTAGCTTTTCGGCATAGTATGCGCCATCCCATTTTTCAAGATGATCCAGTCCGTCAATTTCTTTGGCAAAAGCACTAAGCTCGGCAAATTCTTTTTGTGCTGCCGGTTTTGCTTTTACCAACAGGTCGTTTAGGAATGAACGAACTTTCTCCGGACTCTCAGCCATACGCTCTTCAAGTACAAAATCGGCATGCGATTTATAACCTAGAAGGTTGGCGCGCTCATGGCGAAGTTTTACTATTTGTAATACTATTTCCTGATTGTCAAATTCATTCTTCTGAAAACCTTTTGCGCCAAAGGCCAATGCCATTTTTTTGCGCAGATCCCTGTTATCTGCATAAGTCATAAACGGCATGTAGCTAGGGAAGTCAAGAGTAAATACCCATCCTTCTTTTTCCATGCCCATAGCTATTTCTCGGGCTGCTTCTATGGCACCTTCCGGTAAACCGGAAAGATCTTTCTCATCTGTAATATGTAATGTAAAGGCATTGGTTTCTGCCAATACGTTTTCTCCAAACCTAAGGCTAAGTTGTGAAAGTTCTTTGTCTATTTCGCGAAGCCTTGTTTTTTTGTCTTCCGGCAGGTTAGCACCGTTACGCGCAAAACTTTTATATTTTTTATCTAATAGGGTAGCCTGTTCTGTAGTAAGGTCAAGGCTGTCTTTACTGTCGTATACTGCTTTTACCCTTGCAAACAGTTCTTTGTTTAAACGGATGTCATTGCTGAATTCTGATAACATAGGCGAAACCTCCATGGCCGTTTTCTGTATCTCGTCATTGGTTTCGGCAGAGTGGAGGTTAAAGAATATGGAAGAAGTTCTTTCCAGCATGTTGCCACTAAAAGACAAAGCTTCTATAGTGTTTGAAAAACCTGGTGCTTCAGGGTTGTTAACAATAGCATCAATTTCTTTTTTTGCTTCAGCAATCCCTTCTTTAAAAGCAGGAAGAAAATCTTCGGTCTTAATTCCGTTAAAAGGGGCTGTATCGTGTTTTGTATTAAATTTTTGAGTAAGTAAATTCATAGTCTCGTTTAAGATTTTAAACATAAATATGTTGAAAGTTGGTCAACAATTATACCAAAGGTATTCATTTTGACTTAAGGTAAAAAGCTATAAAAAAAGCTGCCCAATTGGCAGCTTTATAGTGTTATCCTTTTTTAGGCAAATTAGTGGACATCTTTGCTTTTATCGAATCAAGTGATTTATTCTTCGGACTTTCATATTTAGGTTCAACAGGTTCGTTTGTTTCTTCTGTTTCAACAGTAATGTCAGTATTTTGACTTTCTGTTTCGGTTATTTGCTGTGAACTTTTGCAGTTAACAAAAAGTGCTGTGGCAGCTATAAATGTGAAGAATTTTACTTTCATACTCTTTATTATTTCTGTAAGCCTTCGGCAGCTTTAAGAACAGCTTCCTTAAGTTTTAATTTGTAAGCAATAATTTTATCTAAAACAGCTTTGTCATGGCTTCCCACAATTTGTGCTGCCAGTATGCCTGCATTTTTAGCTCCGTTAAGTGCTACCGTTGCAACCGGTACACCACCCGGCATTTGTAGTATAGACAATACGCTGTCCCATCCGTCAATAGAGTTGCTTGACTTAACCGGTACACCAATAACAGGAAGCGGAGACATAGAAGCTACCATACCCGGTAAGTGCGCTGCACCACCTGCACCTGCAATAATTACAGATATTCCGTTGTTGTGTGCATTTGTACTAAAGTCTACCAGTTTTTCAGGTGTACGGTGAGCAGAAACGATATCTACGTGTGTTTCTATACCAAACTCTTTTAACATGTCTATGGCGTCCTGCATTACCGGCATATCCGATATGCTGCCCATTACTACAGCTACTTTCATTCTTGTTCTATTAAGTTAGCCTTGCTGGCTTATTACTTTAATCGTGTTTTTTACTTCTTCGGCTATTTTTCTGGCAACAGTAATATCCTCATTTACTATGGTAACGTGACCCATTTTTCTGAAAGGCCTTGTTTCCTTTTTGCCATAAATGTGAGGTGTAACCCCGTCTTTATCTAAAATAGTCTCAATGTTTTGATATACCACATTTCCGGTATAACCTTCAGCACCTACTAAGTTAACCATAATTCCGGCAACTTTGCTATCTGTGTTTCCTAAAGGCAGGTCAAGAATAGCACGCAGGTGCTGTTCAAACTGAGATGTATAACTTGCCTCTATAGAGTAGTGTCCGCTATTGTGTGGTCTTGGTGCTACTTCGTTTACCAGTATCTGGTCATCTTCTGTCTGGAACATTTCTACTGCAAGTAATCCTACGTGGTTAAATGCTTCCGAAACCTTTAAAGCGATAGCCCTTGCTTTTTCTGCAACATCATTGTCAATACGGGCCGGGCAAATTACATATTCTACCTGGTTGGCTTCCGGGTGGAATTCCATTTCAACCACAGGGTATGTTTTTATTTGTCCCGACGGAGTTCTCGTAACTATAACAGCAAGTTCATTCTTAAACGGAATCATGGTCTCTGCAATACACTGTACATTGGCAAGCCCCTCAAAGCTTTCCATAGAGCGTATAACTTTAACGCCGTTTCCGTCATAACCACCTTCGGTACTTTTCCATACAAAAGGCATACTTATTTCGTTATTTTCAACAGCAGCTTTTAATTCGGTAAGGCTTTCAAAGCGTTTGTAATCCGCAGTAGGGATGTTGTTAGCGCTGTAAAAGTCTTTTTGAGTGCCTTTGTTCTGTATCTGTTTTAAGGTTTTTGGCGACGGGTATACTTTAACTCCTTCGGTTTCCAGTTTTTCAAGAGCTTCCACATTAACAAGTTCAATCTCAAAAGTAAGTACGTCTACCTGTTTACCAAAGTTATATACCGTATCAAAATCCATAAGGCTGCCCTTAAAGAACTTGTTACTGCCTATTTTGCATGGTGCCTCATCACTTGGGTCCAGTACATAGGTTTGTATATCAAATTTTCTGGTTTCGGTAAGCAGCATTTTTCCAAGCTGCCCGCCTCCTAAAATTCCTAACTTAAAATCAGAAGAAAAATAATTCATTTATCGTGTTTCTTATTTTGCTGTGCAAAGATACTTAAAGCCGTAAAATTATGCAGTGCTAAACGAATATTTATCGGCAAAGCTTTTTACTGTCAGAAATTTTTGGGTAATTTTTTAGTTAATTTTAGCAATTGAGCCTCAGTCTTATCTAAATATTAGTTGTAATTTAGGGTTTCTGTTTAGAGGTAAAATTAAGAATATGAGATTGACAGTTGACCGAAAACCCGTAAAAGTACTTCCTGATACAAGACGCGTTATAGCGCGCTTTTTTTTTAATGGGGAGGAACGTGCCGTTGAAATGCTGAAGAAAATACTGATACTGGATAAGGAGGAAGTCTTTAATATCATTTCTCCCTTACTTCAGGATTTTTCCAAAAGACACAGGAGTATTACCAAAAAACTGATGCGCCATTGCGAGCGGGTAAGGAGATATATAGAAATGGCCGGGGGTAATATTGATGAAATGGATGACTGGTGCAAACTTTTGATAGGTTCTTATTTTACTCATGAATATTCTATTGAGTCGGCAGCATTTTTCAACCCGTCTATAGTTCCAGATCCCGATCAGGCGAATCTTGAAGAAGGTCAGCTTCGCGTTATAATCAGTTTCAGGGCAGTGGGCGAGGGTCATGTATCGTCTGTTGTTTTCAGGAGGGCAATATTAGATAGGGACGGTAGTATTACCGTAATTCCGGCAGGTAATTATATAGATGAAGCCGATAAAATTCATAATCTCATTTACCATAAAAGGCAGTTTCTTAAAAAAGCCGAAGAGGCCGATATCAATGAGCATTTTTTACAGGTGGTTACCGAAAAGCTGGAGGACCGCTTTGATTATAACCAGTTGAAAGGACTGGTGTATGAGGCCTGGGACAAAACTACCAACCCTAAGGATATAGCGCAGTACAAAATGATACTTGCCTTGAGTGACAGTTACAGGCGTATTACTTTTTCTAAGGATACCGATATAAGTGACAGGGTTATTTTTCCTATTTCCGATTTTGAAAGCAAGGGTATAGAAGATGCGCGTTTTGTAAAGTTTACGGATGATAACGGACGTATTATTTATTATGCTACCTACACAGCTTATGATGGCGTACACATAATGCCCAAACTTTTAAAGACCACTGATTTTTACGAATTTAAAACGAGTCCGCTGCATGGTAACGGTGCACGTAATAAAAACCTTGCGCTTTTCCCGAGGAAAATTAACGGTAAGTATGCCATGCTGGCCCGTATAGACGGCTGGAATAATTACCTAATGTATTCTGATAATATCAATGAATGGGAAGATCCGGTAAAAATTCAGGGACCTGAATATTCTTGGGAATTTGTTCAGATTGGTAACTGCGGATCTCCTATTGAAACAGAATGCGGATGGCTGGTTATTACCCATGCGGTAGGGCCTATGCGTCGTTATACTATTAGTGCTTCACTTTTAGATCTGGAAGACCCGTCTAAAGAAATTGGCAGATTAAAGGACCCGCTTATTATGCCTAATACTGATGAGCGTGAAGGGTATGTACCTAATGTGGTTTACTCCTGTGGCTCTATTATTCATAATGACGAACTGATAATCCCTTATGGGCATTCTGATCACAGTTCGGGCTTTGCATCGGTTAATCTTAAAACTTTGCTGGACAGGCTTAAAAGTGGCGGTTAAATAATTGTTTTTAATGCAATTGATTTTGGTACTGTTGTATATTTGCATAAAATTACGCATCTAGCCATCATGGAAAACGACAGTGCCGAAAAGCAAACCGGCTTCTTTAAAAAAAATCCTGTACTTAAAATAAAAGAATTCCGCTCTTACCTAGCGGTGCGTTTCGGGCTCATTTTTGCCCTGAATATGCAAATTACCATAATATTCTATTGGGTATATCATATTACTTCCAATAAGCTTGCCCTGGGAGGGGTAGGCCTTTCGGAAGTTATTCCTGCCATTACATTTTCCTTTTTTGCAGGTCATTTTGTAGACCTTAACGAAAAGCGAAAAATGGTGTTGCTGTGCCTGGCTTCTTATATTTTGCTGGGAGCAAGCCTTTTTACACTAACAACTCCGTTTGCCCTTGATAATTTAGGTGTAGATTATACATTATACCTTGTGTACTTCTTTGTGTTTTGTGGTGGGGCCATACGTTCGTTTATGGGGCCGTCTATGTTTTCACTTTTCGGTCTTGTTGTTCCGCGAAAACATTATGCAAATGCCACGAGCTGGAGTAGTATGGCTTGGCAAACGGGTTCGGTTTTAGGGCCTCTCGCTGCCGGTGTACTTATTGCTCTTGATGGTATTACATTAGGAATGGGAGTAGTTGTGGCTATAGAACTGTTGTTGCTTATTCCTATGCTAAGTGTTGGTGTAAAGCCAATATTAAAAAAAGAAAAAGAGCCTATACTACAAAGCCTTACACAGGGTATACGTTTTGTGTTAAAAACTCCTGAACTTTTAGGTGCTCAGCTGTTAGATATGTTTTCGGTATTGTTTGGTGGGGCAGTAGCGCTGTTACCCGTTTACCAAAAGGAAATACTTATGGTAGACGAGGTAGGTTATGGTATACTACGTGCAGCACCGGGTATAGGAGCGTTAATTACACTGGGTATACTGGCATTTTTACCTTTACGTACCAACCCTGGTAAAAAATTGTTTGTAGCGGTAGGTGGGTTTGCCATTTCCATTATAATATTCGGTATTTCTAAAAACTTTATACTCTCGTTTGCCATGCTTATGCTCTCAGGTATGTTTGATGCGGTAAGCGTAGTAATACGTAGTACGATTCTTCAGCTGGTAACACCAGATCACATGCGAGGCAGGGTTGCTTCTGTAAATACCATGTTTGTAAGCTCATCTAACGAGTTAGGTGATTTTGAAAGCGGTGTTATGGCACACTGGCTGGGTACTGTTAGGGCAGTAGTTGTGGGTGGCTGCCTTACCCTGGGTGTGGTTGCGGTAACATTCTTCAGTGCTCCGCAATTACGCAGGTTTGGTTTCTATGAAGAGGAAAAACAGGATGAACAAAAAGAAGAATAATTAAATTTCTTCCGGTTCTTCGGTGAGGAATTCACCTTCCGTTTTTGCTATAACTATAGTGGCCACACCATTGCCTATAAAATTGGTTATGGCACGGGCTTCGCTCATAAATTTATCTACACCTAAAAGAAAGGCAAGTCCTTCCAGTGGTATTTTATGGATTGCCGTTAATGTGGAAGCCAATACTATAAAGCCGCTTCCGGTAACTCCGGCGGCGCCTTTTGAGGTTATCATGAGCAGGCCGATAATGGTAACTATTTCACCAAAAGATAAGTGTACATTATAAAGCTGCGCTAAAAATATCACAGCCATAGAAAGGTAAATAGAGGTTCCGTCAAGGTTAAAGGAATAGCCTGTAGGTACAACCAAACCAACAACCGATTTACTGCATCCCATTTTTTCCAGCTTTTCCATCAGGTTAGGTAAAGCAGCTTCTGATGACGAGGTTCCTAAAACAATAAGTAACTCAGCTTTTATATAAGAAAGGAACTCCATTATGTTCATTTTAAAATACCTTAGGATGCCTCCAAGTATTATAAATATAAAGATAGCCATAGTGATATAAATGGTTATCATGAGCTTGCCCAATGGGAGTAGTGTATGTAGTCCAAACTTACCTATTGTATAAGCCATACCTCCAAAAGCACCTAAAGGAGCCAGATACATTACAAATTTTAAGGCCTTAAAAACAATGTTGGAACACTTGTATAAAAAGCTCACAGCCTTTTCTCTTTTGCTGCTGTAGTTTAATAAAATTCCCACTATTATAGCGGCAAGTAACACCTGTAAGGTTACATTGTCTAAAAAGAACTGTAACCAGCTAAAGTCGCTTTTTTCTCCTGTGTATTTTGAGGCATCGCCAATATCAAGGCCTGCTTTATCAATTTTACCGGGTTGGATAATGTAGGCTACTATAACACCTATGGCAAGTGCAAAAGTGGTAACAATTTCAAAATAGATAAGGGATTTTATTCCTATACGGCCAACTTTCTTCAGGTTGCCCATTCCTGCAATTCCAAGTACTATGGTGAGGAAAATAATAGGGGCAATAAATACTTTTATTATTTTGATAAACCAGTCGCCTATAATCTTGGTTTTTACGGCAGTGTCAGGGCTAAAGTGTCCTAATAGTATAGCGGCTATAATGGCAATAAGTACCCAAAATGTAAGATTGGTAGTTATTTTAAAAAGTAAACTGTTTTTGGGTTGGGGCTCTTGCATTATTTTGTCTTCTTAGATTTTTCTATTCTTTGTAAAATGTCTTTAGCTGCCGATTTATATGCTGCTGTGTGTTGCGGGAACCCTAACGGTAAAATGTTTTCCAGTTCTGGGTAAATCCAGTCTTCTTTCTTGCCTAAAATATACAACGCCCTCATGGAATAGGCTTTGGTGGCAACCTTCCCTTCGGAATCTATAAGCCAGTCAAAACAGGCTTCAGTAATTTTACTGATATGGTTGCCGTTTAAAAAAGGGACTTTTGCTTTGTAATGATAATCAACCGCAAACAGGCATATTTTGGAAACAGGCCTCATAGCGCTCTCATGAGTGTATCTTTCCAGCGTATCGCAAAATACATCAAGGTAATCGCTTAACCATTCAATTTTATTTTCAAATACAAGCTCGCTTACCCAGCATGCCTTATGATGATTTTTGTCGGTAAGATTTGTGGCAATTTTTACCAAATCCGGTAATAGGTTTTTGTCTTTAAATACCATTCCGCTCAGTTCGTCTCTTATGGGCCGGTGAGCAGTACTGTTTGCAATCTTATCGTAAAAAAGCTGATTCAATTTGACTGATGATTAAGAATGCGGAAAATACAAAAAATAAAAGAGCATAAAAAAAACAAGGGCAAAACATATTGTTTTACCCTTGTCGCACAAATTGGAAATTAGCAGTTTATTTCCTGATAAATATCTGGGAGAATTGTTTGTTCTCTCCCGTAAGCTTAATAATATAAGTACCTGCAGTAAGAGAGGAAACATCTATGCTGTTGTTTGATGAGAAAACTCCCTGTAAAAGGGTTTTTCCTGTAACATCAAAAACTGTATAATCTTTTGCTTCTGTATTGTTAGGAAGCATTACATTAAGAATATCAGACGTAGGGTTGGGATATAACGTTACGCTGTTGTTGAATTCAGGGTCGTTAATGCCTAAGTTACAGTCAGGATTCATAACTACCACTACAGGGCTTGTCATTGTGTTGCTTACTGCGTTAGGGCAAACTGCAGGAGCAGCTTCTACATAATAACTTCCAGGCTCTGTTATAACATAAGTTATTTCATTAGCTCCTTCAATCGCTTCTCCGTCTCTGTACCATTGTATACTGCTGTCATATGGTTCGTTAAGCGAACATGTAATGGTAGATTCATCACATATCATGTAGGAGAAAGTTTCGTCATTTGGAACAACATCATCACTAAAGGTCATGCCAAAAGTTAGGGAAGCCCAGTTATAGCTGTCAATCTGTATTGTATTAGACTCATAAGTTTCTCCGTCAAGAGTAACCACTACTTTAAATAAAGCCTGATCGTAAGTAAGCCAGTCATAAGTGAATGATGCTTCTGTTGCACCGTCAATGGCAACATATTCATCTTCTAAAAACCAATATTTGTAATACCACTGGTAGGTATCATATTCCATATCGTTTGTTATTGCTGCTGTACCATTTGTATATGGACATAACATTGTATCTCCCGCAATAACCGGAGTTGGGTCAACAGGTCCGCAGTCAGGGTTGTTTATAACTACAATAGGTAATGTATTTGTAGTACTGTTTGGACAAAAGTCTGGAGCGGCAACTGCATGATAGGTTCCTGCTGTTGTAATGGTATAAGTAGGTTCTGTAGCGCCTTCAATTTCTACACCATCTTTGTACCACTGTATTACATTGTAAGGCATTTGTATTGTGTTTGTAATAGTGCTGCCTTCACAAATATAGTATCCCTGATCAGGGTTAAATGTTACATCGTCACTTGTTTGGGTTTCAACAAGTAACCCAGACCATGCATAACTGTCTATCGTGATAGTATTAGATTCATAAGTTTCTCCGTCAAGAGTAACCACTACTTTGAATATTGATTGATCGTAAGTATACCAATCATAAGTAAAAGATGCTCCGGTTGCGCCATCAATTGGCTCAAATTCATCTGTAGTAAACCAATATTTAGAATACCACTGATAGCTGTCGTATTCCATGTCTGTTGTTATTGAGGCAGTACCGTTTGTATAAGGGCACAGCATAGTGTCTCCCTCAATAGTTGGCGCCTGAGCCTGTGATAACATAGGCGCAAGACATAATAAAATAAGTAATAACTTTTTCATAGTAAAAGTAGCTTTTAGTTCGTTCGGCTAAATTACGTTACCTCATTTCCTTAGCGCTTACGGTTGCCGGGATAAAGTGTGACATTTTAAAACATTAGTGTGACGTTTTTTTGTTTAAAATATTTATAGTGAGAGGTTTAATTGAAAATGTGTTGGACGAAGAATAGGCTCTTTGTAAAATTTAATTAAAAATTAATTGAGTAGGTATTTATTTGTTAAATCAAAAAAGCTATTTTTAGTGAATTGAAAAAGTACATATATGATCAGGGTAATTTTTATTCTTTTTTTTGTGGCCGGGTTACATGCCCAGGAAGTTAAAAATCCTTCTAAATTTGAGTTTGGTGCCTGCTATGGCTGGGGAAAAGAGTTTGATAATTATGATTATACTTTTTCAAACAGTTATGTTCAGCTGCAGTTTTATTACAGCTTTAATCCAGAAAAAAAATGGGAATATCAGGTTGCGCTTATGCCCGAAATAAACTTTGCCCAACATCAGCTTTTAAACAAATACTTTGTTACACCTGATGATCCTGAATATGAAAGGAAACGAAATGAATATACCAAGCTTAAGGATGTAAGGCAGGTTATTTTAAATGTTGCTTTCTTTTTGAGGTATAATGTGTGTGATAATTTTAATGTTTATGCTATGGGTAACGTGGGACCGATGTTTAATGATACCGAGACTGAAAGGCTTAACAGGGGCTTTGCCTTTAATGATGTTTTTGCTGTTGGTACCACAGTTAGTTTTTATGATATTACCCTTGATGTACGTCCAGGTGTTGCTCATGTTTCCAATGCCGGGCTGTATGAATCCAATGCCGGATTTAATACCTATAATATCTCTTTTGGTATAATTGTTCCTCTTTAAAAATGATAATTTAAACGTAAATTTCCATAATAGTTAATAGGTAAGCCAGGGTAATAAAATCTTGGCGCCGAATTGCCAAATCCTGTGGCGTTTACTAAAACCATACTCGCATAAGATGTATTGGTAAGGTTGTTAATGCCTGCAGAAAAATTTAGATAGAAATTTTTCATGGGGTTTATCTGTTGGCTTGCTTTAATATTTATAAGTTGAAAGCTGTCGTTATATTCTGTATTGGCATCATTTAAAGGCATTTTATCTGTATAAGAATAATTCGCTGTAAAAGATAAACCAAACCCGGTTTGTAAATCAATACCTGCATTTACAGTGTTGTTGGGGACACCTGTAAGATCGTTTCCTGTGTAATTATTACCATTGTCGTTAAAATCTTTAAACGTATAATTACCTATAGAAGCGTTTATATAGGGTTGTAAAGTTATGTTGCTCAATGTTGTAATGTAACTTAGTTTTACTTCTAATCCCTCGTGCAATGTTTTTCCTGCATTTTTACCCACATATCTGTCATCGTCAACTCTTTGAGCCACCAGGAGATCTTTTATAATCATCCTGTATACAGATAATTCCAGATACATTTTTTTATTAATAAGATTAATTTTGCTTCCTATCTCAATGTTATAACCACTTTCAGGTTTGATATTATCGTTAATTGTGCCTTCTGGGGTAAGTGTTTCTTCAATCGCAGGAATAGAGAATCCTTTGCTGGCCGAAGCATAAAAAGTTTGACTGGAGGATGGTTTGTATAACACTGCTATTTGAGGAGACCATATAGCACTATAGTTATATTTTTGGGTAAATTCATTTTCGTTTTGTAAAGCATTTTTAAGCTCAAAATTTGTTTTGTTGTAGTTTATGCCCCCATGCATTTCCAGCTTTTTTGTAAAAGCTATATGTATCTGCATAAAAGCGTTAATAAAAAACCTGTCTTGATTTATAGCTGAAAGTTTTTCTCCCTGTAAGCTGCCGTTGCCATTGTTCTGCTCGTATAAATTTGCGAAAGTATTACCATGAAATCCGTCTTTAAATAACTCTGCTCCGGCAATAATTTTTGTGCTTAATTTACCTGTTTTAAATGAGGAGTTAAACTGCGTGCGTCCTCCAAAACCAGTAGTGTTTTGTGAAAGAATATCAAACGGGCGCGGTTCATAATTGTCTTTTGCGTTTATAAATACAGAAGTAGAGTTGGTTAACCCGTTTTTTATTTTTGCGTCAAAAGCCAATCCGCCTAAGTAAGAGCGGTATTGCTCATAACCTTTAGCGGCTTTCCATGTATTAGCTGCTGCCTGCGGGTTAGTTTCAAATGTGTTTTTATCTATAGAGCTGGGTATGTATGCTTTTAAATAAGTATAATTTCCAAAATATTTAAAGCTTGTTTTTTCAGCTTTAAATAATTCTCCTGCTAAAGTTACCCCCTCACGGTTGTATGGGCTATTTTCTCTATAGCCTTTAGAACTAAGGTTGTGATAGCTAATGTTTATATTTCCTTTCTGAGAGGCGTAACCATATGTTAAGGTGTTTTTTATCATACCAAAAGAGCCAACGGTGGAACTTATTACAGCGTTATTACCATAAGAAGAACTTATTTTTGGAGAAAATAAGATAGCACCTCCCAGTCCGGCTCCGTAAATACTTGATAATGGGCCCTTAATTATTTCAGCCTGACTGAGTATTTCTAAGTCTATATCTTCTATAGTGGTTTCACTATTCCCCGACGTTAATGGAATACTCCCGTAAAAAGCTCTTATTTTATTAGTTCCGTAGGGTGTTCGCGCACCTATTCCTCTTATCGTTATGCGGTTTGTATTTAAACTGCCCGACTGCATGTTTACACCGGCAACCTTGTTTAATACAAGTGATATATCAGAAAGATTATTGCTTTGTAATTCTTCGGATGAAAGAACGCTTATAGATGCTGGTACATTAAGCAGGGTATCATTAATATGATACGGGCTTATTACTATTTCTTTAAGTATGTTTAAAGTGTCTAAAGGATGCTGTGCTGATAAAGAAGAAGTAAATAGCAGTAGGATAATAAATTTAAACTTTTGCATATATTATTAAAAGCATAAACTCTATAACATCTGTATAGAGTTTATGCCACTTTAAATTTATTTTTTATTTATCTGCGGTTACTTTCCAAATAGTGTTTCCACTGTCATCATTAACTAACAGGCTGCCATCATTCATAACTGTAATATCTACAGGTCGGCCATAGGCTTCAGCATCTTCTTTATCATTAATAAAACCTGTAAGAAAATCTTCGGGTTTACCTGCGGGTTTACCGTTTTTAAAAGGTACAAACAAAACTTTATAACCACTCAATACAGATCTGTTCCATGATCCATGTTGCCCAACAAATGCCCCATTTTTGTATTTTTCAGGAAATGCGTCTTTGTCATAAAAGGCTATACCTAGAGAAGCTGTGTGGCTGCCAACAGGAACATCCGGTACAATTGCCTTTTCAACCAGGTCTTTGCGCACACCCTTCATACGCGGATCCTCAATTTGTCCGAAGTAAGAATAAGGCCATCCGTAAAAACCTCCTTTTTTAACACTTGTTATATAATCCGGAACCAGATTATCTCCAAGATCATCACGTTCATTAACAGCTGTCCATAATTCTCCCGTTGCCGAATTCCAGTCCATGCCTACCGGATTTCTTAATCCGTTGGCATATATTACTTCTCCGGTTCCGTCGGGGTTTATTTCTAAAATATTAGCTCTGCGTTTTTCTTCATCCATACCGTGCTCTGCGTTATTGCTAGCAGAACCCACAGAAATATAAATCTTTGAGCCGTCTTTACTGGCTATAAGGTTTCGGGTCCAGTGATTGTTGTAGCCACCTGCAGGAAGCTCAGCAATTTTTTCAGCTTTTCCTTCTAATTTAAGGATGCCTTCTTTATAAGGATACCTGTATAAACCATCAGTATTTGCAACATAAAAATAGTTGCTTAATATAAGCATCCCGTAAGGTTGGTTCAAATTTTCAACAAAAACATTGTGTGTTTCAAAAATCCCGTCTTTATCATTATCACGAAAAATGGTAATTCTGTCAGCACTATTTCTTGTGCCCGATTCAGCTACAAAAACATCATTATTAGGGCCTATGTATGTATTGCGCGGGTTTTTAAGGTTGCCGGCAAACTTTGTTACAGTAAAACCTGAAGGGGCTTTTGGAGTTTGCCCTTCGGGCCATTCGGTAATGCTGTTTCTTTTCGTTACCGACTTTGTTTCATAAGGAGGGGGTAATGTAATATCGCCAATTGCAGTAGTAACGGTAGTGCTGCCTTTAGCGTTTGCCTGCTCTTTTTCTTCTTTATTCAGTTTTTCTTTGCATGAATATAATGTAAATACGGAAACAAGAGATAGTAGAAATATTCTTTTCATAGATTACGGATTGGTTCAATGTAGTAACTAAGTTAATTATAAGATTTTTTGTAAAAAGCAAAAACATAAATATTAGCTATATTTTAACGCCTTATGGAAATTAAAACAAAATACTTAAGGTATAAGGACAGCAAATTCCTAATTAGTATATTTGCAAATTATTTCAAACCTGTTAGTAAGCATGATACAGCTTCATGATAAACATTTTGTGCCCTTTATAAACGCTGCCGAAATTGATACGGCAATAGCGGATATGGCGGCTAAAATTGCTGCAGATGTAGAGGATGAAGTGCCTGTTTTTGTAGGCGTGCTTAACGGTGCTTTTATGGTAGTTTCCGACTTGATGAAGCACTACACAAGACCCTGTGAGGTAAGTTTTGTAAAGCTGGCTTCTTATGAAGGTACACAAAGCACAAATGAGGTAAAGCAGCTTATAGGTTTGGATAAAAAGCTAGAGGGACGCACAGTAATAATCGTGGAGGATATTGTTGATACGGGCAATACCGTGGAAGAACTCAAAAAAATGTTTGAGGCAGTTAATGTTAAGCAGCTTAAAATAGCTGCGTTATTTTTTAAGCCTGAAGCTTATACAAAAAATATAAAGCTGGATTATACAGCATTTAGCATACCTAATAAATTTATAGTGGGCTATGGCCTGGACTATGATGGGTTAGGCAGGAATTTACCGGAAATTTATCAACTTAAATAACATACTTAAACATACAATGATTAATATCGTATTATTTGGAAAACCGGGTGCAGGAAAAGGTACTCAGGCGGAATTTTTAAAAGAAAAATACAACTTAACACATGTCTCTACAGGAGACATATTCCGTTACAACCTTAAAAACGGTACTGAACTTGGTAAAGAAGCTCAGGTTTACATTGATAAGGGAGAGCTGGTTCCGGATGCATTAACAATAAAAATGCTTCAGGATGAGGTAGAGAAAAACCCTGAAACTAAAGGTTTTCTTTTTGACGGTTTTCCAAGAACAGTTGCTCAGGCAGATGCACTTGATGCATTCCTTAAAACTAAAGGGTGGGAAGTAACGGCTACGGTTGCTCTTGAAGCAGATGATGAGGTACTTGTACAAAGACTTTTAGAGAGAGGTAAAACAAGTGGAAGAGCTGATGATCAGGACGAAGCACTGATAAGAAACCGTTACCAGGAATATAATGAGAAAACGGCTCCCCTTATTGAGTATTACAAAGGACAGGGTAAGTTTTATGCCGTAAACGGTATTGGCGAAATATCAGAAGTAACCGAAAGGTTAAGTCTGATTATAGATAAGCTGTAACTAAAAGCCTAACGATTGGAAATAGCCATAATATTATTTTTAATACTGCTTAACGGTGTTTTTTCCATGTCGGAAATTGCACTGATATCAGCACGTAAAAGCCGTTTGGAAACTGCGGCAAAAAAAGGTAACTCCAGTGCCCAAACCGCATTGGATCTTGCCAATTCGCCTAACAAATTCCTTTCTACTGTACAAATAGGTATTACCCTTATAGGTATACTTACCGGTATTTACAGTGGTGACAAGGTTACTGATGATGTAAAGGTATTTGTTGTACAGTTTGAGATGCTTGCGCCTTATGCCGACAGTATTGCTGTAGGTATAGTGGTTGTAATACTTACTTTTTTTTCTTTGGTGTTAGGAGAGCTGTTGCCTAAAAGGATAGGTTTAACTTATCCTGAAAGCATTGCAAAATTGGTAGCGCTGCCAATGAAATTTATTTCGATAATAACGGCGCCGTTTATATGGTTACTTACTTCGTCTACCGATTTTTTAATGAAGATATTCAACATCCGCCCAACGGCAGATGGTAAGGTAACTGAAGAAGAGATTAAAGCCATAATTAAGGAAGGTACAGAAGGTGGCGAAGTTCAGGAGATAGAGCAGGATATTATGGAGCGTGTTTTCCATATTGGAGACAGGAAGGTGAACTCACTGATGACACACCGCAAGTCGGTAGCTTATCTGTCCACGCAATCTGATAAAGACCGTATCAAGGAAATAATGCTGCAAGAGCTTCATTCGGTTTATCCGGTATGTGAAGACAATCTTGACGATGTTATAGGTGTAGTGTTGCTTAAGGATATTTTCGCTAATTACGAAAAGCCTTTGTTTAACCTGCGACAGATAACAAAAGAGCCGGTATATCTTATAGAGCATACCTCGGCATACAAGGCTTTGGAGATTTTCAAGAAAACCAAAGTGCACTATGCTTTGGTTACCGATGAGTATGGAGTATTTCAGGGTATAATAACCCTTAACGATATACTTGAGGCTTTGGTAGGGGACGCGTCTGATTTTTATCATGACGAATTCCAGCTTGTGGAAAATACCGATGGTACATGGACGGTAGACGGGCATTATCCGTTACACGACTTTTTAACTTATTTTGATCTTGATGAGCTTACTACAGATTATGAGGTAACAACAGTAAGCGGACTTATAATGACAGAGCTTTCTTATATTCCTAAAGAAGGAGAGAAGCTGGCCTGGAATCACTTTGAGCTTGAGGTGCTTAAAATGGATGGTGTTAAGATTGATAAGGTAAAGGTAAAGTCTATAAATAAAGAAGAATAAACTGTTTTTGCAGTTAAGGATAGAATTGTAATTGGTTAAGGATAGGGAAACCTTAAATCTGAAACCTGAAACATAAAAAGATGACAGAAGGGAATTTTGTAGATTACGTAAAAATATATGTTGCTTCCGGTAAAGGAGGTAAAGGATCTACTCACCTGCACAGGGAGAAGTTTATTGAAAAAGGAGGGCCTGATGGTGGCGACGGAGGTCGCGGAGGTCACGTTTATCTGGTGGGGAACAAAGGTCTTTGGACATTGTTTCACCTTAAGTTTGCACGTCACATTAAAGCCGGACACGGAGGAGATGGCGGTAGTGCAAGAAGTACAGGTGCTGATGGAGAAGATAAGTATATCGAAGTGCCATTGGGTACAGTAGTGCGCGACAAGGAAACAAACGAAATACTTTTTGAGATTACCGAAGAAGGAGAGAAAAAAATACTTGCAAAAGGAGGTAAGGGAGGTTTAGGGAACTGGCATTTCCGTAGTTCTACAAACCAGACACCACGTTATGCCCAGCCCGGACTTTACGGTGAGGAGCTGGATGTCATCCTTGAGCTAAAAGTATTGGCAGATGTAGGATTGGTAGGATTCCCTAATGCGGGTAAATCTACTTTGCTTTCGGTACTTACTTCTGCAAAACCAAAAATTGCCGATTATCCGTTTACCACGCTAAAGCCTAACTTAGGTATCGTAGCCTACAGGGATTTCCAGTCGTTTGTTATGGCTGATATTCCCGGAATCATTGAAGGTGCGGCTGAAGGTAAAGGTCTAGGGCATTATTTCCTTAGGCATATAGAACGAAACTCTACATTGCTGTTCCTTGTTCCGGCTGATGCTGAGGATATCAAAAAGGAATATGAGATACTTCTTGATGAGTTGAGAAGGTATAATCCTGAAATGCTTGACAAAGACAGGCTGGTAGCCATTACAAAATGCGATATGCTGGATGAGGAGCTTAAGGGCGAATTAAAACAGCAACTGGATAAAGAGCTTAAAGGTGTACCGTATCTGTTTATATCATCGGTGGCACAGCAGGGGCTAACCGAGTTAAAAGATAAACTGTGGCAAATGCTTAACAGTTAAAATAAAAAGGTTTAAAGCCTTGTAATATATACAAAGTCCTGGGTTTAAAAGCTCAGGATTTTTATTTTAAATATTAAAATTGTTGAAAAAATAATGTTTTTGGTTGTAATGATGATGTATATTTGAGTAATCACCAAACTAAAAATTTTTATTATTAATGGGGCTTTTAAAGAAAATTGCATCGTTTATTTTAGATATTGTTTTTGTCGGACTGCCTGTGTCAATTGTTTTTTGGCTCTCATTGGATTTTTTAGTGTTTAACAGACACTTTATTGATAAAGGGATTTTAAATATTCTGTATTATTTATTACCAACCATAACAGGTTTGTTATTAAGTATAATTGTAGCAGTTTGTGCAAAAAAAACGGGTAAGTATACACAAATGGTTTTTATACTACTAGCGGCGTGTTATCAGTTTGTCGCTTTGTGGACTACTTTATGTGTGTATTGCGATAAAAATCAAAATCTAAATTTAAATCATAAAATTTTTGTATGGTTATCTATATTGATTTCTTTGGTTATAGTATCAGTCAAAAATTTGAGAAGGCTTTCATTAAGAGATATCGCAATTGTTACTACAGTATTTTTTGTTATAATGGTGGATTTTTGTTTTTTTGAAATTATAGCGGATTTACTCTTATCTATACGTTACAGGTAAATAGAGTAGACCACATATTACATTAAAATAAAAAAGATGCTATTAAGCGTCTTTTTTATTTTAAAACAGTAGAGTATAATGTGGTTTTTAAGCATAGTTTATTTTACGAAATTCTTAAAAATAGGTATATTCGCAGCTCTAAAACGAGATAGTTAATAATAACGGTGTAACAAATATGTAATACAGCTACTTATTAGCTAAACTATTAACTTTATTAAAATCAGATGAAAAAACTTATTTTATTCCTTACCATGTCACTTATGGTAATGCCTGTAAGGGCTGACGAGGGTATGTGGTTTTTAATGTTCATTGAGCGTTTAAATCACAGGGATATGCAAAAAATGGGCTTACAGTTAACTGCTGAGGAAATTTACAGCATTAACAACCACAGCCTTAAAGATGCAATCGTACAGTTTGACGGAGGATGTACTGCAGAGGTTATCTCTAAAGACGGTTTGGTACTAACTAACCACCACTGTGGTTATGAAGCTATTGCTGAACTTTCATCTCCTGAGGCTAACTATTTAAGAGATGGTTACTGGGCTCCAACAAGGGCAGATGAGCTTAAGCCAAAAAGCCTTTCGGTTCGTTTCTTTGTAAGAATGGATGATGTTTCTAAGAGAATCCTTTCTAAACTTAACGACAATATGACCGAGGCTGAAAGGGAAAAAGCTATTCAGCAGGAAAGTGCTCTTATCGAAAAAGAAAATAATGAAGGTGGTAAATATGTAGTTTCTGTTCGCTCATTCTTTCAGGGTAATGAGTTCTACTATTTCGTTTACCAGGATTATAACGATGTTCGTCTTGTAGGTACACCTCCTGAGAGCATTGGTAAATTTGGTGGGGATACAGATAACTGGGAGTGGCCTCGTCATACTGGTGACTTCTCTATGTTCCGTATCTATGCAGATGCAAACGGTAACCCGGCAGAGTATTCTCCAAACAACGTTCCGTTACATCCTAAACAATATCTTCCTGTAAGTTTAAAAGGAGTGGAAGAAGGTGACTTTGCCATGATTTTAGGTTACCCTGGCCGTACAAACCGTTGGATGCCTGCTGCAGGTATTGAGCAGAATGTTAAGTATGCTTACCCTGCATGGGTTGAGTCTTCTAAACTAGGTATGGACAGAATGAAGGTATATATGGATCAAAGTGACAAAGTTCGTCTTGACTATGCTTCAAAATATGCTCAGGTAGCAAACTACTGGAAAAACCGTCAGGGTATGATTGATGCCCTTACAGCTCACAAAACAGCTGAAACTAAAGCAGCTGGTGAAGCTAAATTTAATAAATGGGCTAACAAAAAAGAAAATAAAGCTAAGTATGGCGATGTTGTAGCTAACATTAACGCTTACTATGCTAAAACTAATGAAAAAGCACGTCAGGATAACTATCTTGTAGGTTTATTAAGAACAAGTGCTTTTGCAGTTCTTCCGTACAGAGTAGGCGGTGCATTAATGCAGTATGCTAACTCTAACGAGGCACAAAAAGCACAATATCTTCCAAGAATTGAAGAGTTTGTGGCAGAAGAGTATAAAACATTATATATGCCTCTTGAAAAAGATGTACTTGCTGCTCAGCTTCATTTATATGCTACTAAATCTACAGGTTATGCAATTGCTCCTTTAGTAGCTAAAATAGGTGAGGAGAATAACTACGATTATACAAAATATGTAAACGAAGCTTTTGAAACAAGCATCTTCAGATCTAAAGAGAGCGTTGAAGAGTTCCTTAAGAGTCCAAATGCTGAGGCACTTCAAAACGATCCTTTATTCCTTCTTTCAAACGACATCTTAACTCAGTACAGAGCGGTACCGGATGAGATTGCTGCTTTAGAGGACAGCTATTCAAAATCATTCCGTTTACTGGTTCAGGGTATGAGAGATGCTAATCCAAAAGAGAAGTACTACCCGGATGCAAACAGTACACTGCGTTTAACTTACGGTAAAGTAATCGCTCTGCCTAAAGACGACAGAAATGATGCTGAGAAAAACTACTACACTACAATGAAAGGAGAAGTAGCTAAATATAAGCCAAACGATCCTGAGTTTGATTTACCTAAAAAACTTCTTGAAATGTATGAGTCTAAAGATTTTGGACAGTATGCAGACAAAGAAGGTTATATGCCGGTAAACTTCCTTACTGATAACGATATTACAGGTGGTAACTCAGGCTCTCCTGTGTTAAACGGTAAAGGTGAACTTATAGGTGTTGCTTTTGACGGTAATATTGAGGCTATGGCCGGAGACGTTATATTTGATGACAAACTGCAAAGAACAATTAACGTAGATATACGTTATGTACTTTGGGTTATCGACAGATTCTCTGGTGCGAAACACATTGTGGACGAAATGACGATTGTGAGATAATTTAATTATTTGTTCAAATTAAAAACGGCTTCTTTTAAAGAAGCCGTTTTTTTATTTACCTAAAAAAGTAAGGATGGGCTAGGGTATGGCCTTAATCCTTATACCTTTTGTATGACCCGAGAATTCAGGGGCATACATGCTTTGTATGGTTGAGATACCGTTAGAGAACTCCCCGGCGTTATTTACTCTTACATCATATTCCAGTACATACGTTCCTTTACTCAGCCTGTCAAAAAAGAAGTGTGTAGCCGCATCTTTAGTGCTTTTGTAATAACTCATGCCTTTCTCCCACTTGTGGCCTGAAATTACATCTACAGGCTCAAACGCAGAAGCTCTCATATCCTTAAGATGAACATATTCCATGTCTTCTGTTAGTTTAAGTATAATTCTTACGGTAACAAGGTCGCCGGTTTTTAAAGGCGTTTGCTGTGTAATTTGGCTTAATGAAGCCTCACTTCCGTACTTGTTTTTTAAATAAAGCTCCTTAGTAATATTCATAATCCCTTTTTGGGCATCTTCTATTTTATCTAAATCTTCAAAGTACTGCCAGTAAAGCCCTCCATAACCGGGAACTGTCGACTTGTTTTCAATTTTAAGATCAGCCAGTTCTTTGGTAATTTCCTTACTATCCCATTCCAGTTTTAAATATCCCGTTCCTGCCTCTTTACTGTTCTCTGCCAGTTTTTTATTGAGAGCTTCAGTATTTCCTAAACTAATAGAGGTCTTGTCTTTTACAGAAAGCCATTCGCCGCCTTTCATGAGTAATGCATACACTGCTTCGGTCGTTGCTTTTGTGGTAGGCCAGTTTTTATTTTGTTTATTTTTTATAAGCCAAACCTTCATGGCATCTGCCGATTCTATATCATTATCAATCTCTATCATGGCTTCGATAAGTAAAGCCTGAGTTTCTATAGGCGACTCATACCAGTACCATCCTGCTTTATTGCTTATCCAGTACATTCCCCACTCGGTGTTGTTAGATGATGTTTCCCTAAGGCTTTCAGTTATTTTTTTAGCAGTAATGGTATCGCCAAACCTGTTAAGCACCAGGGCAGCCATTCCTTTTTCATAGAGGCGATATTCCAGCCAGTTATCTTTAATGTTATCAATATACTTATCTATTCTGATTTTAAGACTGTCCTGTACGGGGTACTGCTTGGTGTAAAAGCTTCTTGTATAAAGATAATGTAGAGGTACATAAGCAGATGAAATCACTGATTTCTTATCTTTTTTAGCTCTTTCCCTTTCGGCTTCTGTAAAACATTTATCAATATACTTTATACCTTTTTTTGTAATGTAGTCAGAAGAATATTCTTCGGGATCTTCCATTTTTAGTTTTGCCAGATGTCCCATTCCCGCAAGTATATGGCGTGTGATATACTCATTTTCCTTTCCTCCTTCAAACCAGGCAAATCCTCCGCTTTCGTTTTGTCGATCTTCAAGAACGGCAAGGTTGGCAGCAATAGAGCCTTTCATTCTATAGAGGTCAAACAACAGTGCTATCCTGTTTTTCTTTTCGGCTTCACTCTCAGTGTCCAGTAGCCATGGAGATTCGGCCAATATAATAGACTTGAGCTCTTCATTCTGCTCCAGTTTAGAGGTGGGAGCACCTTCTTTTTTCCAGGAATCGAATACTTCTTTTATTTTAGGGTTGCTGTCTAATATTGATGCAGCAATAGTATTGGCATATATTCTTGAGAAAAGCTGCTCTGAGCACTGATGTTCATATTCCATAAGGTATGGCAGCGACTGTATAGCTATCCATGCCGGATTTGAGGTGTACTCAAATACTATTTTATGGTTCTTTAAGGTTGACGAAGTGTTATTCTTCAGTTTTTCCAGAGTATATTCTTTTGTCTCATTTGGCTTCACCCATAACGGTATACTTTCGGTTACCAGTGTCCTGTTTGTTAATACAGGGAGTATGCTTTCTACACCATCAGTATAGTTTTCTGTTTTGGCAACAACCTTATATTGTATGCCTTCCATGCCTCTTGGTACGGTAATTTTCCAGTTTACCATAGTGTTGCCTTTTCCGGGAACAGTAAATGGTTTTACATTATTGCTGTTAAGGGCAATGTCGTCTATAGGCTGCATGTCTACGGCGTTATAAAGCATCAGCATAGCATTACCTGTTTTAGGGGCAGCGGTCATGTTTGTTACCTTAGCGCTAATCACTATTGTATCTGTTTCACGGAGAAAACGGGGCATGTTTGGCATAACCATCAAATCTTTTTGTGTAACTGCCCAGTGCTCAAAATAACCTGATTTTGCATCTTTGCTATGAGCAAAAAGTCGCATACTCCATTCGGTAAGTGCTTCAGGGGTAGTGAAGGTAAAACTCAGATTTCCGTCTTTATCTGTAGTAAGATGCGGATAAAAGAACGCTGTTTCATCCAGATTTTTTCGGGTTCCAACTTTTTTAAGTTCTTCTGATTGTTGTATAAGGGCATTGTAGGTGCTTATAACTATAACACCATTTGCCCCACGATTTCCATATATTGAAGTGGCTGCCGCATCTTTATAAACTTCGATGTTTGCAATATCTGTAGTTTTTAAACTCCTAAAACCTTCCTCATCAACAGGGACACCATCAACAATAAATAGTGGTTGAGGGTTACCATCAATAGAAGATACACCTCTTAGTATAATTGTACTATCGGCACCAGGCTGGCCCGATCCTGTTCCTATATTTAGGCCGGCTACCTGCCCCTGTAGAGACTGGAGTATAGAAGCATTGGTTCTGCCTTCAATAGCTACACCTGATACTGATGCAACAGCCATTGCCGACTTTTTAGTAGTTGTAGCTCTATAGACATCTTTTACAACCATACTAAGTGCCATTCCTTCTTCCATCATTACATTGTATACAGTTGCGTCATCTACAGTAACAAGTATGGTTTCGTAGCCTGTAAAACTGAATTCTAATACATCCCCTTTACTTGCGGTAATAGTATATTCACCGTCAATGTTTGTTTGTCCGCTTACTTGTGTACCTTTAAGTATAACATTTGCTCCGGGCAGTGGCCCAAGTTCATCGCCAACAACCCCTTTTATTTCATATCCTACTTCGGCTAATATTTTCTTTTGGGTAGCAGGTTTCTCAAAAATAAACCGGCTGCCGTTTATGTCAAACCCAAAGCTGTTTATCTTATCGGGAGTTGTAAAGCTATAAATATCAGTGCTTTTATAATAGCTGTATCCCCAAGTGTTTACGTTGCCTCCTACGGTGGTTTGTAGATAAGGAGTGTGGTAATATTTGTATTCACGTTCTCTTAAAGTATTGTCCTGCCAATAGTCAGTTTTAAACTGGTCAAGAGAAGCATCATACATTGATGCCAATGCCTCAAACCTTTCTTTACCATTGCCTTTAATACTAAACGACCAGGTTTCTTTATTGCCGGGTGTAAGGGTGCTTCGCAGGGTATAAGATGTTATCTGTAAAGTTTCTTCGTCATTATCTCTAAGGTCGAACTTTTGGACTTCAGAATAAAAATCATTTTGCCATATATAGTAATACTTTACTTCAGCCTTATGTTGGTTAGTTGTAAAAGGTATTTTAATTGTGCTTTTGTTGTTTTGTAGATGCACAACTTTATCATAATTACGTTTGCCATCTGTAAAGGCCTCTATGGCTACATACAAATTGTCAAGGGATGAAGCGAGTTCCAGTTCAATATACCCGTCGGTTATATAGTTTTCGTTTAGCTTTTTGAATTTAAAGATATATTGTTCGGAGTATTTATCTGTGTTTTCAAAAGAAAAGTCGTTTTTATACTCAATATAGTGATTAGTGCTGTCTGTTGTGCTAACTACAATTTCATAACGCCCCGTTTCCCATTCACTAAAATCATGGGTCAATATGTTTTCTTTGTCTTGTAGATTTAATTTTTGACTGTACACAACTTTCTCCCTCTCAGTTAGTTTTTTCGCTTTTTTATAAGGTATGTAAGGGAATGTATTTTCAAATTCTTCCTGAGTTATAGTTTGTATTTCTGGTTCCAACCACGGCCTGTCCCTTTTTATTTTTGACTCTTCATCAATAAGTTTATAGATTGTAACCTGGGCTTCACTTTTTATGTTGTAATTATTTAGATTTAATGATTCAATCCACATTTTATCTTTTTTTTCTGAAGTAAATTGATAAGGGGTATAGACATAAAATCTCAAATCATGATAGCCGGCTTTTACATTAAATTTCTTGTCATGGGTCTCGCCATTAATATCAGTAACCTCTACGCTAATGTCGTAAGTAAATACAGGAAGTTCTGTTTCATCAGAATCTTCAGGAGCTTTAGGAATAAACTCTATAGTAAACTTTCCGTCTTTATCTGTTTTTACTTCGCCATCCTGCGAGCCGTCGGGGAATCCGCTAATTGTATATTCTACTACTGCTTCAGTAAGGTTAGCACCATTTAAAGCCCTTGCCGTACCGGTTATTACAGCCGGTTTGTCTATAAGCACGGAAGTTTTTACTTTGTCAAACTCAATTTCAAAAGTTGGCCTTTTGTATTCTTCTACGCTAAACTCCTTGTAAAAAGTATCAAAGTATATATTTTCACTGTCCCAAAAAGGATGCTCGTCTTTTACCTTGTTATAATTTTCATCGAGTTCATAATCCTCATCTTCATCAACTTCTATTTCAAATTCTCCCGTTAGTGCGTTTTTAGGAATTTGAAATTCTCCCGAAAACGAGCCAAACTCATTAGTTTTAAGACGATACGTTTTAAGTTCATTACCTTGTGAGTCGGTAATGTATATGCTGACATAAATATCGGGGACCACACTATAAACAGAATTAACCTTCTGAGTTATAATGCCTTTAAAATAAACAGTTTGCCCGGGTCTGTATATGGCCCGGTCTGTAAATATTTTTCCTGTAACATCAATATCAGGGGTGTCATTTTCTGACTTTTTGCTAATATTTTTGTTTTCACTTCTGTAGCTGTATTGTACATGATTATAGGAAGATAAAGTGTCTTTTTTATAGTAAATAAGGGGTGTTTTGGATTTTGGTCCATCGCCCTTTTTGTATTTAGGCTGTTTAATAATTGCCTTGCCGTTTTTATCGGTGGTATATTTTTTTTCAGCATATAGTATTTTTGCATTTTTTACAGGTTCTCCGCTTTCACGGTTAAGGATTCTGTAATGACTATATTTAGTATTGCTTTCTTGCTGTTCCACAGAAGCAAGATTAGATATTGTAATTTTAGCTTTTTTGGAATAAATCTCATTTTCTTCTGTAGGTGATACTTCCAGCAAATAATAACCGCTTTGCATAGCTGGTATTATGAGTTCTGTCTCATATTCAAAGTAATCGGCTTTTTTTGGTAAGGAGTATTTAAATATCGTTACTTCGACATTTTTATTAGGGATTACGTCGTGGTTACTATTAACCTTATATAGTTTTACATATAATGTGTCTATATTCAGGAATTTTACCTTAGCTAAAAAAGGTTCATTAGGTATAATGTACTTTTCGGTTTCAATATTACATTGTTTTTTGATTAAGGTGTTTAACAGATCGGCAGCATTGCTTGCAACATGATTGTACCTTGAATTTTCGATTATTTCATTACATAGTTCAACAGCTTTTTTGCGATATTCAGGATGTTTGTCCTTGCTGGATAAATCATAATAAATCTGAGCCATCCTGAGTTTTGCCTCAAAAAGGAAAGGTGTTTTATTCCATTTTTCAGTAACTTCTATAAGTGTGTTAAGGTATATTGTGTTTTTGTTTTCTTTAGCTAAATAGAAATTGTAATGTCTATCAAAGAAAGCAAGTCTTCTTAAAATGGCGCGTTGTAAGTTTAAAGAGTCGTTATTGCTTTGATACAGTTTTTCTGTATCCTGTAACAATACAATAGCGTTGTAAGAAGCCGAATATTGCCTCAAGTCTGCCTTTTGAAAAGTTTCACTGTCTGCAAACAAGATACCTACAGTCTCTGTCTTTAAATCCATATTATACTGTACTATATATTGTTCTAAGAGAAAATCATATAGCGAGCGGTTTGTTTTTGCAAGTATAGGGTTAAGTTCCATTATGGCATCATAATCACTTAAAGGGACGTTATATAATATGTCCCTACTTTTAATACTTTGTTCATAAGCCTCACTTATGGCTTCGGTAAAATTTTTTCTGCTCCATTCCATTATATCTTCGGGAACAGCATCTTCTATATAGGTGATATTACTTATTTTATAATTGATACTATTATAAAATTTTTTTAATGTTGAGGCATAAAGAAACTCCATTAAAGCCTTGCCGGGAACGCTGGCTTTTTCCTTTTCTTCTTTTAAAAGGGTAAATATTTTTACCTGGGCATTTTCTTCCAGCGTTTGCATGTGTCTTGCCTTAAAGAAAAAAGCTTTAATTATTTGGGGTTCATTACGGTCTTTTTTGGCTAGTTCAAGAATTTCATCGGTTTCTTTATCAGCCGATTTTATCTTGCCGTCAATTTCATAATTAATTACTTTTTCCCATCTGTCATTGTAATCCTGTGCATTTACTGTAAAACCGATAATAAGAATGAAGAGTAGTAAGGCTTTTTTCATATGTTGGTAGTTAAGTGAGCAATATAGTTCATTTTTGTTTGTGGTAGGGTGAGGTGCTTATGCCATGATTTTATTACTTTTGGTATTTAATAGTATAGAGCATTATTTTCCGGCAAAGGTTGGGAAGCTCTTAAAAAAAATAATCAGAAACTAAATGCGTACACATTTTATAGCTATTGGCGGTGCTGCTATGCACAATCTGGCCCTGGCCCTGCATGAAAAAGGATATAATGTAACAGGTAGTGACGATGCCATTTTTGAGCCATCGCGTTCCCGTCTTGAAAAGAAAGGATTACTGCCGCAGGAACTGGGATGGTATCCTGAAAAGATTACTGCCGATATTGATGCTGTAATTTTGGGGATGCATGCTAAGGCTGATAACCCAGAGCTTTTAAAAGCGCAGGAATTGGGACTTACAATTTATTCTTACCCTGAGTTTTTATACCAACAGTCTAAAAATAAAACCCGCGTGGTAATTGGAGGGTCGCATGGTAAAACAACCATTACGAGTATGATACTTCATGTAATGCACTATCATGGTATAGAAGTAGACTATATGGTAGGAGCCCAGCTGGAAGGCTTTGAAACCATGGTACACTTAACAGAAGATAACGACTTTATTGTGCTTGAAGGGGATGAGTACCTTTCTTCACCTATGGACAGAAGGCCGAAGTTTCATCTGTACAATCCTAACATAGCACTTATAAGCGGTATTGCGTGGGATCATATCAACGTATTTCCTACCTATGAGAACTATGTAGAGCAGTTTGAGATATTTATCGAGAAGATTACAAACGGGGGTATATTAGTATACAATGAAGATGATGCAGAGGTGAAAAGGATTGCCGAAGCTGCAACAAACCCAATCCGTAAACTGCCATACAGTACACCGGAATATTCTGTAGAAAATGGTGTTACCTATCTTGAAACTCCCGAAGGAGCTATGCCTATTGAGGTGTTTGGGGCACATAATCTTAATAATTTGGCCGGTGCCAAATGGATATGCCAGAATATGGGTGTGGATGAAGCCGATTTCTATGAGGCTATTGCAAGTTTTAAAGGAGCGAGTAAACGCCTTGAGAAAATTGCAGAAAATGGCAAGAATGTAGCTTATAAGGATTTTGCCCATTCACCAAGTAAGGTGGCTGCTACAACTAAAGCCGTAAAAGAACAGTATCCTGAAAGGAAACTTATTGCCTGCTTAGAGCTGCATACTTACAGCAGCCTTAATGCTGAGTTCTTAAAAGAGTATGAGGGCGCTCTTGATAATGCCGATGTGGCAGTAGTGTTCTATTCGCCGGAAGCGGTTAAGATAAAACAGCTTGAAGAGGTAACCTATGAGCAGATAGCCAAAGCCTTTAATCGGGAAGATCTTATTATTTATACCAATCCTGAGGCTTTTAAGGAATATCTTTTCCATTTAAAATATGATACCGAAGGTGTGGCGCTTCTTTTAATGAGTTCGGGTAATTATGGCGGACTTAATTTTGACGATGTAAAAACACTTATGTAATAAAAAAGAGGGACTTAATGTCCCTCTTTTTTATACCGGTAGTGCCCGCTTATCGAATAGTCAAAGAGGCAGTCGTCTAAATTTTGTCCGCTGCCTATATTGTGTACAATCATATAATTGCCTGATTTTCCTTTTTTGTTTACCACTATGCCTATATGAGGCAACCTGTCATTTAGCATCCAGGTTACAATATCTCCCGGCTTGTAGTCGCTTCCCTTTTGTGTTACTGCAAGTTTTTCTCCTTTACGGGTAAAAAAAGTTTGCAGGTTAGGCACCCTTCTGTGGTCAATATTGGTATCGGTAGATTTTAATCCCCATATTTTGGGATATTTGGCAAAGTTAGCCTTCATGTCCTCATGTACTTCCTTTTGCAGGTCGATTCCCAGTTTTCGGTAAGCACGTATAACCACATCGGTACATACACCGGTGTGGGCAGGAACATCTCCGTTAGGATATTTTATTTTTACATATTTAGGCTCATACCTTACAGCGTCTTTGGTGAGTGTTAGGGCAGCATCAGAAAGCTGTGTGTAGAAGTCTTTTTGTACATCAGCTTTTAAAACAGAACCGATAAGGAATAAGAGTAAAAGTTGCTTCATTCACTATGGTGTTTTAATTTGTAACGTAATATTATTCTGTAATAGTATGTGGTTTTTAATTAAATTCGTACAACCTTACTTTAATAATTATGGAAGAAACCACAGGAGCCTTTTCGATCAAGTATTGGGCAGAGGACGATAAACCCCGCGAAAAATTAATGCTTAAGGGCAAAACCGCCCTTAGTGATGCTGAACTGATAGCCATACTTATAGGCTCAGGTAGCCGTAACGAGAGTGCGGTGGAACTTAGTAAACGCATACTTAAAAGTGTAGACAATAACCTTAATGCTTTAGGTAAAATGTCCATTCAGCAACTCATGAACTTTAAGGGGATAGGGGAAGCTAAAGCCGTAACCATTGCCGCCGCTGCCGAACTGGGCCGAAGACGAAGGGAAGAAGATACGCCCGACTTAAAAAAAGTAACTTCCAGCAAGGCGGTTTATGATATTATGCAACCGCTTATAGGTGAGTTACCCCATGAGGAATTTTGGGTATTATACCTTAATAATTCCAACAAGGTTATTTATAAATCACAATTAAGCAAAGGAGGTATTACGGGAACACTCGTAGATGTTCGCCTGGCCTTTAAACTGGCACTGGAACATAATGCAACGGGCATGATACTGGTACATAATCATCCTTCCGGAACATTACAGGCGAGTGAACCCGACAGGCAGATAACAAAACAGATGCAACAGGCGGGGCAGAGCCTTAGCATTAATATCCTTGACCATGTTATAGTAACCGAGAAATCCTACCTAAGTTTTGCTGATGAGGGGATGTTGTAGTATCACCAAATAACCAACGAAATGAGAACGAGTATATTGCTAATACTGTTTTTGCTTATATCATGTAAAGAAGAACATTTCATTACAGATTTTGAAAGGACTTTAGCTGTTGAAGAAGACAGAAAGGTTTGGTGTTTTGAAGCTTTAGAAGATAATCACTATACTTTTGTCAGGTATAATCAGTTTTTTTCTGATAAGACTTATCAATGGTTTGGAAAATACATGGTTTTACAGGAGAAAATTAATTTTGAAGGAAACGAAAACCCTGAGAGCAAATGGAACTTTAATGAAGCAGACAGTATATTTTCTTTAGGTTATCCTGAAATGGAGTATAAGCTTTTACGTTATACAAAAGATACAGTTTTTCTTAAAGGGAATAATTATGAAGGAAATTTCAGGATGACAAGAATGCTTGATTAAGTTGTTATCTTGTATGTTATAATATAAAAGCGGGCATATTGCCCGCTTTATTTTTATTGGTTGGCTATAAAAGGAGCCTGCCTTATGTAGGCTTCATCAGTAAGCTGCTTAATTAAAAACTGCGCTAGCGAGGTAGCGCTTATCTTATTGCCGGGAGAGTTTGTAAGGCTTATGGCAATTTCAGGAGATTCTTCGGTTAAGTCAATCATCGGGAGTCTTACCATAGTCCAGTCTGTACTGCTTTCTGTTAGCATCTCATATTCTTCCTGCTTATTTTTTGTGGTAGCAGGAAAGTACTCATACATCCAATTGGTAGCCGCTTTAGAGTTAGGGCTTTTACTATCGGTAGGAGTATCTACATTCAATCCCGTAATAACAATGTATCGTTTTATATTCAGCTTCTTCATTGCAGACAGAATATTGCCTGTCGAAGTTGTGAATATATCGGTAGGATTTGGTGAGACACCCATGCCCAGTACACTTATAACCGCGTCACAATCTTTTAATAGCGAAAGTACATCATCCAGGGTTGAAACATTTCCTGTAATGACTTCGACTGTAGAGAGATTCGTGTTTTCAGGATTTCTAACCAACGCCTTAATCTGGTAGTTGGTTTTTGCGAGTTCTTTAATAAGGAATTTACCGGCTTTTCCGGTGGCGCCTATAACGGCAATTTTTATAGATGGTTTCATAAAATTTCTCTTTTAAAATAGATAATAAACTATTGCTTCGCTAACCGGTTTTAAGGTTGGCAAAGTGCGGCAAAACCAGTTTGCCTGTCTGTTACTATTTTATAAAGAGATTCTAATGTGTTAAAAGTAGTAAATTGTAGGAAGATTACAATTTTATTATCGCCCTATTTTCGCTAACTTGCATCACATCAAAATAAATCCGGAATGATTACTACAAAAGATATACGCTTTTCTTACGGGAAAGGCACTTCTTTTCAGTTTCCTGATATAACAGCTTCAAAAGGAGACAGCCTTCTTATAACGGGAGGATCGGGAAAAGGAAAAACCACATTATTGCATTTGCTTGGAGGGCTTTTACGTCCGCAGTCGGGAGATGTTTTTATAGATGATACAAGCCTGTCCGTTTTGTCAGACAGGAAACTCGATCATTTTAGGGGTAAAAACATAGGGCTTGTATTGCAGCAATCCTATTTTGTGGCATCACTAAACGTTTTGGAAAATGTGGTACTGGCATCATGGCTGGCAACCGGACATCATGCCACTGAAAAGGCGAAGCAGCTTTTAGAACAACTGGACTTAAAAGAGCATATGCATAAATTGCCTTCTCAGCTTAGTATTGGCCAGCAGCAAAGGGTGTCTATTGCCCGTGCCCTTATTAACGAGCCCAAGTTGTTACTTGCCGATGAGCCTACTTCAAGCCTTGATGATGAGAATGCTTATAAGGTAGCCGATATGCTTTCGGGACTTGCCAAGCAGTTTGGTACTGCACTGGTTATAGTAACTCACGACCAAAGGTTAAAAGACCGTTTCCCTAATCAAATTACGTTATCATGATTACTAAAATAGCTTGGAAAAATATATGGTTTAAGCCACTAAATACACTTCTTAGTATTATCCTGCTAACAGCGAGTGTGGCTATTATTACCCTGCTTATTTTACTGCAGGATCAGTTTGAAAAGAAATTTAGTGACAATATAGATGGTATAGATATGGTGCTTGGCGCACAAGGTAGCCCGTTGCAGCTTATACTGTCTTCGGTTTATCAGGTAGATGCCCCAACAGGGAATATTGATTATACCGAAGCTAAAAAATGGATGAAACACCCGTTTGTGGAAACGGCAATTCCGCTTGCTTTTGGTGATAATTACAGAGGATTTAGGATTGTTGGGACAACCCCCGAATATTTACATAAATATGGTGCAGAGATAACCGACGGTAAGGTTTTCGATAAGAATTTTGAGGTTGTTGTGGGTAGTGCCGTAGCACAAAAAATGAATATCAAGTTAGGAGATAAATTCTTTGGTTCTCACGGAGATTCTGAAGAAGGGGAGGTACATGAAAACCATGCCTACATAGTAACCGGTATCGCCTCTTCAACCGGTAAGGTAGTAGACAATCTTATTTTAAGTAATATTCCAAGCGTTTGGGCAATGCATGACCACGAACACGATCATGAACATGAAGGAGAGGCATTGGAAGACCATGATCACGAAGGGCACGACCATCATGACCATGAAGCTGCTGAAGAAGCTCATGACCACGAAGACCACATGGCAGCCGAAGAGGAAGGTGAAGAACATCATCATGAAGATGGCCACGATCACGACCATGCAGAAGAAGTTCATGATCATGTGGATATACCTGTAAGTGAAGAAGGGAAAGAGATAACGGCGGTGCTTATTAAATTTAAAAGCAAAATGGGTATAGTAACCTGGCCAAGGCTTATACCTCAAAATACAAAAATGCAGGGAGCGCTTCCTGCTATAGAGATAAACAGATTGTTTACGCTTTTTGGTATCGGCCTTGATGCGTTGCAGTACCTTGCTTATGGTATTATGCTTATATCGGGTATCAGTATATTTATCGCTTTGTTCAATACTTTAAAGGAAAGAAAATATGAATTTGCCCTTCTGCGTGTTAATGGTGCAAGCAGGCTGCAATTATTAATGCTTGTTCTTATAGAAAGTCTCTTATTATGCTTTACAGGATACATTTTTGGAACGATTGTTGGGAGGTTAGCACTAAGCTTAATTTCGGGTTCGTCTGAAAGCGAATTTAAAATTTCGTTTAATCCTCTCGAGTTTGTGTGGGAAAAAGAGGGATATTTATTCCTGCTCACTATCTTTGTAGGGGTTTTAGCGGCGGTTATACCTGCGGTTAAGGCTTACGGATTAAATATTTCAAAAACACTGGCAAATGCGTAAAAATTATTTCATTGTAGCAGTAATTATGTTTTCGGGGTTAATGTTGATGTCATTGCGAACACCTTCTTTACAAAATTCCGGTTTTACGACTACTAATACAAAGGCAGACAATACTGCTGTTTTCTCGGATACCTTATCCTGGAAACTTTTAGGGCAGATAAAATATATCAAGAAATCAACCGATGATTATCCTGAAGGGGTAATGTTTCCGGTTGTAAATCCTACACTAAAGGCGAAAAGCAAAAAAACTATTATAATGAGTGGTTTTATTATTCCTATTGATAATAAAAGCTATGCGCTTAGTAAAAATGTTTTTGCTTCCTGCTTTTTCTGTGGTCAGGCCGGTCCTGAAACCATAATGGGGATTAAGTTTAAAAATCCTAACATGAAACTTAAAACCGACCAGTATGTAACGCTGGAAGGTACTTTTAGATATAATGACTCTGATGTGGACGACTGGATTTACCACATTGAAAATGCTGTTATTATAAAAGGATAATGAAGCTAAAGGAAAAGAAAGCGGTGTTTTTTGATCTCGACCATACATTATGGGACTTCGAGAAAAACTCTGCGCTTACTTTTCAGGTAATTCTTCAAAAGCATAATGTTGAGGTTGATATAGAGCTGTTTATTGAAAACTATATTCCTATCAATCTTAAATACTGGAAAATGTATCGCGATGGACATATCAGTCAGCAGGAGTTAAGGTACAACAGGCTTAAAGAAGCTTTTGATACTGTAGGCTGCGATGTAAATGATGTTACTATTGATAAGCTTTGGGAAGATTATATAGCCCTTTTGCCTACCTATAATCATTTGTATGAGGGTACTGTAGAGATACTGGAGTATTTAAGGCCTAATTACAGTCTTCATATAATTACTAATGGGGTTCAGGAAATAGCAAAGCTTAAAAATGCCGATATTTACCATTATTTTGATACCATAACAAACTCTGAGCAGGCAGGATGTAAAAAGCCCGATGCCAAGATTTTTGAATATGCTTTAAAAATTGCTAACGTAGAAAAAAATACGGGGGTAATGATAGGCGACTGTATTGAAGCCGATGTTCAGGGTGCTCTGGATTGTGGTCTGGACGCAATTTACTTTAATGAAAACAAGCTGGCAGTAAAAGAGGGGATACCTCAGGTTCATCATCTGCTGGAATTAAAAAATTTCCTTTAAAAATGAAAAAAATAGCTCTTTTTGCAGCGTTGCTGTTTAGTGGTGTTTTATTTGCTCAAAGTACTGATATTAATGATTATAAGTATGTAGTGTTGCCAAAACATTTTGATTTTCTTTCAGAGAAAAATCAGTACAACATGAATGATATTACCAAAATGCTTTTTGAAAAGAAAGGCTTTGAGGTTTATTTTGAAGGAGATGAAATGCCTTTTGAGTTGAAGATGGATAAATGTAAAGCCTTATATGGAGATTTACTATTGGACTCTAAGCTTCTTTCTACGCAAATAACAATTGTTTTAAAGAATTGTGTAGATCAGGAGGTTTTTAAATCGCTTGAAGGTAAAAGTAAAGAGAAAGAATTAAGAAGGGCTTATTATGAGTCGCTTCGTGATGCTTCCAAATCACTGGATGCTACCGATTACAAATTCAAAGGAGAAAGTGCTACACCGCATCAGGCATCGGAAGAAAAAGAACCTGTTGTTCAAAACAGGGATAATCAGTTATATGCTAAACCTACATCATACGGTTACGAACTAATAGATAAATCTCAAAAAACAGTTCTTAAAATGTATAAAACATCTCAGCCTGATTCTTATAGTGCTAAGATGGAAGATATAACAGGAGTTGTGTTTAAAAGAGACGGTAGCTGGGTTTTTGAGTATTATCTTAATGATGAGCCTGTTTCACAGGTACTGAATATTAAATTCTAAATCTTTAATATTTATATTTTCCTTTCCACCTGTGCTTTAAAAAGTCGCGGGTAGAGTTTTCACGGCTATTATTTCCCGGTTCATAAAAAGGCGTGCCTTTTATTTCGTCCGGTAAAAATTCCTGATCGGCAAAATTGTTATCATAGTCGTGCGCATATTTATAGTCATCACCATACCCTAAATCTTTCATAAGTTTTGTGGGTGCATTGCGTAAATGGAACGGTACAGGTAAATCACCTGTTTGTTTTACCATTTGTTGTGCTTTCCCTATAGCCATGTATGAAGCATTGCTTTTTGGTGAGGTAGCAAGATAGATTGCACACTGACTTAAAATGATGCGCGATTCAGGATAACCTATGGTAGATACTGCCTGAAAGGCATTATTAGCCATAATAAGTGCAGTTGGATTGGCATTACCAATATCTTCAGACGCAAGGATTAGCATGCGTCGTGCTATGAATTTTAAATCTTCACCTCCCTCAATCATTCGTGCCAGCCAATATACGGCACCGTTAGGGTCACTGCCTCGCATCGATTTTATAAAAGCTGAGATAATATCATAATGCTGTTCTCCGGTCTTGTCATAAAGTACAGTGTTTTTTTGAACCAACTGCATTACCTTGTCGTTGGTTATTACAATGTCTTCTCCTTCAGAAGCATTAATAATAAGCTCAAAAATATTAAGAAGCTTTCTGCCATCACCTCCTGAAAGTCGAAGTAGGGCTTCTGTTTCCTTAAGGTCAATGTTTTTATGTTTTAAAATCTCATCGGTATTCATAGCCCTGTGTAATAATGCCTCTAAATCCTCTTTAGAAAAAGCATTTAATACATACACCTGACATCTTGACAATAACGCGGGAATAACCTCAAAACTCGGATTTTCGGTAGTAGCACCTATTAGTGTTACCCAGCCTTTTTCTACTGCAGCTAAAAGGGAGTCCTGTTGCGATTTGCTAAAACGATGAATCTCATCAATAAACAATATTGGATTTTTAGAAGTAAACAATCCGCCACTTTGTTTGGCTTTGTCAATAACCTCACGTACGTCTTTAACACCCGAATTGATTGCGCTTAACACATAAAAAGGTCTTTTGGATTCTTCAGCCATGATTTGAGCCAATGTGGTTTTTCCAGTTCCCGGAGGCCCCCATAGAATAAGCGATGGGATTACTCCGCGAGCTATCTGATGGGTTAACGAACCGTTTGGGCCAACCAAATGCTGCTGACTGATATATTCTGATAAATGCTTAGGGCGTATGCGTTCTGCTAAAGGTGCTTCCATTGTGTAAAATTACTGAATTATGACAAAATTGCACTAAAGCAAAATTGGTTAAATTATTGAGTAGATACAAATAGCTTAACATACCTTTTATGACCGATAATCAATTCAAATTCACTCCTTCTGTACTGGCCTGGCCTTTGTATTTTGTCCTTTCCTTATGGATTGTATATTGGGCCGATATTAAATTCCAACTTCATTTAAATGATTTTGGTATTTATCCACGTACATTAAAAGGATTGCGTGGTGTTGTTTTCAGTCCTTTTCTGCATGGTAGTTTAGAGCATCTTTATAATAATTCGATACCGTTATTGGTACTTATAGCTGCTTTACGATATTTTTATCGTAAACAGGCGCTACAGGTAATTGTTTACGGTATTTTACTTTCGGGATTGTTTACCTGGGCAATAGGCAGGGAGTCTTATCATATAGGGGCAAGCGGACTGATATATGTTTTGGTAAGCTTTATTTTCTTTAAAGGTATACAAACGGGTTATTACAGGTTAGTGGCTTTGTCTTTACTAATAATTATACTGTATGGTGGGATGATATGGTATATATTTCCGGATGTTAAACAGGGGATATCCTGGGAAGGCCACTTAGGAGGGCTGTTAACCGGATTATTGTTTTCCAGGATATATGTAACACCTCAATACAAGAAACAAATTACTTATGATTGGGAGAGAGCAGATTTTGATCCCAGTCAGGATGCGTTTATGAAACGCTTTGACGAGAAAGGTAATTTTGTTAATCCTCCAAAACCGGAACCGGAAGAATTATTTGAAGATGAAAGTAATATTCAGGCAGATAATTCTACCCATACGCATAGCGGACCTGTATTAAGGATAGTGTATAGTTATACACCCAAGCCTGAAAAGGAAGGTGAGGAGGGAAGCGAAAACCAAATTAATTAAAGGCGTTGTCTTACAGCCTCATATAGAAAAGCACCACAGGCTACAGATACATTTAAAGATGATATTGTTCCAAACATAGGCAGTTTTGCTTTTTCATCTACTATCTTTAAAACAGAAGGGTTTATACCTCTGTCTTCCGACCCCATTATTATAGCAACAGGTTCATTAAATGAAACATCATAAATAGTGTTTTCTGTTTTCTCTGTCGCGGCTATGGTTTTTATGCCAGAACCCTGCAGGTGGAAAATAGCATCTTTTATGTGCTCTACTTTACAAATAGGTACATTAAACACCGCTCCGGCTGAAGTTTTTACTGTGTCTCCGTTTACAGGGGCAGACCCCTGTTTTTGTATTATAATGCCATCTACACCTGTACATTCTGCTGTACGGATAATAGCACCAAAGTTTCGTGCATCAGATAACTGGTCTAGGATAAGGAATAAAGGAGCTTTGCCGGTTTCAAGTACATTCTCTACTAAAGTTTCAAGATCGTGAAAGCGGATAGGGGCAATGGTTGCTACAACACCCTGATGATTATTTGGGGTAAGCCTGTTTAACTTTTCTACAGGTACATAGCTAAAGTTAATGTTGTTTCGTTTGATGGTTTTCATCAGGTCACGCATCAGGTCACCCTGTGCCTCTTTCTGAATAAAAATCTTATCAATTTCTTTACCTGCATTTATGGCTTCTATTACAGCCCTTATCCCAAAAATCTGATGTTCTTTTTCCATTTTGCAAATGTAATAAAAAAACCACCCCGTTAGGGGTGGTTTTAAGAGACGAAGTTTCTCTTTTAATACTCATCTTCCAAAAAGCCGGTTCTTTTGTGTCCTGCGAAGATGATTATTGTACCCGGATCATAACTAAACTCCCCTTTAAAATAGATACTGTCTACTACAACACCTGATTCAGAGAGTGCAGCATTTTTAAGTATCATACCTTCAGTTACATTAAAAGTACTTCCCGGATCAGCCAGGTTTTCCTCATCAGTAGTGCTAAAGGTAAAGTTGTTAAGGTCTACCGCTACCGTACCTTTTATCCAGTAGCCGTTTTGATTATCATCTATAAACATCCTACCGTCTCCTGCATTTGTATCATATGTTTTATGTAATATATGCTGAGCCAGTACAGAGCCTGATGCTTCATCAATAATATCTACCCACCATTCGCCGTTCATTGCAACAGATGGTGTGGTATCCATACCGTAGTCGTCATAACCACCTTCTTCACAAGAGGTTAAAGCAAAAGCGAAGACTCCTACAAGCAATAATAATTTTTTTATATTTTTCATGAATTTGCTTTTTTAGAATTGAACTTGTGTAAGTTGGCTTTCAAACGTATAGGTTGTACCTGAAACATTCCAAACTGTTGTTAGTACAAGGGTTTTGGTTACAGGGTCTACAGTTAAATCTGTTATTTCAGCACTACCTCCAAAATATCTGTTGGTTTGAGTTCCCGGGAAACTAAAATCGTTAGAAGGGATGTCGTTAGCTACAATAATACCTCCCGGTGTTTCCGAAAAGTCAATTGCTCTTCCAAATAAATACCAACCTCCAAACGAATCAGATATCTGATAGCTACCATCTGCATTTTTCCATATCAACATATACTCAATGTCGGTATAAGCAGAAGCGGGACTCCCTTGAGTACCATTTCTAAATACAGTAGAAGTATACAAGCCTTCTATACTGTTAACAAGGTCGCCAGTATTAGCTACAATAACCTGTCTTGTTGAAGTACCACTAAAGCCATCTTCATTTGTTGCAGAATATTCCTGAGTGTATATGTCTGCAATATTAGTGTCTAGCGTTGTAGATACATTATTTCTGTATCTTCCTACAAATCTAATGTCTACCGGAACTTCTTCTTCGTCGATAGTTGCAACAGCTCCTGGGTCTGTATAAGAATCACCTAGGTTTAAAAGAACATCACCTCCGTTAACTTCGATTATCGGATAGTAGGTTACTTTAGAATCAACAGGGTCTTCATATCCACACGATGTTAAGACCGCGAGAGATAACAATAAGCCTGCTTTTAATGTTTTATATATAATTTTCATGATTTCAGTTTTTAATTATTCTGTTTTCTGATCCCACCAAACATTATCTGTAAGGCTATTGTGCTGAGTTATATTCGGATTTCTGTTTACCTCATCATCAGGATAGAATAAGATACTAGGTATTTGTACATTCGGTAATGTTGAAATTGCAGATGGTATCCTGTTTCCTTGTGAGTAGTCTTCAGTTCCTTCTGGAACAACTTCAGGGAATTTAGTTCTTGTAGCTTCTATGTAAGCCTCTATATTATTTATATAAGGCAGTGAAGCCCATTTTTGAATGATTACCTGTCTTACTAGAGTTTCGGTATCACCTGTAGCATTATACTCATATGCTCCTCCTGCATCTGTAAGAGCTGTAGCTGCTGCTGTAGCTTCATCTGCTGTAAATACCGGTATTAGGTTTTCTTCAGTATCGGTTAAATCATCATCTTTTTCAAAGTACTTAGAATAAGTAAGGAAAGACTGTAATACACCGTTGTCATATTTCTCTTTTGCACCCGCTCCACCTGCATAGCGTATTAAAGCCTCTGCCTGAAGGAAATTGCTTTCTGCTAAAGATATTAAGAAAACAGGTGTTTGCTGCCAAATGTTAGGCCTTCCGTAAGAAGCTGCGGTGTTGTTAAAGTCATTTCCTGTTCCCTGAGAGATGGAAGGAAAGTTTAAAGGGTTTGTTCCTGACGGTCTGTAAGCTGCCTGAATTCTTATATCACCATTGTCTTGATAAAAATCGCGTAATGTATTACTGGCTACATTGTTTACGTCACCAAGCCTATCAATTTGTACTTCATAAAAAGGATTTCTCTTGTTTTGAGTATCATCAAAGTTCGTAAAAGCAGCATCTACTGTAATAAAGTTGTCTTCGGCTAATAATGCATTTACTGCAGATGGATTTGCCATAGGAGTATAAGCCATTCTTATATACATTTTTAGTTTTAATGTATTTGAAAACTCAATCCATCGGGCAACATTACCTCCATATATCTGATCCTGAGATCCTACGCCACCATTTACAGGATTTGCTTCATAAGCGGCAACGGCCTCATCTAATTTAGCTATGAGGTCAGCATATACTTCCTCACCAGGAGTTACTGCAGGAGTTATGTTTTCTATGCCTTGTAAAGCTTCTGTGTAAGGAATATCACCAAATAGGTCTACCATTAACTGAAAAGTATATGCTTTTAGACAGGTTGCGATAACTACAGTACCAGTGTCACCATCTTCTTGTGCAGTAGTTATAGTAAATTCCAGGTCGTTTAGACATCCTGCATAAATTTCAGTCCATAATCTGTCAGCATAAGAAGTTGTTAGGTTATATTGGTCAAAAACTTCATATTGGCTGGCACTTGGTGATTGAGTATGATACTGAGCCCAAAAACCACCTAGATTTGTTAATTCACCACCTAGAATAGTTACTAAAGATGCTTCGGAAGAAGCAAGTGCAAGTCCCTTAGTTATTTGAGCAGGTGAGTTTGGGTCTGTATTTATATCCAGCTCATCGTCACAGGATGTGAAGACTACTGCAAATGATAATAAGAATATTTTAAATATATTTTTCATGATATTTTTTTTTAAAAGTTTGCTTTAATGCTAAAACCAATGCTTCTTGTTGAAGGGTTAGCGCTAAATTCACCAAACTGACTTTGTAGATCTGTACCAAATGTTGATGCTTCCGGATCAATGTACTGATTGCTTCTTGGTGTCCATATGAATAGGTTACGTCCTATTGCAGATACCTGTAGTCTTTGTACAAATCCGTCACCTAATAACTTAGATGGTATATCATAGCTTAAAACAACCTCTCTTAATTTAATAAATGACTTGTCTATAACTGTTGCTCTTGCAAGTGCATCAGCTCTGTAATAATCATCCATATGCTCCACATCTACCGGAGTAGTGTTAGGAGAGTAAGAAACAGTTCCGTCATCGGCCACATCTTTAACTACTGATCCTGGAACAATAAATGGTTGACGATCGTTATAAGTTGTAGTTATAGAGTTACCTGTAAATCTTGTGATGTCTGCTGTACGAGAGTACATTAAACCACCCTGACGAATATCAAATGTAAAGTCTAGTGATACACCTTTCCATCTGAAAGTGTTTCCTATACCCATAGTGTAGTCATACTGAGTATCACCATATACTTCTTTTACAGAAGATGCTACAGGTACACCGTTTGCATCAACAACAATGTTTCCGTCTGGATCTGTTTCCGGTACACTACCCATAATAAGCGCAATTGGCTGTCCTGGTTGTGCTACTAGTGATGTAGTGCTTAAACCACCAAGGTCTACCTGTTGGATACGAGGGTCCAGTTCTTCAAGCACTGCGTTGTTTGTTGCAAAGTTTACTGAAGTGCTCCACTCAAAACCATCTGTTTTGCTTCTTACAAGGTTTAGTGTTAGTAAAGCCTCAAAACCTTTATTAGAGATAGTACCAATGTTAGCTGTCTGATTTGTATAACCACTACTTGGTGCTAATGGAAGATTTAATATCTGATCTTCTACTTTTGCGTCATAGTAAGTAGCGTCAATTGAGATTAAGTTATCAAAGAATGATGCTTCGATACCTACTTCAAACTCTTTTCTTCTTTCCGGTCTTAAGTCAGGATTTGCCAATCTGTTACCTACTTCATAACCCGTAATACCATTTACAGGATAGTTGTAATTTCTAAAGCCTTGGTTGTCTGTGCTGCCTAAGGCATAAATAGGAAGTACCTGATACGGATCTGTATCCACACCGGTTTCACCATAACCTACCCTTAGTTTACCATAGTTGATGACATTTTTAATTTCAGGGAAAGTTTTAGTAAACAACCAGCTTATGTTAGCACCACCGTAAAATACTGATCTTTGGTCTTTAGGAAGAGTAGAGTACCAGTCGTTTCTTAAGTTGGCAGTAAAATATAACTGATCCATAAATGAAAGTGTAGAAGAGTTATATACACCATATAGCTTTCTTGAATTTCTTGTAGAAGCTATAGTAGGTACATCTGCACTGTTTGAGAAAGAGAAGAAACCTGGTATATCCTGACTAGGTACACTTGCAGCTAATGAGCTTCCTTCTCTGGTGTTGGCGTTGAAACCAAAAGTTGATGCTAAACCAAACTTTTCACTTAAGTCAAAATTCAAGTTATAAAGTATGTCATGGTTTAACTGCTTAATAGTATTATGCGCTTCTGCATATGTACCGGGTTGCTCAGTAGATGTGCCATCATTAGGGCTTCCCGGATCTGCATCAACTTCAGCGGTCCATATTCTTAATTTATCACTATACTGGTCTAGACCAAAACGATATGATACGCTTGACCATTTGTTTAATTCATAAGAAAGTTCAACAGAACCATATATTCTTTCCTTGTTGTAGTCACTGCCATTTTCATTAAGAGTGAAATATGGATTGGTTACACCATAAGGAGTGTAATAATTAGAAACATTATGAAACGGATTGGTGTAGTCTGCAAATTCTGTAATAGGAATATCCGTAGGAATTTGCATAAGGTTGTTGAATGTGTTAACACCCTGTCCTGTGGCTACAGCACTACCTCCTGTATTAACATAATTTAGATTTCCTCCTAAAGTAAATCCTTTGATTTTTGATGTACCCGATAACCCTAAAGTGTTTCTTTCAAAAGAGTCAGAATCTGTAGGGTATATACCGTCCTGTTGTAGGTTTGAATAAGATAACCTTACGCTGGTATCTCCGCTACCTCCTGAAACTGATGTTGTTGTAAAAGTTGAAGTACCTATATCAAAGAAGTTTTCAAGCTGGTCTTCCTGAAATACATAAGGTTTGATAAGTTGTGAATTGTCTACAACATTACCCCATGTGCGCACTGTTCCGTCAAATCTTGGACCCCAAGAACCATTTTCTCCAAGATAGTGTACGCCGTCCCAACCTTGTCCAAAAGTAGACTGGTATTTAGGTGTTCTTAGTATTGAGGTAAAGAATGTTGTGGTAGAGAAGTCTACAGCCAGTTTTCCGGCTTTACCTTTTTTAGTTGTAATCATGATAACCCCGTTGGCAGCACGTGAACCATAAAGTGCTGTTGCAGAAGCACCCTTAAGTATGGTCATGCTTTCAATGTCATCAGGGTTAATGTCTGACGAACCGCGTCCAAAGTCATAACCTCCGTTTAGGTCATCAGAAAAGTTTGTGTTGTCATTAATTGGTACACCATCTACTACATATAGAGGCTGGTTGCTACCCCCAAGAGTACTTATACCCCTGATGATAACCCCTGATGATGCACCCGGGTCGGTTGAAGCGTTTGAGATAACAACACCCGCAACCTTACCTTTAATGGAGTTGGCTATATCGCCCTGTGCTCCTTTACCAATTTCCTCTGACCTGATTGTTGATGTGGCGGCACCAATGGAAGCTTTTTCCCTTTTGATACCTACCGCGGTAATAACCACGGCATCAAGTTCGGTAGCATCATCAGCTAATGTTACATTGACTGTTGTGGATGTAGCAGCGACTTCCTGCGTTTTCATACCAATGTAACTGAATACCAGTGTTTGACTTGGTGAAACCGAAATTTCGTACTTACCGTCAATGTCTGTTTGAACTCCCGTAGTTGTCCCTTTAATAAGAACGTTGACACCCGGAAGCGGAAAACCTGTTTGGTCTACAACAGTACCCGAAACTGCCCTTTCCTGCGCAAATGAAATTTGCATTATTAACGCAAAAAAGAGCGTTAATAATCCCTTAAGTTTTGTCTTCATTGAAATAGATTTGAGTTAGTCTACCAAATTTCATATCTAGAATTTACTAATCCAAATTTTTTGGGATATATTTTAAAATTTTAACAGATAATTAGGTTTTTTTGTAGGAAAAAAAGAGCGAAAGGTATTTAAATATTAACTATTTATATTTATTATTGTTAAAAGTGTTATAAAAATTTAAAAAACATAATTATTTTAACAAACTTATGAATGTCTTTTCTTTAACTCTAATTTAAAGATGAAGTAATTTAAATAAGAAAGGTAAGGGGTAGTTTTGTTGCGGACAAATAAGTAATAGTAGATTAAGTAGTTTTAGTTTAGTTTAAAGGAAGCTATCTGTGAAAACAGATGGCTTTTTTCTTTTTCAGGATAAGGATTATTGTTAACTCTTAAATAAAGTTTATATAATCTTTCTCATTTTACTGAAGAGTAGTTTTGTCTCACTATATATTATTAACTAATTAAAAATAAAAATGCGCAAAATTTACTTGGTGGTTTTTTTGTTTCTGCTTGGTTTAGGGATGAAGGCTCAAACATTATATCCTTATTTGCAGGCTCCTACAACAAATTCGATTTATGTTAACTGGAAAACAGAGGCAAACCCGAACTCTGTTGTTGAATATGGTATTTCGGCAGATGCCTTGGTAAATACTGTTAACGGTTCTAATCAGATTTTCTCTGATACGGGTTATCAGGATAACTATTATTATCATACTGTTAAGCTGGAAGGTTTGGATTCTAATACAAAATATTATTACAGAGTAAAAACCGGTTCTGTGGTTTCTGATGTTTATTCATTTAAAACACTTCCGCTTCCCGGGCAGGCTGCTACTCAGGATGGACATCTTCGTTTTTTAGTGTTAGGTGATAACCAAATGAGAAACGTTCCTCGTTTTGACTCCCTTGTGTCTGCTGCTAAAAGAAAGATTGCAGACAAATGGGGGATTGACGCCGATCCGGCAGATAATATTGCATTAACTGTTATGGTGGGTGATCAGGTTGATGTAGGTACGCTTGATCATTATGAAAATGTTCACTTCAAGAAAAACAAGGCCCTTTCAGGATATTTGCCTATACAGACGTTAGTAGGTAATCATGAAACCTATGGTACATTAGGTATGCAGGCGTATTATGATCATTATGTACTTGATGAAATGTCTTATCAGGGTATATCTTCGGGAACAGAAAACTATTATGCTAACCAGGTGGGTAATACTTTATTTATTGCGCTGGATACTGAGCATACAGGTTTACAGCAGTTAAACTGGGTAACACAGGTGCTTGAGGCGGCTAATGATGACGATACTGTAGACTGGATAATCTCATTAGGGCACAGGCCTTATCAGGCAGAACAATATGTAGGAGATATTTCTAACTGGGTAAGAAATACAGTTATGCCTGTTTTGGTTACATCTCCTAAACACATTCTGCATATTGGTGCACACCACCATTTATATCACAGAGGTCAGTTAAAAGACACGCCTACTTATCAGATTATATCCGGAGGTGTGGCATGGGATCAATACTGGGGTATGTCGGTAGAGCAGGATTTTGAAGATGTTCAGAAAACTATATCAAACTGGTTGTATCAGATAATTGATATAGATGTAAACAACGGTACTTTTGATGTTGAGGCTTACTCTATTGGTAGTGTATACACATGGAAAAACAATGAGCTGATGGATGAGTTTCACCGTTACTTAGGCTTGGAGTCTCCTGATACACCTACAATCGTTAACGATTTTAATGGGGGTGATGTAGAGCTGCCATTGGTTATAGAGAGTACAGGGTATGCTACTTCAACCGAAGAAACTTTAAATTCAACTCAGTTCCTTATAGGTAAAACTCCGCAGTTCGATATTATAGAAAAAGATGTTTACAGGGATTTTGAAAATCTGTATGGTCCTGTAGGGACACAGGTAGATACTACTGCAAATATTAATTTAGGTGTGGATATTACAAAGCTTACCATTGCACAAAATGAAATTCCTAATGGGCAATATTTTGTAAAGCTTCGTCATAGGGATAGTAATCTTAACTGGAGTGAGTGGAGTGAGGTTAAATCGTTTAATGTAATAAACAGTGAGTTTGCCAATACATTAATCCAAACAGATACTATAGCATATCATCCTAATACGCCTGTTACTGTTTCTTATTCTGATGCACCAGGAAACAGTACCGACTGGATTGGTGTATATAAATTAGAGCAGGAGCCGGGTAGTGCAAGTCCTTCTCAGGATTGGGCTTACCTAAACGGACAAAATAGCGGTAACGTAGTTTTTGATGGATTTACCGATTATGGCAGATACTATGCTGCAATATTTGAAAATGACAGTTATACTGAGATTGCAGATAGGCAAATATTCTATGTTGGTCCTTTTGTTACGCTTAGTACAGATCAGGAAGTTTATGACTCAGGTGCTGCTGTGACAATTTCTTTTGAAAATGGTCCGCAGTTGCAAAACGACTGGATTGGTATATATAAGGTAGGTCATGTTCCTGGTTCGGTAAACTCTACACAATGGCAATATGTTACTTCGCAAAGTGGTGATTTTACTTTTGAGGGACTTGCCGATGGTTACTATTATGCAGAATACTATCTGCAGGATGGTTATTATAGTATAGGTAATAAGGCGTTCTTTCAGGTAGGGGAGCAAATTACCCAGCTTATAATCAATAAAACAATCTATAATCTTAACGAAAATATTATTGCTACATGGACAGATGCTCCGGGTATAATAAAAGACTGGTTAGGTATTTATCACGAAGGTGATGATCCAAATATAGATGAGCTTGTTAGTTATACCTATTTTGACGGACAGCCTGAAGGTACTAAGGTAATTCCTGATGAAAACCTTCCCGCTGAGGCCGGAGATTATTTTATTGTAATGTTTACTAATGACTCTTATAATGAAATATCAAACAGAATTTCTTTTGAAGTTGTTGATGATACAATGGGTATTCCTGAAAACAGCAGCCAGTCGGGTGTTATGGTTTATCCTAATCCGGTTAAGAAAGGGGAGAGGACTTATATCAAGTCTAAATACCCTATTGATAAAATAGATATGTTTGATATGACAGGTAACCTTTTCTATTCATCACAAAATATTAATGACTATAATTTCTCTTTAATAAATCAAAGTCTTCCTACGGGAGTATATGTTTTAAAAATACACTCAAACAAGGTGTACACCGTTAAGGTGATAGTTGACTAATTAATTGCATTGTGATCAAAAGGCTGCCTTATGGCAGCCTTTTGATTTTAGAAGGTAGTCTTAAAACTTATGTGTACAATAGAGTTGGATAGTTTAATGGTTTGTCCTTTTGTACTTCCGTTAGCATAGATGATATTAAACAGTCCTGTTTTTGTAAGGAGCCCGAAACCAAAACCAAAGCTTAAAAGGTTGTTGTTTATGTTGCTGGTTTCATCCTGATAGTATCCGTAATCGGTAATGGAGTGGAGGTACATGTTTTGAGCCAGTACAAAACGATACTCGCTCATTATTGCCGAAAATAGATTTCCCTGCAGGCTGTTTTCATTAAAACCTCTTATAGAGGTGATACCTCCAAACCTGAAAAGTTCACTTACTATATAGGAGTCGCTTTTAAGGTAATAGGTTTGGTTCTTTAGGTTTATAATGTTTCTTTTATTGAGGTAAAAATTATACGCCGCATTAATTTGTGCAAAATGCTGATTGCTGTTTCCTGCTTTGCTGTCTCTGGTACCTACGCCTGCTTTTAGCTGAAGTATGGTTTTTTCCGGAAATAGAAAATCATCAATATTGTAGTTTGTAAATTCGTAGGTTGATGTCCAAAAGCGATTGGAGTAGTCACTTAGTGTACTGCTGTTTGTGTTTTGAATGTCGACTGACTCTGTTGTCTGGCGGCCTAAGAATAATTTTGAGTTATAGCTAAAGTAATATCCCAGGTTTAAGTCGGTAGATGTGTTTTGAAAAGTACTGTCCTGTTTAAATATTTTAAGACTACCCTTTACCCCTAACGGACTCTTGAATATATAAGGTAATTCCAGAGCTGCATTAAAGGTGGTTTGTTTCTGTCCGTCACTTTTCCAGAAAAGATTGAATTTCTCTCCGGAGTTCAGTACGTTATTAAGGAGTATGTCTATATATCCGTTAAAGATTATATTGCTTTCTTCATCGTTTGTAAAACCTATAAATCCGTCAAAAGTGTTTGGTCTTCCTTTTTCAAGGTATACATATACTTTTGTGCTGTCTTCCTTAAACAGTATTTCAGGGTAACGAACCTGATTTACAAATCTAAGGGCATTAAAGTCTTTGTATATCCGCTCAAGGTTGTTTTGGTTAAATACCTTGCCTTTGTATTGCTTTAATATGTTTCGGCGTATTCCTTCGGGGAACTTGTCATATCCTTGAATAGTCAATCCGTTAATAGATCTTTTCTTTTCGGTTTTTAAGTTAAGTTTTGCGTATAAAGAGTTTCCTTTTGTGTTGTGGTCTGTTAGTTTAAGAGAGCTTATGGAATATCCTTTTTGTTCCAGAAGCTTTATACTGGAGTTCATAAAGCTTTCTGCTTCTCCCGGTGTAGTTATAATCGTATCATCTTTAATATTAAGGAGTTCCTTTTCGTTTTCAGATAGTTTTCCGGTATATATATATAAGGTGTTAGTGCGATTGCCCACATTTAAATGATAGAGAAAAGTAGTGTCGTTTGGTTTGGAATAATTGGCTACATCTGTTTCAAAATAACCTCTTCTCTGTAAAACGGATACTACCCTGTCTGTTTCGTCTTTAGCCGATTTGGCATTCTCATGGCTTTTATTGTAACCTATGGAGTCGATAGTTTTTGTTTCCGTCTCGTTCTTTCCTTCAACTTTTAAATAAAAATTTTGGGCTGTTGCCGAAACCGAAAAAAGTAATACTATATATATGGTGAAAAAATGCCTCAACTTAAAAATCTTGTCCGGTAAAAGTAACGCAAAAAAAGCGCAAAAAATATACAGAGGCATTTTTGACTTTGATTCATTTGAAAATTAATGGATTAAGATTTGTTTTGTAAATTATAATTTATACATTTGCATCCCCGTAAAAAGCGGGTTTTTTAAACATAAGAAATTTTTAATATTAATTATGCCAACAATTCAGCAATTAGTAAGAACAGGGAGAGCCCAGATAACTAAGAAGAGTAAATCGGCTGCTTTAGATTCTTGCCCTCAAAGAAGAGGGGTTTGTACACGTGTTTACACTACTACACCTAAGAAACCGAATTCTGCAATGCGTAAAGTTGCAAGGGTTCGTTTAACTAACGGTAATGAGGTGAATGCTTACATTCCTGGAGAGGGACACAATCTGCAAGAGCACTCGATAGTATTAGTTAGAGGCGGAAGGGTAAAAGATTTACCAGGAGTTAGATACCACATCGTTCGTGGTGCTTTGGATACTGCCGGTGTTAACGGTAGGTTACAAAGAAGGTCTAAGTATGGTGCAAAACGCCCTAAAGACAAAAAGTAATTTTAAAAACTTTTAAAGTAAAGACATGAGAAAAAGACAGGCCAAAAAAAGACCTCTTTTACCAGATCCGAAGTTTAACGATCAATTAGTAACACGTTTTGTAAACAACCTAATGTGGGACGGTAAAAAATCAACTGCTTTTAAAGTATTCTATGATGCTATTGAAATCGTAGAACAGAAAAAACAGGATGCGGAGAAATCAGCATTAGAGACGTGGAAAGATGCTATTAACAATGTAATGCCTCACGTGGAAGTAAGAAGCCGCAGAGTAGGTGGTGCTACTTTCCAGATCCCAATGCAGATCAGACCAGACAGAAAAATCTCTATGGCTATGAAATGGCTGATCCTTTATGCAAGAAAAAGAAATGAGAAATCTATGGCTCAGAGACTAGCTTCTGAAATTTTAGCTGCTGCTAAAGAAGAAGGTGCTGCTGTTAAAAAGAGAATGGATACTCATAAGATGGCAGAAGCTAACAAAGCATTCTCTCACTTTAGATTTTAATTCATAAAGAAACATTATAAATAAAATGGCAAGAGATTTAAAATATACTAGAAATATAGGTATTGCTGCTCACATTGATGCCGGTAAAACGACAACAACTGAGCGTATACTTTTTTACACGGGTAAATCACACAAGATAGGTGAGGTACACGATGGTGCTGCTACCATGGACTGGATGGCACAGGAGCAGGAAAGAGGTATTACAATTACTTCTGCTGCTACAACTTGTACCTGGAACTTCCCTACAGAGCAGGGTAAGGCACTTGAGAATACTAACCCGTACCACTTTAACATCATCGATACTCCGGGTCACGTTGACTTTACAGTAGAGGTAAACCGTTCATTAAGGGTTCTTGATGGTCTTGTTTTCCTTTTCAGTGCGGTAGATGGTGTTGAGCCACAGTCTGAAACTAACTGGAGACTTGCAGATAACTACAGAGTTCCTCGTATGGGATTCGTAAACAAAATGGACCGTCAGGGTTCAAACTTCCTTGCAGTTTGTCAGCAGGTTAAAGATATGCTTAAGTCTAACGCTGTGCCAATTGTATTACCAATTGGTGATGAGGCAGACTTTAAAGGTGTAGTAGACCTTATCAAAAACCAGGCTATTGTATGGCATGATGATACTCAGGGAGCTACATTTGATATTGTTCCTATTCCGGATGATTTAAAAGAAGAAGCTCATCAGTACAGATCTCAACTAATTGAAGAGGTTGCTGCTTATGATGAAAACCTTCTTGAGAAATATATGGAGGATGAAAACTCTATAACTGAAGAAGAAATCAACGAGGCGTTAAGAAAAGCTACTATTGATATGGCTATCATCCCTATGCTTTGTGGTTCTTCATTTAAAAACAAAGGTGTTCAGTTTATGCTGGATGCAGTTTGTAAATTCCTTCCTTCGCCACTTGATAAAGAGGCTATCGACGGAACAAATCCTGATACAGAGGAGCCAATTTCTCGTAAGCCATCTGTAAACGAGCCGTTCGCTGCGTTAGCATTTAAAATTGCTACTGACCCTTATGTAGGTCGTTTAGCATTCTTTAGAGCTTACTCAGGTCGTCTTGATGCAGGTTCTTATGTGTTTAACACTCGTTCAGGAAACAAAGAGCGTATATCTCGTATTTACCAAATGCACGCTAACAAGCAAAATGCTATCGATTTCATCGAAGCTGGAGATATTGGAGCTGCTGTAGGTTTTAAAGATATTAAAACTGGTGATACTCTTTGTGATGAGAAACACCCAATCGTACTTGAGAGTATGAACTTCCCTGATCCGGTAATCGGTATCGCTATCGAGCCTAAAACTAAGGCAGACGTAGATAAAATGGGTATGGCTTTAGCTAAACTTGCTGAAGAGGATCCAACGTTTACAGTGAGAACTGACCACGCTTCAGGACAAACTATCATCTCTGGTATGGGTGAGCTTCACTTAGATATCCTTGTTGACCGTCTTAAGAGAGAATTCAAAGTTGAGGTTAACCAAGGTGAGCCTCAGGTTGAGTACAAAGAAGCTCTTACGCGTAATGCCAGCCACAGAGAGGTTTACAAAAAACAATCAGGTGGTCGTGGTAAATTCGCAGACATCGTGTTCAAAATTGAGCCTGCAGATGAAAATGTTGTTGGTCTTCAGTTTGTTAACGAGGTTAAAGGTGGTAACGTACCAAAAGAGTTTATACCTGCTGTAGAGAAAGGTTTCAAAGAAGCTATGAAACAAGGTCCTCTTGCCGGTTATGAAATGGATAGTATGAAGGTGACTCTAACGGATGGTTCATTCCACCCGGTTGACTCTGATGCTCTTTCTTTCGAATTAGCTGCTAAAATGGGTTACAAAGAGTCTGCTAAGGCTGCAGGAGCTGTAATTCTTGAGCCTATCATGAAGCTTGAGGTTCTTACTCCTGAAGAGAATATGGGTGATATCGTTGGTGACCTTAACAGAAGAAGAGGTCAAATCAACAACATGGATGACAGAGCTGGTTCTAAAGTTGTTAAAGCAAGCGTTCCACTTTCAGAAATGTTTGGTTATGTAACTACTCTAAGAACACTTTCTTCGGGTCGTGCAACATCAACTATGGAGTTCTCTCACTATGCTGAAACACCTTCTAATATTTCAGAAGAGGTAATTAAAAAAGCAAAAGGTAACGCTTAATTCAAAGAAAAATGAGTCAAAAAATCAGAATAAAATTAAAATCATACGATCATAGCCTTGTAGACAAGTCTGCTGAGAAGATCGTTAAAACTGTAAAAAGTACAGGTGCAGTTGTAACAGGTCCAATTCCGTTACCTACACATAAAAAGATTTTTACTGTACTGCGTTCTCCGCACGTAAACAAAAAATCAAGAGAGCAGTTTGAAGTTAGTTCATACAAAAGACTTCTTGATATTTACAGTTCTTCTTCTAAAACTATCGATGCTCTTATGAAATTAGAGCTTCCTAGTGGTGTTGAAGTAGAGATCAAAGTGTGATAAATAAATAAAAGTAAAGAAGGTGTCAGGCGGTTTCTTTCTGCCTGATACTTCTTGCTATATAGAACAAAATTTAAATAAGTAATTATAATTAATTTTTAATATGTCTGGGTTAATTGGTAGAAAAATCGGCATGACCAGTATTTTCGATGAAAACGGAAAAAATATCCCGTGTACAGTAATCGAAGCTGGACCATGTGTTGTTACCCAAGTCAGAACCAATGAGGTTGACGGGTATAAAGCGTTGCAACTTGGTTTCGATGACAAGTCAGAAAAGCACACAACAAAAGCGGCTCAAGGCCACTTTAAGAAAGCTGGAACTGATGTGAAGAAAAGAGTCGTTGAATTCAAGTATTTTGAACAAGAGCATAACTTAGGTGATGTTCTAACAGTAGATCTGTTTAATGAAGGTGAATTTGTAGATGTACAAGGTGTATCTAAAGGTAAAGGCTTCCAGGGTGTTGTTAAACGTCACGGTTTTGGTGGTGTTGGACAGGCTACTCACGGTCAGCACAACCGTCTAAGAGCGCCGGGTTCTGTAGGTGCATCATCTTACCCGTCAAGAGTATTCAAAGGAATGCGTATGGCAGGTAGAACAGGAGGAGAAAATGTAACAGTTCAAAACCTTAGAGTTTTAAAAGTAGTAGCAGAGAAAAACCTACTGGTTGTTAAAGGATGTGTTCCTGGACACAAAAACTCTTACGTAATCATTCAAAAGTAATGGAAGTAAAAGTATTAGATATCAACGGAAAAGAAACAGGCAGAACAGTTACTCTTTCTGACTCTGTATTCGCAATTGAGCCTAATAATCATGCGGTTTACCTGGATGTTAAACAATATTTAGCAAACCAGAGACAAGGAACTCACAAAGCAAAAGAAAGAGCTGAAGTTACCGGAAGTACTCGCAAGATTAAAAAGCAAAAAGGAACCGGTACTGCACGTGCAGGAAGTGTTAAGAATCCATTGTTCAAAGGAGGAGGAACAGTTTTCGGGCCAAGACCAAGAAACTACTCTTTCAAACTGAACAAAAACCTTAAACGTTTAGCGAGAAAATCTGCTCTATCAATCAAGGCAAATGAATCAAATTTAACGGTAGTTGAAGACTTCACTTTCGAAGCTCCAAATACTAAAAATTTCATTAACGTTTTGAAAGCTTTAGGGTTAGAGAATAAAAAATCTCTATTTGTGTTGGGTGATACAAATAAAAATGTATATTTGTCGTCACGCAATTTAAAGGCGTCTAATGTTGTAACTACCTCAGAATTAAACACTTATGCGATTTTAAACGCAAATAATTTAGTTCTTTTAGAAGGTTCGTTAGAAGGAATTCAAGAAAATTTAAGTAAATAATAGGGCAATGAGTATCATAATAAAACCTATCATTACCGAAAAAATAACTAAAGACGGTGAAATTTTCAACCGTTTTGGTTTTGTTGTTAACAAGAAAGCAAACAAGATTCAGATCAAAAATGCGGTTGAGGCTGCATATGGTGTTTCTGTTGTTGAAGTTAACACTATGAATTACAGGGCTGATAGAACAGTTAAATACACTAAGAGTGGTTTAATTAGCGGAAAGACAAGTGCTTACAAAAAAGCAATTGTACAAGTACAGGAAGGTGAAACAATAGATTTTTATAATAATATCTAATAGAAAATGTCAGTTAGAAAATTAAAACCTATTACCCCGGGTCAGCGTTTTAGAGTTGTAAATAGCTTTGACACTATTACAACTGATAAGCCGGAGCGTTCATTACTCGCACCGAAAAAAAACTCAGGAGGTAGAAATAGTCAAGGAAAAATGACCATGCGTTACACAGGCGGTGGTCACAAACAAAAGTATCGTGTTATCGATTTTAAAAGAGCTAAAGCTGGTATTCCTGCTACAGTTAAAACTATCGAGTACGATCCAAACCGTTCAGCATTCATTTCGCTTTTAGCTTATGCTGATGGTCAGAAAACTTACATCATAGCTCAAAACGGTCTACAAGTAGGTCAAACTGTTGTTTCAGGTGCTGATGCAGCTCCTGAAATCGGTAATGCTTTACCTTTAAGCAAAATTCCTCTTGGTACTGTTATATCTTGTATAGAGCTACGTCCTGGTCAGGGAGCAGTAATTGCTCGTAGTGCAGGTACTTTTGCTCAGTTAATGGCAAGAGATGGAAAATATGCTACAATCAAAATGCCTTCAGGTGAAACAAGGTTAATCCTTTTAACTTGTATGGCTACAATTGGAGCAGTTTCTAACTCTGATCACCAATTAGTTGTATCTGGTAAAGCAGGTAGATCTAGATGGTTAGGCAGAAGACCTAGAACGAGACCAGTAGCGATGAACCCGGTTGATCACCCAATGGGTGGTGGTGAAGGACGTTCTTCTGGAGGTCACCCACGTTCAAGAAAAGGTTTACCGGCTAAAGGTTACAGAACTCGTTCTAAAGTTAACCCGAGTAATAAGTATATCGTAGAACGTAGAAAGAAATAATAAGTAAGATATGGCACGTTCATTAAAGAAAGGACCTTTCGTTCACTATAAATTAGAAAAGAAAGTTCAGGAAAATATCGAAAAAGGTAACAAAGGAGTTGTTAAGACTTGGTCTAGAGCTTCAATGATTACTCCGGATTTTGTTGGGCAGACTATCGCAGTTCACAACGGTCGTCAATTCGTACCGGTTTATGTTACAGAGAATATGGTAGGTCATAAATTAGGAGAATTTTCGCCAACAAGATCTTTTAGAGGTCATGCTGGTGCAAAAAATAAAGGTAAAAAATAATAAGAAGCTATGGGAGTTCGTAAAAGAGAAAGAGCAGAGCAGATTAAGGAAGCTAACAAGCAAGTTGCGTTTGCTAAGTTAAATAACTGCCCTACTTCGCCTAGAAAGATGCGTATTGTAGCAGATTTAGTAAGAGGTCAGAAAGTAGAATTAGCTCTTAATATATTAAAGTTTAACAGTAAAGAAGCTTCTCGCAAACTTGAGAAATTATTACTTTCTGCGATCAATAACTGGCAGCAGAAAAATGCTGAAGAGAGCTTAGAAGATGCTGGACTGTTTGTAAAAGAGATCAGAGTAGATGGCGGTATGATGCTTAAAAGGCTAAGACCGGCTCCACAGGGTCGCGCTCACAGAATAAGAAAACGCTCTAACCACGTTACTATCGTGTTAGGTGCTAATAATAATAACACACAAAGCAATTAATTAACAGTATGGGACAAAAGACAAATCCAATAGGAAATCGCCTTGGTATCATCAGAGGATGGGATTCCAACTGGTATGGTGGAAATGATTACGGTGATAAACTTGCCGAGGATCATAAAATCAGAAAGTATATCCATGCCCGTTTAGCTAAAGCAAGTGTGTCTAAAGTAATCATCGAGAGAACTTTAAAGCTTGTAACCGTTACTATCACTACTGCCCGTCCAGGTATTATTATTGGTAAAGGTGGTCAGGAGGTAGACAAGCTAAAAGAAGAGCTTAAGAAAATTACTGACAAAGAGGTTCAAATCAACATCTTTGAAATCAAAAGACCAGAACTTGATGCTTACTTAGTAGGTTCAAGCATTGCTCGTCAGATTGAAAGCCGTATCTCTTACAGAAGAGCTATTAAAATGGCTATCGCTGCAGCTATGCGTATGAATGCTGAGGGTATTAAAGTTATGATTTCAGGTCGTTTGAACGGTGCTGAGATGGCACGTTCAGAAATGTTCAAAGAAGGTAGAATTCCTCTATCAACTTTCAGAGCGGACATTGATTATGCACTTACAGAGGCTCATACTACTTATGGTAGAATGGGGATCAAAGTGTGGATCATGAAAGGCGAAGTGTACGGTAAACGTGATCTTTCTCCGTTAGTGGGTATGGATAAAAAACAATCCAAATCTACAGGATCAGGAAAGCCGGCAGGAAAACAAGGCCAACGCAAAAGAAAGTAATTATTTAAACTAAAGAAAAATGTTACAGCCTAAAAGAACAAAATACCGTAAGGTACAGAAAGGTAAAATGAAGGGCGTGTCTCAAAGAGGACACGAACTTTCTAATGGAATGTTTGGTATAAAATCTTTAGATTCATCTTTTATTACTTCTCGTCAAATCGAAGCTGCTCGTATCGCTGCAACTCGTTATATGAAAAGAGAAGGTCAATTGTGGATTAAAATTTTCCCGGATAAGCCTATCACTAAAAAACCTCTAGAGGTACGTATGGGTAAAGGTAAAGGTGCAGTTGAATATTGGGCTGCTGTTGTTAAACCGGGAAGAATAATGTTTGAAGTTGGCGGTGTGCCTTTATCAGTAGCAAAAGAGGCTTTACGTCTTGCTGCTCAAAAGCTACCAGTAAAAACTAAGTTTATAGTTGCCAGAGATTTCGAAGCATAATCTAAATTTATTATGAAACAATCAGAAATTAAAGATCTATCTGCAGCTGAGTTACAAACGAAACTTGGTGAGTTACAGAAAACATATGCCGATCTAAAATCAGCTCACGCGATCTCTCCAATTGAAAACCCATTACAAATAAGAGGTGTAAGAAGGTCTATTGCAAGAGTAGCAACTGAGCTAAGCAAAAGAGATTTACAATAATTGTATTCTGCAAGATGGAAAAAAGAAATTTAAGAAAAGAGAGAATAGGTGTGGTTACTAGCAACAAAATGACAAAGTCTATTGTTGTTTCTGAAACAAGAAGAGTAAAACACCCATTATATGGTAAGTTCGTGTTAAAAACTAAAAAATACGTTGCACACGACGAAACAAATGACTGTAACATTGGTGATACAGTAAGGATTATGGAAACACGTCCTTTAAGTAAATCTAAATGTTGGAGATTAGTTGAAATCATTGAAAGAGCGAAGTAATTATGGTACAACAGGAATCTAGACTAAAAGTAGCAGACAACACGGGAGCAAAAGAAGTTTTGACTATTCGTGTATTAGGGGGTACGAAAAGACGTTACGCCTCTGTTGGAGATAAAATTGTAGTTTCAGTAAAAGATGCAACACCTAACGGTAACGTTAAAAAAGGAGCTGTATCGACTGCAGTAGTTGTACGTACCAAAAAAGAAGTGAGAAGAGCCGATGGTTCATACATCAGATTTGATGATAACGCATGTGTATTATTAAATGCTGCTGGTGAAATGAGGGGAACTCGTGTTTTTGGTCCTGTAGCAAGAGAACTTCGTGAAAAACAATTCATGAAAATTGTATCATTAGCACCAGAAGTGCTTTAATTGTTTTAAAGATGATAAAGCTAAAGATAAAATCAGGAGATACAGTAAGAGTTATTGCCGGAGACCATAAAGGTTCTGAAGGTAAAGTTCTTAAAGTTCTTCGTGAGAAAAACAAAGCGATCGTAGAAGGCGTTAACATGGTGTCTAAGCACACTAAGCCAAGCGCTAGCAACCCTCAGGGTGGTATCGTGAAGAAAGAAGCTCCTATCCATATTTCTAACATCGCACTTGTTGATCCTAAAACTAAGGAGACTACAAGAACTGGTGTAAGAACTGAAGGAGATAAGAAAGTGAGATTTTCAAAAAAATCTAATCAAGTATTATAGTGATGGCTTATATACCAAGATTAAAAGAAGAATATAAGAACAGAGTTATCTCTGCTCTTACAGAAGAGTTCGGTTACAAAAACGTGATGATGGTTCCAAAACTTGAAAAAATCGTTTTAAGCCGTGGAGTTGGTGCAGCTGTGTCTGACAAGAAATTAATTGATCACGCAGTTGAAGAGTTAACAAAAATTACTGGTCAAAAAGCTGTGGCTACTATTTCTAAAAAGGACGTTGCGACATTCAAATTGAGAAAAGGTATGCCAATTGGTGCTAAAGTAACTTTACGTGGTGAAAGAATGTATGAGTTTTTAGATAGACTTATCACTTCTGCACTTCCACGTGTAAGAGACTTTGGTGGTATCAAAGCAACTGGTTTTGACGGTAGAGGTAATTACAACCTGGGTGTTACTGAGCAAATCATTTTCCCTGAAATTGATATTGACAAAGTAAACAAGATTGCAGGTTTTGATATTACATTTGTAACTTCGGCACAAACCGATAAAGAAGCGAAGTCATTATTAGCAGAATTAGGATTACCTTTTAAAAAGAATTAAGTTATGGCTAAAGAATCAATGAAAGCCCGCGAGGTAAAAAGACAAGCATTAGTAGAAAAATATGCAGAAAAGAGAAAAGCTCTTTTAGAAGCCGGAGATTATGAAGGTCTGCAAAAATTACCTAAAAATGCTTCTCCTGTACGTTTACACAACCGTTGCAAATTAACAGGAAGACCAAGAGGGTATATGCGTCAATTCGGTATTTCACGTGTAACTTTCCGTGAAATGGCAAACAACGGGTTGATACCAGGAGTTAAAAAAGCCAGCTGGTAATAAAAGAATTATAAATTGGTTTCAGGTTCGGCCTTAACAGGCCGAAAACCGTTACCGCAAATTAATAAATATGTATACAGATCCTATCGCAGATTATCTAACTAGAGTTAGAAATGCAGTAAGAGCTAACCACAAAGTGGTAGAGATTCCTGCTTCTAACCTTAAGAAGGAGATCACAAAGATTTTATTCGATCAGGGATATATCTTAAGCTACAAGTTTGATGACAGTACTGTACAAGGTACAATCAAAATCGCTCTAAAGTATGATAAAGAGACTAAAGAGCCGGTAATTAAAGATATCCAGAGAATTAGTAAACCAGGTTTACGTAAATATGCAGGTGCTGATAACCTACCTAGAATCCTTAACGGATTAGGTATAGCTATCGTTTCTACATCAAAAGGTTTGATGACCGGGAAACAGGCTAAACAACTTAATGTTGGTGGTGAGGTAATCTGTTACGTATACTAATAATAAAGACTTATACGATGTCAAGAATAGGTAAAAATCCAATTGCAATACCGTCTGGAGTAACAGTAGATGTTAAAGAAGGCGTTGTTACAGTAAAAGGAAAAAAAGGTGAGCTTTCTCAGGAATTTACAGATGTAACTGTAAAAATTGAAGAGGGCAAAGTTATTGTTGAAAGATCTTCTGACAACAAAAACGACAGATCTAAGCACGGTTTATACAGAGCCCTTATCAATAACATGATTTTAGGTGTTTCTGAAGGCTTTACAAAAGAACTTGAATTGGTAGGTGTTGGTTACAGGGCTTCTAATCAAGGTAATAAACTTGATATAGCTCTTGGTTTTTCTCACAATATCGTTTTAGAAGTTGTGCCTGAAGTAACTGTAGAAACTGTATCTGAAAAAGGTAAAAACCCTATCATTAAACTAGCTTCTCATGATAAACAACTTTTAGGCCAGGTGGCGGCAAAGATCAGATCTTTCCGTAAACCTGAACCATACAAAGGAAAAGGAGTTAAGTTTGTAGGTGAAGTATTGAGAAGAAAAGCAGGTAAATCAGCTTAAAAATTAAGACTATGTCATTAACAAAATCTGAAAGAAGACAAAGAATTAAGTTCAGAATCAGAAAGATTGTAAGCGGAACTGCTGCTCAACCAAGACTTTCTGTTTTCAGGAGCAATAAAGAGATCTATGCTCAAATCATAGATGACGTGAACGGTGTTACTCTAGCTTCTGCATCTTCAAGAGAGGCAGGAATAACTAAAGGTACTAACATTGAAACTGCAGCTGCAGTAGGTAAATTAGTAGCAGAGAAAGCTTTGAAAGCTGGTATCGAAACCATCACTTTTGACAGAGGTGGATACCTTTACCACGGACGTGTTAAATCATTAGCTGAAGGCGCTAGAGAAGCCGGACTTAAATTCTAAGAAAAATTATGTATCATAATTATAAAAACGTAGAACTTGTAAAACCAAGCGGCCTTGAATTAAAGGACCGTTTGGTAAGTGTTAATCGTGTTACTAAAGTTACAAAAGGTGGTAGAGCTTTCGGTTTTTCTGCTATTGTAGTTGTAGGAGACGAGAATGGAGTAGTAGGCCACGGTCTTGGTAAATCTAAAGACGTATCTGAAGCTATTGCTAAAGCAGTAGAAGATGCTAAAAAGAACCTTGTAAGAATCCCTCTTTCAAGCCAGACTGTACCTCACGAGCAAAAAGGTAAATTTGGTGGTGCTCGCGTACTACTTATGCCTGCTTCTCATGGTACCGGAGTAATTGCCGGTGGTGCTGTACGTTCAGTTCTTGAATCTGTAGGTATTCACGATGTATTATCAAAATCTCAAGGTTCATCAAATCCTCACAACGTGGTAAAAGCAACTTTTGATGCTTTATTGCAAATGAGAAGCGCGGCTACTGTAGCTAAGCAAAGAGGTGTATCTTTAGAAAAAGTATTTAAAGGTTAATTCAAGGAAAAAAATGGCAAAAATTTTAGTAAAACAAGTAAAAAGTCAAATCAACTGTCCTCTTACTCAAAAGAGAACTCTTGAGGCTTTAGGTCTTAGAAAAATGGGACAAGTTGTTGAACACGATGCAACTTCTGCTATCCTTGGAATGGTAAACAAAGTTAAACACTTAGTTTCTGTAGAAGAAACTAAATAACAATAACAATAGTTATGGATTTAAGTAACTTACAACCAGCTGAAGGTTCAGTTCACAATAAGAACAAAAGAGTAGGTAGAGGAGAAGGTTCCGGTAAAGGTGGTACTGCTGCACGTGGTCACAAAGGAGCTAAGTCTCGTTCTGGTTATTCTAAGAAAATAGGTTTTGAAGGTGGTCAGATGCCTTTACAAAGACGTGTTCCTAAATTTGGTTTTAAAAACATCAACCGTAAGGAATATGCCGGTGTAAACCTAGACACGCTTCAGGCTCTTGTAGATAACGGAATTGTTACAGATACTGTAGACTTTACAGTATTAGTAGAAAACCGTCTTGCTACAAAAAATGAACAGGTAAAGATATTAGGAAGAGGAGAGCTTAAGGCAAAACTAAAAGTAACTGCTCACAAATTTACTGCAACTGCTAAAGCGGCTATCGAGGCTGCTGGTGGTGAAGCTGTAAGTTTATAATCTCTTATAGTCACATGAAAAAATTTATAGAAGCGTTTATCAATGTTTGGAAAATAGAAGAGCTAAAAAATAGAATTTTAGTTACTCTTGGTTTGTTACTTGTTTACCGTTTTGGTGCGCATGTTACATTGCCGGGTATTGATGCTACACAATTAAATAGCTTAGCAGATCAGACTGATGGAGGTATCGGTTGGTTAATCGATGTGTTTACAGGTGGTGCGTTTTCGCAGGCATCTGTATTTGCATTGGGTATCATGCCATACATCTCTGCGTCTATCGTTGTGCAGTTAATGGGTATTGCAGTTCCTTACCTTCAAAAGTTACAAAAAGAAGGTGAGAGCGGCAGAAAGAAAATCAATCAGATTACCCGTTGGCTTACAATATTAATCACATTGGTGCAAGGTCCTGGTTATATCTATAACCTATACAAGACTTTACCACCTCAAGCTTTTTTAATAAGTTCAGATTCATTTCTTTTCATATTTTCTTCTGTAGTGATTTTAACTACAGGTACAATTTTTGCAATGTGGCTTGGTGAAAAAATTACCGACAAAGGTATTGGTAACGGTATATCACTGTTAATTCTTGTAGGTATTATTGCAAGAATGCCTCAGGCTTTTATCCAGGAGTTTACTTCACGTATGGTTGAGAACAATGGAGGGCCAATGCTTTTGGTTATTGAAATAGTAATATGGTTATTAATTATAATAGCTTGTGTACTGCTTATTATGGCTGTTAGAAAAATTCCTGTACAGTATGCACGTCGTACTGCTTCAGGTGATTTCGAACAGGATATCGCAGGAAACAACAGACAATGGATTCCTCTTAAGCTTAATGCTGCGGGAGTTATGCCAATCATCTTTGCTCAGGCTATTATGTTTATACCTGCTGCTCTTGCCGGTCTTTCCGATGCTGATGCAGCACAAACCATTACTTCTCAGTTCCAAAACGTGTTCGGTTTGGCGTATAATATTGTTTTTGCGCTATTAATTATAATTTTTACGTACTTTTACACCGCGATTACAGTACCTACGAATAAAATGGCAGATGATCTTAAGAGAAGTGGAGGTTTTATACCGGGTGTTAGGCCAGGTGTTGAAACCGGAGACTACCTTGACAAGATCATGTCGCTAATCACATTCCCTGGATCATTATTCCTAGCAATTATTGCCGTGTTCCCGGCAGTTGTTGTGAGTATAATGAATGTTCAGTCTCAGTGGGCTTTGTTCTATGGCGGAACATCGCTGTTAATCATGGTTGGGGTTGCAATAGATACTATCCAGCAAATAAATTCATATTTGTTGAATAGACATTATGATGGTTTGATGAAAAGTGGTAAGAATAGAAAAGCGGTAGCTTAATAATTTTTATGGCAAAACAATCAGCAATAGAACAAGACGGATCAATCATAGAGGCATTATCAAATGCTATGTTCCGTGTAGAGTTAGAAAACGGACATATTGTAATTGCTCACATTTCAGGAAAGATGCGTATGCATTATATCAAGTTATTACCTGGTGATAAAGTGAAACTGGAAATGAGCCCTTATGATTTGTCTAAAGCAAGAATTACTTATAGATACTAAAGCTATTAAAATGAAAGTAAGAGCATCAGTAAAGAAAAGAAGTGCCGAGTGCATTATTGTGCGTAGAAAAGGCAGATTATATGTGATTAATAAAAAGAATCCTAGATTTAAACAAAGACAAGGATAATTATGGCAAGAATTGCAGGGGTAGACATACCTAAAAACAAAAGAGGAATTATTGCTTTAACTTATATCTTCGGTATTGGTAAAAGCAGGGCTAAAGAGATTTTAGAAAAAGCTCAGGTTAGTGAAGATAAAAAAGTTCAGGATTGGAACGATGATGAAATCGGTAACATTCGTGAGGCTGTTTCTTACTTTAAAATAGAAGGAGAGCTTCGTTCTGAAATCCAGTTAAACATCAAACGTTTAATGGATATCGGATGCTACAGAGGTATCCGTCACAGAGTTGGACTACCTCTAAGAGGTCAACGCACTAAGAATAACTCTAGAACAAGAAAAGGTAAGAGAAAAACTGTTGCTAACAAGAAAAAAGCAACTAAATAATAAGTAGTAGTATGGCTAAAGCGAATACAAAAAAACGTAAAGTTGTTGTTGAGTCAACAGGCGAAGCTCATATTAGTGCAACTTTTAACAACATCATCATCTCTTTAACTAATAAGAAAGGTGAAGTTATTTCATGGTCATCTGCTGGTAAGATGGGCTTTAGAGGTTCTAAAAAGAACACTCCATATGCAGCTCAGATGGCAGCAGAAGATTGCAGCAAAGTTGCTCTTGAGGCAGGTCTTAAAAAAGTAAAAGTTTACGTTAAAGGTCCTGGAAACGGTAGAGAATCTGCTATCAGATCTCTTCACAATGGTGGGATTGAAGTTACTGAAATTATCGATGTAACTCCACTACCTCACAACGGGTGCCGTCCTCCTAAGAGAAGAAGAGTTTAATTTATTTATTAGAGTATAACCAAACAGGATTACGGATTATCGGAGGATGAGACCTGAATTCATAATCCCCTGTTTATTAATTTTTAGAAATGGCAAGATATACTGGTCCTAAAACTAAAATCGCCCGTAAATTTGGTGAGGCGATCTTCGGAGATGATAAAGCCTTCGAAAAAAGAAATTACCCTCCAGGGCAACATGGTTTAGCTAAAAAGAGAGGTAAAAAATCTGAATATGCAGTTCAGTTAATGGAAAAGCAAAAAGCTAAGTACACTTACGGAGTTCTTGAAAAACAATTCAGAAACCTGTATGAAAAAGCAGCTGCTACTAAAGGAGTAACAGGTGAAGTACTTTTACAGCTTTGTGAAGCAAGATTAGACAATGTGGTTTACAGAATGGGTATTGCTCCTTCAAGAAGGGCTGCAAGACAAATCGTTTCCCACAGGCATATTACAGTAAACGGTGAAGTGGTTAACATTCCTTCTTACCACCTTAAAGCCGGAGATAAAGTTGCTGTTCGTGAGAAATCTAAATCTCTTGACGCTATAGAGCGCTCTTTATCAAATTCTGCTCAAGTATATGAGTGGATAACCTGGAACAACGACACTAAAGAAGGTACTTTTGTTTCAGTACCTGCCAGGATACAAATCCCGGAAAACATCAAAGAACAACTAATCGTTGAGTTGTATAACAAATAATAATTGACATCAGTCGAAATATGGCAATATTTAATTTTCAAAAGCCCGATAAAGTTATCATGATCGATTCTACCGATTTCCAAGGTAAATTTGAATTTAGACCTTTGGAACCGGGATATGGATTGACTGTTGGTAACGCACTAAGAAGAGTTTTGCTTTCTTCACTGGAAGGTTACGCAATTACTTCTGTTCGTATCGAAGGAGTTGACCACGAATTCTCTACAATAGCTGGGGTTGTTGAAGATGTTACGGAGATAATCCTGAACTTAAAACAAGTTCGTTTCAAACGTCAGATAGAAGACATCGATAACGAATCTGTTACTGTATCTTTTACAGGAAAAGATCAGCTTACGGCTGGTGATTTCCAAAAGTTCATTTCAGGATTCCAGGTATTAAACCCTGAGCTTGTTATCTGTAACATGGACAGCAAGATTAACATAAACCTTGAGCTTACTATAGAGAAAGGTAGGGGTTATGTGCCTGCAGAGGAGAACAAAAAGCAAAATGCAGCTATAGGAACAATCTTTACAGACTCAATCTTTACTCCTGTAAAGAATGTAAAGTATACAATAGAAAACTTCCGTGTAGAGCAGAAAACCGATTACGAAAAACTGGTTTTTGAAATTATCACAGATGGTTCTATTCATCCTAAAGACGCATTAACTGAGGCAGCTAAAACGCTAATACATCACTTTATGCTGTTCTCTGATGAAAGGATAACACTTGAGGCCGATGAGATAGCACAAACAGAATCTTATGACGAAGAGTCATTACATATGAGACAGCTTCTTAAAACTAAGCTTGTTGATATGGATCTTTCTGTAAGGGCATTAAATTGTTTAAAAGCGGCTGAAGTTGATACATTAGGTGACTTAGTATCGTTCAATAAAAATGACTTAATGAAGTTCCGTAACTTTGGTAAAAAATCTTTAACCGAGCTTGATGAGCTTGTTGCTTCTAAGAATTTACACTTCGGAATGGATTTAACGAAATATAAATTAGATAAAGAATAATCTGGGCCGTTAAGGTTTTAATTACAGACAGCAATGAGACACGGAAAAAAAATAAATCACTTAGGCAGGCAAGCTGGTCATAGAAAGGCTATGCTGGCTAACATGGCCTGCTCCCTTATAGAGCACAAGCGTATCAACACGACTGTTGCTAAGGCAAAAGCCCTTAAGCAGTTTGTTGAGCCTCTTGTAACAAAATCTAAAGAAGACACAACTCACAACAGACGTATCGTTTTCTCTTACCTAAGAAACAAATATGCAGTTACTGAACTTTTCAGAGAAGTTGCTGCTAAAGTTGGAGATCGTCCGGGTGGTTATACTCGTATCATTAAGTTAGGAAACCGTCTTGGGGATAACGCTGATATGGCTATGATCGAGCTTGTTGACTTTAACGAACTGTACAACGCTACTAAAAAAGAAGCTAAGAAAACTACTCGTAGAAGTAGAACAGCAAAAAAAGCAACAGCTCCAGCAGCTGAGGCTCCTGCAACTGAAGCTCCTGCTGTTGATACAGAAGAAAACAAAGAAGCTACTGAATAATCATGGTAAAACTGATTTTTCAATAATATTAAAAAAGGATAAACTTTATAGTTTGTCCTTTTTTTTTGACTTAGTCAAATCGGTTTATACTAATCAATTGATAGCTAAATTTTAGAAACACAATTTTTTGAAGTAAATTTGCACGCAATACAGCAACAAATAGTAATAAATGAAATATTCAAATCGTAACAAAGCCATACTTCTTTTAGCGGACGGCACTGTTTTTCACGGAAAATCTATTGGAATTGAAGGAACAGTATTTGGTGAAGTATGTTTTAATACCGGTATGACCGGTTACCAGGAAATTTTTACAGACCCGTCTTACTTCGGGCAAATTATGGTTGCATCTAATGCACATATAGGTAACTATGGTACTAATGAAGAGGAAGTAGAGGCTGATAGAATAATGATTTCAGGTCTTGTTTGTAAAAACTTTAGCTTTAACCACTCAAGGGTTAATTCTACTGATGGACTTAAAGAGTATTTTGAAAAACAAAACTTAGTAGCTATTTCTGATGTAGATACAAGAGCACTTGTAAGTTATATCCGTGATAACGGAGCCATGAATGCTGCTATCTCTACAGACGGTACTTCTGTTGAAGATTTAAAGAAACAACTTGCTGAAGTTCCTAACATGGATGGTCTTGAGCTTTCTTCAAAAGTATCGACTACTGAGCCTTACTTTGTAGGTAACCCGGATGCTAAGTATAAAATATCTGCTCTTGACTTAGGTATTAAGAAAAATATCTTAAGAAACCTTGTTAAGAGAGACTGTTATATTAAGGTTTTCCCTTATAACTCAACTTATGAGGATTTAAGAAGTTTTAATCCTGACGGATACTTCCTTTCAAACGGTCCCGGTGACCCGGCTCCGCTTGTTGTAGCTCAGGATACTGCTAAAAAGATATTAGAAAATAATGAACCGGTTTTCGGAATCTGTTTAGGGCATCAGGTGCTGGCTCTTGCTAACGGAATCTCTACTTACAAAATGTTTAACGGGCACAGAGGTATTAACCACCCTGTAAGAAACATGATTACAGGTGAAGGAGAAATCACTTCTCAAAACCACGGTTTTGCCGTAGTAAGGGAAGAGCTTGAAAAGCACCCAGACTTTGAGATTACTCACGAGCATGTTAACGACGGTACTGTAGCAGGTATGCGTATGAAGAACAAGAACTGCTTCTCGGTACAATACCACCCGGAGGCAAGTCCTGGTCCGCATGATGCATCATATCTGTTTGATCAGTTTATCGAAAATATACAAAAAGCCAAAAACTAATTATGGGCTTTTAAAAACAAAAAAACGAATTTGGGCTAATATAAAAGTTAGCCCAAATTCTGTTTATAGACGTTTTGGAAATAAAATTTAGGTTAAGTGGCAGAAACTAAAACGATTGCGTTTATAAGTTTTTAAAAATAAGGGCTTTTCATTTTTCAAAATGTTTAAATTTGTTTTGATTAATTATGAATATAACAAACTAAAAACTATATAATGAGCATTATTATTAAAGTACATGCAAGGCAAATATTGGATTCTCGTGGTAATCCTACAGTAGAGGTTGATGTAATTACTGAAAATGGTATACTAGGTAGGGCAGCGGTTCCTTCAGGAGCTTCTACCGGAGAGCACGAAGCAGTTGAATTGCGTGATGGCGGTAAGTCTTATATGGGTAAAGGCGTACTTAAAGCTGTAGAAAATGTAAATACTAAACTGGCAGGTGAAATTGTTGGTATGTCTGTATTCGAGCAAAATGCTATAGACAAAGCTATGATTGAACTTGATGGTACTGCAAATAAATCAAACCTTGGCGCTAACGCAATTCTTGGTGTTTCTTTAGCAGTTGCTAAAGCAGCGGCAAACGAATTGGGTATGCCGTTATACAGATATGTAGGTGGTGTTTCTGCTAATACGCTTCCTGTTCCAATGATGAACATCATCAACGGAGGTTCGCATTCTGATGCGCCTATCGCTTTCCAGGAGTTTATGATCATGCCTGTAAAAGCTAAAGACTTTACTCATGCTATGCAGATAGGTACAGAGGTTTTCCATAACCTTAAAAAAGTACTTCATGACAGAAACCTAAGTACAGCTGTAGGTGATGAGGGTGGTTTTGCTCCAAACCTTGCAGGAGGTACTGAGGATGCTCTTGATACTATTAAGAAAGCTGTAGAAAATGCCGGATACAAGTTTGGCGATGAAGTTATGATTGCTCTTGACTGTGCAGCATCTGAATTCTATGTAAACGGTAAATATGACTATACTAAATTTGAAGGTGCAGAAGGTAAAGTAAGAACTTCTCAGGAGCAGGCAGATTATCTGGCTGAGCTTGCTGCTAAGTATCCTATTATCTCTATCGAAGATGGTATGTATGAGGATGACTGGGAAGGATGGAAATACCTTACTGAGAAAATAGGAGATAAAGTTCAGTTAGTAGGTGACGATTTATTTGTAACTAATGTTGAGCGCCTTTCAAGAGGTATTGAGCAAAACATTGCTAACTCAATTCTTATTAAAGTTAACCAGATTGGTACTTTAACCGAAACTATTGCAGCTGTAAACATGGCTCACAATGCAGGTTATACATCTGTAATGTCTCACCGTTCGGGAGAAACTGAAGATAATACAATTGCTGACTTAGCAGTTGCATTAAACTGTGGCCAGATCAAAACAGGTTCTGCTTCACGTAGTGACCGTATGGCTAAATACAACCAGTTACTAAGAATTGAGGAAGAGCTTGCTGAAGTGGCTTATTTTCCAAGAGAAAACGCTTTTAAAGTAAAAAGATAATTTTTTAGGCTATAAAATTATATAAGGCGCTCCTGCAATTCAGGAGTGCCTTTTTTTTATGGATCAAACGAATTCTAATCCATAAGCATCAAATTCTAATCGGTGCCTTTTAATTCGGGAGGAAATCATAAATTTGTTAGATATGATTAACATATTGCATATGAAGCTGTTGAAATTGCTCCCTGTATGTGTAGCTATACTTTTACCTTTAACCTGTTTTTCTCAAAACAAGGTGTTAGACAGTCTTTTAACCGAGCTGGAAAAGGCAGATACCGATGCCAAAAAGGTTGAGTTGCTAAATGCTGTGGGAGCAGAGTATATTGAAAATGATCCTGCTACAATGATGCAGTATGCCGAAAAAGCCTTAAAGCTGGCTCAGCAGAAAAAATTGAAGAAAGGGGAAGGTGAGGCATGGTTTAATATGGGTAATGCCAATATTATGCTGAGTAATTATTCTAAAGCCATAAAGAGCTTTACAAGTGCGCAGGATATTTTTGAGCAGCTGTTTGCCGAAGATGCCTCTGATAAAAGTGAGATTAAAGGATATCTTGCTAAGACCTATGGTAGTATTGGTATAGTTTGCTCAGAGCAGAATAACTATGCAAAAGCTTTAGAGTACTATTTTAAGGCGCTTAAACTTTATAAGGAGGCTAAGCAGCAGCAAATAGTATTCAGGCTTTATAATAATATTGGAATAGTATATAAAACTCAGGGTGAATATGCCAAGGCTTTAGAATATTTCAATAAGACGCTGGAAATTCAAAAAGAGCTGAACGATGATACTGCAGGGACCACGATAACCAATATTGGTAATATTTATTTACTGCAAAATAAAAATAAAGAGGCTTTTGCTTCTTATCAGGAAGCGATTAACATATTTGAAAGGTTTAACAGTAAACGAGGATTGGGCGAGTTATACAACTCTCTTGGTAATTATTACGAGAAGACCGGTGATAAAGCTAAAGCAGAAGAATATTATAATAAAGGGCTTGAAGTTTTTGAAGGTGTTGGCGAAAAGTACGGTGCTTCGGCATCGTTAGGCTTTTTAGGTGATTTGTATGCAGGGCAGGGTAAAACCAAGCAGGCAGTTGAGTTTCTAAATAAATCATCGGCTTTTGCTCAGGAGATTGGGGTTCTTGAACAGGTTAAAACTTCTGAAAAGAGCCTTAGCGACCTTTATGAGAAGCAAGGGGATTATAAGCTGGCATTGCTACATTATAAAAAATTTGAAGAAGCCAAAGATAGTATTGTTAATGCCGAAAACATTAAGAATATTGTTAGGGAGGAAATGAATTACGAAATGGAGCGTAAAGCTGAACTCCAGAAGATAGAGAGTGAAAAGAAACAGGCTATTTATAATGAAGAAGTAAAACGACATAATCAACAGATGTTTTTTGTTGTGCTGTTTATCCTGCTTATGTTTGGTGTAGTCTTCCTGGTATCAAACAGGAGGCAGCTTAAAAAGACGCTTACCCTGCAAAAGGAATTGGCGGAATATGAGCAAAAGGCGCTCCATCTCCAAATGAACCCTCATTTTGTTTTTAACTGTTTAGGATCTATTTCCAGCTTTATAGTGCAAAATGGTACAGATTCGGCTATAAAATACCTGTCTAAATTCTCTAAGCTTATGCGCTTAACCTTAGAGTACAGTAAAGAGTCGCTTATTCCTATTGATAAGGAAATTGAAGGATTGCAAAATTACCTGGAACTGGAACAGCTTCGATTTAATAAGTTGTTTGATTTTTCTATAGTAAAAGATTCGCACATAGAGGATGATATGGCTATACCGCCACTCCTGTTGCAACCTTTTATTGAAAATGCAATTATACATGGGCTGGTTCCTAAAAAAGAAAAAGGGATTATACATGTTGATTTTGCCTTAAACGGTGATAAGCTTGTATGTACAGTTACCGATAACGGTATAGGATTTAAAAAATCGAAAGAGCTTAAGGAAAATTCGGTTACGGTTCATAAATCTATGGCGCTTGAAATAACAAGAAAGAGGCTGGAAGTAATACAGGCCTTTACTTCTAAAACATCAAAAGTGGAAATAAACGACGTGATTGATGAAAACGGGGAAACCGCAGGAACTAAGATTGTTTTAAATTTACCAATACAATACGCAACGAACTAGATATGATTACAGCACTACTGATAGACGACGACGCTAACCTGAGAAACGGTATGAAAAGCTTTTTAATACGATATGCTCCCGATATAGAAATAGTAGGGGAGGCAGACAGTGTTAAAGCAGGAATAAGTGCTATTGAGTTTCATCAGCCTAATGTTGTGTTTTTGGATATTCAGCTAGGCGATGGTACAGGTTTCGATATTCTGGAACAGGTAATGCAGCGAAAAGGCAGTCTTTCCTGTCATGTGGTATTTATCACGGCACACGAACAGTATGCGGTAAAAGCATTCCGTTTTAGTGCGCTGGATTATCTTTTAAAACCAGTAGATCCGGAGGACTTGAATAATGTTGTGGATAAGATTAAAAAAACCTTGTCAGGAAATGATAACTATGCTCATATTGATCTGCTGCTGGAAAACATACGTAAGAAAGTGAATAAGTTTAAAAGAATTGCACTTTCTACTTCCGATGGTATTCATTTGTTTGAAGTGAGCGATATTATACGTTGTGAATCGCAGGATAATTATACCAAGTTCTATATAAAAGACAATAAGCCGATTTTAATAGCCAAAACACTCAAGGAATATGAAGACCTGCTGTCAGAACAGGGCTTTGAACGTATTCATCAGTCACATCTTATAAATCTGGCTTATTTGAAGTCGTACATAAAGAAAGACGGAGGATATGCTGTAATGGCAGATAATAGCCATTTGCCGATTAGCCAAAGGAAAAAAGAGCGTTTGCAGGAAATATTAAAGTCGATGTAATTGCAAATTCTAACTGATAGTAAGCGAATTCTAAACGACAACAGTTGGGAGAAGGATAAAAAAATATATTTGAAAGACCGATTAACCACACACTAACTAATATGGAAAAGAAACTACTTTATTTATTACTACTGTTCTCAGGTATTGCCAGTGCTCAGATAGTTAATATACCTGATATTAATTTTAAGAATAAACTGTTGTCAGCAAGTATATCTAATGATGTTGCTAAAGATGTTAATGGTAATTCAATTGTTATTGATAATAATAATGATTATGAAATTCAGGAAAGTGAAGCACTTTTGGTATGGGAGTTGAGCTTGTTTGGTGCAGGAATGACTGATGCCACAGGTTTGGAGTATTTTACTAATTTGAGAAGTTTAGAATGTGCTAATAATAGCAATCTCACTTATTTAGATTTGTCGAGTTTGATTAATCTTGAAGATTTCAATTGTGATGCAGGAACCGGATTAGAGTTTTTAAGCTTTGCTGGTTTGTCCAATCTTCAAACGGTTTATATTTCAGATACGAATCTTGAAACAATTAATCTTACCGGGACAATAGGAATGCAAGAATTTATATTGGAAGATGTTCCTGCTTCAAATTTAGATTTCTCTTATATGACTGATCTTACTAAATTAGAGCTTTATAATACTAATCTTATAAATATTGATTTAAGTAATTCTTCTTTTCTTCCTCTGTTAAAATGTATTGGTAATAACCTTTTGGAAACCATAAATCTTAAAAATGGGAATAGTTTTTTTGTGGGGCTTGGCACAGATATAAGTGATAATTCCAATCTTAATTTCATATGTGTAGATGAAGGTGAAGAGTCTTTGATAGAAGGGTTTATTGGTTCTGGTAATAATCCTTCGTACAGTTCTTATTGCTCTTTCACTCCGGGAGGCGATTATAATACCATAACGGGTACTGCTGTTTTTGATGCTGACATTGACGGTTGTGGTCCGGAAGATTTTCCGTATTCTTTTGTAAAAATTAGTATAAATGATGGTACAGAAGGAGGTTATGCTTTTACCAATACAAATGGCGAATATAGCTTTTATACTCAGGAGGGAGATTTTACGATAACTCCGGAGTTTGAGGACGATTGGTTTACAGTAACTCCGGCAGCAGTTAACTTTCCGGTAGTTGATGGTTCTGTTTCAGTTCAAAACTTTTGTATAGCACCTAATGGTGTGCATAATGATGTGGAAGTTGTTATGGTGCCTATAGTGCCTGCAAGTCCTGGCTTTGATGCTGTCTATAAAATAGTTTATAAGAACAAAGGTAACCAAATAGCTTCAGGAACGGTAGGTTGTGCCTGGGATTATGAAATCCTTACACCTGTTGCTTTACAGCCAATGGCAGACGATATAGGATTGGGTATTTATGGGTGGAATTACTCTAACCTGCAGCCATTTGAAAACAGGGAAATTTTAATGACACTGCATGTTAACAGTCCTACGGATGAACCAGCTGTGAATATTGATGATGTATTGCCTTTTACAGCTACTATTAATGGAGGGACAGATGAAAATCCCGGAGATAATGAGTATGTGTTTAATCAGGTTGTTATAGGTGCATACGATCCTAATAACATAATATGTATAGAGGGTGAAACAGCTTCGGTAGATGATATAGGTAATTACCTGCATTATGTAGTTAATTTTGAAAATACAGGTACCGCAGCAGCTTCTTTTGTTGTAGTAAAACACATTATCAATGAGGCTGATTTTGATATTGCATCACTTCAGATTTTAAACAGTTCCCATCAGGTTGAAGCTCGAATAACAAGTAATGTTATCGAGTTTATTTTCGATAATATAAATCTTAACGCCCTTGATCACGGTAATATACTGTTTAAGCTTAAATCTAAAGCTGATTTGGCAGAAGGCGATCAGGTAATGAATCAGGCTAATATTTATTTTGATTATAACTATCCTGTAGAAACAAATGAAGCGATTACTGAGTTTGCGGGTATTTTAGGTACAGGAGAGTTTATTCAGGATGCTTCTGTTAAGGTTTATCCTAATCCTGCATCAGATATGATTACTGTTGTGGCAGATGATAATTTACAGTCGGTAACACTGTATGATATTCAGGGAAGATTGCTGCAAACGCAACTGGTGAATGACAAAGAAACAAAACTTAATATTTCGGATAGGCAAAAAGGAATTTACTTCCTTAAAATAACTTCTGATAAGGGAGTTAAGGTGGAAAAAATTGCAAAAGAATAAAATTCCGAAAAAGAAAATCTTCATGGTGAAAGGTCGGTGCGTGTTTTGTGCCGGCCTTTTAATTTTTATGTGAAATATATTCTAAAACGAAACTTACAGATTATTAACAGATTAGTTTTAAAATATTAATTAAAAAATAGATTTTAGAGGGTTAAAAATGCTCTTATTTTGAATATTTTTCAATTTATATAGCTTCAAAGTAAGAACTTTTGTTTTTTACATGCAGATTTAACGATTTTAATAAGTAATTTTCTTCTTAAATAAATTACAATTTATTAAATTCGCAGGAATATAAAATTTACAAACAAAAATAAACTCAATACATCATGTCAAATATTGCAATATTGGAAATTGATGGCAAAAAATATGAGTTTCCGGTAATTGTGGGAACTGAAAATGAAGTAGCTATCGATATTAATAAGCTTAGAGGTGAAACAGGCGCCATTACTATAGATCCGGGTTATAAAAATTCGGGCTCATGTACCAGTGATATTACCTTCTTAGACGGAGAACAGGGTATTTTACGTTACAGAGGATATTCTATAGAGGATCTTGCCGAAAAATCTAACTTTTTAGAAGTAGCTTATCTTTTAATTTTTGGAGAACTTCCTACTGCAGCTCAAATACAAAAATTTGAGAATGACATAAAAAAATATACGCTTGTAAACGAGGAAATGAAAAACATCATTGATGGTTTCCCTAAAACGGCTCACCCAATGGGAGTTTTAGCATCGTTAACAAGTGCTCTTACTGCATTTAATCCTAAGTCGGTTAATGTAGAGAACGAAAAAGAAATGTATGAGGCTGTTTGTAAAACTATGGCTAAGTTCTTAGTTATAGCGACATGGACTTATAGAAAAAACATGGGTTATCCTCTAAATTATTATGATAACACTAAAGGATATGTAGAAAACTTTATGCGCTTAATGTTTGAGCTTCCTACAGGCCCTTACAAAATGAATCCTGTTGTTGTTAACGCTCTTGATAAACTATTTATCCTTCATGCAGACCACGAGCAAAACTGTTCTACTTCTACAGTAAGAATGGTAGGGTCATCTCATGCAGGTTTGTTTGCTTCAATTTCTGCAGGTGTATCTGCACTTTGGGGTCCTCTTCATGGAGGTGCTAACCAGGCAGTACTTGAAATGCTTGAGGAAATACAAAAAGACGGTGGTGATGCTGAAAAGTTCCTTGCTAAGGCAAAAGATAAAAACGATCCTTTCCGTTTAATGGGCTTTGGTCACAGGGTATATAAAAACTTTGACCCAAGAGCAAAAATCATCAAAAAAGCGGCAGATGAAGTTCTTGCTGATTTAGGTGTTGATGATCCGGTACTGGATATCGCTAAAAAACTTGAAAAAGCAGCTCTTGAGGACGATTACTTCAAATCAAGAAACCTATATCCTAACGTAGATTTCTATTCAGGAATCATTTACAGGGCTATGGGGATACCAACAGAGATGTTTACAGTGCTGTTTGCTATAGGCCGTTTACCGGGCTGGATTGCTCAGTGGAAAGAAATGAGAGTAAACAAAGAACCAATCGGTCGTCCAAGACAGGTTTACACAGGTAGTCCTCTTAGGGATTTTAAAGGTTTAAATAACAGATAATTGTTATCGTTTTAAATAGTTAAGGCTCTGCATTGCAGAGCCTTTTTTGTTAAGGTATTATTATTAATCAGTCTTTAATTGTTATTTGTTTTATGTAATTAATAGCAATGAAACTAATATTGTAATAAATGTTTATAATTAGAGGGCATTTTCTATATTTGCCTAAAAGCCAAAAACTATGTTGAATTTAAATATAAAGAACGAAACATCAAGATTAAGGGCTGTTATTCTGGGTACTGCTGTCAGCAACGGGCCAACTCCGGAAATATACGAAGCATACGACCCAAAATCTCTTGAGCACATTAAAGCCGGAACCTACCCTGTAGAAAAGGATATGGTAGAGGAAATGGAAGCTTTTAATAAGGTGTTTGAGAAATATGACGTTAAGGTATACCGTCCTGAAATTATAGAGAACTATAATCAGATATTTAGCCGTGACATCGGTTTTGTAATAGAAGATGTATTTATTAAAGCTAATATCCTTCCTGATAGGGAGAGGGAGCTTGAAGCTATACAATATATCATCGACCAGATTGATCCTGCAAAAGTAGTTCGTCCTCCGGATGAAGTGCATATAGAAGGGGGAGATGTTATGCCATGGAACGATCATATCTTTATAGGTACTTATAAAGGTAGCGATTATAAAGATTATATTACTGCAAGAACAAATATGCAGGGTGTAAACTATATAAAAGAGCTTTTCCCTAATAAGATTGTAAAGGAGTTTGATCTTGTAAAGTCTAAAATAGAACCTCGTGATAACGCCCTGCACTTAGATTGTTGTTTTCAGCCTATAGGTAAAGACAAGGGGATTATCTATAAAAGCGGTTTCCGTGAAGAGGCAGACTATATGTATCTTGTTAATCTGTTTGGTATGGAAAACCTTTTCCACATCGATAGAGAAGAGATGTATAATATGACATCTAATGTATTTTCTATAGCGCCTGATGTGGTTGTTATAGAAAAGAACTTTACCAGACTAAAAAAATGGTTACTTGAAAGGGACTTCACAGTAGAAGAAGTTCCGTATGCTGAAATTGCAAAGCAGGAAGGGCTTTTAAGATGTTCTACACTGCCGTTAATAAGGGATTAATAATATCCTTATCTTTATATTATGAGACAGATTACAGATACTATACTAATGATACGTCCTGTTGCTTTCAGGATGAATGAACAGACTGCAGTAAACAATTATTACCAAAAAGTAATGGATAATCTGCTGCCTGATACAGTTAATGCTAAAGCACAGCAGGAGTTTGATGCTTTTGCCGATAAGCTTAAAGCAGCCGGAGTAAATGTGGTTGTTGTGGATGATACGGTTAATCCCGACACTCCTGATTCCATATTTCCAAATAACTGGGTTTCTTTCCATGAAAACGGGGATGTAGCCTTATATCCTATGTTTGCAGAAAACCGCAGGCTGGAGAGAAGGGAAGAGATTCTTGATATGCTGGAGGATAAAGGTTTTGTGATAGAAAATATAGTAGATTATACTTCGGCAGAAGAAGATGATATTTTTCTTGAGGGGACTGGTAGTATAGTTCTTGACAGGGCCAATCATAAAGCCTATTGCGCCTTATCACCCCGTGCCGAAGAGGAACTGTTTATAGAGTTTTGTGAAGATTTTGAATATACACCTGTTATATTTGAAGCATTCCAGACAGTAAACGGTGAACGCAAGCATATTTATCATACTAACGTAATGATGTGCATCGGTGAAACCTTTGCCGTTATTTGCGCAGAATGTATTGATGATAAGAAAGAACGTAAAATGGTATTGGATAACCTTAAGTCAGACGGGAAGGAAATTATCCTTCTTACTGAGGAGCAACTAAATCATTTTGCAGGAAATATGTTACAGGTTAGGGGCAATAATGACAGGAGTTATCTCGTTATGAGTGCTTCGGCCCATCAGGTTTTAACAAAAGACCAGATAGCAAAAATTGAAAAACATACAGAAATTTTAAGTTCAAGCCTTGATACCATTGAAGCTTGCGGAGGCGGTAGTGCACGATGCATGATGGCAGAGGTGTTTTTACTTAAACAATAAATATGCTTTCTAAGAAAACTAAATACGGATTAAAGGCTCTTATCTACATTGCTAAGCATTCGGGTACAGAGCCTGTCCTTATATCTGAAATATCGGATCGCGAGCGTATACCCAAAAAGTTCCTTGAAGCTATTCTTTTGGATTTAAAAAAGTTTGGTATTCTTGGTTCTAAAAAGGGAAAGGGTGGAGGTTACTACCTGCTTAAAGATCCTAGAGATATTTCTGCTGCTACAATCATAAGGGTTTTAGATGGTCCTTTAGCCATGCTTCCATGTGTTAGCCTTAACTATTATGAGAAGTGTGACGACTGTCCGGATGAGGCAAAATGTAACCTTAATAAATTTCTTGCACAGGTGAGAGATAACACGCTTAGCCTGCTTCAGCAAAGGTCGTTGTATGATTTGGCGATTTTATAACAAAAAAATTTATACTATTAGTCTATAAAATCTATAGACTAATAGTATATTTGAAAAAATTAATACGAGGAAAGACAAATGCTTGATTTGATAAAAGCCAAAAAAAACTTTTCACTAAAAGACAGCCCTAAGATTTCGGCAATAAAGGCAGTAACCTGGCGTATAGTAGGTACTATAGATACGATGATAATTTCCTATATACTAACCGGTAACATTACAATTGCATTTTCTATAGGGAGTGTAGAGGTAATGTCTAAAATGCTGCTTTACTTTTTACATGAAAGGGCCTGGGCAAGATTAACGAGAAAGAATAGTAATGAAGGTAATGGAGAGATTAAAATATCTGAATAAGGAATTACAGGGCAAGAGCATAGAAGATGCTATTGCTTTTGTAGTGCAAAATATAGAGGGAAAAAAGGTTTTTTCAACATCGTTTGGTATAGAAGACCAGTTGTTAACACACTATATGGTTCCGCATCATGATCAGGTTTCAGTTTTTACACTGGATACCGGGAGACAGTTTAACGAAACCTATGAGGTATTTCATAAAACCCAAAAAAAGTACCCGTCGTTAATCATTGAAACTTATTTTCCTGATGAACAGGATGTAAAAGAGTATGTTTCTGTAAACGGAATAAATGGTTTTTACGACAGTATAGAAAAGCGAAAATCATGCTGCCACATAAGGAAGGTTAAACCGTTACAGCGTGCCATTAAAGGTGCCGATTTATGGATAACGGGCCTGCGTGCCGAACAATCGCAAAACAGGGAAGAGATGGAGTTTTTAGAGTGGGACGAAGTGAACCAGCTTATAAAATTCAATCCTCTACTGCATTACAGCCTTAAACAGGTAGAGCAGGAAGTAAATCAGTTTAATGTACCCATAAACAGTTTATATAAAAAAGGCTTTCTAAGCATTGGCTGTGCACCCTGTACCAGAGCCCTTGCTGAAGGGGAAGACTTTAGGGCAGGCCGATGGTGGTGGGAAAACGGAAAAAAAGAATGCGGACTGCATATTCATCAGGATAAAAATTATTAATCATGACACATTACATACAATCACATCTGCAAACGCTGGAGGATGAAAGTATTTATATATTACGGGAAGTAGTGGCACAGTTTCAAAAGCCGGTGTTGCTTTTTTCAGGAGGGAAAGACTCAATAACGCTGGCAAGACTGGCGCAAAAGGCTTTTTACCCGGCAAAAATACCGTTCCCGTTTTTACATATAGATACCGGACATAATTTTCCGGAGACTATTGAATTTAGAGATCAGCTTGTAAAAGAGCTAGGTGTTGAACTTATTGTACGCTATGTACAGGATAGTATAGATCAAAAGAAAGTACAGGAAGAAACAGGGAAATATGCAAGCCGTAATGCACTGCAAACCGTGACCCTGCTTGATGCTATTGAAGAGTTTGGTTTTGATGCCTGTATGGGCGGGGCAAGACGTGACGAAGAAAAATCGAGGGCTAAAGAAAGAATATTTTCCGTAAGGGATGATTTTGGGCAATGGGATGCAAAAAAACAGCGTCCGGAACTGTTTAATATATTGAATGGCAAAATACACTTTGGCGAAAATGTAAGAGCATTTCCTATAAGCAACTGGACCGAAGAGGATGTTTGGAATTACATAGCGCAGGAAGAAATTGGTTTACCAAGTATTTATTTTGCCCATAAGCGTAAGCTTGTAAAAAGAGATGGTGCCTTTTTAGCACATTCAGATTATCTGAATCTTGTGGAAACCGATGAGATTGTAGAATCTATTGTACGCTTCAGAACTGTAGGGGATATGACCTGTACTGCTGCTTTTATTTCGGAAGCCAATACAATACCTGATATTATGTATGAAAACAAATCTTCCAAATCTTCAGAGAGAGGTGCCAGGATGGACGATAAACGTTCGGAAGCGGCATTGGAACAAAGAAAGAAAGGAGGGTATTTTTAAGATATGGATTTACTTAGAATTAATACAGCCGGTAGTGTAGACGACGGCAAGAGTACACTTATAGGGCGATTTTTAAACGATAGCCATGCGCTTACCATAGAGCAGGAAGAGCTTATAGTAAAAAAGACCAAGGAAAAAGGACTTGAAGATCTTGATTTTTCGGTTATAACTGACGGGCTTATAGCTGAAAGGGAACAGGGAATCACTATTGATGTGGCTCATATATACTTTTCTTCAGATAAAAGAAAGTTTATTATAGCTGATAGTCCGGGTCATGTGGAATATACCCGTAATATGGTTACGGGAGCTTCTAATTCAGAAGTTTCAATTATTCTTATTGATGCCCGTAAAGGATTATTGGAGCAAACATACAGGCATTACTTTATAAGTAATCTGCTAAGGTTAAAAACGGTTGTTTTCTGTATCAATAAAATGGATTTGGTACAATTTAGTGAAGACGTGTTTTTATCTATTGCGGCAGATATTAATAAAATGGCAGGCAAGTTTGAGTATAAGCCTGACGTACATATTTTACCTATCAGTTCGCTTAAGGGAGATAATGTGGTAAACCATTCTGAAACTATGCAATGGTATACCGGACAAACCCTTTCGGAAGTACTGCATGATATAAAACCGGGAGAAGCGCAAACCAATGATTTTAGGTTTGATGTTCAACAGGTAATGCATGTGCAAAATAATGAGTTTGTAGATTACAGGGCTTATGCCGGCAGGGTGATAAGTGGCAGTGTAGCCGTGGGGGATGAGGTTATTGTACTTCCTTCCGGGCAAAAAAGCAAAGTGGCAGAATTACGTAAGTTTACCAATACCTTTAATGAGGTTAAAACCGGACAGTCTATACAGCTTAGACTGGAAGACGATGTTGATGTTAGCCGTGGTATGATGCTAGTGAAAGATAACGATGAAAAGTTATTGTCTAAAGATATAAAGGCGACACTGGTTTGGCTGGATGAAAAAAAGACAGTTCCCGGGGGCAGGTATTTACTACAGGCCGGAACGAGAACGGTACAGTGCAAATTGCAGCAGATAGAAGCGGTTATTCCGCCTGAAAATCCGGAGGAGTTGGTTCAGGCCGATACGCTTAAGTTAAATGATATTGCCAGAGTAAGTTTTAAAACCGCTACTCCGGCATTTATAGACTCTTTTGAAAATAACAGGCTTAACGGAGCCTTTATAATAATAGATACGCAAACCAACAATACCGTAGGCGTTGGTTTTTCGGAATAATCAGAGTGTTCGTAATAATAAACCCCGCTTTAAGCGGGGTTTTGTTTATTTAATTTGTATCGTTTGAAGTATGTTTACTACCGAACTGCTTATGTATTGTATACCTATGGCAATAACTATAAAGCCAATTATTCTTGAAATAGCAACGATGCCTGATGCTCCTAATATCCTGGAAAGGTAGTGTGCACTTCTCATTACTAAAAAAATTACTATAGCTACCGAAGCTATGGCAATACAGGCAATAACCTTTTGCATAATATCTGTATAATCCTGATAAAGTGCAATAAGTAATGACATAGATCCGGGGCCTGCCAGCATAGGGATCGCAAGTGGTGTTAGGGCGATGTCATTTCTCTTTTGAGCATCATTGGCTACCTTTTTGTTAACCCCTCTTGTTTTACTGAACTTACCGGATAGTAAAGCAAATCCTGAATTTACAATGATAAAGCCTCCGGCAATACGAAGTGCATCAATACTGATTCCGAAAAATGCCAGTATGTACTGTCCTATAAAAAAAGATATGATAAGGATAATGAATACATTAACGGCAGTCCAGAAAGAAATACGGGAACGTTCGGCTTTAGTGTCATCCTGTGTAAGTCCTACAAAAATAGGCACAGCTCCTAAAGGGTTAATAACTGAAAATAGCGCGGCAAAAATGTAGATAAATAATTCCATGAACGATTGTTGGTTTTTTTTCTATTGTAAATTTAATAAGAAAATATGGGTGGGCAATTGAAAGGTATTTATTAAAGCATTAATTATTTCCTTATTTTTAGGCAATAATAACACCTTATGAAAACGAAAATATTACTATTTGTTATACTCCTTTTAACTGCTACGGTTCTTAAGGCACAATCTGTTTCAGGCTATGTATATGACGAGAAGGAAGATATACCTCTGGAAGGCGCTTTTGTGTATCTGGACGGAACAACCTTTTCTGCAAGTACCGATTCAAACGGGGCTTTTACCATAAATACAGGGCAACAGCTTTCGGCTGCTTTAGTAGTAAAGTATATGGGATATCAAACCAGGATAGTTCAAAATCCTTTTTCCTATGAGGGTAAAATTAAAATCCTTTTAAAGGAAGATGCCATAAAAATGGATGAGGTGGTAATAAATAAAAAGGCCGCTTTTTCGAGAAAAGAGATGCTACAAGTATTCAGGGAGCAGTTTTTAGGAAAGACCAAAGCAGGTAAATCCTGTAAAATACTTAATGAAGACGATATAATATTATATTATGATTTGGCTACAAATACACTAAAGGCTGAAGCAAAGAAACCGATTCAGATATCTAACAAAAAGCTGAAATATGAAGTGCAGTTTGATTTGGTAGATTTTCAGGTGCATTTTGGCAGGAAGACCCTTTCACCCTTTGCCATGCAAACAAGTTTTTATGCAGGAACCAGCTTTTTTAAGGATGTATCTAAAAAGGAAAGTATTAAAGAGGATAGGGATGAGGCCTACAAAGGGTCTTTATTGCATTTCATGCGGGCTATTGCAGCTAATGAATGGAGCGAAGAGAAATATGCTCTTTATGTAGATAGTTTTCCGGCAAGCCCTAATGAATATTTTAAAGTAAGCGATACGCTGGATTATAAAAAAGTAACCTGTTTAAAAAGTAAAGTTCCTATACCTGAAACGAATGTGAAAATTCAAATGAACAAGGAACTTAGTGAAAGGACTTTAGAAGCTCCAAAAGAAAGAAACATACGTTTTGCCGTACTGCATGACGGAGAGCAACAGTCTTTTTTTGAAATGAATGCCGATCATTTTTATATAGGCAGCAATGGTTTGTTCTGGCCTATAACCTCTATGATATTTGGTGGATATTTCGGTGAACTTAAAGTAGGGGATATGCTGCCTGCCGATTATACTTATATCAATAACTAACTATGTTATCGTTAGGCTAAAAAGGTATGAAAAGCTACTTTCTTTACTTATTTTTGATATAAACTTATTTGTAATGAAAACAGAAAAGAAAACATTAGTAATAGGAGCTTCCACCAACCCCGAGAGATATGCTTACAGGGCTGTAAAAATGCTTGAGCAGTATGGTCACCCTGTTGTTGCTGTAGGTAAAAAGGAAGAAGATCTTGGTAATGTTCACATAGAGAAAGAACTTATACATTTTGACGGAGTGGATACCGTAACACTGTATCTTAACCCCTTAAATCAAAAACAATACTACGACTATATTGTAAGCCTGAAACCAAAAAGGGTTGTATTTAATCCTGGCACAGAAAATCCTGAGCTATATACTATCCTTAAGGAAAATAACATTGAGGTTGAGGTAGCCTGTACGCTTGTTATGCTTTCTATAGGGAATTACTAACCGATGCCTTTTTACTGATGCACAGTAAAAGGATAAAAGTAATAAGTCCGTTTACAATTATAAGCTCATTATCAAAAACATAATCGCCGAACAATACTTTTGAATTAAGGCTTAATGCCAGCGTAAGTAAAGGGGAGGCTATACATACTAACGGAGTAAGTTTATCCCTTAATGTGAGATTCTTCATAAACAGTCCAAAGGCATATAAGCCCAGTAACGGACCATAAGTATAAGAAGCAATTCTGAATATCATACTAACAACAGAGTTGTCGTTTATGATATTGAAAACTATAATTACCAAAAACATAAGGAACGAAAAAGATATATGTACCCAGTGTCTGGTCCTGACCACATTAGGTTTATTGGCATTTTCCGTTTTATCCATTCCTAAAAAGTCCACACAAAAAGATGTGGTTAACGCTGTAAGAGCCGAATCGGTTGTTGCAAATGTTGCCGCGGTTAAACCCAGCAAGAATATTACCGAAGGTATAAGTGCCAGATGGTGAAAGGCAATTTCCGGGAATAATAAGTCTGTTCTTGGTTTGCCGTCTACTAGAGGAACATCTATACCGTTTTTATTGGCGTAAATATAAAGTAAGGCACCAACACCTAGGAAAAACAAATTGATTATCACAAATATCCCTGTAAAGGTGAACATGTTTTTTTGAGCTTCGCCAATGTTTTTACAGCTTAGGTTTTTTTGCATAAGGTCCTGATCTAGGCCTACCATGGCTATGGTGACAAAAATCCCTCCCAGTATCTGTTTTACAAAGTGGAAACGGCTACCTATAAAGTCTTCAAAGAAAAATATTTTAGAATAGTTACTTTCCTTTACGGTCTCAAAAGCCTGTGGCAGGCTCAGTTCTAAACTATCACATATAAAATAAATGGTAAAAAATACCGAAGAGACTATAAAGAAGGTTTGAAGCGTATCAGTAATAATAATTGTTTTTAGTCCGCCCTTATAGGTGTAAGCAAATATGAGCATAAGCGATATTAATACTGTAGCCCAAAAAGGAACACCAAAGGAATCGAAAACATAGCGTTGCAGTACAATTACAACCAGATATAACCTGAAGGCCGAACCAATAGTCCTGCTTATCAAAAATATCATGGCAGCGGTCTTATAGCTGTATTGTCCTAATCTGTTTTCTATGTAGCCATAAATAGAGGTCAGGTTCAACCTGTAATAAAGGGGTAATAATACCTTGGCTATAAGTATAAATCCTATGGCATTACCCAATACAAACTGAAAGTACTTAAACTGTTCCCCGCTAGGAGAGCCCACTTCGCCCGGTACAGAAATAAATGTAACGCCCGATAGCGCAGTACCAATCATACCAAAAGCAACCAGGTACCATTTGGAGTTTTTATTGGCTTTAAAAAAGGCATCATTTCCGCTGTCTTTTTTACTTACTAGCCTGGAAATGGCAATTAGTACCCCAAAGTATACTATTATTATGGATAAGATGGTTATTGGTTGCATAAAATAAGTTTGTATACAAAACAAATAAAAAATATTACAATATACTCACAATTTGCAGGTTTTGTACATTTGCATTTATGGAAATGTCTTCAAAATTACTGGAAAGGGCAGTGGCTGAAATTTCTCAGCTACCGGGTATAGGGAAACGTACGGCCTTAAGGCTGGCATTACATTTATTAAAGCAGCCTAAAGATATGACAGAGCATCTTACAGGAGCTATTTTAAAGATGCGTGAGGAGATACGTTTTTGCAGAGAATGTCATAACATATCTGATGTTGAGGTATGTGAAATTTGCAGTAACCTTTCCAGGGACAAATCGGTTATTTGTGTTGTTGAGGATATAAGGGATGTAATGGCTATTGAAAACACAGGCTTGTTTAAAGGGATTTACCATGTACTTGGCGGGAAGATATCCCCTATAGATGGTATAGGCCCAAGCCAGCTTAATATTGCCACACTGGTAGAAAAGGTAAAAACAGGAGTAGCCAAAGAGCTTATTTTTGCATTAAGCTCTACAATGGAAGGCGATACCACCAATTTTTATATCTACAAACAAATTAAGGATCATAATATAGTACTGTCGGCAATTGCAAGAGGTATAGCAGTGGGTGATGAGCTTGAGTTTGCCGATGAGGTAACTTTAGGAAGAAGTATTATACACAGGGTGCCGTTTGAAAGCAGCCTTAAAAACTCATAAGCCTATTTTTTCTTTTTCTTCTTTTTATCACTGTCATCGCCAGTTGACTGACTAGGGAAACCTCTGGAAGTAAACTTGCGGGTCTCAATCCTTTTTTCTTTGATGTTAAGATTGAATTTTACCTGAGTAGTAGTGTCGGGAACAGCGTCAACAGTCCTGTTGTTGTTTTCTACCTCTACGTATTCAGATACTCCGGCTTTTTCTAAAGTAAGTGTATAGCCGCCTTTAGGTACATAAAGTATAAAGTTTCCGGTATCGTCTGTGCGGGTTTGGAATACATTACCCGAGTCATCTATAGCGATAATAGAAAGCCCCGATTTTTTCTTGGTGATTTCAAAACTTCTCTCTGTTTCTATATAGGTAACAGATCCTTTAATGGTTGAGGTTTTGGTAAGCCCAATGGCAACTTTTGTGTCCTGAATTACATTTACAGTCCTGCTGTAGGCATGCCATTCGTTGCTGTTTACAGGGCGTACTTCATAATCTCCCGGTGGCAGGTGCCTGTATTTAATAATGCCCTGATCGTTAGTCCTAAAAGCTTTTCCGCTTATTATAACCAACTGGTTTGCTACAGGGGTATTGTGTGTGTCTTCCGGCCCTTTCCCGTTTGTTTCATAATAAACATATACCTCTAAATCACTTTTGGAACTGTCTATTCTTATAGGACGGAACTGTTTTGTCAAACCAACCTGAAATGAGTTTATGGCATAAGGGTTATTGGAAATGTCACTATAATAACCATTGGCAAAAATACTGAAATCAGGACTAAGCCTGTAATCCGCACGTCCGTTAAGCTGAGTTATACGATCTGTAAACAGATTTGAAGCCAATGTAGCTCCTGTGTATAAAACCAGTTTACTGTCAAAAAACTTAAGTACCGCACTTGGGTTAAACATTACATTATAAAATGTCTTGTCGTTATTAAGTTGCTGGTTGGCGATAATCTCACCAAGGTTAAAGTAATTGTGCTGGTAAGTGGTAAGTATGTTTAGGAACTTCCAGTTGTAAATAAGGTTCGTTTTAAAATGAAACTGGTTAGATATCGGGTCGGCATTACTGTTGAAAATACCACCTTCAAACGTTAGGCTAAGGCTTGAAGATACATTATTGAATATTAAACCAACGTTTGCCCTTGTAGCATCCAGCGTATAATCCTGTGGTGTATTCCCGAATAGGGATTCTCTTCTTTTTTCTTTATAAAGGTAAGGAGATAATGAAACAGTTAATTTGTTTATTCTTCTTGAAGCTCCTATGTTATATCTTGATGTTGAAAACTGAGAAGGGTAGAATAACTGATCGCTAAAAGATTTAGGGTCTACAGATATGTAGTTATACAATGCCCAAAAGTTATAGTTTTCTTTAACCCAGTTTAGTCTCTCATTAAGGCTGAAAACACCTTTTCTTACACCGGCATAATAGCCTGAACTTAAATAATTGGTACTGTTGTAAAAGAAGTTTTTATATCTTCCGGTAGCAACCATGTCTACAGTACCGCCGGTTTTATTTTCTCCGGTTACCTCATTGTTTACACTGCTTAAACCACCTCCGGCTCTTAATGAAAGATGTTTTTTCTGGAATACATTAAACCTTGATGTAATGAGATAATTGGTGAACCCGCTAAATTTATCGTTGTCATAAATCAGGCTGGATTCAAAACCTTTGTCAAGCCATCCTCCTTTGTGGTAGTAAGAGGCCCAGGCTGAAGTGCCCCCGGAAGGTATTGAGAAATCAGCAAGATTGTATGATTTATCAATGCTTCCAACTTCAATTTTACTATTTTCTGATGTGTTGTAATATGCCTGGGCGCCTCTACCCACTAAATTGATATCGGAAAACTTAGATATGTTACCGGCTAAAACACCCATGGTTTTGTTTTTATAACCTAACCAGGTATTTCTTAAAAATAACTGGTTGGTGTTTGTCCACAGGTTTGCATCAATGTTTGTATATATTGTACTGTTATTAATTTCTGCTTCTGCATTAGCATACAGGTAATATGCTGTACCGCCACTACTGTTTTGAAGGTAGCTGGCACTTACCTGGTTAGACCTGTTAAAGCTTTGAGCGTATTCCGGAGAAAATTGAGTGGAATATCGCCTGTCCTGTTTAATGGAACTAGCCGTTACGTTAGATATACCTATTATATCTCCGCTTTGATATAAAGTGGTGATTGTGATGGAAAAATCTTCCTGAGAAAGAATCGTTTTGTTTACTATCTTTTTTAGATTGATTAAGGTGTCTGTAAAGGCCCTTACTTTTACAGTTTCAGACTCCATCATGTCTTTGGCTATAAAGTTAGGGTAGCGGGTAACAATATTTATTTTCTGATCGGTATTACCATCATTTGATATTCTGATAGGTATAGTAAGGCTATCACCAATGTTTTCATAGATAAGATTAGTTTCCAGTAAAAACATTTTTACCAGCTTTCTTTCTTTTATAGTTATTGGTAATGTTACATTCTCACTTGTTCCTTCAGTTGTTGTAAAAACAGCTTCTATTGAGGGTTCACTTCCGGCTTTTGCCGTATTTGAAATAATTGCCTTTACCGGAATAAAAACAGAATCCCTTCCCTGAAGTGTAATTGGTTTCGGTTTACGTTGTACTAAATAGAGGTCTTCATGATTACTGTGCACGTCAAATTCTCCTGTAACAGAATTGCCTGAAGTGTTTTTTATTTTTACGAATGCATCTATTATACCTGTATTCTTCGCATCCGAATTTTGTTGGGTAAACTCAATAGTAAAGTTGCCTTTCTGTGCCATGGAAATAAATCCAGACAGCAAAAAAGCTGCTACCATTATGTTTTTAAAATATTTACCCGGCATAATAAACCTTTAGTTAGGTATTATAACAAAATATACATAGGTTGTATAGGTGCCCGGAGTAACATCCAGATCAAGAGCATTAGGCGGAATAAAAAACCTTAGATTATAATCTATACTTGCCACATATTGTGATCTTACAGCAATAATCTGATCGCTGTCTGTAAGGCTGAGTGGTGAATATATAGTTAGTCCGGGGACTGTTTGGTTTGTGCTTAATTCTACATGAAGTGTCGATACCGGTATGGTTGACGCAGTAGTGGCAGAAGTCATTTCGCTTGACGATGCCTTAACAGATAACTGATAATTGCTTGGGGAAGTGACCCTTAAACCATTTTGAACTTCAACAGATACTCCATTAGTGTAATTCTCGGCTGTATTAAAATAAAGATTAAAAACGTTGGCACCCGGTTGTAAAATAACATTTTGCTGACCGTTGTTACCGCTATAGTTTATCTGTAAACGTGCGCTACTGCCAACTGATTCCGTTCTCGTTGCAATAAGATCTTCGGTTCCGTTACTTTTTATCCTGTATAACTTGTATTCATAAGCCGATTGATAAGTGCCATTTGGACTTGTAAGCAAATGATTTCCTCCTTGTATGATAAGGTTAAACTGGAATACTCTGTTAACCGTATTTGTTAAAGGTACAGTGCTGTGTATAAGCGTTACCTCGTTAGTTTTGCTCAACTGTATAGGCTGTGTGGAAATATTTATCAGGCTACTGTTAGTAGATCCGTTATTTTGTTGCTGATTAAACTGCAGTGAACTATATTGTGCGCCTATATTATATGAATCATAATTATAGTCTTGTATAAGTCTAACGGTAAGTCTCCATTCTGTAACATTGTTTGCTCCACTGTACTTTTGAATGTTAACGGTTGTTTGATTTATTTCCGTTTTACCATTTACCATTTCGCTGTAAGTAGTCATTTGTGGTTGACCGCCACCCCAAGAATTTAGGGTTACTTGAGCATTTGCAGGTATGAGCGCTAAAAGGAAAGCAACAATCAGTATGTTTTTAATTTTCATCATAAACTAAATTCGAGTTCTGCTATTTTTATCACGTCTTTTTCGCCGTAAGTCAGGATTGCCGAAACCGTATAATCTCCTTTAGGAAGATCAGTCGGTAACACCTGCTTTAATGATCTTATATTACCCGGAAGTGTATAGAATTCTGATTCTTTTAAAATGGTTTTTTTACCGGTGCTGTTGTTAAACAGTTCCCATTTAATAGTGCCGTCTGCCCAAATCTTGCTTTGATTTTCAATTTTCAGTTCAAGAACTTTGTTGTTATCATCATCAGCATAGCTCAGGAAATCCACAAACTCAATAATCGATTCGTTTTCCTGTTGAAAGCTGTGATAAATTTTTACTCCCATCCTTACAGTAACCTGTATGGAAGCGCCATTTTTATCTGTTGTTTTTCCCGGATTAAGCTGGGTGAAAAAAATCATTGAAGTGTGTACAGGGATTTCAGCATTTGCATCCTGAGGTACTTTAAGGATTATTTCTACCTGCTTTGTTTCGCCGGGCTTGATTACAAGAAATGACGAAGGCAGTATCTGTATCCAGTCAGAACATGATGTTTTTAGTGTGTTTGCATCCAGGATTTGATTTTTCCCTGATTCCTCATACTCCCAGTCACTGAATGAAGCACCTATTTCAAGTTCTTTTTCGGTTGGGTTTGTAATTTTTACAAACTGTGAAACTGAGTTCCCTTTTCCGGTTCTATAGTATAGTCTGCCTGGTGTAACCGATATTCCTGCCTGTGAGAAAGCTGTGTTTACAGAGATAAAAAACAAAACGATAACTAAAAGGAAATTTTTCATGATCTATGGTTATTTATATCGGTAAAGATATAGAATTTACTGAGGTACCACAGTGTATATAATACTGGTAGTGTAAGTTCCGGGTTCTTTGTTTAAATAGCTGCCGGTTTGTGAAGCAGGTATACTATATGTAACATGGAAACCTCTTGCACTTTCTCCTTCCCCCGAAGTAATTACGGTAGCGTCGCTGGTGCTTAATGGTACTGAACCATTAACCGATAAACTTGATGACGGACTGCTGTTTGTACCTGTAAGATCATCTCCCAGTGTAGTTTGTACCATAATAGTATTTACCGGCAATGTAGATGTATTGCCGTTCAGGGAGAAAAACTGGGATGCAGACCTTACGCTAACTTCATAACCATTGTTAGAAGTTATCTGTATATGATTTGTTTGCTGAGCAGACGAATTTCCATTAATGAAATGCGTGCTCAGGCCCATATCAATATTTACAGAGGGCTGCGATACCTGTATGCTAAGTACCTGGCCTATTAAGACATTAACCTGTGTTTCGGCAGAGCCGATTTGGGAGAAAGCGATAGCCGGGCAAAACTGTAGCACAAGTAGTAAACAGATTTGCGGTATTCTTTTCAAGGGGGATAGTTTTCTTTTGCTAGAGCAAAAAAATACAAAATAAAGAATGTGAAGAAAAGCTCCAACTACCTAGCTGGCAGTTGGGGCTGTTCCTATAAACTTCTCCTACAGTTTGTTTTAATTACAGCGCGTATAGCGAGTAAGTTACTGTAGTAGTATAAGTACCTGTTGTGTGGTTAAGGTATTCTGCAGCGCTTGCAGCAGGAACTGAATACTCAATATTATACCCTCTTAAAGATTCACCAGTATCACAAGAAATGATAGTGTTCTCAGTAGAAGTGCTTAAAGATTGCGCAGTAAGCGTTGGAGAAACAGAACCTTCGTCTCCTGCACCAAGGTAAGAACCTAAAGTAGGAGTTACTGTAATTGTACTTACAGGGATAGTTTCAGCACCAGATGTTAAATCTGTAGAAGCGATAACTTTTACTTCATATTCACCTGTAGCACTTACTTGTACGTGGTCAGTTTTTTGGCCAGAAGTGTTACCAGACTGGAAGTGTTCAGGAGTGTTCATGTCGATGTCAACTGAAGCATCAGCAACAGTGATTTCGAATGAGCTACCTAAGTTAACGTTTAGTGTTGTTTCTGCAGTGTCTTCTGCTTGAGCGAATAGTGAGTTTGCTGTTAAAGCAACAATTGCAACAGATGCAACTTTGAAAAAATTAGTCATTAGTTGTTTAATTTTAGTGGGACAATTAAATCTAATTCTTAGGGGGCTAAGCACTTAGATTTTTTCTTTTTGTTAGTTTTAACGATGCAAAAGTATATTCAAATAATGACTAGGAGGTAGTCAAAAAAGTACTTTTTACTATCATTTTAAGAAAAAAATAACAATACGCTATTTTAATGTTAAATACGGGGTATTTAAGGCATTAAAATGGTATAAGTTATTAAAGTAGAATATGTTCCGGTAGGTTTGTTAAGATACTCACTGCCTCCCGATACATGGTATTCGATGTCGAATGACCTTTTTATGTCCCCACTAGTTGACTGTACTAATGTGTTGTCGGTAAGTGATAAAGCAGTAGGCGACATTGTTATGCTGCCTTGCGATTCACCCCCTATATTACCCTGCGTAGGTGTTAATGTAACGGTTCCTATATCAATAGTTGCGCCTTCACCAGAAAGATTTGAAGCGGCAGAAACCCTTATTTCATAATTACTGCTGCTCATTATTTCAATATGGTTTGCCTCTAATATTGACTTACCGTTAATATAATCGTTTGAAGTATTTAATGAAATGCCTACGTTACTCTGGCTTTCATTGATTTTAATACTTTGTATGTCGTTTAAATGAATATTAAGATTTGTACCTGCACTATTTTGTGCATTTGCTTCTGTAATGCAAAAAGAAGCCAAAAGTGCAAATAGTATTGTGTAAATCTTATTCATAAAGTCCCCCCTAAAATCAAACAATATCCAAATATATTGTTGAGCGGTATAACTCCTGTTACTAAAAGGGGAAAAAACGTTTAAAAGGTTTATTTACTCGATGAAATGCACTTTTAAAGTTCCGGCAGGAGAGTATTGTGCTGCTTGGAGTAGTCTCTGTACTCTTTAGGTGACATGCCTACACATTTAGAAAAGAAGCGTATAAAGTTGCTGGGTTCTTCAAAATTTAGTTCAAAAGCTATTTCTTTAATATTCATAGAACTGTGTAGCAAAAGTCTTTTTGCTTCAAGTATTGTTTGGTCAGTAATCAGTTTTTTAGGTGATATACCATATATACTTTTGGTTACTTCAGTAAGTTTTTTTGTAGAAGTGTTTAGTTCGTCAGTATAAAAACCAAGCTGTTTTTGTTTTTTGAATTTTTCTTTTACTAATTGCCTGAAGCTGTTTGCTAGTTCGTTATCCGGGTTTACATTTTGATTGTAACTCTCTAAATTATTTAAAAGTGATTCCCTTTGGCAATAAAGCAAAAGTCTTTCTACACTATTATGAGTAATTAAATAGGTGAGTTCATTATACGGTTCAATACATTGTTCTGAAAGCGATTTATAATGTTGTTCCAGTATAATTTGAGTTGGTAGATCCAGTTTGTATTTAAAAAGCTTTGCTGAATTGTCAAAAAACTTACAACTGTTAAGGAAGTTAATGTCAATGTCGTGTCGGCAATAGAAGCTTTCTTCAAACCTTAGTACCAAAACCTGAAAGGTAGAAGGTGTTTGAATTCTAAAAACCTGATTTATACCAATAAAAGCACATTCGCCTCTTTTAATGTCAATGCTGTTAGTGTCTATCTGTAAGTTTACTTCTCCTGATTTTACAAAGAACAATGTGTAAAAATCTCCTCGGCATGAATTATTTAGTACTTCCGATTTTTCGGGAGTGACATAAAAAGCAGCAAACCCGTAAGGATATAGGTTTTTGTCCAGAGTTATTTGTTTAATCATTTTTTAAATATAAGGTATGTTTTTTCAAAAATATAAAAAACATAATATTTTGAGGTAAAGAAATAATATTTTACGGATAATACGCATTTTTTAGGGTTGATTTGTTATTAAATGGTTAATATAGACGGGTGTTGTTGATGGATTTTCTTTTTTAAAATTATTATGCAGAGGCTATGTTTACAGTTGTTTTAAGTGTTATTTAAATAAATGTTTTGAAGCTTTTTAAATAATTAAAGGTTAACTAAACCCTAAAAAGGAATAATAACCACATAAACTGTATATATTTGTAAGCGCAAACTACCAAGAGAGACAAACAGAAGTTAAATGAACGATAAAACAACAATCCTGATAACCGGAGGTGCCGGATTTATTGGTTCCAATCTATGCGATTACTTTGTTGGTAAAGGTTATAAGGTGGTTTGTCTGGATAATTTCTCTACAGGTTTTAAAAAGAATATTGAACATCTTTTAGCTAATCCTTATTTTACCTTATTTGAAGGTGATATAAGAAGTTTCGAAGATTGTAAAAAAGCAGTTTCCGGAGTTCAATATGTATTACATCAGGCTGCATTAGGCTCGGTACCCAGGTCTATTAATGATCCTGTTACAACTAATGAGGTTAATGTAAGCGGATTTTTAAATATGCTAACAGCGTCACGTGATGCTAAAGTGAAAAGGTTTGTGTATGCTGCAAGTTCATCAACATATGGTGACTCTGAATCTCTCCCTAAAACAGAAGAAAAAATTGGTAAGCCGCTATCGCCTTATGCGGTAACAAAGTATGTTAATGAGTTGTATGCTGATGTTTTTAGTAAAACATACGGGCTTGAAACCATAGGTTTAAGGTATTTTAATGTTTTTGGAAGGCGCCAGGACCCGAATGGTGCTTATGCAGCAGTAATACCCAAATTTGTTATGCAGTTTATGAAGTATGAAAGTCCTGTGGTTAATGGAGATGGTAATTATTCCAGAGATTTTACATATATAGATAACGTTTTACAGATGAATGAGCTAGCTATGCTTGTTCAAAATCCCAAGGCTGTCAATACAGTTTATAATACAGCTTTTGGAGAGAGGACTACTTTAAATGAGTTAATAGGCTATTTAAAAGAGTTTTTGTCTGGTTATGATCAAGAGATTAAGAAGGTAGAGGTTGTTTATGGTCCAAACAGGACAGGTGATATACCTCATTCTTTAGCTAGTATAGATAAAGCAGTTGAGCTGTTGGGTTATTCTCCTGAATATTCTTTAAAGAATGGGTTAAGAGAAGCAGTAAAATGGTATAAGGATAATTTAAGATAAACGCACTTTAGTTATATGAGAATTGCTATAATAGGACTTGGTTATGTTGGATTGCCTTTGGCAAGATTATTTGCTACTAAGTATTCTGTAATAGGCTTTGATATTAATCAAAAGCGCGTTGAAGAATTAAATATTGCTAAAGATAGTACTCTTGAAGTGGATAAAGAGGAGTTAGAGTCTGTTTTAGTTGATAGTATACCCGATAGTTCCGGGTTGTATTGTACTACAAATATTGATGATATTGCCAATTGTAATTATTACATAATAACTGTTCCTACACCTATAGATAAAAATAATAGGCCAGACTTAAATCCTTTATATAAGTCCAGTGAAACAGTTGGTAAAGTTTTAAAAAAAGGAGATATTGTTATTTATGAGTCTACCGTTTATCCCGGAGTTACAGAAGAAGAATGTGTGCCGGTCCTGGAAAAAGTAAGCGGGTTAAAGTTTAATACAGATTTTTATACGGGCTATTCTCCCGAGAGAATAAACCCCGGAGATAAATTGCATACTGTTGATAAGATTCTTAAAGTTACTGCCGGATCTACACCGGAAATAGGTGAGAAAGTAAACGAACTTTATAAATCTGTTATAATAGCAGGTACACATTTAGCACCTTCAATTAAAGTTGCTGAAGCGGCCAAAGTGATTGAGAATGCTCAAAGAGATATAAATATAGCTTTTGTAAATGAGCTTTCTAAAATATTTAACCGTTTAGACATTGATACACAATCTGTACTTGAGGCGGCCAATACAAAATGGAATTTTCTTCCTTTTAAACCTGGTTTAGTTGGCGGACATTGTATAGGGGTGGATCCATATTATTTAGCCCAAAAGGCACAGGAAGTAGGCTATCATCCTGAAATTATTTTAGCAGGTAGACGTCTTAATGATAGTATGGGAGAATATGTAGCTTCTCAGGTTGTTAAACTGATGATTAAAAAAGGGATAGTTATAAATGGATCAAATGTTCTTATGCTAGGGATAGCTTTTAAAGAAAATTGTCCTGATGTAAGAAACACAAAAATTGTTGACGTTATAAACAAGTTAAAAGAATATAGTGTCAATATAATCGTTTATGATCCTGTAGTTAATCCTGATGAGGTTGAAAAAGAATATGGTTTTAAAACCATAAATATATTACCGGAACTAAAGTTTGATGGTGTGGTTTTAGGAGTAGCCCACAATGAATTTAATGATTTAGAGTTAAATAAATTAACAAAAGAAATTAGTGTTATTTATGATGTAAAAGGTGTTATTAAAGGAGAGGTTGACGGTAAATTATGAGAATTAAATTGTTAATTCATAAAAATGGGCTTATTTTAGCCGTTTTTTATAATTTTTTTGAAAAGCAGATTTATTAAAAGAGATATGTTAAAAGTAAAAAATATATGCTGTATAGGAGCTGGTTATGTAGGAGGACCTACCATGGCTGTAATTGCTCATAAATGTCCTGATGTTAAAGTGACAGTTGTTGATCTTAATGAAGCGAGAATTAAAGCATGGAATGATAAAGATATTACAAAGCTACCTATATATGAGCCGGGGCTTGAAAATATTGTTAAAGAAGCAAGAGATAGAAATCTGTTTTTTTCGACAGATGTTGAAAAAGCTATAGATGAGGCAGAAATGATTTTTATTTCTGTTAATACACCTACTAAAACTTATGGTTTAGGTAAAGGTATGGCAGCAGATTTAAAATATATTGAACTTTGTGCCAGACAAATTGCAGCTGTTGCCAAAACGGATAAAATTGTTGTGGAGAAATCAACATTACCTGTTAGAACAGCTGAGGCTATAAAAAATATTTTAGATAATACCGGTAATGGAGTGAAATTTCAAATTTTATCTAATCCGGAATTTTTAGCAGAAGGTACAGCTGTACAAGACTTATTAAGCCCAGACAGAGTTTTGATAGGAGGGGATTTGGATGAAGAAGGGCAGGTTGCTATACAGGCTTTAGTAGATATTTATGCAAACTGGGTTGACAGAGATAAAATATTGACAACAAATGTTTGGTCTTCGGAACTATCCAAGCTTACTGCAAATGCATTTTTAGCCCAAAGGGTATCTTCCATTAATGCCATGTCAGAATTATGTGAAAAGACTGGTGCTAATGTGAATGAAGTTGCAAAAGCAATAGGTATGGACAGTAGAATAGGTTCTAAGTTCCTAAAAGCCTCTGTTGGATTCGGGGGATCGTGTTTTCAGAAAGACATATTGAATTTAGTATACATAGCTAAATCATATGGACTTAATGAAGTTGCAGATTACTGGGAACAGGTAATCATAATGAATGATCATCAAAAAAGGCGTTTTGCAGCTAATATAGTAAAGACACTTTATAATACTGTCTCAGGTAAGAAGATAGTTTTCTTAGGCTGGGCTTTTAAGAAAGATACTAATGATACAAGAGAGTCTGCAGCTATTTATGTTGCCGATGACCTGCTTAATGAGCAAGCGAATATAGCTGTTTATGATCCTAAAGTTTCACAACAGAAAATTTTATCAGATTTAAATTATTTAGGAACAAGAAGTGAAACTGAAAACAGTGAAAGCGTAAAAGTATACGAAGATCCTTATGAGATATGTAAAGATGCTCATGCAATAGCCATATTAACAGAGTGGGATGAATTTAAAGATTATGATTGGCAGAGGATATATGATAAAATGAAAAAACCTGCCTTTGTTTTTGATGGTAGGAATATACTGGATGGTGAGAAATTAAATAAAATTGGGTTCGTTTATAAAAATATTGGAAGTTAGTAGCAAATAATAAAAAATATACCGTATTTATGATACGTAAGCTAATAATGTTTTTTTTCTACTTATTTAATGTTTCGGTATTTTCTCAGAATATACAAACAGTTGATGAATGGGAAAAGAAATTTTTAAAAAATTGGGATAAAGAATATAGTATAGCTTATGTGCAAAGTACTTCTGGGGATAGTTGGAAATTTTATAATCTTGCCTATTCTATTGATGCCAATAATGCTATGTTTCAAGCTACAGGTAAAACCATCTATTTAGACAGGGCATTATTATATATAAATAATATTCAGAAATCTGCAATTGTTTCTGCTAAAATAAAGAAAAGTCAGTTTAAAGATAATTATTTAGGATGGCCAAACCATACTGCACCATCATTAGGAGATGATGGTAAAGAGTATCCTTTATTTGAAAGTTACTGCTGGAGGTATATAACGTCATTATTGTATATTATAAAAAAATCTCCTGCTATTTATTCTAATAAAAAATACAAGAGCCAGTTTGATTCAATTTTAGCGTTCACAGAGAAGAATATTTTTGATAAATGGTATAGTAGAGGCGAAAACAATATCTATAGGAGTAATGTACATATGTCTTCTCATTGGGCAAGGATTAGTATGGATTTATATTTAATAACCAGTAAAGCCAAATATAAAAAAGTAACGGATTTTTTTATTGATAAATTTAAAAATCAAATAATTGTTAATCCTAAAAATAAAAATGCTATATCTTGGAAAGCTTCGTGGAAAGAAGGCAAAGCCCAAGATGTTGGGCACGGAAATGCAGTTGTTTCTACCGTTATTGATATGTATGAAAAAAAAACAGCATTCAATAATATGGATATTGATAACCTCATAATTACTTTTGATAAAGTTATTTGGAAAAGTTCTTATGAATTTGCAGAAAGATTTGATGGGTCAGGTAATGGATCAGGTTGGTTTACAGACGGACTTATTAAGTTAGGGAGGTATAGTCGTGCTCTCCAAAGAAGATTAGAAAAACATGATAAAGGAAGGAGTACTCAATTTTACGGGAATTGTGCATTAAACTCACGAATATTACTTGCAGGCAAACCAGTATATCCAAATTAATGTTATGCAAAATAATTTAAATAAGCTGCTCTCAAAAATTAAAAATGATAAGCAAATTATACTAAAGCTCATGCAGACTGCTTTTACTAGGGCTGTTTCTGCTTTTGGTACTTTTGTATTTAATTTTGTTTTAGCAAGATATTTAGGCGCTACTGAGCTTGGGAATTTTATGATAGCATATTCTCTGTTAATCGGACTCGGTTTTTTTGCAAGGTTTGGATTATCCTCAGCTATTATGAGATTTGCTGCTATTATGTATTCTGAAAAACAATTTGGGAAAATTAGAAAATTAAGACAAGATGTTTTCTTTATATCTTTAGTTGTAACAATAGTTTTTGGAGTTTTTCTTGTTTTATTTAGAGATTATATATCTACTGTTTTTTTTAACAGTAATAAGGTGAGTGATATTTTGTTAGTTTTTGCATTTGCATTACCTTTTTATTCATATCAAACTATCCAGTCTTCTTTTTTTAAAGCATATGCTAAGCCTCAAATAGCACCTTTTTTTGAGGTTGGATTGACTACTTTTATAACAGGAACTTCGATTGCGATATTAGCCTGGTTTGGGATGAATATTAATGGGGTAAATGCAAGTATAGTATTCTTTTTTGCTTCAGTGATAGTTGCTTTAATGGGATATATAATGCTTAATAGAATAGTTAAAAAAGCTCAGTCTGGAAATGAATATCAAAAGGAAAATTATACAGGTTTTTTTTCAAGTCTGCCAGATTATGCTTTGTCTGCCTTTACAGGTTATTTGCTAAAGTTTAGTCCAACGATAATTTTAGGACTTTATGCTTCAAGTAAAGATGTAGGATTGTATTCTTTGGCAAATAGTACGGCTTTTGTTGTTAACTTTGTGTTATGGATTGTTAGTACAGTATATGCGCCTCATTTTGCTAATTCTTATTATAAAAATGAAATGAATGAATTGAGGAGGTTAGTTAGGAATTCTACCTTATATATGATGATTATTGCGTTGCCTATATTTATTGTAATAGTTTCATTTCCAACATTTATATTGGGGCTGTTTGGGGAAGAATTTAAAGAGGCAAAGAATGCATTATTAATTATGGCTGTAGCACAACTTTTTAATGTTGCAACTGGACCGGTATATTTTCTGCTGAACATGACAGGGCATGAAAAATATTTGAGAAATATTGTTATATGTACTGCTATTGTTAGCGTATTGTCTTCCTTTTTACTTTCACCTTATTATGGTTTTATGGGGGCAGCAATTTCCTCAGCGTTGGGGTTAGTGTTACAAAATGCCATTGCATTTTCAGTTTCAAAGAAGTATTTAGGAATAAGTTTTTTTAACAAAGAATAAATGCTGCAAGCTACAAATAAAAAGAAGGGAAGTTGGATACTTTTTGTAATCCTCTTTTTTGTTAATATTGGTTTTAAGGAGGTTATTAGGTTTTTAGAAGTTAATGACTTCCTGTTAGAAGGTATATTTGTATTGACATTTATATCTCTTATGATATTTTTTATCAGTAATACTTATCAGCTAAAAAATATCCTTTGGTTAGTCGTTTTGTTTTACTTTTTTTTATTATTTATGTCTTTTCAGAATTTAGACATTTTAAAAGTTGAATATGGATTACAAAAAGTATTTTTAGGACTATTTGTTCCTGTTTTATGTATTATTGTTTTTAATAGATATGAATGGGATGATAAGAGTGTTCTTAAATATTTGATAATATCTGTTTCTATTATTAGTATAATAGGTATACTTTACAAGCTTAAGGGAGGCTTTTTTGATAGATCGGTTTCCTTTGGTTTGCTTGGCTCTATTCCTTTTGGATGGGTAAACGGGATGGCTTTTTTATCTTTAGTGTTGGTTAGAGAAAAGAGTTTTAAACAAATAGTTCTTTCTTTATTTTTTCTGACGATGATCATTTGGACTGGATCAAAGGGGCCACTATTAGGGGTAGTCTTAGTTTGTTTAATTTTTTGGAATAGGGTTTTAGGAAAGAAAGTAAGTACTAAAATTATAGTATTTAGTATAGTATGTATTGCGTTTTTTATTCTATTAATATATAGTGATGATATTAGATCAGTAAGGATGATTATAGACTTTTTAGCTGATCCTGAAGAATATTCTGAAGGCGTAGGTAAAGGTTCTGTTGGTACAAGGCAGGAGTATATAGCTACTTCTTGGAAACTGTTTTTAGAAAATCCAATATTTGGTGTAGGTTTTGGGGGTTGGCAAAGTAATTTCACAGATCATAAATACCCTCATAATGTTTCAATGGAGATGTTAGCTGAAACAGGATTTGTAGGGTTTGTTTTTTTTCTTTATTTATTGTTTAAGCTAAAGTACAAAAAGATAATTGCTTATGTTGGTTTATATGGTATGATGACACTTCTATTTAGCGGTGATTTTTCATATTTTCGTTATGCTTTTTTTCCGCTGTTACTGGCTTATGTTTCAAATGATAATACTAAATTATAGATAAATGAGTAATATTTTTATACCTGTTGTAGGGCAATTCACAAATATTGGGGATGTATTACATAGACGAGAGTTGCTAAGTTGGCTTAAAAATGCAGGTACTTTGCATATTTATGTAGGTAATGCGCCTGATAGTTTCATAGAGGGGTTAAAGCTAGATAATAAAGTAGTTATATATAAAAGTTTAATAAAATGGCTTATAAAACTAAGTTTTTCAGGATTTAATAAAACAAATTTTGTTTTTAATCCAGGAGAAATACGTTTAGGAAGTCGAAGGTTAAAAGGAGAAATTCTGTTGTTTCCTTTTCAATGTCTTGTTAGATTAAAAAATGGAAAAGTTTTAAGAGTAGGTATAGCTGCTATGTCTAACAGCAGAAGCAAAAATATTTGGTTATGGAAATTGCTATTTATGCCTACATCACAGGTTTATTGGAGAACAAATCACAGTAGAGATTTATTTGGAATAGGTGAGGTAATACCTGATTTGGCTTTTTATGATATTTCAAATGATTTATTAGAAAATAATGTTTCTAGAGAATATTTGACAATATCAATGCGAGGTGATAGACCTTTTCCTACAGATTCATGGTTTAAAGCTGTGAAAAATTTTGCTACTGACTATAGTCTTAAAATAAAGGTAGTTGCTCAAGTTAGAATGGATAATGCGAGAACTGTTGAAATAGCTTCAAAATTAAATGCAGATGAATTAATATGGCCTGACAAATATACTCATACGGTACAGGAAGAGGCATTGTGTATGATATATGAAAAAACAAAGCTTATTTTAAGTGATAGGCTTCATGTTTTAATTTTAGCTTTTTCAAAAGGGGCAATTCCTGCTAATATATTGCCGAAGTTAAGTGAAAAGGTTCAACACCATTTTGATGTTTTAGGAATGGAAAATATTAGTATTTTAGATTCGGGATATGAAGATGTTTTATATGAATTTTTGAAAGAAAAATATCTAGACTCACAAGTTTTGATCAACTTGCCAAAAGCGAAAGAAAAATTAGACTTATGCAGAAATGAAATAATAAGAGGCTTGAAAAAAAATTAAAATTGAAATAATGAATATACTATACTTTCATCAATATTTTAAAACTCCCCAAGAACCTGGAGGTACAAGATCGTATTGGATTGCAAAAGAACTAATAGGAAGAGGGCATAAAGTCACTATTATAACAGCTTCATCGCAATTTACTAAGCAAGTTCATGAAACAATTGTTGATGGTATTAATGTTATTTATATCCAAGAGTCATACAATCAAGAAATGGGGTTCTATAGGCGTTTAAAAGCATTTTGTCGATTTATGTATAAATCGACAAAAATAGGATTAAAATATAGTGACGTTGATTTGGTTATTGCTACATCAACTCCTCTCACGATTGGTGTGCCTGCTTTGATGTTGAAATGGTTAAAGAAAGTTCCGTATATATTTGAAGTTAGAGATCTATGGCCTGAAGTTCCTATACAAATGGGAGCAATAAAAAATCCTTTACTTATAAAAGTTACAAAATTTTTTGAAAAGATTATATATCAAAATGCTACACATGTTGTTTCACTTTCACCTGGAATGAGGGATGGAGTGATAAAGTATATTCCTTACGAAAAGACATCCATGATACCTAATATGGCAAAGAAAGATGAATTTTGGCCAAGGGAGAAAAATTATAAGCTCATGAAAGAGTTAGGTCTAAATCAAGATTCTTTTAAAATAATACATTTTGGAGCATTGGGTTTAGCAAATGGTATTGAAAGCGTGATTGAAACTGCTGAATTGTTAAAAAATGACTTTACTATTGAATTTGTTTTTTTAGGAGGTGGAGCAATGGAATCGAGGATAAAGGAAAAAATTGAGTTATTATCCTTAAAAAACGTTAAATTATTAGGAAGGTATCCAATGAGGGAAACTTCGGAAATTGTAAACTTTTGTGATGTTTCTTTAGTTTCTTTTTTAAATTTACCTATTTTAAGCACGAACTCTCCTAATAAATTGTTTGATTCTCTTTCTGCAGGCAAACCAATTATAGTTAATTCTGCAGGTTGGACAAAAGATTTAGTTGAGGATTATGTGTGCGGTTTTTATGTTAATTTTGATGCCCCATCCGATTTAGTAGAAAAAATAAAGTTTTTACAAAAAAATACTCATATTCAGCTAAGTATGGGGGAGCAGTCAAGGTCTTTAGCGTTAAATAAGTTTGATAAAACTATACTGTGTAAAGAATTTGGAGATATTGTAGAAAAAATAGAATCTCAAAAATATTCTTTGAATTATAAAAATTAAAAAATCCATGAGAAAAAAAGTTTTAATTTTTCCTTCTGGAGCTGAGAATGCTTTGGAAATAAACGAAGCAATAAAATATTCTATTCATGTAGAAGTAATCCCAGCTTCAGGAAGGAATGATTATAGTGAATTAATTTACGAAAATGAAGTTAGGAAGCTGCCTTTTTTAAATGAATTAAATTTTATTGAGGATTTGAATAAGTTAATTGAAAAAGATAAAATTGATTTAATTTTTCCTACCGATGATACTGCATCTTTATTTCTCGCAGAAAATGCTTCTATAATTAATGCAAAAATTTTGTCAGCTGATTTTAAAACAAATTTGGTTTGTCGCTATAAAAAAGAAACATATACTCTTTTTAAAGATGAATTTTTTTGCCCCCAAATTTATTTAAAAGTCTTAGAAGAGGAAGAATATCCAATTTTTTCAAAACCTGATGTAGGTCAGGGTTCACAAGGTGTTCAGTTGATAAAGTCAAAGAAACATCATGAATCTCTAATTGATAACAATGATTTGATTTTTGTAGAATATCTCCCAGGTAAAGAATATACAATAGATTGTTTTACAAATAGGTATGGGGAGCTATTGTTTTCCGGTATTCGTGAAAGAGCAGAAGTTAAAATGGGTATTAGTTTTAGAAGTAGAGAGGTTTCTTTAACAGATGAGGTAAAACAAATAGCTGAAAAAATTAATAGCAAACTTGGTTTTCATGGTTTATGGTTCTTTCAATTGAAAGAAGATTGTAATGGACATTTGAAATTGTTAGAAGTGTCAACACGTACAGCAGGAACAATGGGGTTCTTCAGGCATAAGGGGGTTAACTTGCCTTTGCTAACTATATATGATGCACTTGGGATGGATGTGGAGATTTTTAAGTATGGCTATGAACTTGAGCTTTTTCGTGTAACTAAAAACAAATTTAAGTATGGGTTAGAATATGATACTGTCTATGTAGATTATGATGATACGTTAATAGTAAACGGAAAAGTTAATATTGTCTTGATGAGTTTTATTTATCAATGTAAGAATAATGGAAAAATAGTAAAGTTAATTACTAAACATGGGGCTAAATTGCATATGTCTTTAAATTTTTACTCAATATCTCCAAGTTTATTCGATGAGATAATTGTGTTAAAAATGGAGGATAAAAAATCAGATTACATAGAATCACATAAAGCGATTTTCATCGATAATTGGTTTGTTGAAAGAAGAGAAGTTAGATTAGCGAAAGATATGCCGGTATTTGATGTAGATACAGTAGAAAGTTTGATAAAAAATTAGATATGGATATTATTAAAATAGCAATGTTCTCATATGCAGATATTAATAACTATGGAGATATATTGTTTTCACATGTTTTTAAGCATGAAATTGAGAAAAGAATAGCTAATGTTAACATTGATTTTTATACTCCCTCAGAAATAGAACTTGAAGGTTTTTATTACAGGTCTTATCATAAGAGTAAAGTTAAAGAAAAATATGATGCCTTAATTCTCGCAGGGGGAGAAGTTGTTCATTTGTTTGAAGAAAGAACTTGGAAGCCAATTTATGAAAAAAATAATCAAAAGGTTTTAAGTGAAAATGCATATGATGTAGTTTGGGATTGGATTGATAAAGACTCTTCTTTTAAAGCTTGGCTTTCAGTAGGAGTTAGGCCTTTTGGGGATAAATGGGATGATGATAAGATTAATCAATCTATATCTGATTTAGATTATATCTCTGTAAGAGGGATTCTTTCAAAAAAAATATTAGAACATGGAGATTACGAAGAGTTTAATGATAAAATTAAGATTACTCCAGATTTAGGCTGGATTTTTCCAGACTATTTGACTATTAGAAATGAAGTAGGTCAACATTATAAAAAATGGGCATTTGGGTCCAAGTATATAATTTTTCAAGTTCATAATATTACGGATATAGAGGCCAAAAATATTAGTGATGCTTTATTGAAATTTAAAGAGGAAACAGGTTTTGAGGTACTGTTATTGCCTGTAATTCATTTATGGAAAGATGAAAAGTATTTAGAGTTAATTTTAGAAGCATCAGGAGGAGAGTTTAAACTTTTACCGAATAATCTAAGTGTGCTTGAGATGCTAGATTTAATTGTACATTCTGAAGTTGTGTTGTGTTCAAGTCTGCATGTTGCAATAACTGCATTAGCGAAAGGAATTCCTGCTGCTATTTTTAACAAGTGGCAAGGGACTAAACTTCAAGATTTATATGGGCTACAATTTAGAAGTGAATATTTATTTAGTGATAGTTCAGATACTTATAGTGTATTATCTCGATTGCTTAAAGAAAAACAAACTTCTAAATCATTACATATTTATGCAGATTTTATGAAGGCTAAGCTTTATGAAACTTTTGATGAAATTTCAGATAAAATTATAAAAAATAAATCTTAGTAGAAATGTACAGTAATTATTTAAAACGTTTTTTTGATCTTATTATATCAATTTTTATTATAGTAATTTTTTTACCAATATTCATAATTATCTTTCTTATTTTATTTGTTCAAAATTCTGGGGAGGTTTTTTTTATACAGACTAGGATAGGTAAAATGAATAAAGAGTTTGGATTAATTAAATTTAGGTCAATGAATAATAAGAAAGATGACCAAGGCAATCTACTCAAAGATATGGATAGAATTACTCCTTTCGGACATTTTATAAGAAAAGCCTCGTTAGATGAATTACCTCAAATATTTAATATTTTAAAAGGAGAGATGAGTTTAGTAGGACCTAGGCCTTTGCTGTCAGAGTATCTTCCTTATTATTCTGAATATCATATTCGTAGACATGAAATAAAGCCGGGAATTACTGGGTTAGCTCAAATTGAAGGTAGAAATTATCTCAAATTTAGTGAAAGGTTTAATTTAGATGTTCATTATGTAGATAATGTTTCTTTAAAATTGGATTTGCAGATTTTAGTTAAAACTTTTTTTAAGATATTTAAATCTTCAGATATTAGTATGGGTAGAAAAATGTCAGAGATAGATGATATTGGAATAACAAAAGGTTTGGCTAAACATTATTTTAATATTGATGAAAATGAATAAAGAATTTGGTTCGGATTTCCATTATTCTTACAAAGAAATCACAATTGATGAAAAATCTTTTTTTGATTCTATAAATTTTGTTTTCTCATTTTCTGGTCGTTCAGGATTACATGGTATTTTAAAGGAAGGCATTTCTCGGTATGGTTGGAAGAGAATTTATTTTCCAAGCTATTATTGTCATTCGGTAGTAGATTTTGTTGCAACTTTGCCTGTAGAAATTGTTTTATATAGTTGTAATCCTTTTGAGTTTTTTGATAGGATTGATTTTATAGATTCGTCTCAATCAGTAATTATTAATGTAGATTTTTTTGGTTTAAAAAAATTGAATCTCTCTTCAATTAAAGAAGCTATAATTATTGAGGATTTAACGCACAATATTGAATCTGTTCTTCATTCTACAGCCCATTATTGTTTTGGTTCACTTAGGAAAGAGTTACCTGTTCCTGTTGGAGGTTTTTGTTATTCGCCGAAAAACTTAGAGTTGCCAAGTTTTCAGTCGAATTTTGAAAGTGATATATTAGCTAGTGAAAAGTTTGCAGCAATGATTCTTAAGAGAGAGTATCTATATGGAGGTATAAGCGATAAAGATATATATAGAGGCTTGTTTGAAAAAAGTGAAGATGATTTTAACAAGTTATATACTAATTCGGCTATGCCTGAGTGGGTCAAGTCTCTTTTGTTTAGTCTGGATGTAAAAAAAATAAATACTCTAAAACAGGTAAATATTGATTTTGCTTTAAGAGAATTAAAAGTCATTAATCAATTAAAGGTTAATTTTAATAATACGGGTAAGTCATTTGGACTTATATTGGAATGTGAGACAGTATTAGTAAAAAATCAGTTAAAAGATTATCTTGTTGAGAATAAGATTTATCCGGCAATTTTATGGCCAAATCAACAGAATGATAATGATATATTACTAGCTGGTAAAATGCTTTTTTTGCACATGGACTACAGGTATTCTTTAAGCGATATAAAAACAATTATTTTTAAATTACAAAATTTTTTTAATCATGAATAGTTTTTCTGTAATAGAAGTTAATGATGCTAAATGGAGTGAAATTATTAAGCGCTCATTTAAATATGATTTCTATCATACTCAATCATATAACCTTTTAGAAACAGAACACCGACCTATTTTATGTGTTAGTTATTTTAATGATGAATTTATAGCACTTCCTTTGGTGGTGAGAAAGATTCCTGAGAGTGATCTGTTTGATTGTACATCTGTATATGGTTACTGTGGGCCAATATCCAGCGTAGATTTTAATAATGTTTCAAATGATGGCATAATTAATTTTACGGATCAGTTAAATGACTATTTTAAGAAAAATAATATAGTTACAGTTTTTTCAAGATTACACCCTCTGATAGAAGGAGAAAGTGTTTTAAATAATCTTGGAAATATTTATGATATAAATAGTACTGTTGCTGTTGATTTAAGAATATCACCCGATGAGCAACGTAAACAATATAGAAAGTCAAATAAATCTGAATTAAATCAGTTAAGAAGAAAAGACTTTGTTATAGAGGAAGCAAGATCAGAGAAAGAAATTGATGAGTTTATCTCTATTTATAATGAAACAATGGATAGAGTCAATGCGTCGCCGAATTATTATTTTAATAGGAATTACTATTTATCCTTTTTAAATAATAAATGCTTTAAGAGTAAATTATTGTTGGCTAAAAAAGGAGGAGAGATAGCTGCAGGGGCTATTTTTACTATTTCAGATAAGATTATGCAATATCATTTAGCAGGTACTAAATCTGAATTTATTAGATATACTCCAATGAAATTAGTGTTAGATGAAGCACGTCTTTTAGCAAATGATTTAAATCTTGAATTTTTACATCTCGGTGGAGGTGTCGGTGGTAGCGATGAAGATAGCTTATTTAGATTTAAGTCAGGCTTTTCTCAACTTAGGTTTAATTTTAAAGTATGGAAATATGTTGTCGATGAGGATAACTATAATAAGTTAGTTGAGATTAAATTTTCATCAGAAGTGCCAGAAACAGATTTTTTTCCTATTTATAGATTGAATAGTTGATAGATTAGTGATTGTTTTGCTTAAAAAAATAATAAATGTATTTTGATATATCTATATTTGTAAATTAAAGGGCATGTTTAATGAGAAATAATAAAATATGGCTTTCCTCACCTCATATGGGAGGAACAGAATTGAAATATATTAATCAAGCTTTTGAAACTAATTGGGTAGCTCCATTAGGGCCAAATGTTGATGGGTTTGAAGCTGATCTTGAATCTTATTTAGGATATGGGGCATATGTTGGTGCTTTAAGCTCGGGAACTGCCGCCTTGCATCTGGGGCTTATAATGTTAGGTGTTGGGTATGGTGACGAAGTGATTTGCCAAAGTATGACCTTTTCAGCCTCGGCAAATCCGATTAGATATTTAGGAGCTCAACCAGTTTTTGTAGATAGTGAGTCTGATACATGGAATATTTGTCCAGATTCATTAGAAGAGGCTATTAAAGATAGGTTGAAGAAAGGAAAAAAACCTAAAGCTATAGTTGCCGTACATTTATATGGTATGCCGTATAAAGTTGATGAATTAAGAGAAATAGCAGATAGATACGAAATTCCTATTCTTGAAGATAGTGCAGAGGCATTGGGAAGCTCTTATAAAGGTCAAAAATGTGGTACTTTTGGAGATATTAGTATTTTATCTTTTAATGGGAATAAAATAATTACTACTTCTGGTGGAGGTGCTATAGTTGTAAAGGATAAGAAATTTAAAGATAAAGCCGTATTTTTGTCTACACAAGCTAGAGATAATGCCCCTCATTATCAGCATTCTGAAGTTGGTTACAACTATAGGATGAGTAATATATGTGCGGGTATTGGTCGAGGACAAATGGAAGTTCTGGATAAGCATATAGCTTTAAGAAGATCAATGCATGATTTTTATGTTTCGTTATTTAAAGAAAAGCCAGGGATTACAGTTTTTAAAGAGCCTAATTCCGATTTTTTTTCTAATCATTGGCTTTCTGCAATTATTGTAGACTCTTCTATTGTTGGTGTTAATAGAGAGGATGTTAGATTAGCATTAGAAGCTGAAAATATTGAGTCTAGGCCGTTATGGAAACCAATGCATCTTCAGCCTGTGTTTGAAGGCTGTCCATACTATGGTGGAAAAGTTTCTGAAGATTTATTTGATAAAGGATTATGCCTGCCTTCTGGATCAAATTTAGGAGAGAGTGAAAGAGAACGTATATCAGGATTGTTAGAAGTTTTTTTTGACAGAAAGTTATCTGTTTAAGTGAATACATTTAATAATATTTATTTCGCGATATAGAGTGGAGAGAAAGAATAATAATGCCTATAAATTTAATGATTACCGATTTTGGACATCTTTACATAATCTGGGGTATTTACCACGATGGATAATACTCTTGTTGGATTTGGTAGTAGTGTCTTTTACCGGTATTTTCTCGTATGTCTTAATTCATAGAACGGGAGTGTCTGTTAAACCTGATTTATATGTTATAAGTATTGTTTTCTACCTTTTAATAACTCTTCTCTCATTTAGGGCTTTTCGTACTTACGCTGGTATTATAAGGCATTCTTCTTATATTGATGCAGTGAAGATTTTCTTTGCTCAATTTACTACAGCTTTTCTTTTACTTGCTTTTAATAGTCTTTATGAAACTATTAAAGGTGATTTGTTATACCTTAATGTAGGAATATTAATAAATGCTGTTTTTTCATTTAGCTGTCTTTTTTTATATAGAGTTTTAGTAAAACAGGTTTTTGAGAATTATTTTAATAGTAGTAATGGCAAAAAGTTAGTTAGGGCCATTATATATGGTTCTGATGCTAATGCTATTGCCGTAGCCAATGCATTAAAGTCTGAAATTCCGGGAAGGTTTAAATTGGTAGGATTTATTGATAAATCAAGTTATAACAAATCTAAGATGATTTTAGGTTTGCCAATTCTTCAACATAAAAAGAGAATTTCTGTAGTGATGCGAGTTTTTAATGCTGAAGCTTTAGTTATTGCTGATAAGAGTTTATTAAAAGAAGAGAAACTTGCTATTGTTGATGAATGCTTAGAGTTTAATTATAAAGTATATACTGTACCGCTGATATCCGATTGGGAAGATCAAAAAGAGATATCAAGAAAAATTAAAAATTTTCAGATACAGGATTTGCTTGAAAGAAAGCCTATCGTATTAGACAATAATTCGATTTCGTCTCAAATTAAAAATAAAACTATATTAATTACCGGGGCTGCAGGTTCTATTGGTAGTGAGATTGTAAGGCAAGTAATTCAGTTTAGTCCTAAAAATGTTATTATGTTGGATCAGGCTGAAACGCCTTTACATCAGCTAAGTCTTGAAGTTGCCAGATTAGATTCTCAAGCTAATATTATTTCTGTTATTTCAGATGTAAGAAATAAAGATGCAATGTTGGAGGTTTTTAGAAAATATAAACCCCAGGTTGTTTATCACGCGGCAGCATATAAGCATGTGCCTTTAATGGAAGAAAACCCTTCACAGGCAATTTTTGTTAATGTTCTGGGTACTAAAAATATTGCTGACCTGGCATGTGAATTTGGGGTTGACAGCTTTGTAATGGTTTCTACTGATAAAGCGGTTAATCCAAGTAATGTTATGGGGGCAAGTAAAAGAATAGCCGAAAAGTATGTTCAGGCACTTCATAATAAAATGATTGTTGAAACAGGTAAATGTAAAACTAAATTTATTACTACCCGTTTTGGTAATGTTTTAGGTTCAAATGGTTCGGTTGTTCCTTTGTTTACAAAGCAAATTGAAGCAGGAGGGCCAATTACTTTAACACATCCTGATATAATTCGTTACTTCATGACTATTCCGGAAGCGTGCCAGCTAGTACTTGAAGCTGGAGCTATGGGTAATGGAGGAGAGATTTATATTTTTGATATGGGTAAGCCGGTTAAAATTATAGATTTAGCTAAAAAAATGATTCGTTTGGCGGGCTTCATTCCGGATAAGGACATTGAAATAAAAATCATAGGATTAAGGCCTGGAGAGAAATTATATGAGGAATTGCTTAACGATACTTCAAAAACGTTGCCTACACATCATGAAAAAATAATGGTAGCGCAGGAGGTTTTTGATGATTTTGTTTGTCTGGAACATCAGGTAGACGATTTGATAGTAATTGCATGTGGTTATTCTTCTGAAGAGGTAGTTTATAAAATGAAACAAATTGTTCCTGAATTTATAAGTATGAATTCTGATTTTGCTACTTTAGATAAAAAAGCATAAATTTCTCTTTTAACTTTTTATTCATGCTTTCCATTTAAAAAAAATTATCTTTGTGCCTGTAATAAAAATGATCTTCTACTGGAAATTCGTTATCTCTTATTAATTTATATGATTAGAAAAGTCTTACCCTTTTTATTGCTATTTTTTGTATTCACTTCATGTGTACCGAGAAAGAAAATAGTGTATTATCAAAATTTAACTTCTTTTGAGGATTCTGGAAACAATTTTGAAACTCGAATTAAATCAGATGATTTATTAATGATAATAATATCTGCTCCGGGAGATGCAGCTAAAGATTTTAATTTACCCGCTCTTGGAATAACAGGTACTGATATGTTTTCTTCAAGTATGGATGCGGCTTCAGGTCAACAAAGAATTCAAACTTATCATGTTGATAATAATGGTTTCATTCAGTTTCCTGTTTTGGGTAAGCTTGAAGTAGGAGGCATGACAAAAGGTGAAGTGATAGAAATGCTGAATGAAAAGCTGAATAAGTATATAAAAGATCCTGTGATTAACTTAAGGATAGTTAATTTTGAAATTGCAGTGTCAGGTGAGGTGGCAAGACCAGGTAGATTCACTTTGCAAACCGAAAGGATAACATTGCCTGAAGCGCTTGCTATGGCTGGAGATATGACTGTTTATGGTAAGAGAGATAATGTTTTGGTAAGGAGAGATATTAATGGGAAAAAGACTTTTAATTATATAGATATGACAAAAGCCGATTTTATAAATTCTCCATTCTATTATCTTCAACAGAATGATGAAGTATATGTTGAGCCTAATAAAACAAAGATAAATTCATCGGGTGTTGGTCCTAATGTTAGTGTAATTATTTCTGCTACATCCGTATTGATTGCCTTAATTGCCATACTTACAAGATAGAAAGATGCAGAATAATTTACCCATACAAACTGAAAACGAAAATAGTGTCAACAGTTTTAATATCAGAGAACAAATAGATAAGTATTTCGTTCATTGGAAATGGTTTACTGTTAGCGTAATTGCGTGTTTGTTTTTGGCTTTTCTTTATTTGAGATATTCAACTCCTGAATACCAGATTAGCGCAACCATTTTAATTAAAGATGAAAAAAAAGGCGGGGTAGCCAATGAAGTTTCAGCTTTAAGCGAATTAGGGTTAATGGGAGGAAATAGTAATGTAGATAATGAAATTGAAGTTCTTAAAGCAAGGTCGTTAACAAGAAACACTGTAAAAGAACTTAAATTTAATATTAGTTATTTTACAAAAGGCAATGTTAAGACAAAAGAAACTTATGTCAATCCGTATATTAAAGTTAGTTTCTACGATGTAATTGACGACTTTTATACGAAAGATACAGTTTTTACTGTTAAAACAATTTCAGATACTAAATTTGAAATTTTTGATGCTGAGTCTAATAAGTTAGGAGTTCATTCATTTGGGGAGTCTTTTTCTTCAAATCTCGGAACAATGCTGGTAACTATAAATACTGATAGCATATCGAATAAAAAATCTGATAGTGCTAACAGGGATGTAATTGTGCAATTAAAAGCTTTAGATAAACTTGCTGAAGAATATAGAGCTAAGTTACAAGTGGCTACAGTAAATAAAATGACAAGCGTGGTTTCTTTATCGTTAACTGATAGGGTTAAGGAAAAAGGAGTTGATTTTCTTAATACGCTTATTTATACATATAATCAGGATGCTATAAACGACAAAAATCAGGTTGCAAGAAATACTGAGGATTTTATTAATAAACGACTTGAGTCTTTAACAAAAGAGCTGGATACAGTAGAGAGGAATGCAGAAGACTTTAAAAAGGTAGAGAGGCTTACTGATATAGAATCTGATGTGAAACTTTTTCTTAACTCAGCAAGTGAGTATGAAAAAAGTGTTGTGGATAATAGTTCGCAATTGGAGGTAGTAGGTTTTATGATTGATGAGTTGAAAAATTCTGAAGAATTTAATACTTTACCTACAAATTTAATTTCTCAGGGTGAAGCTTCCGAATTAATACAGCAATATAATGCCCTTGTGTTAAAACGAGAGAGAGATTTGGATAGAAGTATGACAGAACTACATCCAAATATATTAGCAATGAATATGCAGTTAGAAGGGTTGAAAGGAAGCATAGTTAAAAGCTTGACTAACCTGCAATCGTCATTAAAAATAGCAAAAAGGAACCTAGAACGTCAGGAAGGTATTATGGAGGGAAGGGTAGGACAGGCCCCGAGACAAGAAAGACAGTATAGGGTTATTGAAAGACAAAAAGAGGTAAAAGAGCAGTTGTATCTGTTCTTGCTTACTAAAAGAGAAGAGAATGCTATTTCTAAAGCAGTAACAGCCCCAAATGCAAAAGTAATTGATAGTGCTTTTGCTAAAGAGCAACCGGTTTCACCTAAAACAAATGTAGTTTTATTAGCTTCTTTATTGTTAGGACTGGCTATTCCGTTTTTGGTTATTTATCTAAGAGAGCTTCTCGATACTAAAATTCATAGCAATGCAGATTTAGATCATTTAAAGGTACCATTCTTAGGTGATGTACCAAGATCTGAAACAAGTAGTGAGTTGGTTAACTTGCATGGTAGATCGGGAACTGCTGAAGCTTTAAGGATTATTAGGACGAATATGGAATTTATGCTTAATAATGTACCGGCAGGTACTGCAAAAACCATATTTGTAACATCAACAATTCCTAAAGAAGGTAAGACTTTTATTTCTGTTAACTTAGCAACTACTATTGCAATGACAGGTAAGAAAGTTTTATTAATTGGTATGGATATCAGAAATCCTAAGCTGGATGAATATATAAATATACCTTCTAAGGGCTTAACCAATTATTTGTCAACACCAGGTAATACAAATATTAATGATTATATAGTTAAGTATGGAGAATTTGAGGATTTCTATATTATGCCTCCAGGTATAATTCCTCCAAATCCTGCTGAACTACTTATGAGTAATAAGGTTGAGGAAATGTTTAAAAAATTACAGACAGAATATGACTATATTATTGTAGATACTGCTCCTGTAAGTTTAGTTACTGATACTCTTATTGTGGCTAATTTAGCTCACTCGTTTATTTATGTTTCAAGAGCTAACTATCTTGATAAAAGAATGCTTATTGTACCTGAAACTATGTACAAAGAAAATAAGCTTCCTAACATGGCAATGGTACTTAATGATACCGATAAGAAAACAGGTTATGGCTATGGCTACGGATATGGTTATGGCTATGGTTATGGCTATGGAGCTAATATGGAAACTACCAAATCAGACTGGAAGAGCAAGATTTTCGGTAGAAAGTAAAATCTTACAGTTTTTATAATATAAAACGCCTTCTTTAAATTTTAAAGAAGGTGTTGTTATTTAAAGCTTCAATCAAGCGTTCATGTTTTTTAAAAGGTATTTTATTTTTAAAAGCTTCAACGTGTCTCATATGGTGTGCATCAGATCCTGTAAAGTCAATCAACTTTTCATTTAATAATCTCTCGGCTGTCTTTAATACACCTTCTCCATAATATCCGGTAACCGATAATAAGTTGAGTTGAAACAGACACCCCGCCTTCTTAAGCTTGTAATATTCGTCAAATTTAGTGTGATAAAACAAATATCTTTCCGGGTGTGCCAACACAGGCTTGTAACCGGCTACCTGTAATTCAAATAATATATCATATAAATTAATTGGCGGATTAATATATGACATCTCAACCAATACATAATTCTCCTTTAGGGTTAATAACTGCTCTGATTTGAATAACTCTACAAAAGTGTCATCCATTAAATGCTCAGCAGCTGCTTTAAAAGGTGAAGTGATATTGTTGTCTTTAAGAAATGAAAGAGTACTCTCTTCTTTTTTAAGGATCCCTTCTCTTGTATTATTCCAAACTCCCGGTAAGATATGAGGTGTGGCGGTAAATTGAGAAAATCCGTATCCTTTTAAAGTGTTTATTAACTGTAAAGTATCATTTTCATCTTTGGCTCCGTCATCTATTCCCGGTAGCAAATGTGAGTGTGTATCTACATAATCGCTTGGGATTAAATCCGCTAGAGCGACTTTTGGTTTACTGAAAAAAAGCAAGGTTAAATGGTTTTATGTTTAGATTGTAAAAATAAGTAAAACAGTAACCTTGTAAAAATATTGAAGTTAATTTATATTAAGGGTTAGCTTTTAAATGCTTTATGGTTCTTAATAAGGCAGCTGAGTTAAGTATGATAAGAGGCAGCATTATTACAAAATGAGGTTTGTTTATAATTAGAGCTGTATATATAATGATTAATGCAATAGAACCAAAACTAAGCCATTTTAGCGGTTTTTTTCTATTGGATAAGGCTACTATGGTTATAATGATAAAAAGAGGGTTAAAAAGCAATATATTGTAGTTTAGGAGCAATTCGTTATGTGATGAATAAAGACTTACGAAACAGAAAAGGATGCCAAACAATCCTGCAATTACTAAATAGGATAAATATCCTACTCTTTTTATAGTTAATACTAAAAGTATAATTACAAGTATGGCATAGCTGTAATAGCTGTTTAAAAATGAACTGCCTGATGTAATTTCGGTTTTTTCTACAATTGTGAAGGTGGACTTTGCCAAGGGACCGTTACTGGTTGTTGTATTGCTTACACCTTCCATTAACTCTTTAGGTAAAAACAGCTTTTCAGATGTGTAATCGGTTTTATAGCCAAACAGCAGGTTAATACCTAAGTTCTCATAAAAATGATTGTCTGCCAGATAAGTGTAAATAATTTCTCTGTATGTTTTTCCTTTATCTGAATTTTCTAAGGAAATTTTTACTTGTTTGTCAATAATGTCTGCAACCATAGTGGTGCAGTTGCGGTTTATAAATTTATAGGTATAATATTTTTTGTCTGAGAAAAGGATGCCGTTCAGTTCATCTGCTATCTGTTGTTTCTGGTTTAGGCTTAGGTTTAAAACCTGCTCATATACGTCTCTTCCGTAGTACTTGTATTCGTAGATAAAATCAGCATATGATGCTACCGATACAAAATATTGTAAATCACCTTTTACAAACTTTAAATAGAAGTTAGGTGTGTTAAAATCAAAAGTACCAAAATTGTAAACAGTATTAATGTTATTTGCAGGGTCGAACACCCTTATTGCTGTATGGCCAAAAACAGAATAAAGCTCGTTACCCGAACCACAAGTTAAAAGACTTACTTCGGCTTTTTCCGATAGCGGTATTTGTGCAAAGCTCTTAAATGAAAACAGGCTAAAGAATATAACTGCTAATAATACTTTTAAACTTTGCATGGTGTTTTTTTATCTAAAGAGTCCTAAATCTATTTTTAAAGAAAAGATGTTTGAATATAGTGCAGCGCTTTGATCGCCAATATCAGTTAAAGCATAGTCTACTTCTATGCCTTTATATTTAAACCCTAAACCAATATTTGGCTGATAGCTTAATTTACCGCTTCCGTCTAATTCCCTTATGTTTTGAAAATTACCTACGCCGCCTCTAAGGAATACCAAATCTATATATCCGAATTCAAAACCAAATGCAGGGTCAAAACTCACCGACTCTGTAGATACAAGGTCGTTGGTTTGTGCAAACTGCATATTGATGTTTGCGGCAGCTAATATACTGTAGTCGTAACGGATTATGAATTTCTTTGAAAAGCCAAGCTGTGCTTTTGGTAAAGTAATTTCGCTGCTTTCAGGCAGTTCCTGGTTTTCGCCCGGTACGGCATCGCGAATAGCATCAAAAGCTTCTTCGTTTATATTCCATACATTGTAAGTTGTTGTAATGTCCCTTAGCATTAACCCAAAATTCCATTGATCTTTGGTTTGATATTGTAACCCGATGTCAAAACCAAAACCCCATGAATCGGCAAAGTCCCCAATTATCCTGCGGATAACTTTAGCGTTAATCCCATATTGTAATCCGTCTAAAGGTAACGAGCGGGCATAAGATAGGGTAACACCATAATCGGCAGTTGAAAACAAGCTGATCCTGTTGTAGTCTATATTTCCTTCGCTGTCTATTAACTGTGTTGTATTTAAGATGTCGTCTACCCCAAAACGGATAATGGATAAGCCAAAAGCGCTTCTGTCGTCTATTGGCATGGCAAATCCGGCGTAGTCATACTGTGCGATATTTGCAAAATAACTGGCGTGCATCAGCGCAAGCTGCTTGTCTTTTACTTTTAAGAGTCCTGCGGGATTCCAGTAGCCGGAATTTACATCGCCGGTACTGGCAGTAACAGCATTACTCATACCCAAAGCAGCAGCATCTACCCCAATATTCATGAACTCATTGGAGTACTTTCTAACCGATTGAGCATGGCTTAAAAAGCAAAAAAATAGTATGGGAAATATAAATTTCTTCTTCAACGCTGTTATTTTGTGCAAATATGAAATAAAAATCTCAATTACTAAACTCTATTTCTATTAACTTATTGTGTTAACTTTGCAGTAAAATTGTAGAACTATGTCTGTTAAAAAACACATTCCTAACGTAATTACATTATTAAACCTTACTTCAGGATTAATTGCACTTGTTTATGCTTTTAATACAAATCTTCAAATGGCATTCTTTTGGGTTTGTATGGGTATCTTTTTTGATTTTTGGGATGGTTTTTTTGCCAGGATATTCAAGGTGCAGAGTAAACTGGGCCTACAATTAGATTCTTTGGCAGATATGGTAACCAGTGGTGTAGTACCCGGTGTTACAATGTATCAGCTTCTTGCTAATATAGCCGACCTAAGGGATGATGCTAATTTAAGTGCCGATAATGCTTATTTAGGTATTCTGCCGTTTGTTGGTTTTATTATAACAATTGCATCGTGCTACAGACTTGCTAAATTTAATATTGACGAACGTCAGACAGACTCTTTTATAGGTTTGCCAACACCTGCAAATGCATTGTTTATTATGAGTCTTCCTGTTATATTAGATAAAACAGGAGGAGTAGGACTTGTTTTTGAATGGTTAAGCAATCCGTTTATACTGGCAGGTATAAGTGCTCTTAGTGCATATTTATTGAATGCGGAAATACCTTTGTTCTCACTTAAGGTTAAATATTTTAACTGGGAACGTAACAAAATTCAGTTTGTATTCCTTATAGCATCTATACTGTTATTGTTCTTTTTCCAGTATTTTGCCATACCGCTTATTATTCTTTTTTATGTAATATTGTCGGTAATCAACAATATGTCTGCTAAAAAGGTTCATGAAAGCCCATCCGCAAAAGAGTAACGCAAAAAATATACGTAAGCCTAAACCTAAACAGGCTAAAAAAATAACTCCGGGAAAAATACTAAGGTATTCTTTCCTGGTTTTGCTATTGTCCTTTATTATTGCTGTAGGATATCATTACCGAAACGGTTTTTTGTATTATCTGGGTTTTAAAACCAATAAGCGTATCGAAACACTTACTAAGGAGGAACGCAAAATTGCCGATTTAAGGATATATGAGATTGTTTCCCGGCACAAGGATAAGGTTTTTGGATTTGATATATCGCAGTATCAGGGAAAGATAGATTGGGATAAAGTACACGGGGAGAATGAGCATTATGCTATGAAGTTTGTTTTTATCCGTTCTACTGCAGGAAAAAATAAAACCGACAGTCAATATAAAACGAATTGGAAACAGGCCGGTAAAAAGGGGTTTATAAGAGGGGCATATCATTACTATAGGCCTAATGAAAATTCAATTAAGCAGGCTGAGAATTTTATCAGTACGGTTAAGCTTGAAAAGGGAGATTTACCACCTGTATTGGATATCGAAAAAATTCCGAGTAAACAAAGCATGGATAGCCTTAAAGTAGGTTTAAAGCGCTGGCTGGATAAGGTAGAAGGTCATTATGGTGTAAAACCTATAATTTACAGCGGTGAGAGCTTTTATACCGATTTTTTAAAAAAAGAATTTGAAGGCTATACAGTATGGATTGCCAATTACAGTTTTTTTGAAGACGAGATAAGAAACGAATGGCACTTTTGGCAATTTACAGATAAGGCAGCTATTGAAGGTATTGACGGAAATGTGGATGTAAATATCTATAACGGCAATTATGATCAGCTAAAAAAGCATACCCTTGTTATGAGGTAATAAAACTATGATTGCTTAATTTTTATTAGCTGTTTTTCGAAACAAATGCTGCTTTCCACATCTTTATATTGTCCATAATTTGGAGTGATGTTGTAACCATTTTTAGTGTAAAGGCTTATTGCGGCTTTTAATTCTTTACTTGTTTCAAGAATACACTTTTTATATCCCAGTTCTAAAGCCCATTGCTCTAATTCATTTAAAACTTTTGTAGCGATTCCCAGTTCACGTTTATCAGGATGAACAAACATGCGTTTTACTTCCATAATTTCTGGTTCATATTCTTTTATTGCTCCACAGCCACAAGGAGTTTCTTCATGAATCGCAACGACTGTATGTCTTATTAGGTCTGTTTTATTATGCTGAGCAAAAAAGGTGTCTTCTTCGCCATTTAAGATAGCGAGAAATTCATCGAGTTCCGTTACAAGATTCCTGAAGTCGGTATCAGATGAGTCAGTTCGTTTTAATTGTATCATTGTGTCAGGTAATAAAAAAAGCGCGGAGAACCGCGCTTATATTGAATTTTAAAAATTTTCTTCATCAGGAACATTGCTTGGGGCTACATGCTGCTGGAAATCGAGCTTTTTCTTTCTTAGCTCAAAATTTTGTCCCAGGTATACTTTACGAACCATTTCATCACTTGCCAGGTCTTCCGGCACACCGGCTTTCAATATCCCTCCTTCAAACATAAGGTAGGTTTTATCAGTAATAGCCAGGGTTTCCTGTACGTTGTGGTCGGTTATAAGAATACCGATATTTTTATTTTTAAGCTGTGCTACAATTCGCTGAATATCCTCAACCGCTACAGGGTCTACCCCGGCAAAAGGCTCATCCAGAAGAATGAATTTAGGGTCGGTGGCCAGTGCACGGGCAATCTCAGTTCTTCTTCGCTCACCACCCGATAAAAGGTCACCGCGGTTAGTACGTATATGCTGAAGGGAGAACTCGTCTATAAGCGCTTCCATTTTAGCTTCCTGCTCTTTTTTAGAAAGATTGGTAAGCTGCAATACACTAAGGATATTGTCTTCGATGCTTAATTTTCTGAAAACAGAAGCTTCCTGGGCAAGGTAACCTATACCGTTTTGGGCGCGTTTATACATAGGGAAATCGGTAATTTCCATATTGTCAAGGTAAATCTTGCCGCTGTTAGGTTTTACAAGGCCTACGATCATGTAGAAAGAAGTGGTTTTTCCGGCTCCGTTGGGGCCTAAAAGACCAACAATTTCACCCTGATTCACTTCTACAGAGATGCCTTTTACTACGCTTCGTCCTTTGTATGTTTTTATTAAGTTATCTGCTCTTAATTTCATGTTTTCAGGTTTCTTGTACGTTATTCGCCTTTACTGTTTTCTTCCAGTGCTTCCCAAAACTCATAAGCCCTCCTTAAGTGGGGTACTACTATGGTTCCGCCTACAAGTGTTGCAATACCCAGTGCTTCCATAACCTGTTCTTTGTTGAGGCCTTCTTTATAGCACGTTTCAAGGTGGTATTTTATACAGTCGTCACAACGAAGTACTGCCGATGCAACCAGTCCTAAAAGTTCCTTGGTTTTTACGTCAAGGGCACCTTCCATATAGGCGTTGGTATCAAGGTTAAAAATACGTTTTATTATTTTGTTGTTATCCGCCAGAAGCTTGTCGTTCATTTTTTGGCGGTAATCGTTAAATTCCTGTACTAAATCAGCCATAGTCTATTTTTTTAGCTCATTTGTTTTTAATTCTTTTTTCTCCATTCTTGCCGAAATAAGAATGCTTATTTCATATAAAATAGCCAGTGGTATGGTTACTATAATCTGACTTACCACATCTGGAGGGGTTACCACGGCAGCTACTATAAGCATAATTACATAAGCAAACTTTCTGTAGCCTCTTAAAGTGGCAGCAGTAACAAGTCCTATTTTAGAAAGGAAATAGATTACTATAGGTAACTCAAAAATCAAGCCACACGATATTGCTGTAGTTTTAACCAGACTCAAATAGGAATCAAGGTCAATGTCGTTTTTAACCACGTCACTAATCCGGTATGTTCCTAAAAAGTTTATGGAAAGCGGGACTATTAAAAAATATCCGAATAATACACCTAAAAAGAACAGGGTAGAAGTGGTGAATAAAAATGTGAGGGCATACTTGCGCTCCTTGTCATAAAGTGCGGGCCTGATAAATTTCCAGAATTCCCATAGTATAAAAGGGAAAGCCAGAATAAAACCTGCGGTTATGGCTGTCCATATATCGGTAGAGAACTGCCCGTCCATACGGCGGCTTTGTATCTCAAATGGAATCTCGGTTACGCAAAAACTCTTGTCAAGATCATATTTGTTGGCCAGGTCGCAAAAAAAGCGATAAGTGATAAAATTGCCGTCTTTTGGTGCAAAAATTATTTCGTCGAAAATAAATTTACTGAAAGCGAAAGCTACGCAGGCAGCTATTAAAATTGCAACGGTACTCCTTATAAGCAGCCACCTTAACTCTTCAAGGTGATCCAGGAAAGACATTTCGCCAGAGTTGCTTTTTTTTGCTTTTTGAGCCATATTAAACTATTCCTTCTTTTAAAATATCATGTAAATGCAGGATGCCTTTGTATTCGCCATTATCCACTACCACAAGTTGTGTAATACTGAAGTTTTCCATGGTGTTAAGGGCATCAGCAGCCATATCGGTAGATTTTATTGTTTTAGGATTATGCGTCATGATGTCGCGGGCCAAAACACCTGCAATGTTATCACGGTCGTTAAGCATCCTCCTTATATCTCCATCGGTAATTATACCTATTACTTTTTCATTTTCCACAACAGCAGTTACACCAAGCCTCTTTTCAGATATCTCAACAATAGCTTTCTTGATGCTGCACTCAGGACTAACAACCGGTTTGTGTGTGTCGTCAAGCATATCGCCTACACGAAGCAGAAGTTTTTTACCAAGTGCTCCGCCCGGATGATATTTTGCAAAATCCTCACTTTTAAAGTTGTTAAGCTCCATAAGGCAAACGGCTAATGCATCACCTAAAACAAGCTGTGCTGTGGTACTGTTGGTTGGGGCAAGATTATTAGGGCATGCCTCATTTTCTACATACGCATGAAGTACGTAATCGGATTCTTTTCCTAAAAACGAATTTTTATTGGCTGTCATTCCAATAAGTACGTTGCCAAAGCGTTTTAGTAGTGGTACCAGTACTTTTATTTCGGGACTGTTACCGCTTTTTGAAATACAGATAACAACATCGCCGGGTTGTACCATGCCTAAATCGCCATGAATGGCTTCGGCAGCGTGAAGGAATAATGAAGGTGTTCCGGTCGAGTTAAGGGTGGCAACCATTTTGTTTGCAATAATGGCGCTTTTGCCTATTCCGGTTACAACCAGCCTGCCTTTGCTCTGGTAAATTATCTCGGCAGCTTTTGCAAAATCCTCATCTAAATATTGAATAAGGTTAGCAATGCTCTCACTTTCAGAAAGTATGGTTTTCCTGGCAGAAGCCAGTATTGCTTGTGTATTTATCAAACTTGCGAAATGTTTAAAAAGTTGTGCGTATTAAAGATTTTTGTATCTTTATGTTCTGCAAATTTATGTAATTTACTATTAATAAATAATGAAATCGACCGAAATTGACTTACACAAAGAGTTAAAAAAATATTTTGGTTTTAACAAATTTAAAGGTCTCCAGGAAGATGTTGTAAAAAGTATCATTACAGGGAACAATACATTTGTTATAATGCCTACAGGTGGCGGAAAATCACTATGTTACCAGTTACCTGCTCTGGCACTCGATGGAACAGCTATTGTAGTTTCCCCACTCATTGCGCTGATGAAAAACCAGGTTGATGCCATAAGGAGCCTTTCGTCAGAACCAGGAATTGCCCACGTACTTAACTCGTCTCTTACAAAAACAGAAGTTAACCAGGTAAAGAAGGATATAACATCTGGAATAACAAAACTTTTATATGTTGCACCTGAGTCGCTTACCAAAGAAGAGTATGTTACTTTTTTAAGGGGAGTAGAGCTTTCTTTTGTAGCCATTGATGAGGCTCACTGTATTTCGGAATGGGGTCATGACTTCAGACCTGAATACCGTAACCTTAGGAGCATTATTAAACAGTTGGGCGATGTGCCTGTAATAGGACTTACCGCAACAGCAACACCAAAAGTTCAGGAAGATATACTTAAAAACCTTGATATGTCTGATGCCAATGTATTTAAGGCTTCTTTCAACAGGCCAAACCTGTATTATGAAGTAAGGCCTAAAGCAAAAACGGTAGAGTCGGATATTATCCGTTTTATCAGGCAACACAAAGGGAAATCAGGAGTTATTTACTGCCTTAGCCGTAAAAAGGTTGAGGAGATAGCACAGGTGCTACAGGTAAACGGTATCAGTGCGGTGCCATACCATGCAGGACTTGACGCTAAAACCCGTGCCAAGCACCAGGATATGTTCCTTATGGAAGATGTTGATGTGGTAGTGGCAACCATTGCTTTTGGTATGGGTATAGATAAACCGGATGTACGTTTTGTAATACACCACGACATACCTAAATCACTGGAAAGCTATTATCAGGAAACCGGTAGGGCTGGTCGTGACGGAGGTGAAGGGCATTGTTTGGCGTACTACTCGTATAAAGATATTGAGAAACTTGAAAAATTCATGTCGGGCAAACCCGTAGCAGAGCAGGAAATTGGTTTTGCATTGTTACAGGAGGTTGTTGCCTATGCTGAGACATCTATGTCAAGAAGGAAATTCCTGCTTCACTATTTTGGGGAGGAATTTGACGACGAGACAGGCGAAGGTGCCGATATGGATGATAATGTTCGTAACCCTAAGAAAAAATCGGAGGCAAAAGACCAGGTTGTTACTTTGCTGGAAACGGTTAAGGGTACAAAGCAAATGTATAAGTCCAAAGAGGTTATATTTACCCTTACAGGGAAGGTGAATGCTCTAATAAAAGCACATAAGACCGATTCTCAGTCTTTCTTTGGGAAGGGTAAGGAATATGATGAAAAACACTGGATGGCTTTAATCAGGCAGGTACTGGTTGAAGGGTATCTGTCAAAAGATATTGAAACTTATGGGGTTTTAAAACTTACCAAAAAAGGAGAGGAGTTTATTGCTGATCCTAAATCATTCATGATGACAGAGGATCATGATTATGGCGATGAAACCGATGAAACTACCGTTACCACTGGTAAATCTGCCGGAGGGGTAGCTGATGAGGCTCTTGTAAGTATGCTTAAAGACCTTCGTAAAAAAGTGGCTAAAAAGCTTGGAGTTCCGCCATTTGTGGTGTTCCAGGATCCTTCTCTTGAAGATATGGCGTTAAAATATCCGGTATCTATAGCAGAACTTGGTAATGTTCACGGTGTAGGTGAAGGTAAGGCTAAAAAATACGGTAAGGACTTTGTAGAGCTTATTGAGCGCTATGTTGAGGATAATGATATTATAAGGCCGGATGATCTTGTGGTGAAGTCTACAGGAGCTAACTCGGCGCTTAAATTATATATCATCCAGAATATAGACAGGAAGCTTCCGCTTAACGACATTGCAAGCGCTAAAGGCCTTGATATGGATGCATTGCTTAAAGAAATGGAGCAGATTGTTTATTCTGGTACCAAGCTTAATATAAAATACTGGATTGACGAAATACTGGATGAAGACCAGCAGGAAGAAATTCATGAATATTATATGGAATCGGAGTCGGATAATATTAAGGATGCCCTTAAGGAATTTGACGGAGATTATGATACCGAAGAGCTAAGGCTTATGCGTATTAAGTTTATAAGCGAGGTTGCTAATTAAATTAGCAATAGAAAAATAAATAAAAAAGCCCTGAAAAATCTCAGGGCTTTTTTATTGATATCAATATACTACTGCTCATAAAGTTCACCTCGATGGGGCTTAAGTGCATCACGTACCTGTATCATGTGCTCATCGGTAACTACCATGTACGCTATAGCGTGCATATCGGTTAGGACTTCAAATCCGGTGATGTTTAACGGCAGTTTTTCTATTGCTATATATTCTTTTAAATGAATTTCATGGTGTTCTGCGGTTTTTGATCCGGCAGGCCCTTTAAAATCCCATATCAGTTTTATTTTTCTCGACATCTTATTTTTATTTTCAGAGAACAAAGTTACTGAGTTTTGTCAGAAAATCTATTTGCTTATTTTTGAGGACAAAGACATTCTTATGAAACACTATTTACTTACCGCTTTATTTATAACCTCTTTTTCTTTTGCACAGGAGCTTACTTTAGAAAGAGCTAACGGCCTTGCCGGGCTTCCATTAAAGTGTATGCAAAAGGAATATCCTAATAAGCTGAGCCAGTTATTGATTGATGAATCGGAACTTGGAGGGCCTAAAGAACTGCACCCTGCCTTTTACGGATGTTTCGACTGGCACTCTTCGGTGCACGGGCACTGGAGTCTGGTATATCTGTTAAAGCGTTTCCCGGATATTGACAGAAAAGAGGAGATAATAAGTAAACTGAAAGTAAATCTCTCCAAAGAAAATATAGCAGAAGAAATAGCTTACCTGAGCAAAGAGCATGAAAAGTCGTATGAGCGTACATATGGTTGGGCATGGCTTTTAAAGCTTCAGTTAGAACTGGAAACTTCAGAAATTGATGAGGTAAAGCAACTGGCAGAGAATGTAAAACCACTATCAGATCTTATCGCGTCAAGATATATTGAGTTTTTGCCAAAACTTAATTATCCGGTTAGGGTTGGAACGCATACTAATACTGCTTTTGGAATGTCACTGGCTTGGGATTATGCTATGCATTCTAAAAACACCGAACTGCAAAATGTGATTAGGGATAATGCACTCCGCTTATTTAAAAATGACGGCGATTGCCCTTTTGCATGGGAACCCAGCGGAACCGATTTTCTTTCGCCTTGTATGGAAGAAATGGGTATTATGCAGCGCGTAATGCCTGAAAAAGAATTTTTAAAATGGCTTAAGGATTTTGCTAAGCCATTATTTGATAAAAACTACAAATGGGAACCGGGTAAGGTGTCTGACAGAAGTGACGGTCACCTGGTGCACCTTGACGGGCTGAACTTTAGCCGTGCATGGAATATGTACAGGCTGGCAAGTCAGTATCCTAAACAGTTTAGCCACCTTATACCTTTGGCTAATGAGCATTTTAATTATTCGCTGCCTGCTATAGTAGATGGTAATTATGAAGGAGAACACTGGCTGGCTTCGTTTGCATTACATGCTTTTGAAGAGAAGGCTGCTCTTAAGTAGGTTTGTTTTTAAGTGAAAATAATCTCTAAATATTGATTATTTTTGCGGCATGCCAAGAGAACTCCAGATACAGGTTGCCCCAGAGGTAGCTGCACAGCAGCATTTACTTATAGCTCATGTAGCTAAACTTATGCAGGTTAAGCCTGAAGAGATTAATCATATTGCGGTTATAAAGCGCTCTATAGATGCGCGCCAAAAAGCTATTAAGATAAATCTTAAGGTTGCCGTATACTGGAGGGAAACTTTTGAGGAAAACACTGTTCCGTTACCGGAATATAAAGATGTTTCAAACAGTCAGGAGGTTATTATTGTTGGCGCCGGCCCTGCAGGATTATTTGCTGCCCTTCAGTTAATAGAACTGGGTGTTAAGCCTATAGTTTTAGAAAGAGGTAAGGATGTACAGGAGCGCAGGCGTGACCTAAAGGCAATAAACCGTGATCATGTTGTAAACGAAGATTCCAACTATTGTTATGGTGAGGGAGGGGCAGGAACCTATTCTGACGGTAAGCTGTACACCCGATCTAAAAAGCGTGGTGATGTAGACCGAATTCTTAAACTGTTTGTGGCTTTTGGTGCTGCCGATAATATCATGGTAGAGGCACATCCGCATATTGGTACAAATAAACTGCCGAAGATAATCAAGTCCATGCGTGAAAAGATTATCGAGTATGGCGGTAAGGTACTTTTTGATACCCGTGTAACCGATATTTTGCTTAAAAATAATGAGGTTGATGGTGTTGTTACCCAGAATGGGGACGTTATCAATGCTAAAAAAATCATACTTGCTACTGGCCACTCTGCCAGGGATATATTTGAACTTCTTGACCGTAAAAAGATATTTATTGAAGCCAAACCTTTTGCGCTTGGTGTAAGGGCAGAGCATCCGCAAACTTTAATCGACAGTATACAGTACAGCTGCGATTTTAGAGGAGAATATTTACCGCCTGCACCTTACAGTATTGTAAAACAGGTAAACGGCAGGGGTATGTATTCTTTCTGTATGTGTCCGGGTGGGGTTATAGCACCATGTGCTACCAGTCCGGGTGAGGTTGTAACAAATGGCTGGTCACCTTCTAAAAGGGATCAGGCAACGGCTAACTCGGGTATTGTTGTAGAGCTGAAACTGGAAGATTTTAAACCGTTTGCAAAATTTGGTGCACTTGCTGGAATGGAGTTTCAAAAAAGTATTGAGCAGAAAGCATGGCATCTGGCAGGGGAAACCCAAAAAGTGCCTGCGCAACGCATGATAGATTTTACCCAAAGTAAGGTTTCGGCCGATATTCCTAAAACATCTTATGTGCCTGGTACAACTTCGGTTGAATTAGGACAGGTGTTCCCGGGATTCCTTACACAGGTAATGAGGCAGGGATTTGTAGATTTTGGTAAATCTATGAGAGGGTATTTAACCAATGAAGCCATATTGCATGCGCCGGAATCGAGAACTTCATCACCTGTGCGTATACCGCGTGATCCTTATACTTTAGAGCATGTACAGATAAAGGGGCTTTATCCTTGTGGTGAAGGTGCCGGATATGCCGGAGGTATTATTTCTGCTGCAATAGACGGGGAGAAATGTGCTATAAAATGTGCTGAAGAGTTGAATTAAAGTTTTTCTTCTTACTATATTATCAAACCTAAAAAATCAAACTAATTATGAAAAAGATATCAGCCTTACTCCTGATATTATTACCCCTTATTGCTTTTTCACAAAATGATTTTAAAGCAATAGATTCTATTTTAAGCATTTACGATCAGGGCTTTAGGCCGGGTGTTTCTATGAGGATTGTAAAAGACGGGATAGTGATTTATAATAAACATTCAGGTTATGCAAACCTCGAAATAAATGATAAGCTAACCGATAATAGTATTTTTTATCTTGCCTCAGTTTCTAAACAATTTACAGGTGCCTGTATAGTGCTTTTAAAACAGCAGGGTAAGCTGAATTTTACCGATAAACTTTCTGATTATTTTCCCGATATGCCTGTGTATGCTCAGGATATTATCATATATGACCTTCTTAATCATACTTCCGGAATTAAAGATATTGTTGCTTTAGCAGGTCTAAAAAAGGAAAAAGTCGAAGATTATGATAATGAAAAGATATATAGATTATTGTCTGTTCAGGAGTTGGATTTTAAACCAGGGTCTGAGCATAGTTATAATAATTCAGGTTATTGGTTTCTGGCTCAGATTATTGAAAAGGTATCTGGGATGTCTTTAAATGATTTTGCAGTAAAAAATATTTTTACTCCTTTAGGAATGAAAAATACCAGATATGTTTATAAGGGGGATGATTATTTTGAAAATAGGGTTTTTGGGTATTGGGAAAAGGAAGATAAATATTTTAAGACAGAAGTAGATGCTGTTGCTGTGATTGGAGGAGGTTTATATTCTACTCTTGGTGATTTACAAAAATGGCTCGAAGAAATGCAGAGTAATAAAGTTCTTGGCAAAGTTTTTTGGAATAAAATGCTAAAAGGAAAGATGTATGAAGAGTCAGATTACGCTTATAATAAGGGGTTATATATTTTAAACGATGAGAAAGGAAAGCAAATTACCCATGGTGGTGTTAACGACGGTTTTAATACATATGTGTCTTTGTTTCCGGATGAAAAACTTAGTGTGATAACACTTTCAAACAATGATGATGCTCCTGTTGAATATTTACATTCTTTGGGTGCTGATATTGCATTAGGAATTAAAGAAGAGAGTCATAAAGAAGAAATTTTGGAGAGTAAACGACTGCCTGATTCTTTATTGATGCGATATGATGGTCTCTATAACCAAAACGGATACTTTTATAAAGTAAGTCATGAGCACGGTGTGTTAAGCATAATGCAGGTTTTTAATGACCTTGAGTTTGATTTGGTTCCTATACATGACTCTTCTTTTAGTAAAGATAATTACACGTTTACATTTGAAGATATACAAAATGGTAAAGCGCAGAAAATGATTATTTTGTCATCAAATGTATCTGATATAGCGGTTAGAAGAGAAGTTGCCGTAAACGATTTTGAAAGGGTTACAGGTTCATTTTATTGTAGTAATCTAGATGTAACTTACTTTTTCTACAAAGAGAATGGTGTTTTAAAGTGTAAAGTAGGGAATGATGAAACAGAGGGGTATTTTGCTGTTTATAAAGCTTTTTTTGATTTTGGTGTTGTGAAATATGATTTTGACGAAAATAAAAGAGTAAAAGGTTTTACACTCAATCATCCGAGATTCAGAAACATCCGATTTGTAAAAGTAGAATCTACGGAGTAGGTATTTCCTCTTCATAAATTTTATGTCCTGCCCTGTCATAATAAACACAAGTCATTTCTACCATATCAACAACCCATTTTTCGACACCGTCGTCAGCGGCATCTTTGCAAAATTGCGGATAATCGGTTTCTCCTGCCTGATGGGCGTTGAGGTGATGTATAAAATCGCTCATATTTCCGGTTTCTGCAACCTGGAGATTGTCGTATTTAGGGGGTGACTGTATACGGTAATTGTCGCAGCCCCAGTATACGGTATGGCCGTCTTTTACATAAGTGTTGTAATGAATTACTCCAAGAGCTATGAGATCCTGAATGTACTGTGGAAAGTCTGCACCACTTTTAACTTTAGAGTGCGCTTCCTTAATTTGATCAATTGTGAACATACTCTATAAAATTTATTATATCAAAGATACATAAAATATTGGTGTCCAATAAAATATCATCAAAGAGGGAATAGGCTTCTTTTCCGGTAATATTTTCTTATTTTTGAAAGCTATTATATAACGATGACAGAAGAAAAAGTAATACTTGTAAACGAAAAAGACGAACAGATAGGACTGATGCCAAAAATGGAAGCTCATGAAAAAGCTTTATTACACAGGGCATTCTCCGTTTTTGTATTGAACTCTAAAAACGAAATAATGCTGCAGCAAAGGGCAGCAGATAAATACCACTCCCCATTATTGTGGACAAATACCACCTGCAGCCATCAGCGTGAGGGTGAAACTAATATTGAGGCCGGTAACCGCAGGCTTATGGAGGAGATGGGGATTAAAACCGAACTTAAAGAGCTGTTTTCATTTATCTATAAGGCTCCTTTTGATAACGGACTTACAGAACATGAACTGGATCATGTAATGATAGGCTATTATAATGATGAGCCGAATATAAACAGGGAAGAAGCCGAAAGCTGGAAGTGGATGAGTATTGATGATGTTAAGGAAGATATGAAGGCTAATCCCGAGGTATATACAGTTTGGTTCAGGATTATATTTGAGGAGTTTTATCATTATCTTGAAGATCATAAATTACCGCAATAATGAGAGTTACTGTTAGCAGAAAAGCACATTTTAATGCCGCACACCGCCTTTATCGTAAAGACTGGAGTGAAGAGCAGAATGATACTGTTTTCGGGAAATGTAATAACCCTAATTTTCATGGGCATAACTATGAGCTTATAGTTAGTGTTACAGGGGAAATAGATCCGCAAACAGGTTATGTGATAGATATCAAAGTGCTGAAGGATATTATTACAGAAGAGGTTGAGGAGCCTTTTGATCATAAGAACCTTAATCTTGATGTGCCGGAATTTAAAGATCTTAACCCAACTGCCGAAAATATAGTGGTAGTGATATGGAACAGGATAAGAAGGCGTATCGACTCTCAAATGGACCTTGAGGTAGTGTTATATGAAACCCCAAGGAATTTTGTAACTTACAAAGGCATCTAAATAATAAGTATTATAATGGAATTATATCCGCTGGTTTTTGAACCAATTTTAAAAGACAGGATTTGGGGAGGTACCAAACTCAAAACCGATTTAGGTAAAAACATACCTACACAAACAACAGGAGAAAGCTGGGAGCTTTCTGCCGTACCCGGAGACGTTAGTGTTGTTAGGGAAGGAGCTTATAAGGGCAAACCCTTAAGCGAACTTCTGGAACAGTTCCCTCAGGAAATTCTTGGAAGGAAAATACACGATCAGTTTGGGACACAGTTTCCTTTACTGTTTAAGTTTCTGGATGCAAGGGAAGATCTTTCCATACAGGTTCATCCTAATGACGAATTGGCTAAACAGAGACATAACTCTTTTGGTAAAACCGAAATGTGGTATGTAATGCAGGCTGATGAAGGAGCTAGGATAATTGTAGGATTTAAACACAAATCAAGCCCGGATGAGTATTTGGAGCACCTTAATAATAAAAACCTTATTGAGATTCTTAATGAGGTTGAGGTTAAAAAAGGTGATGTGTTTTTCCTTGAAACAGGTACTATACATGCTATAGGTGCAGGGATTGTTATTGCCGAAATACAGCAGACATCTGATATTACCTATCGTATTTATGACTGGGACAGGGTAGATGCTAATGGTAATTCAAGAGAATTGCACGTTGAGCAGGCTCTTGATGCCATGAACTATAATACTACCGATACACAAAAGCAGTACACACAAACACTTAATACAGGAAATGTAATGGTAGACTGCCCTTATTTTACCACAAGTTACTTTCCTTTAAACGGAACGGCTTCTGTTGATAAGGATGGCAGCAGCTTTACTGTTTATATATGTACTGAAGGAGAATATAGCTTTAAAACTGATGGTAAAAGCTATTCGTTTACAAAGGGCGATACCATATTAGTGCCTGCTGCATTAAAAGCATTTGAGCTTAGCGGAGAAGCTACGTTGCTAGAAATATGTATTTCTTAACAACGGAGGAAAAAATTAATTGTAATTTTGCATAAAATTTAAAAACAAAAATAAGATGGCAAGTGTAAAAACTTTAAAGAAGGACATTAATTACGTTTTAGGAGATATTATCGAGGCAGTTTACATTTGGGAGATGACAACTCAGGGAAAACCAACAAAAGAGTCGGAAGCTATTATAGATGAGGCTATTACTGTTTTTGATAACTTAATTTCAAAAATTAACCAAAAAAACGTGGAAAATAAAAAAGATCATTTCAGACAAATTAATAAGGAGCTGGAAGAATCTGCTGGTCAGCTTGTTGCAAAAATCAATGCGCTGTAAGGGAAAATTTCAATAAAAAAGTGCAAAATTTTTTTTGGAAAATTCAAAACCAGTCTTATATTTGCACCCGTATTGAGATGCCGGTGTAGCTCAGCTGGCTAGAGCAGCTGATTTGTAATCAGCAGGTCGTGGGTTCGAGTCCCTCCATCGGCTCAATAAAAAAACCGCTTCATTTATGAAGCGGTTTTTGTTTTTATAAGTTATTTCTTTTTTGCACGGTTGTTCTGTTTTTAGTAGTAATGGCAAAATGTTGAATGTTACTTCTACAGTTCTGTTGTATATTCCCTGCATCTAATGTATGTATCTTAAAATAAAAACAGCAAGGTTATACACCTTGCTGTTTTCATATTCTTTGAGATTTAAAAAACTTACTTCACTTCTGCGGCCTCATCTTTTTTTCTGTCCTCTAAAAGTTCGGTCAATATTTTTCCGTAGTGCGATTCGGCTACTTTAGGAGTCATGCTTTTTTGCATCGTGTCCAGATATTTGATATTAATATCATGAATTTCAGAAAGGGCAATATATGGGCCTACTTCGTGATCTGAATGATTGATGACAAAATTGGCAGTAATTAGATATCTGCGCTTTAAAAGCTGCTCTTTCTTTTCGCTGATGCTGTCTATTTGCTTTAGGTTGTTATTTTGAATTGCCTCAATACTTTTTTGGGTAAGGTCAAGGTCAATATCTATATAACGTTTTCTGTGCTGAAGGAATTCTTCATATATCTTTTGGTTTTCCGATCCCGTAATTTTTGCTCTGGAATAGAAACCTTCAATATTTGAATTGATAGTCATATTACCCGGTTCGGCAAAAAACGCTAGTTTATCGTCCATAGAGTTTGTTTGGCCTCTGTCCAGTATAAGGTATAGCATTTGAGGCGAATCGATGTTTAAATCGCTTTTAAAGTTCGAATTGCCCTTAATTGTTATACTGTCCAGGGTAATATAAGAAGTGTCCTGGAGTTTCTTTATATAGAGTGTACCCTGTTTAAAGCCTCTAATGTTGCCTGTAATGTGCAGGTTTGTATCGGCTTTTTTATCTTCGTTACAAGCGAAAAGTGTTAAGGCGGCAAACAGGGCCAGAATAGTTTTTTTCATAAGTTAATAAAGCGGTTAAATTTTTCGCAAAGTAATAAAATTTACCTGTTTAGATAAATAAAAAATGCTGCTTTAAAGCAGCATTTTTTATTATTATGTATAAATTGTTAATCGTCTAAAAACATTCTTGCCAGTTTTTTGTTGCTGTTGTGAACAAACTCAACAAAAAATGATCCTATTCCGTATCCCGGAGCCTCAGTACCTGTTGTACATACTCTGGTAGTTTCTTTTTTGGAAACTGTTTTTACAACAGTCGTATCCTCAGTTCTGATTGCTGAAACCTTAGCTGTCTTTTCGGTCTTGGTTTCTTTGTTAGTGTGAGTAACCGTAGTGTTGTTTTCTGTAGGATTTGGTGTGGTATTATTGCCGTTATTACCATTGTTGGCAAAAGCGGTAAAGCTTAATCCCATAAAAAATATGATAAATAATGCTTTCATAATAGTAAGGTTTTTTTGCCGCTTTGTGTTAAACAGCTTTGATTATAGGGCTTAAATATAATAAATTTTTGAATACCAAAGTGTTAACCTTTTAACCAGGCCTCCTTTAATTTGGTTTTACTTTCAATTGATGCATGGTAACCTTCAACCTGTTCTGTAGGTAATACAACTTTACCTTTTATATCCTGTTCCTTGCCTTCGCGCTTAATTTTTAGTGTAATATCTTCACCATCTTTCCAGCTCATGCTTGTCATGATAAGATCGTAAATATTATCAAGGTTATAAGCTGTTCCGTTAACTGTTGTTATAATGTCTCCTGTTTTAAGCCCCAGAGTATCCATAAAGGCATTGCCTTCTGCCGGAAGAAGCACAATTTGCTTCTCGCTGTTTATGGTTACATAAGGTATTTCCTCGTTTTTAAGGAATGGTGTTCCTTTCTTTTCAACAATAGCTTGGGTTACACCCATTTTTGCCAGATACTCCTCATAAGGAATAGGGGTGTTGCCACTTACATAAACCTTTAAAAATTCTTCTACCTTTGGCGAAGTAAGCTTAGCTATATCGGTAAATAAATCATCGTCATTAAACGGTTTGTTGCTTCCGTATTCTGCCGAAAGGTTTCTCATAAGGTCTAAAATCCCTTTTTCACCATTGGTATTTTCTCTTATTTGTATGTCAATACACATAGCAATAAGTGCACCTTTAAGATATACGTTGTAGTAAGAGTCTTTGTAAGGAGACTCAAGTATGTTTTTACTCATTTTAGTGAAATTCATTGTTTCACTAAACTGCTTAGACTGCGCAATCTTATCGGCCATGCGGGCATAAAACTCGTCTTCGGTTATAAGTCCCTGATTTACCTGGAACAGATTGGCAAAATATTCGGTTACACCTTCATACATCCATAAGTGTTCAGACATTTTAGGGGTGTTGTAATTGAAGTAATGAATTTCGTTTGAGTGTATGCTTAGCGGAGTTACAATATGAAAGAATTCGTGAGATACCACATCTTTCAGGGTTGATATAAGCTGGTCAAGAGGCATCATCTCAGGCATAACTACAGTGGTTGATGTAGTGTGCTCTAACGCTCCAAAACCTCTTGCATCCGGCTTTTCCATATTGGTTAGATAAATCAGTACACTATATTTCTTAGTACTGTTTATAGCTCCTAAAAAGCGTTTTTGAGCACGCATCATGGTTTCCATATCCGGAGTTATATCGGCGGCTTTTATCTTTCCGTTAGGAGAATATACGCTTATAAGAATTTCCATGCCATCTACCGTGAAGGTAGTATAGTCAGGCTTAGAGTACATTATAGGATGATCTACCACATCCGGGTATCTCGGCGATTTAAATACATCTGTCTCATTGCTTGCATCCTCGTCTATAAAAGAAGTGGAAGCCCATAAACTGGCAGGGTGTGATATGGTAAGTACATAAGGCAATTCGCTTTTGCCTTCAAAGTAACCTACAAATCCGTGAGTGTTTAGTACAAAGTTATCGTTTGCAGTAATGTTTGTTCCTGCCGGAGAGAATATATCATGAACACCTGTTCCTTCAATATCATAAGTGTCGTTTACCCAGTAAGTAACTTTTTCAAGTTTATTGGCATCGGCTATTTTCCATGAGTTTTCATCAGGATGTTCAACCTTAAGCTCACGTCCTTTTTTGTCATAAGCCTTAAAGTCATCTATAAACTTACCGTAATTGTCGCTGGAATAAGTTCCTGGTACAATTTTCGGAATGTAGAAAGTAGTGGTTTTATCGTCCAGTTTTGGAGCGGTAACAGTAACCTGTACTTTGTCGTTAGTAACATTTTTCAGGTTTATAGCAACCTGTACATCCTCATGCTTTTGGGCTGTTGCAACACTGCATACAGATAAAGCGAGTGCAATTGTTTTAATAATTGTTCTCATTTGCTGTTTTTTGATACGTATATGTATGCTAAAACATGAGGATGTTACAGGTTATTATGATTTTTTTTGAAATTATTTTACCTGTTGCTTAATCCAGGTCGATATTTCGTTTAAGGCAACCGGAGCAATAGTCTGTTCTATGGTTTCATATTCTGATACTTCTCCTGTTGTGCATTCCTGGAACAGGTGGTTTAGGTTAGGCAGTTCTTTGGTTGTAACCTTTTTGTTTCCGCCTTTAGTTGTTGCGTTTTTTATACCTGCAAGATCTTCCTGAGGAGGCACCTGAAGGTCTTTACTTCCGTTAATTGCCAGTACAGGGCATTGTACTTTTTCAAGATTTGAAGCAGGGTTGTATCTTATAAAATACAGGAACCACGGAGAGGTAAGCTCTGCAATCTGCATTTGTGAGTATTGGTCTATCTGTTCCTGAGGAATTCCTTTTTCAAGGAATAAAGGTTTCATCTCGGTATTGTAAATTTGAGATAGTCCTGATTTTATAGCATCCATGTCGGATTCCTTTAAAATCACATCATATAACTTTCTGTTTACAGAACCCAGTTTTTGAAGCTCTTCTTCGGGCATACCACCTGCCTTGTTTATAAGGTAGTTTTGCTTCATTAAAATTTCATCGCCTGATATTCCGGGGCCTGCCATTAGGACAAGGAAAGCAACGCTGTTGTTTCTGGCTGCAACCATTGGGGCTATCATGCCACCTTCACTGTGGCCTATAAGTCCAATCTTGTTTTTGTTTATTTCGGGTCTTGACTTAAGATAGTTAAATGCGGCTTCGGCATCGGTAGAAAAATCGGCAGAAGTAGAGGTAGCAAAAACACCTTGCGATTCACCAACACCTCTGTCATCAAAACGAAGTACAGCAATGCCGTTTTTGGTTAAATAATCTGCAAGGACTAAAAACGGTTTATGATCCAGTAGCTCAGAGTTTCTGTCCTGAGGGCCACTCCCGCTTATAAGTACTACAGCCGGGTAGTTGCCTTCTTTTTTAGGAAGTGTAAGCGTTCCGGCAAGGGTTATTCCTGCGTTTTCGTTTTTAAAAGTTACATCTTCTGTATAGTAACCATAGGGAGGTTGCGGCTCTTGTGGTCTTTTTGGTTTTTCTATTTTAATTTCATCTCTGCCTAAGTCAAGCGGAATTTCATATCCGTTTTGCTTATAGGTGCCTTTTATAATATTGTTTTCCCAAGTGCCTTTGTATTCCAGTTTTCCTGCAGGGATAGCAAAAGCGAGGGTATTGTTTTCAAAACTGATTGTTGTAACGGGAATCCCTTTTGCTCCCTGATCTGGGCTATCCATAGTAGCCGAATAGCCGGTTTCTGTTTTTGTAATATTAATAACAAGGCGAACTGTTGTGCCCGGTACTTTTAATAATCCGTTCCAAGTGCCTGTAATATCCTGAGCAAATAGTACAGAAGAAATGCATAGCGTGATGAGGGTAATAAGTTTTTTCATAATGCTTTTAGTTAATAGTTGAAATCAATAGCGAGGAAACTATTTCTGCAATAATAATAGCCAGTATAAATGCGATAGTGTGTGTTATCTTTTTAGAATTACTGGCTGTTTTAAATCCGTTATACAGTAATGCGATATACCATACTAATGCTCCAATCATTACAATAGCTGTAATTCCTATTGCAGTATAGTCTAAAGCTGTAAGGTTTAGCGATTGTGGGTCTTTAGGATCTATAGAAAGTAGTTTTTCATCAATTCCCGGAGAAATGAATTCCGGATTGAATATAGGTAAGAAACAATAGATTATTCTTGCTATAAGAACAGTATTAAGTATATCTATTATTCGGGTCTTCTTATTTACAATAAGGGCAGCTGCAAAAAGTAACAATGTCAGGGTAACTATATTGATAAGATTGTCTATAAAAGGAGCGTCAAACCTTACATTTTTTACAATATGCATGTCAAGTATGCCGTCAAACCGTGCATTAAGGTAATAGGCAACTAACGAGCATACTGCTGCCATGGTAATACCTGTTACAAAAAGTTGCTTTTCGCTGTATTTCTCAAAGGGGTTAAATAGTGTTTTTTTCATAGTGGTTATTCCTGGTTTTGCAGTTGTTTTATTTTACTGATAAGATCGTCAAGCCTGTTTCTTACCGTAGGGTAGCTTATTCCCATTTGTGAAGCCATTTCCTTAAGGCTGCCACTGGTTAAAAAGAACTGTAGTATAAAATCCTGTTCTTCCTGACTAAGCCGCAGTAATACAGGTAAAGGAAAGTTGCCGCTAACAGTAGTGCTGCACGAGGGGCAGGCCAGTTGGGAAACATTTAGCGATGACGAACAGCTGGGGCATGTAATGGGCAGTTTAGGTGTCATGTTAATATTGTTTACTTAATTGTAATACAATATTAATAAAATTAAACTAAAATTCAATAAAGTTAAACTAAAAATTATTTAAGGTTAGATTTTGGCTATAAAAAAACTCCCATTAGGGAGTTGTATAAGTTTTAAAATTTGTTCTTAAAGTAATACTTCGAATCCAAATCATCATCTTCCAAATCACTGAAGTTTTGTGGCTTAAGCTTTGGTTTTTTAGCAGCTACTTTTTTCTTCCACAGTTCAAAGTTATCAGCCTGCAGTCTCTTTTTCATAATTTCGGTTACTTCCTTCTCGGATAAGCCAAATTCTTTTTTAATCTCCTCGAAAGGCTTCCTTTCTTCCTGAGCCAAAGTTACTATTCTGTCTATAGCTTCTTTGCCAAGTTCGTGGTTACTCTTTTTCATCAGATGAAAACATTAATATCAAATAATAGTTTAAAGTTTAATCAATATTACTAAAAAAAATGTTTGATTGTAAGGGTTAAGTAAATTTTTATATTTTTTTGAAAAGGATTCATTGTTAGAGGGTTAACGTTGCAGTTTTTTAAAAAAATATCAAATAAGGGTTAAATTTTTTTAAAGAGATATTTTTTTGAGGCTAATTTAAACATAGTAATAAGCCCAGTATAACAGTACAATTTGTAGCGGTAACCTTATTAACCTTACTGTTTTAGATAATCCTAACGAAACATTATCATTAAGGTACATATACATATTTGCAGGAAAGATGGCTATAAGTAATGCCATTATACCTAGTGCTGCATATGATGTTGTAGGAGGAAAACATAATAATACACCTAAAACTATTTCGGCAAGTCCGGCTAATACATTTAATGTTTTTGGAGCAGGAAAAAGCGGCGGTATAATTTTAGTGTACATTTTTGGTGCCCTAAAATGGTTAAGCCCTGCAAGGATATACAATGCAGCCATTACGTATAAATGCCAGGGTAAATTCATAACTGTTTGATTTAATATCAAATATACTCATATTTGCCGGATTTGTTCCGGTTGCCAATATTCATTATTACAACGGCAGCAATTATAAGGGCTATGCCGGTCCATTGTACAGCAGTTACTTTTTCATGCAGGAGTACAAAAGCCATAGTTACTGACACCGGAAGTTCCAACGAAGAAACTATACTACCCAGCCCAATACCGGTTAAAGGGAAACCTGTGTTTAATAACAGTGGCGGGATAATTGTACCGAATAAAGCCAGAACCAACCCATATTTAATAAAGATGTCTATGTTATAATTTCCTGTCCAGGTAAATGCGGTATAAGTAAGCACTATTACTGCGCCACCATATAAAAAGTAAAGGCTTCTTTTTGAAGAGGAGAGATGCACTGCTATTCTATTAGAAGCAAACATTGTTGCCGTAAAGGCAGCTGCCGCAAGCAGACCTAATACAATACCCCGCCAGTCGGGGATCTCGTTTGTGTTGAGCAAATTAGTTGCCATAGCTGTGCCTATAAGGACAATGATAACGGCTACTATCTTTCTGGCAGAAGGCAGGGTTTTGGTAAGAAGGGATTCCAGTACTACGCCCATCCATACGGTTTGCATAAGTAACACAATTCCCATAGAAACAGGTATGTATATTACCGACAGGTAATAAAATACACTTGTAAATCCTGTTGATGTACCGGCTATTATAAGATGAAGTTTGTCTTTGTTTGTAGCTTTTACTTGTGTGTCCCCGTTTCTTTTCTTCTGAAAATAGTTAATAAGAAACATGCCAACTATGCCTAAAAGTATTTGGGATGAGGTTACTTCGGCAGTGGTATAACCTTCTTTATAGGAAAGCTTTACCATAGTGGCCAGCATACCGTAGCTCGTAGCACCCAAGCCAACTAAAAAAACGCCTTTTAATATATTCTTGCCCATTTGTTTTATTGCAGGTTAAAGGTAGGAATCATTTACGGTATATTTGTACGTCTTAACATTACTTTTTCCATAGCTTTTAATGATAAAATCGAAATACACCTCAAAAAGTGATTATTGGTACAGTACCATTGTAGGTAGCGTGTTTACACTAATTCCTATATATGGAGCAGGTTATTTATTTTTTACTTAAAACGGAGATGATAGAGTTTTGGCCATTATGGCTGGTGGCAACCATACTTATTATAGCCTTTTTATTATGGCAGGACAACACTTGGCGAAAAGTGGTTACTGGTAAATCTAAAGCAGTTAATTTTGATATTGTAAAAACCGCTTTGCAAAATTTAGGTTGGGAAGAAAAAGGTTTTACGTCTAAAATAGAGCTTACTTATAATAAATATATTCTGAAATTTCTTGAGATCAATATTGAACCTCATTCCCAAATAATACTATATCATTTTAGGTATGCAACTTCCAATAGTGCCAGGTTACTTTTTATTTTCGGGATATGTTCTTTTTGCGAGTGGCGCTTTAAACGGGCTTTAGAAAAAGAAATATTAAAAAGATAAATAGCTTAAATAATAAATCAACTAAAAATATAGTTATAGGTAATAACCTACATCTTAACTATATGACTGCCAAATTATACCTGTTATTTTTTCTTTCTGTTTTTAGTTGTTCAGGAACTAAAAAAGAAGAGCCTAAAGAAACTGAAAAAGACTATTCTGCCATACATGCCGAAGCACTTACCTTTTGTAAAGAAAAAGGTTTTAGCGAAGATTACTATTTCTTAGTAGATATGAGTGTGCACTCTGGTAAGAACCGCTTTTTTGTATATAGTTTTAAAGATACTATTGTAACCGACAAGAATCTGGTTACACATGGCAGCTGCGATAAGTTTGATGATAACCCGTATAAATACCAAACAGCCAAATTCAGTAACAGGGCCGATAGCCATTGTTCTTCTAAAGGGAAATACAAAGTTGGTAAACGCGACTACAGTTCCTGGGGTATAAACGTAAAATACTGGCTGCACGGACTGGAAGAAAGCAATAACAATGCAGTAGACAGGGTAGTGGTATTACACTCTTGGGATGCCGTGTCAAACAGGGAAATCCATCCGCAATATAGTCCGCTTAGTTGGGGCTGCCCTGCGGTGTCAGATATTTTTATGAAGAAACTGGACGAAAAACTGAAACAGACAACCAAGCCTGTTTTGTTATGGATTGTAGAATAAAGATTATTTGTTTATTCGATGATTTGTTGATTTACCCCAAATAACCTAATAATCTAATAACCAAATCCACAGATTATCCTTTCTTCGCTTTTTCAATTAAATCGCTAAGGTGTACCCTTAATGCTTTTACCGATATGCTTATTTCCCAAAAGGAAACAGCAAGTGATGCTAACAGCAGCAGCAGGCTTAACCCGAAAATATAAGTGCCCCAAATGTTACTGCCTACAAATAATAATGCCATTGCAAATACCGAAAAGAACAGACTTAATACTCCGTACATCTGCATGTGGCGTATTAAGGTCAGTCTTTTGTTGAGGTTTTGTATTTCCAGTAATATACTTTTTGTTTCGTTTTCGTCGTAGTTTTTCTTTAACCCGCGAACTATAGTAGCAATGGTAAGGAATCTGTTTGTGTAAGCAAGCAGGATTAATGATGTTGCCGAAAATAAAAGAGCCGGGGTTTCAAGGGAAAGATTCATAAATCAGGGTTTGTTAAATGGTGTTATAAAGATACTGCTTTTTAATTTTTTATGAATCATTTTAACCATCCCTAGTGCCTTTCCCGTTAACCCAAAAGTTTAAGAAAGAGATTAATGCCTCGTTTGAAGAAACCATGAGAAAGGCTGCTGCTTTTTTAGGGTGATTATGATTTGAAATTTTTATAGTTCTCATTCCAGTATTTTTCGATGAATTCCCATTTGTCTCCATAGTACCCAGAGTCCCGTGGTATGTATTGTATTAGTGTTTGTATAGAATCTTTTTTGGTTTTATAAATATATATACCGTTTTTTATTTCATCATCATCACGTTCGCATCCTATTCCTGTAATGTTACCTATTTTGTGAATCTCAAATTCTTTTATATAATATAAGTCGCTATCCCAATTAAGGTCTGCGCACCCCCTTCTGTTGTAGCTGTAATATAAATCTGAACCTTTTATCTTAACTGATTCAGGATGTGAGTCGGAATTTTTTACAAGCCTGAAAAGGTTGTGAGATTTGTCAAATAGATATATTTTTTCCAGAGGATAGTTGGACATATAATAGAAAATAATGTCTTTATATCCGTCTTCGTTAAAATCTTTTACTTCATAACTATTAACCCATTCAGGATGTTTATAGATAGTGTCGTTATCCTTCAAAATAAATATGTTAGCATTAATGCCCATGCATATTTTGAAAACATGATTATTGTTTAGGATTGTGTCACAGTTTATTTTTTCATCATCTTCGGAAGAAGATAAAGAGTTAAATATAACAGACTTATTATTGCAGGAAAAAAAGGAAACAATACACAGCAGGAGTAAGGTTTTTTTCATGGAAGTCTTTTTCCAAAAATAAACAAAAAAGCCTGCAACTTTCGCTACAGGCTTTTCATTTATTTTTTCTTCTTCTTTTTCTTTGGTTTGCATGTTTTGCAAAAATCAGCGAGTTCATTAATTTCTTTCAGTACCTCTTCGTGTAGCCTTTTAAGTTCTTCACTTTTTTGGCCTAGGTCGGTTGCTTTTCCTGCTTTGGCAGTTCTGTCGTTATATTCCCGTCTTATATTGTCAAATAATGGTTGTACATAACTAATGTCTGAAAAAGTACCTTTTTCCTCATAAAGCATTTTCCTGAATTTTCGGGCATACAGTTCGCAGGCGTCAAATTCATATTGGGCAAAATCTACCATTTTTAACGCTGTTTCCTCATTAGGTGCGATAATTATAGCCGATTCAGGGAAAAACCTGTTGCTTACTTTAGAATTAAAGTTTTTGGTAAGCATAAACTCTATATTGGTCATTTGTACGCCATAATCTAAACTGGCAGAACTGTAAACACTATAAAGGTTTGTTTCTCCTATTTGTGTGCTTTCTGATTTAAAATCAGCCAACGTTAATTTATACTCCGGGTTCCAGTCTACAACATTAAAATCCTGTGCGGTAAGTATGCTGCATATAAAAAACAGAGCGAGTGTAATGCGTGTTTTCATAGATTTTTAAAATTTTTTGCAAAACTAAGTAATTAAGCAGATTATAAAAACATAAAAAAAACCTGTGGCTCTCACCACAGGTCTGTTATAATTATTTTGAAGTGAGATTTCTCGACTTCACGATGTTTCGCTCGAAATGGAAATTACTTTATCAGGTCAAAACTACGTTTTACAAAAGCAGTAAGCTCTTCACCTTTAAGCAGGTTTTGCGATAGCTTGGCAAGGTCAAGCGCCTGTTTTACCAATGCTTCCTGATGCGTTTTGTCTCCGCTGTTAAGTATGTTTGATGTAAGCTCGTGGTTAGTGTTTACAATAAGGTTGTACATTTCAGGGAAGTTACCCATTCCAAACATACCACCGCCACCTGTCTGGCTCATTTCTTTCATACGACGCATAAATTCAGGCTGTGTAATCCTGAACGGAGCTGCATTACTATCCATAGCCTCAAGCTGAACGCTGTAAGTAGTTTTAGGTACAATCTCTTCCAGTACGGTTTTAAGTTTTTCCTTTTCTTCTTCGCTTAGTTTAGAAATCTGCTCATCATCTTTCTTAATAAGCTTGTCTATATGGTCGGCATCTACACGTGCAAAAGTAAGATTCTCGTTATCTGCCTCTAATTTTTGTATTAAGTGTGATACGATAGGTGAGTCAAGAAGAAGTACTTCATATCCTTTTTCTTTAGCATCTGCAATATAGCTGTGTTGTGCATCTTTATCGCTTGCATAAAGCACTACCAGTTTACCGTCTTTATCTGTCTGGTTAGCTTTAAGGGCTTCTTTAAGCTCTTCCAGTGTGTAGAATTTATTATCTACAGTTGGGTATAGTACAAATGCACCTGCTTTTTCGTAGAATTTAGGCTCGCTAAGCATACCATACTCCAGTACGATTTTAATATCGTTCCATTTTTGCTCAAAGTCCTCACGGTTCTCGGTAAACAGTGATTTAAGTTTATCGGCTACTTTACGTGTAATGTAGTTGGATATCTTTTTAACGGCACCGTCTGCCTGAAGGTAAGAACGCGATACGTTTAACGGAATATCCGGAGAGTCAATCACACCCCTAAGCATTGTAAGGAATTCCGGTACTATACCTTCTACGTTATCGGTAACAAAAACCTGATTTTGGTATAGCTGTATCTTGTCTTTCTGAACCTGTAAATCAGCAGAAAGCTTAGGGAAATATAAAATACCTGTTAGGTTAAACGGATAGTCTACATTAAGGTGGATGTTAAACAGCGGCTCCTCAAACTGCATTGGGTATAACTCATGGTAGAAGTTTTTATAATCTTCCTCGTTAAGGTCACTAGGCTGTTTTGTCCATGCCGGGTTAGGGTTGTTTATAATGTTGTCAACCGTAATTTCTTCTGCTTTGTAATCTTCAGGAGCATCTTCCGGTTTAGGAAGTGTTTCTGTGCGGGTACCGAATTTAATAGGCACCGGCATAAACTTGTTGTATTTTTTAAGCAGCTCGCTAATGCGGTGCTCTTCTAAAAATTCTGTAGAATCGTCTGCAATGTGCAGGATTATTTCTGTGCCCCTGTCGGTTTTATCAGAAGGCTCTAGTGTAAACTCAGGGCTACCGTCGCAGGTCCAGTGTACTGCCGGCTCGTCTTTATAAGATTTGGTGATGATCTCTACTTTTTCAGCAACCATAAATGCCGAATAGAAACCTAAACCAAAGTGGCCTATAATACCGGAGTCTTTAGCCGAGTCTTTGTATTTTTCAAGGAACTCCTCAGCTCCTGAGAAAGCTACCTGATTGATGTATTTTTCAACTTCTTCAGCTGTCATACCAATACCCTGGTCGATAATGTGAAGTTTTTTGCCTTCCTTGTCTACCTTAACCTCTATAACAGGATTGCCATATTCTACTTTGGCTTCTCCTATACCTGTAAGGTGTTTAAGTTTAAGTGTAGCGTCTGTTGCATTTGAAACCAACTCACGTAAAAAGATTTCGTGGTCGCTGTATAAGAATTTCTTGATTAAGGGAAATATGTTCTCTACCGAAACATTAATTTTTCCTGTTGTCATAGTATGATGTTTTTTATTGTTTTCTGATTTTGCTTATTCAAATAAGATACCAACCCTTGTTTGGTGACAAATTGACATTTTGTTTTAGCTGTTTGTCAGTAATCAATGGTTTTGATATGTTAAAAAATGAAAATTTTAAGAAAACATTAATTATAGCAGGGTTTTACGGGGTTTTTTATTGTAATCCCGCTGATAATAAATGATTTGTAAGAGGTGAAAAAAATCTCATGTAAAATTAACCGATATTTCCTGTTAAAAAACGAGTGGGGCTATTGTTTGGTAACAGTAAATGTGATTAACTTTATTCAACGAAAAGAAGTAAATAACCTAAAACTTAAAATAGCAGTTATGAAAAAAGTATTGTTTTTATGCATGTGTGTAATTGCCTTAGCCTCATGCTCTTCGCTAGATCAAAAATCGCAGGTTGGTATTAAAGGAAACTGGACAATATCAAGCGTTACCTATCCGGGATCTGACTACATTAAGGTAACTTCTTTTGATGTTGCCGATTCTCAGTGTTTTGTAGGTAGCTCATGGAAGTTTGTGAGTAACAACAACACTGGTGAGATGACCTTAAATAAAGTAGGCTGTCCTGCTTTTTCAAGTCCTATTATATGGTCGGTAACTAAAGACGGATCATTTACGCTAAAAATTACAGAAGGCGAAAAAGGGAAAAGAGTAACTCAGGGATATTACCTTAAGGTAATGAACCAGTCTGAAAGTTCTTTCCAGCTTGTAGATAATGTAAATGTTGGCGGTAAGAATGTAGATGTTGTTTACCAGTTTAACAAAATGTAATATCAATAAAACACAAAAAATAAAGATTATGAAAACGACGAAAATTTATTTAATGGCTTTTGCCTTTATTTTCAGTATAGGTTTTACATCGTGTGAAGCCACAAGAAATATGAATAATACACAGAAGGGTGCCGGTATTGGTGCTGCTTCGGGAGCGGTTATTGGTGGTATTATAGGTAACAATGTTGGTAAAGGAGGTAACACTGCACTGGGTGCCATTATTGGTGGTGTTGTGGGTGGTACTGCCGGAGGTCTTATAGGTAACAGTATGGACAAACAGGCAAGAGAAATTGATGAGGCTTTACCGGGCGCAGAAGTTGAAAGGGTAGGAGAAGGTATTAAACTTACACTGGGAGAAAATTCGGTTAACTTTGACCTTAACAAATCTTCATTAACTTCTACAGCAAAAGCTAACCTTGATAAGCTTGTTCCTGTGTTTAATGACTATCCTGATACTAACATTGATATTTTTGGTTATACAGACAGTAGCGGTAGTGATGACTATAACCTTAAATTATCCGAACAGAGAGCTGCTTCAGTAAAAACATATTTAGTTAGTAAAGGTTTAAGTGCCGGACGTATTAATACAATTGGCCGTGGTGAGGCAGATCCTATTGCTTCAAACGATACTAAAGAAGGTATGAGCAAAAACCGTCGTGTTGAGTTTGCAATTACAGCAAACGAAAAAATGGTTGAAGATGCTAAAAAACAGGCTCAATAATAAATTGAGTTATATAAACTAAAATAAAAAAGGCTGCCAATAGGCAGCCTTTTTTATTTTATCTCCAGTCTGAATCTCCCTGGTTTTTTCCTAAGTAGAAAACCAGTCCGGCAGAAAGGTTTAATAACTTACCTACCGAAGGCGGATCGGTTTCATTTTTGTATCGTGCACCGTTATAATCATAATCCTGACTAAAATTCATAATGAATGAAGAGTCAAAGTAAAATGCTACACGATCGGTAATTTTGATTTGAGGCGTAACGCCGAAAATAATATGGACAATATTGTCCTGACCCGGATAGCGTTGCGATTTCATATTGGAATATCCAAGCCCAGCATGTGCCAAAAGATTAAAACGAGTATCGCTGTGATATTTCAGGTTAAAGGTGCGGGCAAGATTATTTACAACCTGTGCCGAAACCCTAAAATAATCAGAGCCATAGTTGGGAACATCTTTTTTTCTGAATTTATCCGATCCAAAATCAAATTTAAACCCCCATTGTTCATCTGCCATATAACGGAAGGCAAATTCGTAATGTCTGAAATCAGAAAATCTTGCTACAGGAATACTCGCTCCATAGCCCCCTTCTAGGGAAAACTGTTCATTTTTACTTTGAGAAAAAGCGCAAAAAGAGAGCGCCAGCATACAAAGTGTGATGGTTTTTTTCATGTTTTAATAATTGGGTTAGATAGGTGTGTTTGTGTAAAGAAATAAAAAAAAAGTAAAAAAAAGTAAAAACTTAAAACCACCCCTACACTTTTTACGTATATATAACATATGTTATGATTTTTTTAAGAATTTATGAGATTCAATATTCTAAATGATATCTCACAAACGAGTTTGTTTATTTATTGGTTAGGTTGATAAGGGTGCTTTCTCCTCGTTTGAGATTGTGCCCTTATTTATTTTTAAGCACAGGGCTTTTTTGCTGTAAATCCTTTACTTTTGCAGGATTAAAAATTTATAATTTTCAATGCTTGCTGTAAAGAATATTTCTTTTGGATATACCGAGAAAAAAATAATCCATAACCTGGATTTTACTGTTAAGAAAGGGCAGAATATAGCTGTTATAGGTGAAAGCGGTTGTGGAAAAAGCACCCTGCTTAAACTTATTTACGGACTGTTTGATCTTAACGAGGGAGAGATAACCTATAAGGGAGAGCCTGTTTTAGGGCCAAAGTTTCATCTTATTCCGGGAATGCCGTACATGAAATATCTGGCTCAGGATTTTGACCTGATGCCTTACATAACAGCAGCCGAAAATGTAGGGGCATATCTTTCTAACTTTTATCCGGAAGAAAAACAAAAGCGTATTGCCGAGCTTTTAGGTATTGTAGAGATGATAGAGTTTGCCGATGTAAAAGCACAATATCTTAGCGGAGGCCAGCAGCAACGTATAGCGCTTGCAAAAGTACTGGCGCTGGAACCGGAAATTCTGCTTCTTGATGAACCTTTTAGCCATATAGATAACTTTAGGAAAAATGCATTAAGGAGAAACCTTTTTGCTTACCTAAAACAAAAAGAGGTTACCTGTATAGTGGCTACACATGATAGTACCGATGCACTTTCTTTTGCTGATGAGACTATAGTTATAAAAGGGGGAAGGATGATAGGTAAAGCACCTTCTAAAGAAATTTATTATAACCCTACAGATAAATATACCGCCTCACTTTTTGGCGAGGTTAACGAAATAAAACTGGAACTGCTTACACTAACACAAAAGGAAGACGAAACAGTTTTAATTTATCCGCACCAGCTTAAAGTGGTGGAAGAGGGGCCGCTTAAAGTTGTTGTTAAACAATGCTATTTTAAGGGTAACCGATATCTTATAAAGTCGGCCTTAAACAGGCAGGTAATATTTTTTGAACACTATAAAGAACTGCCTGTAAATACAGAAGTAAGTCTTACGGTAGACAGGAATGCTTTTGGGTAGCCTGTCTTAAATATTGTAAAGCAGTAGTTTAGCTTTCTTGAGTTTTGTCAAAAAATCAAATTATTTTCAATTCCTTTTTAAGGAATGTTTATTTTTACATCTGCATTTTTATTAAAACAAACAATTTATGTATCATTCAAAGATTTCAGGTTTAGGCTATTATGTTCCGGAAAATGTTGTTACAAATGACGATCTTTCCAAAATTATGGAGACCAATGATGAGTGGATTCAGGAACGTACCGGTATAAAGGAGAGAAGGCATGTGGTAAAAGGAGATGGTGATACTACCACTACTATGGGGGTTAAAGCCGCCAAAATAGCTATTGAACGTGCGGGTATTGATAAAGAGGATATTGATTTTATAATTTTTGCAACCCTTAGCCCAGATTATTATTTCCCTGGGCCGGGTGTACTTGTACAAAGAGATCTTGGTATGAAAAAGACTGTTGGTGCTCTTGATGTGAGAAACCAATGCTCGGGATTTATATATGCACTTTCGGTAGCCGATCAGTTTATAAAAACAGGTATGTACAAAAACATACTTATTATAGGTTCTGAACTTCATTCAACCGGACTTGATATGACAACAAGAGGTCGCGGGGTTTCGGTTATTTTTGGTGATGGTGCCGGTGCTGCAGTTCTAACGAGGGAAGAAGATATTACTAAAGGTATACTTTCTACACACCTTCATTCAGAAGGGCAGTATGCAGAAGAGCTTGCTTTAATCGCTCCGGGTATGGGTAAAAGATGGGTAACCGATATTATTACAGAAAATAATCCTGATGATGAGAGTTACTATCCTTACATGAACGGACAGTTTGTGTTTAAAAATGCCGTGGTTCGCTTTAGTGAAGTTATTATGGAAGGCCTAAATGCAAATAACCTTAAAGTAGCTGATATTGATATGCTGATACCGCATCAGGCTAATCTTAGGATTTCTCAGTTTATTCAACAGAAGTTTGGTCTAAGTGACGATCAGGTATATAACAATATCATGAAGTACGGTAATACAACTGCTGCTTCTGTGCCGATTGCACTTACCGAAGCTTGGGAAAACGGTAAGATAAAAGAAGGAGATACTGTGGTACTAGCTGCTTTTGGTAGCGGATTTACCTGGGGTAGTGCCATTATAAAATGGTAAATGAAATTTAAGAAAATGATTCTCTTAAGTACACTTGCCGTTCCTGTTGCTTTTGGGGTGTATTATTTTATTCCTGAAAAAGCATTGCCAAAAGGTAGTGAGGTAGACAGGTTGGTGGTGTACAAATCTAAAAGAAAAATGCTGGCTTACAGCGGAGAGAATCTTCTTAAAACCTACACAATTTCTTTAGGTAAGAATCCCGTAGGGCATAAACAGTTTGAAGGGGATAAAAAAACACCCGAAGGTATTTATACCATTAACGACCGTAATCCCAATAGTGCCTATCATAAAAATTTAGGGGTTTCCTATCCTAATGAGGGTGATAGGGAATTTGCTGAAAAGCAAGGCAAATCACCGGGCGGACTTATTAAAATTCACGGACTAAGGAACGATCGTGGGTATATAGGTAAGTTTCATAGATGGAAAGACTGGACAGCCGGCTGTATAGCGGTAACCGATAAGGAAATAGATGAGCTTTATAAAGCTGTAAAACATAATGCGGTAATTGAGATACTGCCATAAAACAAAAAGCCCGAAACATAGTTTCGGGCTTTTTTACTAACTACTAAATCTAATGTATAAAAAAACTAAATTCTCTTGTTTTAGAACATACCCCCACCACTTTGTTTAGTGTTGTTGTCGCGGTATTTACGCTGCATAGCCCTGTTTTTACCACCTCCAAATCGGTAGTTAAGGCTAAAGTATGCCGTATGGCTCTCCCAACGGAATTCTCCGCTTTGCGGGAACGGGTATTGGCTGTCAAAAGCATAGCGCATGGTTTTGAACATGTCGTTAAAGCGAAGGTTAAATGTAAGTTGGTTGTCAAGCAGGTTATAGCTAACACCAGAATCAACTTTGTACATTTCCTTACTATTGTTTTGTACCCCGTTTACAGGGCCTCTATAGAACCCGAAAAGGATAAAGCTTAGTCGCTTGTTAACCCTGAAGTTTGCATTAAGCCTTGCGTTAAATGCATTGGCGTCTATCTGCCTTATAACAAACTCATAGGTTCCGTCAGGTTGTGATTGGCTTACAGCTCCTTTTTGTGATATGCTTGAAAAATCGATAGCCGGCTGGATATCCATCCATTTTGCTATTTTATAGTTTGCTGAAACTTCAAATCCGTAAGACTTATTGTTGTTATAGTTGTCAAACGTCATGATCTGGTCATTAGGGTTTTCGGTAGTTTCATCCGGATATAAAACCCTACTAATCTCATCATTTATCAGTCTGTAGAATATACCTGCAGTAATTGAAGATCCTTTTTCAAATACTTTAGTATAATTAAGTTCTACCGAGTTAGTGAACTGCGGCTCCAGTTCCGGATTACCTAATGAGGTAATAAGCGGAGTAGAGAATTCCCTTATCGGTTTTGTCTGTTCAAGGCTTGGCCTGTCTACACGACGTGTGTAACTTACCTGGAACATATTTTTTTGGTTCAGGTTATAGGTAAGGTAAGCCGAAGGGTATACCGTAATATAATCGTCGTCAAAAGCTACGCCGCCACTGTTTGATTTTGCCTTTACCTTATAGCTTTCAAATCGGGCACCTACCTGGTAGCCTATTTTTTCGAATTTCTGTCCGAATGTGGCATAGGCAGAATAGATGTCCATGTCGTAAGTATAGTCTGAAACCGGGTTTGTAATCAGCGGATTCGTTGTGTTGTAATCATTGTCTGAACGGATAATCCTTGATTCGGCACCAAGCTCTAAAGTAGACTTTTCGCTAAGCGGGTTTACATAGTCAAGATTTAGTGTTGTGTTGGTGCGATTATCTTCAACCCTGTCTATATAGTTGCTGGGTACATTACCTGTTACAATATCATAAATACCAGCCTGAGATCCTTTTGTTTCGTTAAGGTTACCTTCAAAATCTAAGGTATGTCCGTCTTTATCAAACTTATGTTTGTACGCTAAGTTGTAAGTGTTATTATGGTTACCGCTGTCAAATACAGACTCCTGTGTGGTGTCTTCAGAATCACTACCTGCATAGTCTATGCCTATGTTGATGTTTGTGTCAGCAGAAAAGTTGTTCAGGTTTACATAGGCAGAAATGGTGTTTTTATCATCCAGATAAAAGTCTAAACCAAATTTACCAAAGTAATTTTCGTTATCGTTAACTACATCAATGTCTTGTAAAGAATTAACATCTGGAGTATTTCTCTCAACTTTTCCCCAATTATAGTTTTTGCCAAAGTTACTACCTGTGGTTGCAAAGAAGTTAACTTTACCCATACGGTAGTTCATGTCTAAAGAGTTATTGAACTTTGGTACTTTACCAAAAGTGATACCTGAACTCAGGTTACCATTAAATCCGTCGTTTGTGTTTTTGTTCAGGATTATATTTATGATACCGGACATCCCTTCAGGATTGTACTTTGCACTTGGATTAGTAATAAGTTCTATCTTTTTAATAGAGGTAGATGGTATCTGTTTTAATAACTGTGCCGGACTTATGTTAGTTGGCCTCCCGTCTAATAATACCCTTACATTCTGGTTTCCTCTAAGGGAGATGTTACCGTCCTGATCTACATTTACGCTTGGTATATTGTTCATGATCTCGGCAGCAGTACCTCCTGCTGTAGTAAGGTCACGGCCAACAGTAATAACCTTACGGTCAAGTTTTTGCTCTATGGTAGAAACTTCTTTTACTATTTCTACTTCCTCAAGTACAGTGTTTGATTCTGTAAGCTGAATGATTCCCATGTCGATAAATCTTGCAGCTTCTCCAAGGGTAATGTTTTCTTTATGAGTTGTATAGCCCATAAACTGTACTTCTACAGTATATTTTTTAAGCTCGAGATTTTTAATTGTAAAAAGACCGTTATCTTCGGTAATACCTCCGGTAACAACCTGGTCGCCGTTTTTAACCACTATGCTTACATAAGGCAGGCTCTCTTTAGTTTTACTGTCTACTACCTTTCCTGTAATACTTCCCGGGTTTTGGGCATACGCAGAAATCAGGCTCCCGAACAGGAGCGCAAAAAGAAATTTGATTTTCATTTGTTCGATTAATTGATTGATGATTGAACCGGCAAATGTACAGCCTTAAATGAAAGGCGACACACTAAAACCGACAAGGCATTTTAAAATTTTTATCCTGCCTTGTTATACATAAGACATAGCCGGGCATAAAATGTTACAGGTTTTTTTAATTTTTTTTTCAAGCCTGTCCTAACAGCTTTATTATGAGTGTAAAACTACTTTTTTAAATTGTAAATAAGGTGTTGCAAAACAGATAATTGAAGGGGGTTAACGCGACAGGATTCAAAATATAACTGCTGTAATTATTTTAAGAATTTTCCTTTCTGCCTCTCGGGCAAATAATTTATCTTTGCAGGCTTAAAATCAATATAAAAATGGCATTATCACAAATACTTACTTCCCATATCGAAAAAGCGGTAAACGAACTGTTTGGTGTAACCCCTGAAAAGGTTGAACTACAGGCAACACGCAGGGAGTTTGAAGGCGATATTACCATGGTTATTTTTCCGTTGCTTAAAATTATAAAAAGCAATCCGGTAGAATTAGGAAATAAAATAGGACAGTACCTTGTAGAGAATTCTGAAATTGTTGAAAGGTTTAATGTAGTGTCCGGATTTTTAAATATTGTAATTTCTGATGCTTACTACATCAGTTTCTTTAACGGTATAAAACAAAACGAAAACTTTGGTCTTTTATCTCCTGAACCGGGCGATAAGGCTGTAATGGTAGAGTATTCTTCACCTAATACAAACAAGCCACTTCACTTAGGGCATGTGCGTAATAACTTATTAGGATACTCTGTGGCGGAAATTATAAAAGCTTCAGGTAAAAAAGTATACAAAACTCAGGTTATTAACGATAGAGGTATACATATTTGTAAGTCAATGCTGGCATGGCAAAAATTTGGTAATGGGCAAACTCCGGAAAGCACAGGCTTAAAAGGGGATAAGCTGGTTGGTAATTTTTATGTTAAGTTTGAAATAGCGTTAAAACAAGAAACTACTCCAATTTACACGGATTATGTTAATGGGATTTTTTCAGAGTATCCAACTCCATTTGAACCAAAGATAAAGGCTTTAAACGAATCTCTTAAGGATTTATATTCTAAAGTAGAAGAGGAAATTCAAAAAGTTAATTTAGATTCAATTTTATCTCTTGATAAAAGATTTTATGAATTAACCAATGCTGCAATTGAAAACAAGCTAACATTTAACTCAATAATTTCTCAATTTAAATCTCATTATATTTTAGAAGATGAAAAAAATATTGATGAAAAAATAAAGAAATTTCAAACTTTAATTAAAAAAGTACTTGAAGTTGAGGATAAAATAAATGAGGCTTTAAGTGAAATTGTTGATATTGCCAAGAAGAGGACTTCGATAATGATTGAGGCTCAGGAAATGCTTCGTAAATGGGAAGCAGGAGATGCTGAGGTAATTGCATTATGGAAAGAAATGAACCAATGGGTGTATGCAGGTTTTGCAACTACTTACAACAATCTGGGAGTTAATTTTGATAGTTATTACTATGAAAGCAATACCTATTTATTAGGTAAAGACGTAGTTGAAGACGGCCTTGCCAGAGGTGTTTTCTTTAAAAAAGAAGATGGTTCGGTATGGATTGACCTTACTGAAGACGGCCTTGATGAAAAACTGGTACTTCGTGCAGACGGTACATCGGTTTACATTACCCAGGATATAGGTACTGCCATACAGCGTGTAAAAGATTATCCGGATGTGGGTGGTATGGTTTATACTGTAGGTAACGAACAGGATTACCACTTTAAAGTACTTTTCCTTATCCTTAAAAAACTTGGTTTTGACTGGGCAGAGAACCTTTACCACCTTTCTTATGGTATGGTAGATCTTCCGTCAGGCAAAATGAAGAGCCGTGAAGGGACTGTAGTGGATGCTGATGATTTAATGAGTGAAATGACTTCAACAGCTAAGCAGATATCTGAAGAACTTGGTAAGCTTGAAGGCTATTCTGACGGAGAAAAAGCAGAGCTGTACAGAACTATAGGTCTTGGAGCTTTAAAATATTACATACTTAAGGTAGACCCTAAAAAACGTATACTGTTTAATCCAGAAGAGTCGGTTGACTTTGCGGGTAATACAGGACCGTTTATACAATATACCTACGCAAGGATACAGTCGCTTATCCGTAAAGCTGATTTTGATTTCTCTAAATCTCTATCAAATGCTGATATTGCCCTTCATGAAAAAGAGAAAGAACTGCTTAAGATTATAGCAGAGTATCCGGAGGTGATACAAAATGCTGCTAACAGCCATAGCCCTGCACTTATTGCCAATTATACTTATGAGCTTGTAAGAGAGTATAACTCTTTCTACCAAAGTGTACCGGTATTGGGGTCGGAAATTGAAAACGAAAAAATATTCAGGATACAGCTATCCAAAAAGGTAGGCGAGACAATAAAATCTGCTTTCGCTATGTTAGGTATAGGTGTGCCGGAGAGAATGTAATAAACTGCTAGTTTTGTGAGCCATAATAAAAAACCTTATTTCTTTCAGTCGTTTGCTATTGTCGTACTGTCAATAGCAGCATTTATTGGCTTTAAACAGGTTTTGCCAAAAAAGATTTTCACCGAATCAACTACAGTAAACAAAAATGTTGTGGTAGACAGCCTGTTGCTCGAAGCAATTGAGGCTACAGATACCATAGCTGTGGAAACCGATACCATTACCGAAGAGGATATTGTTTTTGAAGAAAAACATGGAGTACAGTTTCCTACAGAAACTTTTGAACAGTATAAGGGATATCAGCACCTGGTGCCTTTGTTTCAAAAATTATTTGAACTGGAAACCACTGGTGAAGGCAAGGTTAGGATAGCCTACTTTGGTGACTCCATGACCGATGGTGATATGATCGTGCAGGATTTCAGGTCTAACCTTCAGGAGAAATTTGGGGGAGAAGGTGTAGGTTTTGTAAACATCACTTCCGAGTCTGCCGCATCAAGATCTTCTGTGGTGCATCAGTTTTCAGGCAACTGGAAAACACAGTCCTATCTAAATGTAAAAAATCCGATAAGGCCTTTTGGGGTTAACGGGCACGTGTTTTTTGTTAAGCACGATACAGTGAATCCGGTATGGATTAAATATAAGGCAGGGGGCTTAAAGCACATGTCTAAACTTAACAGCCCTACGCTTTTCTACGGGCAAAGCGGTAATGAGGAGGCGAGTGTTGCTGTGATAAACGGAAAAGATACCATAGTTAAAAAGCTTAATCCGACAAAAAGATTAAATACCCTTTTACTTTCTTCGGGTGATCTTAAAACGCTTAAGGCCGATTTTATTAAAGCCGATTCAATTCCTTTTTATGGTGTTAATTTTGATAACGGAAGAGGTGTACATGTAGATAATTTCTCTAACAGGGGTAATTCAGGCTTACCTATTTCCATGTTCAATACTAACCTGATGAGGGCCTTTAATGATAAGCTGGGTTACGACCTTATAGTACTGCATTACGGAACCAATGTACTTAACTATGGTTCTTACAACTACAAGTGGTACGAAAGGGGAATGACAAGAGTAATTAATCATCTAAAGGAATGTTTTCCGGGAGTTGCTATTTTAGTAATTTCAACGGCTGATAAGTCAACCAAATATGACCTTGAAATGAAAACCGATTCTGCCGTAGTACCTTTAGCGCAGGCGCAAAAAAGATTCTCAATACAATCTGAAGCTGCTTATGTAAACCTTTATACCCTTATGGGAGGCGATGGCTCTATGGTAAAATGGGTTGAAGAGGTGCCTGCAATGGCAAATAAAGACTATACACACTTTAATTATAAAGGTGCTAAAAAAGTAGCCGACCTGATTTATACACAGGTTATAAATGGCTATGAACAATATAAAAAACTAAGGGCTAAAAGCAAGCCTGTTGAAATAAATGATCCGGAAGAACCGGAGACTGAAAATGATTCCGTAATACTTTATAAAGATTCGCTACATGATTAAAAAGGTATTAGGAATTTTGTTTTGTTTGGCATTTTATGCCAATGCGTCTGCTCAGATAGATTCTGTAGAAGTTGATAAGGATAGTGTTGTGATAGACAGTACAATTATCATTTCAGATAATATTATCACAAATACTTCTGTGCTTGATCCGGTGTTTGAAAAGCTTTTTAAACTGGAGCAGCAAAAAAAAGGGCATATCAATATAGTGCATATAGGAGATTCCCATATTCAGGCCGACCTGTTTTCAGGAAAGGTTAGGGAAGAACTTCAGGCTAAATACGGTAATGCGGGTCCTGGGTTTTCATTTCCTTATAATCTGGCAAAAACAAATGGAGGTTATAAAGTAAAGTTTACTTCTAATGCATCCTGGGAGAGCAGAAGAAATATTTATACTCCCGATGGTACAGAAGTAGGCTTAAGTGCAATAGGATTGACCACCGCCGAAAATTTTGTGCTTGGTCTTGAAGTGCGTGACACTTCCGATTATTTTAATACCATAAAAATTGTAACTCCGCACAATACATCGTTGTTTGATGTGGCTACAAGTTCTAAAACAATAACATTAGAGTCTACAGAGCCTAAAGTTATAGTACATAAGATAAAAAGCGGGGAAGCACTTTCTATAATTGCTGAAAAGTACAATACATCGGTATCGGAAATAAAAAAATATAATGGTTTACGCTCCAATAATATCAGAGCTGGGAAGACTTTAAAAATCCTTACGGGAGAAAAGGTTAAGAAAGAAGTTCAGCGTTCGGAATTTATTCCGCTGGATTTGCAAAAAGACAGTCTGAACAGTTATTATTACAGCAGCGAACGATTATCTAAAATATATTTGTTGCCTAACAAACAGGAAAAGCTATATAATTTAAACGGGGTAATATTAGAAAAGGATGCTCCGGGTATACTGTACCACACAATTGGTGTGAATGGTGCAAAATGTTCTGACTATAATAAGTATCCAATGTTTTTTGAGCAGTTACCTGCTTTAAATCCTGATTTAGTAATTATATCATTAGGTACAAACGAATCGTTTGATAAGCTTACTGCTACAGAATACATTGCCCAGCTTAATATGTTTATTGATAGTGTAAAGGCAGAAAATCCATATGCGTGTGTAATTATTACTACGCCGCCGACATCACTTTTCAAAAAGAAATACCCTAATACATTTGTTGGAGACTATACAAGGAATATCCTGATGCAGGAAACAGAAAAGGGTTATGCAACCTGGAATATGTTTGCTGTTTTAGGAGGGCTTTTTAGTGTAAACGAAAACGCCAAGAAAGGATTAATGTCTTCCGACAGGATACACTATTCAAGAGAAGGTTATAAGCAACAGGGAGAACAGTTTACAGAAGCATTTTTAAATGCATACAATAATTTTAAATTAAACAGGCAATAATGCAGTTTTCAGATTTAATTCCGCACTTATCGTGGCAGGATGTATTGGGTTGGTTTGCATATAACCCAAATGAGCCTTTACTTTTCAATTCGGGAAGGTTCTTAAAGCTGTTTGTTGTTTTTTATGCCATATATATTCTTTTAAGGAAAACATTTCACCTAAGGATATTCTATGTTATCTGTTTTTCGCTGTATTTCTATCAGCAGTCTAGCGGTATGTATTTTCTACTGCTGTTGTTTACTTCGGTGCTGGATTATACTCTCAGTTACTTTTTGTATAGGGAAACTAATGTATTAAAGAGAAAACTTTATGTTTGGTTTAGTGTAGTGGTTAACCTGACCTTTTTAGGGTATTTTAAATACACCAACTTCCTTATAGGTAATTATAACGATTTGTTTGGCGGTACTTTCTCATTCCATGATATTATATTGCCGGTAGGTATATCGTTCTATACGTTCCAGTCCATAAGTTATACCATAGAGATATACAGAAAAGAGATTACCCCGGCTAAGAGCTTTCCGGATTATCTTTTCTTCGTTTCATTTTTCCCGCAATTAGTGGCGGGCCCTATTGTAAGGGCTAAGGATTTTATCCCTAAGATTTATGAGAAGCTAAATGTAACCAAGGAGGAGGTTAACTATGGATTATTCCTTATTATTGGCGGGCTTATAAAGAAGACTGTAATCTCAGATTACATTTCAATAAACTTTGTAGACCGTGTTTTTGACTCGCCAAACAGCTATACGGCTTTTGAAAACCTGATGGCTTCTTATGGGTATACCATTCAGATCTATTGTGATTTCTCGGGTTATTCTGATATGGCAATAGGTATAGCATTGTTATTGGGTTTTGAGCTGCCTCCTAACTTCAGGACTCCATATAAGTCGGGTTCAATTACCGAGTTTTGGAGAAGATGGCACATATCGCTTTCTACCTGGTTAAAAGACTTTTTATATATCTCGGTAGGAGGTAACAGATACGGTTCTATTGCCGGTTTTCTTTTTCCGTCGCTGTTTTTCTTCGGGCTTATAATATGGGGTGTTACTTATGGGCCCACAAGTTATATTCCGTTTATAATTGGTTTAGGTTCTACCTTACTGTTCATACTTACATTTGCGCTTTCTAAAAATAAGGAGAAGACAATGTATACCAACGCAAACCTTATGACGACAATGTTGTTGGGCGGTTTATGGCATGGCGCCAGTCTCAGGTTTATTATCTGGGGCGCGTTACATGGTATGGGATTAGCTATTCATAAACTTTTTCAGGAATTTTTTCCTGATAAAAAGAATGTGAAGTTAAATTTTGGTTCTGCCTTATGGAAAATATTTTCGGTAGTACTAACATTTCATTTCGTCGCATTTTGCTGGATTTTCTTTAGGGCCAAAGACTTTAACACTGCTCTCGATGTAATTAAAAACATAGGTGATGTAACATTTAACCCCGAACAATGGTATACGATTATATTAGGATATAAAAATGTATTTGCCTTAATGTTAGTGGGTTATGTTTGGCATTTCCTTCCTGAAAAATTTACAGAGTTTATGAAGCAGGCGTTTTATAAAACTCCGCTGATTCTTAAAGGTATAATGTTAGGATTGGTTTACTGGCTGGTTTATGCGGCTGCCTCAGCAGGTCCACAACCGTTTATTTACTTCCAATTCTAAATATTTTTCATTCTAAGGTTAAGTTAGTTAGGTTTTAATGCAAAAAATTTATTAAATTTCGCGTTTTAACACTAGCTTTACTGAGAATTATGAGAAAAAAACTACCATTTTTAACCTTTTTATGTCTTGCCTTTTTTAGCAGCTTAATTGTTTCTGCTCAGGAAGAACCTTACACTCTACAAGTGTTTAACCAGGCAGTATACTACGGTATGTATGAAGCTACCGTAGACGAACCGGTACCTACAGACGCTATAAGAAACAGCAACTCTTCATATGGTAAAATGCTTACGGAGGAACAACTTGCTTCTTTTGGTAACAGGCTTACTATGAGAGTTACCCTTAATCCTCTTTGTGATAATTATGACAGGATAGGTAATGTTAACCTTGCTTTTGTGCCTAAGGGACAAACTACTTATGTGTATAATGAAGTACAAAGAATTGAACTTGGTCGCTTTATAACTCCTTTTATGGATAAAAACAACACATCTGTTCAGGAAGTACCTTATGAGTGGCAAATTGATAATGTAACTCAGATATTTCATGATGAGAACATAACATCAGAATTTGACCTATGGGTTGAACTTGAGGTTTATGGTTATCAGGGTGGTCCCGGCCAGGGTGGAGCTGCTGTTGAAATACCAGGATGTGCTAACAGAAATGATGTTTATCAGGGTAGCCTTGAGTTTATTTCTACAGAAGACCCATTAATAACAAATGGAGATGATAATACATTTATTCCGCTTTCATTTAAATATGAGCTTAAAAACTACACTTTAGACGGAACTGATGTTTTAGGTGAAACGGTTAGGACAATTAACTTTACTCTTGAAGAAGATGTTCCTAATGCCAAGTTTTACCTTATAACTTCTAATCACGGATCAAATTCGGGAGGAGAAGAGTATATCAGAAGACAGCATTATGTTTATCTTGATGGTGAGCAGGTGTTTACTTATAAGCCTGGAGGTCTATCATGTGTTCCTTTCTTTAACTACAATACTCAGCCTAGCTGTATATATTATGACTGTTCACAAAATCCATCTCCTCCAAGGCCTGATACTAACGCAGCTTGGTCATGGAATAACTGGTGCCCGGGAGATAAAATTCCTATCAGGGTTATTGAATTAGGAACTCTTGAGGCTGGTGAGCACTCGTTTAAAATAGATGTTCCTGCTGCTCAGTTTGCCGGAGGACAGGGATACTTCCCTATGTCTGTTTATCTTCAGGGATTCTCACAAACTTTAGGGGTAGAGGATTTTAATACAACTGCATTTACATTATTCCCTAACCCGGTTGTTGATATTGCCGAAATACAAACTGTAGACGGTAGCAGCATAAGAAATGTTACTGTAGTTAACACACTTGGACAGATTGTTTATTCAGGTACAAGTGAGAAAGTTAACCTATCTCAGCTTCAAAGCGGAGTTTACATTGTTAATGTAAGGTTTGATGATAACAGGACAGCAACTCAAAAACTTATAAAGAACTAAAATTGCCAGATGATAGTTTTTAAAAAGCCCACTTTAAGTGGGCTTTTTTTATTTAGAACTTGAGTCTTATCATGGCATTTGGTACACGCTCTACAGAGTAGGTGTTTACAACCTCAATTAGGTCGGTGTCATTATTTATCCTGTAGTAGCGGTTAAGGATATTTCTTCTGTTAAGTAAGTTTAATATTGATACACCCATTTGCAGCGTTCCGGTGTTTTTTACTTCTAAAGAATACATGGTAGAGAAATTAACCTCAAAAAAGTTTTCAATATTAGATGAGTTAGGGGATGAGTAACTAATTTCTGGATATCCCGGGGTAATATATACAGGGTCGTTACTTACAGGGATTGTTTCAGGTCGTCCTGTATGCCATTTTGCTCCTAATGCAAACTTCAGTTTTTTCCACTCATAGGTTGCCGCACAGTTTATGGAGTGTTTAACTTCAAGATTGTTAGGGAACTTTGAAGGGTCAAAATCTTTAAAATCATATTTGTTGTTGTTCCATGTATAGCTAAACCATGCATAGAATCCGTGAAATTGTTTCTGTACCAAAAATTCGGTGCCAAAAACCCTATAATTTCCGGTTAGGTTAGTAAACTCAAGCTGATTTTGAAATCCCTGTTCCGGAGTGGTTATGCCCCTTACTTTCTTGTAGAAATTTTCAAGGGATACCTGCCAACTGTCATTTTTATAGTATACCCCGGCAGATATCTGACGGCTTTTCTGTATAGGAATATCTTCTCCATTTGCCATTATCCAGCGTCTTTTTTCTATGCCTAAAAAGTCCTGTTGTACTTCGGCTATCTGTGAGGTGGCCTGGCTCTTAATTTCTCCTAAGGCTTCAAGCTTCCATCTGTTGTTAATGGTGTAGTTAAATTGTAGCCTTGGTTCCAGTAAAAAAGTAGAAAGTCCTGTAAAATAGTTTGCTCTAAGTCCTGCTTTGGCATAAAAATTCTGATCTTCAGGATTGTATTCTGCTTCAGCTATGGCTGCATGAGTTCTTAAAACATTTTTAGTGTCCTTATAAAAATCAGGGGAATTTACCCTGTCGGTATTTTTTATGCCCAGTTCGTTAAACTGATAGCCTGTATTAAGGGTTAATTCCGGTTTTAGAATAGTACTGTTAGAAAGCCTTAAGCCTGTGTCTAAAATGTTATTTTCCTGCTCTACAACCTGATTGTTAAGTAACGCTTCGTTGTTTCCGTTAACGTGATAATAAGAGCTATATAAGGTTACTTCTCCATGATTTGTGTCATTCCATTGGGATTTCCATGTTGCAGATCCTCCCAGGGTTAACTGATTAAGACTGCTGCTGGTAACAACAACTTGTGTTTGTGTAATGGTTCCCTGTGTAAAATCTAGGTTGTTTTTAATACCTATAAAGTCAATAAATAGTTCGCTTTTATCGCTTGTTTTTAAACGATACTGTCCGGTAAAGTCGTAAAAGTAAAATTCCTTATCGCTTTTGTAATTTACGTCATTACTGTTGTTAAGCTCTGTAACAACAGTATTCTGGAAAATCCTTTTGGAGTATTTGCTGTAAGAAGGCAATTCTATAAAATCGGTAAAAGAACGTCTTGCAGACAGTTCAAGGCCTGATTTTTCAGATAGCTTCAATACCGAATAAAAATCGATATTAATCATGTTAGAACCTATACCAAAACTGCTCTCATCAATATCTTTTGAGCGGGAAGAAATATCCACAACGCTGGAAACACTTTCGCCATAAAAGGCGGAGGTACCATTCTTAAAGATTTTTATCTGATGGGGCAGGTTAGGGTTAAATCCGGAAATTAAACCAAAAAAATGACCTGTTTGAAAGAGCCTGATACCATTCCATAAAAACAGGTTTTGATCGTGTGTGCCGCCTCTTACGTTGATGTTGCTCACCGTTTCATCTACACTGCTTATACCGGGTAGCTGTTGCATGGTTTGCAGTACATCGGGCTCGATAAGTCCCGGTAGTATACCAAACTTTTTAGGTTCTATAACAAAGCTTCCGTCTTTCTTTTTAGAGATACCGGTTGTAAGGTAACGATCGGCAACTATTTCAGGTAATGTAGTGGTAAAGACAATTTGCAGTATTATGTTACGGCAGTCATCTTTAAAACTCTTCGCTGTAAATGTTATAGAATTGTAGGAGGCGTGTGAAATCTCCAAATAATCATTGTTGTTTCTGATGATTTTAAAATACCCATTAGAGTCGGTAATTTCTTCCTGCCCTCCGTTAAGATATTTAATTAGTGCGTCTTGTATAGGAGCCTGATTCTCGTCAAGAACATATCCGCATATAAATTCTTCGCTTACAGGTTTATATATGCTTATATAGTTTCCTGCCTGTTTAAAGCTAAGGCCTGTTTCTTTCTTTATGTAAGAGATTTTTTCGGCTAAGTTTTTTTTGCTTTCAGGAGGTACAATCTTTATGGGAGATACATCCTCATTAAGATAGCTGAACTTTACATTATGCTGTTCCTCAATCTGTACCAGTACGGTTTTTAAAGGCAAAAGGTTTTCAGTGTCCTGAGAGTAGGCTGCCCGGACGAAAAAAAAAAATAATGTAAAGAAAAAAAACAGCTTTTGTTTTAATATCATTCTGCCGATAAAATAACGGTGCCCTTACCTGTTTTTTCAGCTTTTAAATGATACTTTTCTGTGAAAAAGCTAAGTGTTGTTTCAAGGTCATTCATAGGCAGGGTACCTTCAAATTTGCTTTTAGCGGAAAAGGATACGTTTTTATCCAGCTGAATTGAAACTGCAAAATGCCTTTCGATCTCTTTAATTACGTTTTCAGGTTTTTCGGCTGTAAAAGTAATTTCATTATTAATCCATCCCGGCTGTGCAGCTTTGGTTTCAGGGATTTCAATTTCCTCTCCTTCCTCAAAGGTAACACTTTCACCCGGAGTAAGGAATACTTCCTCTGTTTTATAAGTAACTTTAACCTTACCCTCAAAGCAGGTAACGTCAAAACGATTATCTCTGGCTTTTACATTAAACTGTGTACCTACTACAGTAACAGTTCCAAGCGGGGTGTTTACATCAAAAGTTTTTCCTTTTGCAACTTTAAAAAAGGCTTCGCCCTTAAGTTCAACACTACGTTTCTTATTCCAGTTCCATGATTTATATTCAGCTTCAGAGTCTGAATTAAGTACAACTTTAGAGTTGTCAGGAAGTAAAAATTCTGTTTTTTCACCAGCTGCTGCTATTTCTGTAGTAGTGTGGTTTGTATTGTAAAAGAAAGTAAAACAAAGTGCTATTATTAAAACTGCAGCAATGCGAACAAGCCATGGCCTGTGCAGGCGTATAACTTTAGGTTCGGCAGCTTTAGCTTTGTTGTTTCTGTTTGCTGTTATATTGTTATAAATAGCATCTGTATCTGTCTCCGGTGCTTCCAGCTGAGCAGAATAATCGGCTATCTTTTTGTAAGTTTCAAATTCCGGCAATGATTCAAATTCCCTTAGCTCCTTTTCATCCATCTCTCCGGCAAGCCACTTCGCTAATTTATTATCGTCTTTCATTGTTTTGTTCGTTTCTTTGCTTTATAAACAGTTATTATTCAAAATACCCTACCTGAAATTGTCAATTTCTTTTCTAAGCTCAACTAAGGCTCCGTGAATTCTTTTTTCCACAGCCTTAACGCTTATGTCTAGCATTTCGGCAATTTCATAATATTTCTTTCCGTCAATACGATGAAGGAGGAATGCGGTTCTTTGTGCTTCCGATAGTTTTGCTATGGCATTTTGCAGTTTTACCTTAAACTGATTCTCTTCCATAATAAATTCCGGACTTTCTGATGACGAGTTGGAACCATTATGCTTTTTTGCATATTCCAAAACCACTTTTTGGTGAGCTATTTGGTTTAAGGTAGTATTATTGGCAACGGTGTAAATAAACGACTTGGCTTTTTCTACAGGTACATTGGCACAGTTTTCCCAAAGCTTTATAAAAGCTTCCTGGGTTACGTCTTCTGCCTGCTCTTCATTGCCAAACTTGTAAAACAGGTAGTTTTTTAATGTTTTTACGTGGGCTTTAAAGAAACTGGAAAACAGAAGTTCTTCGCAGATATTATTATTGGAGTTGTTTTTCATTTTCGGAGTACAATGTCTTTGTGAAATTATAAAAAAAAAGCAAACCAGGTAGGGAATTTTGTCCTTTAACTGTTTTACTATCCGAAAACGGTAATAACATTTATGAAGCTCGACAAAGCAAAAATATATATTTTTTTTATTCTCATAACATTATTTCTGTTTTCCTGTCAAAGTGAGGAAAATGTTGTTTTGCAGGATGATACCGAGAATCTTATTTCAGGTTCGCAATTGGTAGATAAAATGCTGCAGTTAACACAAAATCCGGTATGGGCAGATAATATAATTGACAGTACTGATTGTTTTTCGGTAAAGCTTCCTGTAAATGTTCTGGTTAACGGGCAGGAATTGCACATTGCCGAGATTTCTGATTTTATTTCGGTTGAGGATATTTTCAACGAATCACAACAGGATGTAGACATGGTGCAGGTTGAATTGCCTGCAACTGTTGTTTATGCAGACTATACCCAAAGCCAGATTTTAACACAGGAAGATTGGGATTTAGCGTCAGAGTGCGTTAATACTGCTTCTACAGGCTTAAAGTGTTTGCGTTTTGTTTATCCGTTGTCGGTAAATATCTATGACACAATTTATCAGGTTGCTGATGTACAGGTAATGGATGATGATATGGAATTTTATGGGTTTTTGAATAATCTTAATGAAAATGTCCTGTCTGCTATTGCTTATCCTGTTGTTGTGGTTAAACCAGATGGTGAAGAAGTGGACTGTAATAATAATAATGAACTATTGAGTGTATTAAGTATGTTTTATGAATGTGACTAATAATTATATCTGAATAATTTGGTATTTTTATAAGAAACACGCAAACAATAACTTAAACTACTTAATTATGAAAAAACACGTTCTTAAATTAATGTTGGCATGCACTTTGATAATATCTGCAGCAGCATGTAGTTCTGATGATGATAACTCATCTGTGAACAATGATTTGTCTGAAATTATTAGTATGGCACAGTCCGGCTCATGGAAGATATCTTCTTATGTAGATTCAGGTAACGATGAGACGAACCATTTTACAGGGTATAATTTTACTTTTGGAAGCGGGGGAGTACTTACTGCAACAAACGGAGATGCTACTTATACCGGAACATGGTCGGTTACTAATGATGATGACAGTAATGATGATAACCCAAGCGGTGATGTAGATTTTAATATTGCATTTACCTCTCCGGCTGATTTTGCCGATCTTACAGATGACTGGCATATTGTGCAGGTTACCGCTACAACCATAAGCCTTATAGATGTAAGCGGAGGTAACGGAGGAACAGATACTTTGGTGTTTGTTAAGAACAATTAAAACAATTTCCTTTTGCAACGATGTTGTGGAGGAATAACAATAGATGAAAAAGAAAACTACTTATTTCTTGGATAAACAGGAAGCGAAAATTTTTGAATTGCTATGAAGATCTAAAGCTTACGTTTATCGATTAAAAAACCAGTCTTTTACAGACTGGTTTTTTTTATGAAAAATATTAATAAACAGGGTAGGGTATAAATCAATATAACTGTTTTACTATCAAACCGATTAACAGATGCAATAAATTAATCGTAAAGTTTGTGTTTTTTTTTAATATTCAAGTTTTTTCCTCAAGAAAACCGGTTTCTCATAAAGACCGGTTTTTTTATGCCTGTAAATCTGTAACTTCAAAATCAAATTCTTAAATTTGCACCTCATAAAACAGAACCGTAAATTATGTTTGATAATTTAAGCGATAAATTAGATAAAGCCTTTCATATCTTAAAAGGGCACGGAAAGATTACTGAAGTAAACGTAGCAGATACCCTTAAAGAAGTAAGAAGGGCATTACTTGATGCCGACGTTAACTTTAAGATAGCTAAAGATTTTACCACTAAGGTTAAGGAAAAAGCTATTGGTGAAAATGTATTGACTACATTACAGCCGGGCCAGTTAATGGTTAAGCTTGTTAAAGATGAGCTTACCGAATTAATGGGTGGCGATGTAGCAGGGGTAAACCTTTCAGGTAATCCGTCAATTATATTAATGTCAGGTTTACAGGGTTCGGGTAAAACCACTTTTTCCGGTAAACTTGCCAATTTCCTTAAAACTAAAAAGAATAAAAAACCTTTACTTGTAGCGTGTGATATTTACCGTCCTGCGGCTATCAATCAGCTTCATGTAGTAGGTGAACAGATAGGTGTAGAGGTATACTCTGAAGAAGGAAACAAAAATCCGGTTGAAATTGCTCAAAATGCTATTAAGCATGCTAAGGCAAACGGATTTAATGTTGTAATTGTCGATACTGCCGGTCGTCTTGCTGTAGATGAGGAGATGATGAACGAGATAGCAAATGTTCATAAGGCTATAGAGCCGCATGAAACGCTATTTGTTGTAGATTCCATGACTGGACAGGATGCTGTAAATACAGCTAAGGCTTTTAACGACAGATTAAACTTTGACGGTGTTATACTAACCAAACTGGATGGTGATACCCGTGGTGGTGCCGCTATTTCAATCAAATCGGTAGTTAACAAGCCAATCAAGTTTATAGGTACGGGTGAGAAGATGGAAGCGATTGATGTTTTCTATCCTTCACGTATGGCCGACCGTATTCTTGGTATGGGAGACGTTGTGTCGTTAGTAGAAAGGGCACAGGAGCAGTATGATGAGGAAGAGGCAAGAAAGCTTCAGAAAAAAATCGCTAAAAACGAATTTGGTTTTGACGATTTCCTTTCTCAAATACAGCAGGTAAAGAAAATGGGTAACATGAAAGACCTTATAGGTATGATACCCGGTGCAGGTAAAGCACTTAAAGATGTGGAAATTGAAGATGATGCCTTTAAGCACATCGAAGCTATTATACATTCTATGACTCCGGGCGAAAGAAGCAAGCCTTCCGTTCTTGATGCTAAAAGAAAGAACAGGATTGCAAAAGGTTCGGGTACGTCCATACAACAGGTTAACCAACTGCTTAAGCAGTTTGACCAAATGAGCAAAATGATGAAGATGATGCAGGGTGGTGCAGGAAAGAACATGATGCGAATGATGGGCGGAATGAAAGGTATGAGGCCATAAGAAAACTGTAGAGGCGCGGGTAACCGCGTCTTTTTTAATAATAATTAATAGATATAACATGCAGTTATTAGACGGGAAAAAAGTTTCTGAAGACATTAAGAATGAAATTGCCGCTGAGGTAAAAAAAATGAAGGACAATGGTGAAAAAGTACCTCACCTTGCAGCGGTTATTGTTGGTAACGACGGAGCGAGCCTTACTTACGTAGCTAGTAAAGTAAAATCATGCGAGCGCGTTGGGTTTGAGTCTACACTTATTAAGCTGCCAAGCACTATTTCTGAAACTGAGCTTTTAAAGAAAATTGAAGAGCTTAATCAGGATGATAATATAGATGGATTTATAGTTCAGCTTCCTTTACCGGAACAGATTGACGACCAAAAAGTACTTATGGCTATAGATCCAAGTAAGGATGTGGATGGTTTCCACCCTGAGAACTTTGGTAAAATGGCTTTGGATATGACTACTTTTATTCCGGCTACTCCATTTGGTATTCTTGAGCTTTTAGAGCGTTATAATGTGCAAACTGCAGGTAAGCACACTGTAGTTATAGGCCGTAGTCACATTGTGGGAAGGCCAATGAGTATTCTTATGGGACGTAAAGGTTTTCCTGGTAACTCTACAGTAACACTAACACACAGTCATACTAAAAACATCAGCCAGATTACTACACAGGCAGATATTATTATAACGGCTTTAGGTGTGCCTAACTACCTTAAAGCAGAGATGGTAAAAGATGATGCGGTTATTATTGACGTGGGTATTACACGTGTACCGGATGAAACTAACGAAAAAGGTTATAAGATTACAGGTGACGTAGACTTTGCTAATGTTAGCAAAAAAGCATCTTACATTACTCCGGTTCCTGGTGGTGTGGGGCCTATGACAATTGCAATGCTTCTTAAAAACACATTACTTGCCAGAGAGCAAAGAGCTTTAAGAGGTCAATAATTAGAATATAGTATTTTATATAAATAAAAAAGGCTGCTAATATTATTAGCAGCCTTTTTGCTTACGGAAAAAAACTATCATTAGTCAATTTTAAGCACTTTTACCTGCTTAGAATTATTACCGGAATGCACAGTTAGGAAATAAGCACCTGCCGAAAGATCGCTCATGTTTATTTCTGCCTGTTCTGCATTTATGTTTTGTTGTAATACAAGTTGTCCTGTAATATTGTACACCTCTACAGTATCAATTACATTAGTATTGCTTACAGTAATGTTATTTCTTGTTGGGTTAGGGTAGTACGCAAAACCTTTAAAGTTATTCTCGTCAATGCCTAACTCCTCTTCTGTAGTAAAGCTTACCATCACCCAGTCGCTCCATATTGGTCCGCACTGTGTTCTTACAAATGCATAGTATGTAGTTTCCGGTTCAAGTTCACTAAAATTGGTAGTAAAGTTTCCTTCCTGAGTACCTTCTGCCGGAGGAGTTTCAGTATTACCTATTGCATATTGGTAAACGTTAGGCTCTGAATTACCTTCTGTAGTACCTTCCCAAGTTAGTGTAGCTGATGAGTCTGTAATATCAGATACCTGTAAATCTGCAGGTACACCACATGAGCTTTCTTCAATGCTAAAGTTGTCTACATAGATACTTCCCTGTCCGCCTTCGCTTTGTGCGTGGAAACCAATATAGTATACTCCATCTTCCTGAACTGTAATGTAGTTTACTTCATTTGTAGCTGGTGCAGCACCGCTAACAGAATGGTTTCCTAATACACCTCCTTGTGATGCTGTAACTGGATCTGGGTTCGTAGTTAAAGTAACTTTAAGAGTTTCTGTAAATTCACTGCTGTCGTTACCGTAAGTATACTCTACCTTATAACGAGTGCCTGCTGTAAGTTCTATTCCCTGAGTAAAATACCATGAGTCAGCGTTAGCTTCAGTACCTGTATATTGTAGTGTATTGGTTTCAAAGCCGCTTCCCGGATTGTTTGCAGTACTCCACATATTACCGCTGTTTGTTGCTAATGAATTACATGCAGGTATAGCAGGAGCGGTAGCAGATTCAAAATCCTGATAGTAAGGAACAGTTGCTGTTTCTGTACATGGTGTGGTGAAAACAATTGCTTGTGTCCATTCACCCTGTACAGGCCCGCAAAATGTTCTTAGAAACACATAGTACGTTGTGTCTGGTTCAAGCTCATCAAAAGTGATGTCAAGCTCGGTTGTCATTACCATATCCTCTTCAGACGGAGTGCTGCTGGTGCCATAGGTATAGAAATATCCCATTGCAGTTCCTCCCTCTGCAGGAGACCATTCTATAGTGGCACTGTCTGATGATAGAGAAGTAATGTTTGGATTCTCAGGTAATTCGCAAGTCCATTCAGAGATTGTTATATCGTCTATATATAAACTGCCTTGTGAAGCGTCGCTTGTAGCTTGGATACCAAAATAGTATACACCTGCAGCCGGGCTGAAAGGAGGTGATATAAACTGATGTTCTTCACCATCGTTAATTGCAGTTTCACTTGTTATTGTAGTTGTCCATGCTTCAGGGTCAGATGTAGTACCAAATTTAAGATTGAAGCTTTCAGTTGTGGTATCACTATTATTTCTGTATCTAAAAGTTATTTTATAGTACGTTTCAGTTTCCAGTTCTACAGGAGCGGTTACAAATACTGCATTGGCAGCTTCTGTAGCAGCACTATAGGTTAGTGTATTAGTGTCAAAGCCGTTACCTGGATTGTTTGTTGTAGTCCAGTTGTTTCCTGCTCCTAAGTTAAAGGCTGCTGTACATTCCGGGAAATCGGGAGCATCTACCGATTCAAAATCTATTGTGTATGGCAGGGCTACCGGTAAACAAGAAGTGCTGAATTCAATAACTTCCCACTCGCTGTTTACATCGCCACACACACTTTTTACAAAAGCATAGTACGTTGTATTAGCTTCCAGTTCGGTAAGATCCTGAGATAACTCTGTAATAGTTTCTGGAGAGTCAGGCGGGGTGTTTGTGGTAGAGTATCCAAAATAGTACCCTGTAGATGACACATTCCCTTCTGTTGCTTCTTCCCATGATATTGTTGCGCTGTTAAAAGTAACAGCACTAGCCATAGCATTTTCAGGAGCACCACAAACAGTTTGCTGTATTGAAAAATCATCTACATACAGTTCGCCCTGATTTGCTTCACTTACAGCACGGAAACCTATATAATATGTGCCGGTTTCTTCTACAGTAAAGAAGTGGTCATGTGTGTGTGGTATGGCATCATCTACGATTGCTGCATATAATGGCATTGCATCTTCAGCAGTAGGTGAAAGCCCATAAGTAAGCATAATATTTTCAGCAGTCTCGGTACTGTTATTACCATACCTAAACGATATTTTATAATTCGTTCCGGCTTCAAGCGCTATACCTTGTGTAAATAAAAAGCTGTTGGCAATAGCATTGCTTGATATGTACCTTAATGTGCCGCTTTCAAAACCAAATCCCGGATTTGTAGCCGTTTTCCAATGAGGGGTTGCGGGAGCTACCGCTGTTGTACATTCAGGAATTAAACTTGCTGTAACAGTTTCAAAGTCCAAAGTGTATGGAGGCTGTACAGCCGGACACGATGTGGTAGTAAAGGTCACCCCGGTAGTCCAGTCACTCCATGCACCTGAACAAAATGACCTCACATAAGCGGTGTAAGTAGTGCCCGGTAATAGCGGATAATAGCTTGCTAGGCTTGTTGTAACTGTAGTAGCACCATCAATAGCTTCTGCTGTGCCTTCAACAAAAGAGGTTTGGTAAAACTGTACTTCGCTCCCGGTTGAAACGGCATCCCAACTCAGTAGGGCGCTGTTAGACGTGATTTCTGTTACTGCTGCATTGGCAGGTGCATTACATTGTGCATTTGTAAATACTCCAAGCAACAAAAAAGGAATCAAAAGAATAATTTTTTTCATGATCAATTTTTGTAATAGTTAATAGTTTGTAGTTTGAAATTTCCCCGACACCTAAAAAGTGTGACAGAAAAACCAGGTACAACATTAACGAAAAATCAATCTTTTTTTAGTTAACTTATTGATATTGTGTTGTGTAAAAAAGCGACAATGGTATTGACAAAAAGTGACAGATTGTTTTTATATTGTTGATAATGTGTTTGTTATGTTAATTTATCGATATCTTTTTTTATTATTACCGAAAACGTTTTCTAATTTTAAATAAAAAGCATAAATATATATTTTTGTGTAATAAAATGACAGAAAATAAAGTTCTTGCATGCTGTTTTTTGTTAAAAAAACAGAAAAATAAAAAAGAGCTTAATTTCTTAAGCTCTTTTTATAAGGTTTTTGTTATTAAAAATCTGTTGAACGGCTCAGGCTCTCCCATTCCTTTATTTCCTGACTAAGCTGTTCTATTTTAGCTTGTGCCATACTTACTGAGTCACTTCCAAGGTATAAGTATAAAGGAGGGGTTTCAGCCTCAGATGCTTTAATCATTGCTGTCACACCTTTAACCGGGTCGCCTTGCTGGTTACCGTTTATGGTGTTTTGATGCATTGCCTGAGAGTCTCTGGTAGATTTGTACTCTTCCATTGGGTTTTGGGTAATTGCAAGAGAGTCTGAATTTAGGAAATTTGTCCTGAAATAACCGGGTAATACCAATGTTACATTTACATTGAAGGCTTTAGCCTCTGCAGCAAGCGCCTCGGTAAAACCAGCCATTGCAAATTTTGTAGCGCAGTATATACCAAACCCCGGGAAGTTACCTACAAAACCGCCAATAGACGAAATGTTGAATATGTGTCCTGACTGTTGTTTTCGCAGGTAAGGCATTACTTTACGTATTATGTTAAGCGTGCCAAAAACATTTACTTCAAAGTTTTGGCGTGCTTCTGCGTCGGTTAGTTCTTCCAGGCTGCCCAGTAAGCCATATCCGGCATTGTTTACCACATTGTCAATATGTCCAAATTTTTCTATTGTAGCGTTGATAGCTTTTTCTACACTTTCTTCGCTGCTTAAATTAACTTCAAGAGGAAGGAAATTGTCATGTTTGCCTGCAGCTGTTTCCAGTTGTGCAATGCTTCTTGATGTTGCGGCTACATAATTGCCTTTCTCTAAAAGCTGTTTAACAAACTCAAGGCCCAAGCCTTTACTTGCTCCGGTAATAAACCATACTTTTTTTGTATCCATTGTTTTTTGAAATTAAAAATCGGTTGATGTTGTAATATCTTTTGATATGCCGATCTGGTTAGTTAAATCTTCAATTTTAGTTTTAGCCCTTTTATAGGCATCAGATCCGATAAGGAGAAAAACAGGAGGTTCGGGATTAAATCCTGTTTCAATTATTACAGCCGAACCTTTTTCAGGGTCTCCCCTGTTGGTGTCCGTCTTTTGCTTTAAAAATGGAGTGTGTTTCTCTTATCGCAGTATAATCAGGAATTACATTTTCTGATAGGAAAAGTGATTCATCTGTAAGGAAACTGGTCCTGAAAGCTCCCGGCAGTACAACAGTAGCTTTAATTCCTAATTCCTTTACGTCCTGTGCTAAGGCTTCGGTTAATCCGGTTACCGCAAATTTTGTTGCTGCATAAGCTGTCCAGCCTATGCCGGGTGCGAAACCTGCAATAGAGGAGATGTTGATAATGTGACCTGATTTTTGCTTACGCATGTACGGTAATACATTGCGTATGGTATTGATGGTGCCAAAGACATTAACATCGAAACTGTCTCTTACTTCTTTATCATTTAGTTCTTCAAGGCTGCCACCTATACCATAGCCTGCATTGTTTATAAGTACGTCTATAGATGAGAAAACATCATTAGTTTCCTTAATAGCAGCATTTACACTTTTATTATCGGCAAGGTTAACTTCCAGTGGTAGAAAGTTGTTTCCGGTAAAGTTAACCGCTTCAATCAGGGCTTCTTTGTTTCTGGAAGTGGCTGCAACTTTTTGGTTTAGTTTTAAAAGCTGCTTTACAATAGAGAGGCCAAGTCCCTTAGATGCTCCGGTTACAAACCATACCTTTTGTTCTTTTTTGCTTTCCATAATTTTTGTTTTTAATTATGGTACAAAGTTCGGTAAGGTTTAGTGTTTGGTAATTGCTTGAGTCAAACCGATAATTGCAAAAATCAAACATTTCTGTAAGTAGAAGGTGTTTGGGTAGTTTGTTTCTTGAAAAAGTTATTAAAATGCGATGGTTCCTCAAAGCCAAGGCTGTTGCTTATCTCGGCTATATTCCAGTCGGTATGTCTTAAAAGAGCTTTTGCTTCGGCAAGTACTCTTTCACTGATGAGTGAGGTTGTGGTTTTGCCTGTAGTTTGCTTTATGGCACGGTTAAGATGGTTTACGTGAATGGAAAGGTTCTGGGCAAAATCATTAGCGGAGCGCATGTTAAAACGCTGAACCGGATTTTCTATTGGGAATTGTCTTTCCAGTAATTCGTTGAATATGGAAGTTATCCTTGAATTGGCATTAGGGTGCGTGTATAGGTTTTCAGCAGGCTCGGTTTTTAACGCCAGGTGAATAAGTTCGTTAAGGTAGCCTCTTAGTAAATCATACTTAAATGTATAGTCTGATGCTATTTCGGTTAGCATCTTTTCAAAAACGGCTGTAATGGCCTCTTCCTGAGTATTTTTTAATATGTAAGACGGTTTGCCTCCCGGGGCAAACATAGGCAGTTCGTTAAGGCTTCCTTTTATTTTCTCTGTAAAGAAAGGTGCTGTGAATATGCAGAAGTAACCTGTAGGGTCCTCACTTAATGATTCCCACGTATAAGGTACCTGAGGATTGAAAAATACAAGCGAAGTTCCGTCTACCTCTAAGCTTTTATCAGCATAGTGGTATCGGTTGTGCCCTTTTATAAAAGTTATTTTGTAATAGTCCCTACGGGCATAGCGTACCTGTTTACCCGGTTGAAGGCAGTCTTCCAGCCTGAAAACATTAAAGTGGCCTACATCGTCGTTAAGGTTTTGAGGTACCTCTTTTCTTTTTTGTTCGTAAAACTGGGTTAAAGATTCTGATTCCATAATAGGGCTTATTGCAAAATTCAACCAAAGATACGAAATAATGCAATAGCCATATAAATCTTATTTTCTTTTCCTGAAGTTGTCCCTGTTCCTGTTATTTCCGGAATTATTAGGTTTAGGTCTACTGCTGCTGTTAAATGGCCTTTTTACTTCAGGTTTCGGTAAGCTTGCCTCTTCTGTTTTACTCGAAGGTTCAATTAGCTTATTAAGCTCTTTAATTTCGGAGGGAGTAAGTTCACGATATCTTCCCACAGGAACATCCAGCGAAATGTTGATAATACGGATACGCTTAAGCGCTGTTACCTCATAGCCTAAAAATTCGCACATACGCCTGATTTGCCTGTTAAGCCCCTGGGTAAGTACTATCCTGAAAATGTATTTGCTTATCTGTTCAACCTTACATTTTCGGGTGATAGTGTCCAGTATAGGTACTCCATTGCTCATTCGCTGAATAAAACGATCGGTTATGGGTTTGTTTACAGTAACCACATATTCTTTTTCGTGATTGTTTCTGGCTCTGAGAATCTTGTTTACTATATCGCCGTCATCAGTCATGAAAATAAGCCCTTCACTTGCTTTGTCAAGTCGTCCGATGGGAAATATGCGGGTAGGATAATTGATAAAGTCGACTATGTTGTTTTTTACCTCCGGATTGGTGGTACATTCAATACCTACAGGTTTGTTGAAAGCAAGGTATATGTTTTTACCTCTTTTTTCGGTAATAAGCTTTCCGTCTATACGTACTTCGTCGTCCTGGCTCACTTTAGTTCCCATTTCCGGAACTACTCCGTTTATGGTTACACGTCCTTCCTCGATTAGTTTGTCGGCTTCCCTACGGGAACAATAGCCGGTTTCCGAAATAAATTTATTTAAACGTTTAAGCTCTTCCATTGTGCAAAGATAAGGTTTATTCTATGCTTATTTCTCAAAAAGGAAAGTGTAGATTTTTTTATACAGCTCGTCGTCATGCATGCTGTGGCCTAAACCTTTTGTTACAACAAATTCGACATTAGGCCATGCTTCGGCAATTTTTTTTCCTTCTTTAAATGATACAACTTCGTCTTTTACATCATGCGCAACAAAACCTTTTACCTTTATTTGAGAGGCAAATATACTCCCTGAAAATTCGTCGGTTTTTATTCTGAAGTGTTTAAAGAAATGCTTTTTAAGTAGCTGGATTACATTAAGGTTCAGGCTTAACATACCTGCATAGTTTTTAAGCAATGTGTTTAGGTCGCTTGGTGCTCCCAGTATTACCATTTTTTCTATGTTGTCGTTAGGGTAATAAAACTGATAGTGCAGGGCAGTGGCACCGCCCATTGAGTGGCCTACCATGTATTGTGGCTCAAGTTTTTTTACCACGATGTCTAAAAACTCTGAGTAACGAGGTACACTAAACTCATGTCCGGAAGAAAGTCCGTGTGCAGGAGCATCAACTGCTATAATGGTGCATCCGGCCTTTTTAAGGTAGGGGATAAAAAGTTCCCAGCGTGAGGCATTGCTTTCCCAGCCATGTACCAGTAATACTTTAGTGTGGTTGCCTTTCCATACATAAGTCTGGAAAATGAAATTATCATGGGTGATAATTTCGGCTTCGGCTTCTTTTAAAATATCGGGAAGGCTTTCTTTAGAAAGTCTGCCATCGCGGGGTTCGCTAAAAAATTTATAGGCTAGCCTGCTTGCTTTTTGCGGAGCAATATAACTGAGAATATTTATGTAAAGTCCTATGGATTTTGACAGGAAAAAAGTAATCAGTTTCTGCATGGCGGTTAAAAAAGCCCCGCAATGCGGGGCTTAGTAATTATAATTTTGCGAACAGTTGTTCCATTTTTTCTTTTTCTTCATCAGCAAGCATGCTGTCTACTAAAATCCTTCCGCTATGCTCATCAGTAATGATCTTTTTGCGTGAAGCGATTTCCATTTGCGTTTGTGGCGGGATGGTAAAGAAAGATCCGGCAGAAGCACCTCTTTCAATAGATACTACAGCAAGCCCGTTTCTTACGCTGGTGCGTATTCTTTTGTAAGCAGCAAGTAGTCTTTCTTCAATTTGTGCCTGATATTCAGCTGATTTTTCAATAAGGAAATTTTCCTCTTTTTCAGTTTCAGCCATGATAGCATCAAGCTCAGATTTTTTATGGTTAAGGTGGCTCTTTTTAGCCTCAAGTCTGTCGTGAGACTGACTGATAACCTCTTTTTTGTGTTCAATAGAGGCTTTCATTTCCTTAATGTGCTTTTCAGCAAGCTGGATTTCAAGTTCCTGGAATTCAATCTCTTTGGTTAATGAGTTAAATTCACGATTGTTGCGAACATTCTTTTGCTGCTCAGTATACTTCTTGATAGCAGATTTGTGCTCGTCAATGGCATTTTTCTTTTCCTTGATTTGCTCTTCAATAGATTCAAGGTCGCTTTTAAGTTTGTCAAGCCTTGTACTTAATCCTGCTACTTCATCTTCAAGATCTTCCACTTCCAGCGGAAGCTCTCCTCTTACATTTCTGATTTCGTCTATTCTTGAATCAATTAACTGTAGATCATAAAGTGCTCTTAACTTGTCTTCAACACTTAATTCCTTGGTATTCGCCATATTTATAAGTACTTAACTGGATTTGTATTTTCTTCCGATAAAATGATTGCAAAATTAGGGATTTTTTTCGTAAGATAATCAACTATATAATTTTTTGTATATCGTTCACTCTCAAAATGTCCTATATCTGCCAATAAAAGTTTGCCCTCAGCTTCATAAAACTGGTGATATTTAAGGTCTGCCGTTAAAAAAACATCTGCTCCCTGTGCTATTGCATTTTTTATGGCAAAGCTTCCTGAGCCACCCAAAACGGCAACTTTTTTTATGGGTTTACCTGTAAAAGCACTATGCCTAATGCCGCCTGCCTTCATTTTTTCTTTTACAAAGCGCAGAAAATCTTTTTCATCCATTGCCTGTTCAAACTCGCCAATCATACCTAAACCGATATTTTGATGCCTGTTTTCAAGACTGTAAATCTCATAGGCTACTTCTTCATAAACATGGTTGCTGAAAAGTGCTTTTAGGATTTTAGATTCAAGGTGTTTTTCAAAAGTTACCTCTATTTTAATTTCTTTGTCCTCTACAAACTCTCCGGGCATACCTATGGTAGGGTTACTGTCATTGTTGCCCTGGTAGCTTCCAAAACCCTGCGATGTAAAGCTGCAATTCTCATAATTGCCTATATTTCCCGCTCCTGCATCAAATAGTGCATTGCGTAGTTTTTCCATGTTTTCGGGTATGGTATAGGTAATGAGTTTACGGATGTGATTTTCTTTAGGAATCAATATTTTTGTGTTTTGCAGACCAAGTGCATCACAAAATATTTTGTTTACGCCATGTTTATGGTTGTCCAGTGCTGTGTGAACCGCATAAATAGCGATATCATTTTTTATAGCTTTTATTATTGAACGCTCTACATAGTTCTTTCCGGTTATTTTTTTAAGTCCCGAAAAAAGTATCGGATGGAAACATACAACCATGTTGCAGTTTTTAGCAATGGCTTCATCAATAACATTTTCCAACGCATCGTGGCATACCAATACTCCGGTGGTTTGGTTATTACTGTTGCCAACAAGCAGCCCTACATTATCAAAATCTTCCGCATAAGCCAGTGGAGCCATTTGTTCTAAAACCGTAATAACATCTTTTATTTTCATGATAATTTTATAGTGTTATCCCAAAAATAAAAATTATTAAGCTAAGGCCAATAAGAAGTTTAATTTATAGCATAAAAAATTTTACTTTCGTGTTATGAGATTCATCAGGAAAATTTTACTTCCTTTTTCGTTACTGTATTGGATAGTTACAGCTCTGCGTAACTTTTTTTATAATACAGGAGTATTTAAATCGGCTGAATTTAAAACACCGGTTATTGCTATAGGTAATCTTAGTACCGGAGGTACCGGTAAGTCGCCGCAAACAGAATATCTTATAAGGTTACTTAAAGATAAATTCAGGATTGCTACTTTAAGTAGGGGGTACAAAAGAAAATCTGAAGGATATATTTTAGCAGATACCAATGCCAATTCTGATTTACTTGGTGATGAACCTTACCAGTTTTACAGTAAATTTCCAGAGATTAATGTAGCAGTTGATGCTAACCGGACAAACGGTATTACCCAATTATTATCTCTTGAACCAAAGCCGGAAGTTATTATTCTTGATGATGCTTATCAGCATCGAAAAGTAAAAGCAGGTTTTTATGTTTTATTAACTGCTTATGGAGATATTTATGCGGATGATTATCTATTGCCTGCCGGAAATTTAAGAGAGAGCAGGAGCGGAGCAAAAAGGGCAGATTTGATAATAGTTACTAAATGCCCGCCAGATTTATCTGCTGCTAAACAACAGGAAATTATTAAGAAGCTACGTCCGTTACCTAATCAAAAAGTTTATTTTACAGCTATAGCCTATGATGTCGTTGTTTATAACGGAGTTTCCAGTCTTAACACAACAGAAGTAATGGCAATGGAAAAAGTGTTGGTTGCCGGTATAGCTAAGCCTCAGCCATTTTTTAATCATTTGAAGAATGATAGTGATGATTGTCTTACTTATGCTGATCACCATGATTTTTCGGATAAGGACGTAAAGGATATCCTTGCTGTCGCAAAAAACAAAATAGTGGTTACTACCGAAAAAGACTATGTAAGGTTAAAAGATAAAATGCCTACAGACAAACTTTTTTACCTACCTATAAAAACTTCTTTCCTGGATAGGGGTAAGGAGTTTGATAAAGCTGTTTTAGATTTTATTGCAGGCTATAGATAAAGCTACTTGCTTACAAAAAGGATAAGGTCTATTATTCTGGAAGAGTAACCTATTTCGTTGTCATACCATCCTACAACTTTTACCATTTTATCTATTACTGATGTAAGCTGTGCATCAAATAGACATGAATTCCTGTTGCCTAAAATATCTACCGATACAATTGGGTCTTCAGTATAAGCCAGTATTCCTTTGAGTTCGTTTTCCGAAGCTTTTTTAAAAGTCTCATTTATTTCCTCAATAGAAACCTCACGCTTTACATAACAGGTAATATCGGTTAACGATCCGTCCGGTACAGGTACACGAATACCGCTTCCTCCAATTTTGCCTGCAAACTCAGGAAATATTTTGGTAAGCGCTTTAGCGGCTCCGGTGGTAGTAGGTACTATAGATTGTGATGCACCCCTTGCCCTTCTTAAATCTTTATGGGGCTGGTCGTGCAGGCTTTGGTCTGTAGTGTAAGAGTGAACAGTAGTTATGTATGCCTGGTTAATGCCACAAAGGTCGTTAATAACCTTCATCATAGGTGCTGCATTGTTGGTAGTGCAGCTTGCATTAGAGATGATGGTTTCTGTACCATCTAAAACATCTTCATTTACACCTAAAACAACAGTTTTAATCCTGTCGTCTTCAGGTGGTGCAGAAAGTATAACTTTTTTAGCTCCTGCCAGTATATGCTCGTTAGCCTCTTCCAGTGTTTTAAATTTACCGGTAGACTCTACTACTATATCAACGTTAAATTGTTTCCAGTCGATATCCTTAACCAGTTTCTTCCTTAAAAAAGCATAACTTTTACCGTCAATAATAAGTGAATCAGCGGTGTGACTTACCTCATAAGGTAATATGCCATGTATACTGTCATACTTAATAAGGTGGGCCATGGTTTTTGCATCGGCAATATCGTTTATTGCTACAACTTCTATTTGAGGGTGGTTAAGCAAAAGCCTGAAAAGGTTTCGGCCTATGCGGCCAAAACCATTTATGGCAATTTTTATTTTGTTATCCATTTTTAGCAAAAGTAAAAGGTATGATTATTTAATATATATTTTTGGTTTGGTTTTTTGTATAGGAATTTTTAGGTCTTCAATTAAATCAGGATATGCTGATGGGTTTCCCCAAAGACCGTATTTATTAAAGTATCTAACGTATTTTGCTGAATTTACCTTAGGTATATTGTTAAGTGCTTCAAATAGTTTATTGGAAAAGACTTTGTTTTCATTTACATTTTCATCGTACCTTACATAGATATAAAGTCGGTCATTTTCTTTTATTTTTTTTGTAAAATCCGATATTGACCGTGTTATGTAGTCAATGTCATTTACACTATTAATGCCTGAAACAGGTAGGCTGAATAGAAAATCTACAGGATTGTTTTTATATGCTTGCAGGAAAAGAGTTGACCGTGTTTTAAGTTTATTTTTTGTCTCGTTATTTACTATAAGGTCTTTCTCATGAATAAATTCAGTTTCAGGGTAATGAGAGGATACAATGTTGTTATTTTGATTAATAATAAGATCGCTAATAAAAGATTCAAAGTCATTCTCAATATTATCTGTTACATATTTTATTCCTTCTACAGGCAAAGTGTTAAGCCAGTCAAAAGGAAAGCTTTGCTTTCTAATATGTAATTTTTTAAGACAATGAGCAGGGTGACAATCACATCCTATCGGAATGACTATATTTTCAGGGACATAACTTTTTTCTATGTATAAAAACTTTATAAATCTTGTCCGTGGGATGTAAATTAGCGGTATCCTCATTTGATATCCCCTAAACTGTTATAAAATGTGTTTTTGTGCTTTGTATGAAGAACGTACAAGGGCACCACTTTCTACGTGGCGGAAACCTAGTTCAAGTCCTATCTCTTCATATTTTTTAAACTGATCCGGAGTTATAAACTCTTTTACAGGAAGGTGTTTTTTACTTGGCTGTAAGTACTGGCCTATTGTAAGTACGTCAAGATTTACGGCTCTAAGATCGTGCATAGTCTGTATTACCTCTTCCTCGGTTTCGCCAAGGCCCAGCATAATACCCGATTTAGTACGGTTAATGCCGTTATCCTTAAGGTAACGAAGTACTTCAAGGCTACGCTCGTATTTCGCCTGTATACGTACCTCACGGGTAAGCCTTTTTACGGTTTCCATGTTATGGGAAACAACCTCCGGAGAAACTTCAATAATACGGTCTATATTTCTTTCAATACCCTGAAAATCCGGTATAAGTGTTTCAAGAGTAGTGTTAGGGTTCATCCTGCGGATGGCCTTTACAGTCTCAGCCCAAATAATAGAGCCTCCGTCTTTAAGGTCATCACGGTCTACACTTGTAATAACAGCATGCTTTATGTTCATTAACTTGATAGAACGCGCTACTTTTTCAGGCTCATCCCAGTCCACAGTTTCGGGGCGTCCGGTTTTTACACCGCAAAATCCGCACGAACGTGTACAGGTGTTACCTAATATCATAAAGGTAGCTGTACCTTCTCCCCAGCATTCACCCATGTTAGGGCAGCTGCCCGAAGTACATATAGTATGCAGTTTGTACTTGTCTACCAGTCCTCGAAGTTCAGTATATTTTTTTCCTGTAGGAAGCTTAACCCTAAGCCATTTAGGCTTTTGTGTAAGCTGTCCGTTTTGGGCAGTTGGTCTTGCAGTATCTAATACGGTTTCCATAATAAAAACTTTATACTGCAAAGATAAGGGATATTTGTGGATATTATGTAATGATTAATTATTATACGATAAGTGTGAAATTTGTTGTGTTATTGTAATAAAAGAGCCCCTTGGTAAGGGGCTTTTGACACTATTTTAAGTTAAGTGTTATAGGGAGATTATATGCTGTTCTAACAGGCTTGCCATTTTTTATGCCGGGTTTCCATTTTTTGTCGAGTGATTTTAGTACCCTCTCTGCTTCTTTACCCATTCCATATCCCGGATCTCTGATAACTTTTATGTTAGACATTGTTCCGTCTTTTTCTATTATAAAAGAGACAAATACTTTTAAAGTAACATTTTTTTGCGTTTCAGGTGCCTGGAATCGGTTTCCTACAGTTTTATAGAACTTATCCATACCTCCGGGGTATTCCGGTTGTACATCAACTCTCAGGCTACTGATGGTTCCTTCGCCTTCTGTTACCTTGTCTCCTTCTGTTGTGCCAATTTCTTTCCCGCTTTCTCCAAGTGTTATGGTTCCTTCAGGATTACCTTTTGCTGTAATACTTGATGGGTCGGCATCCTTAAAGTCGTTTATGGTAGGTAAAGTATCAATAACCGTATTGGCAGCTACTACTTTAAGCTGGTTAAGCTTAATTTTATTAGTTACAGATGCTGGTGCATCCTGTGGTTTTGGCGGCTCAGGTTTTGGTGGTTCGGGTATTTCAGGAGCTGGTTTTTCCGGTTTTTCCGGAAGGTTTACCACCACAAGAGAGTCCCTTTCAATAACCAGACCTGATGCTGTCTCACCCGGACGAGGGGTAGGGTTTATATTGCTCGCTATGGCTGGTATTGCCACTAATAGTGCTACTACAGCAATACCTGAGAACAAAGCCAGAAGAGTATTTTTCGGATCTTCTTTACGAAGTTGGTAGGCTCCGTATTCCTTGTTGCGGCCTTCAAAAACAAGGTCAATCCATGCTCGGTCGAAAACGCTTACTTTTGACATAATAAGATGATTTAAAGTTTGTTAATAGGATTTGATTTTATTACTAAAACGATTTCGAAGATTTTCTTATTGTAAGAAATATGATAAAGTTTTAATAATATTTTATTGTACTGAAAGACCATTTTTTTTAATGAATATCTTTACAAAAAAAATATGCGATTATTTTATCTCTTCTTTTTATTCTGTTTAGCAGGATATTCTCAGGCAACTACAGGGTTAAAGTTTACCCAACTTACTGATGATTTGTATGTTTATACCAATTATAAGTTCTTTTCGGGAGCGCAGTTTCCTTCAAACAGCATGTATATGGTAACTGATGAAGGTGTTGTACTTTTTGATACTCCATGGGATAAAAACCAATTCCAGCCACTATTGGATAGTATAGAGAAAAGACATAAAAAGAAAGTGATCCTTTGCATCGCCACGCATTTTCATGAAGATAGTAGTGCCGGATTGGAATATTATAGTAGTAAAGGAATAAAAACATATACTTCTAAAATGACTTATGATATTACCATGTCTAAAAAGGATGGAAGCCCAGCAGAGCATACCTTTAAGAAAGATACTGTTTTTAATATAGGAGGTAAAGTTGTTGAGACATATTATCCGGGAGAAGGGCATACTAAGGATAATATTGTTTTGTATGTAAAAGATGAAAAGGTTATTTATGGCGGATGCCTTATAAAGAGTATCGAGGCAGTGGATTTAGGAAATGTAGCCGATGCCAGTGTGGATAAATGGGAAAAGACAATGAAAAATCTTATGAAGAAATATCCTGATCCCGCTTATGTAATACCTGGGCACTTTGCCTGGTCTAAAGGAGATGAGTCAATAAAGCATACAATTAAACTGGTGAGGGAAAACAGGAAAGAATAGGATTATTTCTTCTTACCGTTTCTAATAATATCGGCAAGTAATTTCTTAGCTCTAAGTAATTTGATCTTTACATTATTAAGTGGTTCATTTAGCTGTTCTGCAATTTCCTGGTAACTCAATTCCTGAAAGTAACGAAGCTGTATCACTTCCTGATAATGAGGTTTAAGCTGTTTGATGCATTCTAAAAGGCTGGACAGATTTTGTTCCTTAATCAGTTCGTCTTCAGCACTAGGTGAACTGTCTGCAACATTGTAGGCCTGTTGGTTCTCCTCATCAGTAATGTCAATAAACAGCGACGATTTCTTTTTCCTTAAAATGTCTATATGTACATTTTTGGCTATAGCAATAAGCCAGGTGCTGAAAGCATACTCTGGGTTGTAAGTGGAAATCCTGTCAAAGGCCTTGGCAAATGTTTCTATAACAATATCTTCTGTGTCGGTTTCGTTTTGGGTACGTTTTAGCATAAAGCCGTAAACTTCATTCCAAAAGAAGTCCAATAAAAAAGTAAAGGCAATCTGGTCACCCATTTTTGCCTTTTCTATATTGCCTTGTATTATTTGTGAGTTTATTTCCAATGTACAGGTTTTGTAAACATATTGCTTACATACACATTAAGCTGAGTGAAGATAAGCATTATTTCAATAAAAGGGAACCAGTACATTACATCTTTTTCCTTAAGCTTGCCTGCGCTGTATCCTAAAGTTAGCCATGCTATAAGATACCTGAAGCCTATTACCGGAACAACATACATCCAGTTATAACCTAATATTAAAAGTGCTGCAGCAAAAAACGGGAAAAGAAGCTGAGCTATAAAAAACAGCCTGATACGTAATTTGTCACTTCCTTTAAAAATAGAGTGCAGGTATATCTGCCTCTTTTTTTGAGCGAACCATTGCCTGTATGTTTTTTTTGCCTCACAGTAAGTAAAGCTCTCCGGAGTATAACAAACAGTGGTGTTTTTTCCTGTGGCAGCCTGATTTATGAAAAGTGAATCTTCACCACTTCTTACATGCATGTGACTCATATAACCGTTTACAGCAAAGAATTCATCTTTTTTGTAAGCCATATTGCGACCTTCACCAAGATACGGACTTCCCATTTTTGCCCACGAAAAGTATTGGGTAGCACGCAGCATCTCGTCAAAACGGATTATTTTATTTAAAAGCGAATTTTTCACCTTTTCATAAGCACCATATCCTAGTACAATGGTATGGTTTTGCGAAAACTGTGCACTCATTTGCGTTATCCAGTCTTTAGAAGTAGGGTAACAGTCTGAGTCGGTAAATAGTAAATATTGTTTTTTAGCAGATTTAATACCCAGTGTAAGTGCAAACTTTTTATTGGCCCAAAATGCTTCGTTATTTTCAACTTTTACAAGACGAACGTGAGGGTATTTTTGCTCAAATTCCTCTAAGATGTCCAGAGTTTCATCGCTGGAGGCATCATCAATAAGTATAACTTCAAAGTCTGGATAGTCCTGCTCTGCAATAAGAGGGACATATTTTTTTACGTTTTCTGCTTCGTTTTTAGCACATACAATAACCGAAACCGGAACTTTTTTTGGAGTCACAGACTGTGCTTTTGCAAAGGCAAATCTTCCGAAAACAATTAGGTAATAAAACAGTTGTATGGCGGTAATACCAATAAAAATATAGAAGGTAATATTAAGCATGCAGGTATTTTTTGTTTGGCGATTTTACAGCAAAATTAGAAAAAAGATTGAGTTTGTTAAGGCTAAAAACAATTAAATAACATTAACCTCTGCTTCAATCCTGATTCCGAAATTAGTATAAACGGTTTCCTGAATTTTTTTAGAAAGTTGCAGTAATTCCTGTCCGGTTGCGTTGCCGTAGTTTACCAGTACCAAGGCCTGCTTTGTATGCACACCGGCATCTCCAAAACGTTTGCCCTTAAAGCCTGACTGCTCTATAAGCCATCCCGCAGGAACTTTTACTTCAGTTTCCGAAACTACATAATGAGGCATTTGCGGGTGTTGGGCATGTGCTTTTTCAAAAAGCTCTTTGCTTATTATAGGGTTTTTAAAAAAGCTACCGCTGTTGCCCAGTTCTTTTGGGTCTGGTAATTTGCTTTGGCGTATTGCTATAACGGCATTGCTTACATCTTTTATGGTCGGCTCGGTAATGTTGTTTTGAGCAAGCATTGCCAGAATATCACCATAAGCGGTGTTTATTTTGTGGTTGTTTTTGGTTAGCCTGAATGTAACCGAAACAATAACATATTTGTTTTTAAGGTTGTTTTTAAAAACACTTTCCCTGTAAGCAAATTCGCATTCCTCTTTTGTAAATGTCTTTATTTCCTGTGTTTCTATATCCATAGCTTCGCAGGAAACAAAAGTGTCTTTTATTTCGGTGCCATAGGCACCAATGTTTTGTATTGGGGTAGTGCCTACATTGCCGGGTATCAAAGAAAGATTTTCAAGTCCGCCATAGTTTTGAGAAATACTGTAAAGAACAAACTCATGCCAGTTTTCGCCTGCCATTGCTTTTAAGTGAACATGATTGTCGTCTTCAAAAACCACTTCTTTGTCTTTTATATCTACATGTATAACCAAAGCATGTATGTCCTGAGTAAGTAACATATTGCTGCCACCACCAAGTATAAACTTTTGCTTATTGCTGTTTTCTTTAAGTACCTGAGAAAGTTCTGAAACGGAGCGTACGGCTACAAACTCGTCTGCATGGGCATTAATGCCAAAAGTATTATAGTTTTTTAGCGGATGGTGTAAAGCAATTTCCATAGTATGGTTTACGTTTAGTGCGGCAAAAGTACATATTTAAACTACTCTTCGGTAGTCATGGCACGGTTTATATATTCTATAAGCGGTTGCATTACCAATAATTTTTTTGCTGTTTCCTTTATAAAGTTTTTATCGGCTAAATCTTTATCACTTAGCTTATGGGTAACTGTGAAGCTTTTAAGTTTTAAAAAGTCTATGGCAGGATGGTCTTTGTCATAATCCTTAGGAGCGGTTTTAAGGCTTTGCTCCCTGTCAAAATCGCCATATAGTTTTTTAAAATCCTTGTTTTCCAGTATTTCTTCAAGATCTTCATAAAAGCCGGCAATTTCACGGCGCATTTTTTTAAGTGAGACAGGATCGGGCATGTGCAGGCCTCCTGCAATAAAGCTGGCGCCTTTTTCTATATGCAGGTAATAGCCACCCATGTTGAAATCCTTATTTCCTGCCGACATCCATATACCCATATTGGTTTTATAAGGAGATTTGTCTTTAGAAAAACGGATATCACGGTTTATCCTGAAAGTACAGTTTTTTGCCTCAAGATGCTTTAACGAAGTGTCTGTTGTGCTTACTTCTTTTATAAGTTCCTCGGCAACATTTTTATAGTCTTCTTTATAAGTTTTATATCTTTTTTGATTTGCCTGAAACCACTCACGGTTATTATTGTTTTTAAGGTCTTCTAAAAACGGAAGTATGGATGATGGCAGCATAGTTTGTTTTTTTATAAGTTAAATATACGATAACTCTGATGGGTAGACTTTACAATGGTTTCGGTACGTTCAGGATGTGTATCAGAAATAAATATCTGTCCAAATACCTTATCGTTAACCATTTCCACAATTTTAGATACCCTAGTCTCGTCGAGCTTATCAAAAATATCATCAAAAAGTAAGATGGGCAATACCCCGCTTTGTTTTTTTATAAAGTCAAACTGGGCAAGCTTTAAAGCTATTAAAAAAGATTTTTGCTGTCCCTGCGAACCAAATTTTTTGATAGGGTGGTTTTCTATTTCAAATGATAGGTCGTCTTTATGTATACCTACACTTGTATATTGTAGTACCTTATCACGCTGTAGGTTTTCTTCCAGTAATTCATTAAGAGGTTTTTCTTCCAGCTGGCTCTGGTATACCAGTGTTACATCTTCTGCTGAGTTGGTTATGGCATGATGATGTGTATTGAATATAGGAATGAAATCGGCAAGGAACTGCTTGCGCTTTTCAAAAATTACATGTCCTAAAGTAGTTAGCTGCTCGTTATATATGCTTAGTGTCTCCTTGTCAAAAGTACGGTTAATGGCAAAATATTTAAGCAGGGCATTACGTTGTGCAACTATTTTTTGATAGCTGATGAGTTCCTGTAAATAAGCCGGATCCAGTTGCGATATAACACTGTCTATAAATTTGCGTCTGGTTTCACTGCCTTCCATAATAAGGTCGTTATCGGAAGGGGAGATCATAACCAATGGTATAAAGCCGATGTGTTCAGAGAACTTGTCGTATGCTTTACTGTTTCTTTTTAAAACTTTTTTCTGTCCTTTTTTAAGGCTGCATACAATTTGCTCAGTACGCTCATTTTTTTCAAAAGTCCCGTCTATAACAAAAAATTCTTCTCCGTGCTTTATGTTTTGTATGGCTAGCGGATTAAAATAGCTTTTACCGTAAGAAAGATGGTATATGGCATCAAGTACATTTGTTTTACCAATACCGTTTTTTCCCACAAAACAGTTTATCTTTGAGTCGAACTCAAAATTAGCTTCAGATATATTCTTGTAATTTAGGAGGGATAAATTTTTTAGGTACATTTGCAACTGTGTTCTTGATAGTGAGAACCTTGAATAATAATCGCACTTTTATAAAAGAGCCTGCAAATTATTGAAAAATATCGACAAAAAGGTCTTTTAATATTCAATAAAAATTTTATTTTTGCGGCTCACTAAATTAAAATAGATGGCAACATATAACAAAAGAGGGTACAAAGCTCCGAAACCGGAAGAGGTTAAAGATGTAGTAGAACCGCAGGAAACTTTTGATGGTCAGAGTACAACTGAAGAAGTATTTAATACACTTGACGAAACCGCTTCTAAAACAGAAGAATGGGTAGCCAGAAATCAGAAGCCTATTCTTGTAGGTTTACTAGTGGTTGCTCTAGGATTAGTAGGGTATATGTTATATGATCGCGTTTTAGTTGAGCCTAAAGAAACTGATGCCGTTAACGATATGTTCCAGGCTGAGCAATACTTTATTCAGGCTACAAATTCAACAACAGCAAAAGACTCTTTGTTTAATCTTGCCCTAAACGGGGGTGAAGGTAAAATGGGACTTTTATCTGTTATTGATACCTACTCGGGTACTGATGCAGCTAACATTGCCGATTATATGGCAGGTATGGCTTACCTTAACACCGGTAAATACAAAGAGGCTATTGAGCATCTTGATAACTATAAAGGAAAAGAACTTACAACCGGTATATTAGCAAAAGGTGCTATTGGTGATGCTTTTGTACAATTAGGCCAAAATGAGCAGGCTCTAGAGTACTACGGTAAAGCAGTAGCTATGGGAGATGATGCACTTGTAACTCCTCGTTTCCTTTTCAAAGCAGGACAACTTTCTGTGCAGATGAACAATAAAGCTGAAGCTAACAAATACTTTACTCAGATTAAAGATAAGTATGAGTCGGCTCCTGAAGCTAACAATATCGATGCTTATATTGCAATGACAGAATAAGGAATGGCAACAGCTAATAAAAACTTATCACAATATGATAAAAACACTATCCCAAATGCGAAAAACTTTCGATTTGGGATTGTTGTTTCTGAATGGAACGAATCCATAACAGAAAATCTTTGCAAAGGTGCTATTGAAGCATTGCTTGAAAACGGCGTAAGTGAAGATAATATAGTTAAGTGGGATGTTCCGGGAAGTTTTGAGCTTATTTATGGTTCTAAAAGAATGATTGATACTCAAAACGTAGACGCTGTTATTGCCATAGGCAGCGTTATACAGGGAGAAACCAAACATTTTGATTTTGTATGTGAGGCTGTATCTCAGGGAATAAAAGATCTTAACGTGCAAACGGATATTCCTGTAGTGTTTTGTGTACTTACCGATAATACCCTGCAACAGGCTATAGACCGTAGCGGAGGTAAACACGGAAATAAAGGTACAGAAGCAGGGATAGTAGCTATTAAAATGGCGAATTTAAGATCTGTAACCAGCTAAAAATTTACTACATTTATATTACTTAAATTTTAATCAAATTTTAAATAAATATTTATTTTTTGAAACTAAAAAAGTGATATCTTCGTATAACAATAAAAAGCCGGATAAATTAAGGTAAGGTGTGGTTTACCGGCTTCCCTTCTGTCTTCGGGCAGGAGGGTTTTTCATTTTTAAGGGGTAAGGTTATTGTTCTTATAATGAGCTTCTTAGCTTTTTTTGCTCTTACAGGTAAACATTTTTATTGTATTTTCATTATGTTGTTTAATGAAATATCAATCAATAAAAACGGACTTATGTTTACCTTTTCCAATAGTATTAGTTTTTTTACATTGCTGGTTACGGCTTTAATGGCCGGATTATTTTATTCTTATTCCTTTTCTGTAAATCCCGGACTTGGTCGTTTGGGTGATGAAAGTTATCTTATGGCTATGCAATCAATAAACAGGGCAATCTTAAACCCCATATTCTTTATCTGCTTTTTTGGCTCGGTGGCACTGCTTCCGCTAAATGCTTATTTAGGCTATGAGGGAAATATTACTTTAAAATTTTCTTTTTAAAATGATAAGTGAATTTATAGTTTTTAAATAAAATGCTTGACTCTTACCTTACGTCATACCCTAGTTTTGCAGCATAAAATTTAAGCAAATGGAAAAAAAGTATACAGTAAAACAGCTGGCAGGGATTGCGGGAGTAAGTATCAGGACCCTGCATTTATACGATAGTATGGGACTTTTATCTCCTTTGGTAAGATCGGAAGCTAATTACAGGCTATATGGTACAAAAGAACTGTTGAGACTGCAACAGATACTTTTTTACAGAGAGCTTGACATTCCTTTAAAGGAGATAGCACTATTACTGGATGATCCTGATTTTGATGAGCTACAATCGTTAAAGGCACATAGAGAAATGCTTATTTCAAAAAAGGAAAGATTCCTAATCTTATTAGCAACTATCGACAAAACTATTGATTCACTTAAAAACAAAACGATGTTAAAACCCGAAGAATTGTATGAAGGACTGTCGACGGAAAAAGCGGCGGCCTATAAAAAAGAAGCTATAAAAAAGTATGGCGAAGAAGTGGTAGATAAAGCCCAAAGCCATTTGCAGAATTTAAAGAAGAATGAACTTCAAAAACTAGTAGAGGAACAAAAGGAACTAGCGGTACAACTTTATCAATATAAAAATCAAAGCCCCATGAGTAATACCGTGCAGCTTCTTATAAGGAGGCATTATGAGAATACACGAAAACTTTGGGGAACCGGTGAAGCTAAAGATACTCAGGCAGAGGCTTACAAAGGTTTAGGGCTTCTGTATTTAAATGATGAGAGGTTTACCTTGGTAAACAATGTTTATGATGAAGAGTTTGCCCGCTTTTTGAGCCAGGCAATGGAATATTTTTCAGATAATAATCTATAAAAAAAGAGCCCCTATATAGGGGCTCTTTTTTTATTTTGTTTCCGCAGGTTTTATTATCCCGTCTTTTTCAAGTTGCTTAAGCAGTGTTTCAGTATATCCCTTTACAAAGTTGTCTATATCATAAGGGTTGTAAGTTTCTGATTGTGCAGACCAGATTAGTTCTTCTGACGCAGTATCATAAAGATTACTTTCAATATAATAGGTTCTGTCTGTTGTGTAGTAGCCCGGGTCATACATCATTGGATATACGTTTGAGTAGTATCCGTAAAAACTACCATAATAACCATATCCCATGCCCATAGGGTAATAAGATGTGGTTCCGGGGACATATCTTGTTGAGGTTTCTTTGTCCTTCATTGTAACCGTAAAAATTACGTCGGCATTTGTGGCCTTAATTACCTTAAGTAATTCTTCTCTGGAAGGCATGTCGTCTTTAGTGAATGTCCTGGTAAATACATTATGGCTTTTAAAGCTCTCAACGCCTCGCTGACTGGCCTGAAATGCCAGCTCATTTTCCAGTGTGGTTTTAGCTTCCATATTGCCTGTAAGTGCTGCTATAAAGATGCTTTTAATTTTTTCGCTATTAATTTTTTCCTGATTGGCCCAAGAACCGGTAATTTTTGTATTTGATGAAGAACAGGAAATTACAAGGGCTGAAAATAATAACAGAAATAAGTAACTTTTTTTCATAATATATTGGTTTAGTGTTGCTTCCTTTAAAGATAAGATTTGTTTTCTTAAAATTTTCCTAATAAAAGTCTTTCATGGAGTAATAAAAAAGGCAGAACTATAGTTCTGCCTTTTTTATTACTTTGTTTCTTTCGAGTTTTTTTAAAATTTTTTCAGTGTACCTCTTGGTAAGACCTTCCAAATCATAAGGATTAAATGTTTTAGTAGTGGCCCTCCAAAGTAGTTCATGAGTTTCTATATCATAGAGGTGGGTTTCCATATAATAACTTTTGTTTTTTTCATGAAGTCCGGTATAAGACCAGTTTACGGGAGATTTAAAAGAAGGATACCAAAAAGTATCAACAATACCTCCATGGTTGTAATATACAGGAAGAAACATATTATTTGTTGTCTCTGATGTTGAAGTTTTTTGATCTAAAATTCTTATCGTAAAGAATATCTTAGCGTTTGTTACTTCTAATACTCTCAGTAATTCTTCCTGTGAAGGCATTTCTTCTTTGGTAAAGTTCTTTGTAAACAAATTATGGCTTTTATAAGCTTTTATACCAAACTGATTTACCTGATAAGCAATTTCGTTTTCTATAGTTGTTTGTACATCAAGATGAGGAGTAAGTACAGCTATAAAAATGCTTTCAATGTGTTTGTCTTTAAGCTTTTCTTTGTTTCTCCATGAATTTATAACAATTGTATGCGGTGAACATGATATAAAAAGAACAGATAATAGTAATAGTAAGGTGTTTTTTTTCATTTATTGGTTAAAAGTATTTACTTGGTAAGGCTTTAATATACTCAATTATTGGTAGGTAACATAAGGTATTAATCCGCGAAGTCCCATATCTGTAAGTGTTTCTCCGGCAGCAGGCTCAAACTTGCCATCAGCATTTACCTCATTCCACTCAAAGCTGTCTTTAATAGAGAACGATAGGTCTATGGTAATATCCTTTGTTTCATTTCCTGTTATGCTTAATCCGTTAGCGAACTGGCCTGTTAGTACACAAGACCCCTGAGGAATAGGAGAGGACTCAAATAATGGGTTAGGTACGGTTACCGCACCTTCAGGAGCCTGTCCGTCTATTACAAAGCCAAGGGTTTCAAATGCCCAGTACCCCTGTAATTTATTGCCGTTTACCGCTACGGTATTACCGTTAATATCAAAAGAGGTTATGTAGTTGTTGTAACCTATAAAACTTGCCATTGTACCTGTTAGTTCGTTGCCGTTGCTTAAAAACTTTATGGTTCCGTTTTGATAGGAAACAGATACCCTTACCCAACTGTAATTTCCCGCTGCTACCTCACTTAGCGGTACAGTAAGGAAAACTTCACCATCCTGCCCTAAAATAGCTTTACTAAAGTCAATAGCCTTACTTCCTCCTGCGTTTGTTTCTTCGCCTTTATAAACTATTTCTCCTTCGCCAAGAAAAGTGGTAGCCGAAGGGGCAAGTTCAATATAATGTGCACTCATGAAATTTACAACCGGGGTTTGTGCCGCATTGCCTTCTCCAATTTCCGAAGGTTGCCCGAAGTTATTGAGCCTTACCTGATTCTTGTCAAACTTAAGTTTTATTACAAGGTTAGGTTCTGCCGTAGTTTTAGAATCGTCAGAATTGCTGCATGAGAATAAAAACACAATGCTGCTTAAGGTTAATGCTATTAGTTTTTTCATAGTGGATGGTTGGTTAATAATGGCAGTAAAAATAGTACTTTATTTATAATTAAAAAGCCGGACTATAAGTCCGGCTTTTTGTTATTAGTTTTGATATTATTTTAAATGCTTGGCAAAGAATCCCATCATGCATTTGTATAGCTCCAGTCTATTTTCTTCATGTCCAAATCCGTGGCCTTCATTATATTTTACCATATAAGGAACATCAAATCCTCTTTTTCTCAGGTTTTGTACTACCTGATCACTTTCATTGATATTTACCCTTGGATCGTTAGCACCCTGTACCACAAATAGTGGTTTGGTAATTTTATCTACATTAAGCGCAGGAGATATTTTTTTCATTATTTCCTGATCTTCTTTAGAGTTTTCGTCATACCATTGTTCGTAAACCTGTCCTAAGTATGGTTTCCAGTAAGGAGGGAATGATTTAAAGAAGGTAAACAGATTAGATACCCCTACATAGTCAACTCCACAGGTGTATAAGTCCGGAGTTTTTACAAGGCTTCCTAATGTGGCTAAACCTCCATAACTTCCTCCGTAAATAGCAATCTTTTTATCGTCAATCATATTTAACGATTTTACATAAGCAACTCCGTCTTCAAGATCGTCCAGCATTTTGCGGCCTATCTGTTTATTTCCTGCCTGAGAGAATTCTTTTCCATACCCGCCCGAGCCTCTGTAGTTAACCTGAAGCGTTGCATACCCGCGGCTGGCAAAAAGCTGTGTTTCGGGATTAAAGCCCCAGGTATCTCTTGGTCCGTATGGTCCTCCGTGAGGATTAACAATAAGGGGTACTTTCTTACCGTCTTTTGCTTCTTTAGGAATTGTTAGATAACCATGTAGTGTTAACCCGTCCCTTGACTTAAATTCTATAGGTCGTATCTCTGCCATATCAGCCTCTTTCAGGTTTGGCATCAGGTTAAAGATCTCTTTAAAGGTGTCTTTCTTTACATCATAAAAATAGTATATGCCATAAAGCTTGTCACTGCCTACATAAAGTAACAGTTTGTCTTCATCATCAGTTACATTGGTTATGGTTACCTCTTTGTCTTTAAATTCTTTTTTAAATCGTTTATCAAGTTTTTTATAAGTCTCACTTACCGGAATAACTTCCGATTTTTCTCCTGTGTAATAATAGCAGTCTACTTCATAACCTCTTTTGCGTGATGTTTCTATACCATCAGCATCATAGGTCTTGTCTGCAAATAATTTTTTTATCGTTTTACCCTGTGCAAAATCATATAGTATGATTTCATTGGTATTGTTTTCAAGGTTTGAAAGCACATAAGCATCATGCGGATTCTCTGTCGCATAATTGAATTCCAGTATGCCGAACTGGTCTTTCCATGTTGTTTCCATAGCTTTTTTAAACGGTTCTTTTTCACTAAGCCTGTAATACAGTACATAGTTAGTTCCGTTTTGCTGTTGGGTATATGCCTTTAGGTTTCCGTCCTTGTCAAAATCATAACTACTTATGGGGCTGGATAGGTCTTTGTTTTCAAAAAGCTTTACATAATCGCCGGTAATGATATTTATTTTATAAGGTTCAAACACTTCAGGATTGTCCTTATTCATCTGAATGATCATAAAATCCTTCTGGTCTTTCAGATTATTTAAAACGCTAACCCTTACGCCATCAAACGGAGTAAGCTCTTTTTGATTTTTACCATCAAGATCCACAGCAAACAGATGGTAATTTTCATTACCTCCGTTGTCCATTACATAAATAAGTCTGTTGTTGTTAGCCCAACCATAGCCTCTTATAAGGTCTTTGTCTTCTTCAATAACACGGGTTACTTTGTCTGTAGCAGTGTTTTTGACATACACATGTCTTTTGCCGTCGTCTTCTTTTTCCATGTATGAAAAATACATACCGTTAGGGGAGAACTGGAAAGAGCTTTGCTTCGGTTTCTTAAAATAATCCTCTACAGAGTATTTATAGCTGCCTTTTTCCTGTGCCGCTAATTTTTCAAGTTCCTGTTTGGAGGAAGGGAGCGAAGTGTCTCCCGGCAATTCCGTTTTTTCCTGTGCCGTAATACTGCTTAAAACAGTAAATGCAAGAATGGTTAAGATTGATTTTTTCATTTTTTCTTACAGTTTAAATGATTGATTTTTGATTAATGATTCACTATAAATATACTGAATTATAACATTAACTGCTCTTTGAGTTAAATAGTATTCGTTTAAATGTAAAAAAGAGCGGGTGTACTTTTTATAAAGTACACCCGCCCAAACTTAAATAACCAAGACAATTAATTTATTAATCGTAATCGGTATATCTTACGGCAAATACACAACGGTTATCCTGTCCGTATTTAGAAGTTTCATATTCTGTAAGGTTCCATAAGTAACCTGTGCTGCTGTCATAGTAAAGGTCCTCAGCTCCGTGTGGCCAACGGTAACGTGTACCGGCTCCGTCACCGCTATAGTGACGCACTAAACGTGCAGTAGAACCTTCGTAGCTGCTGTTACCTGTTGTTGTTAGGATACTTGTACCTGTTTGTCCTCTTCGGTATACACCCTGTACTCTGTAAACAGGTCCGTTGTCACCACTTTCGTTATCCTGAGGCTCAAGCTGTTGTACAGTCTGGCTTGTAATTATCTGTCCGTTTGAGTTTAAAGCAAATCCATATATCTTAGGAATTTGATTGTCAGACTGGGTAAGGTATTGTCCTGTCCAAAGTCTTGCCTCGCCATCGTTACCTGTTCCTAAAGAGATACATGAGTAAGGATTAGCGTTGTCGATGTCATAATATCCTGTTTGCGGAAGTATATAAGCATAATCAAATGCTTTTAGTGTTCCGTCGCTCTCACGGCCTATGCGGCTTTTTGTACTGTCGCCGGATACTGCTATAAGCTTTCTGATGTCAAACACGCGCATGCCCAGTTTAGTGTCTACAACATAAATTTTGTTGTTAGAGTAGGCTACACCTCCTGCGTGTATGGTAACAGGACAAAACAGGTCTAACTGATTGTATGAGTTAGAAGACTTGTATAACTGGCTGTTACTCATGTTAGCCTTGTTTTGTACAAGTAGGATATGACGATATGTAATATCATTCATATTAGTAATGTCTACCAGTGCAATTCTAACACCTTTGTGTTGGTTATTAATTCCTGCAATAGTACCGGGACCTACACCATACCAAGTGGCAAGAAGGAATTTTTTGCCTCCGTAGCTAAACCCTGTAAGACCTTGTGGCCTCCATTCTTCGGTTTGTTCGTCACCGCTGTTCCATTTAAACCCTGTAACCTGATTGGCTGCCGGAATATTAAATCCGTAAACGCTGTTGTAACCGCTTTTTGTAGCAGTACGGTTAAGGCTAATGTCATCGGGCTCAAGGAAGCCGTAAGACGACAAAGAGTTTACAAAGCTGCTCTCGTCTACATAGCTGATAGGCAGATTGAGAAAAGCCTTGGTTGTAACCTGGGTGTCCTGAGATGTTGCAGCATCTTCAGTACTTTGCTCAAGATCATTTGAGCACGAACAAATTGCACCAGCCATAAGCAGGGCTGCAAATTGTTTTAAGTAAGTGGTTTTCATTTTTATGGTTTTAATAATTATTCGGCTTGTAATGCAGAACAATTCCCCATCATCATTTTCTTTTCATGAAAGTGTTGTTGCTTGTAAAAGACTCAAATAAAATAAAAGCATACAACCTAATGTTTACGGCTTTATTATTAAAATATTAATAATAAAGTGTTTATTTAATTAATAAATAGCGAATATTTATAATAGTATTTAGGGTGTTTTATTTATATGGTTTTGATAGCCATAATCTTATCTTCAAACTCGTCTTTGCTGTGCGATTTACTTTTTATGCGGGTCTTGTATGTGTAGACTGTTGAAACCGAAAGCTCAAGGAAGTCGGCAATTTGTGTGCTGTCCTGTATTCCAAGTCGGTATAAGGCAAACAAACGCATCTCGGTGTTAAGTAGTTCTCCCTTTTTGATGATAGTTTTATGATCGTCAGGAAAAAGCGCATTAAAGTCTTCAATAAAGGTGGGGAACAACCTTAGGAAAATCTCATCAAAGTGATGGAACAGGTTTTCCCTTTCCTTTTTTACATTATAACGCTTAAGGCTGGTAATAACCTCATCGGTCTTTTTAGATATGATTTTCTGAATCGTACTTTTTTGTAAGTGGTCAATTTTATTGATAAAGTCTGACGTAGCCTTAATAAAGTAGGCGATGTATTCTTCTTTTATAATATTCGCTTCACTAAGGCTTACGTTCATCTCCTTTAGTTTGGTGTAAGATTCTGCCATTGCCTTTCGGGAGGCGTTCCTTTCCTTTAGTTGCCTGAAAATAATTACAAGGAATACTATAATGATAGCCGCAAGTACTGCCAGCAGTATTACAATGTTTTCAAGGGTGTCGTTCTTGTCCTTAATTTTATTGAGCTGTGCCTTTTCTATAATAGGCAGTATGGAAGATATTTCAATTTTGCGATGCCTGGCATCATAAAAGGTGGCATCATCCATAGCCAGGTTAATGTATTTGTTAGCCTTTTCCAATTTTCCTGTCTTAAAAAGCTCATTAGCCAGATTTCGCAATGCAACAGTTTCCTTTGTAGCGTTTTTAATGTCTGCAATCGCTGCTAAGGTTAGGTAGTAAATACCTTTTTCCTTCAATCCCTGTTCAGAATAGATGTATCCTAAACTCGAAGTGGCAATGCCATAATATTCAACAGGGAGTTTATAGTTGTTTATCCAGTAACTAAAAGCAAACTCAGCACCTTTACGGTCCTGTTGTTTCATGCGCTTTAAGCTTACTACAGCCCAGTAATCGTTAGTGTTGGTATCGGCAATCGCTATAGCCTGATTGATGTATTCGGTACCTTTTTGGATATAATTTACATTATATCTTGGATCTCTGGTATAGTCGGCAAGGTCATAATAGGCGCGGGCTTTTACAGAGAAATATTCATATTGTGTTTTAAGGTCAAGTGCTTCGGTGTTTTTAATGCTTGAAAGGGTGTCTATGGCTTCTTTAAATAATCCTGATGAAAGCAAAACAAAGCCTTCCTTGATTTTTGACTTGGCTAAAAGCTCAGGTTCTTTCAATTTCAGGGCTACATCTTTAGCCTGTTCAATATAATAGTATGCAGAATCATATTTAAAGGATCTGTATTCATTAAACAATGACATATAGGTATTGTACAAAGCCCTTTCATCTTTGCTCAGGATAAACTTTTCTACATGGGTTTTTAATTCTTTTATGGCGGTGTATTTCTTCTTTACATAGAAGTCCTTTTTTTGAAGTTCCGCATCCAGTTTTTCAAGAATAGGGTCATTACCCTTTGCAAAAAGTGAAAAAGTTAGTAGTAAAAAAAGGAGGCTTAAAAGCTGTTTCATTCTGTGAAGTTTTTATAGCCTGTAATGTTGTTATACTACCACATCATTAGCTCACGGCTTTAATATCAAGATAAAAAATAAATATTTTTTTAACAGATTATTCTTGAAAGCCAAAAATACAGTAAAAATTTTCAAGTCAATAAAAAATATATGATATAAATAAAGTATTGAGAATAAATAAACTATATTTTTTATATATCGTTATTTAATTGGCTTTTAATTAAGGTAAATTAATCTAGACATCTACTTGATTTTTATCGATTGATAAAAATGTAACTAATTGAATAATAGTTATTTATTTTTAGAAACGTCTTTGAATTATCTTGATTTTTAATGAATGTTTTTTTTAAGATTTTTTTAAGAGGTAGTTTCGTATTACTCTTTATTGCATGAGTGACGATTACCTAACAAAAACAACAATTTATGAGAAGTAAAATTATTTATGGGTTAGCTATCATGGGGTTACTGGCCGTAGGCTGTAACGATCCGGATGATGGCAGTTATGTAGATCCTATTACCATTTATGAAAAGGTAGATGGCGAATGGGGATTAATGAATTTAAAGATGGTTGATGAATATGCTAAGGCAAATGCCATAGAACCATCTGAGCAAAACCTTAGTGCATTATTTAACTACGAAGACTTTAAGCTACGTCTTAATGTAGACGAAAATATGCAGCCTACAACTTATGAGGTATTAGGTGATGTTCCTCCATTGTTTTCTCCTAACGGTTATTGGAAACTGAGCTCTGCTTTCCAACAGCCAAATGGTGAAGCTATAAAAATATACTTATATAGTGATGCACAAAAAACTACACTTACAGATGAGCTTAAATTAATATCTGTACCGGGCAGTAACGAGCAAATGGAAATTCAGTTGGTAAGGACATCTGGAGGTAATCCTTTTGTTTCCTATTCATTTAAGTTAAATGCAGTTAATTAAAACTAACATGAAAAAAATTATACATTCACTAATATTAGCCTTTTTTCTGTTGCCGGGCATTGCCAGGGCACAGGAGGCGGCAGGGTCTATAAACGACATTTGGTCGTTCCCTGTAATATATGCTTACGACGAAGAAGTGACGTGGTTTTTTGACCTTTCCACTACAACGTTTGCGGCAGAATCTGACGTTTATATATGGATATGGTCGCCATCTGAACCGGATGCAGGTAACTGGGAAAACTCATCTGAATTTGCCAAACTTACCTATGAAGGTAATATGATTTGGAGCTTTACCCTTACACCAACAGATTACTTTAGTATGTCTGCCGAAGATATTGCTGCAAGTGCCGGCTTCTGGTTCCGTTTAAAAGATAAAACGGGTTCACTACAGTCTGAAGTTCATAATGTAGGTTATACTCCTTTCTCTGATTTTGCGGGTTCGGGAGAGTTATTTAAGTCATATCCGTCTTCACCACTTATTGATGAGGGTGTAAGTATCCTGTTTAACGCTAACCTTGCTGATGGTTTTGAAGATGCTACTTCGGTACATTTTCACAGCGGACTTAACTTTTGGGATCTTAAGGTAGAGTATCAGTCATGGATACCTGAGATTGTTGAGAAAACACAATTGAAAAATATGGGTGGAGGTATCTATAAAATGGACCTTATACCTCAGGAATACTATAGCGCTCCGGATGGTTATGTGATGGAAAATATAGTTTTCCTTTTCGTTAAGGATGACTGGGCAGGTACAACTCCGGATCAGGTAATTTATGCCGGAGAGTTTATCCCGCCGCCGCCACCGGAATTTAAATTTTTCCCTTTACAAATTAGCAAGAAAGACTTTTTAGGGATAATAAGAACAAACAACGAGCCGGGAATAAATACTCTTATTTATACTATTACTGCAGGTTCTGTTGAACTTACAGGTGAGTTTGCCGGTGGAGTAAGCGAAATTAAAGGATTTGTTAATCTGGTTACAGCACTGCAAAATGTAGATGTTACAGAAATTCATGTAGTGGTAAAGGATAATACTGACAGGACTATTTCTGACTCGGTTATTCCACTTAAACAGTTGGATTAATAATTCACAATCAACTTAAAAAATCTTTCAATGAATAGTAAAAATACAAAAGCAGGCCTGTACCAGGTACGGGCTAATAAATTGCTGATGCTTACGATTTTCATGCTATTATTCTCGGTGGGGATGTATGCCCAGGGGAAAAAGCTGATTTCGGGTACTGTAAATGATAAAACCGGTATGGGTTTACCAGGTGTTTCGATAATTGAGGTTGGAACCGCAAACAGTGTAGCTACAGATGTAGATGGTAAGTTTGTTATTGAAGCTGCTGTAGGCAGTACACTTGAAATATCGTTTGTAGGTTATGATACACAAACTATAGTAGTAGAGCAAAACACTTCTACGCTAAATGTAACCCTTGAAGAAGGTGCTTTACTGCTAGATGCGGTTGAGGTAGTTTCTGTAGGTTATGGTACCATGAGAAAATCTGACTTAACAGGTGCAATTTCAACTTTAAGCGGGGATGACCTGTTAAAAGGTAACATTACTTCTACATCTAGAGTACTGCAGGGTAAAGTTGCCGGTTTAGCGGTAGTGCAGGATACAGGTGATCCAAGTGCAGGTTCTTCTATAAGATTAAGAGGAGGTACATCACTAACGGCAAGTAACAGCCCGTTAATTGTGGTAGATGGTGTTGCCGGTGTGGATATTGATATCGTTCAGCCTAATGATATAAAATCAGTAGATGTTTTAAAAGATGCTTCGGCAACTGCTATTTATGGTTCAAGAGGTGCTAATGGTGTAATTATCATTACCACTAAGAGCGGCAGAAAAGGTGCATCAATTGTTTACAACGGTTTTACAGGTATAGGAAAGGCAGCTAACAATCTTGACCTTCTTTCAGCAGACCAGTGGAGAGGTTATGTTCGTGATAACAACCTTGCTGATGCGGTTGATTACGGAGGGGATACAAACTGGCAAAAAGAGATTCAGCAGACTGCGGTTTCTCAAAACCACAACTTAAGCATTAGTTCCGGTACAGAAACAAGCGGACTAAAAGCTTCAATCCAGTATTTTGATAACGAAGGCGTTATTAAGAAATCGGGCTTAGAGAGATTAAGTGGTAACATTAATGCTTATCAGTATGCCTTTAATAAGAAACTTAAGTTTGATATTGGTTTAATGGCCAATATAGACAAATGGAATCCGGTTGATTACAGGGTTTTTGAACGTTCATTTAACCTGAACCCAACAATTCCGGTATATGATGAAAACGGTGATTTTACATCTGTAGGTGGTACTCTTTATGAAAACCCGGTTGAAATACTTACTAACCGTACTGCAGACAGCAGAAGACATAGGTTGTTAGGTTATTTTAAAACAGAGGTAGATATATTTAAAGATTTTAAAGCCGTAGTAAACACTTCATTAGAGCACAATGCATTACAGGCAGATCAATACAAGCCTTCTTACGCAGTTCTAGAAGGTAGAACTGAAAACGGTTACGGACAAAAAACTTATGCAGAATACACTACTGCTCAGATAGAAACTTATCTTAACTACAGCAAGCTGTTTGATAAGCATAGCGTTAATGTTATGGCAGGTTATTCTTACCTTGAAAACGTGTATCAGGGCTTTGGTGCTCAGCGTAGCGGATTTGAAACAGATTTATTTGGTTACAACAATTTAGGTGCCGGTTACAGCTACCGTTTAGGTGATGTTTACTCTTATAAAGGAAAATCAAATCTTGTTTCTTTCTTTGGTAGGGCAAACTACTCTTATGATGGTAAATATATGGCTACGGCTACAATCAGAAGAGACGGTTCAAGCCGCTTTGGAGCAAACAACAAATGGGGTGTATTCCCTTCAGCTTCGGTTGCATGGAGAATTTCAGATGAAAACTTTATGAACTGGTCAGATAACTGGTTAGGTAACCTTAAGCTAAGAGTAGGTTATGGTGTAACAGGTAACCAGGATGGTATTGGTGAATACAAATCACTTTCTATACTAGGAGTAGGACAGGATAGTTACTATAACCCGGCTACAGGTACATGGAGCCTTGCTTATTCGCCAACTCAAAACCCTAACCCTGATCTTAAATGGGAACAGACAGGCCAGTTAAATATTGGTCTTGACTTTACATTGTTTAATATCCTTTCAGGTTCATTTGAATATTATTCAAAACAAACAAAAGACCTTCTTTATACGTATCAGGTACCACAGCCACCTTACTTAGTGGGTACTATGCTTGCTAACGTAGGTGAACTTTCTAACAAAGGTGTGGAACTTACATTAAATGCAGATGTTATTAATAAAGATAAGTTTACATGGAGTGTAAACGGTACATTTGCTCACAACAAGCAGGTTATTGAAAAACTTTCAAACCAGACTTATGAAACAGATATTATTTACAGTGGTTCGTTACACGGACTTTCAGGTATGTCTAACCAGTATTCGCAAATTATTGCTGAAGGCTATCCTGTAGGTACTTTTTGGGGTAAAGAATTTCTTGGATTTGATGAAGACGGACAGTTTATCTTAAGCGAAGAGGAGAAAGCTATAGGTGATGTTCAGCCAGACTTTATTATGGGTCTTGGAATGAACTTTACATACGATAAATTTGATTTAGGTATTTCAGGTTACGGTATGTTCGGTCAGGATGTACTTAATGCAACAGCAATGATGCTTAACGATCCTAACAGGCTTCCTGCTTACAATGTACCGGATAGCTATGTAGGTTCTGGTATTAATTCAGCTCCTACCTATTCAAGCTACTGGATAGAAAAGGCTTCTTTCTTCAGATTACAAAATGTAACACTAGGTTATACTATACCATTTGAGAACATTGGTTCTAAACTAAGAGTATATATAATGGGTGAAAACCTTGCTGTGTTTACAAATTATGATGGTACAGACCCTGAAGTAAATCTTACAGGTCTTGCAAATCCGGGTATAGACAGGTTTAATAACTATCCAAGGCCAAGAACTTTTTCAATAGGTCTTAATTTCACACTTGCTGAATAAGCGATTTGATAACCTTAAATTTTAAACTAATGAAAATTAAAATAACAGCATTATTCCTTACTTCGCTTTTTGCACTGTCTTGTACAGATCTTGACGAAGATCTGTATGACAGAGTTAAGGATGATAACTTTGGAACTACTCCAAGTGAGGTGGAGGCCCTGGTAGGTGGAGCTTATTCTTCATTACGAGGTTTTAGCGACGGAATTTCAAACTCATTTCCGGGTAGCGAATATGTGTTTTTCCTTAATGCAGTAAGTTCAGACGAAACCGTAATCCCAACAAGAGGTACCGACTGGTTTGATGGCGGGCAATGGCAAAGGGCGCAAACCCACACATGGCAAACTACCGATGGTATGATACTTTCTGCATGGCGTTATTGCTATGCGGGTATCGCTAAAGTAAACTCTATTATTTACCAGATAGACAAATCAGGATTAACCGATGAGGCTAAAACTCCTATCTATGCAGAGTTAAGGGCAGTTAGGGCTTATTATTACTACATGTTATTAGATATGTTTGGTAATGTGCCTATTGTTACTGATTTTGAAGACCAGAATTTACCGTCAAACTCAACACGTCAGGAAGTATATGATTTCGTGGAGTCGGAGCTTTTAGATGTGCTTCCAAACCTTAAATCAGAAATTGTATATTCTAAGTTTACCCAAAATGTAGCTTATTCTTTACTGGCAAGGCTTTATCTAAATTCAGAAGCATTTGTAGGTGTAGCGCGTTGGCAGGATTGTATAGATATGTGCCAGAATATTTCAGGCTATTCTTTAAATGTAGATTACTTTGGAAACTTTGCTACAGAGAATCAGACATCAGGAGAGATAATATTTGCGATTCCTTACGATCATACAGCTGGTACAGTGGGTAACTATATGAGCTCTATGAGCTGTCATTATCTTCACAGGTTTACTATTTCGCCAACCGGAGATTATCCCTGGAGTGCAAATGGTATGTCTGCAGAACCTGGTGTTTACTCAAGCTTTGAAGAAGGCGACGTAAGAAGAAATGCTATGGTTGAAGGAGAGCAGATTAACCTTGCTACAGGATCTGTTATTATTATGGATAGCGGAGAACCGCTTATTTATACTGAAGATATTCCTGATTTTACAAACTCTACTCAAAATGTAGGTATCCGTTTAGGGAAATATGAAATGAAACCGGGTGAGACTTGGGAGAGAGATCACGACCTTGTTGTTATCCGTTATTCAGAAATCCTTATGATGCAGGCAGAATGTTATGTGCGTTTAGGTTCTCCTGGACTTGCACAGCCATTTGTAGCGCAGGTAAGATCTCGTGCAGGTGTTGATACACCGGCCACAATAGATTTAGATTTTATAGATAAAGAACTTTTAAGAGAATTCCTTTTTGAGGGAAGAAGAAGAACCGACAACATCAGGTTTGGTACTTTCTTCCAGCCAGGATGGGAATTGGGGACTACAGAGTCATACAGAGCTATTTTCCCTATACCGGAAACAGTGGTGAATACCAATGCCAATCTGGTACAAAACCCAGGTTACTAATTTGTGTTAGTTGCCGGTCTTCTATGTTTGGGTTAGTCGTGGAAGGCCGGCATCTTTTAAGCTTAATAAAAAAAGATTTGATGAACAGGTATTTTACAATATTATTAATAGGGGCTGTTAATTTTGGTATTGCCTTTAGCTGCGGTAGCTGCAGCAAAGACGATTCAGGATCTCAGGATACTCCGCAGGAGGAAACCATAGACCCTGTAGCAGTAACTAAAACAAATGCTACAAAAATTTACATGCATTATATGCCCTGGTTTGAAACCAAGGAGAGCAGTGGCAATAACCAGTGGGGTTACCACTGGACAATGGCTAACAAAAACCCTGACAATGTTGATGCAAACGGGCACAGGGAAATAGCTTCACATTACTATCCGTTAATCGGGCCTTATCATTCGGGAGATAAAGATGTTATTGAAAACCATTTACTACTGATGAAGTACGCAGGAGTAGATGGTATTTTAATTGACTGGTACGGGACTTTTGATTTAAATGACTTTAAGGCATTAAAAGAAAACTCAGAACAGATTATCGATATGATCGATGAGGTTGGGCTACAGTATGCCATTGTGTATGAAGACAGGTTTTTAAATGATATTGTGAATGCAGGTTTGGCACCTACCGTAACCGGAGCTGCCAAAACAGATTTGGGCTATATGCAAAGCAATTATTTTAATGATGATGCTTATATCAAAATAAATAATAAGCCTTTGCTTTTAAACTTTGGCCCTATAGTACTGCAAACGCCGGATCAATGGACCAGTGCTTTCAGTAACCTGAGTACAAAACCTACTTTCCTTACCTTATGGAATGAATCGGCAGAGGCTGGTTCAAATGCTTCGGGTGAGTATGCATGGGTGTATGAGAACAATGCAAACCTTAATAATTTTTATGTAAATAACCTTCCTAACCTGGATGTGGCTATGGGTAGTGCTTATCCCGGATTTCATGATTTTTATGCAGAAGGTGGTACTTCTACAGTTATTGGCTGGACTATAGATCATAATAACGGGGCTACGCTTGATGAGACATTAAGTATGGCACAAAACGCTAATCTTAATTACCTGCAGCTTATAACATGGAATGACTTTGGGGAAGGCACCATGTTTGAGCCAACAGCAGAGTTTGGCTACAACTACATTCAAAAAGTAAAAACATTTGCAGGGGTGCAAAACACAGGAAATGTTTTTGCTGAAATAAGTAAACTTTACGATTTAAGAAAAGAATATAAAGGCAATCCTGATATTCAGAAAAAGCTTGATAAAGCATTCAGTTATTTTGTTTCAATGCAAGCCGATAAAGCGATAGCGCTATTAAACGAAATCCAGTAATAATTGTAATTAATGCAGATAATGAAAAATAAATTATACAGGTTGTGCCTTACAGCTGTTGCTTCGGTATTGGTTTTTTCCTGTGGTACAGAAGAAAAAGTATATACAATAGCATCACCGGGTAACAACAATGAGTTGGTTTTTAAACTGACTGAAGCAGGACAGCCTGAGTATAGTTTTTCCTTTAACGGGAAAAAAGTGATTGAGCCTTCTTTAATGGGGTTTGAATTTCAGGATACAGATAAAATGACCGAAGGTTTTGAGGTAGTAAATACCGAACAAAACACGGTAAAACAATCATGGGAACAGCCTTGGGGTGAATTTAAAACAGTTGAAGATAACCATAACGAGCTTATTGTTCATCTAAAGGAATCTAAAGGGGCAGGCCGTTTAATGGATATTGTTTTCAGGGTTTTTGATGATGGGGTAGGTTTTAGGTATTCGTTCCCTAAACAGCCTAATCTTGACAAGGTTAAGATTTCTAACGAGGTTACACAATTTACTTTCCCTTTTGATAATGACGTGTGGTGGATTCCTGTTCACAGGGAGAACAGCTACTATGAGAGTTTTTACCGTAAAACTCCTATGAGTAAGACAGATACCATAAACACGCCGGCTACTTTTGAAACCAGAGACAGCCTGTTCGTTGCTGTACACGAGGCTAATTTAACAGACTTTGCATCCATGACGCTGTTAAAGACTGAAGGTAATACTTACAAGAGTGACTTGGTTCCATGGGCCGATGGGGTTAAGGTATATGCGCAAACTCCTTTTGTAACGCCATGGAGAACCGTTATGGTAGGTAATAAAGCGGGAGATCTGGCTACGTCTACATTAACTCTAAACCTTAATGAACCGTGTAAGATTGAAGACACTTCATGGATTACACCTACCAAGTATGTTGGTATATGGTGGGGCATGCATCTTGATAAATATACATGGGGACAGGGTGAAAAACATGGTGCTACAACAGAAAATACCAAAAAGTATATAGACTTTGCCTCAGCAAACGGTTTTGACGGTGTGCTTGTGGAAGGATGGAATGAAGGATGGGACGGAGACTGGACTGCAGATGGTACTGCATTTAGCTTTGTAAAGCCTTATCCTGATTTTGATTTAGAAGAGATAACAAGGTATGCCGCAGAGAAGAATGTGAGGCTTATAGGCCATCATGAAACTGCCGGGGCAGCAAGTCACTATGAAAGTCAGCTTGAAGATGCTTACAACCTGTATAATAAAGTGGGTGTAAATTCGGTTAAAACCGGATATGTAAATAAATATCTGGATAAGAAAGAATGGCATGACGGACAGTATGGTGTTCGCCACTATAGAAAAGTAATAGAAACAGCTGCCAAGCACCATATAATGATAGATAACCATGAGCCTGTAAAGGGTACAGGGTTATGGCGTACCTATCCAAACCTTATGGCTCAGGAAGGAGCAAGAGGGCAGGAATATAATGCATGGTCGGCAGATGGAGGTAATACTCCTGAACATACTACAATTATGCCTTTTACCAGATTGCTTGCCGGTCCGTTTGACTTTACACCGGGTAATTTTGATTTTGAATATGAAACCCCTAATAAGGCTATGGTACAAACTACTGTAGCTAAACAGCTGGCATTGTATGTGGTTATTTTCAGTCCGCTGCAAATGGCTTCAGACCTGCCTGAGAATTATGAAGGCAAGCCTGCTTTCCAGTTTATAAAGGATGTGCCGTGTAACTGGGAGGAGACTAAAGTGCTTGATTCTAAAATAGGGGAGTATGTAACTATTGCACGTAAAGACAGAAACAGTGACAGCTGGTATTTAGGCTCAATAACCAATAGCGATGCCAGAGAGCTTAATATTCCGTTAGATTTCCTTGAAAAAGGTACGGCTTATGAGGCAGAAATCTATGCCGATGGCGAAGGGGCAAATTACAAGACAAACCCGTATCCGGTAGTTATAGAAAAGAAAACGGTTAACAGTACCATGACATTAGACCTGAAACTTGCTCCGGGAGGAGGTACTGCAATAAGAATAACACCATTAAAGATAAACAGGTAGATATAGACTTGTATTTGTGATTATGTTTTAGTTAAAGCGGGGAGTGGAGGCCCCGCTTTTTTTATAGTATAGAAGTAATAGTCTTTTTTAAGGCACTGCCTGCCAGTTTAACCATCTCCGGCCAGTCTGTTGCAGCTGTGCCGTCAGCACCGTCAGATATATATTTTAGGCAAAGGAAAGGTATGCTTTCCTGTTTAGCTATAAGGGCTAGCGGATAAGCTTCCATGTCAATTACATTGTAATCTTCGGTATTATGATCCATTACAAAACTATCACCGGTACCGCAAATTCCGTGAGGTAAATTATCAATACTGATGCCGTATTCCAATATCGGTTTATGTATTGAAAAGGGGGTTTGGTACTTTTCAAAGCCTAAGGCGGTAACATCCATATCCCGTTGTACAAATCCGGTACAGCAAACCACTTCGCCGCGTTTATGGGAAGTGCTTCCCGCCGATCCTAAGTTTATTATAATGCTCGGTTTTTCCTCATGAATGCGTTTCATAAGGTTGTACATGGCATTAAGCTTACCAATGCCTACAAAAAGAGGATTTACATCTGCAAACTCATGAGTTGCTTCCGACTCTAAAGCAAAAACATATAGTGGGTTTTCCAGTAATCCTGCTTCGGTAGTTAAATTAGGGTAATTTGTGACAGACATTAATAATCTAAATTTCTGCAAATTTAAGTCAAAAAAATAAACCTGTTTTAAAACAGAAAAGGCCAGACAATTGTCTGGCCTTTTTTTATTAGAGATATTATGTTTTTAAAGCATCATACCACCAGATACTTCAATACGCTGTCCGTTTATCCAACGCCCTTCTTCAGAACATAGGAACGCAACCACTCCGCCGATATCTTCCGGTAAGCCTACACGGCCTAAAGCCGTTACGCTTGCAACCTGATCGTTAACTTCTTTGTTGTCTCTTACGTGTCCGCCACCAAAATCGGTTTCTATAGCTCCAGGGGCAACAATGTTTGCTGCAATACCGCGTGGACCTAATTCTTTAGCTAAATACCTTGTAAGTACTTCTATCGCACCTTTCATAGATCCGTAGGCAGATGAACCTGGGAAAGAAAAACGTGCCAAACCTGATGAGATATTTATAATGCGTCCGCCATTATTAAGATATGGTAGCGATTTTTGCGTAAGGAAGAAAACACCTTTGTAGTGAATATTAAAGATGTCGTCTACCTGTTCTTCGGTAGTTTCTGCAAAAGGAGAATAAAGTGCTGTGCCCGCATTGTTTATAAGGAAATCGAAATTAGTACTTCCTGTATTTTCCTTAAGGTGTTCTGTAACCTGTTTTAAGAAAGGGTCAAAGCTTTTTGTGTCGGCAGTGTTTAACTGATAGGCAATTGCTTTTTGTCCAATCGCTTTAATCTCTTCTACCACTTCATCGGCCTGTTGTTTGTTGCTGTGGTAAGTAAGTATAACATCAATTCCTTTTTTTGCAAGGCTAACTGCCATATTTCTTCCTAACCCGCGGCTTCCACCTGTAACTAAAGCTATTTTGTTTACTGTATCCATTTTTTAATCAATTTTTAGTTGTTATTATTTTATGGTACAAAGTTCAGACAGAAAGCCACCTTAAGGTTTGCAAACATCAATCGGTTATTTGCAAAATTCAAATATCGCTATCAGGAACGGAAAGAAAGCGGAGCCAACGTTGTCTGTTTTTTAAAGAAGTTAGAAAAATGTGCTACTTCCTCAAAGCCCAGGCTATCAGCAATTTCAGATACATTCCAGTCGGTTTGTTTTAAAAGTATTTTTGCCTCCTGTAAAATGCGTCCGGTTATAATATCGGTAGTGGTTTTACCCGTACTTTCTTTTAATACCTTGTTGAGGTGGTTTACATGAATGGCAAGCCTTTCGGCATATTCTTTTGCAGTGCGTAGCTGTAGTTTTTGGTTAGGGGATTCTATAGGGAACTGGCGTTCCAGCAGTTCTATAAAAAGTGCTATGATTCGGCCCGAAGCATTTTGTTCAGAACGCAATACAGTGGCAGGCTGAAGCTTTTGCCCGTAATGAATAAGTTCTATTAGGTAATTGCGAAGCAAATCGTACTTAAATTCATAGTCGGAAGCAATTTCTTTTTGCATCTTCCTTAAAACAAGTTCAATTTCATCGGCCTTCTCATCATCAATTTCAAAAACAGGGTATCCTCCCGATTTAAAGATTGGCAGTTCGTCCAGTACTATGCCGCTTTTGTTTTTAATAAGGAACTCATCGGTAAATACACAAAATAACCCTCCCTGATTTTCATCCAGCGGATACCAGTGATAGGGTACTTTTGGTGTGGCAAACAACAGTGCGTTTTTTTCTATGTTAATTACCTTATCGGCATACTCGGCGCGGTTTTTACCCCTTATCAGGCTTATTTTGTAATAAGACCTTCTGTTATAAGGCATCACATTTTTTTTCTTTACTTCCTTTATCGTTTCCGAAATATCAAACACATTAAAATGGCCTACTTCCTTACTTACTCCGAGAGGTAAAAGGGTGGTAATATCCCTTCCAGTAAAGTTTGCGGCTTCTCTGTAAAATTCTTCCAGTGAGGTATTGTTGATGTTTTTCATAACAGGGAATATTTGCAAAATTCAAAGGTAGTGAGTTTTTTATTCTCTATGTTTTAATAATTGTTATTCTTTATAAATTAGCGTTCTAACAGCTTTTAAAATAGTATATGGTTTATAGGTTTTTTATTATCCTTGTTTTTCTTGTATACGGGAATGTGTACTCTCAAAATAGTTTTAGTATAAAGTTGATTAATGAAAAAGCATTGCCCAAAGGTGTTTTGTTTGAAGGGAAATTTCTTGATGCTGTTAGGTGGACAGACAGTATAGGAGATAATATTGTTATACGAACACAAACCGGAATACACATCAATAAAAAGTTTGATCATGAAAATGATGGCAGAGATGCTGAGATTTTTGCATATCATTATCTGGTTGAAAAAGGTAATGTAAAATTACTATGGAAGGTTTATGATTTTATAAAAGACTGCCCTGTGGATGTTGAAGCAGAGTTTTTTAAAGATACTTTTCCTGTAACCGATCTTGATAATGATGGTATAGCTGAGGTATGGTTAATGTATAAGAAAGTTTGTCATGGAGATGTGAGTCCTTGTGATATGAAAATAATAATGTATGAAGACAGGCAAAAATATGCAATGCGGGGAGAGAATAAGGTTTTTGGAGGGACAGATGAAAAAGGTAAAAAGCATTACATAGGGGGAGATTATACCTTTGATTCTGCATTTGATGAAGGTCCTGTGGTGTTTTTAGGTTACGCTAAGCAATTATGGCAAAAAAAATATAATGCAGAAATGGGATTAAATACATATACTCTTTACTTTATTCTTCATCTCGCTTAGTATTTTGATACTCATCCAGTTTTGAATTCTGCCTACATACATTTTTCGGTAGTTTTCTCATAGGAAAATATTTGATTGGTGCTATATTGTCATTTTCACATTTCTATAACAATTGTTTGATTGTTTCTTGCTAAATTGGAAGTCACCAAAAACCAAAACCATGAATAAGCGAGGAGAAATAATTATTGTTGATGATGATATTGATGATCTCGATATTTTAGAAGAAATATATAGTATGTTGCCCTTTGAGAACAAACTGGTGTTGTTTCATGATGGGGAAGAGGTTTATTCTTATCTTAAAGATCCTGAGGCTTATCCTTTTTTGATTATTTCAGATATCAATATGCCCAGGATGAATGGTTTCGAACTGCGGGATAAGGTATTAAGTGATGCCGAAATCTCAGGGAAGATTATCCCTTTTGTATTTATTTCCACATCGGCCGACAGGACTATGATGAAGAAATATTGCCGGAAATCATTTCATGGCTATTTTGAAAAAAAGAGCGATATAACTGAGATGACTAATATGATGGAAAGAATAATAGGATATTGGAAGGATGGCATACCTTCGGATTAAGTTGTAGTTGACAGAAAAATATTTAATGAAAAAGCTTCGGTGAAAACCGGAGCTTTTTTGTTGGGAAATATAATGTGTTTGTGCAACAGAGTAATGAGGTTATATAATTTAGCATTTTTTGGCATTTCTTTTTAATTTTCTTAAATGAACGTTTGTTAATTTAGAACTCAAAAGCTAAAGAAATGGAAAACCTTAAACCAATAGTACTTATAGACGACGATATTGATTATATCGATTTAATGGTGGAAGCTTACGGAACGCTTCCGTACAGAAACAAACTTCTGATTTTTCATGACAGTATAAGGGCTTATGAGCATCTTGTTGACAATAGTATAGCCCCTTTTTTAGTGATAAGCGATATTATTATGCCAAAAATGAACGGTTTTGAGTTACGAGAAAATATACAGGCAAATCCGAAATTCTCAGGACATATGGTCCCGTTTGTTTTCTTAACGGGTGCGGCTGAGTTGCCACATAGTAGTAACAAGAGTTTAGCAGAAAATGGTTTTTTTGAGAAAAAATCAGATTTTCAGGATCTGAGAAAAACATTAGGCGAAATTATAAATTACCATTATAATATGGTTGAAGTGTAGTTCTTACTATAGAAAAAACAAATAAAAAAGCTTCAGTGAAAACTGAAGCTTTTTTATTTGGGGTGGCTAAACGATTCTCTGTAATGTAATCTGTCAAACGTTTTAAATTTTAAAGTGGGAGAATATAACTAGTCAATTACAATACTTGCAATTGCTTTTTCCATAGCCGTTTCTTTAATTCCGGGTATTTTAAGACCTTCAGCCCGTAATACTGCGAGATCAGTCATTCCTAAAAAACCGAGAAAGTTTTTCAGGTAGGGGGCAACAAAGTCATTATCTTTTCCGGGGCCTTCAGAATAGATGCCACCTGATGCCATAGCTACATATACTTTTTTGCCTTTTACCATACCGACAGGACGGCCGTCTTCCCCATATCCAAAAGTGACTCCAGCTCTTGTAATATGGTCAATCCATGATTTTAGTGATGAGTGTATTGCAAAGTTGATAAGCGGTGCACCGATTACAATAATATCAGCATTCATTAATTGTTCAACCAATTGATTGGAGAGTTGAATAGATTTTCGGTCTTTTTCGGTCATTTGCTCTTCAGGTATAAAGAATGTACCTAATACTTCAGGAGTTAGATGTGGTATATCATTCTCTACCAGGTTTAACTCTTCAATAGTACTACCTGGGTATTTTTTCTGAATTTTTTCTACTATAGCATTTCCTAATTTGATACTATACGACTGCGTACCCATTAAGCTTGATTGAATATGGAGGATTTGTTTCATAAGTTTAAAATGATTTATGTTGAAACAAAGGTAGGATTTGGTGGTATGTAAAAGATAGTAGTTACCTAATGGAAAGTGGTTACTTTTAGGGAAGTTACTATCTTTGCTGTATGGAAACAATTGAAAATAAAACACTTCCAAATAAAGAAGAATGTGCAGGAGCTCTAAAAAACGTTTTTGATGCAATATATGTTTTAAATGGAAAATGGAAATTGCCATTAGTGCTTAGCCTCATGCAGTCTTCAAAGCGTTTTAATGAAATTCAGAAGGAAATAAATGGTATTTCGCCAAAAGTATTGGCCAATGAACTGAAAGACCTGGAATTAAATTTTCTTATTAAGCGTAATGTGTACCCCACAACCCCGGTTAGTATTGTATATGAAGCTACAGACTACAGCTATACCCTCAAAAATATACTAATTGAATTAAGTCATTGGGGCGAGAACCACAGGAATAAGGTAAAAGGTAAGGTTTAAATAAAACGTTTAATATTTACTGATGTTATTTAAAATACATTAATTATCGTCAATATCATTGGTTTGGCCAACATAGTACCTGGATTTTGAAGTGCTATAAATAATGTATACTGTATACATTTTGTAAGGTGGTGAAATAAAAAAAAACTCCAGTTTTCACTGAAGCTTTTTTTGTCGGGGTGGCAGGATTCGAACCTGCGACCTCCTGGTCCCAAACCAGGCGCGATGACCGGGCTACGCTACACCCCGTTTCTCGGTTAAGAGGTTGCAAATATACTACTAAAAATCAATTTACAAACACTATAGTAAAAATTTATTTTTTGATAGTCAAATCTGATATATAAGTATAGTTATTTTTTTAATTAAAACTTACATTTGCATCTCTTTGATTAAAACTAACAGTTAAAACTATGTCTGATTCTATCGAAAAAATAAAATGTCTTATTATAGGTTCAGGTCCTGCAGGTTACACTGCTGCTATCTATGCAGCAAGGGCCGATATGACCCCAGTATTATATACCGGTATGGAACCGGGAGGCCAGCTAACTACAACTACCGAGGTTGATAACTTTCCGGGATATCCTGAAGGTATTGACGGACCAACAATGATGGTGCAGCTGCAACAGCAGGCTGAGCGTTTTGGTACTCAGGTACGTATTGGAATGGCTACAGCAGTTGAATTTAGCAAAGAAGCCGGAGGATGGCATAAGGTTACTATTGATAATAATAAAGAAGTTCATGCACAAACTGTAATTATTTCTACAGGTGCTACGGCAAAATATCTTGGATTACCAAGTGAGCAACGCCTTAGAGGCGGAGGAGTTTCTGCTTGTGCAGTATGTGACGGTTTCTTCTACAGAGGTCAGGATGTTGCTATAGTTGGAGCAGGGGATACTGCTGCAGAAGAGGCAACTTACCTTGCTAACATCTGTAAAAATGTTACCATGCTGGTAAGAAAAGATTTCATGAGAGCTTCTAAAGCTATGCAGCACCGTGTGGAGAACACTCCTAACCTAAAAGTGCTTTATAATACAGAAGTTGATGAGGTTATTGGTGATCAGGTTGTAGAAGGACTTAGAATGGTTAATAACCAGACAGGAGAGAAATCTGAAATTGCCATTACGGGACTTTTTATCGCTATTGGACACAAACCTAATACCGATATCTTTAAAGGTCAGTTGGATATGGATGAGACAGGTTACCTTATCACTCAGGGTAAGAGTACAAAAACTAACATTCCTGGTGTATTTGCTTCGGGAGATGTACAGGATAAAGAGTACAGGCAGGCAATTACTGCAGCGGGTTCAGGCTGTATGGCTGCGCTTGATGCAGAACGCTACCTTGCTACTTTAGAGAGTCATTAATAACTCTAAGTTTAGATAAAAAAAGCAGTGCGTGAGCACTGCTTTTTTTATTGATATAAATTTCTTTTAGATTTCTTTTTTAGAGATAACTGCGCTGTCAGCAAAAGTTTTTACTTCTATTTTGGCATCGCCATAAAAACCAACTGCTGCTTTACCCGAAGCTGAAATAACAGCTGTTTCTGCCGCCATAACATTACTGTTAGAGTACCCCTCTGCTACGAGTTCAAGGTTTTTTACGGTAAATTTATGTCCGGTAAAAGAGGCGCTGTTATCTACTCTCAATAACGCCTCAGGAGAATCTCCTTCTATAACCGCTACACTTTCCTGATATAAGTCGAATTTGGCCGACCCCGTAGCAACTACTAACGCTTTTAGGTTTGCCTTTTTGCTTAATTCAAAAGATCCTGTTTCTCCCTTAAAGTTTATTTCAGCCTTAGTTTTATCATTAAGATAAAGGCTAAAGGTATTTGCCCTTACATTAAGGTATGATTTTGAATAATCAAAGTTTTTAATGGTAATGGTATCCGCTTCTAAATCGGCCAGGGCATTAATAACGGTCTCATGCCTTGCTATAATGTTTTTAAGGCTTGGGGTATAAGTCACCCTTACGGTAAACTTATCAAAACGGCTTACATCTTTAGAGGTATATATCCTTAAAGTACTTCCGTTAACATCGGTTTGTATGGCATCGTGAAGGTTATCGTCTGCTTCGATCTCAATTCCCTCTCCGGCACCTTTAACCAAAAAGATTTCAATATTGTCTTCTACCTCCAGATTTTCAAAAGATGCTATTTCACGTTGAGTAACAGTAACGATTTTAGATCCTTTAATTTTCTCTTTTTTTTGTGCAAATGCTGCGGTACTAAGCAGTAAGGTTAATACTATTATAAAATACTTTTTCATGTGCATTGTTTAGTAATGGTTAGCGACAAATATATAAAAAAAACACCGGCAAGTACCGGTGAGATAAGGTTATACAAATTACTCTGTGGCTTTATGGTCATAACTCAATATTCGCGACATTTTCCATGTTCCGTCTATAAGTAGCCATACATGAGTAAATTTTGCCGTTCCGGTTTTTTTCTCACTATTATTCTCAACCATATAAAACTCATGTTCCCCTGTTAATATTGCCCCATAGCCCTCTAAAGGATAAACTTTAAATGTATTGGTTAACGGCTTGCGTAATACCTTTTTATTCAAGTCATTACAAATGTAATTTCGCATACTCTCAATTAATTTGTCCAGTCCTTTACTGTAGCCTGCCTTGTCGTGGTAAAACTCAAGATCTTCAGTGAAAAAGGTGCTGAACTGTTCCAAATTACAGGTATTGTACATTTCAAACGCCTTACTGTCCAGGGCAATTATTTTTTCTTTAAGCTCTTTTTGTGATTGAGGATACTTATCCTGTGCAGTCGAGATTGCAGAGGTAAGCAGGACAAAAACGATGATTATATTTTTCATTTTGATTGTTTTGATTGATTATTAAACAAAAAAAACACTGTAGTCAGCAGTGTTTTTTAGAAATGGCCGGAAGGTTTATTCTTGTTTTACCTTACCTCCCGAAGAAGTGTTTTTATTTATTGTAGCCGGAGCGCCTGCGTATGAAACTGAAGCTCCGCTAGATGCTTCTGCATTTAGGCTGTTGGTTGGGTTTACAGTAACCGAACTTCCGCTCGATGCCTCAGCATCTGCATTGGATACCAGTAAGTCTTTAGCGTTAAGCGTACTTCCGCTTGAAGAGTCTGCTTCCAGTTTTTGAGCCTTCCCGCTTACTTTTAAAGAGCTTCCGCTACTTGATTCTGCCGTTACGTTAACGGCTTGAATACTAACTTCAAGTTGGCTACCGCTGCTTGACGATAATCCTATGTCATTACCTTTAATGGTATTCTTGCTAATTACATTAGCACCCGAAGAAGCAGCTATTCTTTCAATAACAGGCATAGTAACTATTACTTTTTTAGAGCTTGCTTTCTGTATACCTACATCACTGGTAATAACCAGTTCACCATTTTTAATCTTGGTAGTTATGTGCTCGTGTAAATTATCATCGGCTTCTACAACTATAGATGTTTGGCTTCCCTGTTCAATAACAACTTCAAGACCTCTGTTACCGGATACCGAAGTGAAACTTGCATCGGCATTTCTTTGGGATGTTACGACGTTTCCGTTTCCATCAATCCCAAATCCGCAAGAGGATAATAACAAAGCGGTAGCTATGGCTAATATGGCTTTTGTTATATGGGTTACAATTTTTGTCATGATTCTGGTTTTAGCTGGTTTTTATTTATTTGTTGATTGTATCTTTTGGCTTCTCCGTAACTTTTATATTAATGTCGGCATTGCCTTCAGATATCATTATATGACCGTGTGCCACCACATCATTATCAACGCTGTCACCGTTTTCTCCTTCAAAAGGGCAATCAAGGCACTTCAGTTCGTCTTCTACAAGCTTATACAAATGATCCTGATCATTATACGGGATATACAAAGAATAGTCGCTTCTGTGGTAATGTCTTATACTTTTGTCGGCATTTACAATTGTACCTTCCGGAATATAAACATATACTTTAACCTTTTGGTTTCTAAACTTGTTGCTAACCTCAGTTGTAATACAATTGTCTAAAGTTAAATTATTTCCTTGTAAATCAAAACTGTAGTTTATCTTTTCTGCTCTTTCCCTTGCTTCGCTTATAGAGCCGCCTTCAGCTACTTTCTCTACCTGTAGGTATGGAGTTGGGGCATCGGTTTTCATAAAATAAAGCTCAACACTATTAGAGTAAAGTAGGTTGGTACCTGTAGTATCCTGTACAAACCTGAAGTCTGTATTCTGATCTACTGATTTGGCAAAATATTCATCATACCTAAACTTAATATTTAAAGTGTCTCTTGGTGTAAGTAATATTTCTTCTTTCTGCATTGTTTTACCTTCATAAGCTACTTCTGTAGCCTGTCTTATTCCAAGATATATTGAGAAGGCTACAGCAATAAGCCAGATGGCAAGCAGTGTATACTTTGTTGTATTACCTATAGGCCTTGGGTTTTCAATAAGAATTTTAAGTCCCAGAAGGAATAGGAAGAAGAAAGGTACTCCAATAGTTATAAGGAAAAGCAAACCTAATATCCATAGCGGAGTTTCGGTATAATTGGCAATATTCATTAGTTCATGCCAAGGGCCGCCCGGTATTCCTGAAGTAAACAATACTGTAAAGAAAAATATGATAAGGCTACCCAGTGTAATGGCTGCAAAAATTGTTATTAGCGCACCAATTACCTTAGAGATTGCTTTAAAAATTGCAAGAAATACACTACCGATGCCACTGCCAATTCTTTCGGCACCAGTTTTTGCATCGTTTCCCAACTTGTTGTAATCTACGTTTTGAAATTTTGAGGAAATATTGTCGATTTCCTCACGAACCTTTTTTTCAATATTGGTGATGTTTATGGGTTCGCCGGTCATCTCAAGCTTTTCTGTAGTTGTAATTGCTTTTGGGATAAGTATCCATAAAAGCAGGTAGACAAAAATACTTGTGCCAAATGAAATGAAAAGTGTTATTATAAAGATGATTCTCACCCATAAAGGATCTATCCTGAAGTAATGTGCAACACCCGCACACACGCCTCCTATCATGCCGCGGTCACCATCTCTGTAAAACTTTTTGGTTTTGGTGTAGCCCGGTGCAAAATAGGTTTGTGAAGAAGAACTGTAAGAACTGCTTCCTGTTGTTTCTTCATCTATTTTATAATCTTCAGGCTGACCCATTATAGCAATAATATCGTCAATTTCTCTAATGCTCACAACCTGTTTGTCATTTTTAAGTTTTTCTGACAAAAGCTCTGCAATCCTGCCTTCGATGTCGTTCATTATCTCTTCTTTTCCATCTGGAGTAAGTGAGCGTTTTATAGCATCAAAATAGCGGGTTAACTTTTGATAGGCGTCTTCGTCTATATGAAAGAAAAAACCTCCTAAATTTATACTTACTGTTTTGTTCATGGCTATGAGTTTTGACTTGTTATAATGTTTACTGCGTCGGACAATTCTGTCCAGGTGATACTTAATTCTTTTAAAAATTCTTTTCCTTCATCGGTAAGCCCGTAATATTTTCTTGGTGGCCCCGAGGTTGATTCTTCCCAGCGATAGCTAAGAAGCCCGTCGTTTTTCAGTCTTGTAAGCAAAGGGTAAACAGTACCCTCTACTACCAGCAGCTTAGCGTTTTTAAGAGTATCCAGAATTTCTGATGTGTAGGCATCCTTTTCCTTTAAAACTGAAAGGATGCAAAATTCCAATACCCCTTTACGCATTTGCGCCTTTGTGTTTTCAATGTTCATAAGACTCTTTTGTTTTTAATTGAACTGTTCATTTTTTGATTGATGATTGATGATTGATGATGATTGAAATGGCTGATTGATTTGTTTATTTTATAAATTTTATGGTGAATGGATAATTGTAATTTTCTCCATTACTGTTTTTTACTGAGGCATATATTATTAAAAAGAACTCAACAAATTTTAAAGTAATGAACAGAACAGCTGCTATTATGGCAATTGCGGCGATGCCTGATATCCTGCCTGTTGTAAATTGTTGTTCCATATTGTTAAATGCATCTATAGAGTTAAAATCCATTCCGCTAAACACTGTATAAAGCAATAGTGGTACAGCTATGATAACTAATAGTAGCGAGTACACTAAAAGGCTAAGCTGAAAATTAATGATTTGCTTTCCGTTATAGTCTACAAATTTAGATTCCTGTTTTTTAATACTCCATATTATTACCGGAAAAATAAAATTTCCAAGAGGTATAAAGTACTGTGTGTAAGCGCTAAGCTGCATCAGTATGGCTGTATTTCGGTTTGCTGTGGTTTCCATAGTATATTGGTATGTCAGTTAATATTCTATGCAAATATATTTCTTTTAAAAGGTATTATGCAATACAAAGTACTTAAATTTAACAAAATTTTAACAAAAATAATTCTATGCAATCATAGCAATTAAATTGTTATATTAGCATGAAAACCAATGACTATGCGCTTTACACCATCAAAACTTAATTCGTTTTTGTTTTTAAAATTACCTTCGGCTTATATATGCGGGGTAAGGGTAAAACAAATAACTACAGAGCAATGTATTGTTACAGTTAAACATCGCTGGATTAATCAAAACCCGTTTAATTCTATGTATTTTGCCGTTCAGGCAATGGCTGCCGAATTAACTACGGGGGCTTTAGTTATGTACCATATTAAAGAGAGCAGTAAAAAGATCTCTATGCTTGTAGCTAACAATAAAGGAAACTTTACTAAAAAGGCGAAGGGAAGGATAACTTTTGTTAGTAATGATGGGCATGTTATTAAAAATGCTATAGAAAGAGCCATAGAAACAGGTGAAGGACAAACCTTTTGGATGAAATCTATAGGTAAGGATGAGGCCGGAGACCAGGTTTCTCAAATGGAATTTGAATGGAGTATTAAGGTGAAATAGTTTTGTAAGTATAAAATCACAAAATTCAGTTAAAGCGCTTATGTTTAACTAATATTTACATAACTTGGTTTTAACTTTGATAAAAAAGAGGTATGAAAGTTTTGATCACCGGCGCTACCGGGCTTGTGGGAGGTGAATTGGTATCCCTTCTTCTAAAAAACGGTATTCAAATAAACTATCTGACGACATCACAAAAAAAAATACAAAAACAGGATTTGTATAATGGTTTTTATTGGGATCCTGAAAAAGGTATTATTGATGAAAGCTGCATTGACGAAGTTGATGTTGTTATACATTTAGCAGGCGCACCTATTGCCAAACGTTGGACAAAAGAATATAAAGAAGAAATACTGGAAAGCAGGACTCTTTCAACAAATGTGCTTTACAACCTGATTAAAAGTAAAGAAAACAGGGTTCATCAGCTCATTAGTGCTTCCGCAATAGGTATTTACCCTGATAGTCTGGAGAAGGTTTATTCAGAAGATAGTAATGAGGTTGACAATTCTTTCATCGGGAATGTTGTAGAGAAATGGGAAGAAGCTGTAGATAGCTTTTCGCGTTTGGGCATAAGGGTAGCTAAAGTAAGAACCGGTCTTGTGCTTTCGGGTAAAGGAGGTATGCTTGCAGAAATTGCCAAGCCTGTTCGTTATGGTATGGGTTCGGCTTTTGGTTCAGGCAATCAAATGCAGTCCTGGATTGATATAGAAGATCTTGTAGATATATATTATTATATACTTAATAATGAACTTGAAGGGGTTTATAATGCAGTAGCTCCTTATCCGGTTTCTCAAAATGAACTGGTTAAGTGTGTAGCTAAAGTTTTAAACAAGCCTTACTTTATGCCTAATATCCCAAAATTTGCAATGGAGTTAATATTGGGAGAAATGCATATGCTGCTTTTTACCAGTCAAAATGTTAGCGCCAAAAAAATAATAGGGCAGGGGTATCAGTTTAAATACCTTTCTCTTGAAAAAGCACTTGAAAACGAATTGAAATAAAAATCCCCGCATTAGCGGGGATTTTGTTCTTTATAAAGATAAAGATTACTTAGTAGCTTTTATGTTTACTTTAAGTTCAATCTCATCATCAACATATTTATCTCCTAAGTTGTCAAAAATACTTTTAGAAGAATAGTTTACACTCCATAAAGTTCTGTTTATCTTAAAGTTTTCACTTGTAAGGGTAACAGCTTCCGGAGTAACTGTAACAGTTGCAGGGAATTTAATGTTTTTAGTTGTTTCTTTTAGTGTAAGATTACCTTCAACCATAGTTTTTCCTGCTTCCTGAGTAATTCCTGTAATTTCAAAAGTACCTGTAGGGTATTTTTTTACGTTAAAGAAATGATCGGCAGTATCTTCTTTACCTAAACCTTTAAGGTGAGCCTCAAGATCTTCTTTACCATTTCCTGCCTCAAGGTCAGTTACGGTAATAGAGTTCATGTCTATAACAAATTTTCCTGATTCTACTGAATCATTCTTTACAGAGAATTCACCTTCAGAAAGGTTTATTGTACCTGTGTGTTTTCCTGTAGGTTTAGAACCTGTCCAGTCAATTGTAGATTCAGTAGTGTTAACTGTGTACTTTACAGCTTCTGCACTTGCTTCTGCAGCTTCAGTAGCGTCAGTTGTTTCAGCATTTTCTGTGTTGTCTTTTTTACATGAAACCGTAAATGCAAGCGAAGCGCAAAGCATAAGAATGGTAAGTTTGTTTTTCATATTAGTTTTATTATTAATGAATATTGATTACAAATCTAAAATAAAAACCTTAAAAATAAACGTGACAATTTGACATTTTATCGGATTTGGCAATACATTTGCACTCGGTTTTCCACACTAGAAATAATGTTTAAGAAAATATTTAAAAATATGAGCCAGGAAAATTCTGAAAATGTTGAAAAAGACTTGACACAGGATAATATAGTTAACGACAATGAAGAGACTGTAAATGAAGGTATTCCTTCTGCAGAGGGGTTAACGGAAGAAGAGAAGCTTAGAGAAGAGCTGGCTAAGGAAAAAGATAAGTTTTTACGACTTTTTGCCGAGTTTGAAAATTATAAAAAAAGAACATCTAAGGAGAGAGTTGAGCTTTTCAGGACTGCCAATCAGGAAGTTTTACAGGCTTTGTTACCGGTTCTTGACGATTTTGACAGGGCGCTTGTGCAGATTTCAAAATCGGAAGATGAGATTCTGCTAAAAGGTGTAGAGCTTATACATAATAAACTTAAAGATACGTTAGTGTCTAAAGGCTTAGAGCAGGTTGATATTAAAGCAGGTGACGACTTTAATGCTGACTTTGCAGAAGCAATTACACAAATACCGGCTCCCAGCGAAGATCTTAAAGGTAAGGTGGTAGATGTAGTGGAAAAAGGATATAAGCTGGGTGATAAAATTATTCGTTTCCCTAAAGTAGTTATAGGTAGCTAATTTAGAGAACTGTAAAAAGCAAACACAAGGATGAAAAAAGATTATTACGAGATACTTGGTATTGAAAAGGGCGCAACTGCCGAACAGATAAAAAAAGCCTACCGAAAGAAGGCTATTGAATATCACCCTGATAAAAACCCGGGTAACAAAGATGCGGAAGAGAACTTTAAACTGGCTGCCGAGGCTTATGAAGTACTTAGTGATCCGAATAAAAAAGCGCGTTATGATCAGTACGGTCATGCAGCCTTTGAAAACGGAGGCTTTGGTGGCGGAGGTGGTATGAATATGGATGATATATTCAGCCAGTTTGGAGATATTTTCGGAAGTGCATTTGGCGGAGGCTTTGGTGGTTTCGGAGGTTTTGGCGGCGGAGGCGGCCAGCGCAGGATGAAAGGAAGCAATCTTCGTATTAAAGTAAAACTTAGCCTTGAAGAGATTGCTAACGGTGTAGAAAAGAAAATTAAAGTTAAGCGTAAGGTACAGGCCAAAGGTGTTAGCTTTAAAACGTGTCCTACCTGTAACGGTACAGGTCAGGTCATGAAAATTACCAATACCATATTAGGTAGAATGCAAACGGCATCTGCCTGTCATAGTTGTGGTAGTACCGGACAAATTATAGATTCTAAACCGAATCATGCCGATGCACAGGGTATGGTAATGGAAGATGAAACGGTTTCAATCAAGATACCTGCAGGAGTTGTAGACGGTATGCAGTTAAAGGTTTCCGGTAAGGGTAACGATGCTCCGGGTAACAATAGTATTCCGGGAGATCTTATCGTGGCAATTGAAGAAATTGAGCACGAAACACTAAAACGTGAAGGCGAAAATCTGCATTTAGATCTTTATATAAGCTTTGCTGAGGCTGCTTTAGGTACAAGTAAAGACATAGAAACGGTATCAGGTAAGGTAAGAATTAAGCTGGAGGAAGGTATTCAGTCAGGTAAAATTTTAAGGCTTAAAGGTAAAGGTATACCTAGCATCAATAGCTACGGAAGTGGCGATTTACTTGTACATGTTAACGTGTGGACACCTAAAAAACTAAGTAAGGAGCAAAGGCAATTCTTTGAGAATTCCCTTACAGATGAAAACTTTACTCCGAACCCTGAAAAGTCGGATAAATCTTTTTTTGAAAAAGTTAAAGATATGTTTTCATAATTTAAGATAAATTTATATATTTGAAATTCACTAGGTAACTAGTGAATTTTTCTTTTTCATAGCAATTTTTCCCATCCTTATGCCAATAAGGGTGGGTTTTTTATTTATCTTTATATTATAACGTACAATAACCATTTTTATTATGAAGAATTTAATTGTTAAATCAATTTTCGTATTAATTATTGCAGCTTCACTTACCGGATGTGGTGAAAATGAAACCAAAGAAATTTATTGTGGTACAGAAATGTCAGCATTTCAGGCTATGGAACTGAAAAAAACAGGTGATGCCGGATATAAGTTTTCGGATGATGATAAAAAGCTGGCGGCTGATATGATTGAAAAGCTTAATGCAATGTACGATGGCAAGTATAAATTTAATCTGGGTTTTATAGAAAGAGACAGTGAGAAAATAAGTTTGTACGTTATTGTGCCGGATGATAAAGAAGTAATGGAGAAAGTAAGCTGCTTTTTACTACAAAATGATTTTGAAGGGAGACTTCCTAAAACCAGAAACCTTTTGTTCTATACAGAATCGTATGATAAGCTGCTTATAGGGATAAAAAGTAAAAAGTAATGTAATCATATAAAAAGAAAGAGCGGCATATTATTGCCGCTCTTTCTTTTTATATGATTAATTCTTAAACCTCTTCCATTGTGATTATTTTTTTCTCAAACAGTTCCGTTACATCTTCGTTTTCCGGATTGAGTGTCCATATCTTAAAGCCTAATGCTTCGGCAGCATCGGTATTAAATTTTTTATCGTCTATAAGCAATGTGCGCTTAGGGTGTATGTCGTGATTATTTATAAGGTAGTTGTAGGCTTCTACATCCGGTTTTCGGGCTCCTATCTCATGGGAAAAATAAACCCTCTCAAAACACTGGTAGAAATCCATATAAAAAGAAGCTCCTGCATCATGCTCAAACTTTTCTATGTGTATAGGATCGGTATTGCTTAGCAGAAAGCAGCGATAATTAGCTGAGAGCTTTTGAAGGAACTCCAGTCTGTATAGCGGAAAGTCTCCTATGCCGGCATTCCAGGCTTCGCGTATTCTTCCGGGATCGGCATTGGGTATGTAGGCTTTAATTCCCCTAAGGAAATCAACCTCTTTAATCTTTCCTGTTTCAAACCTTTTTTCAAGTCTGTCCAATTCTTCAGTCCATTCTTTAAGTCCCAGGTTTTTCAGCGCATTATCGCGGGCTACATTATCTTTATTGATAAAAACATCGCCGAAATCAAATATAATAGTGTTAATCATGATTCCTGAAAATTAAAAGTTCGTCATTAAGTACGCTGTACCTTTTTGTTGCTGTGGCGTTTAATACCGGTGCTTTTATCCCTTCATGAAAAAGGGTTTCACCTTTAAAAACCCTGGCCTCATCCCACAAACTATAATCAATAAAAGTTTGGAGGGTTTGCCTTCCGCCCTCAATAATGACCGACTGAATGTTATGTTGGTATAACACCTGCGTTATCTGCCGGGGGAGGCTCTCGTTAAAATCTATTTTTTCAAAAAGGAAATTCCCTAAGTTAGGCAAATTCGTTTTTTCTGTCAAGATAATTGTGTTTATTTTTTGATTTTTAACAAAATAACTGTCTGGTATTCTGTTGCTTCTGTCTAAGATGATTCTTGTAGGGTTTGGCCCTGTCCAGTCTCTTACGTCAAGTTTTGGGTTATCGTCTAAAACCGTCTTTGTGCCGGCGAGTATGCCCATTTCTTCGCTGCGCCATTTATGTACCAACTGCCTGGAATAAAGGTTAGTTATCCAAACAGGTTTTTTGCTTTTTAATGTGCCGTCGTCGTTTCTGTTTTTTTGCGACGGACTTATAAAGCCATCGGCAGTTTCGGCCCACTTTAATATTATATAAGGGCGTTGCTTTTCATGAAAAGTAAAAAAGCGTCGGTTAAATTCACGACATTCTTTTTCTAATACTCCTACAATTACTTCGCGTCCTGCCTCTTTAAGTTTTCTTATTCCGTTGCCCGCTACCTTTTCATGCGGATCTGTTGTTCCTACTACTATGGTTTTTATTTGCTGCTGTATAATCAGGTCACAACAAGGAGGGGTTTTTCCGTAATGACTACAGGGCTCCAGGCTAACGTAAAGAGTAGATAGTGGAATTAAATCCCTGTCTTCTTCCTTTACGGAATTAACGCAATTTACCTCTCCATGAGGTCCTCCGTAAGGAGATGTGTGTCCTTCTCCTATAATTTTTCCGTTATATACAAGTACAGCCCCTACAGAGGGGTTGGGCATGGCTTCTCTTAAACCTTGTGCGGCAAGGTCAAGACAGCGTTGCATGTAAAGTTCGTGGTTCATGGGTAGCGTAGTAAAACATCAAAGTTACAAAGTTTTATGCAGTGACAATTTCAAATTGAGTAGTTTTGCAAAATGGATTCGGTTATCATCAGGCCAATAGTAAAAGAAGATAATTTAGCGATTGCAAGGGTAATTCGCCATGTACTTATAGAACATAATGTTCCTAAGGTAGGTACGGCTTATGCCGATGCCTCCCTGGACTGTATGTTTGAAACTTACAGTGTGTCCGGCTCGATATATTATGTGGTGGAAAAAAATGGCAAAATTATTGGAGGAGCAGGTATAGCACCTTTAGAGAACGGGCCTGAAGATACCTGCGAGTTGCAGAAGATGTATTTCCTGAGTGAAGCAAGAGGGCTGGGGCTAGGAGAGAAAATGATGCAAAAATGTTTGGAAAGCGCTTCGGGTTTTGGCTTTAAAAGATGTTATTTAGAAACCATGCCATACATGGAGAGTGCACAAAAGCTGTACAAAAAGTCAGGGTTTAATTATCTTGATGCGCCTATGGGCTGTACGGGGCATAGTTCCTGTCCTGTATGGATGATAAAAGAAATGAATTAACCAATGAACATTAGAGAGTACCGTAGTTTTTTTCTGGAGAAGCTAAGTGCTGTTTATGATGCAGCAGAAGCTGAAAGCCTTTTTTATATATGTCTTGAAAACCTGAAAAGGTGGAAAAAGATAGATCTTGCCATGAATAGTAATGCCGAGCTGACAAGAATAGAGCTTATAAAGTGGAATGAGGTTCTTACCGAACTGGAAGAACAACGCCCCATACAATATATCTTTGAGAATGCCCATTTTTATGGACTTGAATTCTTTGTGAATGAGAGCACGCTTATTCCGCGTCCCGAAACGGAAGAACTGGTAGAGTGGATTATTAATGAAAATAAAAACAAAAAAGATATAAAGATTCTGGACATAGGTACCGGTAGTGGCTGTATAGCTATTACACTGGCCAAAAACCTGCCTAATGCAAAAGTTTTTGCTATAGATGTGTCTAAGGATGCCTTAGCGACGGCAAAAAGAAATGCTATTCGAAATACAGCTGACGTTACTTTTATAGAAAAGGATATACTGACAACAGAATCACTTCCCGAAAGTTTTGATGTAATTGTGTCTAACCCTCCTTATGTACGTAATCTGGAAAAGCATGAGATTAAGAAAAACGTACTGGCATTTGAACCTCACCTGGCACTTTTTGTAGATGATAACGACCCTTTGCTTTTTTACAGGAAAATAGCACAGCTTGCTAAAGCCAGTTTGCCTAAAGAGGGGAAGCTTTATTTTGAGATAAATCAATACTTAGGGCCTGAAACAGTAACTATGCTTGAGGAAAATTTTTATGATGATGTAGTGCTTAAAAAAGATATTTATGACAATGACCGTATGGTTGCAGCCACTATTAAATAATTACTCATAACGCAAAGACTCTACAGGGTCTAAAGCTGCAGCCTTAATTGCAGGGTAAGCCCCAGAAACTATAGTTACGACAAATACCGTACCGAAGGCAGCCATTGTGGCTGTCCATGGCATAGGGAAAGAACCATTTATAAGAAGTGAGACCCCAAAACCGGTAAGTAGACCCAATAATAGTCCTAATACGCCACCAAAAAAGCTTATTATCAGTGTTTCTGTAAAAAATTGCATGGCAATGGTATTCTTGGTAGCTCCTAATGATTTGCGGACCCCGATTTCCCGTGTACGCTCGGTTACCGATACCAGCATGATATTCATAAGGGCTATGGAAGAACCAAAAACGGTAATGATACCTATTAGCCAGGCGGCTGTTCCTAAAATTCCTATTTGAGTAATAAGTCTTTGTAATAATTCATCGCTACGTTCTACGCCAAAATTGTCGCCTTCTACAGGGTTTAGTTTTCTTACCCTTCGCATGGTAATTATAGCTTCGTCTACAGCACCGTCTATCATATCCTGATTTTCGGTTTTTACCTTTATATCGTAGTTTATATTAGGTGCGGTAAATAATGACCTCGCTACCTGAATAGGTAACAGCACCCTTAAATCCTGTCTGTTGCCAAAAGTAGATCCCTGTTCTTTTAAAACACCTATAACCTTAAACTTTGCGCCTCTTATAGATAGGGTTCTGCCTATTGGGTTTACATCTTTTAAAAGCCCTTTCTCAAAGTCAGAGCCAACAATACATACATAGTTGTTGTTTTCAATATCAAACGAGGTAAAGTTTCGGCCTTTTGTGGTTTCAAGTCCGGAATTAGGCATGAAATAATGGTCTACCCCCAGTATATTAATTTCAGGATCGGTCTTTTCGGCACCATATTTTACTTCAATACCGCTGGCAGCTGTAAAGGAAAGTGAAACAGTAGAAAGCGGGAAGTTATATTTTTCCTGAAAAGCTTTGGCCTGAGGGTATGTAATGGTTGGGTTAACCTTTACTTCATTGGAGTTTTGTCTTATCTGCTCGGAAAAATCATAACGGCTGATGGAAAAGGTATTAGTCCCCATGCTTGAAAAATTGCCTGTAATAGTATTTTCTAATACGGTTACTGCTGCAAGAATACCTACCAGTCCCCATATACCAACTCCAATAATAAGTACTGTAAGTATGGTGCGAAGCAATTGTGTTTTTATGGAACTGAAGGCTATTTTTGTATTTTCCCTAAACAGGCTAAACATAAATTATGATTTTAGCCACTAAAATACATAATTTGTTTCATGTTTGCAGCGTAAATTAATCAGGATGGTGTTATGTAAGCTTAAAAGGTAATAATAGTAGGCAAAAGCCTTAAGCTAAAAGCGCAAACTGTATTATATTTGCAATTAAATTAAAATAAGATTTACTATGGCACAAAAACCGGGAATTCCTAAAGGTACAAGAGATTTTTCACCATCAGAGGTGGCTAAACGTCAATATATAATATCGGCGATAAAGCATCATTTTGAGACTTTTGGATTTCAGCCAATAGAAACTCCTACATTCGAAAACTCATCTACCTTAATGGGTAAGTATGGGGAAGAAGGAGACAGACTTATTTTTAAGATACTTAATTCCGGAGATTTTCTTGCAAATACTGATGTAACTTTATTAGAAAATAAAGACAGTAATAAAATAGCGTCTCAAATTTCAGAAAAAGCACTTCGTTATGACTTAACAGTGCCTTTTGCCCGTTATGTGGTGCAGCACCAAAACGATATTGTATTCCCTTTTAAGCGTTACCAGATACAACCGGTATGGAGAGCTGATAAGCCTCAAAAAAGCCGTTACAGGGAGTTTTATCAGTGTGATGCCGATGTGGTTGGTTCTAAGTCGTTATGGCAGGAGGTTGAATTTGTACAGCTCTATGATAATGTTTTTACTTCTTTAGGGCTTAACGGAGTAACGATTAAGATTAATAACCGTAAAATACTTTCGGGTATAGCTGAAGTTATAGGAGCAAAAGATAAGCTTATAGATTTTACTGTTGCTTTAGATAAGCTGGACAAAATAGGAGAAGATGGTGTTAAGAAGGAAATGCTTGAAAAAGGCTTAAGCGAAGATGCAATACAAAAGGTACAGCCACTATTTAATTTTACAGGAACCATTAACGAAAAGTTGCATAAGTTAAATACTTTACTGGCTTCGTCTGAAGAAGGTTTGAAAGGTGTAGAGGAACTTCGCTTTATATGTGATAATGTTACTGCTGTAGGTCTTGGCGAGTCTGTACTGGATCTTGATGTTACTTTAGCACGCGGACTTAACTATTATACCGGAGCTATATTTGAGGTTTCGGCACCTGCCGGAGTAAAAATAGGTTCTATAGGAGGAGGCGGCAGATATGATGACCTTACCGGTATATTCGGTTTAAAGAATATGAGCGGTGTAGGTATATCATTTGGTTTAGACAGGATTTATGATGTAATAGAAGAGCTTAAATTATTCCCTGAGACTGTAACAGAAGCTACAAAGGTTCTATTTATAAACTTTGGTGATAACGAATCGTTATATGCTGTAAAAGCAATAAAGAAATTAAGGGAGAGCGGAATCAAATCAGAACTTTATCCTGATGCGGCCAAAATAGGAAAACAGTTTCAGCACGCAGATAAAAGAGAAATACCTTTTGCGGTATTGACAGGTGCAGAAGAAATAGCTAATAATACGTTTACTTTAAAAGACTTAAAATCGGGTGAACAGGCTCTGGTTAACCTTGATGAGTTAAAACAAAAACTTCAATAATACAGTTAAGCCTCTTGAAAAGAGGCTTTTTTTATGTTTCAATAGTCTGGATTCTGTTTCGGGTTACAAGACCTGTAGTATCTTCAAGTATTTCTATCCCTAATATTTCAAAAGGGCGTTCTATAAAGCCGTGTATGGATATATAATCTATAGCCAGGGTATCAAAACTATCAGGATGAAGGACAATGGCAACACTATCCGTTAGCTCGTTTTCGAGTATGAAGTCCCTGATTCCGGCAAAATTTATTTTACTATTTTGCATGTTTAAGTTGTTTGGTAATCAGGTATTTATTGGGAGGTTAATTGTACTGCAATTTGCAACTTTATTGCCATAGTATGTGTTATGCTATTTTACTTTAATAGTTATAAGATTGTGAGGTAAACAAAAAAATCCGGCCTTATGACCGGATTTTTTGTGATTTTGGTTAGCAAGATGAATTTTTATTGAACCGCATCTAAAATGTGAATTTTACTTTTAGGTATATTACCATTGTTGTCCTGAAGGATTTCGATACCTAAAATTTCAAACGGGCGCTCAATCTGGTTATCATTAAAATCCAGATAATCCAGCACCAATTCATCAAAACTGTCAGGGTGCAACACAATCGATACACTGTCAGTTAATTCGTTTTCAATAATAAATTCACGCATAGCGTCATAAGTAATTTTCTCCATAAGCTTGGTTATTTAAGTTTTCATAAAAATAGATATTCTGATGAATCAACCTAAGGGAAAACTGTTAAAAATTTAAACTTTAACAAATTAAAAAACGATGTAGGTAAAATATTGTTATAAAAAAGTTAATAAAATTGCCTTTTAGAGATGTTGTTAAAATACTGACAATGTGTGATATTACATTCTTTCTTGTTAAAAAACTATTTTAGAATTCATTTTTTAAATAAAAAATATGTTTCTCTAGATAAATTTAAGTAAAGTTGCATATTCAATTAACATATAAATATTTATGATTTTGCGCCTAAAACTACAATTACTATTATCAATTGTTTTTATTTCATTTACAGGATATTCTCAAAATAAAGAAGAGGTTTTAGAACAGGGTAAGCTTCTATATAAATCGGAAAAAGCTTCATGGCATGGAACCGATTTGCTAATGGAACGCTTTAAAGCTAAAACAAAAGTTGTAGGCGGTTATTTTTCTTATACAGAGGATAACAGGAATATTAATGTGTTTTATAACAGGGATGACGAACCCAAGGTTATACTGTCGTTCTCTTTTGATGATACCTATTTACCGGGAGCAGTTAAAATTGATAGTGTGGCAAGAGATCTTTCCTCTTATGAAAAAAGCCTTTATATCATTAGGAAAAAAGCAATGGAAGAGCTGCAAACCAATGAAGTATTTGAATTTTATAATGGTACAAACTTTAATCCGGTTCCACTTATCTATAAAGGTAAAAAGATGGTTTATTTTTTTACAGGGCCGCAATCCAGTAATGTTGTGATTTTTGGTAATGACTACCTTATTACTTTTAATGAAGATGATACTGTACAGTCGGTTAAAAAGCTTCACAGTAGCATTATACCTCTTAACTATAGTAATGACCCAAATCAAATCAGTTCACTACATAGCCATAATGATGAATCGGGAGATATTATAACTGCGACCGATATATGTACCTTAATGCTTTACAGCCCGTATACAAACTGGGAAAATCATTATGTACTTTCTACAAAATATGTTTCGGTTTGGGACTGTATTAAAAACGAACTTAGGGTAATTGACAGGGCAACCTGGGAAAAGGCCATGAAGCCAAATAACGAATAGAGCTTATTCTTTAATAATTTTATTCAGTTGCTCCAGTAAAGGTATCTGCTTTTCATTGATAAGGTTTTTGGCTTCTTCGAAGCTAAACCATCCGGCACGATCAATTTCAGGAAACTCACTTTGTTTTCCGGATTTTGGTGGCCATTCAATGGTAAATGTATTGCTCTTTATGGTGTCAGGATTTAAATCTCCTTGTGCAGCCCAACAAAATACTTTTTTACCTCCTTTTTGAATTATGGGCAGTAGTTCGATAAAAGGAGGAATGGGTGTATACCCTGTTTCTTCTTCAAATTCTCTAATCGCAGTAGTAAGTGGAATTTCATTTGGGAGACTTTCTCCTTTAGGTATGGTCCATAAGCCTTCATTCTTGTTTTTAAAATATGGACCTCCCGGATGCACCAGGAAATATTCGGTATTGTTATTTGTACTTCTGAATAACAGGATTCCGTAACTAATTTTCATTATTTTTTATAAAAACGTGCAGTTGATAGATAAAAATAAGCATTTCGTAGTAATGTTAATGTTTTTAAGAAAATTTAAACATTTATTATCAGTTTATTATCAAAATTTTAAGGAAAAAACTTTGATATTTGCAACATTAACCAACAACAATTTACCCCATGAAAAAGAACATCGACCTTGCTACCATCAAAAGATTCATTCTGGCCAATGCTTTAAAAGGAAATGTGATGCTTATGCTTCATCCTTCTAACTTTGAAAAATTGGTTAATGCCGGAAAAAAGAAAGTTAAATCATTACGTGTTGCCGGAGTAAATATTATTGCCGATAACAATAATGAGGTGAAAGAAAACGAAATTGATGTACTTGAAATTAATTTAGCATAGTACATTAGTAAAGCTAAAACGATAAAGAGCTGTCTTAATAAAGGCAGCTCTTTTTTGTTTTTATCAATTTATCACATCCTTAAGAATACTTTATCATATCATTGGCTGTTAGGAGGTTAGTTATTAAATAACTTTATACTAAGTAATTAACCTAAAAAAAGCAGAATTATGGAAGCGAATGTAATACAGCCGAAAGCTACGGCTACAGATAGTAAAAAGCAGAATTTTTCAAAATATGATCCTTCTGGTACAGATCCTAATCGTTATGCAGCAGTATCCAATCCTAAAGAGGCAGATGAATACCTTCATGGGAAGAAAAGTATTATACCGGGATTAAGGGTAAATGTAGGTACTACTGAAAGGCTGCTTATGATAGCTGCAGGTTCTTACCTGTTATACCGTGCATTAAAAAAGAATGATGACAGAAAAGTATTAGAGAGTATGGCCGCGGGGACTATGCTTTTTAGAGGGGTAAGCGGTTATTGTCCGGCTTATGATGCACTGAAAGGGAGTAAGATGCTTAAAAGTAATAATATTTCTATCACTGCTAACTTAACGGTTGATAAGCCTGTACATGAGGTTTACAGTGCGTGGCGTACTTTAGAAAACCTTCCGTTGTTTATGAAACATTTGGAAAGTGTGACCGAAGTAAGCGAAAACGTTTCTGAATGGAAAGCAAGTGTACCCGGAGGGCTGGGTTCAGTTAAATGGAATGCAGAGATATTGATGGATGAACCGGATAAGGTGTTAAGCTGGCAATCCTTACCCGGAGCAACAATTAATAATTCTGGAAAAGTGAAATTTAAAGATAACGGTGCGAGCACAGAAATAGATGTTACCATTTCTTATCATGCACCACTGGGTATGCCGGGTGCAGGTGTGGCAAAATTGCTTAACCCAATGTTTGAAAATATTGTATTTAATGATATAGAGGGCTTTAAAAGTTACATGGAGTCCGGTAACGCGCCTATACCGCAGGAATAAAGATTCCTTTTTTTAGTAGTGCCTTTGGGCACAAAAAAACTCCTCTTTTTAAAGAGGAGTTTTTATTTCTAATTGGCTGTATGCCTTATTTAATAGTTCCAAAAATTCCGGCTGCAACCATTGCAGCAATGATAGCCCCAACAGCAATTTCAATATATCTTATAATATTATCTTTCTTTTTGAAAGCTAAGTGAAAGTTATATTTCCTTTTGCGGGCTAAAGTATTTCCGTTGTAGTTAGATGTGTTTTTCATAGCATTATTTGTTTATTACGTGGATAAATTTAATACATGCTAAATTTTATTGAAAATGATTTAACATTGCCTTAAAAATAATTATTTATTTGTAAAATCCAAAAAGTATGCCATGTTTCGTTATTCGGTTGGGTTTAACTAATTTTGTGGTTTAATATTACATTTTGAAAAAAGAAATTGTAGTTATAATAGGTGGGCCGGGCACTGGCAAGACTTCTGTAATAGATGAACTTATCAAAAAAGGGTATATCTGTTACCCTGAAGTTTCACGCGAGGTAACACTTGAGGCCAGAAGGCAGGGCATAGAACAGCTGTTTTTAGAAAAACCGTTGCTTTTTAGTGAACTTTTGCTGGAAGGCAGAAAAAAACAACATGCTGATGCTTTACAGGAAGAGTCACGAATAGTTTTTTTAGACAGGGGAATACCCGATGTACTGGCTTATATGCACTATATAGGAGATTCCTATCCTTCTGCTTTTGATGATGCCTGTAAGGAATACCGTTATACTAAAATCTTCTTTTTACCTCCCTGGGAAGAAATCTATTCTCCCGATGAGGAGCGTTACGAAAACTGGGAACAGGCTAAGTTAATAGCCGATCATTTAGTAGAAACCTATACAAATTACGGCTACAACCTAATTGAAGTGCCAAAAGATACGGTGGATAACAGAATTCTTTTTATCTTAGGGCATCTTTCTTGATTTGAATATGCAACAACCCCTAGAAATTTTAAAAAACTATTGGAAACATGATAGTTTTAGGGAACCACAGGAACAAATAATACAATCTGTTTTACAGGGAAAAGACACGCTTGCCATAATGCCTACCGGCGGAGGTAAGTCGGTGTGCTTTCAGGTGCCTGCAATGGTAAAAGAAGGCATTTGCCTTGTAATTTCGCCTTTGGTAGCATTAATGAAAGATCAGGTTGCTAACCTTCAGCAAAAAGGGATTAAAGCTATTGCGCTTACAGGAGGTATATCTGTAGATGAAATAAGTGATTTGCTGGACAATTGCCGTTTTGGCAATTACAAGTTTTTATACCTGTCGCCGGAAAGGCTTCAGGCCGACTGGATACTGGACAGGTTGAAGGAGCTGCCCATAAATCTTGTTGCTGTAGATGAGGCGCATTGTGTATCCCAATGGGGGCACGATTTTAGGCCAGCCTATTTAAAGATATCTGCATTAAAAAACTATTTACCTAAAGTCCCTTTCCTGGCTTTAACCGCTTCGGCTACAAAAAGGGTAAGGGAAGATATTATAAAACACCTGCAACTTGATAATCCGGCTGTTTTTGTAAAATCGTTTGCAAGGGACAACCTTGCTTATATGGTTTTTGAAACGGAAGATAAATTACACAGGATGCAGCAAATTCTCACTAAAAATCCGCAATCTTCCATAGTGTATGTTCGCAATAGGAAATCTTGCCACGACGTGTCAAGGCAGTTAGAGTCGTTAGGGTTTAAGGCTACTTTTTATCATGGCGGACTTACATCTTCAGAAAAGGAAAAGAATATGCAGTTGTGGTTAAGCAATCAGGCTCAGGTTATGGTAGCTACTAATGCTTTTGGTATGGGTATAGATAAACCGGATGTTAAGACGGTGATACACATCCAACTTCCCGAAAATATGGAAAGCTATTACCAGGAAGCTGGCAGGGCAGGGCGTGATGGTAACAAAGCATTTGCGGTTTTGCTTGTAAATGCATCTGATGCGCAAATAGGTAAAAAGCAGTTTTTAGAAGTGCTGCCTGACAGGCATTTTTTAAAAGATGTATACATAAGGCTTAATAACTATTTGCAGATAGCTTATGGCGAAGGTATAAATCAAAGCTTTGCTTTTAATTTCAATGTTTTTTGCAGGCAGTATAATCTTCCGGTTGTAAAGGCATATAATGCTTTGCAGTTTTTAGACAGGCAGGGGATCATAACCATGGCTAAAGAGTTTTCGGAAAAGATTACTATACAGTTTCTTGTACCAAGTAAAGAGGTGATGAGGTATATTAGCCTTAACAGTAATGATGAAGAGATCATTCTTGCCATATTAAGGAATTATCCAGGAGTATTTGATATGGAAACCAGCCTGAATGCCGATTTGATTATAAGGAAGGCTAAAACTACTCAAGAGGAATTACAACAGGTTTTGAAAAGGCTGAATGATAAAGAAGTTATATCGTATCATAGTTTGGGTAATGATAGCAGGCTTACTTTTAATGAGGTTAGGGAAGATGATTTAACCATCAATAGGGTTGCCAAGTTTTTAGAAAAACAGAATGAGATTAAAACAACGCAGCTGGACCGTGTTATTAATTATATTAATGATACCGAAACCTGTAAAAGTAGGCTGATATTAAAATATTTTGATGAAGAGTCTCAGACGGACTGTGGAATATGTTCCTGGTGTATTAATAAGGTTAGAAAAACTAAAGAGCCTGTTGAAACGGCTACTGCAATATTGCAATTGCTTGAAAAGGGAGCTATGTCGTCAAGAGATATAGAGGAAAAGCTGGAACTTACACCAAAGGAGACTATTTTTGCAATACAAATCCTTTTAGAGAACGACAGGATTAAAATAAATGCCAATAATCAATATATATTAAAGTAATGGAAAGACTGAAGATCGTGTTTATGGGTACGCCGGAATTTGCTGTGGGGATACTCGATACCATATATCAGAATAATTATGACATAGTAGGAGTTATTACAGCACCCGATAAACCTGCCGGGAGGGGGCAGAAGGTTAAATTCTCTGCTGTTAAGGAATATGCCCTGGAGAAAGAGTTACGACTTTTGCAGCCAGTAAATTTAAAAGACGAATCTTTTTTAGAAGAACTTAAATCTCTTGAGGCAAACCTTCAGGTTGTTGTAGCTTTTAGGATGTTGCCGGAAGCGGTATGGAGAATGCCTAAGTTAGGTACATTTAATCTGCATGCTTCATTGTTGCCTCAGTATAGGGGAGCGGCTCCTATAAACTGGGCCGTTATTAACGGAGAGGTGAGAACCGGAGTTACTACCTTTTTTATTGATGAAAAGATTGATACCGGTGCCATGATATTAAGAGAGGAAACAGCTATTGGTGAAAACGAAACAGCTGGTGAACTTCATGACAGATTAATGGAATTGGGTCAAGGTACAGTTTTAAAGACCTTAAAGCTTATAGAGACAGGCAAGGCAGAAACTACTATTCAAAACGAAACAGAAGATATTAAGACAGCGTATAAGCTTAATAAGGATAATTGTAAAATAGACTGGTCTAAACCGGGGAGGGAAATACACAATCTGGTAAGAGGGCTTAGTCCGTATCCGGCTGCGTGGTGTTTTGTAAATGATAATGGGCAGGAATGGAATGTAAAGGTTTATGAAACTACATTTGAGGAAACAAAGGTAAGTGAGTCAGCGGGAAGCATAATTTCAGGTAAAAAAGAGATAAAAGTTGCTGTAAAAGATGGTTATTTACATATAAAAAGCCTTCAGTTTCCCGGAAAGAAAAAAATGACGGCTCAGGAATTGCTTAACGGGATGCAGTTTTCTGGCGAGGCAAAGGTTCTGTAACCCCAATAAACACTGATATTTTAAGAAAATTTTAATAAAACAAACAAGTTTATTAACATTTAAACCGAAGTTATCAACAAATAAACGGAATTAACCTATAAACACTTGTGTAATTTGATTTTCCTATTAAATTTGTAGTACAGGATTAGAAAAACAATAATTTTAACCAAACAATTAATAACAATTATTATGAACAAATCAGAATTAATCGACGCAATGGCTGCAGATGCAGGAATCTCTAAAGGTGCAGCAAAAAAAGCTTTAGAATCTTTTGTTGGTAACGTAGGTACTACATTACAAAAAGGAGGAAGAGTATCGCTTGTAGGATTCGGATCTTGGTCAGTGTCTAAAAGAGCTGCAAGAGAAGGTAGAAACCCTCAAACAGGTAAAACAATTAAAATTGCTGCTAAGAACGTGGTTAAATTTAAGCCAGGGGCTGAGCTTGATGGATCTGTAAATAAGTAATATTAGTTTGCATATAGTATAAAAGCCTCCATATTTGGGGGCTTTTTCTTTTAAACTTTTATAAATTGTTTTGGATGTAGGTAATTTTTTCTTTAAATTTATTTCAAAATGCAAAGACTATGATTTCACTAAAACCCAAAAAAGGCCACCTGCTGATTGCAGAGCCTTCCTCCATTGGAGATCTGTCTTTTAACAGGTCTGTAGTTTTACTAGCCGATCATAATGCAGAAGGGTCTATAGGCTTTATTCTTAATAAACCTTTAGGTTATTCGATACAGGATCTTATTCCTGAAATCCATGGTAAGTTTAAAATATATAATGGCGGGCCTGTAGAGCAGGATAATTTGTATTTTATTCATAATGTTCCCGAGCTTATACCGGAGAGTATAGAGATTTCCAGCGGAATTTACTGGGGAGGTGATTTTGAATCTACCAAAGATTTAATTAATCAGGGTAAGATTAAGCGTAATAATATCCGTTTCTTTTTGGGATATACAGGTTGGGCGGCTCATCAGTTGGAGGATGAACTTGAAGATAATTCCTGGATTGTTTCTGAAAACAGTTACGAAAACAAAATCATAGGTAAGTCCAGTACTTCTTTCTGGAAAGAAAAAATAATGGAATTAGGAGGAGAGTACCTGATTTGGTCTAACTCGCCCGAAAACCCGGCTCTTAACTAGCCAAGTCTTATTAAAACATTTAATTTTTTTATCAGTTCGGAAGCCAGAGCGTTTCCGTATTCCTTTTTGCGGTATTTAGTTATTGGCTGAATTCCTTTTATCACGTTAGTGATAAAAATCTCGTCAGCCTTTTGAAGGTCAAAAGGAGATATGCTTTCTTCAGAAACTTCAATCCCTTCAGTTTTTCGGGCAATAGAAAGTATCTGTTTTCTCATTATGCCGTTTAAACAGCCATCTGTAATGGGTGGAGTAACTAATTTATTTCCTTTCAGCATAAAAATGTTGCCCTGTAGTGCTTCAATTACGTTTTTGTCGTCATTTATAAGCAGGCAGTTGTTAAGTCCGTTTTCATAAGCGAAAATGCTTCCTGTTATCTGAACCATTTTGTTGGTGGTTTTCAGGGTAGATAAAAGCTGCTTGGTAACGTAAAAATCTTTAAACAGGTCTACTTCATAAGTATCTTCATTTAAAGAGTAAAGAGGTTCGGCTATTGCTTCGGCAGTAATTATAAATTCAGCATCATTTGTTGTAGGTAAATATAATCCGCCCCGTTTCCTGAAAAAAGTTACCCTTGCACGGGCAGAAGCTGATATTTCTAAATTTTCGGTAAGGGCTTTAACCTGTTCTTCCATGTATTCCATAGTAAAATACATAGGGATTTCCATTCTTATAATCCTCATAGATGCCATTAGCCTGAAATAATGATCTTCTGCAAAAAGAATCTTTCCGTCTATTACTTTCAGTGTTTCAAAAACAGCATCGCCATATAAAAAGCCTCTGTTTTGTTCTAATGTAAGGTTTGTGTTATCTGTAAGGTTACCGTTGTAGTTAATCATAAAAAAAGCCCTGAAAATTCAGGGCAAATATAGCTTTTATATGAATGAATTCCTAAACGGAACCAATAACATGTTTTAGGTCGGAAATTTGATTTTCCCATAACTGTTTAGACTCGTCAACATCGTCTTCGTCAGCAAAATCAACAACAACTAATGAAACGTCTTTCGTGATTTCATCCACAAGTATACGCATTTCAAAGTAATAGTCGGTGTCTTGATTGTCATCGTCTAACCAGCGAAACTTAACTTTCTCACCATTTTTCTTTGAAGCCATTCTTGCTTTTTCCTCACTGTCGTTCCAAATAAAACTAAAAACTTCTCCTCTTGAGTTTACATTGTCTGCAAACCACTCTGAAAGACCTGAAGGGGTAGATATATATTGGTATAACAGTTGGGGTGAAGAGGTTAGGGGGAATTCTATTTCATATTTTACTTTTACGTCCATACTTAGTTATTTTTTGGAAATATATAATAATTAAGATTCATATAAAAGCGATTTGAAAAATAATTTTTTTTCTGCAAAATATATTTGCAGCCTTTAAATTTAGTTATATATTTGCACCCGCATTCAAGGATGTAATAACCGAGAATAAATGGCGAGGTAGCTCAGTCGGTTAGAGCGCAGGATTCATAACCCTGAGGTCACGGGTTCAACTCCCGTCTTCGCTACAGAAACGCAATACGCAGCAAGCGGTTTTAAAGCAATTTAAAACCGCTTTTTTTTATGCCTTCAATCAACAGGATATTACGCAATGAATACGATTTTGAATACGTTTTTGAATACAATTTGAAGAAGCAAAAACAATATGGCGGGCCAACTATATACGATGGAGGCGGCGACCTTAATAGAAGGTGGTACGTTTACTATTCTTTTAGAAACCCTGAGACAGGAAAATTGGAACGCCAACCGCCTATTTATGCTGACTTAGACAATTACAACACTGTAAAGGAAAGGCTTTTGCGCGCCCGCGCTTTATGTAAGTCTGTAAAGTTAATATTGGAGGAAGGTTTTAACCCTTATACTCCTGAACCCGATAACAGCATTTTATCCGGCCAGTCAGATAAAGAACCGGTTAATATCAACTCAGCAAAGAAAGTTACTGAAGCTATTGATTTTGCGCTCGAGTATGCAAAGAATCTGCATTCCGAAAGCTCTTACAATGATTTTAAAAGCCGTATTACAAGGTTTAAGGATTGGCTTACAAATAATAAGCCGGTCAATACAAAAATGAACGAGATTAAAAGCATTGATGCTATTGGCTTTCTCAATGATATATTGCAACGTACAAGTCCTAGAAATCGTAATAACACCCGAGCGGCACTATCTTCGTTGTACAAAATCCTTAAAAACAATCAGATTGTTAAGGAGAATATTATCGAAGGTATAGACATATTAAAAAGTAGCCCGAAAAAAAATAAAACCTATACTAAGAAGCAGGAAGAAGATATTCTAAAATTGATGGCTGAAAAAGACAAACATTTATTGTTGTTTGTAAAGTTCATATCTATAAATATGCTGCGGCCGGTTGAAGTTTGCAGACTTCAGAAAAAGGATATTCATATAAGTGATAAAGTTTTGAAAGTCCGTGCAAAAAATCAGCCCGTAAAAACAAAGATAATTCCCGACATTCTTTTACAGAATATTCCAGATTTAACACCTTTTAAAAATACTGATTTTATTTTTACACCCAATGGTATAGGGGAGTGGAATGCAAAAGAAGTTAATAGGCGTAATCACTTTGGAAAACGCTTTAAAGCTATAAAAGATGAATTAGGGTTAGGCGAGGAATACGGCCTTTATAGTTTCAGGCATACTTATATTACGAGGATTTATCGCGAACTAAGAAAAGAATTAACACCATTTGAGAGTAAAAGCCGTTTAATGCTTATTACCGGTCATAGTACCATGGATGCACTCGAGAAATATTTACGTGATATTGATGCGGAACTCCCGGAAGATTACTCGTATTTGATATCATAGTTAAGTTAAATTTATATGAAAAATTTGTTTTATAAAAAATTTTTATACATTTGGGTCGTTATATTATTCTTAAATACTTTTATATAACCTATTCATTTCTTATTTTTATATAAAATTTGGATCACCTTAAATCGAAATCAGAATTCAATATTCTAGCATCACAAATGTTAATGGATGAAGATAATTACTCTTCCAGTGTTCATTGTGCATATTATGGGTGTTTTCAATTTATAAAATATAAATTAAATCAAATTGGACATAGTTACGATAGTATAGATACTGCAATTAGCTCATCTAAAACTAAACCAGTCAAGTTAACGACTCATGGCTATCCAATTGATTTAATGTGCAAGGAAATAAATAAAAAATTCAACGATAGTGGATTTACGGCAAGGGATATTAAAGGGAAAGTCAAAAGATTAAGGGCAATACGACTACTTTCAGATTATCACAATGAATTTATTAGTTTCGATAAAGGAAATGAGGCGATAAAATTAAGTAATGAAGTAATAAGCTTTGTAAAATCAAAATTATAAAATGGAATCAATAGAGTTTTTAAAAAAACAGCTAAACAATATTTATGAATCTCTTCCATATTTAGAGATTAAATATGAGTATAAGCTGAAAATCAATACTCATATTATTGAAGTTAAGCCTATACACTGCTATGAGAAAGATTCACAATATATTCGTCAGCAAATAGTTTTAGAGGAATTATTTGAAAATATGTTTCCTGATGAAGAAATCCTCTTTATGTCTGAAAATATACTTATAGGTATAGATAACCCTATACTTGAATTAGGAACATCAAAAGTATTAGGTAAAGTGCCGGTTTTAGAGTATGAAGTTGTTGGCGAAGATGAGAAAGATGCTCAAAATTTTGATTTTGAGCAACTACTTATTCATATAAGTCATATGGATACTAATAATGAACATTTTTTTTATTGTGTACCAAAACCAACAATTATTGATGAGTCTACAAATTATTTCGAAATTGCAGAAGATAAAAGTTTTTGGACAAAATCAATTGGTTTTATAAGGGAACATTTTAAACCGAAAAAAGATAATCATAAACAAAAAAAAGACTCTGAATATATTTCAGAGTCTTTTTTTTTAATATAATTGCACTATGAAACCAATTAAAGCTCAGGCAGGAGTAGCCTTCAAATTTTTAAATTATAGAATTTCTAATTTTTCCTATAATGAATCCTCTGTTAAAGGGAATAATTTTGACATTGAGTTTGAACCTTCAGGAGAATATAACTCGATAACGGGAGAATATACTTTAAAACTTAATTTCAGAGCCTTTAATAATGACCCTAAATTTGAAGTTATAACTGTAACTGCATTTGCAGATTATATTTTTGATCAACCATATAAAATTGAGGAACTACCAAAACACTTTTATTTGAGTGCTATTCCGATATTTTTTCCATATATAAGAGCATTTATTAGTACCTTGACATTACAAACAAATCATGAAAATGGTGTGATGTTATTGGGATTAATAAACTTTACAAATATGGCAGATGTTTTAAAAGAGAAAACAATTGCAAAATAAAAAATAAATTTTCAAGTTGTATAACTAGACTTATAGTAAATCTTATTTCTTAAAATAAAAAAAGGCCTCTATTTTTAGAGGCCTTTTTTTATTCTGTCTATTTTATTAAAAGATAATAAAGAAATAATAATATAACGCGCCCTGAACCGGGCAGGAATTTAAAATTTAGCCCCGGATTTAGTAACCACACCAAAATTAACGGGGCTTTTCATTAACACACCTTACCTTGTTAATGGTGCGAATATAAAAAAAACCGCTCAAATAAAAGCGGTTTTAGTATATGTTTAAGAGTATATTTTTGATAGTTTACCAGTTTACAATCTTTCCGTATTCATTTACGTAAACAGAAGCATTCGAAGGAATATTTCTCAATTCGTCGATTGATATATCCACAATCGGGCGGCTGCCATCAGCTTTATATGCCTCTATTGAACGGTAAACTATTTTTACGCCATCTTTCACCAAATACCATCCTTCGTCATTGCCCGGGCTTCTTACTACCTTACCTTCATAAGGTGATGCGCTAACGCCGGCATTTGAATTGCTTCCGGTGTTTGCATTGTTGCCGGTGCTTATACCGGTATTTGCATTGCCGGTACCGGTATTGCTACCGCCGAATATTTTATCTTTAAAAGTAAAAACGGCCGCCGCTCCTAATAGGGCAACGCCAAGAATCATTTTTTTATTCATAACTTAGGTTTTATAATTATATAACTTCAAAATTTAGTTCGTTTATTTCCGTTGCAACAGCTTCGGCCTCTGCTTCCGTTTCAGGTTCTAAAGGGTTGTAAACTGTGCCGGTTGCTATATTATAGCGAATGGTTTCAATAGGTACTTTTGTATAGCGGTTTTTATCAAAGAATGCGTAGTTATCCGCAAAACTGGCTTCCTTAACCATTTTAATGATGATGTCACCATCGAAAACAACTTCAGAACCTCCTTTGGTTCGGCCGGTCGTGGTTTGCTGAAAAATGATTACAAACACTTTACCGTTAAACCTTTTGCGTAAATCTTCATCAAGGTGTATCGTTCCCACCATCCTAAGCAGCTTTTGCCAACTGTCAATGAAAATGATTTCATAATCCTTTACAAGGTCGTACAAGTCCTGTTTGTCCTCCACATCGCCAACGGTATCAATATTTGCCTGCGCTTGGCCTGATAAGTATTTTTCTACCTTCTCTTTTGCTAAAGAGCTGTTCGGGTGTTCTTCCCCGGATATAAACAAACAACGGTTTCCGGGCGTTGCAAAGGCATTCATGAACTTGTATAAAGTGGTTGTTTTTCCTGCACCCTGCTCACCATCCATCGTGATAACTACGCTATGTTCGGGCTTTCTTTCAACGGCCTGAAGGAACTTTCCAACCTCGCCCGCTACAGTAAAGAACTGTGCCGGCACTTCATTGGCCGCCGCACCTATATTTTTTACTCGAGGGTTTTTTTGCGGCTGCGGCTGTGGCTGTGGTATTTCTATTGGTGTATTATTTATCTGCTGTGGTTCTGTTACCTCTGTGCCTTTAAGCCCTGAAGCTTTTCTTTTACCATTTAAACCAAATAGATTTAACTGTTTTGTTTGGCTCGATTTTCTTTTACGTGTTGCAACGGGTTTGGCTTTTGCTTTAGATTCCTGGGCTTTGGCCTTTTCCTTTTTTTCCTTTTTCTCTTTAGCGGCCTTTTCTTTAGCGGCCTGCTTTAAATCCTCAAAGTATTTCGGCTCACCGGCACTATTGTACTGCAATAAATAATCCGTTGCGGCCTGTGCCTGCGTTGCGGCACGCATCAAAAACCTGTTATCATCCTGAAGGTGTGTTAATCGGTTATTCCATGACTTCAGGTAAGCAGGGAAATTTTTATCAGTGTGCCAAATGATACCGGCTTCAGCACTTAAAAACGTTGCCGTAAACTCTGCGATTAGTTCCTCAAACGCATAATTTTTAGAACCAAATTTTCCTGAAAAATCACGCTGTAATCTCTTTTGATGGCCGGTACTGTGTGCAATCTCGTGGAAAAACGTTGCGTAATAATCCTGTGCCGCCTCAAAGTCATAGATATGCGGCATTGTGATGGTATCTTTACGAGGCGAATAAAATGCCTCATTGCCGCCAAATGCGTAACCCGGTGCGGGTACAGGATAGTTTTTTATAATGGCTTCCGCTATCGGCATCTTATATTCTTCCGCTGCCGGCAGTGGTTTTTCAATAAGGCCATGCTTAAAGTTTTTCAGGTCGAAATCAATGCCGGTTATATCAATGCCGTTAAAAACATTGTAATACTTCAGGATGGGTAGTTTATGCCTCTTTGCTATATCTTCAGCCGACTGTCCGGCAGCAAAAAAAGGTATCTTATCCCTGTTCTCATTTAGCAGTGCAATGAACTTTTTAAGGTCGTAACTGGCTATATCAACTTTCCTTTCGGAATCATAGTATTTATAAAGCTCGGTAAAGTAAACTACCGGATAGCCTTTAGCACCTTTGTTAACCATACCGCCTAAACTTTCAATTTGCTTGAAAGTCATAAAAAAAGGATTTTTTAACGGCTCAAAGTCGGTAAGAAGGTAGCGGTTAACACCCCTGTACATTTTCTTAGAAACAAAATTGAAAGGCATTAGGTAGCCCGTTCCGTACTTTTTAGCAGACCATTTTTGTTTATAATCTTTGGTGTTGGCCAGTTTAATTTTTTCAATCATTTTATCAGTAATCATCTGATAAATTTCGTCTGCTGAAACGGCCTTCCCTAAACCGATAATTGTATCGTCCGAATCCTGTTCGCAATCCAAGCACTGTAAGAAGCTTTCCGGCACTGATTCAATGGCCGGTGCTGTATTCTTACTAAACTTAAATTCATCTACGGTTGGATTGTCCGTTAAAGCTTTCTGAAGCCTTTCTGCAAGCTCGTATTGTTCCTGCTGTTTGGCATCGATTATCAAAACGTTTATATCTGTACGGTTTAACTTTGTCTTAGTGCCTATCAACCCGTTAAAGCTCTTAACTACTCCCATAATCTAACTTTCTATATAATATTCTTTCCCTAATATTTCAACTACCACAACAAAGGTTAGCTGCTCTAAAGAGAAGCCTTCGATAGTTATAACATTTTTTAATACATTTTCCGGGGAAACCTCAAAGGGAATGTTTTTTAATTCAAGTGTATTTAACGCCGGTATGTGTACCATGTTAATTGCAAGTGTGGCCATGCCTAAAAAGTGGCCGTTACGGTACGCAATAGCCCTTTTGACACTTGCGAAGCTGCCGGCATAGATAGAAAAATCCTCTTTTGTCGGGTTTTCTATCGTTAAATCAAGATTGAAAGTAAAATGGCTTAATCCTATTTTTACATTCCTTAACCCGGAAGGGTAAACATTCATTGCGCTGAAAACAGCCTTTAGTTTCTGAATCCTTCTATAGCCGGCATAAGCTAACCCGGCAACACCAACAATAATCCCGGTTATAATGATGTGTTTCGTTTTCATTTTAAAATAGGTTGGTTGGGTCGATTAATCTGTTTAGGCTGTCTCTTACCTCAATGTGAACATGATTTGTCATTGCTGCCCCATGTTTGGCACTGATGTTTTGGGCTATGCCTATTTTTTCACCGGCAAGTACTGTTTTAGGTATTACAACGGTCGGCGACATATAGAACATTTTAACCCTGTATTTCTCGTTCACGATTTCAACACCGGTATAACTCAAATCACTGGCATAAGGATAGGCCACGCGTGTAACCTTACCGGTTATCGGTGAGAATATATCTTCACCGGGAGCGGCCACAATATCAATTCCCTGATGTGTATGTGTTCCCCTGCGTGCGCCAAAAGAACCGCACCCGAGCGGATCGCATCCCCTTATTTTTTGTTTCTTGGTAATTGCTGCTAAAGCCTTGTTGCTGTTTGACATAAGAAGTAGTATTAAAGCGGCTGCAACACCTATGTAAATAATTTTTTTGGCAGCCATGTTTTTATTTTACTGATTAAATAATTGATAAGGAAAAAAGCACATACCCAACCGAAACAAGCACTGTATTTATAAAAGGCCGGGATAACTCTTACCGGCACTTCTTTTATTATCTCCGAACTTTCCTTTTTTAAATGGTCGGTTTGTTCCGTACTCTGGACGTTTTGGGTTGCCGCTATATCGGCCAAAACCTCTAAGGTTTTCTTATGCTCGTTATAAAGAAGCTGATAGCGGTTATTGCCTGATTCTATTTCCCGGTTGATGCTTTTTAATATCTCACGCACCCGGGCATTGCAAAGGCTGTCACAATCGCTATTACCGGTATTCACATCGGGAAAATAAAAAGAGGCCTTATCCTTTATTTCCCGGTTAACTTCCGTAAGCTTTGAAATTACCTGTGTTAGGCTGTCAATATTAACGGTCGATTCCTCTTCCTTCAGAACCTTTTGCGTTCTGCATCCTGAAGCCAGGACACTGAAAAAAAGTGCAAAAAGAAACAGGATTGGCCATGTGCTTTTTATTTTTCTCATTACTGAATTTTTAAAAGTTGGTTTATTTTCTTTTTGGCCGCCTCAAAGAGGTAATTCAATAAGTCCTCTAATTTGCTATGAAATAAGGAACTCATTGAACCGGCAAGGCTGCACATCATGTAAGTAAAAAGCTTATTGAAGTTTAGGAACTGGTCAAAAACCGCAAATACTATAAGGGCTATAAAAAAAGACATTAAGCCCTCGGTAAGCATTTTCCTGAAAGTGATTTTCATGCCTTTTTCATTCTGTTTGGCCACTTTGTAACCAGTTCCTAAGAGTACGGCAAAGACAAAGAGAAAAACGTCGTAAATCTCGTTTGGTAAGGTCTTGATAAATTCAATTATGTTTTTCATTATACTGGTATTAGGTTGTAGCGTGGTTCTATTCCAATCCAACTGTTTATCCATCCTGTTTTACGGTAAAGAACCGGCGGGGTTGTATTAGGGCAATACACTTCAAATCCTTCTAAGGCATCCGGGTATAAAGCGTTAATTTGCTCAATGGTAAATAAATCCGTTACATCTGAATTAGTTATCTTGCAGGTGGCCGATATAATTCTATACTCAAAACTATTGTGAATAACCTCTAAAGTTGTTCCCGGTACAAGCACCATTGAAGTTTTACCGTTTATTGTGCCGTTGTTAGTAACAGATAGTGTTACATTAGCTTGGCCTGAAACTTTGATAATAAAAGTTTTACCCTTGAACATTATATCTTTGTTAAGTTCAAGATTGTAGCCGGCATCTGAAAAAATTTCAATGAAGTAATCTTTAGCCCCAAGAACACTGGCACTCACATCATCGGTTAACTGCTTGACATAGCCCCAACCTCCCCTTACAAAGCCTGCATCCGGAATCGTTCTGTCGAATTGTATCATCCATTCGTTATTGTCAAGCTGATACTGAAGAAACCTTCTTACTTCTGTGTGGGTATTATAAAAACTTATACCGGCATCAAGAAAACCGTTTTGGCCTACACCAATCTGAAATTTTGCAAGGATTGGGTTTGAATTGTTACTTATAAAAAATACTGGTGAGGTCGGATTAGCACCATAGATATTAAAGAATACACCATTATTCATATAAGAATAGACATTCCCGGTTATATTTGCATCTGTGTTTAGCGTATCCATCCAAGATGGTGCCTGAGGTGTGGGAACTTTACCGATTCTTAATTTATTTTCGTTATTGACAAACAATACATTTTCCGGTTGTGTTTCAGAATCAGCGGGTATCTTTGGAACATCAATTGTAACATCAAGATTTGAAACAACGGAGTCATAACCAATGGCTGTAAAAGCTTCATCGTTTATTTTTGGTATAAAATAAACCGGGTATTCATCCTCAAATAGAAAAAATTCACCTATTAACTCCGTTGGTTGGCCATCAATAAGAAAATAGAATTTTGTATCAAGGCCAAGCTCGTTATACGGTGCATAATCGTAGCCCTCGTAAAGCTCAACCATTGATTTATCCTCATACCCCGGGAAAGGAACTTCAGTATAAACCTCCATATTTCCGATTTCCTCTATATCATCAAAGGTGTACGGTACAAACTGTGTAACACCCGCCCCCTTAATATTAAATTCCGATACGTTATTCAGGGAAAGGGAATTACCTCCCATATCAACAGCCCTGTTAACCTCTGAGGTGTTATCTTCAATACCGAATTTACCACCGGTAGCACCACCGCCGTTGTTATCGCCTGTTAATGCAATAACGTCAATTCCTGTTCCTATCTGTCCGCTCATTTTTTTTGTAGATTTTATAGCCGATTAACCCGGCAAGAATTAAGGCCAGTGTAATTAACAGGCCGTTACTGCTTTTTTTTTTTAATGGCATCCCGAGAATTGCGATAGCTTCCTGATAGTCCGATTCCGTAATTAAATCGGCGTATTGCTTGCCGTTCTCAACCGTTGCAATGATTTTGCAAAGCGCGATTATAGTTTCCTGAGTTATCTCGAGCTTAACACTTGGCAATATTCCTAATGCTTTGGCCACATTCTGAATGTAAATGCCGGTGTGGTTCTCAAAGGAAGGTGAAAGCACGCTTATCAAGCTGTCAACGGTGTTAATGCCGCCGTTGATTTTGTTAATCATGTTTCGCATCATTGCCCGTATTCCGTAACGCAATTCCTTAAACTGTTCGAAGTGGCCATCCGTATTTTGGGAGTTTGGAATTTTACCTTGCCAATTCTCACTGGTTAAAATGAGGTTGGCCGGGTTGTTGTTGCGGATGCCACGAGGATAAGAAGCGTAAGCGGGGTTATTTAGAAAACTTTTTGCCATTATACTGTTACTGTTTTAACTTTAGGCTTAGCCGTTGCAACGGGTTTCGCTTTAGGTTTGGAGTCCTGGGCTTTGGCTTTTTTATCTTTCCTGCCTATTGCTATGGCCGTAATGGCTACAGCGGCCAGTGTTCCTAATGCTAAATAAAGCCCGGTTCTGTCAGGCTTTGGCCTTGTAAAGTTTATTACTGATGAATCCAAAGGGTATAAGGTTATTTCTGAAGGTACAGCCTTAGCTAAAAATATCTGTTCTTTATATCCGGGGCTTGAAATCCTGATTGTTGAGTTTTCGTTCTCAGCAAAAAAAACATAGCTCCCAGTTTCTTCAGAACTTAGAATATTTGCCACTTGCTGACCTTGATTGTTCAATTCTGCTATTAAAGCTTGCTGATATATTGGGTAGCCATCATCCCCGACAACTTTACCCGAAATTTTGTAAGGCATATTATAAGTAGTTTGGAAATTTTAGGCTTAACTTTTGGTAATCGCTCGAGCTTAATTCGTTTTTAAGCCAGTAAGGCAAATCCTTTAAAGGCAAAGGATCTCCCCAAGGAATGTAATTGATTTGATTGCCGGCAGTACTGTTATAGCTTCTGTATTTAAAGGCAGCTACAACCTGTGCAAACTGAGCCTGTGTTACATTCCTAAGCGCACTGAAAATGGCATCTTCATCCGTACCGGTGTTTTTCATGGCATCATAGAGCTTTTCAGCTATTGTATTTGCATTGAAAGGTACTGAAGGGTTAGTAGAACCTGTACCGTTGCCGGTTGGGTCGCCATTCCCGGAAATATCCGTTTTCTTTTTTACTACATTGTAGATTATAACCGTTGCGGCCAGTCCTGCAACAATGCCTAAGACTATTTTATTTTTTTTTGTCATGGTTGGAGAAATTAAAAAAGTCCGGGTAATATGAATCGTAATGTTTCCATTTTACTGCCTGAAAATTGATCGTTCAACCACTCTACTAAATCCATTTCAGAAGTACCGGGAATGCTGCCCCTTCTCTTACCAAATGCGTTATAAACTTCAACCCATCCATTGTAATTAAGTCCGGCTAATTGTTCCGCTACCACGTCAACATCAGCCCCAAAACCTAACATGGCCTGATAAATTGCCTCTGCTTTGGCTTTTGCCTGTGCTGTGTTTACGTTGGCCGGGTCTAACTGTGGATTTGTTCCAAGCTTTATGAAACGCTTTTTGTAAAGGGAATAGGCTATATAACCAATCGCTGCTGTAGCTACAACAGCGAGTGTTATTTTAGCAATGGAAACAGTAGATTTAACCGCACCGGCAATGGCCTCTTGTCCGGCGGGAGACGAAGCAAGTGCAAGAGCCGCCGGATTTGATAAGCCTTTTTGTTGTGTATTTTCTTTTACTGCCATTGGTTGATTTTGATTTTAGAACATTGATTTAAGCAACTTCCAGTTTTTTTTAAGGGCTTCCCTTGCTTTTGGGTTAATCATTATTTGCTCAATACGTTCTTGGTCTTCCATATCGAGGCGGGAGAAATCCTGAAGGATTTTCTTTTTTTTCTGAAGGTCAAAGACGTTTCCGGCCTTTACTTCAAATGTTAGAGTTACTTCGCCGCTCATTTTTTCTGTGGTGTTTGGTGTTGACATTGTTAAGTCTGAATTAGGTTATGTGTTTGTAATAGTTTTAATAGTTCGTTGCTAAAGTTTTCACTGGTGGTCATACCTTCAAGGACAGCACACAAATAGTAGGCAATACCTTCGCTTTGGGTTTTTATGGCCTCTACAAGGGCTTTTTTGTTGTCCGATAGTGTTTCGGTATCCTGAACCGGTGAAGTTCCGTTTAATCCACCCGGTGCGCCTTTAGCCTGCGCCAATGCCCCCATAACGGTTGGCAAAGCTCCGAGTAGTTCTGAAAGCAATTCTTTGTTGCCGGCTGCTTTATTTTCCGAAAAATCACGCTGAATGATTTCTTTTTCAAGAGAGGCAACCTCTTTTTTCAAAGTCTCGTTTTCAAGTTTTAGCTTATCGTTCTCAGTTATTATTTTCGGGTAATCCTGATAGCGGTAAGCCACATCAAAGCCATTTAAACCGGCCATAAGTCCCATTAAAGGGTTATGGCCAGTCTGTGGCATGGTTAGGGCAGGAGAGGCAGAAGCTACCGGGGTTGCTTCTTGGTATTGTTCGCCTTTGGGGCGAAGCGATAATTTAACCGGTTGGCCATCATCCTTAAATGATGTGCCGTTTTTCCTGCGTGGGTTAATAGCGATTTGGGTGTGACCCTGTTCAACTATTTTATTGAAATATTTTTCCACGCTCCCGGCTTCTTCAACCATCTGAGCGGCCATCCTGTTAGTACATACTGTTTTGAATGTATCTGTATCAGTAATGGTTATTGCAAAATATTGGTCGTTCTTTAATTTTTCTATTATGGTTTCGAGTTGCTTCATCTCTTAACATTCTTGCGGGTTGTACACTCTGTAATCTAAAATGGCATGTTTACTCTCTCCGGTAAATTTTACTTCAAGGGTAAGTTTACAGGCCGTACCATCACCCGGGAGATTGTAAGAACCCATAGGAACGCCAATTTCTTCCCTTAATGCCGGCACTGTACGTGGTACATCATTAACTATTACAGTTAAAGGGTCTGAACCGTAATTAGAAAGGGTTAGACTGGTGACGTTCTTTAAATTCATTTTTATGTCACTTCCGATTAATCTTGATATAAGGCCTGTTTTTTCCATTTTAGCACTGTTGTGTTAGGTCGTTTTCATAAATCAATACTAACTGGCATTTAAAGTCAGCAGTAAAATTGGCATCGCTGTTTACTTCAAAGGTGTACGCTTTGTTTCCTGTTTCGAAGTATAGCGGCTTGCATCCTTCCTTGTACCCTGCTTCACGACTGCGATAGTTTCTAATATCCGCACTGGCTGATATTACCTCGCCATTGTCGTTTGTTATTTTAGCAGTTACAAATCCTGTGTTTGGTGCGGCATTGGTATAAATCACGCATCCAATTACTAATCCTGCCATCGGCTGAAAGGTAACAGAGTTGTTTCTGCTTCCGCTTGCAATGGTCAGGTTTACAATTTCTTCTTGTTTTTTGAACATGGTTTTTTCGAGTAAAAAAAGCCAAAAGCACTGCCTTTGGCTTTTTAATTAACAAACATTAAACTAACCCGAACTATGATTATGCGTTGCTTGCATCTGCAAACTCATACCCATCAAGCTCAACTTTTACTGCTGTACCGGCAGCAGCCAAACCGGCTGTAAGGATTTGAATATCGAAAGGAATATTAGGGCGAATTTGGAAAGGAACAACCGGCATGAAGTCTACATCTTTTTCAAATGAGTAATCATTTTTAGTGTAGGCACTGATAGGGTTGTTGAAGAAATCCCCTGAACCATCCTGAGCGATTTTAAGCTCACCATTTTTGTAAGGTGCGGGAGCCTCACTCTTGTAGGTTGCCGTTAGTATGTTTACATCTGCTGTAGTATCGAAAAGGACACGAACACCAGTAACAATAAAGCTACGGCCTTCATTCAGCATATTACCTTTGTCAAAGTTGGTACGGCCGATTTCTTTTTTAGTTCCTGCATCGATTAATTTTCCATCAGAAGTAAAATCCGAACTTCCTGAAATACCTGCTACGAAGTAGGTTTTTCTTTTAACTTTTTTTCCTGTTGGGGTTAATGCAACTCCGTTTCCGTTTTGGATGCTTGGTAGTAACCCTATTACTTCTGCAAATGATAAATGTTTCATCTTTTTAATTTTTAACTTTTTATGTATTGATTTTTAAACTTTTAATTAAGGCTTTTTTGATCGTTACGCACTGGCAGGCTTCGCCCAAATATCCTGCGAGTTCCAAATGTCACCGGCTAACCCGAAATTGCTGTTTTCTCTTTCAGCGTTAATGTCTGTATGCACGTAACGAGGTGAGAAAACAGGAGCGCTGTACATAAGACCTTTTGTATCGTTGCAAGGGCAGCCTAAGCCTACCGTTTGAGCAAGGATTTTTTGTGTTTTGGTCGTTGCTGATACTTCAGGAGTAACACCGCCTCGAGCGGCCAAGGTTTTAACTATTTCTAAGCCTTGTACAACTGCGATACCTACACAAGCACCTTTTACAAGCGTTGCAACAAGGTCTTTACCTTCGATAAATACGGCGGCCGTTCCTGCACCGACTGTCATAACTCCACGCTTTAATAAAGCTGTGTTTTCCTGTTTTTTAGCGGCTGCCGTATCTTCTGTAGCTTGATTTTCGTGTATAAGTCCGAAAATACCACGAGATGCGGCACCGCCTGCAAGAACACCACCAGTTAATGCGATGGTGTCTTTCACTTTTGTTCCTGATGGTTTTTTAAATTCCATGTGTTTATAATTGTTTTAAATTCTTACTTGGTTTTAGTGCGCTTTTTTGATCTCACGGCCTTCTTCTTCGAGGCTTTTGAAGCTGCTATTGCAATGGCCACCACAAGTAAACCGCCTAATACTACTTTAGTGGTGTTTGATTTTTTACCTGTAGTATTGTTTGTAACATCATCTGAAGATGTATCTGTAATAACTTCAGCTTCTATAACATCACTTCCTTTGTCTGTGGTCGTATTTGTTCCTTCTTTTGTCGGTACATTCGTTACAGGAGTGCCGCCGGTATTAACAGGAACTTTAGGGATTATACCGCCACCCGGGTAAACAGGAAGGGTAGTAATGCCACCTGGCTGTAATTCGATTCCGGGTTTTGTGGTTGGTTTTGTAGAACCGGAAGCAAGAACATAATTTTCACCTGTAACCGTTGAAATAGTACTATTACTGAATAGCGGCATAAAGTTGTACTGGTTAATAGGGAAAGTTACCTCCTTAGTTGTCAGACTTAAGTTTTTTCTTTTAAGGCCTTCAGTAACCGCCATTACAATAAGATTGAAAGCCTGATAAATTACATAACTACGTTGGCGTAATGCGTTTGTAGAAAGTCCGGCTGTTTTTGTAACTTCAGGGTTATAGTGGTCTTGTACTGCATTAATCTTGTTAAGTACCGCATTAAGGCCTGTTAACATTGCAGTAGTATCGCTTAATGCCAATGCGTTTGCAACGTCCTGTGTCAGATTTTCAGCGTATGGCTTAAATTGGGTCAACCATTGCTCTAAGATTCGGGTTTCTTCCAGTGTAAGCTCATCTTTAAGACTAAGGTTAGCATTAAGGCCGATACTCTGTAAACCGGTTTCAATATTCTGAGCCACATATTCAGTAATTGAATCAATTTCGTCGGCAAGCGCCCTACCAACAAAAGGGATAGCTCTTACACGGCCGGCAATAACACCCCCGACGTATCGTACTGCATCACCCACCCATTTACCTATTGGTGGTGTCCATCCAAATATCCTTAATCCTAAACCTTGCTTTCCGGATGCTATTGCGGGAAGGTTTCTTTCTACAGTTCTGTTTTGCTGTACTAAATTCATTACTTTGTCTTTTTTACTTTTGTTTTTGTTGATGATTCAGAAGCCTTATTGGATTTATCACCGGGCTTTGCCGGTTTGTCTTTCATTTCTGAAAATATAAAAGCAGCACCGGCAGCAAAAAGGGCTACACCTGCAATACCGCCTAAACTTGCAGTTTTTAAATTTGTTCCGGTATAAGTAACTGTACCATTGTTATAGTTTGTACCAGATCCTGTATTGTTTCCTGATCCTGTATTTGAAGGAGCGAAAACCGCGACAACCTCTTTGATATCGCTTAAAAATGTTTGAAGATTGAAGTTTGATTGGTTTTCTTTATCCCCGATGTAAGGGGTAATTACAAACTGTTTTACGTTGGTTGTATTTGCCTTTGGAGAAATTTTAGTAACTATAGTAGCCTGTGTTTGTTCAATACTGCTTCCTTTATCGAATCTCATTTCGATATCGAAAGTATTGTTAGGTACTTGTACTGTACTGGTTTCAATATCAAAGTAATATTTCAACCATTGCATGAAGCCGGTGTAAACAATATTGTAATAATATTCGCCCGCAGCTTGGTATAAATCAACGGCATTTTTTGAGCATGTACTTTTCCAACTGCCGCTTGCTTTAACCCTGCTATGGCTTTGCATTTGAGCAGCAACCCTTAATAGAGTATTGATTTTCGGGATTATATCATTACCGTTGTTTACAGCGAGGTTGACATCATCTATCATTTTTTCAAATGCCGGCACGATGTTTTCCAGTGATGCATAAAAATCGTCAGTATCTAAAGAGCCTCCAATACAATTAGGTTTCCAACCACCTGAAAAAAGACTTTTAATGTTGTTAAGCGAAAGGTGTTTTGAGAGTTCAGAATAGGTAATCCCTAATCCTCTGTGGCTGCCATTTAATCCGTAATGTTCCATATCCATAAATAAATCACTGGTTTGTGTAAATACTGATTCCTGAAGTGTCTCTACCGTTCCATCAATAACAAAGTAACCTTCACTTAGCTTGCTGTTTTTTTGGTTCTTAGGAACGACAACATAAACATGCGTCCATAATTCAGGTGCAAACCCCGGTTGCTTAATTCGCCTTATATAGTGTTTGATACCAAGATTTGTAAGGATGCAGCTTGCAATTATCGTGTAGCTTTTACAGTCTATACCCTCAACCCTGCTATACCATGAACATGATGGACTGCGCAAGTACTGGGTTTCTTTATCGGCTTTGTATTGAAAATGCCAGTAACACCATTTGTGAATATCATTGCAGGTTTGTTGCAATGATTTGTTGCGAAAGAGTTCAGCAACCTTTGACATTTGGAAAGCATACATCTTAACCATGCCTGCCATTTTATCGACTGAGAAATCAGTCATGCCTTTACCAAGAAAAGTGGCTTTGCAGGTGGTTTTTGGTATTAGCTTTTCAAACTCTTTACCGGGTTTAATCTCTCTGTGTAGTAAGTAATCAAAATCGCTCATTGGTTGCTGAATCACATTGCAAAGATGCGATGCAACGATTTGCAAGTGATTCACTTTGCTATGTTTAGCCTTGATTTGATAACCTTTGGTAGCTTTTGATAACCTTTGCAACGGTTTGTTATATTTCGTTGCAATGCCTTCATATAATAAAAAACCCTGCTAAGGTTTAGCAGGATTTTTTGATTGAAGTAATTTATGTAATAACCAAAAGAAAAAAAGAGGTTGTTAAATTGAAACAACCTCTTTAATTATTTTTACAAATTGAAAATTTTATTAAGCTTTCTTAATTTTTTTTCTAGAAGAAACGCTATAGTAAATTATAAAGAAAACGATAGCCACATTGAAATACCTCTCAATTTTTAAATCCTGCTTATCATAAACAAAAGTATAAACGTCATATACTATCTTCAATATAACAAGTACTAAACTTGCAACAATCATGTTCTTTTTCAAAATCAGTAAAAAATTAATTTCTTTGGATTATTTTTTTTTCATTAAGGTTAAGGATTTCATTCTATCATTATTTTCGTTATTAACGATAACATCCTTAATACAATATATCTTATCTGAAACAATATAAAATTTTAAATCATCTTTTCTTGAATCAGAATAATCCAGTATTAAAGAATTACCTTTTAAACTCCATTTACCTTCATAAACAGTTTCTCCAATTTTACAAAAGTTCATACTATGTGAAAAAAGACTATCTTCTTTAATCTCAATAAATTCATCATTAGCAGCTGTATATAGAAAGTTAAAAATACCTCTTGTATACATAATAGAAAAAGTTTCATTTCTATTAGGTTCAATACTATAATAAACTCCAGTTACAGATTGAGAAGGTAAAGGCGCTTCCTGAGAAGCACCTTTACATCCAATAATAAAAATTGGAAATAATAAAATTAATATATTAAAATTAATTTTCACTTTTTAAAAAATAGATAGTAAATCAGCCTTTGTTTTGCCTTCAAAAGTATTTAAATCGTTATCTAAAGTAGTGAATATATATTGATATTCAGCGTTAGAGTGAACATTTTTATATGTATTAATCTTAGATCTAAGATAATTTGCTTCTGAAGTATTTATAATAACGTCATTACTGCCAGCAGCTAAAAAGTACAATGATTTTCGTCTTATAAAATCCATTAATTGCTGTATATCAGCTGTGTTAGTATTATAAGTACCTGTAACCTTCCATACATGACCAATTTTATAATAAAAGTCAATATATTGCTGACCTTTTGTTGAAGAAGAAAAAATATTATCTCTTATGCTGTACATGGCAGCGCGTGCATTTTGAACGAATGTATAATCATCTTCTTCTTCAGGACCTGGATCTGTACCCCCTTCTTCATCAGGACAGTCGTCGATATATGAGCTTTTACCGCAATATGAATCTTCTGTGTCTGTTACATGAGTGCAAAATCCAACCTTTTCAGAATCACATTCTGTTAAAGTGCAATAGTGTTTACTTGCAGCTTCATTTGTATAAATAATAGGATACTGATCCAAGAGACTTAACTCGAAAGAATAATCCTCCTCTTCTTCTACATTTTTTAATTTAATTGTCTGTTGCTCGATAGGTCTATTTACTAGAAAGAATGAATCATTTTCTTCATTAATTTCATTTGAGATATAACCAAATACTTCTGAAAATATCCTCTGTTTATGAATTTTAGTAAGATTTTCGGCAGAAATTGCCTTAGAATCTTTTACCTGATATGTTTCAGTGATAAAATTGCCATCAATATTTTTAAGCAATGTAAATCCTGTTATATTTTCTTTTTGAAGCGAAAAGTTTAAATTATGTCCATAGAAAGCAATAGACGTAATTTTAGATAGGTCAGTAGTTGTGAAATTATAAGATGCAATAAGGTCTTCTACGATTAGTTCAAATTTTTCATTTATTATTAGGCTGTTAGCTGTAATTGATTTTTCATCATTAAAATACTTTAGTTTAGCATTTCCAGTCGCATGATTATAATAATCATAAGGTTGTCCTAAAATTTTCAGATTAGCAAATGAACTAAGTTCTGTTGTAGAGTCTGTAGTATCATTAGATTCTGTACAATTAGTTGATAAAACAGCTATTGAAATAGCTAAAAGAATTGGTTTAAAATTTTTTAATTTCATTATGATGTGATTTAAATTTTAACAAATATATCTGTGTTTATCTTTTTTTAATTTAATATTTTGTTTTTTTTAACTTTTTTTTAACTTTTTGATTTTCTACAAGTTATTTATTGAATTTTTATTTAAAATTCAGACTATATTGAAGTAATTTCGATAATTCCTAAATGGAACAATAAAAAAGAGGTTGTTTATTTGAAACAACCTCCTTAAATGATTTACAAATTTAAAGTTTTATTAAGCTTAGATTCAATAGAATTATTAGTTACCCTTTACATACTATTATTAAAAATTCTAACAATATGTAAATTGAATTTTTCAATGGTTAAAATAAAGATAATAAATCTGCTTTAGTTTTATTTTCAAATGTATTTAAATCATTGTCTAATGTAGTAAATATGTATTGATACTCGGCATTGGAATGTACATTTTTAAGAGTAGCAATCATTGATCTAAGGTACGTGGCATCAGAGCTATCTATAATTACTGTACTACTACTTGCTGTAATTAATAGTACTGATTTTCGGTCTATAAAATCCATTAAATCTTTTATATCAGCTGCATTGTTTTGATATGCACTAGTAACCTTCCATACATATCCTATCTTGTAGTAGAAATCAACATATTGTTGCCCCTTCGTAGATGATGATAAAATATTATCTCTTATGCTGTACATGGCAGCGCGTGCACTTTGGACGAATGTATAGTCATCATCTCCTTCCGGTGGATTATCTCCCCATTCATCTCTTGGGCAAGGGCCATCTTCTTCATGGCTACTTTTTGCACATTCAGATGCTTCAGTATCTGTTTGAAATGTACAAAAACCACTTTGTTGGGAGGCACATTGGCTTTCGCTGCAATAATGGGTACTGGCACTTTCGTAAGTGAATATTATAGGAAATTGATCTAAAAGGTAAAGGTCTAAAGAATAATCATTTTCTTCTTCTCCATCTTTTAAAGTAATACTTTTTTGGATTGGGTGATCTTTTACTAAAATAAATGTATTATTATTTGAATCAATTTTATTTGTAATATAGCCAAATACATCTATAAAAATTTTATTCTTGTAATCTTTGGATAGATCTTCTATCAATGTCGCTTGTGAGTTTTTTATTTTGTAAGTTTCTGTGATGAAACTATTATTGATATTTTTAAGCAGAGTGAAACCTGTTATGTTATTACTATTAACGGTTAGATTTAAGTTGTTGCCATAAAAAACAATACTTGATACTTTTTCAAAATCTTCTATAGCTAAATTAAAAGAAGTGATAATATCCTCAACCATTAGCTGAAAATTATTTTCTAAAATTAAACTGTGAGAGTTTATTTTTTTGTTAATGTTAAAGTACTTTAAATTAACATCTCCCATTCCATAATTATAGTATTTATAATCTTTTTGGAATACTTTTAAATTTGAGTTAGTTGTAAGGTCATTTGTAGATGTAGGGTCGCTACAACTAGCAAGTATGACAACAAATAAAATTGCAATAATTGCTTTTGTTTTCATAAATGTCTTCATAAGATATGGTTTAAAATTTTAATAAATGTATCCAAATGTGAGTTTTTCTTATGCGTTTTAACATAAAATTAACCTTTAAATTCTGATTTGTAAGTATCTCAATTTTTATCCTCTCCATTTCCTTTACTTATATTTTAAGTTTCCATAATAGAGTAATACCAATGCCTATTATCACGCACATTAACGCGCCTATTGTTATTGTATACCCTCCAATTAGGTAGGAAGCTGTAACGACTACACCTAATGATACAGCCGTTACAATTGTTTTAATAAAGAAATTCAGCATAGATTTTATTTTTTATAACCTTTTGGCAAACCATATGTATCTACAAACTCCATAAACTCGCAATTCCAAATATTTTGGACGTTGACAGGCTTATCTGAAGGCAATTTTCTGTTATCTGCGATTATTGTATTAATCCCATCACGAATTTGCCTTTCAGTCATCCCGCTTGCAACGTAAAGGGCTGTTAACTTCTTTTTATTTACAGAGTAGGGTAAGGTTTGTAATTCCATTTCTTGTGTGTTCATATTGGTTAACCTTTAGTTGGTGATTAAATATTCTTTAGTTGTTGGTCAATTATGGTTTTATATTTAAGGGTTACATTTTTTTCGTAATCAGTTCGGTTCTCACCCGGCCACATAAAGCATTTAAGGAGAACAACAGCTTCGCTTACTTTAAGAGTTAGTGTAAATTTGTCTTGGTAACTCTCAACTCTTTTGCGGAATGTCAGCCAAAGCCTGAAGCCTATATCCATTGATGCGAGTACATTTAAAAAATCTTCGATATCAAGGTTTTTAATATTCCATCGTAGCGCTTCCGAATAATGAAATATTTGTTCCTGCATAACTCTTATTTCATCGGGAGTTACTTTTGTAAGTTTTACTTTTTTCATCCCTTTAGTACTGCTATTAGTTGATTACTCTTGTTATCGTAGAATTGCAACACTTGGGCTATTTTTGTGTAAGAGCTTCTTTCAAACCTTTTTATCATTCCATCAATTATTGATTTTTCAGGCTTGTTTTTCTCTTTTTCAAGGCTGTACCAAGTGATGTTTTTCTCTCCCGGCTTTGTAAGTATCACAAGTTTGATACGGGCTGTGTGTTTATCGAAAATCGGCATAGGTTATGGTTTAAATGTTAATTCAAGTTTTTTAAGGGTTTCAGGCAGTTTTGCATAGAACTGAGCCGGAAGGTTATTCTCAACATAATCTATCAGTTCAGGCAGTGTGATTTTGTTTTTTAAGAATCGCTTGATCTGACTTTCAAACTTTTTAGAATGGTTTATGTCCGTTAGCCTTAAAGCTGCTTTGCGTTCTAGTTGCCTTTTTTTCACTGGCTCGCTTTCCATGTATTGTAAATGCCTTTGCCATGCTTTTTTGGTGTATTCAAAACCAACTTCCTTATTTGTTTTTCTCGTAGTGTCGAAATAGTTAGAAGGGTAGAGCGGTGTTACACCGGTACGCAAGAACCATTTACGGGCGTGTTCCAGTCTCCATCGTATTTCCTGAATGCTATCGAAAACATTTGCTTTGTTGAATGGTAAACCGTTGTAAGTGCGGAATTTATTCTGCATCCAATGGTTAAGGGCATTTTTCCAACAGCCAGGATAGATATTTGCATCCCTGTAAAGTTTAGTGGCTGTTTTAAAAATATCCTGAATAACAGTTTCGATATATTCCTCGTTGGTTAGGGTTCCGGCGTAGGCCTCTTTTTGCAGAATCCTTATATCGATTGGGATATAGTTATTAAACTCACCGGAAGCAAGGCCTAAAGCCAATTCCTGACGATGGATTGTGCGCTCCCTAAGTTTATCGCTTAAAGTTTTTTCCTTTTTAACATTGTCGGCCGCGCCGCCCACCGGTGAATTTTCTACATTGCTCCCAGTGTTCCTGTAAAAAACGGTCTTGTAATGCAAAGAGGTTGTGACCGCAGGGAACACCTTATCATCAAAGGAGTGCGAAGCATCCTTACTTTTCTTATATTTATCTTTATTTGTTCCTGTAGTATCATTGTTATCAGGTAACTTTTTCTCTCCATTTGGGGTAACGTGCTGATTTTCAGTAGTGGCAATTTTATTGGTTTGAAGGTCAAGAACTACCAAAATTTCAGGGTTTATCTCCACCTTAACACCTCTTGTATGTCCGAAAAAAGTCGATTTTGAGAAGATTCCAGCCTCTTCTAAACGTTGCCTATGGTTACGGATGGTTTTACCACAAACATCAATGCTATGAACGTTATTTCGCTTTAGCTGGGTTATAAAAAATGAATTAACGTCTAGTTCCTGAATTGGTCTGATCGTTTTAACGCCTAAACGCATGTATTCAGAGTTCCTTTTCATAAGCTGCGTGTTATACAGGTGCAGCATATTTTGGAATATTTGTTCTGTAGGATATTTTATTGTTTGTATTCGTCTCTTTAGAAGTAGTTTTGATAGAGATTCCGGCTGTTTGTCAATTTCAGTATTGTATTCCCTGTTCGATAGGTCTTTGTATCTCTTAGGAAAGAACTGTATAAATATTTGGTGTTCTTTTGAAAGGGTGTTAAAGGTTTCAGATTTGTAAAGCAGCTTTACTTTAGAATTGTGCTTATCAATAAGTTCGTTTTCTTCTAACGTTCGGAAATTGTAATCTGAAACATATTTACGGTAGTTATCCATAGTTTGCGAATACGCTTCTTCTATAATGGCCGGGTAGATAGCTTTAATACTATTATCCGGAGGCAAAGCAATCGCTTTAGGTTCTTTTATTTGCGGAGATTGAACGCCAAAAAGGTTAACGGCTAATTCTCCAAATTTTATTGTTTCCTGACTTCTCATTACTCTATTTTTTAACCTGTCCGCTGCGGGTGCATATAACACCCGCATGCATCAAGGGAATTTTGAGCGTATTGCTCCCAGTGCTTTATTAATTGAAAATTGATTTTGAATGTGTAAGCTTGATTTTGATAAAGCGGCTTTCAGGATTTAGATTGATGAAAACAGGCTTTATTCCTTCGCTTTTAAAGCAGTCTAATGCTTTTTTGTAATCCATGTTTTCATGATCAGAAAACACTATGTGCAGCATGGTTGTAGTATCTTCCTGCTGATGGCCGGATATGATACCGGCCACACAGGATAAACCTGCAAGTAGTAAAACAGGTTTTTGTAATAGAGTAGGAAGCTTTTCCAATACCGGGAACTTCCCGGCATTTGGATAAAAGTGATTATTCTCCATGATTAAAATGTGGTTTGGTTTAGGGTTTTTTGCAACGGTTCGTTGCAACGGTGGTGTTATAAATGTGTTATTTCTTTTTGAGTTATAATATTTTTCTGTAATTTTGTTTCTTCCATGGTTAGCCGCTCTAACGGCTATTATGGTTTAGGGCAGGCGAGGGTGGTACCTCGCCTCATTTTTTTTATACCGGTGTCAAAGGATTACCATATTTTTTTACTTTCCTATCGGTTAATATCTTCAAAGCCATTTCTTTATATTCTTGTATTAGGTTATCCATATTCTCGTTAACCTTCTTAGTTTTTTCCTTTTTGGTCATGCCCAACATTAAGAATAGCCTGTTTTTCTCCTCTTCCGGGAGAGCCTGAATAACGTTGTATGCAGTTTCGGCTTTCAATTGGTTTATAACTTGTTTTCTTACTAAAAATGTTAAAGTGGCATGGTTTTTATTCTACTCCGTTGCAACGGTTATGCAAGGGGAGAATTAGAATAAGATTTTACAAAAAGGATATTTAATATAGTCGATTTACCAAGGTTAAACTCATCCATTAGTATTGGGTAAGTTTCTCTGCAGGTCATAGATGTTTTAAGTTCATCGTAGCGGCTCAATATTTTCTTATTGCGGCGCATCTTCTTTTCTCGTACTGTTTCTCTCCGTATTGCCATTGCCATAATTATTAAATGTCTATATTTATAAAGACAAATCTAATATTATTATTCGGAATAATCTAATAAAATACGGAATAAATCGTATAAAATTATATTTATTCCTGTAATCTTTTGATTTATAAGGGTTTTTGAAATCCGAATATTATATGAAAAACTTTATATCTGAAAATATATCATATCTTGTCAAAGAGAATAATTACAGGCAGGATGACTTTGGGATTCTCTTTGATTTAAAAAAGGGAGTGATAAATCAATATATACAGGGTAAGAGCTTGCCTAAGATTGAAACACTCCAAAAAATTTGCTCTCACTTTAAAATTACTTTAGATGATTTAGTTAATTCTGAATTATCTGAAGCGGCATATAAAAGCAAATCGCAACAACAAGTTGCAACAGAACAAAACACACCTTACAATAACGAAAAAGATGCTATTATAGCTGCGCAACGGGAAACTATCGAAACACAAAAGGAACTGATAGCAACTTTGCGTAGTCGGCTTGACAGTACTCAGACGAAAGCGTCATAGTTATCAATTGGACGGTGTTTAAGAATTGAACTAAATTTTAAATGCTTATATATGAATATTATTTCAACGTTAGGATGTTGCAAAGTGCCTTAATGTAGATTGTATTCAATTACCTCTTGCGGGCGAATGTAAAAAAGCAGCTAAACTTGAATATATGGAAAAGGCTGGAAACAAGAGTCTTTATTTAAGTTCAATGAGACTCTATTAAAAATGAAGAATTTTAAAGAGAAGTAAACGAAAATATGTTAAATTTGATACTATGGAAATATCAAGTTTAACAGTAAAGTTAATAATACTCCTTGTTCCGGGGCTTATTTCTTATTTTATCTACAGAAGAATAACAATAAGAGAGACTAAGAGAAGTGACTTAATGTTTATAGTTGTTTCTATACTTTTAGGGTTTTTGTCTTACGCTTCAATTCATTATTTATTTAATTTTTTTGTCATAGTTCATAATTTATTTAGTATAGAAGATTGGTCCAGTTTTCACTTAATCACTTTAACATACATAACTGAGGATTATCCAATACAATACGACGAAGTAGCTTACGCAATATTATCGGGTACGATAATTGCTGTAACATTTGGAAAGATGGACTCGTCAAATATAATAAACAGACTTGCTTACAAATTTAGAGTCACCGAAAAATTAAATGACCAGAGTATATATAATCAGTATCTTTTAAACGATCAATTAACATGGGTATACGTTAGGGATATAGAAAATAATTTGACTTACTTAGGAGCAGTAGCCTTATTCTCTGACAAAGAAAACGATAAAGAAATTGTATTAAATGACGTGACAGTTTATACTTTTCCTGATAGTCAAGAGTTATATAAAATACAATCAATATACTTGAATTTTGGAAATGGTAATATTATACTTGAAGAAGCAAAATTAGAAGAAAATGAGCAACTCGAACTCCCACTCTAATCCACGAAGATGGAAGGTTTCATTAGTGAGAAATACCCAAACGAAACCAGCGACAAACAATGTACCAAGGAGTAGAGTATCACCTCCGCCTCCTGCACGACCAATACCTCCTATAAGACCTGTGCTAAAGAAAGGATAAACTTAGATACAAGTTTTAAATTAAGGGAGATTTTTATTACACAAAACTTCTTATTTCAAACAATTTTTACTAACAATCTGTTAGTAAGTATTTTGTTAATGTAAGAGATTATTGTTTAACTTGCTGTAAGTAACTTAAACACACTTTACTATGAAAAACTTTATAAGTGAGGAAAGAAAACCTCAAAGACCTTCTAACCCTCCAAGTCGTCAAACACCTCCTCCTAGAGAATTCCCTAAACCGACTGGACCATATCCGGGAAAAGAAGAAAGAAGTTTACCTAGAGTAACGCCTCCTAAAAGATAAATATAAAGAAGACTACAACTCCAATTAGGCCAAAACTCATTAGTAAAATTGAAAAAATAGTTAGGAAATTATTTATCTTTTCGTAATTAGATATTTCGCATTCGTGTTTTTGTATTTCTGCTAAGAATTCACTTCTTTCACGACTTTCTTCTTCGCATTGAAAATCTATCACTGTGATACAATAATCATTTTGATGAACTTTGCTTGCACACCATTGAGAGAAGAAATTGGTGATTACTGCAAATAATAATAAAAATGCTGATAGATGAATTATCCAGTGAACGTCTTCAGTTTTAGAGCTGTAAAATTTAATTGTTTCCAAGCATACATATATGCCTGTGCCGGAAATAACTATTAGTAATGTATCAAGTCTCTGGTGACTGTAAAAAAGAGCTTCCCATACGCGTTTCTGTCTTTCTTGAGTAGAAAGTCTTACAAGAGCAACTTTGGATTTTTTGGTTTTCTTTTTTGACATACTGTAAGGCATTACTGTTAATAATCAAATATACAAATTTCAACCCCTCCTTAAACAAGAGGGATTTATAATTATATTATATGAAACTATCTAAAATACCAAGTTCTGATTTAAAAGCATTGTCTGACCATATAAAAGATATGATAGAATATGTGAGGGAAAAGGATAGCAGTGATAAAGAGTTAAACACCTTATTTGCTTTACATCTTAAAATAACTGATGTGTTAGATAGTAGGGTCTATAAAATACTAAAAGAATTAAAATGGTAAAATAAACACTATTACTTTATAATAACTAACAATGTGGAATAATGGATGATTTCAATCTCGAACAAAAAATGAGAGAAGCTGCTGAACGAGACGCAAGAATGAAGAAGCGTGAAGATGAGGCAGTTGCGGATATAACTAAGTATTTCGATAGAATACATGATTATATTTCAAACTACAACAACTTACTTATTGGAGCTTTTTTTGCACTCGCTCAATTTCAAGAAAATATTTCTCGATGGACTATATTATTTCCAGTATTGAATCTATGGTTCCTGATCCTTATAAATTACAGACAGATGGAAAATGCGAGATTTTTAGCTGACATTAATAATAAGCCCGTTGGTGAAGTTGTAAAATATGGTAAATCTATTTCCAGAACTAACGGTTTATCTCTTTTAGCTATTCTGTCAACTTTGATTGTAACAGTAGCTTTTCTCTGCTATCTTGCAGCTTATTAGAGAATAAAGAAATAATGTAAATTAGGTATACGTATGAAAATTAATAAAGCTTTAAAATTGAACATAAAGCTGAATACGATTTATAAATAATACATATAACAAAGCCAGTAAAACCGCTTGTTTTTATTGCGTTTTAGGGAGAATTAAAATTCATAACCCTGAGGTCACGGGTTCAACTCCCGTCTTCGCTACTTAGTGAACCGAAAATCCAGTATAAACTAGGGTTTTCGGTTTTTTGGCTTTTATAGCCGTGTCAAATTTGTGTCGAACCTTTGCAGTTTCTTAAATTGTTGAATTTCAGAGGCCGTAAAAAAAAATGCCAAATTTTAACCACTTACTTCCGCGTGCAAATAGTATTGTATTTGTCGATTACAAACCAGCAGAATTACGAATTAATAAAGACTGGTTAATTATCTATTATGCTAAAAATCCAATGACTGAGAAGATGGAACGCTTCAGAATGCGCGTACCAGTATTAAAAAACAAGTCAGAACGCACCCGTCATGCTAACAGAATTGTTGCCGAAATCAATAAAAAGCTTGCTTCAGGATGGTCGCCTTGGCTTGAAACGCCGGGTAAATCTTTCAAAGCGTTTGAGGAAGGTTGCAACAGGTTCTTAGATAATACCGAAAAAGAGATAGGAGATGGCATCAAACGGCCTGATACACTCAGGGCTTATAAGTCATATCTAAATATGATTAAAACCTACTTACAGGAAAAAGCGATCAAAATTACCTTTGCTATTGAATTTAATAAGGATGTTGCAATCGGATATCTTGACTGGATCTATTATGAAAGGCAAAATTCTCCCAATACGTATAACAATCACCTGCAATTCCTTTGCACATTCGGAAATTTTTTAATTGAGCGCGGATATATTAAAGAGAATCCGACTAACGAAATCTCGAAGAAAAGAAAACAGCTTAAAAAACGTAAGGTAATAGACCCACACATCAAGACTTTACTTAGTGAGAAGCTCCCACTTTTCAATTTTAATTATTACGCCTTGTGTATGGTGACTTATTACTGCATGGTAAGACGTACAGAAATTACAAAGCTGAAAGTATCGGACTTTAATCTCACTGAAGATTATATAACGATACCTGGAACGGTAAGTAAAAACAGAAAGGACGAATATGTTACCATTCCTAAAGAGCTTAAAGTAATACTTGAAAGACATTTCGAAGGGGCGCAATACAACAATTTTGCATTTTCGGCCAATGATTTTAAAGCCGGAAAACATCAATTACCACCGAAACGTATTTCTGATTCATGGGTACAGGTCAGAAAGCATTTAGGTTTAGGCACCCAGTTTCAGTTTTACAGCTTAAAAGATACCGGGATAACTGACTTATTCGGACTTGGAATTTCGCCTTTAAAAATTCGTGATCAGGCACGCCACTATGATTTGAAGATTACTGAACTGTACACTCCGAGAAGCGGGGGAGGGGATGAATCTTTAAAAAACTCAGGTGCAAAATTCTAGTAAATCTTACACCTTGCGCGACTAAATAAAATAAAACCGAAAAAAAGTATAAACTTTATAAACAATGCAAAATGAAATTATAACTAATTGATATATAGTGTTTTAAAATTGTAAATTTGATTACATTTCTGTTTATAAACCACTTTATAAACTTGTAAACAAGACATAAAAAAAGCCCTGAATGATCACGCCAACGAGTTCAGGGCTTTTGATATAACAGCTTATTTTTATATCCCTACTAATTTATAAAAAAAATATTAGTTAAGATTAAATACTTAAAAGTTTAATATAATTTCCTATTTGTTAAAAAATGTTTATTTTAGACCAGCTCAAACATAAACTGTATTCCCTACATCACCCCTCATTGTATTTTGCTTGGTTAGCACTTTGGGGGGATTTTTTTTATAAAGTCCCGACCTTTTCTTCAAAAGCCGGGACTTTATCTAATCACCACCATATGACAAAAATACCTAACTTTTGTCACTTACTAAGTTATAAAAAAAAACACGCCGTGTAAAGCGTGTTTAACTATTTTTTATCTTTTACCAATTTGTTACCTGGCCATAGTCGTTAATATATTGCCTTGTATTACTCGGAATTGCTTTAAATTCTTCGGCAGAAACATCCTGTACTGGTATAGCTCCGGCAGCTTGCCAACCTATTGGAGAAAGGAATACAACCTTTTGCCCGTTTATTACTTTGTACCATCCCTGATCAAATGAAAGGTTTCGGATTACCTGCCCTTCGTATGGACTACCGTTTACAATCTGTGCGGCACCAGTATCAGTATTTGCACCGGCTGGTAACTGGTTGGCTGTTGTTGTAGTCCCGCCGAAAATTTTATCCCGGAACATAAAGGCTACTGCTCCAGCTACGAGCAACCCGCCTATTAAAAGCTTCTTATTTTTCATATCTATAGATTTATTTATTCAACATCAAAGTTTAGTTTCTCTAAATCGACTGTTACGCCTTCAATTTCTGTATTGCCTGCGCCTTCAGTCCGTAACATTGTACCAGAGTATATATTAAATTTCAATTCAGGCGTAGGAATGCTGTTATAGCGGTTTTTATCGGGATAGATATAGTTTTCCCTGTAATCCTCAAATTTCTCTGTCATAAGGATTATATCACCGTCAAATTGCGATTTAGTACCACCGCGCATAGAACCGTTAGAGGTTTGCTGAAAAACAATTACAAAGAGTTTTCCATCGTACTTTTTTCTAAGGTCTTTATCTACCTCATATCTCGGAATTAATTCCTGTAGCTTTTGGAAACTGTCAATAAAAATTACCTCATTTTCCTCGATTAGTTTTTCGAGATCCTGAAGGCTTTTAACTTCCGGGTTATCTACATTATTTAAAGCGGTAGCGTTTAAGTATTGCAATGCCTTATCTTCGTATAATGATGATTCAGGGTGTTCCTCCATTGAAGCATGGCCACAACGATAATTTTGAGCAAAGGCATTCATTACCTGGAATAAAAAACGCGTTTTACCGCTTCCTTGCCCTCCAGTCATGGTAATAACTACACTCTCTTTGGTTTTTTTTTTCAATCCTTCCTAAAAAATCGCTTATTTCTTGGTTATCTATTCTGTAATATTCTCTAACCACATTTTGTTTTTGTTGCAGCCTATGAGCTATAGAACCAGGGCGCGGTTGAGGAACTGCCGGAACAGTTTCAATAACAGGGTTTACTACTTCAGCTACAACCTCTATATTTTCTATTGCTGCGGCTTTTAAACCAGTTTGCTTTTTACGGCCATTAAGCCCGAAAAGGTCGAATTGTTTATTAGAGTTCTCTAATTTTTTATTAGAAGAAATAGTTCTCTTTCGGTTAACTCTTGGCTTATCCTGAGTGTTTTTTACAACAGACTTAACCAAAGGTTTTATGGGTGTTTTCGCATTGGTTGATGCAGGGCCCTTTTTTGTAGATGCCTTTTTCTTTGTAACCGTAACCTTTGGTTTAGCTGCTGTAATCTTCTTTAGGTCATTATAATATTTTGGCTCTCCGTTTTTATCAATTTGTAAAATAAAATCAGCGGCTTTTTGTGCTTCTGTAGCTGCACGCATTAGAAAACGGTTATCATCTTCCAAATGCGTTAACGCTGCATTCCATGATTTAAGGTAAGCCGGGTGGTTAGTATTGGTATGCCATAAAATACCCGCTTCTGCACATAGGAAAGTAGCAGCAAATTCAGCGACTAATTCTTCAAATGCATATTTTTTAGACCCGAAACTTCCTGAAAAATCTCTTTCTAGCCTATCAGGATGGCCAGTACTGTGAGCAAATTCATGAAACAACGTTCTATAATAATCCTGAGCCGTCTCAAAGCTTTTAAAATGTGGTAGGGTAACGCTATCATTAGTAGGAGAATAAAACGCCCTGTCACCACCAAATTTTAAACCAGGTTGCGGACTAGGATAATGGGTAACAATTGCTTCGGGAATTGGCATTTTTTCCTCACTATCGGTAGTGATTGGCTGCTCAATAAAACCATTTTTGAAATTATCTAAATCAAAATCAATCCCATCAATATCAACACCATTAAAAACGTTGTAATATTTCAGGATTGGTAACTTGTGCATTTGAGCAATTTCCTCGGCCGTAAAACCGTTTTGAAATTCAGGAATATGTTTTTTGTTATCCTTTAGTAACTGGATATATTTTTTAAGATCATAGCTTGCGATATCGACTTTTTTATCAGCATCTACATATTTGTACAGTAGTGTAAAATAAACAACAGGGAAACCTTTACTGCCTTTCCTCAGTCGACCTCCTAAATCTTCTATTTGCTTGAAAGTCAAAAAGAAAGGGTTTGCCATAGGCTCAAGTTCAGTAAGCAGAATAACATTAATTCCTCTGTATCTGTTTTTACTCACAAAGTTGAAAGGAATAGTATAACCTGTAGTGTCAAAGATTCCCGATTTCCATTTTCTTTTATAGTCAGATGAATTTGCTTCCTTAATTTTATCTATCATCTTATCGGTTATCATTTGATAGATTTCATTAGGTGAAACAGCCTTACCAAGCCCGATAATATTTTCGTCTGTATCTTCAAGGCAGTCAAGACAACGGATAAAGCTTTCCGGCACCACTTCAATTGCTGGAGCAGAAAGCTTACTAAAACGTAATTTTGAATCTTTTGGATTAGAAAGGAGTACAGACTGCAAACGCTCAACTATTGCAAACTGTTCCTCGTTTCTTGCTTCCTCAATAAGAGCCAAAATTTGTTTTTTAGTTACCTGTTTGCCTAAAAGGCTATTAAATTTATCGACTACACTCATATTAACCCTCTATTGTATATTCGTTTCCAAATACATCTACAACAGCCATAATGTTGAAGATATCTAAACTCAGATTTTGGACTGAAAGCAATCCGATAGCATTTTCGGTTGCTACCTCCAACGGAATGTTTTTAACCGTAAGACTGGCCTGTGGTGGTATCTCAATAGCATCAAGGTTTACGGTTGCCATTCCTATAAATTTATCGCCCATGTAAACCATAACCCTTTTTAAACTTGCCAGTGAGGCACCGGAGACAGAAAAGGCTTCCTGAGTAGGATTTGTAATTGTTATGTCAAGATTGAAAGTGATTTTAGAAACCGTGTATTTAAAGTTTCTTATACCTGAAGGTTCGATGGTCATTTGGTCGAATATTGCCTTTAAGGTTTTCACTTTGTTATAACCTATTATTGCAATACCTGCCAATGCAATTGAAGCTGCTATTATGATGGTTTTTGCTTTCATACTAAAACAAGGTTGTAGGGTCTATTAATTTTCCCAGTGCATTGCGTACTTCAATATGTACGTGGTTAATCATTGATGCACCATGTTTGGCACTTATATTTTGAGCTACCGCAATTTTACTTCCTGCCATTACAACTGAACCAACAGGAACGGCAGGAGCTATGTAAAATATTTTGACGGTGTATTGTTCGTTTTCTATCTCCAGTCTCTTATAACTCATATCTGAGGCATAGGGATAAGCAATTCGGTTTACCTTCCCTGTAATAGGTGAAAGTATATCCTGCCCGGGTGTTGCTATAATATCAATTCCCTGATGTGTACGTGTACCTCTAGGTGCGCCAAAATGCCCGCATCCTAACGGGTCGCAGCCTCTAAGCTGCTGGTTTGGCGTTAATGCGGCAAAAGCTTTGTTTCCTTTCATAAGTAATGCTATTAAGGCTATACCGCCCCCGATGTAAAGAATTTTTTTGTACCCCATGATTTTACCCGGTTAAAAATTGTAAAGACTATTAACAGGGCTGCAGCCCAACCTAAATAAGCACTGTAACGCCAAAAAGCAGGAATAACCTTTATAATTACAGGCTTTACCACTTCGCTTTCTTCGCTTTTAAACTGCTCTCTATTGGTTTCTGTATTGCTGTCCTGAGTTTCGGCCATCTTAGCCAGTAAGTCAATTGTTTTGCTATGCTCGTTATATAGAAGCTGGTATTTGTTGTTTCCCGATTCTATTACCCTGTTTACCGTCACCAGCATTTCACGCATACGGGCATTACAAATACTGTCGCATTCGTCATTACCTGTATTTAAATCAGGGATATATATGCTGGTTTTGTCGTTGATCTCCCTGTTTACTTTGGTAAGTTTTTTAATCTCCAGTAAAAGGCTGTCGATGTTCGTTTTATTTTCGGTTTGTACTACAACTTTTTGCGGCCTTTTAAAAGCACCGCAACCAATAGGTAAAACAGAAATGGCAAGCATCAATAAAATGAAGCTGAACCAATAGAACAGGGGATGTGTAATTAATTTTTTCATAGTTAAGCTGCTTTACAGTTTCTACATTGGTTTTTGTGTTGTTCCAGTTCTGTCCGAAGTCTTAAAACTTCTTTTTTCAAATCTTCAACTTCTGCGCGGTTATCGGCTATAAAGTCGCGGTAAGCTTTTTGAAGTTCCTGTATTGCGTTGGTTTCTGTAATTTGTACCTGAGCATTACGAGATTTCCATGCTATTATAAAACCAGTAATAGTAGTGCCGCCCAGTAGTAAGTTTAAAATTTCAGGTAAGGACATATAATTGAGTTTTGGGGTTATTAAGTAATCGCTTTCCAGCTTCCGGGAGTTCCGGCCGCAGTGCATATCCAGGCAAATACACCTGAAGCTAAATCTTTATTATAAACTATATCACCCTCCTCAAAAGTTCCAATTGTTGGGATAGCATTTAGAGACATTTTTTTTGTTTCAGTAATAATCGGGATGGTTTGGTTATAGTTTTTATTATGTTTTATTGAAGCTTTTGCAAATATTATTGAGCCTGAATTAGCTGATGCAATTCTGATTTTAATATATCTAACATCATCACTTTTAAGTACTCCGATATTTGCAGTTGATCTGTTTGAGGATGTTATATAATTATTGCTTACAAGACTCCATTGTAAAAAGGTTGACGAAATAATATCGTTTGTTGGTTCTTCAATTATCTGATTTTTAGACGAGTCGTATAATGTGACAGTCATTCTAAACAAAGAAATGTCGGAGACAAAAGAAAATCCGAAAGGATTGATCCCGCAAGGAACTAAGCCTGTTTCTAAAAAAACAAATGAAGCAGGGATTGAAATATTATCTGAATTAATAGTTACACCTTGTAAATTAAAGTTTTTAGACTTGCAGTTTATTTCGTGTATTATTCTTTCTTCTAAAGTTAAATCAAGCTGATTGTTTACTGAATTGTTTGTGCCATTATCCGTAAATGCAGGGGTGTTAGATTCTCTTAATATAGCACCTTTTAAACCTGAATAGCTTTTGAATAACTGGTTGTCAAAAGTAGCTTCGTCAAAAGTTATGCTGTTGGCACCCTCAAAACGACAATCATAAAAAATATTTGAAAAACCTTTCTTTATGTGGATAGTGCTATTTTCAAAAGATGGTTTATGAAAGATATTATGATTATGAGGGTAATTTCCATCTACAATTAAAGTGGTTAACCTCCCAACCCAAAATATATTCTCATTTATCCACCCTATGGTTGATGCTAAAGGCTCACTAAACAATTCGAGATCATCAACATACCCAATATTAATCCTATTGTAAGCACACGATGCTATCAAAGAATTGTCCCCGTCAGCATATATTAGTAATTTTTTAGCTCTATTTATTTTTAAATCAATGTTTTTAGCCCCCTGTAATTGAATAGTGGCATTATTTACAAGATTAAAAGAAATTTCACAAGGAGTGGTTACAGCTGAGCGATATCCTATAATAAATTTTGAAGTTAGCTCACCTGTTAAAGTTCCTTCAAACTTTATGCTACGCACCTGAAAGGCATCTATTTCACCTGTAAAATATAGTATCTTCCCTAATTTAAGAAATAATGTTCCTCCGTTATTCAGACAATAGCTGATAGCTTTTAATAACGCTTCTCTGTCGTCTGTTACACCGTCACACTTAGCTCCAAACCATTGAACATCAATCGTAGGTGAAGGGGTTAAATCTCTTTGCCAAAAACCCGAACCCATTCCAATTGCATCAAACACAACTCCGTCGTCTTTAACTAAACCTGTAACATAATTAAATATGCCGCCTTGAACAGTATCCTGTACATATACAATTTTATTACTCCCTTTATAATTTTTTAACTGAGTAATAGTATCAACAATAGACACCCCTTTAAGTGCATTGAAATAATCAACTCCTGTACCTATTCCGTTCATCGTGATTTGTGTTTATTATAAAGTTTGTAGGCAATTATTACTGCTAAGACAATGGCAAGCAGGATAATTAAGCCTTTACTGTTACTTTTTTTTTTTAAAGTGATGCCAAGTATTGCAATGGCGTCATTATAATCTTTATCGGTAATCAGGTCAGCGTAAAGCTGCCCGTTTTCTGCTACCGCGATAATCTTACATAGAGAGATAAGCGTTTCCTGGCTTAAATCAATCTGAATATTTGGAGAAATGCCAATCGCGTTAGCAACCATAGTAATATATGCGGCCGTATTATTCTCAAATGCTGGAGAAAGCACGCTTATCAGTTTGCTTACGGTATTTGTTCCGCTGTTTACCTTACTGATAATGTTACGCATCATAGCACGAAGGCCATAGCGTAACTCGGTAAACTGTTCAAATTTTCCGTCGGTATTCTGACTTACAGGAATTTTACCCTGCCAGGCTATACTTGTAATCACAAGATTAGCGGGATTATTGTTTCTCAATCCGCGAGGGTAAGCATCCTTATTTAAAAAACTGGTGTAAGGCATTATACAGTTACGGTTTTTACAGGGCGTGCCTGTGGTTTTGTATTCGTTTTTGGTTTAGCTGCCGGAAGGCTTTTAACCGGGGCAGTAGCCGCTTGTTTCTTTTGGTCATTCTTTTGTATGGCATAGGCTGCTATTGCTACTAAGGCGATAGTACCTAATGCTATATATAAACCAGCGTTGGTGGGTTTGGTTCTTGTAAAATTGATCACGGATGAATCCAAAGCGTATAGGGTTATTTTAGGGTAGGGAACATCTTTAGCCGCGAACTTTAATTCTTTATAGCCGGGGCTGGATATCCTGATTAATGAATTTTCACCAAGTGGCAGGAAAATAAAATCGCCAGTATCAGCATCGGACAAAACACTGGCTATCTGTTCTCCCTTATTGTTTAATTCTTCAATTAGGGCGGACTGGTAAATGGGGTAGCCGTCATCGCCGACTATTTTCCCGATGATCTTGTACGGCATAATTTTATAGTTGATTATATTTTAAACTCAGTGCGTAATAATCATCACTTGACAACTCGGTTTTAAGCCATACATTCAATGGCTCTAGCGGTAGGGGGCTAAATGGGTTTACTCTTATCTGATTACCCAAAAACTTATTATAGCTGCGTTTGCCAAACTTTTGAAACACCTGGTCAAACTGTGATGCGTTTACATTCTTTAAAGCTGCGAATATGGCCTGTTCATCTGTACCGCTTTCCTTCATGGCATCATAAAGCTTTTCGGCTACTTTACCCGCATCAAAAATGGCTGTGCTAGTACCGCCTGTAATTGGGTCGATAATGGCACCGGAAGAATCGGTTTTCTTTTTAACCACATAATACAGTACCACACCTGCGGCGATTACTCCGGCAGCTATTAAGACTGTTTTTTTAGTTTTTGCATCCATGATTAAAAGGCTACGGGTATTAGTAATGATATTTTCGAACGGTCTAGCTGACTTGTAAACTGATTATTCAGCCACTCGGTTAAGGTCATTTCGTTGCCTATTGTCGGCTTTCTTTTACCAAAGGCATTGTACACCTTTACCCAAGCATTATAATTGATGCCGGATAAAGCCTCCAGCACGGTTTCAAGGTCTGCGCCCCATCCGTACATGGCATTGTATAATGCGTCGGCTTTTGCGTTTGCAACGGCTTCAGAAATGTTGGAAGGCTCGTAATTTGGATTTGTGGCCAATGAAACAAACCTGTTTTTATAAAGGTTATAAGCAACATAACCGCCAACGCCAACAACTAAGGCTACAGCAACGATTTTAACCACTGTAAAAGTGGTATCAATTGCGCCTGTTACGGCTTTTTGTCCCGCGGGCGATGAAGCGACGGTAGCAAGAACCGCGGGATTACTCAAGCCTTTTTTTGTTTTGGTTACTGCCATTGCAATAGTGTTTTTTTATGTGAACATTGCCTTTAACATAAGCCACTTATCTTTTAGGGCTTTTAAGGCTTTTGGACTTTTTATAATTTGCTCGATTCTTTCCTGATCGTCCATTTCTAAACGGGCAAAGGCTTCGAGGTTTTCTTTTTTCTTTTTCAGGTCAAAGGGATTCCCCGCTTTGATTTGAAAGGTGATAGTGACTTCATTCGTCATTGTATTGGTGGGTTGGTTATTCTGTGCCATGTGTGTTAGCTTGATGTTTTTGAATTAGTGTAAATAGTTCGTTTGCAAATTCTTGGTTGTTTAACATCCCGTGTAAAACAGAATATAGATTTTGCGCAATTGTCTCGCTTTGCTGAGTTATGGCAGTAATAAGAGCCTGTTTATACTCTCCTAAACCTTCAGTAGTCACAGCAGCGTTAAGCCCTTCGGGTGCTGCTGCACCTTTTGCCATCATAGAAGCGGCTAGGGGAGCAAGGGCAGTAACTAAGGAGTTAATCATTTCCTTATTGCCTGAAGCCTTCGTTTCAGAAAATTCATTCTTGATAGCTTCAATTTTCCTTTCTGAAAGTTCATCTTTAAGCCTTTCAACTTCAGTTCGTAGTCTGTCTCTTTCTGCCTTTACTTCCGGGTAATCCTGATAGCGGTAAGCCATATCCATATTTAAACCACCCATTAACCCCGAAAAAGGATTTTGCGGGGCTGGGTAGTTATTGGCAGGGGGATTATAAGAAGGCATGGGCGTTGCCTGGGTTATCGGTTCTGCCTGAGTAGGTTTAAAGGTTATTGTTATCGGTGCGCCATCATCTTTCCAACTGTTGCCGTTACGTCTGCGTAACTGGATAGCAACGGTACTGTAGTTTTGAGAAAGCCAGTTAAAGTAATCTTCGACTGTGCCTTTTTCCTGAGCCATTGCTTCACCTGTTTTGCTGTTGCAAATAGGTTTAAAGCCAACGGCATCGGTAATCGTAACAGCAAAAGTCTGGGCTTTTCCAGTTGATGCTATGGCACCGTTTTTTAGTTTTTGAATTATGTCTAAAACTTCTTGCTTCATCGTCTTAACATTTTTTGATTAATCTGTAATCTAGTATGGCATTCTTGCTAGTGCCATTAAACTTTACAACAAGTGTAACATCACAGGCTGTCCCGTCGCCAGGTATATTGAATGAACCATAAGGCACGCCAATTTCAGTATTGAAAGCGGGTACTTTTCGGGACACATCATTAACCGTAACTGTAAGATCATCTGCACCATAATTGGCAAGCGTTAAACTGGTAACACCTTCTAAAATGATTTTATCATCGTTGGTTATAAGCTGGGAGTTAAAGCCTGATTTGTTCATGATTAACAGTTGTTATCTTTTGTAAAGTCGTTTTCGTACACCAACACTAATTGTGCGGTAAAGTTTTCGGTAAAGTTGTCTGTAGCAATCACACTAAACGTATAAGATTTACCTGTAGACTCCAGGAATAGAGGTACTAAGCCTTCCCTATATCCAGCCTCACGGCTTCTTAAATGGTTAATGTGGACTAACGGAATGATTTCTTCGCCGTCGTCAGTCTTAAAGCTCGCCTGAATAGTGCCGGTATTAGCAGCGTTGTTATGATACACCGCACAACCTATGATTAAACCTGCTCTAGGTCTAATTGTAGCTGTAGCCGACGCGCTGCCACTGGCGATACTTAGGTTAACTCTTTCTATAAGTGGTTTTGACATGGAGTTTATGAGTTTAAAAAAAGCCAAAAGCACTGCCTTTGGCTTTTCTGATTAACAATCTATCTAACTAACACAAACTATTATTTGTCAGCCTCTACAAACTCGACACAATCAAGCTCTAGACGGTATGCCTGATCAGCAGCAGCTGCTCCGGCAAGAAGTGCCTGTATTTTGAATGATACATCTTCTCTGATGAAGAATGGAACTACAGTTTGAAATTCATCTTCAGTCGGGATACTTGCGTTATACTTGCAGAATGGTCCGATTGGATTCTCAAATAGATTTCCTGAACCGTCCTGAGAGATAACAAGCTCACCATTTTTGAAGTTAGCAGGCGCAGCAGAAAGCCATGTAGCAGTTTTTACAGCTACCGAGGCAGTTGTGTCAAACAAAATGCGTACACCTGTAACTAGCAGGTTACGGCCTTTGTTTAATTTGTTACCGCCGTCAAAGTTGGTAATACCTATCTCTTTATTTGTTTTCTGTTCGATCAGCTGACCGTCAGAAGGTAGAGAGGCGGCTAGACCAGCAAGGTACATTACCTTACGTCTTACTTTCATTTTTGCGCCATTTATAGAGGTCACTGAAACTCCATTCCCTTGCTGGGCGTTAGGGATAAATGCTACAGCATCTTTTACAGTTAATTTTTCCATTTGTATTGGGATTTAAAATTGTTTGACTTATTTGATTTTAGTGAATTTTTCTTTTTTGGGATTTTTGGGAGGCTATTTATATAGCCGGACTTACCGCTAACGGGTCAGGTAAAGCAAAAAGGTCAAGTGCCGAATTACCTAAACCTCTCTCTGCACTCATATCAAGATTGTAGCGAGGTGATAAAGCCATTGGGATAACTGAACCCATACCCATAGTATCAGTACAAGGGCAACCTAATCCGGCTACACGCGCTAAGAATTTCTTAGGAGCTGTAGTTGCAGCAGCTTCAGGGGTTACTCCGCTACGCTTCGCAAGGGTTGCAATAGCTTCAAGGGTTTGTATAGCAGCCATACCGATTAAAGTGCCTTTTGCCGCACTCGTTATGCTGTCGTTTCCTTCAAGAAAAACCGCGCCTGCTCCGGTTGCCGCGATAAGCAAAGCACGCTTAACAAGGGCTGCGTTTTCCTGTTTTTTCTGTTCTGCGGTATCTTCTGTTGCTGCCGGACTGTGAATAAGCCCGAAAACACCTTTAGAAACCGCACCACCTACGATTACACCACCAGTTAAGGCGGCTGTGTCTGTCACTTTTTTAGCTGATGGCTTCTTTAGTTTCATTTATTTTAAAATTTAAGATTCGTACTATTTTTTACTTTTTTTACTACCTCTAGCCCTGCTTATACCATACACTAGCGCACCACCTGCAACCCACCAAAGCCAGTTGGGTACTTTTTTAGTTTCATTTGCTGCGGTTGTTGCCGGAGTGTTGTCGGTAGTTGTTGTACCTCCGGTATTGGTTGTAGTGGTATTACCAGTATTTACAGGCTGTACTTTTACAGGTTCGGTTATTACTTTGCCAGGTACGTTAGTAACTAAATCGGTACCGCCTCCTATTGGCTTTGTAGGTTTAGTGCCTGAGCCAGCAAGTACATAGTTTTCACCCGTTACCGATGTTATGGCACTGCTACTAAACAGCGGCATAAAATTGTACTGGTTCATTGGGAAGGATACCTGCTTAGTTGTAAGATTCAGGTTTTTACTTTTAAGCCCTTCGGTAATAGCTAATACTATTAGGCTAAACGCCTGATAAATTACATAGCTTCTTTGCTTTAATGCATTATCTGAAAGTCCGGGTGTTTTTGTAACGTCAGGGTTATAATGATCCTGTATAGCGTTAATCTTATTCAGTACTGCATTAATACCCGTTAGCATTGCATTGGTGTCGGTTAATGCCAATGCATTTACAACTTCCAGAGTTAGGTTCTCTGCATACGGTTTAAAAACGGCTAACCACTGTTCTAATATTTGCTTTTCAGATTCCGTTAGCTCAGTACCTATATAATTGCCTTCGCTGTCAAACACACGAGCATTAAGTCCCCATTCTGTAAATCTCGTCTCAATTACTTGTGCAGCTAATTCAGTAAGTGAGTCTATTTCGTCGGCTATAGCCCTTCCAACAAAAGGTATTGACCTAACACGACCTGCAATAGCACCGCCAACGTATCGTACTGCACCTGCTATCCAATCACCTATTGGTGGTGTCCAGCCAAATATCCTTAACCCTAATCCTTGTACATTTGCCATTGCAATTGCAGGAAGGTTTCTTTCTACAGTTTTATTTTGTTGTACTAAATTCATTATTTCGAGGTTGTTGTTTTAGATTGAGATTTTGCCGGAGTAGCTTTACCAGCAGGTTTGTCTTTCATGCCACTAAAGATGTAAGCTACACCACCAGCAAAAAGTAAGAAACCAAAAACACCACCCATGCTGGCCATTTTTACATTATTTCCAGTATAGGTAATTGTGCCGTCGTTGTTTTTGCCTGAGCCTGTGCTGATTCCTGAGCCTGAACTTGTGCCAGTTCCCGAGCCTGAGTTAGAAGGGGTAAAGGCTGCAACAACTTTGTTGATGCCTCCTAAAAATTCCTGAATATTGAAGTTTGATTGGTTTTCGGGTTCACCAATATATGGAGTGATAACAAATTGTTTTACGCTTGTAGTACCTGCTTTAGGTGAAATCTTTGTAACTATAGTGGCCTGTGTTGTTTCAATACTGCTGTTTTTATCGAATTTCATTTCGATATCGAACGTATTGTTAGGCACTTGTATCACGCTGGTTTGAATATCGAAATAGTATTGCAACCATTGAAGGAAGCCAGTATATACAATGTTGTAGTAGTATTCGCCTGCCGATTTGTACAGGTCAACCGCATTTTTAGAACATCTGCTTTTCCAGTCACCACTTGCCTTAACAGCACTATGGCTTTTCATTTGTGCGGCAACCCTTAATAGCTTATTTATTTTTGTAAAAATGTCGCTTCCATTATTTACAGCAAGGTTAACATCGTCTATCATTTTTTCAAATGCCGGAACAATGTTAGCAAGAGCCGCGTAAAAATCATCGGTATCAAGAGAACCACCAATACAGCTAGGCGACCAGCCACCTGAAAACAAACCTTTGATGTTATTTAGCGAAAGGTGTTTTGATAGTTCGGAATACGAAATTCCCAATCCTTGTTGGTAATTTCGCTGTGCAAAGCTGCCGTTTAATCCGTAATGCTGCATACTCATATCTAAATCGCTTGTTTCTGTGTATAATGATTCGTTCATCGTGTCAACCGTGCCGTCTATCACGTAATAGCCTTTTTTCAATGTCCCTTTTTCTTGGTCAGTCGGAACTATTACGTACACGTGTGTCCATAATTGAGGCAAATAACCGGGTTGCTTTATTTTTCTTATGTAGTGCTTAATGCCTAAACAGGTAAGGATGCAGCTTGCAATAATTGAATAGCTTTTACAGTCTATCCCTTTAAACCTGTCGTACCACCAAGCATAGGAAGGCGAGCGTAAAAGCTGGGTTTCATCATCTGCCTTATATTGAAAATGGTCATAGCACCATTCATGGATACTTTTACACGTTAATTGCAATGAACTTTTTTTCAGTAACGGTGCGACTTTTTCCATCTGAAAGGCATATTTGTTAACCATTTTTGCCATTTCGTTTACAGAAAAGTCGGTCATGCCGTCGCCTAAATAGGTTGTTTTACCTTCCGATTTTGGGATTAGCCTATCATATTGCTTACCGCTTAGTACTTTTCTGTTTAATAGGAAATCAAATTCGCTCATGTGTTACTGAAATACATTGCAAAGATTTGATTTATAGATTTTTGAGTGCGGAAAGTTGCGGGAAGATGTGGCAGGATGTCGGAAGATGTCGGAAGATGCCGAACGTTGCAACTCTTTTGAGGGCAGAGGGTTGCAATAGATGTTCAGTTTGATTGCAAAAATTGCTATATTAGTGTTTAATAACCTTTTACACACCTTATAACCATGAAAGAAGAGAGGAAGAATATTAAAGTTGTTCGTGTTCTTCGAGATTCTAAAACAGGCAAAATTATTATTGAAGATTATAATAAAAAGCGAAATGAACCAGGCGACTCTGAGAAAAAAAAATAAACAAAACACTGAACCCACCTTATATAGTTATTTTACCGACATGATTAAATGGATTTATTATCACCTTACTGTAGACTTATTTTATAAAACCCAACTAGCGTTAATTGATATTGGAGAAATAGAAGGAAAAGAAGCGGTTATTTTTAAAGAGTTATCAATTGAGCAGTTTCTCTGTAAAATGGATGATAACTATCTGCTGTACTTAAAAAATGTGAGTACGGGACCCGAAATGCAAAAGGAGTACAGATTATTAAAAGCTTTATATAGGGAATGTAAGAGATACAGAAATGATATTTTACGGAATCTATAAAGTATATAGAAAAAGGGAGCTGCCTATTTAGGCAACCCCCTTTTAACAAGTTAAAAAAAAGTAGTATCTAGGTTTTTATTGTACTAAAGTTTCTATATGCCTGGAAAATAAATCCCAAAGTAAATATTATCAACAAAGCTCTTACCGGATAAGCATTTTCGACAAAAAACGCCGAAAGAATAAAAGCAGCTCCTGTAGCAATTACCCTGTTTCGATAATCATATAATGATAGTTTACCGTCACTTAGCTTTATCATTAAGAGAGAAAAGAAGCTTACCATCCCAATGAAAAATACAAGGCTGTTATTTTCATTATCCTGTTCCCAAACTGAAGTTACAATTAACCCAACTGATATAAGCATTCCCAGAAGGACGTTTGCTAAATTAACTTCCGATTTCAGTATGTATTTTTTTGATTGCCCATAAATTGAAACATCAAAATTTTGGAATTTGTTTTCGTCTAAAAACATACCAGTTAAACATTTTCTTTTTAGAATGTCATAATACATTATCGGAAATTTGTCCCTAAAGTCCATATATACTCCTAAGTATAAATTCGTTTGTCCTTTTGGTACTTCAATTTTTGAACGAAGGAAGTCAAGCTTTATGATAATAAATTCTACCTCATTATCTAAAGTAACCTGATGGTGTTCATTATGCATAATTTTGGTAAGCACTTTTCCTTTATCATCGCAAATTTTTATTCTTCTTGCGTGATACCAATTATAAGGCAGCACTAATTTAATATCTAAGCTTCTCATGATAAAAATGTTTTTATGTTAGCTTGCCATTATTGAAGAAACAGCTGCACATCCTACTAAAGCTACAAGGCCTCCCCAGCCACCAAAAACGCTGGCTGCCGCAACAGCACCACTTTGAATACCAGCCAAAGCACCTGCTGTATCTGCACCTGCTATACGTACAATTTTACTTTCATTACGTAAAGCTTGTTGAGTTTGAGACAGATTAGGGTTTCCCGGTTCTTCATACCAAAAATAATGTGATCCGCTTGCTATTGATCCGGTTTGAAGGAATGCCTTTTGTAGAGAACTGTCCATTTGGCTGTCGTTTTGTACCTGGCTTTCAAAAGAGGCTATAGCATTATAATAAGTAGACACATCGCCTTCGTTGTCATCTATTTTATTCATTAGATCAACGGCATAAGTATATTGTTCGTAAGTACTGATCTTATCAACATACATGTCGTTAAAAATAGAATTTATCTTAGCTATATCTGCACCTGCATTTACAACTTCAAAAAGTTTCTCTCTGAAAACCGGATCCTGATCTAAAACCTGAGTTAATGTTATAGGAGATCCTGATGCTTTTAATTCGTCGTCAACAAAAGCCACTACCGCATCGAAATCAGTTATAGCGCCATTTGCATCTTTGTATGCTTCATATTTACGAACAATGTCATTATGAAGTTCTCCCGGATCAACATCGCTACCATCGGTGCTTTTAGTAATTAAGTTTCCTGAACTTTTTTCAGGTGTAGAAGACTCATCTGAACAAGAAGTAAAAGAGATTAATAAAAAAAGGCTAAAAAATGAAAATAAATTTTTCATAATAATAAAGTAATTTAGTTGGTGCCTACTTTCAGTATTTAAGGTCTCTGTTTCAGCATTTCAGACCATACTTTCATATTGTCTGAATCCTAAATTAAGGATATACTAGTTTTTATAGTACATGTATATTTCATAGTGTAAGGCGTGTTATTTTTTCAAAACTATCGAAATAATAGACATTGAAAGTTAATGTCATGTTAATGTTACTCCTATAAATGTTAAAAGCTCAAATAATGATAACTTTTTTATAGGAAAAATCATATTTATTTAATATTTGGTTGATTTATTTGAATTATGTTTAAAGAATATGACAAATACTGATAATCTTCAGCATAAGTCATTAATCGAGCTTATTTTGTACTAAGGATCAAGGTTATATTTAAAAAAGCCCCCCAAAGTCAATCTTGAGAGGCTTTTGAAAAAGAAAAACTAATATTTTAAGTAAACCCCTCATGCAAATAAACCACACCTTACCTTAATTTACTTTGCCGCCTTTCGGCTGAGGGGTTATAATTAATTTTTTAGTAGGGAGGAATTAATGAAATCCTCCGACAATTAAAAACTTCTCACGGTATTTTAATAGCGGTTGCCACAGTCGGAGGACATAAAGTCTTTTGTGGCGAATTTCCGTATTACCGATACCGTGAGAAGTTGCAAATATACAGAATCATCAATCATCAATCAAAATTTAAAATGAACAAATGTCAAAAAAATAGCAGTAAAAACGATCATCTGTTAGCCTTATACAGTTCCAAATTAAGCATGGTAAGTTGGCGGTTGATGCATATAGAGAAGTTCGATCTCTTGAATTTGTAGAGAATTGAGGCACAAAAAATGCAAGCTTTGATCACACTTTGAGGATATGTAAAATGTGCCTCAATTACTTTGTAAAGATATTCAATAGCAATGAATTAAGAAAGAAAATTATATGCAAAAAGCTTTTTTAAAGAAAATTTAACTACTACATTCTTGCAATTTGCTTGACATTTTACGCTTGTTACCTAATCGGGTTAGTATCATAATCACAATGTTTGCAATAGTTATTTTGAGTGAAAATTAATTTTAAGACCTCTTCTCAGTTTGAAGGTGTATTGCTGCGCCGTGCCTTCCGAAACTGTCTTAAAATGCTTTATTTTAAGTTCTTCACCTACAAGGGCAGAATATTTGCCTGCGCCAACCAATGTTGTAGTATTTTGGTTGGTATCAGTAACACGTATTACAAAGTGTTTATTGATATAGGCGCGCTCACGATTATTTGACTTTAGTGCTGGCATAATTATATTTTTTCAATACCTAAAACAACATATCCATCTTTAAGTCCATATTCCTTACCTTTTACTATGTAGGTTATTCTGCGATGAACGAAACTTCCTGTATATCTATCTTCTTTTGGGTCTTCAGGATCCCAATAGTCTTTTGGCTCAAACTCTTCTAAGAGTAATTCATCATCTATTTGAAAGTGTCTGTCATTCTTTCTTATCTCAAAATTCTTTCTGCCATCTTTTACGGCATTAAAATGAGTTGGTAATGTTTTTAATTTATGTAACATATCTTATCCTTTTAATTTCCATATTTCAGATAACACCGCACCTGCTATTAAGCATATAGCCGCACCAGCTATTAACTGTATTCCTCCAATGATGAAAGCGGCAGCAAATGCCACTGTTACCATTCCAACTGTAACTAAAATTTTAGCTTGTTTCATATCGTAAGGTTTTGGTTAAAATACTTTTGGTTTTTCGTAGCCTTTTGGCGCACCATAAGTGGCAACGAACTCCATAAATTCTATATGTAGTAGCTGGCTAACTCGCGGCCTGTAGTTTTTTGGCAGGTTGCGGGTGGCAACTATAATTGTGTTGATGTTGTCGAGTATAAATCGTTCGGTCATTTGGTCGATATACATTTCTACCAGTTCACCTTTTTTTACAGAAAATGGCAGGGGCTTTAAATTTGTGTTTTCCATGTTCAGTGTGGTTAAGAAGGGTTATTGCGGTTATAAATCTCTTGGTACAGTTGTCTTATTTTATCCCAAACAGAAACTTCATCTTTAATGGGCTTATCTCTGTAAACTCCATCGCCTTTTTTGACTTTTCCTCTATTGCAAACCTCTATTTTATAGTTACCCGAATTAACTGCGGTAAGAGGTACAGGGTAGATAAAGACAAAATTGTCATTGCACCATTTAGCGTATTTATGAAATTCCTTTGCATCCATAATTAGAAGGGTAAATCTTCAGTATCTACTTTTTTAGGTAATTCAGCCTCTTTAGCTTCAATAGTTTCTACATCAACAGTTGCATTATCTGTCTTTATATAGTAATGCTCCAGTACCTGGCGTTTGCCTTGTTGATCTTCATACGGTTTTTTAATTGTACCGTCACTGCCTAATAATTCTTTCGGGTTAAGTATCCAGCCATTAAACTTACAGAAGGCATCCAGCGCATTTTTCTGTTTTTGCACGCTCATAACTCTGCCGGAAACAAAGGCTTTGTATTCGTCCTGAATTTCTTTGCGGGGAATAAAGGTGTTAAGCTTATCATCACAGAAATAGCTTTTAGCCCATTCGTAAAAATTGTCGCCCATAAGCTGCATAAGGTTACGTTTCTTAACATTGCCTTCCGGTGCCTCATGGCGTTCGCTGCTGCTTAAATAGAATTGCAAACACTGTATGCAGAAGTTATAAAACAGATTGAAATCATTATGGCTAAAATTTTCATCAAACATTCGCTTCCCGCCAAAATCGTCAACTATCTGCCTGCGCTCCTGATACTCGTCGGTTAGTTCGTGGTAATAGTCACTAAATACCATCAATTGCAATCGTCTGATAGTTGAAGGGTCTAAAGTGGTAGGTACAAAGTTTGTTGTAATGGTTAGTTTAGGCGACTGCTTAAACGGAATCTCAAAGGCTTTACCGTGCTTCGGGTTAACTCTCAATGTACCTGTAAGTATAGAGAAGAAGAAACCGAAATTTAATGTGTAATGAGCATCATCAAGAAAAATAACATCTGTATCCTCGTCTATACCATCATAAATAAACTGGTTACGCAATAAGTCCTGATTACGGCCTTCTAAATAGAAATAGTTTTTAAAGTATTCCAGTATCTTAGAAACTCCAAATGATTTTCCCGAGCCTCCGTGGCTTTCGCTGGCCACTTCAGGTAATTTATTATCCATAATATACACACACCACGGCTTTGCATCATCTTTATATGAATGCAACAGGTAGCCTATTGTATAAATCTTATTGATTAAATGCAGTTTTTGCTCGTGTATGGAATCGGGGTCAAGATTAGCCCCGGCGATATTAAAACGGTTATCGTTATAGTACTTCTCTTTTGCCTCTTTGCTCTTATCCTTAAACGGCTCTTCCAACTCATTACGCCAATGCACACGCGAGCCGTTAATAAGGTAGTTTAAGAACATATTCTCTTTTTCCAGTACTTCAATATCCCAATCGCCGGAAGCATCTTTTTGTATCTTGAATTGCGGGTCGGTTAATTTTATATTGTGTTTTAGAACCTTATTCTGCCAAACATAGTTGGTAATTTTTGTAGGGTGTACTTCTTCTATACCTTCAGCAGTAATGCGCACGGTTTTGTTATTGAAATAGAATAACTGATCGCTTACACCCGCGATTTTAAAATTAAGTTCTTTACTAGGTAGGGATTGCAAACCTTTTTCATTTAGAAACTGGCTACTTATAACCATGTTAAGCACTTCAAGCGAAATATGATTCTCTTTAAGCCAATCCTGTACAAAGCTTTTAATTTCAGGGGTTGTAACCTCACGGACAACATTACCATCTATCTTGATGAAAATAAAGGTATTTTGTCCCTTTTGTTGGTTACGGTGCTGAAGCTTGTACATATAGAAACCCTGATGCTCCAAGAAGTAAAGAAGGGATACATAGTTATATTTATAGGCACCCGTTTTTTTGTTCCATTTCCACCATTTAAACTCCAGTGCATGGGTTATTAGCTTTTCTAATGCACCTTTTGTTTTTTCTAGTCCTAAATGTTTGTAATTGCCTATCCAGTCTCTAAAGTCTTTTTTATTGGTTTCAAGTAGTTTTTTAGGTAGCCAAATGGTTTTTAGGTCAAGGAATTGCAAACCCAGTTTTACAGCCATTTTAACGCCTGTAGTATCAATATCCGGCAGGTAATAAACCTGTTTGCATATTTCTTTTAACTGTCGGTATTCTTCAAAATCCAGTTGCTCTGATTCACTGTTTAACCAAACAACATCATAACCAAGCGATGCAATATTAAGACTGTCTGAACCTCCTGAGCCAACAATAATGCAAGGCAGTAAAACCTCGTCTAATTGTTCTTTTGCTTCTTTTGCTGCGCTACTTTGACTATCGCCATAGGCTTTTACAACATTCCTTAATCGCTGTATTTCTTTAAGGTCTACCTGGCTAAAAACCCTGTCCCAACCGTAAATATGCCTTTGTGGTTTTTCGCCCAGGAAACGAAAACGGTAAGCCTTATCATTCTTTGGCTCGTATATCTTTACAAATTTCTCTTCTTTAAAAGCGTAAATAGGATATTCAGCGGTTGCAGTAACAGTATTAAGTAACTTGGTTTTGGTTTGTTTTCCGTTAACATCGCGTTTATAAGAAACGTACTGATAGCTTTTTACACTATAGAAATTATACTCTTTACAAGTATCATCTGTAAGGAAAGGTGCAAACAATTCGGCTTGCTGTATAGTATCGAAATACTCAATCTCATAAAAGCCAGTTTCTAAGTCAGTATTTTTATGCTCACGCAATGGCTTAAACTGTTGTAATGTTTTAGCCTCCAGTCCAAAGAACTGGTACAGGAATTTCATAGCGGGAAGGAACTCCAAATTTTCTTCCTGCATACAAAGGTCAATACAATTTAAACCGTTATCACCCGAGCCGAAATCTTTAATGTACCAAACACCCTCTTTGCAAAACAGGTGCGTACTTCCGGTGCGTTCGTCACGGATTTTAAAGCCTTTGTTTTTATCTTCAAAACCAACTGACTGCGGGTACACACTGTGAAAGTATTCTAACCCGCCATTGGTTTTGTCGAAAAGGTATGTTTTATCGTATTGCAACATTAGTTAACAGCTATAGGGTGGAAAACTTCAATATTTCTTACATCCTGTACTATCTTTTCATCATTGGCCATAATGGCGTTAATTTCGCCTAGTAACTGATTGTAAATTGATAAAAGTGTTTTCTTTTCCTGCGGGGTAAAGCCTTCGGCAATTTCAAGTACTTCAATTTGCCTTTCAAGCTGTTTTTTGTACTCCGGTAGCTGGGTTATATAGATAAGTGCTTTCATAGTGGTTATTGTTGTGTTTGTTGTATTTCTCTTTGAAGTCTTGCAATGGTTCTTTCAATATTGATTATTCTAGGCTTGATGCATTTATCAATTTGTATATCAAGCTGATTTCCATCACTTACAGTAGGGTACCAAAACCCTTCCAATGGGGGGAGGTTTAATCCTGAATCTTGCATCAATTCATTTATAAGTATATTTCCAGTAGTACGATTTTTATTTACATCAAGCCAAAAACAAAAGCCTAGACGTATACTGAGTTTTCTACAGCGTGTCAATAAGGTTTCGTACGTTTTACAGTCTAATACACTCTTGTAATCTTCAAGCATCCTCTTAAGAATCTTTATTATATCCCGCTTTTCCATACTATTTGTTTTTAATGATTTTCGATTTCTTAATCTTTAAAAGCTTCAGCCTTTTTTGTTCGGAAGCAAGCAGGTTTAGAATATGGCTTTCAACCGTTTCATTTTTGCGGCCACCTACAATATTCTGAATACTGGAAGCTGAGTACGGTTCGCCTTTTTGATTATACACACCATTTTTATTAAGGTATTCTATAATCTTGCCGCTGTACTGCTTGCCAAGTGTGGTAACTATCTTTTTTTTAAGTGCTGCGTTAATCATTGGGTCGTTATTTACATTCTATAAAAGTGAACCTTCTTTTTGTAGACGGGTCAAGCTCTAACAGTTCTGCTGGTGATGGAGGAGGAGTGGTGTTAAGAATCACTATTATCTGCTTAAACATATAATCGTAAGCAGGTTTATTTTGTGGCTCAACAAGGAATACACCAGTAACTTTTGAAGCTACAGCATACAGGTGTTGCAATGTTTTTAAACCAGTAATAATCAAATAATCCTTATCTTCTATTTCATTAAGTATAAAATGATTATTAAAAAGCTTACGGGTCTCCAAACTGTTTAAATACAATACCTTTTCAGGTTTCGTACTGTATTTTGCTAACTCTTTAGCTTTGGCTATCGCTTTTTTATGGTCGTTGCCATATAACACAATGCCTTTATTATAATCCGTTCCTGGTATATTTTCCATCTTTACGTTATTATGTATTGAATGCAGTAATTGTAATTGTCTATAAGTTCTTTTATATCGGTATTTTCAAGGGGGGGGTAGCGTCAAACGGCACAAAAATCGTTTTGTCCGTGGGGGAGTAGTGGTACAGGCTTTTAATCTTTTGGTGCAGCCTGTACCGTCTGTTTTGCTTAGGAGTTGCCATTGTAGAAAATGTCCTTTAGTTCCTTTTCTACTGGTGTTACATCTTCCATCAAATTGTTATACAATTCAGGCTCATTTTCCTTAATACATGGTTCGCACCAAAAAATCCCGTTAACACCTGGCTCGTTTATTCTTTGCAATGGTCTATCAAAAACAGATACACCACATTTTTCGCATTTACCTGCCATAATCCTATATGTTAGTTTATAAATATGTTACAAGCTGTTGTATTGCAATAGTTTAGCTTTTTGTTTTGCTATTGCGTTTTTAAAAACTTCGACTTGTAGTCGGGTGTAGTTTGGTAATTCAGGAAGGAGTATAAATTCTGCTAAAAGCAGCTGTGCAATGGTTTTGCAATTCCTGATAATTGTTCTGATTTCGTGCGGTGTGTACATTGTTAAAAGGTTTTTAATGATTACACAAAATTTTTAGTAACAAATAATTACTTGTTAAATAATGGCACAATCATTGGTTAGTACACTGCGGGCGTTGCAATGGGATTACCTCTCATTGTGAATTATTTTTTTGCTTATCTCGAAATGTTAAAAAACCTTTCGGGGCACACGATTTTTTTATTATACTTGTTGTTGGCTTTTTGTGTGCTTTTCGTTGGCTTTTTGTGCGTTTTCGATATAGCAAATATACAAACAAGATTGAAACATACAAACATATTTGAATAAATATGACAAATATTTACAACCGTTTATTGCAATTATCTGAAAATAAAGGGTTTAAGTCTGTTAATGAATTTGCTATTAAAGGCTTGAATTATACATCTTCAGAGAAATTAAACAGGCTTAAGAAAGAAAATGCCAAGCCTAGTTTTGATATTCTTGAAGATATTTCAAACAAGTTTGAAGATGTTAACCTAAACTGGTTTATTACCGGAGAAGGTAAAATGTTGAAGATTTACGAGCAAAACGACGAAAAGACACAAGTAAATGAACAATCAACTGAATACGTAACCGGCAAATCCTTACCACTTATACCGGTTAGTGCAATGGCAGGATTTGGCACAATAGATCAAACAATATTGGAAAGAGATTGCGAACGTTTTGTAGTCCCAAATTTTAAAACCGCCGATTTTGTTATTACAGTAAGCGGAAACTCTATGCAGCCTAAATACAACAGTGGGGACGTTGTGGCCTGCAAGAAATTAAATATTAACGATGTGTTTTTCCAGTGGGGTAAAGTATATGTATTAGATACGGACCAGGGAGCACTTTTAAAAAGAATAAGAAAAGGAAAAGACGACGATCATATTCTAGTGGTTAGTGATAACCCGGAGTACGATCCGTTTGATTTACATAAAAGCAAGCTTAACGCGATTGCAATTGTTACGGGCGTTATACGATTAGTTTAAAGGCAGGAAATACTTAGTTCGATTAGAATACACACCACGACAAAGTATTTAATAACCTTTAATAAGTAATCACATGAAGAAAATTTTTACTCTAGCGGCTATTGTTGCAACCGCTTTCACATTTGCTCAGGATAACGATGCTTCGGGCAAATACAACAACCTTTCATTAAACTTTATGGCTTCAGAACCGCATCAGGGCGGTTTAAGTTATGAAACTAATTTCTTAACCAGCAAGCATGGCAGCGAAGGCAGAACCAACGTGCTTAACTTATCTGTTGGAACGATGTCTTATGATGTAGAGTTTCTTTCTATAGACGGTACCGGATTTGTTGCAGAACTGGGAGGTCGTCAGTACTATGGTAAAAACAAAGCAGAATTTAAAGGCCTTTACTCGTCAAACTATCTTTCGTATGGTAACATCAGCTTTGATGAAGATACCATGTTTGGTAAGTTCGACGGTACGTACAGTTATTTCTCATTCTTCAGCCCGGAGATAGGTTACAAGTTTGCGTTTGGCAATTTCACACTTGATCCGTTTGTAGGTGCTATCTGGAAAATTGAAATAAAAGGTCAGGGAGATGTAGACAACGTAAACGTTGACGAATGGGCTTTTAGAGGCGGACTTAAGCTAGGTTATAAATTTTAATCTAGATGAATCCACTAAAATATATACACGGAAAGAATACTTCGTATTATCCAACAGAAGAAGTTATTTATAGTGAAGATATTTTATTTAAAGATTCACTTTGTGTTTATTGGTTTAGAAATATCCATGATGATAATATTACTATTTGTGGCTTAAATTATTATAATAATGAAGGAGGCAACAAAAGTTTTAAGAATTGTAAAGTAACACCTTCGGCAGTAAGTGTATTTAAAAATCTCAGTGAAGATGGTGTGGGATTAATGATGGAAGATATAAAGAATACAGAAGAGCATTATTTTAAAATTGACGATAAGTGTTAATTGTTTATATTTTTTTTATAAACAGTATATATAAAAATAAACAATAATATAAACAGTAAAACACTTGTATTTTCTGCCTTTCGCCTTTTGTTTACAAAGTTTATACTTTATTTTAAAAACTATAGAGGGTTAGGGAGGGAAAAAGGGCAAAGCCCGAGCATAGAGCAAAAAAAGCTCCCTGCGGGGTTAAAAGAATAAGGTGTAAGGACAATACTTCAAAGAGCTATTTGCTGGGCGCAAATACCTTCTTTGTGCGTTGTCCTTACGGGTTTTTTATTTATCGCACTCCGTGCGATAAGTTTAGAATGCTAATAAAATGAAGGTGCGGCCTGTGTCAAAATTGTGCCACATTTCTTTAAGAATTATAAATAGTGAAGTTTGTAAAGTATTGATATACAACATTGACGGTTTGCTAAGTAGACGAAAATAAAATCCCGTCTTCGCTACAAAATTTCTAAAAAGCTGTAAGAAAAACTCTTGCAGCTTTTTTTGTTTTTATACCTCTGTGATTTTTTAGTTTAAAGCAATTTTGAATCTTAAAAATGATTATTGTTTTTTACTTTTTATACCTCTTTTTATTTGTTTTTCATTTCAAATTTTTCACGCAGTAAAATATTACATATTTAACTCTTTGCTAAAGAGTTTTTTTCGTGTTATTTCTAAAAAAAAACATAAAAAAATAACAGGTTATTGCAACTTTGTTATTTAATTAACAAACGTATAATTCTTACATCTTTTAACAGATTAAACTGGTTATATTTGTTAAAGAGCCAGTATTTTTATGGCTTAAACATAAATTACGCTAATTAATTATCAACTAAATTTTTTTTCTATGAAGTTAAAATTACCTCGTTTTCTTTGTGCGCTGGTTCCTTTAATGTCGCTATCTGCGGCTGCTCAGGAGTACGTGCCTCTTACCGTAACATCGGGCTATAATGCAGACGTGGTTGCAAATGGTGCTGGTAGTGCTGCTTCATCTACCAGTATTCAGGTTGACAACGACAGTTTTGCTTTTTTAAGTACTGACTTTGTTTCGCCAAGTAATGCATCATATTCAGGAGCTTTGCCAGCTACAGGTTTAGTAAATTCAGCAGCTACTGCAGGATTAAGCTATCAGTTTGCTCCATTTAGCGGTAACAACTCTATGCGCATTCCTACTTCTGCTACCAGTTTAACAGCGGTTTTTTCTAATCAGGTAATGGCTAGTAAGCTTTATTTGCTTGGTACGTCAGGAAGTGGACAGTCAACAATATCAGTAACAGTTAATTTTACTGATGCGACTTCGCAAGTTTCTACAGGTTTAATACTGCCTGACTGGTTTAACAGTACATTGCAACCGGTAGCTGTATCTGGTTTTGGTAGGGTTAGTATTGCTACTAATGCTATTGAAACTCCAACTGGAAACCCAAGGCTTTATCAGTTAACAGTAAATATTGATGCTGCAAATCAGGGTAAGCTTATTGAAAGTGTTCAGGTAACTAAAACATCTACTGCTGCCAGTGTTGTAAACATTATGGCTTTTACTGCAGATGCTATTCCTTCTTGTCCGGCTCCAACTAATCTTACTTCTTCTTCTACGCCAGATAGCGGTACAGTATCATGGTCTCCTGCGCCGGTAGTGCCTTCAGGAGGATATGATTATTACATGTCTGCAACAAACACTCCTCCTACAGAGACTACCGAGGTTACTAATGTAGCTAATACTGTTAACTCGGTTACATTTGAAGATTTAACAGCAGGTACTACATATTATGTATGGGTGAGATCTAATTGTGGAACGGATGATTTAGGTAACTGGGTAATGACTACCGTTACTCCGGGACAATTAACTGTTGCTTATGACGGAGGTGTATCATCTACTGAGTATATGACAAATGCATCACCAACATCAGTTTCTACATGTCCTGCTTTAGTTTCTGTAGATGTGCCGGAAGGATACCAAGTTGCGTCTGTTAGCGTAGCTTATAGTATGACTTCTTTTGGAAGTACATGGAAATCAGATCAGGTTTCGAGAGTTAAATGTATTACTACAGGCTTAGCTGAATCACAGGTTTATGCAGGTGTAGGTAATACAGCAGGTACAATGTTATATAACAGAACAGGACTTAATATTGCGGCCGGTGCAACAGGTACGATTCAGTTTGAACTTGGTCCTTGGAGGACTTTTGGTTCTACTGGTTGCGGAACTACAAATGCTCAGCTTGATAGTTTTTCTGTAACAGTTACATATGAACCATTTGTATGTGATTTACCTGCGCCTGATGCTGATGATCAGATAGCGTGTGGAGGTATTGGATTTACTGTTTCTGATCTAATGGTTAGCGGTGCTGCAAATGTTGAATTCAATTGGTATGCCACTGAAGATGCTACTGAACCTTTAGATACTGAGACTCTTATCGAAGAAGATGGTACTTATTATGTTTCTCAATATATAGGAACTTGTGAGAGTGACAGAACAGCAGTAGCTGTAACTGTTAACTCTGTAAATCCTCCAACTGCAGATGCAGAACAAACAGTTTGTCCGGGATCTCTTATTGCAGATTTAACAGCTGAGGCTGAAACAGGAGGAGTTCTTTTATGGTTCTTAACAGCTGATGCTCCAAACCCTGTTGGTACAAATACCCCTCTTACTGAAGGTTCGTATTTTGTATGTCAGCAAAAAACAGGTTGCCGTAGCCCAAGAGTTGAGGTTGAGGTAGTATTTACAGATGTTCCGCTTCCAACTGTTGAAGATCAGGAAGTTTGCCAGGGTGCTACAATTGCCGATCTTGTTGTTGAGGGTGATGAAGGTGCAGCTATCCACTGGTATGCTACTGCTGATTCTCCTTTTGTTCTTAACGGAACTACAGTTTTACAGGAAGGTACTTATTTTGTGGCTCAGGCTCCGGAAAACTGTGGAGATAGCGACAGAGTAGAGGTCCAAATTACTTTTACAGAAATTCCTATGCCAACAGCATCTGCCAGCCAGTCTCTTTGTGAAGGTGCAACAGTGGGCGATTTAATGGCTCTTGCAGAAGGTGAAGGTATGCTAAACTGGTATGCTACAGCCGATGCTCCAAATCCGTTAGCTGAATCAACATTAATTCAGCCGGGATCTTATTTTGTTTCTTTTGAGCAGGAAGGTTGTGGAGAAAGTGACAGGGTTGAGGTTGTGGTAGACTTTAATGAGATTGCTGCTCCCGGAACTGAAACTAACCAATATTTTTGTGGTAGTGTAACTGTTGATGAATTATTCTCTGTTGCTCTTCCTGGTGCTCAGGTACAATGGTATGCTACAGAAGAGTCTGAAGAGCCAATTGCTATGGGTACTCAACTTGAGCCGGGAACGTATTTTGCAAGACAGGTAATTGCAGGATGTGTAAGTGCTGCAAACGATACTCATGTATTTATTAATGCTGTGCCGGATGCTCCAACAGGAGATGAAAACCAATCTTTTGCTGAAGGTTCTGTTGTGGAGTCTCTTGAGGTTACTGCTGCCGGAAACGGTACTTTAAATTACTATGTGATGGTAGAAGGTGAGATGGTAGCTGTAGAGCCGGGTGATGAACTAATGGATGATACAGTTTACTATGTTACGCAAACTGTAGAGGGTTGTGAAAGTGAGCCTCTTGAAGTTGAGGTTGCTATAACTTTAGGTGTAAGTGACTTTGCTGCTGCAGGTTTACAGGTTTATCCTAACCCTGTTGAAAGTATGCTAACTATTACTAGTAAAGAGTTTGTTTCTCAAATAACCATTACCAACCTGTTAGGTCAAAAAGTAATGGATGTTTCTGTAAATGCTAACAATACTGAGATAAATGTTTCTTCTCTGCCACAGGGTACTTATATCCTTCAGGTATATGGAGAAGAAGGAAAATCTTACTCTACTAAAATTATGAGAAAATAATTTTTTAATAATATATAATAAAAAGGGCGCTGTTAAGCGCCCTTTTGTTTTTTAAAGCCCTATAATACTAATTGGTTAAATTGCATACAGGGCTTTTATTGTATTACGAATGCTGTAGCTCCAGCTCGTTATAATTTTTGTTACTGTTAGTTTCAGGTATTTCCACATACTTTATTTTAAACATGGAGCGAATTATGACAGCCGTACATAAAATACTTATAATTAATACTGTTAGGTGAACAGCTTTAAAGATAAGATAGTTGGCTTCTCCTGTTTTGGTAAATTCTACAGAAAGGTTGTATCCTGAAATTGCCATCAGCACAACCGTTGGTATCAGCAATACTAGTTTCATACTATTTATTTTTTATTGATTTGTATACTGCAATTTCGCTCTTATAAATCATAATTTTAGCTAATCATTTACTAATTAATACTTAAAATTTATATTGTAACTAATTAGTTAACAGAATGATAAAAACATGTCTCGTTTTAAAGGGTAATAATGTAAATGTGCATTACGTTTGTATTAAAGTATGTGAGAAATGAAAAGTTGTGTAAAAGAATTTTGTAATTTTAGAACGAATATGAAGCTGAATGAGTACAAACAATTAAGTGATGAAAGGCAGTATGATATACTTTGGGATAAAGGTGTTTTAGTTGACGCCTGTATTGAAGGTAAAGTAAAAAAACTGCTATATGCCATAGACAATTTTTTTGTTGAACTATGGTGCGATTTGTTAACCAATAATGTGAGCTGGAAGCTCAGTTTTAAGCAAGGGCGGCTTTTAGAGAAATATCTTAACCGATATCCCCTGGAGTTTATTTACAATATAGAGAAGGAATAAAAAAAAGGCACTCATTGAGTGCCTTTTTTTTATTTTATTGTTACAGCTTTATCAATTAGCCAGTTGTAAAGGCGTTCGGCATCTTTTACATTAAAGAGTCCTGTACCCGGATTCATGGTTGCGGCCGTGCCACAGGCAACACCCATGCAGGCCATTTGAGCAGGAGATCCGTTTTTTGCTAATACAGATACCATTCCGGCAACCATACTGTCTCCGGCACCTACAGTGCTTAATTTTTTTACAGAAGGGGCAGGTATGTGCAGGCAGTTATCGGCGGTTACAAGATACGCTCCCTGCGGTCCCATAGATACTACTATCATTTGGGCTTTTCCTTCTTCAATAAGTTTTTTGGCTGCTTGGTCAGCCACTTCGTTGTCCAAGGTTTCAATGCCTGTTAGGCGGCTTAATTCGCCCAGGTTTGGCTTTAGCAGGTAAACACCTTCTTCCAGTATTGCCGTAAGTGCATCGCCGGATGTATCGGCTACCACTTTAGCATTTTTCTGTTTAGCAATGGCTGTTATTTGTCTAAGCACGGCAGCGTCCATCTCCGGAGGAAGACTTCCGCTTATAACAACTATTTCGGGAAAAGGAGAGAAGCTGTTAATGGTTTCTATTATTTGATTAACCTCTTCATTGCTTACAACTTCGCCGGGCATACCAAAACGGTACTGCTCGTTACTTGCTGTATCTACAACGGTAAAGTTTTCACGGGTTTCTCCCTGAGTATTTACAGGTAGTATGTCTACTTTTTCTTTTAATAGTAATTCTTCAAGGAGTTTACCGGTGCGCCCGCCCGATGTGAATAAAGCTGTGGAATTTATACCAAGCCTCACGAGTCCGCGGGATACATTAATGCCTCCACCTCCAGGCTCATATTTAGGGGGTGTGCAGCGCAGCTTTTTTTCCGGTTTAATATTGGCGACTTCACTGCTTTTGTCTACAGTGGGATTTAGTGTAATAGTAAGTACTTTCATTAAGGTTTAGGCTTATTATTTAGATGAAAGCTAATTTACCAAAATGATTAGGTTTTGCAAGTGTGCAAAAAGTAAAAATTAATAAAGCAAGTGGAAGGTGTGTGGGGTGAGTGTGTGTGAAGGAAAGATTAAGGCTGTAAAAAACGCTCCAGTATGCTATATTCGTTGCTTAGCTCGATATAATAGCAGTCTTTAGGGATTTCTACATCAAATTTTGAGATTTGTTTATCGGTAAAACCACGTTGTTTAAGCTCCTCTTTAGTGTGAAGTAGTACAGGCTCGTCGCCCACGTAATACAAATTTGCATCATTTTTGCTAATTTCTTTAACGTGACCTGAGATGCCATAATCCATCGAATTATACAGTAAATCTTTTTCCAGCTCTTCGTCTGAAAGCTGGTTAATCCATGCTTTAAGGTCTTTCAGCTTCATAGGCTATAATTATTTTTAATGCTTAGCCTTTGGGGGACTAATCGGTTAATACACATAAAAATACGACGTAAAAATATTAAAATTTTGTTAATCTTTTATTAATAATCTTACTTTTTTGCTGTAGAAAAAAATAATTTATTATATCATAATCATCCCTAAGGCTAGATTTGTTCAGCTATTGCTCATTTTTAACCATTTTTAATAAACTAAGAAAACAATGTATTTGATAGTGACTTTGATTGTCAAAATGTTGAGTTAAATAAGCCTATATATTAAGTAGATTTGAATGGATTAAGATAAGGTTAACTTCAGGCTTTATTCAATAAAACCAGAGGTTAAGCGTTATATTAGCAGCTTAAAGGTGTTTAAAGAAAGTTTTTAATGAAGAAATTAGATGTAAAACATACCGCATTCCATATTTTGATAGGAGTTTATTTTTTATGGGTTGCAGTAATAACTGTGCTAATAGGTATGACAGCCTTTAATGAGATTAACCATATAAATTCAGGGGTTAATGAAGTGTTCCTGTTCTGGATACTTTTAAACCTGTTTATGGGTACGGCAATTTTTACGGTAATAAGAATGTTTAGAAATAAAACTATACTAAACCGCATAGTGCTTTACAGCTATGTATTTGTTGTAGGTGCTTCGGCGGGGGTTTGGTATTTGGTAAAAGCATAAAAAAACCGCTGCTAAGGGTTGCAGCGGTTTTTAACCAAATAAACAATCTAAAATAACCTAACCTTTTTATGAAGATTTGTATTATATAGATGCAAATAATATAAAAAGGTTGCTTGATTAAAGAAAATATTTGTGTACTTTGTAAATCGTAACCCCAACTGTTATTTATAATAGATTTAGTGGGGTATAATGTATATTTGCGTTTTATTTTTAATGTAGAATGGATAAGAAAAGCGAAGATTTTTATAGGAGACTTCATGAAGAATTAGCCGGATCAACCACTTGGCCCTCTGAATATTTATTTAAATTCATTGTGCCTTCAGAACCGGAAAAAATTAAAGAAATAGAAAAAGCCTTTGACCAAATGGGGGCAGTAATTGAAACAACACAATCCAAAACAGGAAAGTATACCAGTGTTTCAATAAATGTAACTATGAAAAGTGCCCAGGCTGTGGTAGATAAATATATTGAAATGTCTACCATAGAAGGTATCATTTCACTTTAAAAACAAAAAAATGAAATACAATCCTGACGATGCCATAGGATATCTGGAATATAATGCCGAAAGGCCTAAACTTATTATTCCGGAATATGGCAGGCATCTGCAAAAACTTATAGAACAGGCTGTAGAACTGGAAGACAGGGAAGAGCGTAACAAAGCTGCAAAATATATCATATCGGTTATGGGAAGCCTTAACCCGCACCTGCGTGACGTGCCCGATTTTCAGCATAAGCTATGGGATCAGATTTTTATAATGTCTGATTTTAAGCTGGATGTTGATTCTCCATATCCTATACCTTCTAAAGAGATGCTGGAGCAAAAACCGGATACGCTTGGTTATCCGCAAAACTTCCCTAAATACCGCTTTTATGGTAACAACATTAAATACATGATTGATGTTGCCAATAAATGGGAAGAAGGTGACCTTAAAACTGCGCTGATTATGGTTATAGCTAACCATATGAAAAAATCATACCTGAGCTGGAATAAGGATACCGTAAAGGATGAGGTTATTTTTGAACACCTACTTGAGCTTTCGGGAGGAAAAATAAACCTTCTTAAAACGGATGAAGAGCTTTCTGCCTCTACCGATTTAATGAGGGTTAATAAGAAAACCAGTAATAAGACCCAGTTTAGCAATAATGGCAAACAGAAAGGTCACAGAAACAACAACACTAAGAACCAAAACAATAAAAACAGAAAATCCTAAATTTCTTTAACGCCGCATGGGAACATTTAAAATTGAAGGAGGAGTACAATTAAAAGGAGAAATAACGCCTCAGGGTGCAAAAAATGAAGCTTTACAAGTGTTATGTACTGTATTGCTTACACCCGAAAAAGTTACGATTACCAATATTCCGGATATTATTGACGTAAATAAGCTTATTACACTTTTAAAGAATTTAGGCGTAAAGATTGAGAAATTAGGACACGGTGCTTATACATTTCAGGCTGATGAGGTAAATCTTGCTTACCTTGAATCGGAAGCTTTTAAAGAAGAAGGCAAGTCACTTAGAGGGTCTATAATGATTGTAGGTCCGCTATTGGCTCGCTTCGGTAAAGGTTATATCCCTAAACCGGGTGGTGATAAAATAGGAAGAAGAAGACTTGATACCCACTTTGAGGGCTTTATTAACCTGGGAGCTAAATTCCGTTACAATAAAGAAGACTATTTTTATGGTGTAGAAGCCGACAGACTTAAGGGTACTTACATGCTTTTAGATGAAGCATCGGTTACCGGTACAGCAAACATTATTATGGCTGCCGTACTTGCTGAAGGCAAAACGACTATATATAATGCAGCTTGTGAGCCATACCTGCAGCAGCTTTGTAAAATGCTTAACAGTATGGGAGCTAAAATTACAGGGGTAGGATCTAACCTTGTGGAAATTGAAGGTGTGGAAAAACTGGGAGGTTGTGAGCATAGAATCCTACCGGATATGATCGAGATAGGAAGCTGGATTGGTCTTGCTGCTATGACCAGAAGTGAAATTACCATTAAAAATGTTAGCTGGGATAATTTAGGTATTATTCCAAGTACTTTTAGAAAACTAGGTATTACACTTGAGCGTAGGGGAGATGATATTTATATTCCTGCTCATGCAGATGGTTATGAAATTCAAAATTACATTGACGGTTCTATACTTACCATTGCTGATGCTCCGTGGCCGGGCTTTACACCCGATTTATTGAGTATTGTACTCGTTGTGGCAACACAGGCAAGAGGTAGTGTGCTTATCCATCAAAAGATGTTTGAAAGCCGCCTTTTCTTTGTAGACAGGCTTATAGATATGGGTGCAAAAATTATCCTTTGCGATCCGCACAGGGCTACGGTTATCGGTCACGATTTCAAATCGCAGCTTAAAGGTATTATGATGTCTTCACCAGATATCAGGGCGGGTATATCTCTTGTTATTGCAGCACTTTCTGCTAAAGGTGTAAGTACAATTCAAAACATAGACCAGATAGACAGAGGTTATGAAAGAATAGACGAGAGGTTAAGAGCACTTGGTGCTAAAATTACCAGAGAGTCTTAATTCTCTTACTCGACGATAATAAAAAAAAGAGCTGAAATTTTTCAGCTCTTTTTTTTATTAAATTTGGTTAGATTCTTTGAAGTAAGATTTTTTGAAAACTCAAAACACAATAAGATCATTTTATAAACCTATTCAACCAACGGCTGTTAGAGAAGAGGGTTTAATGTATAAAGAACTTCTTCCTGATTTTAGATTGAAGGATCTTATATATTGTTATTGGGAGCTGAAAACTACACAAAAACTTTCGGAAGCATACACTTATAATGTAGTGGCAGATGGTTGTATAGATGTGTTTTTTGAGCTTAACAACCCTCAAAACAGTTATGTGATGGGGTTTAGTAACAGTAATACAGAGTTTTCCATAGATAAAAGATTTCATTACATAGGCATACGCTTTTTGCCTACAGCTTTTACCCGCCTTTTTAATGTAAGAGCAACTGAATTGAGTAGTCGTTTTGAATCGCTTTATGATGTTGTACCTGCCCTATCAAAGTTTATTTCTTTTAAAATAAAAGATAATTCTACTTTTGAACAGATTACCTCTTTATTAAATGATTTTTTCTGTAATTATCTCAGTATACATGACGTTGATGCCGATAAACGTTTTTTTAATGCTCTCTTGATTACATTAAAATATAAAGGGAATTTAAATGTTGAGACTGGCCTGGATACAGGTGTTAGCTTAAGGCAGTTGAGGAGAATGTTTGAACATTATATTGGGACTAACGTAAAAACGTTTTGTAAAGTGGTACGATTCCAAAATCTTTTAAACTTATCACAACAGGAAGGAAGCGACATAAATAAACTTTTTTATGATGCAGGATATTACGATCAGGCACATTTTATAAAAGATTTTAAAAATCTTTATGGAATTACCCCTGGCAAATCACTACAAAAATAATGTCCGTTTTTTACAATTATAAGTGCTGGATTTAAGCAAACTTTGCTTTATCAAACAATCAAAAGATGAGACATTTATTAATTACTCTTGTGGTTGCCGTATCATTCAGCAGCTATTCACAAACTAAAAAGACGAAAATTATGAAGTTAAACGCAGGGATTATTACAGAAAAACTGAGTGAAACCAAAAAGTTTTATACTGAGAATTTAAATTTTGGGGTAACATTTGAAAATGATTTTTTTATTTTACTGCATACACCGGGGCATGAGTCAGAAATTAGTTTTTTACTTCCGGAGCATCCCTCTCAACAACCTTTATTTCAACAACCTTTTAAAGGTGAAGGTGTTTATATTACACTAGAAGTGGAGGATGTTGATAAGGTTTATGAAGAAATAAAAAACAAAGGCATTCCAATTAAAATTGAATTGAGAGATGAGCCTTGGGGAGACAGGCATTTTGCTATTATTGATCCCAATGGTGTAGGTATAGATATTGTGAAATATACTGCGAAATAATCAAAAAACCCCATCTTTACAGATGGGGTTTTTTGATTGATGACTGAACCTTAGTATGAGTTTATATGTGGGGTATTAAAGATTGTCTACTATATCTAAGAATTTAAGCCCGAACATTATACCGTCAGTTGCAAAGCCTCCCTGATAGGCCCTTACGTAATCTACCCTGAATACCCTGAATTTACCAAAACCAATATTGTCAAATCCGGCGGTAAATTCATGATAGGGTTTGTAATCCGGCGTAGCGATGCCGTGATAGCCTACTACAAGATTCCATTGTAATTTATTAAGTAAAGGAACTTTGTTCATTATAAAGCCTTTAAAGTTGTGTTCTGCATGCGACTCAAAATAAGAATCGTTAGTGCTGTGAGAGTAATAAGGTAACAGGTTAAATGCATTAAGGTTTCCGTTGCCTGAGTTAACATGAGTTTGGTTGCCGTTAAAGTGCTTGTAGTCCATAAATGCAATATTATCTGCATTAAAGAACTTACCTGCTTTTAGGTTGATGCCAAAATCACCTTTGTTACCTAAAGTAACATTATAAAAGGTTCTTGCAGCAATAAAATCATATTCATACTGACTTTCACTAGCAGCAAAAGCTTTTGTATACTGTACTGCAATAGTAGGGTAGTTGGCTGTACTTACATTTATTTTGCCGTCAGGCCTTGTTATGTATTTTTGACCAAAACGCACAGTAGCATTAACAGTAGCCTCCATTAAATGATGGGTATCAAAAGCCGGAGTAGTATAATCGTTTGGTGCTAACGGATTGTTTGATGTATAGTCATGGTCATTTTTAATCAGTACATAATCTGTATTATTAAACAGCTGTTTACGTCTTAAATACTGAATTGATCCGCCCATATTTAAACCTGTAAATACCTCTTTGCTATAGTTTAGCCTTGCGAAAGTCTTATCGTACAGTTTCATGTAATTATCCTTAAAGAATAATGTACTTACACTGTTTACAAACGGGCTTATAGGCTGAGATGCATTAAACTGTTCGGTCTTGCTACCTCCGGATAGAGTGAAAATACCCACTTTGCCAAAACGGTGTGAGAACCATCCTGTAACCCTAAGCCTGTCTTCTGCAACACCATAATTAAAGTCAGCGCCTACAGAAGTATATTTTTTCGTGTCTTCATCATAATGACGGAATGAAAGTCCGCTTTTAAATACCCAGCCCTGTACCGTGTTGTACATAGGGATTTGTAAAAGGCCGTCGTAGGTGTATCTTGTATTTTTAGCCGAGTTCCTGTAGGTATATCCTGAAATGATATCTGTTAAATGGAGCTTGTTACTCTTTTTGTCAATTGAATCCAGATAAGCAGGAGATTTGTGAACGGTTTGTATACTGTCTTTTTTAAAGTAGTCGGTTACCTCTTCATCGGTAAGAGGTATTGGCCTCATTGCCTGCCAGTATATTGAGTCTTTTTTGTTAGAATCTTCTTCTATATATACTATTTCCTTACCAAATGTTCCTTTTTCAAAATGGTCACGGAATACGTAATTATTGTAAACATGCGTAAATGTTCCCGAAATGCCTACGCCAAATATTCCTGCTTTTATATCAAAAGTCTGTGAGTTTTTAGCCCAAATCCTATTTGTGGTATTGTAACTGAAGTTTTGTTTAAGGTTAAGGTTTTCCAGTATCGGTTGCTGCATCCTGTATCCTTTAATGTCAAAGTCAACCGCATAGATAGCCCAACTGTCGTCTACTATATAAATGTAGCCTTCAAAAACAGGCTCTTTATCGCGTCTTGGTATAACCTTAATTTTACTTATAGAGTTGTTATTATCGTCAAAGAAAGTTCCCTCAAATTTGTATTTGTAGTAATTAAAGGCATTGTTAGCTAAAGGCGAAACCATTTTTATATTAAACTCTATATAGTTGTCATAAAAATTGTAATAAGTCCCTAAAGCAGTGTTATAGCTAAATCCGTTATCATTACCGCTTATTTTTGATGCTACTATGCGTTCTTTTAGATTGTTAGGTTGTTCAAAGGTAATTTTTGACACCGTTTCGGAGAGGTAAACAATTCCCGATCCTGTCGAGTCTAAAACAGAAGTCATTTCTTCATCTTCAACCTTAACTCCCATAATTTTTGTAGGTACATTCTTTACCCTGAAAAGGCCTTTTGAATAGAAATCGGCCTCAAAACGGCCTGTCTTTTCTGAATTTTCCTTTTTATGGGCAATGGCTTCCCTTATAATTCTGTTAGCCGGGTTTTCAGTATTTGATATAACTACTTCACTAAGGGTATAGGTTTCGTCCTGCAAAACAATATTAAGGGTGTGAGGTAAAGAAGTTATGTTGATTGTTTCTTTTTTGGTTTTAAAACCTATCGATTGGAATACTATTACATAAGTGCCGGTTTTTTTTATTCCCAGTTCATACACGCCTTCTTCGTTAGCAGTTGTTCCTGTATAGGTGTTTTCTATGCTCACACTTACAAAAGGTACAGGCTCACCATTGGTAGTGGTGATTTTTCCTTTAATTTGGGCAGAGGTATTTAGTGTGGTAAACAGTAATAATAAACAGGTAATTAGTTTGTACATGTTTTTTAGTAGTTAAGGTAAAATGATTATTTAGATTGGTTTTTTAAAGATAGACGTATAAATTTTATAAAAGGTTGCATGGCTGCATTATTTTATTCTTTCTTTATCTTTGAGGTCTATTATTCCTTATGTATGAAAAAGATAAAAGAAGCCGAGCTGAGAAAAGATAGTTCTGTAAATAAAATACAGTTTGACAAAGAGTGGTTTTATTCGGTTAAGGATATGCAGTATTATTTAGGAGAAGATCTTACAGGAGTAGAATATGTAACCCTACCGATACCTATTGACGGGGTAAAGTTTAATATAAAGTGTGCTACACTGGAAGATATTGAACGTTTTAGGGAAAAAGAACCTCTTGAAGAATTCAAGGGAAGTGTTTTCAGGAAAAAATAATTAGTTCTCGAGGATATCCAGGAAGGTAAGCCCGAATATTACTCCGTCGGTCATCTTGCTTCCCTGATACGATCTTAGGTAGTCTATTCTTAAGAAGCGGAATCGACCCCAACCCAAATTATCCAGCCCTACGGTAAATTCCATATAAGGTTTTTGATCAGGAACTCCCAATACATGGTAGCCTGTAACCAGATAATAATTCAGTTTATTAAGTAAAGGTACTTTGTTAGCCAAATACCCCTTGAAATTATATTCGGCATGTGCTTCAATATACTTGTCGTTAGTGCTGTGTGTATAGTAAGGCAAGAAGTTGAAAACATTTAAATATCGTTCTGATTTACCTACATGGGTCTGATTGCCGTTAAAATGTCTGTAATCGGTAAAAGAGATGCTGTCACTATTGAAAAACTTACCTGCCCTTATGCTTATTCCTAAATCACCCATATTACCTACCGTGGCATCATAAGTGATTCGGGTAGACAGATGGTCAAAATTATAATCGTCAACATTTGAAGCTAATCCTTTTTCGTAACTCACCAGTACCCTAGGGTACTTAGTACCAAGGTTTATTTTTTCGTTAGGCCTTAGCATGTATTTTTGAGCAAATGTAAACCTTGCAGAAACCGTTGTTTTAATCATATGGTGCTTTTCAAAAGCAGGGGTGTCAAAAGCTTCGGGATCTAAAGGGTTGTTAGAGGTATATGGTTTACGGGCATTTTTAATGGTAGAAAAATTGGTGTTATTAAACAGAGACCTCTTTCTGGTATATTCAACAGAACTGAAGAACTCAAGACCATTAATCAATTCTTCCTCATAGCTTAATCGTAGGAAGTTATTGTCGTATAGCTTCATGTAATTATCCCTGAAAAATAATGTACTTACACTATTTACGATTCTGTTTATTGGTTTTTCAGGATTAAACTGTTCTATACTGCTACCACCTGTAATAGTAAGTATTGGTTTACTTATGTTATTAAATTTATGAGCGATAGTTCCTGTAGCTCTAAAGCGTTTTTCGGCGAAGCCATAATTTAGTTCGGTACCAACCGTAGTATAGGCTTTTGTTTCAGGATTTGTTTTAGTGAAATAGAAAGTTGGGTCTATATGGTAGGCCTGAACGGTATTAAAAGCAAGCTTTCTTATTATCCCCGAAAATTTTATTTCCCAGTTTTCATCAGTATTCGTGTAGGTATACCCGACAGGTAATGAAAAGACCAGAAAACGGTTCTTCTTTTTATCCAGAGAATCTTTATACTTTTCGGTTTGCTTCAGTTCTTCAAGTTTCTCCTTTTTTATGTAATCTTCCTTTTCCTCTAAGGTTAGAGGTATAGGCCTGTTCTTGTTCCAAAAGGATTCCAGTTTTTTATTGGCATCCTCTTCAAAAGCCAGTACACGGTTGCTTAACTGATGCTCTTTAAAGTCGGGGTTGAGGTTAAAATTACTGTACACCGCACTAAATCTACCCGATAAGTCTACATCAAGTATTTGGGTATTAAAGTCGATAGTCTGAACATTTTTTGTCCAGGTTTTTTCCTGTGAGTTATAACCAAAGTTTTGTTTTATGGTAAGGATATCGACCAAAGGCTGTTCTATTAATAAACCTTTAATGCTTAAATCTAGAGCATATAGTTCCCCACTTTCATTTACTATATAGATATAACCATACATGGCAGGTTCACTGTCACGTTTTGGGGTAACTTTTATCTTGTTTATTAAATAACCGCTTTTGTCGTTAAAAGAATTTTCTAATTCATAATTGTAATAGCTAAAGGCATTATCGGCTATGGGGGATATTACACTGGTTTCAAAAGGCAGGTAATTTTCATAAAAGTCGAACTCAGCGGCATTAGCATTGTTGTAGCTGAAGCCACTGTCTTCTCCGCTTACTTTTGATGCAATTATAACTTCGTTAATGTTATAAGGCCGTTTGAATTTTATTTTCGAGACCGTTTCAGAAAGGTATAAAACACCGCTTCTTGTAGAGTCTAATGTGCCGCTAAAGTCACCCACTTCCTGACCCAGTATTTCTTCGGGTACATCGCTTATGCGCAATATACCCCGAGAGTAAAAGTCGGCTTCATAAGCTGATGTTTTTTCCCTGTTCTTTCTTTTTTCCCCTATAGCTTTTCTGATAATCTGGTCAGCCTGTTCTTTTTTGCTTTCAATTACAACCTCGTTTAGAAGGTATTCTTCAGCATCCAGCTGTACATTAAGCTCAAAAGGAAGTTTGTCAACAGTAAGTACAACCTCTTTTGTTTTATAGCCCAGTGACTTAAATATGAAGGTATAATCTCCGGTTTTGGTGACCGGAATATAAAACTCACCCTCCTGATTTGTAGAGGTACCGTAGGAACTGTTTTTTACAACAATACTGGCAAAGGGAACCGGATCACCTTCTTTAGATGATACTGTTCCTCTTATTTGTGCTACTACAAATGAGCCGTATAGAAGCAATATTAGTAGCAGACACTTTTTCATATAATTTATTTTAATAATGATTGTAAGGCCAGATCGTAGCTTTTTAGACCAAAGCCAATAATAACTCCTGCAGCAATAGGTGATATAAATGACTGATGCCTGAATGTTTCTCTTGAAAACGTATTGGAAATATGAACTTCTACTACAGGTGAAGTAATAGCTTTAATAGCATCGGAAATACCAATTGAGGTATGTGTGTAGGCGCCTGCATTAAGTATGATACCGTCGTAAGTAAAGCCGGTTTCCTGTATCTTGGTTATAAGTTCGCCTTCTATATTACTTTGATAGTAGGACAGTTCCATAGAAGGGAAGCGATGCTTTAATGTTTCGAAATAATCCTCAAAACTTCTGGTTCCGTATACCTCTGGTTCGCGCTTTCCAAGCAGGTTAAGATTAGGTCCGTTTATAATGATGATTTTCATATTCCTGTTTTTGTAAAAGTAGCTATTCATACCCAAGAAAGCATACTGCGTAAGAAAAAATTTAACATTTAAAAGCAATAAAAAACCCGGGTAAGACAAGCCTAACCGGGTTAGTGTTTATAATTACCTGATTTTTAAAAATAATATCCTACTGATAACTGGAATACACCGGTTTTTGAGTCCACATTATCAAAAGTGTCGGTTAGTCCAATGTTGTAACGGGCCTGTGCAAAAAGTCCCATAATGATTTTAAGCTCAACACCGCCTGAAGCAGCTAAATCAAAACTATTTGTTTCAAACGCCTCATCTGCATCATTAACAAGAAAAGAGAATTGTGGCCCTGCCATAAGGCTGAATTTGCTTGGTATAATATAAAATTTAGCCATTACAGGAACCGAGATATAATCAAGATTAATGTCTTCGGCTACTCCTACAGCACCATCAGCATCATATTTTGCCTTTCCTCCCTGTGAAGAGAAAAGACCTTCTGCCTGAACAGAGAAGGAAGGAACCAGGTTTATTTCAAGGGCTGCCCCGGCATGAAAGCTGGTTATCCCGTCGCTGTCAATATCTCCCTGAAAGTTTGAAAAGTTAGCTCCGGCTTTAATACCTAAATCAATTCCCTGAGCGTTCATGGCAAAACTGCCTGCAAAAGCCGCAATTAAAAAAAAGATTTTTTTCATAGTCATTACATTTAAGTTTGGTTATAGTACTTGTAAGTTTCTAAACAAAAGTATATAATAACTTTTGAGAAAAATAGTACTAAAGTCAACATTTATGAGAGTTTTAGGTTAAATGTTTCTTAAAATAAGGAATGGTGATTATTTAAAATTTAAGTAAAAAATTAACATTATTAATATTTATTATTTAAATAATATTACTTTATGTTGAAATATTTTTTAATACGTGTTGTTTTTCCTGTTAAAAAAATTATATATTTGGCACCGTAACAATTAAATTCAAAAAACGATGAAAAAAGTTTTATTATCATTAACTGCTTTATTTGCATTTGGTTTAGTAAGTGCTCAGGAAACTGACGGTGGATTTGCTAACGGAGATCTTTTTATCTCAGGAGCAGTAGGTTTTTCAAATCAGTCTACAGGTGATGTAAAAACTAATGGTTTTACAGTATCGCCAAGAGTAGGTTACTTTGTGAGTGAAAATATTGCTGTAGGCGTTGCTTTAGGGTATACCAGCACTACTGATAAAGCTCCGGGTTCTGAAGATATAAAGAACTCTATGTTTGAGGTAGGTGCATTTGGTAGATATTATTTTACTCCCGCAAGTAAGTTCTCTTTGTTTGGGCAGTTAGGTGTAGCTTATGCAACCAACAAATATGAGGAAGGAGCTTTAGAAGCTAAATCAAACGGTTTTAACATTGGATTAGCTCCTGGTATCAACTACTTCGTTTCAGATCATTTTGCTCTTGAAGCTACTTTCGGTATTCTTGGTTATTCAACTGACAAGCCTGATGCTGATGGTGCTGAATCAACTGATACTTTTGATTTTGGAGTAGATATGAGCAATATCAATTTTGGTATTGTTTATAAATTCTAATTAAGTTTATAAGAAAGCAAAAACCTCCCAATAGGGAGGTTTTGTTTTTTATATGAATTAAGTTTTTAGAACTTATATCCTATACCTATCTGGAATACTGAATTTTTAACGTCTCTGTCGTTTACAATATCAGTAAAGCCCTGAGTATAACGTCCGGTAGCAAATAGTCCCATAGGAGTTTCAAATGTAATACCTGCAGCTACACCAAAATCAAAATCTTCTGCCTCATCAACATTAAGATCTCCGTCATCAGCATTAGCTTCAGCATCAATTTCTTCATTTACTTTAAATCCAAACTGAGGTCCTGCTTCTATACTTAAGCCGTCTAAAATGTAAACCTTAGCTAAAACCGGTACGTTAATGTAGTCTAACTGATATTCAACTTTACCATCTCCGCCAAAAATACCGCCGTCTACATCAGTTTCAAATCCCTGACCTGAATATAATGCCTCTGCCTGAAGGGAAAACATTTCTGTTAATGGAAACTCAACCAGTGCACCTACATGGAAGCTTGTTCTTGAATCAGGGCTGTCAAAATCATCGCCGCTAACAGTGGCAAAGTTCACACCACCTTTTATACCAAATTTAGGAGTAAATGAATCGTTAGTTTGTGCATTTACCGTCGTGACTGCTCCTAGGAATAAAAATCCTACCGAAAATAATTTAATTAGTCTTTTCATCTTTTTCATGTTTTTTTGTTTTGTATGTCAAAATTATATTATTAATCTTGGGTTAATTATCAAGGAATTCTTAATTCACATAACTTTAACCTGTATGAAAAATTGGATTAAATTTATAATCGATTACAAATCGTACCTAAAAATAGAGCGTGGGTTGTCTGTAAATTCGGTTGAAAATTATTCTTTTGATATAAACAGGCTGGTGAATTACCTGTCTGATTCCGGGCAGGATATATCGCCATTAAAAATAACTGAGGAAACCATTCAGGAGTTTATATACAGTATTTCATCTGAACTGAATGCCAGGTCCAGGGCAAGAATAATCTCAGGACTTAAAAGCTTTTTTAATTACCTGGTTTTTGAGGATTATAGAAAAGATAGCCCTATGGAGCTTATTGAGGTGCCAAAAATAGGGCGTAAACTTCCTGATACGCTTTCGGTAGAAGAAATAGATAATCTTATTAAGGCTATAGATTTAAGTACTAATGAAGGGGAGCGTAATAGAGCAATGCTCGAAACATTGTATAGTTGCGGCTTACGGGTTTCAGAATTGATAAGCCTTAAAATGTCTGACCTGTTTTTTGATGAAGGCTTTATAAAAATTACAGGTAAGGGTAATAAACAGCGTTTTGTGCCTATTGGCAACTATACTCAAAAGTATATAAACCTCTATGTTAGTACTATAAGGAATAAGCTCGAAATTAAAAAAGGACATGAAGATACACTTTTTCTAAACAGAAGGGGAAGCGGGTTAACCCGGGCTATGATTTTTACCATAATTAGAAATTTAGCAGAAAAAACAGGTCTTAATAAGACAATAAGCCCGCATACATTCAGGCATTCTTTTGCTACACACCTGCTTGAAAACGGTGCAGATTTAAGGTCAATTCAGTTAATGATGGGGCATGAATCTATTACTACTACAGAGGTTTACATGCACCTGGATAGAAAATTCCTGAATAAAGTTCTAAATACATACCATCCAAGGAAATAAAAATTGCAGAATTCTTAAAATTTTAGTAAGTTTCAATCGTAATAATTGTGCTTACTTTTAGCATGGTTATTTCCTAACCACCTTAAACTATATGACTGACCCTCAAAACAAACAAAAGGCAGACAGTCTTTATAAAAAACTCCTGAATCAGATACCTGATTTGATTTTTTATATCTCATGGGATGAGGTAAACGGTTATTCTATACTGTTTCTGAGTGAAGCGGTAAATGAAATCTTCGAATATTCCGTTCAAGAGCTTATGGTGAATAAAAGACTTTTTTATACAGAGAGGATATTGGAGCAGGACAGGGATGCTTTTGTTGAAAGGGTGGAATATTGCCGAAAAAGCTTAGTGAACTGGAATCAGGAATTCCGTGTTCAGTTGCCTAAAAAAGGGCTGCGTTGGATGAGGCTTAATGCTAAACCGGAAAAACAGGAAGATAACAGTATTAATTTTTACGGAAGAGTAAGTGATATAACCGATCAAAAGGAACAGGAACATCAACTCCAGGTTTCAGAGGAGCGTTATAAGTTTGCCCTTAAGGCAGCATCTGAAGGGATTTGGGACTGGGATATGCAAACCAATATGGTTTATTTTTCGGCTCAGTCCATGAAGATTATAGGTAAGGAGGAAAAAGAAGCCATTATACCGTTAAGGGATTGGCAGGAAAGAATGCATGTGGAAGATATAAGAGAGCATGCCTTAGCAAAGGAAAGACATTTAACAGGGGAGACACCCTCGTTTGAAAATATATATCGTATTAAAACCGATGAAGGTAAATACAAATGGGTACTAAGTAGGGGAAGGGTAGTTCAGTTTGACAGCGCGGGTACTCCTATACGGTCTATAGGTACTCATAAAGATATTACCCAGCTTAAGGAAAAAGAAATTGAGTTAGGCGATACCATTAATATTGTTGGGGAACAAAATAACCGTTTGGTAAATTTTGCCCATATCGTTTCTCATAACCTGCGTTCGCATGCAGGAAACCTTAAGATGCTTATAGATGTTTTTAAAAATGCAGACCAGGAAGAACGTGAAGAAATGCTTGAGCATCTTGAAGCAATTTCAAATGGTTTATATGTTACCATAGGGCATTTAAAGGAACTTGTAGAAATCCAGTTTGAGGTTAAAAACGTAAAAGAAAGGGTAAACCTTAGGCACTATCTTAAAAACATCCTCAACATTTTGCACAACGAGATTAAGAAGCATGGCGTAAATATTGAAGTAAATATACCGTTAGATGTAATGGTTAATTACAATCCGGCCTATTTGGAAAGTATACTTTTAAATTTTACAACTAATGCTATTAAATACTCGAGTCCTGACAGATCCCCGATTATTTTATATGATTTTGAGATAAAAGACGGAAAGAAAATCCTTTCCATTACAGATAATGGTTTAGGTATTGATTTAAAGAAACACAAAAACTCATTGTTTGGTATGTACAAAACATTCCATAAAAACCAAAACTCAAGAGGTATAGGTTTGTTTATAACAAAGAACCAGATAGAGGCAATGGGGGGCAGTGTAGAGGTTTATAGTGAAGTGAATAAAGGGACCACTTTTAAAATTTATTTTAAAGATGAAGATTAGGAACCTGTGTGTAATAGATGATGATAAGATTTATCACTTTTTACTTAAGAATCTTCTTAAGCAAAACAATATTGATGTAAAGTCTGTCTTTTTTCAGAATGGACAGGATGCTATAGAGTTTTTATCGGACGAGAAAAATAATGATGACTTGCCCGATCTTATTCTTTTAGATGTTAATATGCCTATTATGAATGGCTGGCAGTTTCTTGAAGAGTACATTAAGCTTAAAACTAACTTTGGTAAAGATCCGCATATCTATATGATAAGCTCATCCAATAATGAGGTTGATATAAATAAGGCAAGGGAATTCTCAGGCGTAGTAAAAGATTATTTTTTGAAGCCTATCTGCAAGGAAGACCTTCATAAAATCTTCATTTAATTGCAGTATAGATTTTCTTTATATGTGGTATAATAAAAAACAATTACTTAATACTTTGTTACGTTGTAGAAACGTAATAATTTTGCTTAACACTGTTAAGTAATTTAAAAGCTTTAAAAATGGGTAGCAAAGAGCGCATAATGAGACAGAAGGAAGAGACCCGGGCTAATATACTTACGGCCGCCAGAGAGATAGTTAAAGATGAAGGATGGCAGGGCTTAAGTATGCGTAAGATAGCTGATAAGATAGAGTATACTGCTCCTATCATTTATGAGTATTTTGCGAATAAGGAAGCGATATTACAGGAACTTACGTGCAAAGGTTTTACAATATTGACTAAAGATCTGGAAGCTGCCAAGACAAAATCGGATAATCCGGCAGAGCAGCTTGAAGGTATGTGGTTAGCTTATTGGAATTTTGCTCTTAAGAACAAGGAGATGTATCAGCTAATGTATGGAGTGGAAATGACATGTTGTGCACAACGCACTTCAGAATCTGATGCTCCTTATCAGCTTATCAGCGATTCTATAGGTAAACTGATGAAGGAGAGTAAACCTGATCCGCATGTAATAAAGCAAAAATATTTTACTTTTTTCTCTGTAATACATGGTCTTATTTCCATAAATATTGTTGGCAACGGACTTTCTGAAGATATAAACAAACAAATACTTAAAGATGCCATAAGCGGTATCATACGGTATATAGAAGAATAGAGAAATCTATTTTTTTGACCTTCTGCTTAACACTGTTAAATAGTTTATAACTGTAAATTAATTCATCAATCATATTTTTTTAATCATTACTTAACATCGTTAAATCATTTAATCTATGTAAAATACTCAAGCAATCATTTTAATCAAAAAAAATTTTATCTAACAATTTAACACCATTAAATAATTTAATAGTATTATGAATCGAATCACATTAATCTTAATTCTTGCAATTGCAATCTTGGTATCTGCCTGTACAGGTAACACGGCATCAGCCCCGGCCGCACAGGCCATACCGGTTCCGGTATTATCCATCAGCAAGGGTAAAGCAACTACATATCAGGAATATCCTGTAATGGTAGAGGGAAGGGTGAATGTACAGATACGCCCACAGGTAGACGGATATCTTGAAACATTATATGTGGATGAGGGAGCTTTTGTAAAAGCAGGGCAGTCTATTTTTAAAATAGATGATCACCGTTATCGCGAACAGTTAAACAGCGCTGTAGGTAATCTTAACGCAGCTGAGGCAGCTCTTATAAATGCACAGTTAGAAGTTGAAAAACTGACTCCGTTAGTAGCTGAAAAAGTAGTGTCTGACTACCAGTTAAAATCGGCAAAGGCATCCCTAAAAGTAGCTGAAGCTAATAAGAAACAGGCTGAAGCCGCAGTAGCCTCTGCAAAAATAAACTTAGGCTATACTTTAATTACAGCACCTGTAGACGGTTACATTACCAGACTGCCTAAAAAGCAGGGAAGCCTTGTTTCTGCCTCAGATCCTGAGCCTTTAACCACACTTTCAGATATTGCTGTTGTACATGCTTATTTCTCACTGGGAGAGTCAGATTTCTTAAGCTTTAGAGACAGGTATGAAGGAAATACCCTTAACGAAAAAATTAAAAACCTTCCTCCGGTTTCACTTGTTCTGGCAAATGGTACCGTGTATGAAACTCAGGGCAAAATTGATATGGTAGACGGGCAGTTTGACCGAACAACCGGAGCAATTACCCTGAGGGCTAGTTTCCCTAACAGTAAAGGATTATTACGTTCAGGCAATACAGGAAGGGTGCGTTTAGGTATGGCACATGATAATGTTATACTTGTACCACAGGCTACAACCGTTGAGGTACAGGACAGGGTATTTGTTTACACTGTTGATAAAGATAATAAAGTTGCAAGGAAACCAATTACCATAATAGGTAAAAGCGGTACTGATTATTTAGTTTCTGAAGGACTTGAAGCAGGAGACAGGATAGTATCAAAAGGTTTTGAAAACTTACAGGAAGGAGCTGTGGTAGTTCCGCAGAAAGCAGAATCTGAAATGGCTTCCAAGTAATTTATAACCAACAATTTAATTAGAAACAAAGATGTTTAGAAAATTTATAGACCGGCCGGTTTTGGCTACGGTCATATCCATCCTATTGGTAATTTTAGGGGTAATTGGCCTCTTTAAACTGCCATTACAGCAGTTCCCGGATATCGCACCGCCTGCTGTTCAGGTTACGGCCCTTTACCCGGGTGCCAATGCAGAAACGGTTCTGCGTTCGGTTGCTCCGTCACTTGAGGAATCCATCAACGGGGTAGAGAACATGATTTACATGAGCTCAACAGCCAGTAATGACGGTTCATTGGTTATTACAGTATATTTTAAACTGGGTACCAACCCAGATCAGGCAGCAGTAAACGTACAAAATAGGGTGGCTCAGGCTACCAGCCAGCTGCCATCAGAAGTTATACAGGCAGGTGTTACCACAGCTAAGCAGCAAAACAGCCTTATTATGGTAACCGCTTTATATTCTGAAGATGAAAAAACATACGACCAGACATTTCTTACTAACTACGCCCAAATCAATATTATTCCTGAGATTAAAAGGATACCGGGTGTAGGTCAGGCAGCAATTTTTGGTGGTAATAAAGATTATTCCATGAGGGTGTGGTTAAAACCGGCCCAAATGACTACTTATAACATTACCCCTAAAGAAGTGATGGCAGCTATACAGGATAAAAACCTTGAGGCTGCTCCCGGTAAGTTTGGAGAGAACAGTGCCGAATCATTTGAGTATGTTATAAAATATAAAGGTAAGCTAAGTAAGCCTGCCGATTATGAAAGCATGATTATACGTACCAATCCAGACGGGTCAATTTTACGACTTAAGGATGTGGCACGTGTAGAGTTTGGTTCTTATACTTATGGTAACTTTACCAGGATTAATGGTAAACCGGGAACTAATATTATGGTTATCCAGTTACCGGGTTCTAATGCAAATGATATTCAGATTGCTATCAGCGAGCTGATGGATAAGGCAGAAAAAAGTTTCCCTAAAGGAGTAAAACGTGTAAATATTTATAACACAAAGGTAATGCTTGATGCCTCTATTTCTCAGGTTAAGTCAACACTTGTTGAGGCATTTTTACTTGTGTTTATAGTGGTATTCCTGTTCCTGCAGGACTTTAGGTCAACACTTATTCCTGCCATAGCGGTTCCGGTTGCTATTATGGGTACTTTCTTTTTCATGAGCCTTTTTGGGTTTTCAATAAACCTGCTAACATTATTTGCACTTGTATTGGCCATTGGTATTGTGGTGGATGACGCTATTGTAGTGGTAGAGGCAGTACACTCTAAAATGGAGAGGGGTATGTCGCCTAAGCATGCAACCACATCGGCAATGAGTGAAATTACAGGAGCTATTATTTCCATTACACTGGTTATGTCGGCAGTATTCCTTCCGGTAGGTTTTATGGAAGGCTCGACAGGGGTATTTTACAGGCAGTTTGCCTTTACCCTGGCAATAGCCATTGTTATATCAGCAGTAAATGCATTAACACTAAGTCCGGCTTTAGCAGCGCTTTTCCTTAAGGATAATCATCATCACAATCAAAACGGACATGCTGTTAAAACCACTTTCAAGCAACGCTTTTTTGCCGGATTTAATAATGGATTTGAAAAAGTAACCAACAGATATATGGGAAGCCTTCGTTTTCTTATTCGCAATAAATGGATTAGCCTTGGCGGATTAGGATTAGTTATTCTGGCTACCGTATGGATGGTAAAAACGACACCGTCAGGGTTTATACCTTCAGAAGATCAGGGATTCATAGCTGTATCGGTATCGATGCCGGCAGGTACTTCCCTTGACCGTACCATTAAGATTCTTGAAGAGGCCGAAGGTGTAATTAATACAGTAAAGGCTAACAGGGAAATAGACGGACTTTCAGGCTTTAATATGCTTACGCAGTCGTCGAGCCCTTCATTTGGTGTGCTTTTCCTTAATCTTAAACCGTTAAAAGAGCGTGGAGAGATAAGCGATATAGAGGATATTATGAATGAGGTGCGCGGTAAGCTTTCCTTAGTAAAAGGAGCTAACTTCTTTGTGTTTACATTCCCTACCGTTCCAGGTTTCAGTAATATTGACGGACTTGATTTTGTACTTCAGGATCGTACCGGAGGTAAACTGGATAAGTTTAGTGAGGTTGGAAACAGGTTTATTGGCGAACTTATGAAAAGAGATGAGATTGCCGTTGCCTTTACGCCTTTCAGGGCTGATTATCCTCAGTATGAATTACAGGTGGACGATGTAAAAGCCGAGCAGCTTGGTGTAAGTGTAAAAGACTTACTGCAAACAGTACAGGCTTACTACGGTAGTGCACAGGTGTCTGACTTTAACCGATTTGGTAAGTATTACCGTGTAATGGTACAGGCAGATAAAGATAATCGTGCCACGCCTGAATCGCTTAATGCGGTGTATGTGAAAAACAGGACCGGTGAAATGGTACCGGTAAATACATTGGTTAAACTGGAAAGAGTTTACGGACCGGAGAATGCATCACGTTACAACCTGTTTAACTCTATGGGGGTTAATGCAATTCCGGCTCCGGGATACAGCTCGGGAGCGGCAATTAAAGCAGTTGAAGAAGTTGCCGAAAAATACCTGCCTCAGGGGTACTCTTATGAGTTTTCAGGTTTAACAAGAGAGGAGATTATTTCCGGAGGACAATCAACAGTAATTTTCCTTTTAAGCTTACTGTTTATTTACTTCCTTCTTGCAGCTCAGTATGAAAGTTATATACTACCATTAGCGGTAATACTTTCTATTCCTACAGGTGTATTCGGGGTATTTGCAGCCATTGGTTTGACAGGTATTTCTAATAATATTTATGTACAGGTGGCACTTGTAATGCTTATAGGTCTTCTTGCTAAAAATGCCATCCTTATTGTAGAGTTTGCGGTGCAGAGAAGAAGGCAGGGTAAAACATTGCTTTCTGCTTCACTGGAAGCGGCTAAATTAAGGTTAAGGCCTATTATAATGACATCGCTTGCCTTTATTGTAGGACTTATACCAATGATGTTTGCCATAGGGCCATCTGCAAAAGGTAACCACTCAATCAGTATTGGTGCTGCCGGAGGTATGCTCTCGGGAGTAGTACTGGGTCTGTTTATCATTCCTGTATTGTTTATTGTATTCCAGTACATTCAGGAAAAAATATCGGGTAAACCGCAACCTAAAACAATTAAGCAGGAACATTTGGAACCTGCAGAACTTGAACTGATGAACTAATTTATTAAGGCTCCTCTTAAGGAGGAGCCTCTAAAATATCAACAATGAAAAATTTATATATATATCTTTTATCTGTTCTTTTTCTCATGCTAACAGGGTGTAAGGTCTCTAAGGATGTGGAAACTCCACAACCTGACCTCCCTGTAGCATACAGAAATGCAATTACTACCGCAGATACTTCGACAATTGCCGATATTGAATGGCGTACTTTTTTTCCGGATGCTACTTTACAGCAACTGATTGATAAGGCCCTTTCAGGAAATTATGACCTACAACAGGCCCTTAAAAATATTGAGGCTTCAAGATTATTACTTAAGCAGTCTAAATGGGGTAATGTGCCGCAACTTAATGCTTATGTAACGGCAAGCTCTACAATCCCCTCCGAAAACAGTTTAAACGGATTAAGCGCTAATAATTTTTTAGGGACAAGCCATGTAGAGAATTATGATGCCGGACTGTCATTATCATGGGAAGCAGATATTTGGGGTAAAATAAGTAGCAGGAAAAAAGAGGCTTTAGCCCAATATTTGAAAACTGAAGAGGCTAAAAAAGCAATACAAACGGAATTAGTGTCTGGTGTTGCTCAGGGGTATTATAACCTGCTTATGCTTGATGCGCAGTTAAGTGTTGCAAGAAAAAACCTTGATTTAAGTAATAATACTGTTCGTATAATACGAATGCAGTTTGAATCGGGGCAGGTTACCTCACTTGCCGTAGAGCAGGCAGAAGCGCAAAGGCTTAATGCAGCTCAAATAGTGCCAATGCTTGAAAAAGAGATTGTACTTCAGGAAAATGCACTTAGTGTACTTACCGGAGAGCTTCCGGCTGAAATTGCAAGAATAGCTTCTATAGATCTTGAACCTGTTTATGAGAATATTAACTACCGGTGTACCCGCAGCAGTTGTGAGCAGAAGGCCGGATATCAAAATGTTTGAATATGACCTTGCAGCAGCAAATGCAAGGGTAGGGGTTACAAAAGCCCAAATGTATCCTGCATTAAATATTACGGCATCTGGTGGTTTAAACTCTTTTAAATCGGATAACTGGTTTAATATGCCTTCTTCATTATTTGGTATTGTGGCAGGAAGCGTTGCTCAGCCTTTATTGAATAATAAAAGATTAAGGACACAATATGAAGTGGCTAAAGTAGAAAGGGAAAAGGCTGTGCTGGCTTTCAGACAGGGAGTATTGGTAGCTGTTAGTGAAGTCTCTGATGCTTTGGTAAAAATAGAAAAGCTTAAGGAAGAACAGCAGTTTGCTGAACAAAGGGTAGCAAGCTTACAAAGGGCTACCGGAAATGCTGACAAATTGTTTAACAGCGGGATGGCAAACTATCTTGAAGTGATTACTGCTCAAAGTAACGTACTTCAGAGTGAGCTAGACCTGGCAGCATTAAAGAGAGACCAGCTAAGTGCCCTGGCCGAATTGTATAAGGCTTTGGGTGGTGGCTGGAAATGATGGTGTTTATTGTTAAAAAGGAAAAGCTGCCCTTTCGGGCAGCTTTTTTATAATAAAACGGATTACTTCCGTATTATTTAGCAATATTAACAGCTCTGGTTTCGCGGATAACAGTAATTTTTACCTGCCCCGGATACGTCATTTCTGTTTGGATTTTGTGTGAAATTTCAAATGAAAGGTTAGCAGCCATTTCGTCGCTTACTTTTTCACTTTCAACAATTACACGAAGCTCTCTACCTGCCTGAATTGCATAAGCACTCTTAACTCCGCCAAATCCGTAAGCGATGTCCTCAAGGTCTTTAAGGCGCTGGATATAAGAATCAAGAACCTGTCTTCTTGCTCCCGGTCTTGCACCTGAAATAGCATCACAAACCTGAACGATAGGAGACAGAAGTGATTTCATTTCAATCTCGTCGTGGTGAGCACCAATAGCGTTGCAAACTTCTTCTTTCTCACCATATTTCTCAGCCCACTGCATACCAAGTAATGCGTGTGGAAGATCACTTTCTGTATCCGGCACCTTACCTATATCGTGTAATAGACCTGCTCTTTTTGCAAGCTTAACGTTAAGTCCAAGTTCTGCAGCCATAAGTCCGCAAAGCTTAGCAACTTCGCGAGAGTGTTGTAGAAGGTTTTGTCCGTAAGAAGAACGGTATTTCATTCTACCTACAATTTTGATAAGTTCAGGATGTAATCCGTGGATACCAAGGTCAATAACCGTACGTTTACCAACTTCAATAATTTCGTCTTCAATCTGTTTTGCTGTTTTAGCAACAACTTCTTCAATACGTGCAGGGTGAATCCTACCGTCTGTAACAAGTTTGTGAAGTGCAAGACGAGCAACTTCTCTTCTTACAGGGTCAAAACAAGAAAGGATGATAGCTTCCGGAGTATCGTCAACAATAATTTCAACTCCTGTAGCCGCCTCAAGGGCACGGATGTTTCTACCTTCGCGACCAATAATTCTACCTTTTACATCATCCGATTCGATGTTGAATACAGATACACAGTTTTCAACAGCTTCTTCCGTACCAATACGCTGAATAGTGTTGATAATGATTTTCTTAGCTTCCTGTTGTGCGGTAAGCTTAGCTTCTTCAATAGTATCCTGTATATGAGACATAGCAGTGGTTTTAGCCTCTGCCTTAAGGCTCTCTACAAGCTGGTTTTTAGCTTCCTCTGCCGATAGGCCTGAAATAACTTCAAGTTGTTCTACCTGGCTTTTGTGTAGCCTGTCAATCTCAGCCTGCTTTTTGTCAAGAAAATCTATACGGTTGTTGTAATCGGTAATTTTAGCTTCAACTTCGTCGTTAAGCTTTTTTGTTTTAGCAAGCTCATTAGAAACCTGAGATTCTTTATCACGGGTTCTTTTTTCAGCCTCGGCAATTTTTTTGTCTTTGCCAAGTATTACCTGTTCATGTTCTGCCTTTAGCTCAAGAAATTTTTCTTTTGCCTGCAGTAATTTATCCTTTTTAATGGCTTCGGCATCTGTCTTGGCATCTTTTAATATTGATGCCGCCTCCTTCTTCGCGTTTTTAATAAGAGTGGAAACGTTTTTCTTCTCCAGGAATTTTGCAATCCCGAATCCGAATCCGATCCCCGCGATGCTGCCAATAATTATCAATAGTGTCGAGTCCATAGTTTGTTTATGTAAAATATATATATAAAAAAAGCCTACATCAGGAAGATTGTATAAACTCGTAAAGACAAGTTTTGGGCTAACCCGCTGTTCAAGGATCTGCTCAAAGGCAGCTTGCTTTAGTAGCGATGATTCACCCATTTTAATTTGTTAGTGTTGAGTTTATCAAATATGTACTAATGTAGGCAGTATTTTTGACGTATGTTTAAGAACGTTTTTTTATTTATCTGAGAGGAATTTACCCAGTTTTTCATCCATCTGCTGCAGTCTGTTAAAAGCTTCTTCAAAGTCGGTAGACTTGTCAATCTGCTTTTGTTCAACCTGTGCTGCAAACTGCAACGCACACATTGCCAGTACATCCTGCTTGTCTCTTACGGCATAGTTTTCTTCAAACTGCTTGATCATGGTATCAATCTTTTTGGAAGCGCTTCTCAGGCCTTCTTCCTGTGCCGGGGTTACTGTTAACGGGTATACCCTGTCGGCAATTGATATCTTTATCTTTAGTTTTTCATCCATTTCCTGCTAGTCAGAAAGTTGTGCTATGCAATAATCAATTTCGCGGATCAATGAATTTATTTTGAGTTTTGTATCCCTCTTATTTTCGTCACTGCCCAGTAATGAATTGGCGGTTTTTAGCGATTCAATCTGCTTTTGCAGAGAAGCTATTTCCTGTGCCTGACCACTGATAACCGAAGACGAACGCGTAATTTCGTTCGCCAGTTCCTGATTTTGCCTTTCAAGCTTTTCCGTTTTCTGGACCAGCTTTTGCAGCTTATTTTCAAGAGAATCAACTATTTCGGATAATCCGTTCATTACAGTCAACTTCATTACATGATTCTACAAAGTTAATATTACTTTAATTACATACAACTGTTTGTTATAAAAATTATTACAATATCTTTATGTTTACCGTAATAATTTGTTATGTAAACAGTTATAACAAACAGATTTTGGCACTATTTTTTCGGGTGCTTTTTTATAATTTAGCCATATGAGAATTTTCTTTTTACTTCTATTATATTCAACCGCTTTATTTGCCCAAAACACTTATCCCGAGGACTATTTCCGTTCCCCAATGGATTTGCCGTTGCACCCTTCGGGGACTTTTGGTGAGCTTAGGCGCAATCACTTTCATGCCGGTATAGACTATCGTACCGAGCAAAAAACCGGACTGCCTGTTTATGCCGCTGCCGAAGGTTATGTGTCGCGCATTAGGGTTTCCAGCTATGGGTATGGTACGGCTTTGTATATAGATCATCCTAACGGATATACCACGCTTTATGGGCATTTAAGTGAATATGCTACAAAGATTGAGGAGTATGTGAGAGCTAAGCAATATGAAAAGAAAAGTTTTGATATAGAGTTATTCCCAAAACCGGGAGAATTGCCTGTTGATAAAGGCGAACTCGTTGCGTTATCCGGTAATACGGGAGGTTCCGGTGGGCCACACCTTCATTTTGAATATCGTGATACCAAAACTGAGGAGATAATCAATCCGTTATTCTTTGGTTTGAACAAGATAATGAAAGATACCCAAATGCCTACGGTTTATGGCATGATGGCTTATGCTTTGGGGGATAAGGCTGTGGTAAATGAATCGGAAAAACCGGTTACACTGCACTTGAAATTACTAAAGGACGGGACTTATCTGGCCGATAAGATATATGCCAGAGGTAACGTTGGGCTGTCTATAAATGCTACCGACAAGAGTACGGGAAGCCTGGGTAATAACGGTGTTTTTAAAGTTGAGACTTTTGTAAACGGATCACCGGGTTTTAAGGCTGTTTTCGACCAGTTTGCTTTTGATGAGTCGCGTTATATCAACTATTATATAGATTACCAAAAGTATATGGCTAACGGGCAGCGTTTCCAAAAGCTTTTTGTAACAACCCCTTATCCTTTGGACGTGATTAGGGATAACGCCACAAACGGACAGATTGAAGTTAAGGAAGGAGAAACGGTAAACTACCGTATTGTGGTTTCTGATTTTCACGGCAATAAGAGGGTGGTGAACGGGATTGTTGAGTTTAGCGACAAGCCTGCAACCATTACACAGCCAAAAAAGATAACGCCTTATTTTGTTAAAATGGCTAATGATAACAGCTATACAAAAGACGGGGTTTCGGTTTTTATTCCTGCTAATACACTGTATGAAGACTTTTACATGGACTTTGATGTAAAAGATTCAATCTTATATCTTCATGACGATTCGGTTCCGGTTCATGGCAATATTATCGTTTCTTTTGACGTTAGCCATCTGTCGCCCGAAGTGCTGCAAAGAACATTTATAGCTGGTGTAGACGGTAACAGAATTCTATATAACAACAGTTATATGGAAAACGGCAAGCTAACGGCTAAGGTAAGATACTTGGGTAAATTTAAGCTGGCGCAGGATAACACGCCGCCTAAAATATTCAGCCCTAGCTTTGCAGAAGGCAAATGGCTAAGTTCAAACAAAACGTTTAGCCTTAAGATTAGTGATGACCTTTCGGGTATCGCTACCTTTGATGCCTGGCTTAACGGTAAGTGGATATTGATGCATTATGACTACAAGACACGCATAATTTATCATAATTTTAGTGATGGTATTGTAGATGAGGGGCGTAACGATTTAAAAGTTACGGTTACCGATAATGTGGGAAATTCTGCTACCTTTGAAACACATTTTTTCAGAACTCAAAAAACAACGTCTGTTGAAAAAGATAAATAAGTTATTTACGCTGGCTTTTTTACTGGTTAGCGCTGTAGTATTTGCTCAACAAAAGCCTATTATGTATGGTATACTTCTGGACGAAAACAGGCAGCCTATAGAAGGGGTTAATGTTTATTATGCCGATATTGAAGGTACTGTAAGAACCATATCTGATGTTAATGGTTTTTATAAAATTGAAATTCCTATAGAGAGGGAAGTTGTGGTGTGGTTTGAACATACAAGCTTTAAGCTGTCTTCATTAGATGTTGTGATGCAGGCTAATGATACGGCAGAAATGAACTTTATCATGCTTACGGGGCATACAGAGCTGCAAAATGTTGTTATAGATAAAACTGTAGACAGGAAGAGGGTCGAGGGGATTATAAGCGTATCTCCCGAAACGATAAGGAAAATACCCGGAGCAATGCCCGGAGTGGAAAATATAATTAAGATTATAGGAGGTAATTCCAATAACGAGCTTAGTACACAGTATGCTGTGCGAGGCGGTAATTATGATGAAAACCTTGTGTATGTGGAGGATGTGGAAATATACCGTCCTTTCCTTATCCGTTCCGGTCAGCAGGAAGGTTTAAGTTTTACAAATACTGCGATGGTAGAAAATGTAGATTTTTCTGCCGGAGGATTTCAGGCCAGATATGGAGATAAGTTGTCGTCGGTTCTTGATATAACTTACAGGAGGCCGGTAGATTTTGGGGCACAGCTTGAAGCCAGCTTTTTAGGAGGTAGCCTAACGGTTGAAGGAGTCTCTAAAGATAAAAAATGGAATGCGGTTGTAGGCGGGCGTTACCGTGATAACAGTTTATTGGTAAACAGTCAGCAAACCGAAACAAACTACAAACCTACTTTTGCAGATATACAGACAATGGTAAACTTTAATCCTAATGAAAAGTGGGAAATAAGTTTTTTAGGAAATGTATCTGAAAATAAATATCATTACCAGCCTTTTTACAGGCAAACCAACTTTGGAACCATAGACGACCCTATTGCGCTTCAGATATTTTATGACGGACAGGAAAAGGATGAGTACAAAACCTATTTTGGTGCTTTAAAATCAACTTACATTGTATCTGAAGATTTTACCCTAAAGGTAATAGGTTCCATATACCATACTCAGGAGCAGGAACACTTCGATATATTGGCGCAGTATGCACTTGGAGAGGTAGATACCAATATTGGTTCTGAAACTTTTGGTGACGTGCGTTTTGCCAGGGCTGTAGGTTCAGAACTAAATCACGGTCGTAATGATCTTGATGCCTTAATTGTAAATGCAGAGGTAAAAGGATTTCATGATCTGGAAAAGAATAAAATTGAATGGGGTGTAAAATATACCCGTGAAGATATTCATGACCGCTTGGTAGAATGGCAGGTTATAGACTCTGCAGGTTTTTCGATAAATCCGCCAATTGTAGATTTACCACGTAACGATCAGCCCTATAATCCATATACAGGTCCGCTTGTACCTTACAGCGGAGCAAGGGCAACAAATTTTACTCAGGTAAACAGGTTTTCGGGATATGCACAATGGAGCAGAAGAGCAAAATGGGGTAGAAGTGAGGTTTGGATGAATGCAGGTGTGAGGGCACAACAATGGCAAATAACCGCAAGAGGTTATGAAGATGGCGACAGTAAAATTGTAGTTAGCCCAAGGGCACAATTTTCAATAAAACCGGCTTGGGAAATGGATATGCTTTTCAGGCTTTCAGGAGGATATTACTACCAACCTCCTTTTTATCGTGAGTTAAGGGCGCAGGATGGTTCTATAAATACCAATGTAGATGCACAGCGTTCGGTTCATGTAGTGTTGTCTAACGATTATAGTTTTAAAACTAAAAAAGGCAAGAAATTCAAGTTAGTATCTGAGGCTTATTATAAAACCCTTACGGATGTTAATACCTATACTTTAGAAAACGTAAGGATAAGATACCGCGCTAACAACGATGCCGTTGCATATACTTACGGACTGGATATGAGGCTTAACGGGGAGTTTGTGCCGGGTACAGAGTCTTGGCTGAGTTTTGGATACATGAAAACCGAGGAAAATCTTAATGATAGGGGATATATATCACGTCCAACCGACCAGAGACTTAAGTTTGGTATCCTTTTCCAGGATTATGTGCCTAACATCCCTAATATCAAAATGTATCTTAATCTGGTTTATAATACAGGGCTTCCGGGAGGTTCTCCTTCTTATGCCGATCCTTATATTTATCAGTCAAGGCTTAACGATTATCGTCGTGCCGACATAGGTTTTTCTTATGTGTTTACAGGGCCGGGAGTTGAAAAGAAATATGACGAAGATCATTGGCTTTCTACGTTTAAGGAGCTTTCACTGGGCTTAGAGATATTTAACCTGTTTAATAACCAAAATGCTATTACAAATACATGGGTGAGGGATGTGTATACTAAAAATCAATATGGTATTCCTAATTATTTAACATCACGCGTATTTAGCCTTAAGCTTTCGGCCAGGATTTAATTTTTTGAAACATTTTGTTTATTTTTGATATGGTATTCAATACAGGATACCGATATTCCCTATACAATGAAAAAAGTTGCTGTTGTTATATTAGCCCTTACGTCATTATTCACCATTAGCTGTAAAAAAGAAGAAGAAAAACCTAAGGTGAAATATGAAGAATCTATTGAAGCTAAAAAGGCTGTGAGAAAGCCGGATTCTTCTCAGATTAAGGTTGCCGATCTTCCGGTACATATGGAAGGAACAAAATACCTTATCCATCCGGTAGGGGATATGCGTATTTATGATGACAACATTAAAACATACGGAAGTAGCAGGATGAATAATGTGAGCTACGCAATATCTAACTATAACCGTTATGAGCTTACCGGTTATTTTGAAAACCTTAAATTTCAACACATAGATTCTACAGCCTTAAATCCGTTAACAGATAAGCTTGTACAGATACAAACAGCCACTTATTTAAATACTGTTGCCGAAAGGACCAAAAAACAAATTTTAGTATATACTCTTGTTGATAGTGATACCAACCAGGATGGTAAAGTAGATTCTAATGACATTCGCTCTTTATATATAAGTGATATAAGCGGAAAGAACTTTACCAAGCTTTCTAAAGATATGCAGGAGCTTATAGACTGGAATATTATAGATGCTCAAAACAGGCTTTATTTCCGTACTATTGAGGACATCAATAAGAATGGTGCTTTTGATAAGAACGACAAAGTGCATTATCAGTATTGCCAGCTTAATTCCGGTGAATGGACGGTGGAAGCTTATGAGCCTGTATACTAAATAAGGATATCGCTTTCCAAATCCGATTTTTCAATATTAAAATTAAAGCCCAATTGTTCCATAAGTTGGAAAACCAGGTTTTTATACCAGTTCTCTGATTTGGGGTGTATGTATACTTTTTCTATAAGTTTATTGATATCGATATTTATCTTGACACCTTCATTAATATTAAGATTGTGTTTGGTAAGGTTTGATATTATACGAACCTCTCTTTCATACTGAAAGCTTTTTCTTTTAAACAGGAAAGGGAAAAAGTCATTATCAAACGGAATGTATTCTTTTTTGTAATCTATATACTTAACCTCGCCTATATGCTGTTCATAGCGTGTTTCAGGCTGTAATGCTTCTTCTAGCCTTTTTACAGTTGATTGTATGGCAAGCCCTTCACTATTCTGGGTAAATATCTGCCACATCGCATATGATTCATATTCGTTTATATGCCAACTGCTTATTACCACATTTTCACGATGGGTTTTATAGGAGTCCAAAAATTCAGGATTGTTTTCAGATATTTTTTTCAGTTCCTCAAAAGTGGGCTCGCTGAAAGTGCCTTCATACTGGTCTTCAAATTTATCAGACCGCGACATAAAGAGTTGTTTGCATAACAGGAGATCCAGAAACTTAGACAGGTCAAGGTATTTCCATACTATAGTGTCGGCATCCGGACGCGTTATCTGCTCATTAGAAACATGCATGGGAGGGATATTTGTACTTAAAGTTACGAATGTTCCTTATTACTACGGTTAAAAAAGTGTTATTAGTTTTAACTGTTAAGGAAAATATCTTTAAGATCTTTAAAATGATCTATAACATAAGTAGCCGATTTAATATCATGCCACCCAAACTTATTGTATAAAACGGTATCTATACCTAAATCCTTTGCAGCCTGAATTTCCGATTTTGGATCATCACCTACCACAAGAACTTCTTCAGGTTTGTAGTTATAGCGTTTCAATATACTGTCAAACACTTCCTTTTTACTGGTAAGTACAGGGTTTACAACATGAATTTCCTTAAAGTCATTTTCAATACCAAGATGCTTGATTTTAGAATACTGCATTTTTTCAAATCCAGTAGTAACCAAAAAGCGCTCGGCCTGTATGTTTTTAATCTCGGGATAATCCTCAAAAGCGGCTATAGGTTGGCTGTATTCAAGGCTTTCCTGAACGTCAATAGCTTTTTGGGTTAAGTCATCACTAAGGCCGAATTCCTTGGCTACGAGCCTGAAAGGTGTTCTCATGGTTTCCTTTTTAATAGCTTCAAGATTATCGCTGTGAAGTCCTGTTTCGGCGATAAGGTCAAAAAGGGGCGCGAAAAGTTTGTCACCTATTGCATGTACAGGGTATATAGTATTGTCAAGATCGTATATTATAGCTTTTTTAGGCATAGTAATTTTTTTACAAAATTATCGTATAATGAGAATGGCTGCAATATTGCAGCCATTCTTAACGTATTATTATCATATAACGTTATAGTCTTATTCAAACGACTGCATGGCGACCAGCTTTTTGTAAGTGCCGTCTGCTGCCATAAGCTCATTGTGAGTACCCTGTTCTACAATACGCCCTTTTTTCATTACTACAATTCTGTCGGCCTTTTGTATGGTAGATAGCCTGTGTGCAATAACTACTGAAGTACGGTTTTGCATCATGTTTTCAAGCGCTTGTTGTACCAGTCTTTCACTTTCTGTATCAAGAGCAGAAGTAGCTTCGTCAAGAATCATGATAGGAGGGTTTTTAAGTACGGCACGGGCAATACTTAAACGTTGTTTTTGTCCGCCCGAAAGTTTATTACCACTATCGCCTATATTGGTATCTATGCCTTTTGGAAGATCTTTTACAAACTCGTAGGCATTGGCAATTTTAAGTGCTGCCATAACTTCTTCTTCGGTAGCATCAGGTTTACCCAGCATTATATTGTTTCTGATAGTATCGTTAAACAGAATGCTGTCCTGGGTAACAAGTCCCATAAGCCCGCGTAACGAATGCAAACTTAAATCCCTTATGTCAGTTCCGTCTATTCTTACGCTTCCTTCCTGTACATCATAAAAACGGGTAAGCAGGTTTGCAATGGTACTTTTACCACTACCGGACTGACCTACAAGTGCAACGGTTTGCCCTTTAGGTACGGTTAGCGAGAATTCTTTAAGTACGTTTTCATCTTCGTATCTGAAGTTGATATTTTCAATGGAAATGCTGTTGTCAAAAGAGGCTTTTTCTATAGCTCCCTGTTTGGTTATGATAGGATTATCCTGTTCCAGTATTTCCATAACACGTTCGGCAGCTGCATTGCCTTTCTTTACGTTGTATGAAGCTCTTGAAATGGCTTTTGCGGGAGTAAGGATATTGTAAGCAAGTCCCATGTAAGAGATGAAGTCGGGTGCGTCTAGTGTGCCTTCCACAAGTACCATGTGTCCTCCAAACCATAAAAGGGCAGCAATAACTACTATTCCTAAGAACTCACTTAATGGAGTGGCTACGTTTTGTCTGTTTAGTATTTTATTTGACAGGTGAAAAAAACGGTTGTTGGATTCACCAAACTTACCTTCAAAAATCTTTTCGGCATTAAAACCTTTAATCACTTTAAGTCCGCCCAGTGTTTCTTCCAATATAGAAAGAAAATAGCCCTGTTCTCTTTGTGCTTTATCGGATTGCCTTTTTAATGACTTGCCTACAATTGATATAAGCCATCCTGAAAGCGGAATGAAGATAAAAACGAACAGTGTTAGCTTAACGCTTATTACAAACATTGTAATGATTGTAAAAAGTATTGTTAACGGTTCGCGTACTATAAGCTCCAGAATAGAAAGGAAAGAGTGCTGTATTTCTAATACGTCTGACGATATCCTCGACATGATATCACCTTTTCTTTTTTCTGAAAAGAACGAAATAGGTAATGCTACCGTTTTATTATAAATGGCATCTCTTATGTCTTTAAGTACTCCGTTTCTTAAGAAAGTAATAAAGTACATTGCTCCATAGTTGCAAAGGTTTTTGAGAAGGAACAGGGAAATGATGAGCCCTATCATTATGGAAAGAACATATTGTTGTCCGTGTTCATCTGAGGTGGTACTGATGTAATACCCCATATAGTCTTTTAGGTATCTTCCGGTATCTCTAAAGCCTTGATATACAGGTTTGGTGAAAATCTGTTCTTCCTTTTCAAAGAGAACAGTCATCATAGGTATTAGTGCAACAAAAGAAAGTGCGCTGAATAAAGCATACCAAACATTAAAGAATATATTTAGGTAAGCATACCTTTTGTAGGGTTTCGCAAAGCGAAATATTTTTTTAAAGTAATCCATTTATTATATCAAATTCATCTCTTGTACAATATTCCTGATTTTCTGATCAAGAATTGCCTCCACTTCACGGGCATTCTCCACTTTATCAAGTGTACTGTTTACGCTAAAGTAAAACTTGATTTTTGGCTCTGTACCGCTTGGTCTTGCGCATATTTTTGTGCCGTCTTCCAGATAATAGATAAGCACGTTAGATTTTGGCAAAGTTAACGCTTCTTCTTCACCTGTAAACATATTTTTTGCAGTAGACGATTGGTAATCTTCAATCATTACAACACGTTCTCCGTCAATTTCCTTAAGCGGATTTTCGCGTAGGTCAATCATCATCTGTTTTATTTCCTGAGCACCATCCATACCTTTTTTGGTTAATGATATCAGGTACTCTTTATAGAAACCATATTTAACGTATAGTTTTAAAAGTTCCTGATAAAGTGAACTTGCATTGGCTTTTGCCTGTGCAGCCAGTTCACATAACAATAGGGTAGAGGTAACGGCATCCTTATCTCTAACGAAATCGCCTACCATGTATCCGAAGCTTTCTTCACCACCACCAATAAACTGCAGTTCAGGGAAGTCAACTATCATTTTGGCAATCCATTTAAAGCCGGTAAGTCCTACTTTAAAGTTTACGCCATAGTCACTTGCCAGATCCATTATCATTGGTGTAGATACTATAGTAGAACCAATAAACTGCTGTCCGGTTATTTTGCCTTGCTTTTTCCATTGCTCTAAAAGAAAGTGAGTCATCAGTATCATGGTTTGGTTACCATTTAACAATGTCATAACTCCCTGTTCGTTTCTTACTGCAACACCAAGCCTGTCGCTATCTGGGTCAGTACCTACAACAATATCAGCATCTACCTCATTAGCCAGTTCTACTGCCATTGCCAGTGCTTCAGGTTCTTCCGGATTTGGAGATTTTACAGTAGGGAAATTTCCGTTTGGTGCTGCCTGTTCTGCTACAATATGCACATTACTGTAACCTGCATTTTCTAGTAAATCAGGTATAAGTGTTACCGATGTACCATGTAACGGAGTAAAAACAATCTTTAAGGCACCTTTTACCTCCTGAGGTGTATTGAAAGTTGCTGCCTCAACAGAAGCGCCCAAAAATGCTTTGTCAACTTCGCTGTCTATATATTCAATAAGATTTTCGTTTGCATTAAAGTTGATCTGATCATATTCTAATGCTTCAATAACCTTTATAATTTCTCCATCCTGAGGAGGTACAAGCTGTCCTCCATCCTGCCAGTATACTTTATAGCCGTTATATTCCGGTGGGTTGTGTGATGCGGTAAGTACAATACCTGCATGGCAGCTTAGGTGTCTTACAGCAAAAGATAGTTCCGGAGTTGGCCTAAGGTCACTAAACAGATATACTTTAATTCCGTTTGCAGAGAAAACATCGGCTACAGTTTTAGCTAATGTGTCGCTGTTGTTACGGCAGTCATAAGCTATAGCAACTTTTATTTCCTGTTCTTTAAAAACATCTTTCAGGTAATTGCTAAGGCCCTGAGTAGCTTTGCCAAGTGTATATTTATTAATACGGTTAGTGCCGGGCCCCATGATGCCTCTCATTCCGCCGGTTCCGAATTCAAGATTCTTGTAGAAGCTGTCCTCAAGTTCTTTTGGTGAAGACGTCATCATTTCCTTAACAGCTTCCTGCGTCTGGCTGTCAAAAAGAGGTGAAAGCCACACATTAACTTTATCAAGTATCGATTGGTCGATATGCATATCTTTTATATTTAGAAAAAGACATATTAAATATGTCTTTTATAAAGTTTCACTTATTTTATAACGTTCTTCATTGCTTTTTGTTCTTAGGATTATCTCTCCTAAAAAGCCTGCTAAGAATAACTGTGTACCAATTATCATGGTGGCAAGCGCTATATAAAACCAAGGGTTGTTTGTAACCAGTATTGCCGGTTCGTTATGGTATAGCTTATAAAGCTTAGTAATACCTATATATAAAGCCGAAAGGAAACCTATTATAAACATAACTACTCCCATAGCGCCAAAAAGGTGCATAGGTCTTTTACCAAAACGCGAAAGGAACCATATAGTGATAAGGTCAAGAAATCCGTTAATGAAACGGCTCATGCCAAATTTTGAGATTCCGTATTTACGGGCCTGATGTATTACAACCTTTTCACCAATACGGCCAAAACCTGCATTTTTAGCAAGTACCGGAATATAACGGTGCATTTCTCCTGAAACCTCTACGTTTTTAACCACTACATTTTTGTAGGCTTTAAGTCCGCAGTTAAAATCATTAAGCTTTACACCTGATGTTTTTCTGGCGGCCCAGTTAAAAAGTTTAGATGGTAGGTTTTTAGATATCACCGAGTCATAACGCTTCTTTTTCCAACCTGAAACAAGATCAAATCCCTGTTGTGTAACCATATTGTACAGTTCCGGTATTTCATCCGGACTATCCTGCAGGTCGGCATCCATAGTAATAATAACATCACCTTGGGCTTTGGCAAAACCGGCATGCAATGCCTGCGATTTACCATAATTACGTAAAAAGCGTATACCTTTTATGTATGGATTTTGTGCAGCAAGCTGCTCTATAATGCCCCACGAATTATCTGTACTGCCGTCGTCAATAAAAATAACCTCATAGGTATAATTATTGGCGGTCATTACATTAACAATCCACTGGTGTAATTCTTTTAAAGACTCCTCTTCATTAAGGAGTGGTATAACTATGGATAAGTTCATTAATTATTGCTCGTGTGTTGGAGTTTTCTTGAATGCAGCTGCTACGATAAGGCCTATTATTATATATAATACTAATATAAAGAAGTAAGACTTTATCATATTAAAAACACTATAACTATCAGTATTTTTAATAGATTCTACCTGCTGTTTTAACTGCTCAACAGGAGCATTATATTTTTCCCCAAAATGAATAGTAATGTCAATTAAATGTTGTCTAATCACATCTTTTGCGGCTGGATCAATAAAATTCAATAAGATTATATTAAAGACAGTGCTGATTGCAAGGCCTATTGCCAATGTTATGAAGAAAGTTGTAAAAGCTTGTTTAAAGCTTATAAAGCCATTTTGAGCAACTTTTGCCTTAACTACAGATATTATGCCAACTATCAGACCTAAAAAAATGATGCCGATACCCAGCCACATGTTAACAAAGTATTTTAAGTCAATGCTATACATTGCTACATAACATAATACAAAAATTACCCCTAATATTACCCCAAAGTTTATCCCGTTCTTTTTTACTGCTTCTGTCATTGCTGTTATTTTTTGATTGGTTTGATTTTAATCTACAAATATACTAATTACACTATTAATGAGTCGCTAAAAATATAATATCGTTACAGCTAAAAAAATACTATATACTATTTGATATTAAAAAAATAGTTGTACTTTTGCGCTCTGAATTAAAAAGTTTAAAAACAAAAAGTTGTAAAACGTTTACACCTTTCTGATAAGGGAAGCCGCGAAATGGTTTTGCAGCCAAACAATAAAAATTTACAAAGATGAAAAAAGGTATTCACCCAGAGAATTACAGATTAGTAGCTTTTAAAGACATGTCTAACGAGGATGTTTTCATTACTAAATCTACAGCAGATACAAAAGAAACAATTGAAGTTGACGGAGTTGAATATCCGGTTGTGAAAATGGAGATCTCAAGAACTTCACACCCTTTCTACACTGGTAAATCTAAACTTATCGATACAGCTGGTCGTATTGATAAATTCAAAAACAAATACGCTAAATTCAAAAAATAATTCTGAATTTATATATCATACAAGAGCCTTCCCGAAACGGAAGGCTTTTTTATTTTTAACGAAATGGTATCCCTGCCTAAATCTTATTGAAACTTTTTTATTGAAAAGATTTGATGTAAATTCGTGGCAGTCGCTTTTTAACGCTAATCACCACAGTAATGAACTACATATTATTTGACGGAACGGTGCGCAACGCCCTGCTGCCTTTTACATTTACAAGGCCTGTTGCCGATATTCGTGTGGGAATATTAACCATACGTGAAAAATGGGAAAAATATCTGGGCTATACCACAACCACTCTTACCGAAGAATACCTTATGGATAAATACCCAATGGTAGAGATGGAAGAGAATATTATGATTAATGCTTCTTTCCTGCCTAATGAGGTACTTGCCGAGATGGTACAAAGCCTTGAGGAAAACCAGGCTATATTTTATGGTGATGAGGTTATAGCTTTCTACACAAAAGATACTCAGGAAGAAGTAGATTTTGATAGCTATGAAGCTATTGAATATACCGAAGACTGCCTGCGAATTGAAAATCCGTGGGATATATTTAAAAATAATGATGCAGCCATAAGAGAAGACTTTGAGCTTCTTACTGCCGACAGGGTTTCGCAACCTATACCGTCGAGTGTTAATGTTATTGCTGCCGAAAACATATTTATTGAAGAAGGTGCAAAGCTGGAATTTGTAACACTTAATGCTTCAACCGGACCAATATACATTGGTAAGGATAGTGAGATTATGGAGAACTCTGTAATCCGTGGGCCGTTTGCGCTTTGCGAAGGTGCTCAGGTAAAATTAGCTACAAAAGTATATGGAGCAACTACGGTTGGTCCTCATTCAAGAATAGGGGGAGAGGTAAGTAATTCGGTACTGTTTGCTTATTCAAACAAAGGTCATGATGGTTTCTTAGGGAATTCAGTGCTTGGTGAATGGTGTAACCTAGGTGCTGATACCAATAACTCTAACCTTAAGAATAATTATGAGGAAGTAAAACTGTGGAGCTATGAAAAGGAAGGTTTTGTTAGGACCGGACTTCAGTTTTGCGGACTTATGATGGGAGACCACAGTAAATGTGGTATCAATACCATGTTTAATACTGGTACAGTAGTAGGGGTGAGCGCCAATATTTTTGGTAGCGGATTCCCTCGCAACTTTGTACCAAGCTATTCTTGGGGAGGAGCTTCAGGCTTCACTACCTATATTACTAAAAAGGCTTTTGAAACAGCACGTATTGTAATGTCAAGACGTAATGTAGAGTTTACCGAACAGGATGCTGCCATACTGGAGCATGTGTTTGAGGAAACCAAAAAATGGAGAAAAGAATAATTATACAGGTTTGAGAAAAAAATCTAATCGGAATAAAACGAAACTGGGAAGCCTGCTGTTATTGCTGGCTTTCTTTTTTTATTTTGTTGTTGTAAAGAATAATGACTTTACAAAACCCGAAAGTCCTGAGACCGCACACGATACAGAGTTAACCCAATTTACGGGTAAAGTAGTGTCGGTAAGTGATGGCGATACATTTAAGGTTCTCTATAAAGGAAAAAAAGAAAGGATACGCCTGCTGGATATAGACTGTCCTGAAACGGGACAACCGTTTGGTAAGGAAGCGAAGCAATATGCTAATAGCTTATGTTATGGTAAAACGGTAACCGTAAAGGCCGATGGAGGTCGTGACCAGTATGGACGGATATTAGGATATGTATATGTAAATGATACGATTAATGTAAATGCCCAACTGGTTAAGGAAGGACTGGCATGGCGTTACAAATATTCTGAAAACGAAAGTTTAAAGGAACTTGAAACTCAGGCAAAAAAACAGTATAAAGGATTGTGGGTACAGCAAAACCCTATCAATCCGTGGGAATGGAGAAAAAATAACCACAAGTAGCTTTATTCATTCTTATCCTTTCTGGTTGTTTTTAATGTAAGCAGGTTTAGCGGGTTAATTCCTAGTCCGTTTACATCATTACCTGTAAAACGGGCAGCCTTATCATAAAAAAGGACAATTACAGGAGCTTCTTCCATGACTATAGCATCCAGCTGTTTATAAATCTCCTGACGTTTTTTATCATCAGTTACTAAAAAGCTTTGCTCGTATAACCTGTCAAACTCTTCGTTTTTAAAGTGAGTATAGTTAGGTCCTCCGGGAGAGAAGTTCTTGCTGTAAAATAGAGAGAGATAATTTTCGGCATCAGGGTAATCGGCTATCCAGCTGGCTTTAAAGAAAGAAACTTTTCCGGTAGAAATGGCCTGCGAAAGGGTAGAAGGCGGATTAACATCAACCTCTACATTTAATCCTATTTTTTGCCATTCACGTTGCAGGTATTCGGTTATATCAAGGTAAGAGGCACTGGTACTTATCTGTATCTTAGGATTCTTATCTCCTGTTTCTGTTTTATAGGAAGCCACAAGCTCCCTGGCTTTGGCTGGATTGTAATTATAGCCTTCGCAACCAAAGCCACCAAGCCCGGTAGGTATCATTCCGTTGGTGCCGGGAGTACCCATTCCGTTCCTTAGGTACATAATCATTTTAGCACGGTCAAAACCATAGTTAAGTGCCTGGCGTATTCTTTTGTCTTTTACAGCATCATCCGGACCGTCCAGTCTGAATCCCATATACTCTGTATTAAGATAAGGCCCTGTAATCATAGAAACCTTATCAGTATATTTTGGCTGAAGCTGTCCTTTTGGAGTTAATATTTCATCTTTATAAGAAGGGTCTAAGCCAGAGACAAAATCCTGTTTACCCTGAACGAACTGAAGAAAACCACTTTGCTTGTCGGGTAAAAAAGTAATTGCTACAGCTTCCAGATAAGGCAGTTGGTTACCCTGCTCGTCCTTTTCATAGTATAAAGGATTTTTTCTCAGAACGAGTTTAACATTCTCTTCCCATATCTTGAATTGAAAAGGACCGGTACCAATAGGATTTGACCTGAAGTTGTAACCCTGTTTTTCAAAAGCTTCATGAGGTACCACAGAGGCATACTTCATGGTTAGCAGTCCTAAAAAGGCAGGAAAGGTTTTGTTGAGCTGTATTTCAAAAACCGAATCGTTTACAGCATAAAATTTCTCAACATTTTGTAGTATCCATCTTCCGGGAGCGGCTACCTGTTCATCCAATAAACGGTTAAGGCTATAGGTAAAGTCGGCTGCTTTTACAGTACGGGTACTGTCACTGCCAAATAAATCACTTTTATGAAAGTATACATCATTTCGTAGTGTGAAAGTATAGGTTTTTCCGTCTTCGGATATTTCCCATCTTTTAGCAATGTCCGGTTTTATATTCAGGCTGTCGTCAAGCTGTACCAGTCCGCTAAACATTTGGTTACAAACCCAAATAGACGGCCTTATGCGCGAAAAAGCAGGGTCAAGAGAGTTTACGGCGGCATTTTCGTTATACCTGAAAACAAGATGGTCGCGGTTTTGGCTTTTGTCGCCGGAGCAGGATATAAAAAGGAGAAATAAGCAACAAATTGATATATAGGTTATTATTGATTTCATCAAGTCGATTTTTGTATGTAAATTTGCAACCTCTTTTTTGTAGAGGTAAATATAATTAAAGTTACAGCTTTACAAGGAGCTTATACAATGGAAAACAGGAAAAAAGTCGCTTTTTATACTTTAGGATGTAAACTGAATTTTTCAGAAACATCTACTATTGCCCGCAGTTTTCAGGACGAAGGATTTGATCGTGTTGATTTTGAAGATGAGGCTGATATTTATGTTATCAATACCTGCTCGGTTACAGAAAATGCCGATAAGCAGTTTAAACAGATAGTAAAAAAGGCGATAAAGAAGAATGAGAAGGCTTTTGTGGCGGCAGTAGGTTGCTATGCACAGTTAAAACCGGAGGAGCTTGCTGCTGTAGACGGCGTTGACCTTGTACTTGGTGCAACAGAGAAATTTAAGATTACCGATTATATAAACGACCTTTCTAAAAATGATATGGGTGAGGTGCATTCCTGCGAAATATCGGAGGCCGATTTTTACGTAGGAAGTTATTCTATAGGCGACCGTACCCGTGCTTTTTTAAAGGTGCAGGATGGTTGTGATTATAAATGTACTTATTGTACCATTCCGTTGGCAAGGGGTATTTCAAGAAGTGATACTTTAGAGAATGTACTTAAAAACGCCAAAGAAATATCTGAACAGAATATTAAGGAAATAGTTCTTACCGGTGTAAATATTGGAGATTACGGAAAAGGTGAGTTTGGTAACAAAAAGCACGAACATACTTTTTATGAGTTGGTTCAGGCATTAGATAATGTTGAAGGTATTGAGCGTTTAAGGATTTCGTCTATCGAGCCTAACCTGCTTAAAAATGAGACCATAGAATTCGTTTCCCAAAGCCGTACGTTTGTGCCGCACTTCCATATACCATTACAATCGGGTAGTGATGATATCCTTAAACTGATGAGGAGACGTTACCTGCGCAATGTGTATACAGAACGTGTATCTAAAATAAGGGAGGTAATGCCACACGCCTGTATTGGTGTGGATGTTATTGTTGGTTTCCCTGGTGAAACCGATGAGCATTTCCTGGAAACGTATAACTTCCTTAACGAACTGGAAATATCTTACCTGCATGTGTTCACTTATTCTGAAAGGGATAATACACCTGCTGCCGAGATGGATGGAGTAGTACCTATGAACGTGAGAAGCAAACGAAGCAAAATGCTTAGGGGGCTTTCGGTTAAAAAACGCCGTGCGTTTTATGAAAGCCAGATAGGTACCACCAGAACGGTATTGTTTGAAGGTGAAAACAAGGAAGGTTATATTCACGGATTTACAGAAAATTATGTAAAAGTAAAGACACCTTGGAATCCGGAACTGGTAAATACCTTACACGAAATAAAACTTACCAAAATTGATGAAGACGGTATAGTAAGAATGGAGTTTGTAAACGAGCCTGTTTTCGTTTAATAAGTTTTCCATTTCGAGCGAAGTGCAACGAAGTCGAGAAATATCAATGATAAATATATAAAACCCTGCTTTTTAGCAGGGTTTTTATTTAAGGAGTGTTATCTCTCAATTTTTCTTCCGATGAACTTTTCCAGTTCAGTGTACATATCTTCAATAGACATTACTTTTAGATCCGGATGGTTTCTTAACCATTGGGCATTAAGTGTTACTAATGCTTCAGGAATTTCAAAATAAGTGTCGTCATCTATTTTATCCTTTATAGGACTCTTGCCAAATTCCTGATCCATAAAGCCATCAAACTCCTTACGGGTAAGTGAATCGATTTTTTCTGTCTGCATTCTAAAATAATCCAAATTCGCCTGAGAACCTACCTTTTCAAAAGCTTGTTCAAGCATCTCGTTAAGGTTTTCGGTCCATTGTGAGTTATATACAAACTTGGCAAAACCATCGGTATTTACCTGCGAGGTATAATAATCAAGATAATAGCTTATAAGAGCATCTTCATGTATATCTTCGTCTGCTACACCTTCTTCACGAAGCAGGTTTATCACTGCTATATTAGAGTTGATAATAGCATTGGTGTCTTCGCTGTTAAAAGCATTTTCAGAAACAATTATCTTGTCAAATTTCATGTGTATCAAAATTATTTGCCGTAAAGGTAGCAATAAGTTATAACTCCAGTGTTATAAGCCTTTTCTCTATGGTTAACTTTTTAAACTCTAATTTTTCCCTAATCCACTCCAAGGCATTGCGGTGATACATAAAAACATGGGTATGGTCGTTTTTGTAATACCAGCTTCCAAAATCCCTTTTCTCATCAAACAGGTCGGTCATGAGGTAAAGTTTACCGTTAGGAAGTAACAGACTTTTTAGAAGCTCAAATTCCTTAAAGGGCTCTTTAAAATGTTCGGCTACTTCGGTGCAGGTTACATAGTCATATTGCTTTTTAAGCAGTTCCGGATTATTGTGAAAATAAAGATCGTACTGCTCAATGTGGTAATTGTTATCTTGTAGTACCTTCACAATAGGTGACCCGGTTCCCGATCCAAAATCCAGTCCGTGATGTTCTGGTGAAAAATCCCTGTGAACAGCATTTGTTACTGGGCTTACAAAATTCTGATAGCCCAAATCCTCGGGATTATTGTTATGGTGTTTGTAATGAGCTTCTTCCTGAGCCGGACTTAAATAATCTTTAGGGTGCAGAAAAACAGAAAGGCAAAGGGAACATTGTAAAAATTCCCTTTGCCTATGTGTGTAAAAGCTTTTAGATGTACCGTTGCATAACGGGCAGTAAAGGCTTTCCATATTTTTATGGATTAGTAGACCAAATACCACTTTCCTTAATAAATACCCTGCGGTTTAGTTTTAGTTGGGATACAATCAGTTCGGCAATATCCTCTGCCTGCATAACCTTTTCCGGATTACCATCAGTAAGATTAAGGTTAATGGCCATATCAGTTGCTACTGTACTAGGAGTTAATGCTGTTACCCTTATATTGTGCTTACGTACTTCCTGCATTAGCGATTCTGTTAAGCCCATAACAGCAAACTTAGAAGCACTGTATGCACTTGTTATTGGTGCACCTTTCAGTCCGGCAGTAGAAGAGATGTTTATAATATCTCCGCCCTGTTGCTCAATCATACCCGGCAGTACAGCCCTTGTGGCATAATAAATACCGAAAAGATTTACTTTGATAATATTTTCAAATTCTTCGGGAGCGAGGTCAAGGAATTTGCCAAATTTACCTATACCGGCATTGTTTATAAGAATATCTATGGTTTTGAACTCGCCCAGAACTGTGTTCACTGCCTGATTAACTGATTCTATATTGGCAATATCAGCAGTTACTATAACTGTTTTTACACCATAAGGTTCGATTTCTTTAGCAACCTGCTCTAAATCGGTTTTAGTACGTGCCAACAGTGCTACATTAACGCCTTCGGCAGCTAGGGCAATTGCTACAGCTTTGCCAATACCTTTTCCTGCACCTGTAATAAGCGCATTCTTTTGTTTTAAATTTTGCATTATATTAATAAATAGATGTTTAGATCCTTATCCCCGGAGGAAGCATCTCCTTGTATTTGGGATTCTTTTTAAAAAATGCAGCAATTTTTGGATATGTAGGTACCACCCTTAATCTTTTTTCTTCGGCAATCGCCAAAATTTCTTTTAAAAAATCAGAAACTATCTCATCATCTTCATCCACACCTTCAGGCACATTAATTTTTGTAAGGAAAATTTTCCTCTCCTGGCCTGAGTATTCTACCGACATCATTTTGTCGTCTACCATAGTTTCAAACTGTCTCGAGAATTCGTTGTCTTTAATTTCCATAGTTTTTAGTTAAACTTCATTGGAACCTCGATTACAAGTATTTTAGACTCTTTGTTTACTTTAATGTCAAAGCTGTCAAATTCTACAATACCATAAGCATCGCGTTCCCTGATGGTTTCATTATTAATCTCAATTTCTCCGTCTATCAGAAAAAGGTAAACTCCGTTTTCAGGAATTTTTAAGTCATAAGTGGTAGTGGTTCCTGCATCAAAAATACCGAGATTTAGAAAAGCCTGCTGGTGTATCCATAGGGCATTTCCGTCATTTTTATCCTGTGGGGATACTACGGTAACAAATGCATTTTTATTTTTTTTAAGGTCAAAGCCTTTTTGGTCATATCGTGGTGTAACATTATCTTTTTCCGGGAAAATCCATATCTGCAATGTTTTGGCCTGATCCGTCTCGCTGGCATTCATTTCGCTGTGCTGTATACCTGTTCCGGCACTCATTACCTGTACTTCTCCAAATTTCACAGTAGCTTCATTTCCCATACTGTCGCGATGCGTAAGCCCGCCTTCCAAAGGTATGGTAATAATTTCCATATTTTCATGAGGATGGGTGCCAAATCCTGTTCCTCCTGCTATAGTATCATCATTTAGTACGCGCAGCATACCAAACTGTACCATATCAGGGTTGTAGTAGTTGCCAAAAGAGAAAGAAAAGTTAGCTTTTAGCCAATTATAATTTGCAGTTCCTCTTTTGTTTTTAGGAAATATCCTGTGTCTCATAAATTATTGATAAATTAAAACTGGGCGCAATTTGCGTGTCGATAAAAAAGTTTAATTTTATACAAATTTCGTAATAAAATTTGATAAATAGCGTCTTTTTGGCGTTAAAACACAAAGAATGGAGAAGATTCCTGTATATTTTATGCCCGGGCTGGCAGCCAGCCCCAAAATATTTGAAAATATAAAATTACCTGAAGACAGGTTTGAAATGTACTTTTTAGAGTGGATTTTACCGGAACCCCATGAACCATTAGAGAGTTATGCCAAACGTGTGGCTGCTAATATCAAACATGAGAACCCGGTATTGGTGGGAGTTTCGTTTGGTGGTATTTTGGTACAGGAAATTTCACGCATTATAGAAGCCAGAAAGGTAATTATTATTTCGAGTGTAAGATCGAGCCTTGAATTCCCCAGAAGGATGCGTTTTGCAAAAATGACAAAAGCCTACAGGATGTTTCCAACCTCCTTAATGGAAAAGGTAGACTGGTTGGCCCGTGTGTCTTTTGGTAACAATATGATTACCAGGAAACTCAATTTATATGAAAAATATATGTCCTTTAGGGATAAGAAATATCTCGATTGGGCGTTTGAAACTGTGATAACATGGAACAGGGCAGAAGCTGATGAGAAAGTAGTACATATACATGGTACTGCCGATGAGGTTTTCCCTGCAAAGTATATTAAAAGCTATATTCCTGTTAAGGGAGGTACTCATATTATGATAGTTAACAAATATAAATGGCTTAATGAAAATTTACCTGCGTTAATAGAGGGTTAGGAACGGTTTTTGTAACTTTACAGTAACCAAAGGAAGAAGAAATTAATCACAAAATACTATATTGAAATGGAATGGATGAAGAAAGCCGGGGTTGTAGCCTCGGTGATATTGGTGGGCGGAGCAACTTTTCACGCTGTAACGGATAAGGAGACAGCAAAAAATAAGGAAAACACTACTACTGAAATTATAAATTACTTTCCTGCTAAGGCAGATTTTGCCGGAGAGGAAGTACCATTGCATATAATAGATGTAAAAGAGAGGCTGGACAGGGAGCTAATGGTAAATGCCAATCTTCATGCCTCTACACAGCTTATTTTAAAAAGGGCTAACAGGGCGTTTCCTGTTATTGAACCTATTTTAAAAAAGTATGGTGTTCCTGATGATTTTAAATACCTTGCCGTTATAGAGAGCGGACTTGTAAACGCAGTTTCTCCTGCAGGAGCGAGGGGAGTATGGCAGTTTATGCCGGCTACCGGAAGAGAATATGATTTAGAGATCAATGATTATGTAGACGAACGTTATGATTTAGAAAAATCTACTGAGGCTGCGTGCAGGTATCTTGTGTCGGCTAAATCAAGGCTAGGTTCGTGGACAATGGCTGCGGCATCTTATAACGGTGGTGTTGCAGGGGTGAACAGGCAGGTTGATTTTCAGCAGGAAGGAAATTATTACGATTTATTGCTGACTGAAGAAACCTCACGTTATGTTTTCAGGATACTTGCATTAAAAGAAATTATGCAGGATCCGCTTAAATTTAATTTCAGGTTATTGCCTGATGATTTGTATCCTGTAATTCCTGTAAAGAAAATTCAGGTTAGCTCTTCAATACCCGATCTTGCTGTTTTTGCAAAAGAGCAGGGTGTAAATTATAAGATATTAAAACTGCATAACCCATGGATGAGGGACAGGAAACTGGATGTTAAATCAGGAAAAACATATACAGTAGAAATTCCTTTACAGGGATATTACTAAAATAAAAAAAGAGCGCTTAGCGCTCTTTTTTTATTTTACGGCTATAGTTTCTTTTACTAATTCTTTACCCAATACAATAGTAGAAAGTCCGTCAAGGTAAGAATTGTAATTTAAGGTATATGCTTTTCTGTATGTCGTGCGTTTTGGGCTTAGCTTAATCCCGCATCGTCTTATGTCTACAATATTTTTGTCTTCGTCCAAATAGAAACTGGTTGGAAAACCTAAGGTGTGTTTGATTGCGGCTATTGCCGATTCATCATTCTTATAGGTCTCGTGTGCATAGCATACCGTGATATTGTGATTGAACTTGCGGGCTATTTTTTTCATATCGTGCCTGCGGTTCCAAAACACTACTACAAATTTTACATCTCTGCCATATCTTTTTGCCAGTTTATTTAAGGCAGGAATTTCTCCTGGACTGGTAACACACCATGAGGCATAAGTAATAAGGATTATGGGTTTTTTCTCTTTACTGAACTTAAATTTACCGCCTCGTACTTTTTTAAATACAAATTCGTCAAATCTTGTTCCGGTAAGTCTGTTTTCTACAAGGGAGTCAAACAGGAATTTTCCTCTCTCAAAGTCACCCTTGCGGTAAGCTATAGCGCTCTCACGTTTGTACTGCTTAAGGTCGACCTTTATGGCATCGGAAAAATAATGAAGACTATCGCTCTGACTGTGGCACAGGAGCGGAAAAAGCAAAATTACTGTTAGTAGTAATAATCTTTTCATAAGCCTTAACAATTTTATTGTATAAAAATAGTTAAAATTTATGTAAAATCATATTTTGTCAAGAAGAATATACTAAGTGCAAAAAAAAACCGCTGAACGACAATTTGTAGGATTCTTTTTATGTAAAACGTAGTTTTATATTTATTTTTCAATTGATGTTTCCCAGCCGTCGTAGTCTCCATTAAATGCATGGGCTTTATTATTCAAAAATAAGGTGACTTGTTTAATTAAGGTAATGTCGATTATATTAATATTTGATATATGAAGTGAATAAGCTAAATCGCCTAGGGATTTATCATAAGATTTATTTTCAATTTTAAAATCATTTAATATTTCTTGTATAAAAAGGTCTCTGTCGTATTCTGATTTAAAATATATCCAGTAGTCTATTTGTCTTGGTATTGAATGATTGTCTCCATAACTTTTAAGAGCTTTTATTACCTTTTCATCTGGAGATAGGTGTTGTTCTGGACTATTTTTTTTACTCTTTGAAAATGGGTTTAAAGTAGAGATTAAAGATATTAATGCTTTTTTCATATATTATTTGTAATGCAGTATTAATCAAATATAGAAAATAAAAAAGACCACCTAAGCAGGTGGTCTTTCAATTGTAAAAAGTATATTTTAATATCTTCTCATTTGTTGCTGGGGGCCTTTTTTCATTTGTGCCTTCATCATAGCAATCTGGTCTTTAAGCATTCCCTGTTTGTCAAGTTTCTTAGCCTCGCCAAGTAGCTTCTCAGCTTCTATCTTCCTATTCTTTGTCATTGCTATACCTGCAAGGTTAAGTTTTGCCATTGCAAGATCCTGATCCATGCTAAGTCCAAGCTCTACGGCTTTCTTTAGGTATTTTTCGGCAGCATTAAGGTTTGTTTGTGAAACCATAAGTCCGTGAAGGTAATTGTAGTATCCCTGTTGTTTTCTTACTAAGGCCGCTTCAGGATTTTTTATTTTGTTAAGCCATTTAGTAGCTCCCTCAAAATCCTGTTTCCTTAATTTAAGGAAAGCCATAACAATTATTTCGTTTTTAAAATATAGTAAAATGAAGATAAGCGAAAGCAGTATAAGGAAAATACCATTGCCTATATTGTTTTCGGTAAACTGCCATACAGCAGTTATAACTATTAAAGCAGCTAATATCAGCTTAATGTTTTTGTTGAACATAATTATTTTTTAATTTTGTGACTGCAAAGGTAAGAAAATGAATTAAAAATATTTTCCTAAAACCACTTGCAGGAAAAAAAAGTCTTCGTATATTTGCACGCGGTTTTAGGATACCAGATTCTGAAAGCTCGACGAAGATATTCAATTAAGATTTAAAGATACAAAGCAATGAGTAAGAGAACGTTTCAACCATCAAAAAGAAAAAGAAGAAATAAGCACGGTTTCATGGAAAGAATGGCTTCTGCCAACGGTAGAAAAGTGCTTGCTCGCAGAAGAGCTAAAGGAAGACATAAATTAACTGTTTCCAGCGAACCAAGACATAAAAAATAATGTTTTTGTTTAGAAAATATATAAAGGTGTTACTTATTAAGGGTAACGCCTTTTTTTATACCTAAGCGAAATTTTGCCCCCAAATAAAGGGGGATTTTTTTAAAATAATAATAGTAACTTTGCAAAGTTTCTCACACAGGGAACGATAATTACAACTACTTACATATACAATGCCGAAAGACAGTTCTATCAAATCAGTTTTAATCATAGGTTCAGGGCCAATCATCATTGGTCAGGCCTGCGAGTTTGACTACGCCGGTTCACAGGCGGCAAGATCTTTAAGGGAAGAGGGAATTGAAGTAATTCTTATCAACTCTAATCCAGCAACAATCATGACCGACCCTTCGATGGCCGATCATGTGTATCTTAAACCTCTTACCACCAAATCTATTATTGAAATCTTAAAGGCGCACCCTAATGTTGATGCTGTACTGCCTACAATGGGAGGACAAACTGCACTTAACCTTTGCCTTGAAGCGGAAGAAAAAGGAATTTGGGCTGATTTTAATGTAAGACTTATAGGTGTTGATATTAACGCTATTAACATTACAGAAGACAGGGAGCAGTTTAAACAGCTACTTGAAAAAATTGAAATTCCTGCAGCTCCGGCTAAAACAGCTAACTCTTTCCTTAAAGGTAAAGAAATTGCACAGGAGTTTGGCTTCCCGCTTGTAATACGTCCTTCGTTTACGCTGGGTGGTACAGGGGCAGCTTTTGTACACAAAGAAGAAGATTTTGACGAACTGCTTACACGCGGACTTGAAGCTTCTCCTATCCATGAGGTACTTATCGATAAGGCACTTTTCGGATGGAAAGAATATGAGCTTGAGTTACTTCGTGATAAGAATGATAACGTGGTTATCATCTGTTCAATCGAAAATATGGATCCAATGGGTATCCACACAGGAGACAGTATTACTGTAGCTCCGGCAATGACCCTTTCTGATACAACATATCAGAGAATGAGGGATATGGCAATAAAAATGATGCGCAGCATAGGTAACTTTGCAGGTGGATGTAACGTTCAGTTTGCGGTTAGCCCTGATGAGAAAGAAGATATCGTGGCAATTGAAATTAATCCTCGTGTATCGCGTTCTTCTGCCTTAGCATCAAAAGCAACAGGTTACCCAATTGCAAAAATTGCTTCTAAGCTGGCACTTGGTTACCACCTTGACGAATTAATGAACCAGATTACTAAGTCGACTTCAGCTTTATTTGAGCCTACACTTGACTATGTAATCGTAAAAATACCTCGTTGGAACTTCGATAAATTTGAAGGTGCAGACAGAACTCTTGGACTTCAGATGAAATCGGTAGGTGAGGTTATGGGTATCGGACGTTCGTTCCAGGAAGCTCTTCACAAAGCTACCCAGTCTCTAGAAATTAAGAGAAACGGTCTTGGTGCAGACGGTAAAGGTTATACCAACTACGAGCAGATTATAGAAAAGCTTACTTATGCAAGCTGGGACAGGGTATTCGTAATTTATGATGCAATCCAGATGGGCATACCATTAAGCCGCATCCACGAAATTACAAATATAGATATGTGGTTCCTTAAGCAGTATGAGGAGCTTTACACTCTTGAAAAAGAAATATCTACTTTCACTATAGATACTTTACCTAAAGAATTACTTCTTGAGGCTAAGCAAAAAGGATTTGCCGACAGGCAGATTGCCCACATGATGAAATGTCTTGAAAGTCAGGTGTATAACAAACGTGAGGAAATGGGTGTTAAGCGCGTTTACAAACTGGTTGATACCTGTGCGGCAGAGTTTAAGGCACAAACTCCTTACTACTACTCAACTTTTGAAGCTGAAATTGAAAAGGCAGACGGTACTAAATATGTATCTAACGAGAGTGTTGTTTCCGACAGGAAAAAAGTTATCGTACTAGGGTCAGGTCCTAACAGGATTGGTCAGGGTATCGAGTTTGACTACTCTTGTGTACACGGTGTACTTGCAGCGTCTGAGTGTGGTTATGAAACTATCATGATTAACTGTAACCCTGAAACTGTATCGACTGACTTTGATACTGCAGACAAACTTTACTTTGAGCCTGTTTTCTGGGAACATATTTACGACATTATCCGCCATGAAAAACCTGAGGGTGTAATTGTACAGCTAGGAGGGCAAACAGCTCTTAAGCTTGCTGAGAAACTTGACAGGTATGGTGTTAAGATATTAGGTACAAGCTTTGAGGCGCTTGACCTTGCTGAAGACAGAGGACGTTTCTCTGAACTACTATCAGAATTAAAAATACCATTCCCTAAGTTTGGTGTGGCTGAAAGTGCAGAAGAGGCTTCTAAACTTGCAGATACTTTAGACTTCCCTCTACTTGTAAGACCATCTTATGTACTAGGTGGACAGGGTATGAAAATCGTAATAAACAAGAAAGAACTTGAAGAGCACGTTATCGACCTACTTAAGAGTATACCGGGTAACAAGCTACTTTTAGACCACTATCTTGATGGTGCTATAGAAGCTGAGGCTGATGCAATTTGTGACGGAGAAGATGTATACATCATCGGTATCATGGAGCACATTGAGCCATGTGGTGTACACTCTGGTGACAGTAACGCAACGCTACCTCCATTCAACTTAGGAGAGTTTGTAATGCAGCAGATAAAAGATCATACTAAGAAAATCGCAGTAGCGCTTAAAACAGTAGGTCTTATCAATATACAGTTTGCAATTAAGGATGATGTTGTTTACATCATCGAGGCAAACCCAAGAGCATCGAGAACGGTTCCGTTTATCGCAAAAGCTTACGGTGAGCCTTATGTAAACTATGCAACTAAAGTAATGTTAGGCGAGAAAAAAGTAAAAGACTTTACTTTTAACCCTCAGCTTAAAGGATATGCTATCAAGCAGCCGGTATTCTCTTTCAATAAATTCCCGGGAGTAAACAAGAAACTGGGTCCTGAAATGAAGTCTACAGGTGAAAGTATTCTTTTCATAGAAGATCTTAAAGACGATCAGTTCTACGAACTGTACTCAAGAAGAAAAATGTACCTAAGCAGATAATACCTGGTATATATAAGTTAAAGCCCGCTTTTTAGCGGGCTTTTTTATTATGTCGCCTTTTTTACCATCTCTTTTTGTAGAAATAATTCTAGTGTTTACCTACGGTTAAGTTAATATGATATATTTGTTAAAAATACACGAAACCAACTAGTTAAAAACATGAATTTAATTTTTACCCGAAAGCATTTGCTTGCTGTTATGCTATTGCTGCATGTAATAGTGTTTGGACAGGTTACTTTCACCGATAGTAATCTTCCTATTGTTATTATTAATACGGATATCGATCCTGAGACGGGGCAGCCTACTGAGATTCCGGATGATCCTAAGGTATGGGCCGATATGAAGATTATTTATCATACCGATGGTACCCGTAATTATATGACCGATCAGGATAATGCTGATTTTCTGGATTATGATGCCCGAATTAAGATAGAGCTTCGAGGATCGACATCACAGTGGCTGGAGAAAAAACAATACGGCTGGACTACCTATGATAATGATGGTAACAAGCAAAAGGTGAGCATACTGGGCATGCCAAGTCAAAACGACTGGATACTTAACGGCCTTGCTTATGATGCTACATTAATGAGAGATTACCTTATATACAATCTTTCAAGAGAGATGGGGCAGTATGCTTCCCGTACCCAATATTGTGAAGTTATTATTAACGGAAATTACAGAGGGTTATATGTACTTCAGGAAAAACTGAAGGATGACTCTAAAAGAATCAATATTGAGGAAATAACAGAAGACGACAATTCAGGTGCGAACCTTACCGGAGGTTATATTACAAAGGCTGATAAAACGACAGGAGGAGATCCTGTGGCATGGGTTATGGCATCGGACGCTCAGGATACCGATTTTATACATGAGTTACCTAAGCCTGAAGATGTTACTGAAGAACAGAATGTATATATACACGGTCAGTTTACCGCATTAGAAACGGCAGCTCATAATGATAATGCTGGTTTGGAAGATGGCTTTCCGTCTATTATAGATGTACCTACTTTTGTTGACTTTATGATACTTAACGAACTATCATCAAATGTTGATGCCTACCAAATTAGTACCTTTTTTCATAAAGATAGAGGAGGTAAGCTTAGGGCAGGGCCGGTTTGGGATTTTAACCTGAGTTTTGGTCATGATGAGTTTGGAGACAGAAGTCATCCGGATATATGGCAGTTTGATAACGGAGATAATGAAGGGCCGAGATTTTGGAAAGAACTTTTTGAAAATGCAGAGTTTAAATGCTACCTGTCCAGACGCTGGAATACACTTACAGCAGAAGGAAATACATTAAGCTACAATAATCTTAGTGATTTTATTGATGAAACTGTTGATTTGATTAGTGAAGCGGCTGCAAGAGAGCAATTACGTTGGGGTACTGTGCCTAACCATCCGGCAGAAATAACTTCGCTTAAAAGTTTTATATCAGAAAGGATAGACTGGATAACCGATAACGTAGGTACATTTTCGGCATGTGCTGATGTAGAGCTTCCATCGTTAGTTATTAACAGGATTAATTATCATCCGGGAGAAACAGAAGAGTTTCCGGAATCTGATGATTTGGAGTTTATAGAGATCAGAAACACAGGAGCCGAAACAGTTAACCTTACAGGAGTTTATCTTAGCGAATTGGGTATATCCTACCAGTTTCAGGCAAATGCTACTCTTGAGGCAGGTGAGTGGCTGTTTTTAGCCAGTAACCCGGAGGTTTTTGAGCAGCGATATGAAACAACAGCCTTTGATAAGTTTGAGCGTAACCTATCAAACAGTACACAGCGACTGGTACTTGCTGATGGCTTTGGAAATATAATTGATGAAGTGGAATATGATGATGATTCTCCCTGGCCGGATGCAGATGGTAACGGCAGTTATTTATTGCTAACAGACACTTCTCTTGATAACAGCCTTGCTTCAAGCTGGACTGCAGTTGCCGAAGGGTCACTAAGTATAGAAAATTTTACAGAGTCTGCTAAACTAGTGCTATATCCTAACCCGGTAAGTAATATATTATTGGTTAGAGCCAATACAGATATTACTGGAATTAATGTTTACGATATTTATGGTAAACTTTTATTGTCGGTAAGTCCTACAGCTATTAATGCAGAAATAGATTTTAGTGTTTATCAGTCTGGTATTTACATGGTAAACATTACTACAGGGCAGGGAACAACCAGTAAAAAAGTAATTAAAAAATAGTTTTATAATTTTTGTTTCACAAAGAATCCTGCTGAAAGGCAGGATTTTTTATTGTGGTAAGGAGCGGTTTAAATTTTTTATATTTGATGAATCAATTACCATCAATCAATGAATGTTTTTAAAGGAATAATAAACACCAAAGCAAAGACCGACAGTAATACCGGTTTCAGTACAAACCCTTCTACTTATGGAGGCCGTTTTATAAATAAAGACGGTACTGCCAATATAGAGAAGCAGGGAATACCATTCTTAAGCCGTATAAGCTGGTATCATATGATGCTTAATATGCCGGCCTGGAAGTTTATTGCAGTACTTTTTACTTTTTATGCTGGGATTAATTTCATTTTTGCGGCCTTGTACTACCTGATAGGTTTGGAGTATTTAGATGGGGTTGGAAATTATGGCTCTGAATGGGTTAAGTTTGGTAAGGCCTATTTTTTTAGCGCACAAACATTTACTACAGTTGGATACGGACATATTAGTCCTAATGGTTTTTTTACAAGTGCCCTGGCGGCTACAGAAGCCCTTACAGGACTTTTAAGCTTTGCTATAGCTACAGGTTTGTTTTATGGGCGTTTTAGCCGTCCTAAGGCTTTTTTGAAGTTCTCAAAGAATGGGGTTGTTGCTCCCTATAAGGATATCAATGCTTTTATGATTAGGCTTGCTCCTTATAAAAATACCAACCTGATAGATGCTGAAGCACGTATGACCCTTGGTATGAGCATTTATGAAAACGGACATATGGTTACCAAATTTTATACGCTGAATCTTGAGCTGCAAAAAATAAATTCACTTACATTAAGCTGGACACTTGTACATCCTATTACAGAAGACAGTCCCTTTTACGGCTTTACAAAAGAAGATTTTGAAAATACCGAAGGTGAAATTATAGTATATATAAAAGCATTTGATGACCTTTTCAGTTCTACTGTTGCCACAACTACTTCCTATTTGTTTGATGAGATTGAATATGGGGCTAAGTTTGAGATAATGTATAACGAGAACGAAGATAATACTACAACCATATTGCATCTTGATAAGATAAATGCGCATAAAACAGCCGAATTAAACAAATACTAATTCAAAACTGCAAAATACTAAGTAAGCTATGCCCTATACTAAATAGGGTATAAGTTTTAGGTTTTTATAAAGTTACTTTGTAATGTATAATCACAAACTTTAACTAAGCCAAAAACGAAAGCTTATGAAAAAATTATTACTATTATCAGCATTAATGGGAACGTTTAGCCTTATGGCTCAAACAACCCATCACATTACCAATTGGGCTATGGGCATTCCTAGTAACGATGCTACATTAACTATAGACCAGGGTGACACAGTAGAGTGGACCTGGAGTGACAGTACTCCTCATACCGTAACTTCTCAGGCGGGTAGTGCTGAGAGTTTTGATAGTGGTACAATTACTGGTATTGGCCAAACCTATTCTCATACTTTTACCGAAGTGGGAAATAATCCGTACAGATGTAGTTTTCATGCCAGTATGCAGGGTACAATTACAGTGGAGGAAGTATTGGGCGTGGAAGATGTAAGCAAAGTTTCTTTTGAATATTTTCCAAACCCTACAACAGATATACTAACAATTAATGCAGCGGATGTTATTGATAATATCGCTGTGTATGATATGAGCGGTAAACTTATGATGCAGGCTTCAAATGCCGGTAACTCTAACAGCAAAATTTATTTTCAGGATTACAATGCAGGCACTTATTTAGTAAAAGTTACTGTAGCAGGGCAAACAAAAACAATATCTGTAGTTAAACAATAAACATCAGTTTTTCTTTAATAAAGCAAGTGTGTGTGTGAAAAAGCCTGTTCGATATCGAACAGGCTTTTGTGTTATTACTCAAATAAAAGACTAACAGGTATTCTCTTAGTTGATTATTCTTTAATAATTTTAGTTGTAAAATATTTCCCGGTATTGTCTTTAAGTATAATGCCATAAGTACCTTGTGCCAGGTTCTCTACAGGAATCGTATTATCGGTTACCTGTATTGTGCTCACAACTTTTCCGTTAAGGCTATAAATGGTAGCGCTAACAATTTCATTATTCTGCATATCTGCTTTTATATAGCTTTTTGCAGGGTTAGGGTAAAGAGTGAGAGATATTTTTTGCGTTTGTAGCGTTCCTAATGTCTCTCCTTCCGTAACATGAGTTGTCTGGTTAATAGTAGGATTGTTTATTACATCTATCAAACCTGATGGCCATTTTATAACCAGTTGGTCTACGGTTTCTGTTTGCCCTAAACCAAAATGTACGTTAAGTGAACTCATGTATTCAAAACTGTCACCACTTCTAACATCACGTATCTGTTGTGTCCATGTTCCTCCTGTAGCATGTATCTCAACTCTGGCGCCTATACCGTTTCGGTTACTTTCGTTACCTTCAAGGGTAATTTTCATCCAGTTATTATCATTACCGTTGTTAAACAGAATTTTATTTCCATTATAAATATCCAGGAATCCGTCATTATTTAAGTCACCTATAGGGCCGCTGCCGCCAGGAACTATCATAGGAGAAAAAGTCATGTCACCATTGTTTAGCATTATGGTGTTACTTCCTCCAAAAACGTCAATAAAACCATCATTATTAAAGTCATGAGCAAAATGGTCGTGTGTCATACCGTTAAATGTTTCAAAGCCGGTTCCTGCCGTAACATCTGTAAAAGTGCCGTCTCCATTATTATGCATAAGTTTATGATGTCCGCTAGCAAATGAACTGGCACCTACAAATGCATCCATATATCCGTCATTATCATAATCTCCCCATGCAGATGACCATGTTTGTACCATATCTGCCATGTTAGATTCGTTAGTTGTGGCACTGGCTACTGTAGTAAAAGTCATATTTCCATCATTGCGGTGGAGTTCGTTCATGGCTGCCAGGTCTCCACCACCTCTGCATTTTGCAATAAAGAGATCCTGATCGCCGTCATTATCATAATCTACCCAAATAGAACCGTAATTTCCTCCTTCCGAATAATCACCAAGGCCTCCCTGAATAAATTCATAACCACCTTCGCCATCATTAAGGAAATAGACATTAGGAGCAATATCATGACAAACAAAGGCATCCAGATTACCGTCGTTATTGATGTCTACAAAATTTGTTCTTTGAGAGAATAAAGAAAAATTTGACGGAGACTCGATTATATCGGAGAAAGCGGTGCCGTCTTCATTAGCGAGCATAATTGTTGCTCCATAAGTATTGCCATAAAGGAGGTCGTTATAACCATTTTTATCAAAGTCGCCCGCAGCCATGCTCCAGCCTGGCATAAACTGTGTATTGGGAGCTGTAAGTGCTGCACTGGTAAATCCGGAACCATCCTGGTTTTGATAAAGTACATGTACAGTTCCGTTAGAAGGTGCTACTATGTCATCAAGATAATCACCGTTAAGGTCGGTAACGCATATTTTGTAATCGCCATCTAAACTTATGTTTTGTGTTGCGAACATAGGTAACTGGAAAACGGTTTCCGTAACAGTGAAAATAAAGTCATTTTCTTCCCATCTGTTGTCAAAAGCGATGTAATAAGTTTCTTCGGCAACAGCACTAAAAACAACAAGAGATGTAAGGCTTCCTCCGTTGTCGTCATCACTTGCAATACAGTTTAAGCTACCGCACTCGCCGGAATATACCATGACCCTGGTGTCATGATTTGGTTGACCAGCGATATTGGTAGATATGATAACGTTGTGGTCTTCTGTCCCGGTATAGCTATACCAAATACCCATAGTAGGGGATCCGTCTTCTAAGCAGTTTACAGGAACTTCGCTTCCTGTAGTAAATGTTGCATTATATTGGCCTTCGCCAATAGGAACTGCCTGGTCGCAGCTTTGCTGGGCATGCAGGATACAGCAGCCCGATAAAGCTAATAGTAATGTAATTCTTTTAAGCATAGTTTAGTTGATTTGATTTTTGGTCTAAGGGCATGGTTCTTCCATGCTGTTAATCCATTCTTTAAAAAGATCCAGCGCTTCCTGATGTTTTATAGTCCTGCCTAGTAAAGGCATCCTTTCGTTTTCTGTTACAGAGTTTAATCTGTAATACATTTCAGAACGTTCAGAATTCCCCTTGGTAATAATGTGAGTTAAAGAGTTATTTATAAATTCTTCAGGCTCTACACATATCCCTAAGTTGGTAGGATTTGTAGTCTCATTAAATGCTAATCTTATTGGTCGGTAATCACAATGTGACCCTTCGCGGTGGCAATGGGCACAGTTAATGTCGAGGTATGAACGAACCCTCAGTTCAAGAGGCTGAGTTTCGTCTTGCCAGTCTATAGTAGTAATAATGTTATCAGGTAAATTGTTTTGTAAATAGCCGGCTTGTGCCCATTTTGTAAGTTGGTTTTTACTGCCGTCGCTATAATTAAAAAGCTTGTTTAGGTTTTGTGGTTTAGGTCCTATAGGCACTGTGTCCTGTTCTGACTTATGACAAGTATAGCACTCTACCTTAGAAGGAATTCTGTAGTTGGTGCTTTTATTCTCACCATTTTCCATCCATGAGATGTTTGTATAACTACCATTCATGTTAAGAGTTGCCTCGGTTTGGTCATCATTCCATAGATAATTGGCCAAAATCCATTTTTCTCCTTTTTTAATCAGAAGTCGGGTTTCAATTATTCTGGTTTTATTTTCCGGTAGTACATTGTCATAGTAAAAGTTTTTGATGAGTACACTCCCCGAAGGAAAGTTAAGTACTTCGCTGTCGCTGATGTATTGCGCCTTTACATTATCCGGCATCCATACAAATCTTTTTTTGTGGGCATAATCAGTAAATAGGGTACTATTTAAATCATATGGCAACACTCCTTTTACGGGTTCAAGATTTTTAATATCACCCTCAAAAAAATTATAGTCGGAAAGTTTAGGGTAAGGTACTGTATTAAGATCCAGTACAACAGGAGAAGAATCTGGTACTTCGGAATATTCTTCCGAGTCATCTTTTCCACATGAGGAAAAAGCGGTAATTAAAGATATATATAAAGATATCTTTATAATAAGGTGTTTTTTCATATAGTTATATTAGCAATTTTTATAATAAAATAACAAATATATAATAAAACACTAACCGATAAACAAAAGTGTGTTAAAACTTATGTATTTGGTTTTTAGTGTTATATGTAAAACACTATTCGCAGTCTCTTGGCATAGAATTAATCCAAGCTTTAATAAGTTCTACACCCTCTTCATCACGTATTGTTCTACCCAATAACGGCATTCTCATTTCCATGCTTTCGCTTTTCATTCTTGTATAAACCAGCGAAATATCACTATTACCCGGAGCAAGTAAATAAACCTCATTGCCTACAACAAAATCCTGCGGTTCTATACACTTTCCTAGATTTGTAAGGTCGTTTGAAGCATTAAAGGCAAAATTCATATCGGTATAATCACAAAAACCTCCCGGTGTATGGCAATGCGCACAATTAATGTCAAGATAAGATTTTGCTCTAATGTCTAACGGAAGAGATGTGTCTTTCCAGTCTACAGTAGATACTATTTGTTGTGGAAGGTTGTTTTCAAGATATCCTGTATTAATCCACTTTTGGAGCTGATTTTGAGTTCCCTCTCCATAATTAAAAAGTTTGTTGATGTTTTGAGGCTTAGGGCCAATAGGTGTAGCTACTTCATTTGAACCATGGCAGGTAAGACATTGATCTAGTGCAGGGATTTGATACTCTGTACTTTTTTCTATACCGTTCTCATTCCATGTTAATTGTTGTGTTGCGTCTAATACATTGTAAACTGCTTCAGTCTGTTCATCATTCCATACATAGTTTGCAAACATCCAGCCGTCTGCTTTTTTAATCATTAATCGTGTTTCGATGATTTTAGTAGTATTGTCCGGTAACAGATTGTCGTAATAAAAGTTTTTTATCAGTACAGTACCTGTAGGAAAGTTAAGTGGTGAACTGTCAGACTCATATGAAGCTTTTACTCCTGCAGGCATCCATATAAATCTCTTCTTTTTTGCATAATCAGTAAAAAGAGTACTGTTTAAATCGTATGGAATTACCCTGAAAACAGGCTCTAAGTTTTTCATTTCACCTTCAAAAAAGTTATAATCTGATAACTTAGGATAAGGTACGGCATCAAGGTCTAAAACTACCGGAGATTCATCGGGAATTTCGGTATAGTTTTCCTTATCATCCGATCCGCATGATATAACTATAGAGGTTGTTGCTAAAAGTATAACGAAGGTCGATAAAAAGTAAAATTTTCTCATTTTTGCTACCTTAAAAATAGTGAAAGGATAGCAAATATATATAAAAAATAAAAAGAATCGTATTATAGGTCTAGTTTAACGTTATAAAGATTAAGGCCCTCTAACGCCTCCGGAGTTGTGTGGTCAAATGTTTCCTCATGCATATTCCTTTCTTTTTTTAAGGCAATACGCCTTACGGAATTATAAAAGCGCCTTACTTCTTCCAGATTAGAAAGTATAAGTGTAGGTACTTTTACATTGTTACCGTTTTCATCTTTGGCAACCATTGTAAAATAAGAAGAGTTACAGTGTTTTACCTTGCCGGTTTGTATGTTTTGTGAAGTAACGCGTATACCTACCACCATAGAGCTGCTGCCTACATAGTTTACCGAAGCTTTCATGGTAACAAGTTCGCCTATCTCTATAGGGTTTAAAAAATCTACCGTGTCTACAGAAGCCGTTACACAATAGCACCCTGAGTATTTAGATGCGCACGCAAAAGCAATCTGGTCCATAAGCATAAGTATATAACCTCCGTGTATCTTTCCGCTGAAATTGGAATGGGAGGGAAGCATCAGTTCAGATATTGTAACTTTTGATGCACTTACTTTTTGTACGCTTACAGTCATTTTTTGTTGTATTATAGGTTAGGTAACTCGTTGTCTGTATCTTCTTCTTCACTGCCTCCGGAAAGTAGTGCCCTGTTAACTATATTGTCAGGAAGCGATTTTTTGGCTTTTGCTCCCATCTTTTTAAGTTTTTCTATACTGGTAATTATATTACCGCGCCCGTCAACCAGTTTATTCATGGCGCCTTCATAGGCTTTTTTACCTTCTTCCATCCTTTTGCCTACCATGATCAGGTCGCCTACAAAGCCTTCAAATTTGTCATATAAAGCACCTGCCTGTCGGGCTATCTCATATGCATTTTCCTGTTGCTTCTGGTTTGTCCACATACTGTCTATAGTGCGAAGCGTAGCCAGTAAAGTACTAGGGGTTACAATAACAATATTGCGTTCAAAAGCTTTATTGTAAAGTGTAGCGTCTTCGTTAAGCGCAATGGCAAAAGCAGGTTCTATAGGTATGAAAAGCAATACAAAATCAGGGCTTTCCATTTTGTATAGGTCATGATAGTTTTTATCACTAAGCTGATCTACGTGTCTTTTTATGGAGCCTATGTGTTCTTTTAAATGGAGTGTTTTAGCAATCTCGTCTTCTTCATTTACATAACGCTCATAAGCTACTAAAGATACCTTTGAGTCCACAATCATTTTTTTACCATCCGGAAGGTTAATTACAACATCGGGTTGTATACGGTTTCCTTCTTCGGTAGTATAGCTAACCTGTACCTCATATTCACGACCTTTTTCAAGGCCCGATTTTTCCAGAACACGTTCCAGTATAAGCTCACCCCAGTTACCCTGCATCTTACTGTCACCTTTAAGGGCTTTGGTAAGGTTAAGGGTTTCGCGGCTCATTTGTTCGTTCATTTCACGAAGGCCTAATATCTGCTGGCGTAATGCTGCATGATAATCTATACTTTCCTTATGGGTATCTTCAACTTTCTTTTCAAACAGGTGTATTTTTTCCTGCAGGGGAGAAAGTATGTTTTTCATGTTTTCGCGATTCTGTTCAGTAAACTTGGTCGATTTCTCTTCCAGGATCTTATTGGCAAGATTTTCAAATTCTTTGGTAAATTTTTCCCTTAGCTCTTCTGTTTCCTGACGCTGTTCACGCATACGTTCCAACAGATTGTCAAAATCAGTTTCCTTTTTAGTAAGCTGTACAGTAAGGGCATCCTTTGCCGTGCGTAAATCGTCACGCTCTGCAATTGTCTGTATTATCTGTTTTTCAAGTCCGGTTCTGTCATTAACGGCCTGTTGTTTAAGTTGCTCTATAGTTAAGGTAAGGCTGTTATTACGCTCTTCCAGTACTTTTCTGTCTGAAACGGATTTTGATGAAAATATAAGTTTGCCAAGGTAAACTCCTATAGCTAAGGCAATAATAAAGGCAGATAATAAAGTAATGGTATCAGGCATTTGAAGTGTATTTGCTAATGGGTAAAAATAAGCAAAATATTGCAAGACACTGCACAAAAAAATACTGTTATATTTGTTAAACAAACCATTTATTATGAAAAAACACCTTACATTTCTTTTTCTGTTGCTATCATATTTTTCTTATTCCCAATCGTGTACCTGTGAAGCTGAACTGGACGCTCTTTATGCAAATGTTCGTACACTAACATCCTATAAAACTCAATTAGGTGGTAAAAAATATGAGGAGTATAAGCGTACTTATGAGTTTTTAAGAAAAGAAGCAGAGAAACAGAAAGGGGTTTTACCCTGTCTTGTAATACTCTCAAAATTGCTTTATCCTATAATTAATGGTAATATGGGAGTTTATCAAAAAGATTTTAAAAATCTGGGTAAAATGGAACAGGAGGTTATTACAGGTAAAAATGCCCATTTTTATGATGGTGAATATAAAAAGTATAATCCTGTTGTTAATGTTAATCTAGATTCGCTGGTTGAGGTTTTGAAAGACAAACCTGAATTTGATATTGAAGGGATATATGAACACAATTTATTAAAAGCTGCTGTATATCGTTCTAATGACAGTATTGTTGGTGTTATAATAGAGTCCGGTCATGCTAACTGGGAAAAGGGAAACCTGTTTTTTGTACTACATGAACAATCTCCAAATAATTATTTTATTCTTACTGCTCTGGATTTTAATAATACGTATGAGTTTAGAAAGCATGAACGATTTTCAAATGGCAGGCTGGTTTTTTCAAGATGGTCTAAAAGCGATAAGAACTATTACTACGGACAACAGGGATATGGTATGCGTGTTGAGGAAGCAGAAAATATACAGAGCCTGATAATTGGCGTCGCAAAAAAATATGATGAAGAGACTGTTGCTTTTGTAACGGAAATAAACAAAACAGTTACTACTCCTGATATTATAATAGATATAAGAAATGACAGATATGGCAGGGATAATTTATATAATCCACTTGCCCGATTTGTAAAAAAATATTCTAAAAAGAACAGGGTTTATATAATGGTTAATGCAGAAGTGATGAATGTGGCCGAAAGGTTTGTTGCCGATATTAAAGGTAAGGAGAATGTCTATATTTTGGGGGAGGCCACCAGTGGAGTTTTGGCTTATGGTTATAATAAAGATATGTCGGTGAAATCACAACTGGCCTGCGGTAATTTTGAATTTTATGCTGATAATAAAGAATATTCAGGATATTTGAACTATGAAGGAGTTGGTGTACAGCCTGACTATATCCTTAGCCCTTATACTGATTGGATAGAACAAACCATAACTATTATAAAAAATAACCATGAGTAAGATTACCACTTTTAAAAAATTTCCGGATATAATACAGGCCAAAGAGCTTAAAGAGTTTTTAGAGCAAAATGGAATTGAAAGTTTCGTGAGTGATGGTAAGCCTTCGGTTGATAATAGCTTTGGGGGTGGTATCCCTGTGGATTACGAGGTTAAAATAAAAGCTGTTGATTTTGAAAGGGCATCTTTACTAGTTGAAGAGAGGGTTAAGGAGACACTGGGAGATGTTGATAAGGATTATTACCTGTTTTCATTTACTAATGAAGAGTTATATGATGTTTTAATCAAACAGGACGAATGGAATGAGTTTGATTATCTTCTAGCCAGAAAACTTTTAACTGATAGGGGAAAGGTAATAGATGAGGATTTATTAAACAGCCTCAAGAAACAAAGAATTGCAGATTTTACAAAGCCTCAGCCTCATGAAAAAACGTGGATCTTTGCCGGTTATGTATTTGTATTAATGGGAGGTTTTTTAGGGATACTTATAGGGTATATGTTATGGGAATCTAAAACAACGCTGCCTGACAGAAGGGTCATCTATACTTATTCTCAAAAATCACGTAGTCACGGACTTATAATTTTTTGCCTGGGTATATTTTTGTCTGCTATTTACATATTAGGAATTTTTTTAGATGAATATATGATTAGCCTTTATTAAGAATTTTAAAACTTTAATTTTAGTACTATTTTAAATATTAAAAAAGTGTTAAAGGGTTTAAAATGATATTGTTGGTTAAATTAACTTATCCGAAACCCGCATAAAGAAAGGACTTGTTAAAATTTCGTAATTTTTTTGTTATAATTTGCTGGTTATCTGATATGTAAATTAGGTTTTTAGAAGTGTTTTCCTATATTTGGAGGACACCCAACTATAAACCAATGGAAAAAACATTTACTACCTTTAAAACTATGCCCGATTTGGATCAGGCAAAAGAGATGAAACGTTTCCTGAGCAAAAACAACATCAGGAGTTTTTTAAACGACAATCATTCTACAGAGAAGTGCGAATTTGAAATCAAGGTTATGGCAAGCGATTATAATAGCGCTTCACAACTTGTAAAAGAAAGCACTGAGAAGATGATTGAAAAAGTGACCAGCGATTACTGCCTTTATTCTTTCAGCCAAAAGCAACTTTATGATGTACTTCTTAACGAAGATGTATGGAGTGATTTTGATTATCTGTTAGCTAAGAAGATACTGAATGAAAAAGGACTTCCTACCGACAGTGATTCTATTAGCAGACTAAGGGAAGAAAAAAAGAAAGACACTGCAAAGCCGGAATCTTCTCAGATTTTACACATCATGGGCGGTTACATTTTAGCCCTGATGGGAGGAGTTGCCGGTATTGTTATTGGCTTTTTAATGTGGAATTCTCAACGACAAATGCCAAACGGCATAACTGTATTCAGTTATAGTGAAGTGGAGAGAAGACACGGAAGAATAATATTTGGACTTGGTATACTTATTTTTGTAATTGTACTTAGTATAAGATTAAGGCAAATACCGTTCTAGATTTCCAGCCAGTTTTCCAGCATTTTTTTTCCGTTTGGAGTTAATACAGACTCCGGATGGAATTGTACCCCCCTTACATTATATGTTTTGTGGCGTAATGACATTATTTCGCCATTATCGTCTACGGATGTTACTTCCAGTACTTCCGGGAAATTTTCTTTTGCCACACACCAGGAATGGTAGCGCCCCACACTTATTTCTTTTTCCAGGCCTTTAAATAAAGGTTCATCGTCAACTAGTATAGAGATAGTAGTTGCAACGCCGTGATAAACAGTATCGAGGTTTATAAGCTTACCGCCAAAAACTTCGCCAATAGCCTGTTGACCTAAGCAAATACCCAATATGCTTTTATAAGGGGCATATTTTTTTATTACACTTTCAAGTAACCCTGCATTGGCCGGCACACCGGGACCGGGAGATAACAATATCTTATCAAAATCCTCAGGGTCATCTAAGGAGAGTTCGTCATTTCTTAAAACAGTAACTTCACAGTTAAGGCTTTCCAGGTAGTGTACAAGGTTGTAAGTAAAGCTGTCGTAGTTATCTATTACCAGTATTTTCTTCATATGCATAGTGGTTTGCAAATGTATAAAACTTAGTGATAAAAAAATATCTTAAAAATCTACTAAACTGGTAGACTATTAAAAAAATAACTATATTTGTTATGCACAAAAGAATATATGGCAGTTTTAACAAACAAGTGTATGGCGTGTATGTGTTTCTCTTTAAACGAGGAAGCACTTGCTGTACATGGAAATTAGGTTCAAACCTAAACAGTAAACAGTTAGTGAGCTCCTCGTAACCCGAGGAGCTTTTTTTATTTAAATATTTAGCATTATTATGAAACATCCCGTTTATACCGCAAATTATCTGAAATCGGGTGTGCTGCCCGATAAGCAGAAAACAGGTTACTGGATAGAGGAATTTTTTCAGTGGCTGTTTTGTATAGGTCCGCAATATGCCGATTATGATTTCTTTTTAAAGAAGGAGCAGGAACTCGACGGACTACTATCTGATTTACTATGCCTTTCCGGGCTGGAAGAAGAAAAAATTCAACCGTTGCTACTTCATCTTAAAGATAAGATAGTAACACTCCATGAAAAAATGGAAGACAGTCTTAAGGCTATTTTTGCTTTTGATCCTGCAGCTAAGTCAAGAACCGAAGTGTTGGTTTCTTATCCCGGTTTTTTTGCCATAGCCATTTACCGTATTGCTCACGAATTATGGATTAATAATGTACCTGTACTGCCCAGGCTTATTAGTGAATATGTGCATGGTAGGACAGGTATAGATATTCATCCCGGGGCAGCTATAGGTGACAGATTTTTTATAGACCATGGAACCGGTATTGTAATAGGGGAAACCTCAGTAATAGGCAACGACGTAAAAATATATCAGGGAGTAACATTAGGGGCTTTAAGCGTACATAAAGAAGAAGCTTCTGTTAAGCGCCATCCTACCATAGGCAACAGAGTTACCATTTATGCCAACGCAACCATTTTGGGAGGCAATACCATTGTGGGCGACGATTCTGTAATAGGAGGTAACGTATGGATTACTAATTCCATACCGGCTCATTCTTTGGTATATCATAAAAGTGAAATAACTATAAAAACGAAGGAAACATTTCCTGAACCGTTAAATTTTGTAATATAAAACCGCATCGATATGAAAGTAAATAACATCTTAGAAACCATAGGTAACACACCCCACGTAAAACTGAATAAACTTTTTAAAGGAAAGAATGTATGGATTAAGTTGGAGCGTAATAATCCGGCAAACAGCATTAAAGACAGGATTGCACTGGCAATGATAGAAGATGCTGAAGCAAAAGGACTCCTGAAGGCTGACAGCGTTATAATTGAACCTACTTCGGGTAATACGGGTATAGGCCTGGCTTTTGTAGCTGCCGTTAAAGGGTATAAGCTGATTTTGGTTATGCCGGAATCTATGAGTGTGGAGCGTAGAAAGCTTATGTCTATTTACGGAGCCGAATTTGAATTGACCCCGCGTGAGAAAGGAATGAAAGGAGCTATAGAAAAAGCAAGGGAGTTAACAGAGTCTACTCCTAATGCCTGGTCACCAAGTCAGTTTGATAATCAGGCCAATGTTGAGGTACACCGCAAAACAACTGCACAGGAGATACTTGCCGATTTCCCTGATGGAATTGATTACCTTATAACAGGGGTTGGCACAGGTGGGCACATAACAGGTGTTGCTGATATCTTAAAACAAAAATACCCAAACCTTAAGGTGTTTGCTGTAGAGCCTGAGGCTTCGCCTGTATTAAGCGGGGGAGATCCGGGATTGCATCCCCTACAGGGAATAGGAGCGGGGTTTGTACCGTCTATTTACAGAAAAGACCTTATTGACGGAGTAATAACTGTAGGCAAGGACGAGGCTTTTGATTTTGCAAGGAACATTGCCAAAACCGAAGGTATACTGGTAGGAATCTCAACTGGTGCTTCTCTGGCAGCTGTAAATAAAAAGCTGGCAGATATACCCGATGGGGCAACTGTTCTTACTTTTAACTATGATACGGGAGAGCGATACCTTTCTATTGAGGGATTGTTCTAATGTATATTTTTAGGTAGAAAAAGAAACCCCCGATGGATTTCATCGGGGGTTCTTTGTTTCAATTTAAACTCTAATTAGAACTGTAGGTTTACTGTAAGTTCAAACTCGTCGTAGATCATGTTGTCTCCAAGACCGTCAAAAATACTTCCTGAATTGTATTCAATACCATATTTAGTTCTGTCTACATTAAACGCAGTAGTTGCAGAATTCTTGTTTACGGTAAGATCAAAAGTTACAGGTTTAGTAATGTTTTTAATTGTTAAATCAGCAGTAACTGTATAAACGTTAGCAGATTTAGCCTTAACTGATTTGAAAACAAGCTTTGAAGTAGCATGGTTATCTGTACCAAAGAAATCTTTAGCTTTTAAGTGGCCTTCAAGTTTCTCTTTACCTTCACCAGCTTTAAGATCGGTAACGTTGATAGATGTCATATCTACAGTAAAGTTACCACCTGTAAGTTTACCGTTTTTGAAATTAAGTACACCATCTTTAAAGCTGATAGTACCTTCGTGCTGTCCGGTAACTTTTTTACCTACCCAGCTGATTTTGCTTGAAGAAGTATTGATTTTCTTGTCCTGAGCTGATGCTGTTATGGTACCAAGAGCTACTACTAATGCAACTACGATTGTTTTGAAATTTTTCATTTTTTAATTTAATTAATTTAAGAATATTAGATAGTGATAAATAATTCGTTTTCAGGTTTTCTAACCTTTTTAAGATGTTGAAAACTGTCTTCTTCGTGGCGGTAGCCTACTGCTGCAATAACTGCTGTGCTTAAACCAAGTTTGTCAAGGCCAAGTATCTCATCAAATTGCTGAGCGTTAAAGCCTTCCATTGGTGTAGCATCTATATGTAATAATGCAGCAGTATTAATAAGGGTAGAAAGCGCAATGTAAGCCTGTTTTACAGCCCATGTATTTAAGCCTTCTTCGGTTTGGTTTTGTATAAAACCATTAACCATATTTTCAAATGGTTTTAGGGACTCTTTTTCAACCTGTCTTACTTTGCTTATGTTTTTCATATAAGCTTCAACGTGTGTTTCATTTACGTTTTTCTCATAAGCAAAAACAAAAAGGTGAGAAGACTCGGTAATACCATCCTGATTGTAACCGGCTGCTTTAAGCTGCTCACGTACTTCCGGATTTTCTATAATAAGCACTTTATAAGGCTGTAATCCCATAGAAGATACACTTAGCTGTACAGCTTCTTTAAGGGTTTCAAGATCATTTTTTGACACCTTTTTTGCAGGATCATATTTTTTTGTGGCATAACGCCAGTTTAAACTTTCAATATAATTTTTCATGACTAGCTCTTTATATATTTAATTATGCGTTTCTGTATTTTTCAAGAAGTCCATTAAGCAACTCCTGTTCTTTTTCTGTAAGGTTATTGCAAAATTTTGCTTCGTGGTTATCTACTACAGGGTCCAATATCTTTAATAGGTCTAACCCTTTTTGGGTTATGGCTACTTCCATTTTTCTGCGGTTGTCAGGGCAAACTTCACGTGTTACCAGTTCTTTTAGCAGTAACTTATCTACCAATCGGGTAGTGTTGCTCGTTTTAGCAATCATACGCTCCTGTATAACACACATATTTGCGGGTTTACCTTTTTGTCCCCTTAGTATCCTTAAAACATTATACTGTTCAGGCGATAAATCATGAGCTTTAGCAATTTCACTAAAGCTTTCACCTATTACGTTTTGGGTATACATAATATTCAGGATAATCTTCTTAGGAAGACTCATGGGTGCCGTTGCTTTAATAACTTCTTCTATTTTCATAATTGTATCTACAATATTTGTATGTACAAATGTAGTGTATTTTATATTTGTATATACAAATATGTTGTTAAAAATTTGTTAACGGTATATGGATGGCTTTTTTTGCCTTAATTTTAGAGGCCTTAACGCAAAACAGGTAAAATGAAAAAAATGCTAATGGCAGGTTTATCGGCAATATTTTTGCTGTATTCGTGTAATGAAAAGAAAGAAAATAGTACTGAAAACAGTAATTCTGACTCAAAAGAAGCAGTTGCAGAAATAAATAAGCCACAACCCATACATGTTTATGAAAAGGGTGGGGTTAAGGTAAATGCTTATAACTATAACGGACTTGAATATTTTTTAACCAAGAGTAATGATACTACCTATGTGGTGAACTTTTGGGCTACATGGTGTGTTCCGTGTGTAGAAGAGCTACCATATTTTGAAAAGCTTAATGCCGGGTATGCCGATAAAAAGGTGAAGGTTCTTCTGGTGAGTTTGGATATGCATAAAAAAATAGAGAGTAACCTGATACCTTTTATAGATAAAAAGAAACTGCAAAGTGACGTGGTTTTACTAAGAGATCCGGATGCCGATACCTGGATAAGAAAGATTGATACAATATGGAGTGGGGCAATACCGGCAACAATTATATATAATAAGAATAGTCGCAAGTTTTTTGAACAACAATTTACGTATGAAGAGCTTGAAAAGGAACTGAACAATTTTATAAAACCATAATAAATCATAAATCATGAAAACACTAAAATTTTTAGGTGCAATTGCAATAATAGGCCTGTTGTTTGCCTTTACAGCAGCAAAGACGGTTAGCGGCTATCAGGTAGGGGATGTTGCTACAGACTTCAGTTTAAAAAATGTAGATGGTAAAAAAGTATCATTAAAAGATTTTAAAGATGCTAAGGGTTATATAGTAGTATTTACATGTAATCACTGTCCGTATGCTCAGGCTTATGAAGACAGGATAGTTGCCCTTGATAAGAAATATAAAAAACAGGGGTATCCGGTTATTGCCATCAATCCAAACAATCCTGAAAAACAAAAAGACGACAGTTTTGAAAAAATGCAGTCAAGAGCAAAAGAAAAAGGATTTACTTTCCCTTACCTTTTAGATGAAGGACAAAAGATATATCCTCAGTATGGTGCTACAAAAACACCTCACGTGTATGTACTTCAAAAAACTGCAAAAGGTAATGTGGTTAAATACATAGGGGCTATTGATGATAACTATGAAGATGAGGCAGCAGTTACAAAAAAATATGTTGAAGATGCTGTAAACTCACTTTTAAAAGGTAAAGAAGTAAGCGTAAAAGAAACTAAGGCTATTGGCTGTTCGATAAAAGCATAATACCTTTGTAAAAAATTTCAGAATGAACTTATCACAACAGGAATGGTGGGACAAGGCACAGGAAGACGCAGATGCGATAATCCTTGATGTTCGTACCGAAGACGAATGGAACCGTGGTATTATACCGGGAGCCATTAATATAGATATCTATAAAGGACAGGGCTTTATTTATGCAATAGAAGAACTGGACAAATCTAAAAATTATTATGTGTACTGTGCAGCCGGAGGAAGAAGTGCACAGGCCTGCAACATTATGAATCAGTTGGGCATAGAAAACGCATACAACCTTATGGGCGGAATAACCCAGTGGGATGGTCCGGTAACACAACCTGAATAAAAATAAAAAAGAGCCTTTAAAGGCTCTTTTTTATTTTTATCCTTTGGAAGTAAATGAGTTAATGTTTTCCTTCCAGTAATCAATCAAATCTTTTATACGCTCTTTGTAGCTGTTATAGTCGCTGCCTTTATGAATATAATCCTGAATGGAAAGCTTGTTAGCCTGCCTTATGGAATGGTCATCCTGAGCATTAGAGATAAATATATAAGGAATGTCTTTATCCATAAAAATTTCTTCCTGTAATATAAGCTCTCTTAATTCAAAGCCTCCCAGTTTAGGCATATTAATGTCGGATATCACAATAAAAGGCTCTATCTCAGGCCTCCTTAAATAGTCAAGTGCTTCTACACCGTCGTTAAAAAATATCAGGTTGTTTTTGTAACCTAAATCCCTGAATATTTCTTTTAAAATCTCTCTGTCGTCTTCGTCGTCTTCAATAATAAGAATATCCCTGTGTTTTTTCATGGCTAGTCCTACTGTTTGTTGGTTTTGGTTTTACAGTGCATAATTACCACTTATTAATGGAAATTATGTTATAACATTCGGCAGATTTTTTATCATTCGATGTATAACGATATAGGTATTTACTTATATTTACTTAAATTGCGATTTCATGAAATTGTATAATCCAACTAAAAATGAAAATAAAAACAATTTTAATCTGCCTCTTCCTTTTAGGAAGCTTAACCGCTGCAAATGCTCAGGAAGATGCGTCGGTGGTTTTGGAAAAAGCCTATGCACAAGCTAAAAAAGAGAAGAAAAAAGTGTTTGTAATCTTCCATGCCTCATGGTGCGGATGGTGCAAAAAGATGGAAAAGAATATGCAGAGCCCTGCCTGCAAAAAGCTATTTGATGATAATTATGTAACCACCTTTTTAACGGTGCAGGAATCGCCTAAAAACAAAAGCCTTGAAAATCCGGGAGGAGATGATATCCTTAAGAAGTTTAAAGGCGAAGGTCAGGGAATTCCGTTCTGGCTAATTCTTGATACCGATGGCAGCCTGCTTGCCGATTCGTTTAACAGTAAAAGCGAAAACCTGGGATGCCCTTCTACGGCGGAAGAAGTAGCCGAGTTTACGGCAAAGCTTAAACGAACATCAAAATTAACCCCGGCACAACTAGGAGTAATTTCTGAAACATTTATAATTAAAAAATAAGGTCCGGGGGCCTGCCGGACACAATTAATGTCCAATATGGCTATACAGTTTAAAACTTTAGAAAGCACTGAAATACCTGAACTCCTTGAGGTATTTAACAGTGCTTTTTCTGATTATGCCCTCCCCATGAGGATGGAGGAAGCTATTTTTCTGCGTAAGCTTTTTATCGAAGGAGTTTCGCTTGGCTTCTCTGCAGGAGCTTTTGACGGAGATAAGCTTGTAGGGTTTATTCTCCATGGTCTTGATGAGTTTAATGGAGAAAAAAGGGTCTTTAATGCCGCCACAGGAGTAGTACAGTCACATAGAGGGCAGCGCCTTGCAAAACAAATGTACAATTACATACTGCCTGTTTTAAAAGCACAAGGCTACAGGCACCATCAGCTTGAGGTGCTTAATGGTAATATAAAGGCCGAAAGGGCTTATGAAAAGGTTGGCTTCCGTAAATCAAGAGACCTTTTCGGTTATGAAGGTACTGTTGCTCCACAAATTATTCCTGCTGTAGAGATAAAGGAGGTAAAATATTTAGACTGGATTAAGGTACAGTCTTTTTGGGATGTGCAGCCTGCATGGCAAAACCATACTCCAACAGTACAAAGGACAATGAAAGATCAAAAGATTATTGCCGCTTATGTTGAAGGAAACCTTGCCGGATATCTTGTATATGATACAGTTAACGGCAGGTCAAAACAGTTTGCCGTTAAAAAGGAATACCGGAGACAAGGTATAGGTACAGCATTATTAGCCAATGTTACTCAGGCTTTGGGAAAAGTAAACTTTGTAAATTATGATGATAATGATAAAGGGGCAAAAGCATTTTTTGATGCTTTAGGATTGAAACCAAATTATCATTTACATGAAATGACGCTTGTTTACTCTTAACTTTATTGATTTAAATAACGTAACCTATTAAATAGTTTAAGCAGATGTATAATTTTAAATTAGATCTTTTATATGGAAAAGAATATTTTGATTTAAGACCTAAAGTTTCTTACAAGGTTAAGGAATATATAGAAGATTTTTTTGTTGAAATGTTTTTTACTGAAAAGAAAATTATTGTTAATAACAAAGTAACCAGTTTGTTACAGATAAGTTTTTTTATAGACAAGACAAAGGAATATATTACGCTTCTTCCACCTACTGTTTATAAAAGTTATAATACCAAAGCATTTCCTATTATGGTAGGTTATGTTGATAAATTTCAGGTGTCAAAAAATACTAACTTGGATTTTGCTTATATGTTATTTGATATTGTATCTGAATTTCTTTTAGTAAATTATAAAAAGGTAAAGCCTGAAGAATTAAAAATTTTAAAAGAACAAATAGATATAGACTACTTATCAAAAATAGTATATCCTGCACCATTTGAGGAACAACTGTTTGTAGGAGATAATAATTTGAATAATGAAGTTATTCATTTGGGATAAAAAATAGGATGTTAATTTATAGATTAGATTGAATTAATATGTGCACGAAATAGTACTTATTTACCCTTAACTTTGTCAATACAATTAAAAATACATATTATGAAAAGAGCACTTTATTTAGCAGTATTATTTATTTCACTTATATCCTGCCAGGCACAGCAAAAGGAAGGAACAGAATTAATAAACCCAACCGAATTTGCTCAAAAGATAGAGATCGAGAAGGGACAGATTATAGATGTACGTACGCCTAAAGAATACAAATCAGGGTGTATAGACGGAGCTGTAAATATCCATTTATATGATAAGGATTTTGGCGAACGAATTGACAAACTTGATAAAAATGAAACAGTATATGTTTACTGTAAAGCAGGAGGGCGAAGTGCCGAAGCTGTTGAAATTATGCAGGAAAAAGGCTTTAAGCATATAGTGGAACTAGACGGAGGTATGGATGCCTGGAACGAGGCGGCAAAGCCTGTAAAGAAATAGTTAGTCTAACAGGAATATCAAAAAGCTTACAAAGGCAATTACAACACATAAAGGCGAATAATAACGGGTATCATTCTTAGCAAAGAGGGTACCCGTTGCTTTTTTAAAAAAGCCAATGTATTTAAAATCACCTATGGCTCTTAGGGTAAAGATAAAACCTATAGCCAGGGTGGCATATTTAAAGATGTTGAGGTTTACATACTCCCTGAAGATATCGAGATTGCCTATAGTAATAAAAGCAAAAATACCCATTGCTGCGGCTACGATAAAAGTAACAAGCGGACCCGGAGTAAAAACGGCATGGCCTTCTTCAAAAGAGGGGAGTACTGCACTCATCCCTTTTTTACCACCCATAGCCCAGTAAACATGTAAAAAGGATAGAAAGATAAATATGGAAGTGTTTATTAAAACAGGAAAAATCATTACGGTTTAATGTTGGTTTACACAAAGTTACCTTATTAAAACGTAATGATTTTTAAACTTATATTAAAACAGGGTGTTATTTTGCTAAAACATCCCCAATTTCTTCGTGTCTGTCAAACATCTTTTTGGCAAAAGGACACAGGGGTATTATTTTAATGTTCTTTTCTCGGGCAAACTCAACTGCCTTATCCAGTAGTTTTTTGCCTACACCTTTAAATTCAGGGTTGCCTATAGTGTGTTCAATTATAAATTTATCGTTGTTGGCCCAAACATAGGTCATAATACCTGCCTGAACATCGCTTTCCATAGCTTTAAAATGGCCTTTTTTGCCATCATCATAATGAATTATCTCCATAACGGTTATTGTTTTGGTTTAAAGTTTGTGTTTTGAGGTGGTAGTGGTACAAAGCCTGTTTCTCCCGGTACTTTAGGGAAGGTTTGATCCAGCCATCTCTGTTTGGCATCTTCAATAAGTTCATAGGAAGTAGCCACAAAATTCCAGTAAATATGCCTTGGCTCAGGAAACGGTTCTCCTCCAAAAATATATACCGTACTGTTTTCGTTTATTGTGAATTCGCAAAGCGAGGCCTCTTTTGCCACAAGCAGCTGTTTAGGTTCAAAAACGGTACCGTCACTTTCTATGCTGCCTTCAAGAATATACAGGCCGCTTTCCCCATAAAGGTCTTTGCCTATACTCAGTTTTTGTTTCGTTTTACTTTTTATTTCTATATAGTACAGTTTACTGTAAACCGGTACCGGTGATTTTTTACCGAAAGCTTCTCCGGCAATAAGCTTTACGGATACACCATCCTGTTCCCAGGCCGGGAGTTCATTTTCTTCAATATGTACAAAAGATGGTTCTGTTTGTTCAAATTCCTTAGGTAATGCAACCCATATTTGCAGGCCATGAAGCATTTTGTCTGAATGCCTTAAATAGTCAGGTGTACGTTCAGAATGTACAATGCCTTTGCCTGCAGTCATCCAGTTTACCTGGCCGGGTTTTATTTCTACTTCAGTACCTAAACTGTCCTTGTGCATAATGTTTCCTTCAAACAGGTAGGTTAGTGTAGACAGGCCTATGTGCGGATGAGGACCTACATCCATATTTTCATTGTCTTTTAAAGCCACCGGACCCATGTGGTCAATAAATGCGAACGGACCTACGGTTCTTTTGTCTTTAAAGGGTAAGAGCCTTCCTACGAGAAAGTTACCTATGTCGCTGGGGCGCTCTTCTATAATTAGATTGATATTTGACATGGTATAAAAATTAAAGGTTTAAATTACAAATAATTAGAATACAAAAATCAACCTGTTACAATAAAGTGATAAAAATAGATGAACGTATTTCTTTTGTAATGTTTCGGGTTTTATGTCCCTTACCTTCAGTATCTTCTACAAGTAGTATGTCGCCGCCTTTAAAGTATCTTTTTTCTCCTAGCGAGGTTTCTATTTCAATAACACCATCCATAAGTATAATGTATTGCCTGGCGGGTGCATTATGAAAATCATAATCGTATGAAGAAACAACTTTCCTAAAGGTGATAGTCCCTGCTTTTTGAGCTTCAGAAAGAAAACCTATTTCACCATTATCGTTAAGAGGTACAGAGACAGTCTCAAAACGACTGTCTCCGTTACTATCACTATATATGCGGGTTATAGTGTAAGCTTCCATTATTTAAAGGATGTTGCCAGCCATTGGGCTGTTAGTTTTATATCATCAGCCGTAAGGTTGTGCCCTGTTGGGATATCGTAGTAATCAACTGCAAAACCAAGCTCTTTAAGGTTATTAAGGTAGGTTTGCGTATCATTCGGGTTTACAGTAGAATCAAGCCTTCCTGAGCTGAAAAACACAGGAACATTGTTGTTTGTTCCGGCAGATTTAATTTCCTTAAACGGTTGCATAGGCCTGTATAAAATGGCCCCTGCTAAAAAATCAGGATATTTTATAAGTGTTGCCCCTGCAATATTGGCCCCGTTAGAGTAACCTAAAGCTATAAGCTTTGTGATATCGAAACCTTCCTTATCGGCTATAGACTTTATAAAAGCAACCATTTCATCGGTACGGAAATCAAGATCCTGTTCGTCAAATACTCCCATGCCTAAGCGTTTAAAAAAACGTGGCATGCCATGTTCGCTAACATTTCCCCTAAGGCTTAATATGTTGTATTCTTTACCAAAGTTTTCGGCTAAGGGAATAAGGTCTCTTTCGTTACCACCGGTACCATGCAGCAGTAGTAAAGTATAAGCTGCTGCATTTTGAGATGGTAGGTATATATATTTTAAAGGTTCAAAGTTCATTTTAAAAAGTATTAGTTAATAGGTGCTAAATAAGCCTCAAGTTCGCTTCGTCTAGATTCATACTGTTCCGGAAGTTTAAGCCCTTTACCTAAATCTTCAAGACTTTCGTCTACCATAAATCCGGGGTTGTCTGTAGCTATTTCAAACAATACTCCTCCCGGTTCCCTGAAGTATAAAGAGTGGAAATAGTTACGGTCTATTTGCGGAGTAATATTTAATCCTGCTACCACCACTTTTTCTCTCATTTTCATTAAGGTTTCATCATCTTTAACCCTAAAGGCTACATGGTGTACGGTTCCGTTTGCCACATGACCTCGTTTTTCATCCTTAAGCTCTACAATATCTACTATTGCCGCATTTTCTACTGCATCGGTAGCAAAACGGTAACGGTTAACATCCTGGGATATTAATTTGTAACCAAATACTTCTGTCAATACAGTTGCAGTGCCGGCAATATTGTTTAGGGTAAGGGTAACGTTATGAAATCCTCGGGTAGCGATATCTGCTTTTACTTCATCGGTTTCCCACGGCTTTCTGTTATCCGGAGTTTCAGATTCTATCAGTTCCAGTTTCAATCCATCAGGATCAAGGAATGTTAAGAACCTTTCTCCAAACCTTTCGGCAGGTTTATTGTAAATAACATTGTATTTGTCAAATCGCTCTACCCATTTCTCAAGGCTTCCTTTTGGTACAGAATAACCTATTTCGGTAGCCATTCCTGAGCCTCTTCTTCCTTGTGGGATACCTTCACCCCAAGGGAAGAAAGTAAGTATGGTTCCTGCACTGCCTATTTCGTCGCCAAAATAAAAGTGGTAAGTACCGGGGTCGTCAAAATTTACGGTTTTTTTAATAAAACGTAAGCCTAATATTTTAGAGTAGAAGTCAAAATTACGTTTGGCGTCACCTGCTATTGCAGTAATATGGTGTAAGCCTAAAATTCTATTTTCCATGATATATGTTTTTAAAATTGTTATGTAAAATTACTGTTGGTTTAAAAGTTATGCATTGAACTGGGACAAGAAGTTAATTATCTCGGGCCTGTTGTATAAAGCGGCATATATCTCATTATAAAGCAATCCGCTACCCCCTCCATAATGTTGTATAACCTTAACTCTGGGGTTGTGAGCTGCAAAAGCTATTCTTAAAGAAATTTCATCTTCTTCGCTAATGCCACATCCCAATAGTACAAGACTTATTCTTACTCCCTTAAAGAGTGCTTTGGCTTCCTCGTCATTGGTAGTTCCTAATCCGTTCCAGCTTTCATTTTTGTTTATAAGCCTTACAACGGTCTCCATAATTTCAGGATGCCTGCCTATGTATAAAATGTTTATCGCTTCCATTGTATTGCATCTTAAAGTTTACATTACAAAGTTCCGTTAATCAAATGCTGTGTGCATTGAACTGGGACAAGAAAAGAGGAAGGATGAAGGGAATATGCTTTTTTAGCACTTTTTATGATTTTGAAAAACCGTGATGTAACAGCATTGTATACAGAAAGTGTTGACAAAGGCGTAACAACTGGTTTTACAAAAACTATAAGATACTTAAGCTTTTAATATTTTGTGTTAATTTTTTGTGTGAAATAAGTGTTTGATTTTAAGTATGGAACAAAAAACAACACTTTTCATGTCAACACACATGTCAACGCTTTATTTAAGATAATATATTACTCAGAGCGTAAATTTACCATAACACAGCCCCCAAAAATTAATGTGTTCGGGTTTCCTTACTTCAACCCTTTTTTTCTTGAAGACTACTTACGACTAACTATTATACTTTTAAAAAAACGCTATGAGAAAAATTACTTTAATAATTTTTATGGTCCTTTATTCCTTTTTGGGTTACAGCCAATTGACCGAAGAAGGTTTTGAAGGAGCCTGGCCTCCCACGGGATGGACAATTGAAGATAACGGAAACGGACTTTTAAAAACCTGGCAACAGTCAGTGCCGGGAAGTTTTTTCGACTTTCCGTATGAGGGAAGCTATGCCGCTTTTATGGATAGGGAAGATGCACCCGCAGGTGTAACTCCTCAGGACTGGCTTATAACTCCTCAGTTTAATGTGCCCGGTAACCCATTATTAAAATTTTATTCACGACTTACCATTGGTGGAGATCAGGGTGGAGTATACCGTATTATGGTATCTTCAGATCCTGACCCATCAAACCTTGCCGCTTATGAAGAGGTTATGTTGTGGACAGAAGAAGAAATTAACCCTGACCAAACTGAGTACACTCTTATAAATGTAAACCTGCCGGCTGCACTTACAGGTACAAATATTTATCTGGCTTTTGTTATGGAAGCCGATAATGCCGACAGATGGCTTATAGATAAAGTAAGTGTTTTTGAAGAATGTATAATTCCTCAAAACCTTAATGCCCTTAATATATCTCTTGACTCGGCAGATTTAACATGGGATGATTTTAATACCAATGCCGAATGGGATATTGAGTTGCTTGAAGGAGCAGGGACAACAATCGGCTCGGGTGAGGTTTATAATGGTTCACTGCCTTATTCTGTAAGCGATTTGGATCCCGGTACAGAATATAAGTTTTATGTTAGGGCTTTATGTGATACAGGAGAGGAAAGTGCCTGGGCAGGTCCGTTTTATTTTAATACAATTGCTCAGGGAGATAGCTGTGATGCACCTATTATAGCTGTATCATTACCTTACTCTGATTCAGGTAATACGGCAAATCATGCCAATATATATAGTGGTGCGCCGGGAACGGGGTGTGGTACCCTGTTTTGGGAAGAATACCTTATGGGTAATGATGTGGTATATCAATACACAGCCAATTTTACCGGAGAGATAACAGTAAATTTAACAGAGGCATCAAATTTTTCGGGTGTGTTTGTTTATCAGGACTGTGCCTCGATAGGGGCTGAATGTTTAGCAGGTGCTACAACAGGTTTTGAATCAATATCTGCAAGTATTCCCTCAATAGCAGTTACAGACGGAGAAGATTACTATATAGTAATATCCAGTAGTTCATCTTTTGTTACACCTTACACCATAGCAATCCAGCAGGTAAATTGCGACCCGCCTGTTGGTTTGCCAACGGTTTCGGATATGACATCTGTAGAACTATCGTGGAGTAATCCTACCGCAGCTACTTCCTGGGAGGTGGTGATTCAGTCACCTGGTAGTGGCCTCCCAACAGGAAGTGGTGAAACAGCCACTGTAAACACTAATTATTTGGTAGAAGATTTAACTGCAGGTACCCTTTATGAATATTATGTTAGGTCCGATTGTGAGGATGGTACATTTAGTGCCTGGGCTGGTCCTTATGTTTTTAATACATTAATTTGTGAAGCTTCTGAACAATGTAACTATACTTTTACCCTTACTGATATTGCAGGTAACGGATGGGACGGTAATACCATGAATGTTTCGCAAAACGGAGTAACTATAGCTGTACTTGGTGAAACATTTGACTGGGGTAGTACAGCAGAAGTAACTGTTCCTGTTTGTCATGGTATACCTGTACAGTTATACTGGAACGGCGGAGGTTTTAATGAAAATGAGGTGGGAGTAACAGTTCATAATTCGTTTGGACAAACCGTATATCAAAAAGCTCCGGGAGAAGGTTTTCAGGATACATTGCTTTACGAAGGTGATGTAGATTGTAATACTATTTCATGCCTGGCACCGTTTACGCTTACTTTAGATAGTGCTACGCTCAATTCGGTTACATTATCATGGGATGGTGATGCTACCGGAAACTGGGAGTATTATATTGTTGAAGAGGGTGGCGCTGCTCCTGATGGTTCTACAACCGGGCTTCCTGCCACTACTAATCCGTTTACTGTTGAGGGACTTGATCCTGCAACCAACTACGATTTTTATATACGTATGGTGTGCGACGGTACAGCTACGCCAACCAGCACTTGGGGAGGGCCTCATTTGGTTAGTACATTAGTATGTCCGCCGGAAAACCAGTGTGAATATACTTTTGTAATGACAAGTGATTTTGGAGGTGGTTACTTGGGCAATACTATGACCATAACCCAGGGAGGTGTATTTGTTACAACCATCGGATCAACCTTTGCAGAAGGAGATTCGCAAACAATTACAGTTCCTTTATGTAGCGGTCAGCCGTTTGAAGTATATTGGAACAGTGGTGCTACCTTTGAAATAGGGCTCGAAATCATCAATCCTTTCGAACAGACATTATTTAGCCTTACAATCGGTGAGGATGTTCCAAGTACTATTGTGTATACAGGAGACGTGGATTGTGATAATCCTGCCTGTATACCGCCGGCTGACCTTACCGCTACAAACGCAACTCTAAATACTATAGATTTAGGTTGGGAGGGAGCATCAACAGGTAACTGGGAATATTATATTACCGAGGCAGGAAATCCTGCACCACAACCGGAAACCGAAGGAGAAGGCACTACTACAAATCCGGTTACGGCGTCGGGGCTTACCGCTGCAACCAACTATGAGTATTATGTAAGAATTATTTGTGAAGGTGGAGTGCCTGGCGAATGGGCAGGTCCGTTTGCGTTTAATACAACTGTTTGTGAGTTATCAGAGCAGTGTGTTTATAAGTTTGAGCTTACCAGTGCTTTAGGCTGGGGTTGGGAAAATACGACAATGACCGTTTATCAGGCGGGTGTACCTATTGCAACATTGGGTCCGGGGTTTGAGTTTGGCAGTTCTTATAACGTAGAAATACCTTTATGCTCTAATGCAGAGATAGAAGTATTTTGGAATACCGATGGTTGGGGTAACCCTGCCGATAAAGGGTTGGTGATTTATACTCCTTATATGGAGACATTTTTTGAAATGGAGCCGGGAACGGGTGAACAGGGCACTACAGTTTTTACAGGTACTCCTAACTGTGATGCTCCACCTTGTCCTAAACCGCAGGAGCTAACGGTCACCGATATAACTTTTACGGATGCTACAGTAAGCTGGGCAGAAATGGGTACTGCTGAAAACTGGGAAGTTGCCATACTGCCTTCAGGTTTGCCAGAGCCTGCTTCAGGTACTCCGGTAATAGAAACATCTTATACAACAAGCGAGCTTTCTTCAGGAACTGCCTATGTTTTCTATGTAAGGGCAGTATGTGGAGGAGGGAATGGTAACAGTACATGGTCTGGCCCATTTGCATTTATCACACCAATAGAAAATGATAATTGTGATACAGCTACGGTAGCTACGGTAAATCCGGGAATTGAATGTGTTGAATCAGTTTCAGGAGTTATGAATGGGGCTACGGCTTCAGGTATTACTTCAAACTGTACATGGACAACACCATTGGCAGATATATGGTTCCAGTTCACTGCTATTAACGAAGTACAAAGCATAAGCCTTAGCAATCATACAGGAGAGGTAATGCCTTTTCATGCAGTATTTGAAGGGGATTGTGATGGCTTAACTGAAATAGCCTGTAATTATGAGTCTTACGGAAGTACGCTTACCGGACTGACAATAGGTGAAACGTATTGGGTTCAGGTGTATATAGACGGAGGCTCTCCGGAACTTAACTCTATTGTTAGTTTTGATTTTTGTGTTTACACACCAGTTGGCAATTCAATTATAATAGATCAGGAAGAATATACAGTTGATGAAATAGTAAATGATATTTTAATTCAATCAGAATGCGGGCAGGTAAGTAACATTACCTGGAGTACCGGAATTGATAACGGAGCTGTATCTAACGGTATCGCTTACTTTAGTCAGGGCACAACAGACTTCCCCCTGAAGGAAGGTGTTCTTCTTACAACAGGAAGAGCCGATCAGGCAACAGGGCCTAATAATACTTCTATGGGTAATGGCCCACTTGGAGAAGGCGACTGGTGGCCTGGAGATGATCAGCTTTTTGATTATGTACAGGAATCAGGAATCAATCCGTTCCTTATGAGCCTTAATCAGGCTTCAATACTGGAATTTGACTTTGTACCTGTAACCAATCATATTAAGTTCCCTTTTGTGTTCGCTTCAGAAGAATATAACGGAACAGGGCAGTGTTTTTTCTCGGATGCGTTTGGTTTCTTCCTTACAGATCCTGATGGGAACGTTACAAACCTGGGTGTAATACCGGGAACAACGATACCTGTAACTTCAAAAACCATAAGGGATGAGGCTTATGTAGATCCGTTTTACGAATTCCCTTGTGAGTCGCAGTACCCGGAGTTGTTTGATAAGTATTATGGACCTTATAATGGTCTAGACCCTATGACTGCGCCAACAAACTTTAACGGACATACCGTTGTTATGTATGCCGAAGCCGATGTGGTGCCGGGGCAAACCTATCATATAAAAATGGTAGTTGCAGACGATCTTGATACGGGTAATGATACCGGAATATTTATTGGACAGTTTGATTTAGGTAATGTTGATATAGGTGAAGATTTAACTCTTGAGGGAGGTAGCGCGCTTTGTGCCGGAACCGAATATACTATTGATAGTGGACTTGATGAAACTCTATATACCATAACCTGGTATCAGGATGGAGAGGTAATTGAGGGAGAAACCGGAGCAAGCCTTACGGTAACCGAATCAGGAGAGTATACTATTGAGGTTATTTATATGGATACCACCTGTGGAGGTTCTGATTCTGTAATCATAGAGTATTTTGACCCGATAGAAGATGTTACAAGTACCCCTGTAGATTTGATTGTGTGTGCAGAAGGGGATACTGCCCAGTTTGACTTCACTCAAAATACTGAGCTTATTCTGGCTGGCCAGAATCCGGAAGATTTTACAATAACCTATCACGAATCTCAGGAAGATGCTGATAATAATGAAGCAGCTTTAGAATCTCCTTATACAAATACATCTAACCCTCAGGCTATATATGCAAGGGTACAGGTAACAGGAGGTGAGTGTTATGTGGTTTATAGTTTTAACTTAATCGTAAGTCCGCAGTATACTGCCGATGTACTTGAAGATGTAACTGAATGTAATTCTTATATTTTACCACAGTTAAGTGAAAACAATAATTATTATACAGGTAGCGAAGGTACAGGAGAGATGCTTACTGCCGGTACTGAAATAACCGTTACACAGCTTATTTATATCTACGCACAATCAACAACCCAGCCGGGATGTGCAGATGAAAGCAGCTTTACAGTTAACATAAATCCTACACCATCTTTTAGTATAGGTGATACCTATGAGGTTTGTGATCCTTCTTTTGCGGTAATTGAAGTGATGCCCGAGAATTTTGATTTGGCAGAAGCTACTTACGAATGGACTTACGAGGGGGATATTTTAGCAGAAACCAGCCCAATACTGCAGGCAGATGATTTTGGAACCTATAGTGTTACGGTAAGTCTGGGAGACTGTTCTTTTACACAAACCACAATAGTTATTGAAGATACCGATGCCGTTGCTTTTGAAATAGATCATGGCTGCGAGGGCACGGTTTATATGATACATGTAGTACCTGTTGACGATTCTTTTGATCCTTCCACGGCAGATATAAGCTGGACTGGTCCGGACGGATTCAATACATCTCAGCCTTCTTCAGAAATTACAGAAGAAGGGATATATACAGTCACAATAGTTACTACGGAGGGTTGTTCTGTACAGGGGTCTGTAGAAATTAGCGGTACGGGCTGTCTTATTCCAAGAGGTATATCACCCAATAACGACGGTATGAATGATAATTTTAACCTGGAAGGACTTAATGTAACCAATCTTATAATATTTAACCGCTACGGAAAAGAAGTTTACAGCTTTAGCGGGAATTATACCAACGAATGGTACGGACAGGGTAATAATGGTAATGATTTGCCTACGGGAACCTACTTCTATTCAATAGAACGTAGCGGAGGCGAGAGTAAAACCGGATGGGTATATATAAACCGTCAGGATAATTAATCAGGATCTACACACTTCGACTTCATAGATTAATAGTTATTTTTGATCACGCTCCTGCCCCTGTTTACAGGGGCAGGAGTTTTTTATGAAATTTTATGATAATCTTATAGTTGTAATGTGTTATAAAATGTAAATTTGTAGTAGCAGTTTGTTAAATTACAAAACGCTATGAAAAAGATTGTTTTTTTTAGAAAAACATATTGCCTGTTGAAGTAGAAGTGTGATTCAGGCATAAAAAGTAAAAAGGCAGCCACATGGCTGCCTTTACTTATTTGTTATCGTCTATAAATTCACCTGATTTTGTGTTTTCCTGATTTATAAGATTAGGCATTGTTCCAAAAATATAATCCCAGAAAGGCGATGATACACCAAAAGCCCTGTCTGGTTGTCTATAATGGTGTACAGCATGGTGATGCCATAAGGTTTTAAGGAAATTATCAGGTACAGTAAAAATGTGTACACTGTAGTGAATACACAGATAAATAGTATATCCCATAAGGAAACCTGCCAGGAAACCAAAAACAAAATCTCCCATAATGGCACGATACAGAATAAAGAAGAAGGTAGCAAGTACTAAGGCGATAATTGGAGGCATTGCCAGCCTTTGCTTGTCTTTAGGATAATCGTGATGTACCCCATGTACTTTATAGCTAAATGTATCAGTTTCGTCCTGATGTTCATGTGGTTTGATATGATACAGGTAACGGTGAACGATATACTCGATAAACGTAAATACAAACATTCCTGCAAAAAACAGAAGAATGATTTGTGGAGTCGTAAACCCTTTTTCTATTATACCATAGTAAATTAAAGCAACAGAAATAACCGTAAAAATGGATAAAGGCAGTGCAATATGTGTTTTGGTAAGCTTTTCTAAGAAAGGGTTTTTAAATAGTGTTGCGCTTCCTTTATGTTTCGGTCTGTGGCGTTTGGAGTGGGTTGTGTCTGACATGGCTGTGTGATTTTTAGAATTGATTTGATTGAGATTGATTAAATTTTTTAACAGTACAATTTACTAAAATTATTAATTGGAACTGAAGTATAAATTTAAAAAATAGTACCGTTTTTTGAACAATCAACTGTGCAAAACTATAGCAAATACAACGGCTGGAGTGTTATGTTTAGCTTAATCATTTCTTAATACGGGGTTAATGTGTGCCATACAGTAGCTAAGTAAGTTTGCCTTTTGATACTATTACTATTATGTCAGCATATTATAAAAAAACTGTTTTTGCACTGGCAATAGCTTTTTTTGCCCTGGTTTTTATTTCCTTTAGCGGTAAAACTTCCTCTACACCACCACAGGTAATAACCAATTATTTTTCAGACTTCAGTAATGCACTGGAAATACTGGATAATACGGCAAACAGTTACAGGCAGGGCAAAATTACCCTTGATTCACTACAGCATACTTTAAAAGATACCAGGATTTCTTATAAAAAAGTAGAATTCTTTTTGGCTTTTTACTATGCAGAGTATGTAAACAGCCATATAAACGGGGCGCCGCTTATGCAGATAGAAAAAGAGGGTACAAGGCCAAAGGTTGTAAGCCCGGAAGGGTTACAGGTTCTTGATGAACTTGTTTTTTCTGATGAGGCAGATAAGGAAAAGTCAAAGATTGCTGCGGTAGCCAAAAATGTGAAGAGTAAATATGGAGTGTTATATAATAGCCTGAGCAGTCAGGAATTTAAAAATCAGTATAACTTAACTGCTATGAGGCTGCAGTTAGTGAGAATTTTTAGCATGGGGGTTACCGGATTTGATACTCCGGGTTCTTTAAACGGAATAGAGGAGTCCAGGGCCTCGTTTGAAGGAATGTTAGTGTTCTTTACGGAAAATTACAATCAGGGCAATATAGCCGATAAAAACAAGGTAATTGAGTTGTTTAAAGGCGGGTTGGCCTATTTAAACAGTTCAGAATCATTTGAAGATTTTGACAGGCTTACTTTTTTAAAAACCTACATAGACCCTTTATATAAAAAACTGGGGGAAATGCAGGGTAATAATATCCCTGAGTATTTGAAGCAGACTTCAGGATGGAATCCCGAAAGTACATCGGTATTTGCTGCCGATTTTTTGAATCCGTATTATTTTACAGAACTTAATAAGGAAGATGACAGCGAAGCTCTTAGAAAGTTAGGAAAATCTTTGTTTTATGATCCTGTATTAAGTAGCGATGGTTCGTTAAGCTGTGCATCATGCCATAATCCTGAAAAAGGTTTTACAGACGGTGTTCCTAAATCGTTAAGCAGCGTGCAGGGTAAAACGGTACTTAGAAATGCGCCTACACTTTTAAACGCTGTTTATGCCGACAGGTATTTTTATGACCTGAGAGCTTTTAGCCTTGAACAACAGGCAGAACACGTAATATTTAATCATGAAGAATTTAATACGGCCTATAGTGATATACTTAAAAAGCTGGAAAATGATAATACGTATGCCGATCAGTTTAAAAAAGTATTCGGTAAAAGTGCTGTTAACAGGGAGAACTTCTCTAAGGCACTTGTGTCTTATGTACTTTCTTTAAAATCGTTTGACAGTCCTTTTGATAAATATGTAAGGGGAGAACTGGAAGATATTCCGGCAGAGGTAAAAAGAGGGTTTAATTTATTTACCGGTAAGGCCAACTGTGCTACCTGTCACTTTGCGCCAACCTTTAGCGGGCTAGTGCCGCCATTTTATAACGAGAACGAAAGCGAAATATTAGGGGTTTTGGTGACCCCTGATAACAAATCACCGCAACTTGATGGTGATTTAGGCAGAATAAACAATCAGGTACTTACAGAGTATGCCTGGATTTATGAGAGATCCTTTAAAACCACAACTATAAGAAATGTACAGCTTACGGCTCCTTATTTTCATAACGGAGCATATAGTACCCTTGAAGAAGTTATTGATTTTTATGATAACGGCGGAGGTGAAGGTTTGGGGCTTTCGGTAACTAATCAAACACTTGGGTCGGATGCTCTGGATCTTACAGAGCAGGAAAAGAAAGACCTTGTCGCTTTTTTAAAATCACTTACTGATTTGTCTGCTATAGAAAAATAATCTGAAGATTTACATTGAGTAAACATAGGGGGGAATTTTGCTTTTATATTTAATTGTTTTTTAAAACGGGTAACATTAGTTTAAATAAACCTTAAAGGTGACTTCAGGCTAAGGAAACATGCAGAAGGTAGTTTTGCCATGTAAAAACCAAAACTATAATTAAAGCATGAAAAAAAGTTTACTTTCTTTAAGTTTACTGTTCTCTCTTTGGAGCTTTGCAGTAATCAACTTTAATACAGGGAACTTCTCTGTAACGACCCCGGCTAAAGCTGATGAAGCTAAGCCAACCACAGCTGAAAAAAATACTACTGCTGATAAGAAAGTAGCTGTAACTACAGTTGCTACAATGATGCCTCCTTTAACTCCTGCTGCTTATCCTCTTTCTAAAGACTCAGAGTGGTCTTATTTTGATTTAGGTACAGGTCTTGATGCTACAGACTGGAAACTTTCATCTTATGATGTTTCTGCATGGTCTACAGGAGAGGCTCCTCTTGGTTACGGAGACCCTACTAAAACAGTTATCTCTTACGGTCCTGATGCAGGAAACAAATACATTACAAGTTACTTTGTAAGAGATATGGATATCACTCTTTCTGAGGTTGCCGACATGGTAGAATTCGGTATCAGAAGAGATGATGGTGTTATTGTTTATGTTAACGGTGTAGAAGTTATAAGAGACAATATGCCAACAGGTGCAATTAACTATTTAACGAATTCAGCAAGTATCATTGATGGTGCTGATGAGAAAAGATTCCAGGTATTCCATCTTCCAAAATCTATTTTCCAGGAAGGTGTAAACAGAATCGCTGTTGAGATGCACAACCGTGACGGACAGAGTTCTGACCTTGGCTTTGATATGTATATTAAAGATGCACCGGAAGATTTCGTATGTGAAGAGGGACACATAGGATGTTTTACTTCTATCATGCCTACTTCTCAAATGCCTTACCTTATAATCCCTGAAGAGCATAAATTCCAGTTACTGTTCAAACAGGGAGATGCTTATATGGATGGTTCTGGTACTGTACCGGGTAATCATGACTTTACAGGTTATGTGCCTATGGAAGGAAGTAGCGAGCTTGGATATCTTGCTGTAAACCACGAAAACAACCCTGGTGGTGTATCTATCTTAGATATGCACTTAGATGAGGAAACTAACCTTTGGGTGCTTGATAATACTCAACCGGTAGAATTCCAAAACAATGACCTTGTAACTACTATCAGAAACTGTTCAGGTGGTGTTACTCCATGGGGTACAATAATTACTGCAGAAGAGAATACTTCAGGTGGTGATGCAAACGGTGACAATTATCAGGATGTGGGATGGTTAGTGGAAATAGATCCGGTAACTGCTCAGGTAATGGAATATGGTAATGGTAAGCAGGAAAAATTATGGGCTATGGGTAGAATGAACCATGAGAACGTAGTGGTTTCTGCCGATGGTACTACAGCTTACTATGGTGAAGACGGTGGTACACACTGTGTTTACAAATTTGTTGCCGATAATGCTAACGATTTATCTTCAGGTACTGTTTATGTACTTCATTTAGATACTGCACTTTCAAGCAATGAGCCAACTTCAAGTACTGCTACCTGGATTGAGGTTCCTAACGCTACTGCTGCAGACAGAAATACTATGACTGCTAATGCAGCTGCACTAGGTGGTACAGCTTTTAATGGTGTTGAAGACTGTGAAATTAGCCCAATAGACGGTAAAGTATACTTTACTGCTAAAGGTTTAGACCGTGTTTACCGTTTTACTGATAACGGTACTACAGTTTCTGATTTTGAAACTTTTGTAGGAGGTATGGATTATGAACTTGACGTTAACGGTACAAGTTATACTGAGCCTTGGGGTGACGGTAACGATAACCTTACTTTTGATGATAAAGGTAACCTTTGGGTACTTCAGGATGGTGGATTAAACTACATTTGGGTAATACGCCCTAACCACTCTCAGGGAGCTCCTCAGGTTTTACTACACTCTTCTATGCCTGCAGGTTCTGAGCCAACAGGTTTAACATTCACTCCAGACTTTAAATATGGTTTCTTCTCTGTACAGCACCCTAATGGCAGTAACAATGCTCAGGTAGATGCAACATTTGAAGATGTTAATATTAATGCCTCTGCTACAGTTGTTATTGCTAACAGATCTCAACTTGGTGTACAGACTCCTGTTGCAGATTTCTCTGCTGACGATGTTGAGGTAGGACAAGGACAGGTAGTAACATTTACTGACCTAAGTACAAACAACCCAACTTCATGGTCATGGACATTTGAAGGTGGTGAGCCGGCTACTTCTACAGATGCTAACCCAACAGTTACTTATGCAGAAGAAGGAACATACAACGTAACACTTGTATCTACTAACGTAGCAGGTGATAGCGAAGCTAACCTTAAAAACGATTATATTGTAGTTGATTCTGCTTTAGGTTTAGAAGATACTCTTAAAGGTATGGTAAGCATTTATCCTAACCCAACAAGAGGTCAGGTAACTGTAGAGCTTAATGGTGAAGCAGGACAGGATGTAGCTATAGAAATATATGACCTTGTAGGTAGAAAAGTTGCTGTAGAACAAACCCAGTCAGTAGGTGGTTCACAAAAAATTGACCTTAACCTAACTCAGTTTAACGAGCAGGTATTCATCATCAATATTAAAGTTGGTGAGAAATCAGGTTCATACAAAATGATTAAAGTAAACTAATACTTTATTCAAAATAATATACAAGGGCCGGTAGTAGTACCGGTCCTTTTTTCAATTTAATTGTGTGATGAAAAAACGAATTTTAGCTTTAACGGTTTTTATTTTAGGTAGTGTTTGTGCAAGGGCTCAGTATGCCGATCCTATTAATATACCTGTGTACTACAGTGTAAAGGAAGCAATGTCAGATAAAAATGCAAAGCAGCTTAATTTAAGGGATCAGAAACTTTTTTATGTACCAGCCGACTTAAGCAAACTGGAGCATCTGGAATTTTTAAACCTTATGCGTAATAACCTGGAGTATTGGGATGAGGAAATTTTTACACTTAAAAATCTTGAAGTGCTAAATTTTAAACTTAACTCTATAAAATATCTTCCTAAAGAAATAGGCAAGTTAAACAACCTTATTAGGATAGACTTGTCGGATAATGATATATCCTATCTTCCTCAGGAAATAAAAGAACTTACAAAGCTAAGATACCTGCATCTCTCTGTAAATTCACTCGTTTCTGTGCCGGAGGGTATCGGTAATTGTAAAAATCTTGAAATATTAGAGCTTGACAATAATCAGTTAAGTTATCTTCCTCAAAACATAGCCAAGCTAAAAAAACTAAAAAATCTTCAGTTGAGCTATAATCAGTTTAATGAGTTTGATGGGAGTTGGTTTAATTTTCCCAATCTTGAGATTCTTAATATGGAATATAACAGCCTGAAATATTTGCCTCAGGAAATAGGGAAACTAACATCCCTTAAAACCCTAATGCTAAATAATAATAAGCTTGTAAAGCTGCCGGATAACATTCAGGACTTAACACAACTTGAGCTTTTAACTATTGCCAACAATAACCTTACCGAATTACCAAAAGGCATTGATAAGCTTACAGGTTTAAAAACACTAATAATTACGGGTAATAATATAAATACTGCTGAAAAAGAAAGGATTAAAAAAGCTTTGCCAGGGTGTAAGGTATATTTTTAAAAATTCAATATCTAGTATAGAATTGTAGAGACAGCATTTTGCTGTCTTTTTTATTTAACAAAAAATTAAGGGTTTTAGTGTTTAACTTTAAAGGGAGTAACATTATTAAATATTTCATAATGAAAAAGTTATTACCACTATACTTTTTTGCAGCATTCTTTTTTTATACAAAAGGTTTTGCACAGGAGGAGAGTTCAGGGCATCATCAAACGTTGGGTGTTTCCATTAGCCACGTTAATATTTTTAATGGTGTGGATAATTCAGAAAATAAGTTGATATCGTTACCTGCCTGGGGTATTGATTATAACTATTGGTTTAATGAAAAATGGGGCTTGGGGCTTCATACTGATATCACGGTCGATAAATTTACGGTCGATGAAAATTTAGGTGATGATGCTCCGTTAGAGAGAAGCTTTCCGATAGCTCCTGCCGTTATGGGAATGAGAAAGTTTGGTAATCATACAATAATGTTTGGTATAGGTGGTGAGTTTGAAAAAGAGGAAAATCTTTTTCTTAACAGGCTGGGCTACGAATATGGAATTGAGGTATCTGAAAAATGGGAGGTAGGTGCAGCACTTAACTATGATTTCAGGTGGAATGCTTACGATAGTTATACTATAAGCATAGGGGTAAGCAGGGTTTTAAACTAGTAAAAAGCTTAATTTATGTTGCTTATAATCAGATGTTTTTATAACTTTAATACATCAACCAATACTTTCCCGTCATGAAGAAATTATTGTTCGCTCCTTTATTTTATTTTTTGAGTCTGTCAGTTACAGCACAAACAGAATTACAACTGGATACCATTGTTGTTCAGACAGAAGATGAAATTCCTCAGATTTTACCGGATGATCTTCCTTTTTGGTATGCCAGAAGATTTAAATTTAATGCGGGTGCCTTTTTTCCCGTAAACAATACTCAGGTAAGGGTAGGGAACAATAATGGTAACTTTGGGACTACAATAGACCTGGAAGATGATTTAGGGTTCAGCAAAAGTACTACTTCTTTTATAGCCGACTTTCAATGGCGTATATCAAGAAGATCAAGATTAGTATTAGAATATTTCTATCTTAGGAGGGAGTCAACTAAAACATTAGACAGAGAAATAGAATTCGGGGATCATGTTTATCCTGTAAATGCTTCGGTGTCTGCCTTTTTTGATAATAACATAGCAAGGCTGGCATATAGTTACGCTATTTTAAGCAAACCAAAATATGAGGCTGGATTACTTATAGGTGCTCACGTGATTTTTGGTGATATGGGATTACAGCTGAATACAAATATAGGCTCGGTGGGAGTAGAGGATAATTTTGACTTTACTGCACCTTTACCTGATATTGGTGCTTGGGGCGAATTTGTACTGGGGCCTAAATTCGGACTTTATACAAACATTAATTATTTATCCCTTACTATAGATAATATTAGGGGAAGGATAATAAGCTATAACTTGTCTGTATTATATAATATCTATAAAAACTTTAGTATTACGGCAGGATATACAGGTTTAAATATAAGGGTAGATGTAGAGAAAGAAAGGCTTAACGGTTTTTTTAAATGGGGATATAACGGACCTTCTTTAACTGCGACTTATACTTTTGGCAATAAAATCAAATTTTCTAAATAATCACTACCAATGAAACTAAACTACCTTATACTGGCAATTGCATTTGTTTTTTGCTCCTGCCAGGACAAAAAAAATACTGATACCCTTGCAGATAATACTGATGCCGTTCCTGCCAATAAACCTAAAGGGATGGTTTGGATTAAAGGCGGGGAATTTATGCTGGGGAACAGCAGTACAGATGCCGCTAATACCGAGGGGCCTGCCGTGTTAACCAAAATGGATGGTTTTTGGATAGACGAGACTGAAGTTACAAATGACCAGTTTGAAGCCTTTGTAAAAGCAACAGGCTATAAAACAGTTGCGGAAAGGGAAATTGACTGGGAAGAGATGAAAAAACAATTACCTCCCGGCACACCTAAACCACACGATTCTATACTAGTTCCCGGTTCGTTGGTATTTTTACCACCTTCAGGGCCAGTGCCATTAAATGATTATTCACTATGGTGGGCCTGGATGCCAGGTGCTAACTGGAGACATCCGCAGGGGCCTGATAGCGATATTAAAGGAAAAGGTAATTACCCGGTAGTGCAGGTGGCTTATGAAGATGCTCAGGCCTATGCAAAATGGGCAGGTAAAAGATTACCTACAGAGGCAGAATGGGAATATGCAGCACAGGGAGGAAAGGACAATCAAAACTTTGCATGGGGTAACGAACTGACCCCAGCGGGTGTTTATCAGGCAAACTTCTTTCAGGGAGATTTTCCTTATCATAATACCGATGCCGATGGTTTTGACAGGCTGGCTCCTGTAAAGAGTTTTCAGCCAAACGGATACGGCTTGTATGATATGATAGGTAACGTTTGGGAACTTACAGACGACCGTTACAGGCCGGATACTTATAAGATGTATAAAACATCGGGGATGAGGGAGTGCCACAGCCCTAAAGGCCCGGAGGTAAGTTATGATCCTAATGACCCTTACAGCCCTAAGAGAGTGATAAAAGGAGGTTCTTTTTTATGCAGTGAACAGTATTGCTCAAGCTACAGGCCCGATGCCAGAATGGCAAACTCTGAAGATAGTGGGCAGGAACATGTGGGATTCCGTTGTGTAAAGGATAAGAATTAATAATAGATATTTAGTATATAGAAGCAGCCAAAAGGCTGCTTTTTTTGTTATGTAACAAAAGCTACTGACCAACATTTTTATGTACTGTTATTTTGCAGAAAAATAAAATAATATGAACTGGATTTTACAACCGTGGCCATGGTATGTGGCCGGACCTTTAATTACGCTTACAATGGCGTTGCTTTTATTTCTAGGAAAGAACTTTGGTATGTCGTCTAACCTCCGTACTATTTGTACAATGTGCGGTGCAGGTAGTACCTGCGACTTTTTTTGTTTTGACTGGCGTTCTCAAAAATGGAATCTTCTAATCATGATTGGGGCTATACTGGGTGGTTTTATAGCTTTCAACTTTTTATCTGTAAATCCGGTACCTGATATTAATCCTGATACAATAGCCGATTTAAAAGTAATGGAGTTTGAAAGCGCCGGAAAAGCATACGTACCTACAGAACTTTTTGGGAGTGAAGCTTTCTCTTCGATAAAAACAATCATCATCCTATTGACAGGAGGTTTTCTGGTAGGGTTTGGTGCCCGCTATGCCGGGGGATGTACCTCAGGACACGCCATATCGGGGTTAAGCAATCTTCAGTTACCGTCACTTATCGCTGTAGTAGGATTTTTTGTGGGAGGACTTATTATGGTACATCTTCTGTTTCCTTTAATTTTTTAATAGCAAGACAATGAGAAATATAATTTTTTTAATAGTTGGTACATTCTTCGGGATAGTAATGTTTAAATCGGAAGCAGCTTCGTGGTTTCGAATTTATGAAATGTTTCAGTTCAGGTCATTTCATATGTATGGAATAATAGGCTCTGCACTGGTACTGGGAGTGCTTTTGGTTCAGCTTATAAAAAGGAAGAGACTGAAAGACATGTCGGGTAACCCCATACTGATAATTCCTAAAGACAAAAGCTTTTCGAGGTATATGTTTGGAGGTATCCTTTTTGGTTTAGGCTGGGCTTTGGCAGGTGCATGTCCGGGACCTATGTTTGTACTGGCAGGTGCAGGATTTTATCCTATACTTATTGTAATTGCAGGAGCAGTAGGCGGTACCTGGGTTTACGGACTTATAAAAGACAAGCTGCCGCATTAATTTGTATATTTAAACAATCAACCACAACACAATGGAAGAACTGATAAAACAGGCTTACGGCAATATTTTTGAAGAAGCCCTTATAAAGGAAATAGCAGAAGTGTCTACCCTTGTTGAATTTGAGGAAGGAGACAGGCTTATTGATATTGGAGAATACATAAGAAGAATGCCTTTACTGCTAACAGGAGCTATAAAAATATTAAGGGAAGACAGGGATGAGGGCGACTTACTGCTTTATTTTCTTGAAAAGGGAGATACCTGTGCCATGACACTTGCCTGCTGTATGGGTGATACCAAAAGTGAGATAAGGGCCATAGCCGAAAACAAAGGCAGCCTTGCCATGATACCGGTAAACAAAATGGAAGAGTGGCTGGGTAAATATAAGAGTTGGCGCAATTTTGTTTTTACCAGTTATAATAAACGTTTAAGCGAAATGCTTAGTGCAGTAGATAACCTTGCCTTTATGAAAATGGATGAGCGCCTGCTTAACTATCTCAATGAGAAATCTAAGGTCAATAATTCAAATATTATTAATAACACCCATCAGGAAATAGCTTATGAGCTTAATACATCGAGGGTAGTGGTTTCAAGATTATTAAAAGCCTTTGAAAATGAGGGTAAAATAAAACTGAACCGAAATAATATTGTTCTTTTAAAATAAAAAACGTCAGTGTAACTTTTGTTACTGCCCAGCTTTTTACCACATACTAATTTAGCCTGAAATTATTAAAGCATACACTTATGGATGTAACAATGGTTTCAGGCTATTTTCTTGCCCTTTTGGTAGGTGTTTCTCTTGGCCTTATAGGCAGTGGAGGATCTATACTTACCGTACCCATTTTAGTATATATATTAACGGTTAACCCTGTGCTGGCAACTGCTTATTCTCTTTTTGTGGTAGGCAGCACGGCTTTGGTAGGAGGAGTAAGAAATGCCTTTAACAAGAATGTAGATTTTAGTATAGTATGGATATTTGGTATACCATCCTTAATGGCTGCTTACCTCGTTAGGGCATTTGTAATACCTGCAATACCTGATGTGGTATTTTCTGCAGGAACAGTTCTAATCACAAAATCTTTACTGTTAATGGTACTGTTTGCTGTGGTAATGCTAACGGCATCAGTACGAATGATAAAATCCGGAAACTCCGGTACTATCGCAGCAAATATTGATGTTTCCTATTCCAAGTTGGTCGTTTTGGGGGTACTTATAGGGGTTTTAGCAGGAGCTGTAGGTGCCGGGGGCGGATTCTTAATAATACCTGCATTGGTTTTTTTGGCACATATGCCTATGAAAAAGGCCGTAGGAACTTCACTTTTTATTATTGCCATCCAGTCATTGGCCGGTTTTATGGGAGATGTGGGGCAAAGTAATATAGACTGGTCCTTTTTACTGGTCTTTACTTTAATGTCGGTAATCGGAATCTTTATTGGTATAGCGTTGTCAAATAAAATTCCGGGCGAAAAACTTAAAACAGGCTTTGGGTGGTTTGTATTAATAATGGGGATCTATATTTTGATAAAAGAAATTTTTATGTAATTGAAAATAAGTTGTTTGTGTAACTTTTGTTACTGCACAGGCAAACGGAATAATCTAATTTTGGAGTATAAACAATAAATATTTAAGTTATGTATTTTCAACATGTATATGATAAAACCCTGGCTCAGGCTAGTTACTTTATAGGCTGTCAGGCTAAAGGGGAAGCAATTGTAATAGATGCTAAAAGGGATATAGATACTTATCTGGATATAGCAAAGCAAAACAATATGACAATTACTCATATTGCCGAAACCCATATTCACGCCGATTTCCTTACTGGGTCGAGAGAACTGGCTAAAGTGACAGGGGCTAAAATGTACCTGTCTGACGAAGGTGGCCCCGACTGGCAATATGAATTTGATCATGTGGGCCTTAAAAACGGTGATATTATTAAAGTAGGTAATCTTTCTCTGGAAGTAGTACATACACCGGGGCATACACCCGAAAGTATAAGCTTCCTGCTTACAGACCATCCTGCTACAGATGAACCAGTAATGCTGTTTACCGGAGACTTTGTGTTTGTAGGGGATATAGGCAGGCCCGATCTCCTTGAAAAGGCAGCAGGCCTGAAAGGCACTCAGGATGCCGGAGCAAAACAAATGTATAAATCGATAGAAAAGTTTGCCTCCCTTCCTGCTCATATACAGGTATGGCCCGGTCATGGAGCAGGTTCTGCCTGTGGTAAGGCTCTGGGAGCTGTACCAAGTTCAACTGTCGGGTATGAAAAAATAAGAAACTGGGCTTTTCAGTACGAAAATAATGAACAGGGCTTTACAGACTATCTGCTTGCCGATCAGCCGGAACCTCCTAAGTACTTTGCAATGATGAAAAAGCTTAATAAGGTAGACAGGCCACTACTGGTTGAAGTACCAAAACATGCCAGACTTTCTAAAGCAGAGTTTCTGGATGCTTATGAAAAAGGGATGACCATTATTGATACCCGTAACAAAACCGATTTTGCAAACGGTTTTATACCCGATACCATAAACATACAGGGTAACAACTCTTTTGCGACCTGGTGTGGCTGGATACTTAACTATGAAGAACAGTTTATCCTTATAGCAGATGAAAGTCAAATGGATGAGCTTACCAGAAAGCTTATGCGTATAGGTCTTGATAACATCTACGGATATATTGATAATGTAGCGGAAATGGGGTTTGAGTTACAAAAGTCGGATGTGATATCAATTGACGAATTTAAAAACCAAATAGGTAAAACAAACGTACAAATAGTAGATGTAAGGGGAGAGGCAGAATATAATGCTGCCCATGTTGAGGGAGCCATAAACCTGTTTACAGGTACATTAAAGGATAACCTTGGCAGAATAGATACAAAAAAAGAGGTGGTTATACACTGCCAGAGCGGAGATCGTGCAGCTATAGCGGCTTCATTACTTCGCAAAAACGGAATTAGAGTAAAAAATTATTCAGCCGGTATGGCCGAATGGAAAAAATACAATAACCTAACAGTAAGTAATTAATATGAAAAATGTAAGACAGGACGAATGGGAAACGCTTATTGAGCAGGACTCAAATGCGGTTGTACTTGATGTAAGGACAGAAGATGAATGTGCCGAGGGTATGCTGCCTAATGCTGTTTGTATTAATTTTTTTGAGAGAGAGCATTTTTTTGATGAAATGAGAAAACTTGACCGCGATAAAAATTACTATGTATACTGCAGGAGCGGAAACCGCAGCGGTATGGCATGTCAGTTCATGGAGAGTTTTGGGTTTGAGAATACGATAAACCTTAATGGCGGATTACTGTTGTGGAAAGGTGATTTAAAATAACTTGTTGATGAAGTTATAATTTTTAATTAAAGTGATTAAATTGTGATTGATTGGTAAAGGCGGCTTTTATGGCCGCCTTTTATGTTTATATTGTTATATTCTAAATAATCAGGGTTTGCTTAACTATTAAAAGTATATTTGCACTATAATAATTTCTTACAGAAATTTTATTAGATTTATACAACGCTATCAGGAAGCAAGGCTAATGATTTTAAGTAATAATAGGCTTTTTGGACAGTATGTATTGTTTATGCTGCTGTTTGTAATTTCACCATTATTTTCTCAGGAAAATGATGAGGATAGGCGTATGATAAATAAAGCCCGTGAGATGGCTTTTTTTAGTCCGAATGAAGTTTTAAGGTTAACAGATCATCTGCTCAAGAAAGCCAACACAGCAGATGATTATGTTACAGTATACCTGATAGAGGCTGATATTAATACAGCCAAAGGTGACTATGATAAAACCGCTGAAAGCCTTTTTAAGGCAAACAGGCTTATCAATAAGGTTAATGACTCCCTAAAGGCAGAAATTGTTTTTCATAAGGCTTTTCTGGCAAGAACCCTTAAACTTTACAATCAGTTTGATAATTATATTGATTATGTAAAGGCACTTGAGCAAAACGAGGATGAGGCTTCCTTAAAATCTTATATAAATATAAAGCTTGTTTTAGAAGAAGCAAACATGCTTATCGATCAGGAAAACTATAATCAGGCCATTACTGTAATTAATACTTTAGATAAGGAGAGTAAGCAAATAGAAGAGCTTAAGCTTTCGGATGTTTATTATCTTATAAAAGCCAAAGCTTACAAGGGACTGGAAAAATATGAAGAAAGTTATAAGTATTATGATTTAGCTTCAGCTTCATATCTAAAAGATCATAAAAGTACTAATTTACTTACTGAAACAGCTTTGGTTTCGGGCACTGCCGATCTTGATTATTTTAATAAAGACTACTCAGCTGCACTTAACAAACTTATCCGGTTTTTAAAACGATTAAGTGATTCAGAAAATAATTACCTGCTTGAAAAAATTAACAACAGGATTGCCATGAATTATCTTGGTCTTAATGATAAGGAGAATCATTTAAAGTATAATGATGCTTTTCTGTCGTATAACAAGAACGTTTATGATTTAGAAACATCTGCGATAAATTCTGCTTATAATTATATCAATGAAGAACAGGCTCTAAACTTAGAAGCAAAGGAAAATAGCCTTAAGGTTGTTGTTTTTTCTGCTTTAGGTGTGTTTTTCCTGGTTCTGTTGTTTGGTAATTTATTATACTTCTCAAACAAGGCTAAAAAGAAAAGGCTGAAAGAGATTATAGGCTACCTTGAGATAACCAATAAACTTTTAGTAGACTCGGTTGATAAGGTGAAAAGCATATCGCCTAAAAAACTGTCTATACCTACAGAGACTGAGCAGAATATTTTAGTAGGTCTTAAAAAGTTTGAATCTACGGTTAAGTATACCAGTAAAGATATGTCACTGGCGACACTGGCCGCACAGCTTGATACGAATACCAAATACCTTTCAGAAATTATTAATAAGCATTACAACGATAATTTTAATACTTACATAAATAAATTAAGGGTAAACTATATAATTGAGAAACTTAAAAATGAGCCGGAATACCTTAATTATAAAATAAGTTATCTGGCAGAGGAAAGCGGTTTTTCTTCACACAGTAGTTTTGCGACGGTGTTTAAGTCTATAACCGGTATAGCACCTACAGTATTTATAGATATGTTGGGAAAGGAAATTCATAACAAAAAAGCATAACCATGGATAGTTTTAAAAAAATATCGTTGTTAGTTGTGCTTTTGTTCTTGAGTGCTTATAACTGCTTTGCCCAAACCGAGCATAAAATAGACAGTATTATAAAAGCTAAAAGGCTCAATATTTATAAAGATCCTGAAGAAGCAACCAGAATAGGGGATTCCATATATTCATCTCCTCAAAGTTCCAACTATGATAAGGTGAGGGGACTGTTACTTTTATCAAGTGCATACTCATCTAAAAGGGATTATCAAAAAGCTTTAAAGTATTGCTTAAAAAGTGACAGCATAGCCAAGAAAGAGAACAATCAGGATATCAATGCCAATATAGCTAACAGTATTGCCATTGTTTACCAGCAGCTAAAGGTTTATGACAAAGCATTAGAATATATTGATAAGTGTGAAGGTATACTAGGGAAATATAAAATTAGAGACTCAGTTTACTTAAGAGCTACCAATTTTGCTGTTAGGGGGCTTATTTATAAAGAAGGCTTTAGCTGCGAACTGGCAATTCCTTTTTTAGATAAATCTATTAGCTATTATAAAAGGCTCAATACCAAAAATGAACAGCCTAACCTAAGTATAATGTATTACAATAAGGGATACTGCTATTATACTATGGGAAAATACAAGGAAGCTAAAACAAGCTTTGAGGAAGCAGTTTTATACGCCGAATTTATTAATGCCAAAAGTTTAAAAGCATTCGCCTTAAAAGGGCTTGCCGAAGTTTATACTCATGAGGAGAATTATAGTGAGGCTATAAAGGTTTTGGAAGAAGCACTTACATTGTCTAAAGATGTGGGTGACCTTATTTTGAACAGGGGAGTTTACATGGCCCTTGCCGATAATTATCTATCGGTTAATAACTGGGAGAAGTATCAGGAATATCGAAAACTGTTTTTACGCAATCAGGATATAATCAAAGAATCGGAGAGGAGATCAATAAGTGATTCCATAGATGGACTTATGGTTGAATATGATACAAAAACCTCTCAGCTTACAAATCGTTACTACATATATCTTTCTGTAATAATAATCCTTATTTTAATAGCTCTTTTTGTGATTTACAGATATCATAATCAGGCTAAGAAATCTTTAAATAAGCTTAGATTAGAGTTGCAAAAGGTTAAAAAAAGCAGAAAGCTTACAAATTTGCCTTAAATTTGTTTTTGCTTTTAACTTATTGATATTCAGGTATTTTTTATTCTTTTTTTACTTTAAAAATTACTGAATTCTAAAAGCATACTATTATAGTTGTGTTTTCTTTTTGTTAATATTTGTTTACGTGATTAACAACTGCTATTAACTATTCTAAACACTATTAACTATGAGAGAAAAATTACTAATAACGTCAAAGTTATTGGTGAAATTCCTGAAAATGTTTTCAGGGCTTTTCCATCCGGTAGTGCCTAAAAGCGTATTAGGTAAAGCATCCTTTTTGATGTTTTTCCTGTTGTTTGCTTTTACAGCAAATGCGCAATTAGCAACCGAAACTTTTGAAAGTGGGATACCAGCCACATGGGCTCAGGCCAATAATGCGGTAGGTACAACACCTTTTGGTATTTCTACAGACGGATACAATTCAAGCACAGGGGCTGCTTTTATTAACCCAACAGCAGAGAACATCGGGGCAGGCAACACTGCTCAGTATTATTTGGTAACACCTTTAGTAAATGTTTCTAATGGTGACCAGATTAAATTTTATACAAAACAGGGCGATGCAGCAAATCATGGTAACATATACCAGATAAAGGTTTCTACAGCATCGCAAACAGATATTTCTAGCTTTACAACTACTCTAGCTACTTTTACAGAAAGTGATCTTAGTACATCTTACGGACAAAAAGTTGTTACTTTTTCAGGACTGGGTACTGCTGTGGATGTTTATGTTGCTTTCGTATTAATAAACGACCAGCCTGGTGCAACACCAGATGCTAACAGTTGGTTTATTGATAACGTATCTATTCAGGCACCACAGGTGTGTGATCCTGTTTTAGCTGCAAACTTTACAGTGTCATCAGTAGGAACACAATCAGCTCAATTAAGCTGGACGCATCCTACAACAAGTGATTTCCAGATTCAGATTGTTGCTGACGGTGCGCCTCCGGGAACCACAGGAACTAATACCGGTAACACTTATTCAGCTTCAGGTCTAGCTGTTGATACTGATTATGATGTATATATTAAGGCTGTCTGTTCTGAATCTGAAAGTATTTGGGCAGGCCCTTTCAACTTAAGTACAAATATTTTAGGTGTAACCTGTGCAGAACCTATTGTAATACCTGATGATGGTAATACTTATGTATATGCAGGGAACCTGAATGTTTTTCAAAACCCGGCAGTTACTTATACAACTCAGGGATCAAACTGTTTACCTTCTGCAGTAACTCAAAACTACTTAAATGGTGCTAAGGCGTTTTTCTCTTATACACCTACTACAAGCGGACTGATTACATTAACTCACCTTATAACAACTCCAAGTACTAACGACTATGGTTCGTTACTTGTATATGATGGTTGTTCTAATGTTGGAGTAGAGTGTATAGCCGGTACTTTTAATACTACAGAGGGTGTAACTAAAGTTATACCTAACCTTTATGTAGAAGCCGGTACTACTTATATTATAGTTGCTTCCTCTCAATTAACAGCAACAGCAAGTATTAGTTTTAAAATTACGGTTAGTACTTCAGATTGTCCTCCACCGGCAGCATTTACATATTCTCATTTACTGCAAAATACTGTTTCATTTTCCTGGGACAATACAAATAACTTAATGAGTAACTGGCAATATGCAGCCGTACCTACGGGTTCTGCAGCACCTGCAACAGGTACAGATACTACTACAAATACTGATAACCCGGTTACAGGTTTAGCAGCAGGTACCACTTACGATTTCTATGTAAGATCGGTTTGTGGTGGTGTACCGGGACCATGGAGTTTGCCATACAAGTTTAAAACACAGTGTGATGTTTTCCCTTTACCATACTCTACTCAGTTTACCGGAGCTTCGGCAACAGCGCCTGAGGCTTGTTGGACACCTTTAGATATCAATGGTGATAACCTTACATGGACATATTTAGGTGGCTATGCTACTATACAAACAAACACTTATCCTGATTTAAACAACGATATGCTGGTTTCTCCTCAGGTAAACTTTACAGGAGGAATGAAAAGAATACGCTTTAAAGACAGATCTACAAACGGTGTTTCCAGTTATTCAATAAAAATTTCGACTACAGGTATAGGTGCTTCAGACTTTACTACAACTGTAATGCCTGAAATGCAAATTACTAATACCGGTTTTGTTGAAAGATTTGTGTACTTACCGGTTATGACAGGTAATGTAAATATTGCTTTTGTCGTTACGCCGGGTACAGGTAGTGTAGCAACTAGAATTTCAATTGATGATGTTTATATTGAGGATGCTCCTGCATGTCCGGATCCGTTAAACCTTTCAGTAGGTACGTTAACTACATCTTCTGCGGAACTTTCATGGGATCCGGGACTTAATGAGACCGAATGGAGAGTGGTTGTACAGCCTATAGGTACCGGTGTTCCTACAATTGAAGGAGAAGTAGCAACAACAAACGTTAACTTCCTTGTAGATGAGCTTGATCACTCAACTCAATATGAATATTATGTAAGAGCATATTGTAATAGTACCGACCAGAGTAACTGGGTAGGGCCATTTAATTTTATTACAGAGTGTGGTTCTTTTGATGTGCCTTTCTTTGAAGATTTTGATAATGATTTGGATACGCACAGATTCTGCTGGACTCCGGTTAATGGCAATGGAGATAACGTGGTATTTCAAAACTTCTCGGCTTCTGTAACAGATGCAAGAATACAAAGATCCGGATTTGGTGCTCCGCCTGCTTCTTTTGATGACTGGATTATTTCTCCGGCTATTAATGTTGTAGGTACTAAAGAACTTAAGTTTGATTACAAAGCGGTAGTGGGTATTTTCTTCCCTACACCAAGATTAGGGGTGGAGGTATTAATGTCTACTACAGATACTGATCCTGCGAGCTTCTCGGTAATCATGCCATTAATGGAGTTTACCAATACAGATTATATAGAAAAAGCATTATATATTAATGCAAACGGACCGGTTTATATAGCCTTCAGAGTTCCGCCAACATTTGATACTTCTACAGCGTTTTCCGGTATGCAGATAGACAATGTACGAATTGGTGAAGCTCCGGCTTGTCCTAACCCGTCTGCAATTACAGTTACAAATATTACAACTACATCTGCAGATGTAGCCTGGACAGCAGGATTTATAGAAGATCAGTGGCAGGTTGTAGTACAGCCGGTTGGTACAGGTGTACCTTCTACAGGAACAACTGTTGATGATCCTGAATACTCAGTAACAACAGGTACACTTACTTCAGATACTCATTATGAGGTTTATGTAAGAGCGTACTGTAACGATACAGACCAAAGCGAATGGATTGGGCCATATACATTTAAAACTTTATGTGATGCTTTCCCTTCACCATTCCTTGAAACATTTGAAGCTGACTCAACTACAGAGCAGTGTTGGGTAATAAGAAATGATAACGGTGACGTAAACCACTTTATATTAAACGGTGGAACAAACCCTTATGCAGGTATAGAAACTGCAGGTATGTTTACAGGTAGTAACGGTGAGAATGATGACTGGTTAATTTCGCCAACAATTACTGTAACTGCCGGTCAGCGTTTAAGATTTTACTACAGAGTTGAAGATTCATTCTTTGAAGAAGATCTGGATATATTACTTTCTACAACAGGTATAGAACCTGCTGATTTTACAACTGTATTATATTCTACTGATACAGATCCTAACCCTCTTAATAATATGGAGTGGAAGGAGAAGGTAATTAATATACCTACAGATGTTATAGGTAATATTAATATTGCATGGCATATACCTCAGGAAACTCCAAACCCATGGGGTTACAGAGGACAGCTTTATGTTATAGATAATGTAATGATTGAAAACATACCGGCTTGTTCTCAACCAATAAACCTTACGCTTAACAATATCGCAGATACAACTGTTCAGTTAGCATGGGAAAGTACAGGTACAGAAACAGCTTGGGATGTATATGTACAGCCGGCAGGTCTTGGTGCTCCTGTAGGAGACGGAGATCCTGCATACTTAACTTCAAACGTAACAAACAATCCGTATACAAAAACAGGATTAACCGAAGCTTCTCAGTATGAATACTATGTAAGAGCTGCTTGTGGAACAGGAGATAGCGAATGGGTAGGACCATTTGAGTTTACAACACTATGTCCGTTAGCTACGGCTTGTGAGTATACATTTACTATCACTAATCCATCATCAGGAGGTCTTTCAGGTGAAGTTCAGGTTATTCAAAACGGATTAGTTGTGGGTACACTTGATTTAACAAGTTCCAGTGCCGGAGCAACTAATACGTATACAGTATTCTTATGTGATGGTGTAGAATTCTCATTACTTTGGGATGGTATAGGTTATGTTCCTGGTAACAGTGCTAATACTGTGGTTACTATACAGCAGGGTACAACTACTATTTGGACAAGCCCGACACCATTTGGACCAATGAATGATGTTATTTATGAAGGCTTTGCTTCATGTAGTACTATTACATGTCCTTATCCTACAAACTTGTCTGTAAACCAAAACGGTACGCTTTCATGGACTGCCGGTGGTACAGAAACTCAGTGGGAAGTATATATTCAGCCTATTGGTAACGGTACATTACCTCAGTCAGGTACAATAGTAGATGTTACACCTACTTATAGCCCGGTTACTGCAGATTTCGATTCTTTAACGGCAGGTACTTATGAGTTTTTTGTTAGAGCAATATGTGGTGAAGGAAACGAGAGTTTCTGGGCAGGCCCTTATGAGTTTGTTAGAAACGATTCTTCTGCAAATGCTATTGCTTTAGAAGTAAACCCAACAGAAACATGTGAGGTTTCAGCTGCAAATGCATCGTTCTATGGTGCTACGGTTTCTTCTGAGCCTATGTCTTGTGCGGGTAATAACAACGGAGACGTATGGTATGAATTTGAAGCTACCTCTACAGCACATATTGTAGAACTGATAGACTTCTCTGGAGATTACTATGCCAGTACAGGTAATCCGCCTCATCCTAATGTAACATTAACGCTATATCATGTTGATGGTACTACACTGGAAGAAATGTCTTGTTCTTATAACAATGCAATTGTTGCTGCTTACTCTACTGCAACTGTAGTGGGAGATACATATAAAATAAGATTATCACTTAATACAGGGGCGGCTGATAAATATACATTTAGTGTATGTGTTAAAACACCTAACGACCTTTGTGCTATAGATGCTGTTAATGCAAGTTTTGAAAACCCTACAACAGAGTTTGGGCTTTTAGATAACATGATGAGATATGAAGTAACTTCAGGATGGAGATATAACATGCCGGACTGGGATTCTATATTCTATTTTGATGCATATAACGCTGAAGGTGTTGTTGCTTATGACGGAACACAGGTAATCCAGTTATTAACGCCAAATGATCCTTATGACCCTGCAGATATGGTTAATATTCAGGGTATCTATCAGGATTTTGACAGTTCAGAGGTTACACAGTACAACTATTCTTATGCTGTGTCTACAAGATTCCAGGGTAATATAATCCAGGCATTTGCAGGCCCGCCTTCAGGTCCTTTTGTATTACTGGAAGAAGTACCAACTACAACCGGATGGCAGTTTGTTGAAGGTACTTATGATGTTCCTGCGGGGCAGAATACAACAAGAATTATTTTTAGAGCAAAAGATAATGGTATAGGAATTTTATTAGACGCAGTAAGTATTAATGCAAATAATGAGATTGTTACTCAGCCACAGGAACTTGATTGTACTGAAGAGTCAATTGAGCTTGAAGCAAGAGGTACAGGTATGTGGAGTGCTGATGAAAACAACCCTACAGAAGTTGTGTTTACAGATGCTGCCAGCAGCACTACAACTGTAAGCGGGCTTATTGCCAGCGGTGACTATACATTCTACTGGAATACACGTTACTGCGAGAACACTATAGTAATTGCTAATGTTGCCGTAGACGATGTTCCTGAGGTAGTTACTCCGGTTGAGTACTGTGAAGGTGCACCAGCCGATCCGTTAACTGCTCCGGCTTTAGCAGGTCACACTTTAGTATGGTATACAGATCCGGTAGGAGGTACTGCATTAGCGGGAGCTCCAACACCGTCTACTACTACAGTAGGTACTACATCTTACTATGTTGCTTATGCAAACGAAGAAGGATGTGAAGGATTAAGAGCACAAATTGATGTAACAATTAACGAGGTATTTGTTCCTGTAGTAGGATTTGCTTATGATGCAGAGACTTACTGTATGGCAGAAACTAACCCGGTAATTACTCTTGATACAGATTTTACTACAGGTGGTACATTTACAGCTACTCCTGCAGGATTAACTATAGATGCTGCAACAGGTGAAATTGATATGACAACAAGTACTGCCGGTACTTATGATATTACTTATACTATTGAAGCTGTTGACTGTAACCCTGAAGGTACAAATACAGTAACAATAACACTTAACCCATTAGTAACTCCTGTAACAGGCTTTACTTATGCGGAGTCATACTGTATCGCTGAGACAGTTAATCCGATACCAATGACTGATGCAGGATTCTACACAGGAGGTGAGTTTACTTCCGAAGCAGGTCTTGCTATAGATGCTGCAACAGGTGAGATAGATCTTGTTAACACAACAGCAGGAGTTTACAATGTTACTTATACAGTAGCGGCAGGAGATTGTCTTGAAGCCGGAACTACAACATTTACTGTAACAATTACTGATTTAGCAGTAGCAGTTGTTGAGTTTAGTTATGATAGTCCTTCTTGTCTTAACTCAGGAGCAGAGCTTGTTCCTTCTATAGCCGAAGGCTTTACATTGGGAGGTACATTCAGTTCTACAACACTTACTGTAGATGCAGAAACAGGTATTATAGACCTTACTACGGCAACACAGGGTAGCCACGATATAGTTTATACTATAGATCTAGATCCGTTAACATGTACAGAAGGCGGTACTTATACAACCACTGTAGAACTTACGGAAGGTATTACGCCTGTAGTTGAGTTTAGCTATAACAGTGTATACTGTTATGATAGTGAAAACCCAATGCCAACTACTCTGGGAGACTTCTTTACAGGAGGTACATTTACTTCGGATGCCGGACTTGCAATAAATGCGGCAACAGGTGAAATAGATATTATGGCAAGTACTGCCGGTACATATGATGTTACTTATACAGTTGTTATGGATGAGGAAACATGTAATATAGGAGGTACTTATACTACAACAGTTACAATTACGGGAGACCTTTCTGTAGCAATTACACAAGATTGTAGAGGAGAAAATGTTTGGTTAACAGCTGGTTCTGTAAACGGAACTTTTGACAGCAATGTAAGTTATGTATGGAGAAATGAAAGCGGTGTAGCAGTAGGTAACAGCTCAGAATTTAATGTGGCTGAATACTATGCGGCAAACAGCAGTCTTGAGCTTCCTTTAGTGTTTACCATTACGGTAACTTCGGGTTCTTGTACTGGTGAGGCAAGCTACACAGTAGAAACTATAATGTGCCAGATACCACGTGGTATATCTCCTAACGGTGATGGAGATAACGACACCTTCGATCTTACAGATCTTGGGGTTCAGGAGATCGTTATCTTCAACCGTTACGGGAAAAAAGTATTCCATCAGTCTAACGGATACACGAACCAATGGCACGGTCAGGATGAAAAAGGCAATGAGCTTCCTGACGGTACTTACTTCTACAGCATTAATAAATCTAACGGAGAGTCAATTACCGGATGGGTTTATATAAGCAGAGAGTATTAAGTTAATTAATAAACAGACAGCCTGTCTGCCTGCCATGGCAGACAGGTTTTCTTTTTCAATCATTTCACTTCACACATAGCAATGAAAAAAATATATATAACAATGGCTATTGCCTTTGCATCAGTATTTAGTGCAAAAGCGCAGCAGGACCCTCAGTATACTCAGTATATGTATACTATGAATGTGGTTAACCCTGCTTATGCCGGTTCTAAAGAAAGCATTTCGGGAGGATTGCTTTACAGGGCACAATGGGTAGACATAGAAGGGGCTCCAAAGACAGGAACACTGTCAATAAGCAGCCCGGTAGGTAAAAATGTAGGTTTAGGGCTTTCTGCAATAAGTGACAAGATTGGTCCGGTTGAAGAAACTAACGTGTATGGAGATTTCTCTTATACATTAAATTTAGGAGGAGAGCACAGGTTAGCATTAGGTTTAAAAACAGGGGTTACGTTTCAAAATGTAGGCTTATTTAGTGATATTGGTAATGGTTATGTTCCTTCAACAAGTGATGTGGCATTTAAGGAAAACTCAAGCAACACCTTCTTTAATTTTGGTACAGGTTTATTCTATTATACAGATAAGTATTATGTGTCTTTCTCTGTTCCAAATATGCTTAAAAACAGCTACCTGCAGGTAACTGATAGCGGGCAGGAGCGTAAATTCAGTTCAAATGTTCAGCATTACTTCTTATCGGGAGGTTATGTTTTCAATTTATCAGACAACACAAAACTGAAGCCGTCATTCATGATGAAATCTGCATTTGATGCACCAACTTCACTGGATGTGGCCTTAAACTTCCTGTTCTTTGAAAAGTTTGAGATAGGTGGTACTTACAGGCTGGATGACTCAGTAGGCGCTATGGTAAACTATGCAATAACTCCTGGTCTTAGAATTGGTTATGCATACGATTATATAACATCCGATTTAAATGTTACTACTACGGCTTCACACGAGGTAATGCTTTTATTCGACCTGAATTTCAGGAAAAAAGTATCTGTTTCACCTCGATTCTTCTAATCTGTTAAAAGACATTTCTAAACATGAAAAAATTATATATAGCAGTAGGGTTGTTAATGGCATTACAGGGATATTCGCAATCTAAGGAAACCCTGAAAGCCGATGCCCTTTTTGAAAACAGCCGTTATACTGTTGCCATAGAAGAGTACCTTCAGCTTGCTAACAGCAACAAGGCAGATGCTTATGTATACAAACAGCTTGCAGATAGTTATTATGCTGTTTTTAATATGGATGAGGCTGCTAAATGGTATGCAAAGGCAGTAGAAACAAAACAGGATGCAGAAACATATTACAGATATGCTGTGGCATTGAAAACACAAGGAAAATATGCAGAGGCAAATAAGCAGATGGATACTTTTGCAGCGATGATGCCTAATGATCAGAGAGCGGTTTTACACAAAGCTAATCCTGATTATATCCCTTCACTAAACAGTCAGAACAAAATGTTTGATGCTACGGCATTAGATGTAAACAGTAAAGATAAAGGTGATTTTGGGGCAGTATTGTCTAACGATAACATACTTTATTTTGTAAGCGCCAGAAATACATCGGCAACAGACGATTATGGTCAGCCTTATATAGATATTTTCAGCTCTGTGAAAAATGCTGACGGTTCTTTCTCTGAAGCTGTAGCGGTATCAGAACTTAATACCCGTTTTCACGATGGACCTGTAGCGGTAAGCGCTGAGGGCAATACGGTTTATTTTGCACGAGATGGCCATGCAGAAGGGCAGTATACAAAAGGTAAAAAAGTAAAACTTGCTCAAATAGGTTTATATAAGGCGACTAAGGTAGATGGCAAATGGCAAAACATCACGGCGCTTCCTTTTAACAGTACTTCATATTCTGTAGGAAGCCCAAGCCTTAGTGCAGATGGCAAAACATTGTATTTTGCGTCAAACATGCCGGGTGGTTTAGGTGATACAGATATCTGGAAAATAAATGTTAACAGTGATGGTACTTATGGTATACCAGTTAATCTTGGTAAGGATATAAATACACCGGGTAAAGAGAATTTCCCTTTTATTACAGATGATAATATTCTTTATTTCTCATCGGTTTCACGTCCGGGTTATGGAGGTTTTGACATTTTCAAAGCTGATCTTACCAAAGGAGGTGAAGCTGTAAATTTGGGTAAACCGATTAACAGTGAAAAAGACGATTTTTCTTTCAGTTTTAATACAAAGCAAAATGTAGGATATTTTTCGTCAAATCGTTCAGGCGTAGACAATATTTATACTGCAAACCCAGTTTGTAGGGTAGAAGCTCTTACAACTGTTACAGATGTAAAGACAGGAAAGGTTCTTGCCGATGCAAAAGTGGCAATACTTGATAATGCTAAAAATAGTATAGAAACAAAACAAACAGGAACAGATGGTAAAGCTTCTTATGATGTGGAGTGTGATACTGATTATGTTCTTGAGGTTTCAAAAACAGGTTATGAGCCCGCAACAATAGCTTTTGCCAAAACAGGCGAGAAAATAGTTATGGTTGAGGCAGCTCTTAGGCCGGTTAATGAGCTTATTAAAGAAACGCATATTGAACTTGCCGATATCAACTTTGAGTTTGGTAAGAGTAATATAACCAGAGAAGGGGCTAAAGAGCTTGATAAGTTAGTTGAAATAATGAATGATTACCCGGAAATGGTAATTCTTGTTAAGTCGCATACCGATACTAAAGGTAGTGCAGATTTTAACATGAAGCTTTCTGAAAAAAGAGCTCAGGCAACTGTTTCTTATGTTATTTCTAAAGGGATAAGCAAAGACAGGATTTCCGGAAAAGGCTATGGTGAATCTGAACCAAAAGTTAATTGCGGGGAGAAATGCACAGACGAACAGAATGCTCAAAACAGGCGTTCGGAGTTTCTTATCGTGAAGAAGTAGTTTAAGCTACTGTTAAAATAAGATTACATAGGCGAAAATAGGTGGTTTTACAGTTTAAATCACCTATTTTTGCCGTTTTTAAAAAAGGTTAAAAAATAAATGAAAAAGATTATTACCTCGTGTTTGTTGCTTCTTGCAGGAATAACCGCAATGGCCCAAAACGAACCTAATGATTGTGTTAATGCAATTACAGTTTGCGGTAATGACACTTTTGTGTCAAATGCAAACGGAATAGGAAACGTTCAGGAAGTTACCGGTTGCGGTGGGTTTGAAAACAACTCTATTTGGATCAAAATTAACATTGTTCAGGCGGGTACGCTAGGGTTTGACTTAATTCCCGATAATACCGACATCAATGTCGATTATGATTTTTGGGTTTACCCTGCAAACGCTACCTGTGATGCTTTAGGAGCACCTATCCGTTGCTGTACCACAAACCCTCAGATGGCAGGGTTACCTAATAACCATACTGGTATGTACGGTAGTACTTTAATTACACAATCTGGTCCCGGTGCCGATGGTAATGGCTATGTTAGATGGTTAACCGTTTCTCCTGGTCAGTCATATTATATTGTAATTGACAGACCTTTAGGTGACGGTGGCTTCCAACTAAACTGGACAGGTACTGCTACTGCAGGTACAGGAGCATTTCCTGCACCTCCAACAGCAAATCAGTTGGAGGAAGTAAGAACATGTAGCATAGGAGGTAATACAGGTATTTTTGATTTAGGTGCTTTAAAACCTCAAATCAATGCAGATACTACTAACAATACAATTCAGTTTTTTGCTACTGCGGCTAATGCGGTAGACGGTACTTCTCCATTAGGTAATATTATATCTAATACTACAAACCCTCAGCAGATATTTGCAAAGGTTATAGATAATACCACAGGGTGTTATTCATTAACCGATTTTAATATTGCGGTATATCCGGTTCCAAATGTAACTGTATCTGCAAACCCTCAGGACGCTTGTCCGGGTGCAGATGTAACTGTTACTTTTTCCGGTCCGGCTAATGCGAACTTTCATTACAATGTAAACGGAGGTCCGTCACAGCTTCAAACACTAAACTCAACAGGTACTTTTACCATTACACAAAGTTACCTTGCCGATACGACTTATACACTTGAAGACGCTAATATCACTACTTCTGATAATACAGTGGTATGTAGCCAAACCTTAACAGGTAGTGTAACAATTACAATTAATGAAATGGATGAGTTATTGTTTACAACAAACTCGCCTTTATGTGCCGGAGAAGATGGTATAATAACTCTTACAGGCCCGGCCAATGGTAGTGTAGATTATACTATTGGTACAAACCCTACTGTTCAGGTAGTTGACCTTGATGCAACCGGTGAAGGTACTATTAACTTACCGGCTCTTACAGCAACAACTGACTTTGAAATTATAAGCGTAACCAATGGGGCTGCTCCGTTTTGTGTACTTACACTAAACGAAACAGGAACTATAACAGTCACACCTACACCTGTACTTACAAATCCTGAACCGATGAACGAATGTGCAGACGGTATAACAGGATTAGGTACTTTTGATTTAGATAGTAATAATGCTGTTATTTCAGGAGGTGATAACTATATAATTACTTACCACTTAACACAGGCAGACGCCGATAACGATACAGGTGCATTAGCATCGCCATATGAGAGTACTGCTGCAAATCAAACTTTATTTGTTCGTGCAGAGGATGCTAACAATGCAAACTGTATTGCTTTTATAACACTTGATTTAATTACAACCAGTGCTCCTACAATTAATATGCCGTCCCCTATTGTGGTTTGTGATGACAACGCAGATGGATTCATGCAGTTTGATTTAACTTCGGTTACTGCTCAAATTACAGGAGGCAATGCAAACTATTCGGTGTCATTCTATACTTCGTCTGCACAGGCACAGGCAGGAACTACACCAATTGCTAACCCAACGGCTTATACTAATAGTGCTGCGGGAGGACAAACAATATATGCAAGAGTTATAGATACGGCTAACTCAACGTGCTATTCAATAACTTCTTTTGAAATTACGGTTAACGATACACCACAGGCGCCACAGGTAATAAGCAATTATAGCCTTTGTGATTTTGATGGTGACCAACAGGAGACATTCGATCTTACAACCAGAGCAGCAGAAGTAGGTCCTTACACACTTACTTATCACCTGTCTATGGCAGATGCCTCTAATCCTGCGGGAGGACAAAATGCAATTGCTGATCCGGCTAACTTTGTTTCAGCGGGAGAACCTGTTTATGTAAGGTCTCAAAATCCTAACGGATGTTTTGCTGTTACAGCTTTTAATACGGTAGTGAATACATTACCGGTAATAAATAATCCTGCACCTGTTTATACAGCTTGTGAGGAAGTGAACGGACAGGCAGATTTTATTCTTCATAACCATGATGGAAATGTTACAGGATTCCAGGCAGGATTTAGCGTTGCTTATTTCGATTCGCAATCGGCTGCAGAAATTGGAGATCCAGCTACTGCACTTCCTGATATCTATGTCTCTCCAACTACAGATATTTTTGCCAGAGTAACTTCTACCGCTACTGGTTGTTGGATTGTAGTAACTGTACCGTTACAGGTTATTCAGGCTCCGGTAGCTCAAAATCCTGCTCCGCTTGAAGAGTGTGACTTTAATGCAGATGGTTCAGCAATATTTAACCTTCAGGTAGTACTTGATGCTATTGAAGCACAAATACCAAACAGTACTGCTACTATTCATGAAACTATTGATGATGCTGATTTTGGCACAAACCCTGTATCAAATCCTGCAGCATACAACTATATTACAGTTAATAACCCTTCAGGGGTATTATATATAAGAGTTCAGTCGGGACAAACAACATGTTACGACGTAGTCGAACTACAATTAATTGTTCACCAGGCGCCTATCGCCACCGAACCGGCACCCTATGCACTATGCGACAACGGTCCGGATGATACTGACGGCGAGGGTATCTTTGTACTTCCTTCAAGAGAGTCTGAGATACTTGGCGGATTGGACCCTGCACTGTACACGGTTGGCTATTTTGCGACCCTTGAGGCAGCACAGGCCAATACCCCTGCCATTGCGACCCCGGGCAGCTACACGGCTACCAATACCGATTCCCCTGTTTATGTAAGGGTAACGGACAATGCAACGGGCTGTTATGACATCGTGGAACTGGAGCTTATCGTCAACCCGCTACCTGTTGCTACCCAGCCTACACCATACACATTATGTGATGTGAACACTATAGGAGGGCAGCCTGACGAGGTTGAGGAGTTTGACCTTACCACTAAGATCCCTGAGATCATCGGGGTCCAGACGGGAATCAATGTTACCTTCCACCATACCCTTGCGGATGCTGATGCTAACATAAATGAAATACAGAACCCGCAGGCGTATACCAACCAGAGCAATGCCGAGGCGATCTATGTAAGGGTTACCTTTGAGGCTACGGGCTGCTACAGGATCGTATTGCTTGATATCAGGGTAGAGCCGCTACCGATAGTGGTTCCCCCTTCCCAGGAAGACCTTACCATGTGTGACCCAGACAGTGACGGCCATGCCCAGTTTGACCTTGATGCCCTTGTTGAGGATATGATCAACAACGGAGAGAACCTTTCTGTAACCTTCCACGAGACGGCACAGGATGCGGAACTGGGTATCAACGCCATCCCTAATACGGACAACTATACCAATACCAATGCCTATAACCAGACCATCTATGTAAGGGTGGAGAACACGGTAACGGGCTGTTATACGGCTACGGCCTATGCGCTTAACCTTATTGTTGTGGATACCCTCAGATTGATGCGGACCTTCAGGACATCACCCTTTGTGATACGGACAACAACGACCAGGATGCCATGGCAGCCGTGGACCTTACGGTTCAGGACAGCTACATACTGGAGCACTTAGGCAATGCGGACCCGTCGGATTATATCATCCATTACTTCAATAACCTTACGGCAGCCCAGAACGGAGCACCGAGGATTACCAACGCTGCGGGCTACACGGCTCAGGACGGAGAGGTTATCTATGTAAGGATTGAGGATGTTGCCACGGGCTGCTACAGCATCGAGAGCTTCACCATCCATATCAATATCCCGCTTGCCTTAACACGTCCGCCTGTACTTAGCGTATGTAACGAGGCCCTGCCGAATGATATGACCACGGAGTTTGACCTTACGGTAATGGAGAACACGATACTGGGCCCATTCGGGGTAGGCCTTGGCTACACGGTTAACTACTATGAGCCCGGGGCAACCACACCGATTGCCGACCCTACTGCTTATGTGAACACCTCCAACCCGATGACATTAACGGTAGAGGTTATCACCCTTGCAGGGTGTAAGAGCTACACTACCATGACCATAAAGGTACTTCCGTTACCTACACCGAATACGACCCCTGATGCCCTTGTGTTATGTGATGACAACAATGCGGGGGACGGCCAGGAGGAGTTTGACCTTACCCAGGCAGCAGGGGACATTATGGACAACGAGCCGAACCTTATCTTAAGCTACCATCTTACTTATGAGGATGCTGACCAGGATATAAACGCCATAGCGGACCCTACGCAGTTTGTAAGCGGTACGGCTACGATATATGTAAGGGTAGAGGCCAACACGGGCAACCCGAATGATGCTGTATGTTACCAGATCGTTGAGCTTGAGCTTATCGTTAACCCGCTGCCTGCATTGGGCGAGAACGGGGCGATTCCTGCCTATGCGATCTGTGAGCAGAACACCGATGGTTTTGCCACCTTTATACTAAGCAGCCACATCCCTGAGATACTGGGAGAGGATGCCGACCCGAACGATTACCTTGTAAGGTTCTACTTTGATCAGGCAGCCCTTGATGCGGGCACAGCACTGCCGAACCAGTACAACAACATAAGCACGCCACAGGATATCCTTGTATGGGTACAGCACATAGAGAGCGGCTGTACCACCACCGCACCGATGCAGCTCCTGGTGGAGGAGGCCGCAGTAGCCAACGCCCCTGCCGACCCATCGCTGTCTACCTGTGATGATGACGGTACAAACGACGGTATGCATGCCTTTGACCTTAGTGTCTTCGATGCGGAGATACTGGGAGCGCAGGACCCTGCGGACTACAGTGTTGCCTACTATGAGAGCTTTGAGGATGCAGATAATGCAACCAACCCTATAGCGGACCCTACGGTGTATGTGAACACCACTGCCGATGTTATGACCATCTATGCAAGGGTGACCAACACCTCGACCATCAGCGGTTGCCATGACATCACGGAGATCACCCTTATAGTGGAAAGATTGCCTGAGCCTGTGATCACCTCGGTGGACGGCAGTGATACGATCTGTGTGGACTACACTACCGACGATGTGTTAAGGACAGTAACCCTGGACAGCGGCATCCCGAGCGGTATGGGCTACAGCTTTGTGTGGTACCTTGACGGAGTGGAACTGACCGATTATGACCCGGCATCTCCTACCTATGAGGCGATAGCCGAGGGTAACTATACTGTAGAGGTAACAGGCCCTGCACCACTGAACTGTATCTCTGATATCTCAGCAGCCTTCCAGGTTCAGAAGAGCGGCCCTGCCAGCCCTGTTGGTGTTGGTTATGAGGTGACCAACTACTTCAGCGACAACCAGGTTATCACGGTGTTTGTTGAAGGGTATGGAGAATACGAGTACAAGCTTGATGAGGACGGCATGTGGCAGAGCAGCAATGTGTTTACCGATGTACCTGCAGGCACCCATACGGTATATGTAAGGGATGTTAGCACGGAGTTTGCGTGTGATGAGATTGCCATAGAGGGCGTAAGCCTTGTGGACTACCCGCATTACTTCACCCCTAACGGTGACGGTTACCACGATACCTGGAACATCATAGGGTTGAACCAGCCTGATGCTAAGGTGTACATCTTTGACCGTTACGGCAAGCTGATCAAGCAGATCAGTGCCACCGAAGAGAGTGAGGGCTGGGACGGTACCTTCAACGGTACACCGCTACCTGCTACGGACTACTGGTTCACGGTAACCTACCGTGAGACGGTTAACGGTATGCCGGTTGTTAAGGAGTTCAAGGCACACTTCTCACTAAAGAGATAAGACACAATAAACAAATGATAAAAACAGGCAGCCGAAGGGCTGCCTGTTTTGTTTTAATAGTTTAATCATTTCTTAATACAGGTTTACCACAGGCTAATTTTAAGGCTCTTTATGTTTGCATTTTCTAATAGCCTGAAATATGTACAAAGGTTACAATCGTTTTTTACCACTATTTTTCCTGATAGTTTTTATCCTGCCATTCAATTTACAGTATACTTCTGTGAGTGATTATTACAACGATGATTTTCGAACTGTAATAATTACAGGTGTTGATGATTTAAATTCACAATTAAACAAACTTGAGCAAAATGCCCTGAATTACAAGAAGGGGAATCTTACCCTTAAAGAATTAAAAGAGCAGCTTACAGAAACCCGAAACTCATTTAAGAGATCTGAATATATATTGGAGTATTACTATCCTGAACATATAAAGGCTTATATAAACGGGGCACCTTTAGATCATCCTGATCCGCTGCCGATAGATAAGAATGCTTCGGGAGACTATTATAATCTTAATCCGGAACAATATAGAAACAGTATGCCTATTGATAACCTGGAGGCGGGCCACTATAAAGGGGAGGTAAAGATAGTTGCGCCAGTAGGTTTACAGGTATTGGATGAAACACTTTATACGGATGATAATCCTCATAGGGAAGAAGTGTATAAGCTGGCTAAAGAGGTAAGAGACTCCTATCAGGTATTGGTTACTGCATTCAAATCAAGGGCATTTTTTTATGATTTTGAAGTTATGGAGGCCTGCAGGCTTGAACTGGTAAGAATAACAGCAAGAGGAATCACTGGATTTGATACTCCGGGTTCGCTTAATGCTATGGAAGAGGCAGCTTCATCGTTGACAGGTATAGAAAAAGCACTTGAACCTTTATTAGCAAAAGCAGACGCCAATCTTAATAAAAGTATTAAAGGGCTATTTAAGAAGTCTGTTTCTGTTTTAAATAAAAGCAGAAACTTTGATGCTTTTGACAGACTGAATTTTATTACAGAATACATCAATCCTTTATATAAGCAGCTTTTGGATTTGCAATTATCCCTGCATATAAAAAGCAGCGCCGAAGTGCATGCAGCTACCCCTTCATGGAATGCATATAGTACAAACATGTTTTCGGAAGACTTCCTGAATCCATATTATTATAGTCTGCTGAAAGAAGAGAACGACAGTGATGCTTTAAGAGATTTGGGCAGGAAACTTTTTTATGATACGGGATTAAGCAAAAACGGTATAATGAGCTGTGCAAGCTGCCATAAGCCGGAGCTTGCTTTTTCTGACGGGTATAAAAAATCGTTTGCCAGTATAGAAGGTAAAAGTGTATTGCGTAATTCACCTTCCCTTATTAATTCGGTTTATGCTGACAGGTATTTTTATGATATGAGGGCCTATGATCTGGAAGAACAGGCAGAACATGTGGTAGAAAATCATATGGAGTTTAATACAAGTTTTGAGGTTTTGGTACAAAAACTGAATTCTGATAAAGTTTACAGGGAACAGTTTAATGCTGTATTCAAAACGAATACTCTGGTAACACGCTACCAGTTTTCGTCGGCCTTATCATCTTATGTGTTGTCATTACGATCGTTTAGCAGTCCGTTTGATTTATATATGCAGGGGAAAAGCAAAGAGTTACCTAAAGATATAAAAGCAGGTTTTAACCTTTTTATGGGTAAGGCGGGTTGCGCTACCTGTCATTATATGCCAACCTTTAGCGGGCTGGTGCCGCCATTGTATGATGAAAATGAGAGTGAGGTATTGGGGGTGTTAAAACATCCTGATACTTTGATGGTAGATATCGATTATGGCCGTATAGCAAACGGTGTTATTGATGAAAAGCATGAAATCTACAGGAATTCATTTAAAACAGTTACCGTAAGGAATGTGAAGCTAACAGGTCCTTATTTTCATAATGGAGCTTATGAAACGCTTGAACAGGTTATAGACTTTTATAATGAAGGTGGTGCAGCTGGTAAAGGACTGGACTATGAATTGCCTAACCAAACTTTACCGCCTGATAAATTAGGGCTGAGTAAAAAAGAAATAAAAGAACTTATTGCCTTCCTGGAATCCTTAACAGACAATCCTTCGTCATTTAAAAAGTAATTATACGGGTGCGTGCGCAACAATATAAGGCATAAGTGTTTTAACTGAAAGTTAAGATTTAGACTATTTGCATTATAACTAAAAAAATATGACTGATTTACATGCTTTTAAGTGCTAACTGTTAAAGAGTTGTCATTTTTTTGCTTTTTACTATCATTTTCAATGTTAAGAATCACTTTTGGGCCTTTTTGATAAAAATACGTTTATGGTTTACCATAAAATCTTCATATTCAATTAAAGTAAACTTAAGAATTTCGAACAATCCATGCCGAAACCAGAGGCTAATTTTGCAGCAAGAATCTATTAATTAATTTAAACCAACATTAGCTAAAATGAAAAAAAGTTTACTTTTTTTGAGTTTAATGGTGTCTTTATTGATGAGTTTTGGCCTTCGGGCACAAACCATTCCTGGAGATTCCATAGTGTACGGGCCTATGATGAGTCCAGTATACAATAACTCAGTAAGAGTTTGGGTGTTAACCAAAAACAATACCGGTTCGGGTAATGCGCTTTCTATAGCGTTAACTCAAAACGGTACTGAGAACGCCCCTCTTACAGGTACGGTTTACAATTCAGATGACAGGCTTGGTTACAGCCTTAGGTCTTTTGAGTACACCGGACTAGCAGAAGGGCAGTCGTACACGGCAAAAGTACTTATTAACGGTATACCTTCAAGCCGTCAGTCGACAATTACAAACGGACAAAACACGTTAAGTGATTTTGAATTCCTTTCGGGAGGATGTGGCCGTATATATGACCTTAGCCGTTGTATAGACCAGCCGGAAGCTGAGTTCCATTTTAACGGAACTCCAACAATGTTTAACGTAATGGCTGAAGAGCAGAGTGACCTGATGGTATGGTTAGGTGACGCTGTTTATCTATTAGGTTTACAACATGCAATGGGACAATGTCCTGATGGTGTTGATGACTGGGCAAATAAAGATATGGCTTTTGACCGTTACAGATTCTTTAGGAATTTTCACGACAGTCTAACGGTTGCAATGCCTCAGCTTGCAATTACAGACAACCACGATCTTGGTCCAAATGAATTTAATAAAACGCTGCCTACCATTGGCGAGATGCGTGAGATATTCATGGACTGGTGGCCAAACCCGGAATACAACAGTACACCGGAAGGACAGGGACTTTACTCATCTTATGTATATAAAGATGTAGAATACTTTTTATTAGATAACCGTAGCTACCGCGATGGTATATCGCAGCATTTAGGTCCGGATCAGCTTCAGTGGCTTAAAGACGGACTATTAAATTCTACTGCTACATTTAAAGTTTTAATTAACGGTACGCCTTCGTTTGAGCGAAACTGTGGCGGAAGAAACTTTTGTAATACAGCACAGTCTCAGGAGTTAATCAACTACATTAAGGCTAACAACATTAATGGTGTATTATCGTTAAGTGCTGATATACATGAGCAGAAATTCATAATAAGGGATGGTGATGTTAACTATCCGCTTTATGATGTGTTATCGGGTAACATCAATTCAGATGTGGGTAACGGTAACTACAACATTAACTATAACAGCAATTATATCCTTACAGGTGTTAAACAAACGTATTTAAGGATTAATGTTTATGGTGATGCAGATGACAGAAGGATGAAAGTGGAATATGTGGGTGCAACAGGTCAGCCATATTTTGAGACAATCATTCACGAAGACATGCTAACCAGTCAGAATGCAGATGCTCTTAAGCTGGAAATGGGTATAGAAAATGCTGTTGCAGATGCTTCAGGCTATAACCATATCATAACTGCAGAGAACCACACTTTTGCAGCAGACAGAGATGGCGTTACTAACGGTGCATTACAATTTAGTGCTGCTACTAATGTAACCATTCCTTATGCTACTGCATTTGATATGCACGACCGTCCGTACAGTTTAACGTTTTGGTTAAAACTGGAACAGTTTACTGCAACAGGATCAACAATTTATTCAAACGGAGCAGAGGGTGCGGGTGTATCATTTGGTATTAGCCCTAACGGTAAGCTTACTTACACAAACCACGCAACAGGCACAACACTTTCTACAGAGTACAGCCTGCTTGTAAATAACTGGTCTTACATTGTTTGGAAATACGACAACGTAAAAAGAAAACTATCAGTATACTATAACGGATTCCTTATCCAGGAGTGGAGTAATATCCTTACTCCGGTAGCTTCTGATGCTGATATTACAATCGGTAACAACTTCCAGGATAAAAAATATATAGGATTATTAGATAAGCTTAACCTTTACGGTAGAATCATATCTGATGACGCTATTATGGAAGAGGCCGATTTTGAGTCTACACGTGGTGATGTACTTAAAATGGCTGGTGCTCAGCAAATGCTTATCCCTTCTGAAGTAGTAAACGACGCTTTAAGTGATGATTTTACTATTGAGTTTTGGGGTAAACTTACTGCAGACCCGGGAGGAAACTTTAAAATTATTGCAAGTAACGGTAGGGTAAACAACCTTACAACAGGTATATCTTTTGAGTTCCCGGATAACAATCAGTTAAATGTTGTTGTTGGTACAAACGGTTCAGGCTGGAATACAATTTCTAACCAGGGAGCTATTTGGAACATAGGTGAGTGGAACCACGTAGCCCTTTCGGTTACTAAAAATGGTACCATGACATACTATGTAAACGGACAGCAAATAGGTTCTGCGCCGTTTGGAGAATATATCCCTAACGAGTTTGGTTTAGGTCTTGGTTACAGCCCTTACTACGGTAGTGCTGTGCAGGCAGAACTTGATGAATTCCGTATTTGGGAAAGAGCACTTACTGCAGATGAGATAAACGAGCAGATGCACTATCACTTAACAGGTGATGAGGAAGACCTTGCTGTTTACTTTGACTTTAGTGCTGCTGATGAAGATGCAGACAGCTTTGTAAGCTTAGGCTCTATGGAGCAGGAAATCTTCCTTAATGGAGGTGTATTTGCTACGGCAACTTCTCCGGTATCAGTACTAGGTGATGATTATAAAGATGTGGTTACAGGTAAATGGAGCCGCAACAACGATGTAAATAACTCAGGACTTACATTCCCTAACAATATTACTGCTTACAACAGCAATGTTGTGGTAGGTAAACATAATGTGGAAACTACAGCAGCCGTACCGGGTGAGGACGATATGACTTACCTTCAGGGCGGATGGAGAATAGATCCTCTAAACACTCCTTTTGCTACAGTAAAAATCAATCTTGAAGAAAGCTTACCGGATTATGAAACCATAAGCCAGACTGCAGGGCAGTATTATCTGCTTAAGTCGGTTGAGGGATCTGAGGAGACAGAAGAATTTGAAAATGTTGCAGAAGGAAGCTTTGACGGACAAAATGTAACATTCTACAATGCTAACCTTACTGAAGGTACTTATTATGTAGCATGGTCTACAGCAGAGTTTGTACCGGGTAGAGGTGGAGCTTTATCGCTTGCGGGTGGACATGATGTTACTATTCCGTATGCAGATATGAACCCTATTATGGCTAATGCCTTTACCCTTGAGTTTTGGTTAAACGTAACTCAGGATCCGGGTAATAACGACAAGGTACTTTCAAGCCACGGTAAAATAAACGGTAACTCAACAGGTTTCTCTCTTGAGATGCCGGATAACAATACTATTTCTGCTGTATTTGGTACTAACACCAGTGCATGGAACAGTACTAACTCAGGTACTCCTTTAACAATAGGTGAGTGGAACCACATTGCGGTTACTGCTGCTCCCGGTGGTATGGTTAAGCTTTACGTTAATGGTGAGCTAAAAGGTGAAAATGCTTTTGCAGATTTCGTTCCTAACCAAAACTGGGACTTTGCTTTTGGTAAAAGTATAAACTACGGAGGACAAACTTATTCTATGATGGATGAGTTCCGTATCTGGAATCACGTAAAAACTCAGGAAGAGATTGTTGAGCAGATGCACGTAATTCTTGAAGAAGGTCAGGATGGTTTATTATACAACTTCACTTTCGATCAGGAAGATAACGGTGTGCTTGAAAATCTAGGAGGTACTCAAACAACAGTTGTAGATTATACAAATGCAACTATAATTAATGCTACCAGCCCGGTTAGTGAAATAAATGTAGATTTCCCGGATCAGGTTACAGGTAACTGGAGTATTACTAACGAAACTCTTAATGGTTTATATGTAAGCGGTGGTATTTCTAACTTTACAGAAAACCTAATCGTTTCACGTAACCAAGACAATGACATTGCTCAGCTTGGTGAAGATGAGGATAACAAATACCTTGTAGGCGGATGGCATTTAAATGCCCTTAACATGGAGGTTGCCGATCTTGAGGTTGACCTTGCAACTGTTATAGAAGATTTTGCAGCTGTTAATGCAATAGTGGCAGAATATTCACTTATAAAAGGAGATCCTAACAGTACTTACCAAACAGTAGCAACAGCTACTGAAGAAAATGGTGTGGTACTGTTTGAAGATGTTGATTTAGCTATAGGTAACTATTACCTTGCTTTTGAAATAGACCCAACAGCTGCTATTATAGCACAGGGTGGTGTACTTAGCCTAGGTAACGGTCACGATGTACAGATACCTAAAGAAGGTGTAAACGCTGCACTTTCGGGAGACTTTACTATCGAGCTTTGGGCTCGTTTAAGGGAGCCTTCGGGAGCTAACAAGAAACTTGTAGGCTTTACCAGCTTTGGTGGTGGTAACTACGGTTGGGAAATGGAGTTCTTAGGTAACCAGACACTACAGACAATTACTGGTCAAGGAGCCGGAGGAGGATGGAATTCACTAAACTCAGACCATGTTTGGGGAGTAAACGAATGGAACCACGTTGCGGTAACATTTGTACCTAACGGTGAATTTAAGTTCTATATAAACGGTGAACTTGTAGACAGCATGCCGGTAGGAACATTCCAGCCAAATGCTAACAACCTTGCCTTTGGTAGAAACCTTTCGAATGATGCGCCAACAAGTAGTGATATAGATGAGTTCCGTATATGGACTAAGGCTAAGACAATTGAAGAGATACGTGAAGATATGTACCTTTCAATTCCTGAAGCTACAGATAATCTTGCTTACAACTATACATTTAATCAGGATAACAGCGGTTTCTTAGTAAACAGTGGTTCTGAAGTAGTTGAAGTTCCTTATACAAATGCTTCAATCATAGCTGCTACAGATCCTGTAAGGGATATGGAAGCTCCTTACCGTAATGAGGTTAGGGGTAGCTGGAGTGTTATGAATGATAGCGGTAACGGTATGTACCTTGCTGATGAAGTTACCAGCGTTAACAACAACGTAGTATTTGGTAAAGAAGAAGGTAATGAAGTACTTCATGCACTAAACGATGAAGAAAACGATACGCTTTATATCAGCGGAAGATGGATGCCTGATACACGCTTTATTGAAACAGCAGCCCTTAAGGTTGACGTTTCTAAAGTGTTTGACAACCCTAACGATGTAAATACACTTGCAACAACTTACTTCCTGTTAACAGGTAACCCTGCTACAGAAATTACAGTTGCAGCAACAGGTACTAAAGTAGGAAGCATTGTAACCTTTACAGAGATTCCTCTTGATGGTACCCCGCTTTACCTTGCATGGTTAGAGAGTTCTACAGAATATCCTGTGGGTACTTTCCCTATCGCTTCTCAAAGCTTATGGAAATACAACGATAACGGAGTTGACCTTGGTACTGAATGGACAGCTGTAGATTATGATGATACAGCATGGATGTTTGGTAATGGTATATTAGGTTACGGAGACGGTGTTGAGGCAACTACACTAAGTTATGGTGAGGATGCTAATAACAAATACCCAACTTACTATTTCAGACATACGTTTAACGTGGAAGACGCTTCTCAAATAGGTTCGTTACTTTTCCATACATTAAAAGATGACGGTGTAATAGTATATGTAAACGGCGTTGAGGCTTTCAGATCAAACATGCCTGAAGGTGCTGTTACTTACAACACTTATGCTTCTTCAACAATAGGTGGTTCAGATGAAACTACTTATGAACTTGTTGAAACAGCTAACCTGCTTGAAAACGGTACGAACGTAATTGCTGTAGAGCTTCACCAGGCTTCTGCAAACAGTTCAGACCTTGGCTTTGATATGGAGGTTAACTTTAACCTTCCTCCGCTTGAAGCAGCATCTTACCCGCTTCATAAAGGAGAGACATGGGCTTATCTTGACAACGGTTCTGATTTAGGTGCTACAGACTGGACAGAATCTACATACAACAACAATGCATGGGAAAGAGGAGAGGCTCCTCTTGGTTACGGAGATCCTGCTAAAACAGTAATCTCTTACGGTCCTGATGCTTCAAACAAATACATTACTTACTACTTTACAAGAGATCTCGAACTTTCTCTTGCTGATGTAGCTGAAAATGTTGAGTTTGGTTTAAGAAGAGACGACGGTGCCGTAGTTTATGTAAACGGTGTGGAAGTATTTAGAGACAATATGCCTGAAGGTGCTATTGATTATCTTACACATTCTGCTACTACCATAGACGGTGCAGACGAGAAGAGATACTTCTCTTACATAGTACCAAAAACGGTATTCCAGGAAGGTGTAAACAGAATTTCTGTTGAGCTTCACAACCGTGACGGTCAGAGTTCAGATATCAGTTTTGATATGTATATTAAAGATGCTCCTCAGGATATTGAGGTTTGTGACGAAGAGCATATTGCTTGTTTCACTTCAATTAACCCTACAGGACAAACTCCTAACCTTATAATTTCTCAGGAGCACAGATTCCAGTTATTATTCAAACAGGGAGATGCTTATATGGACGGTTCGGGTAACGTGCCGGGTAACCATGACTTCTCTGCCTATGTAGGTACGGACGGAGACAGCGAACTTGGTCATTTATCAGTTAACCACGAAAATACTCCGGGTGGTGTGTCTATGCTTGATATTCACCTAGATACAGAAAACCAACTTTGGGTTATTGACGATTCTCAACCGGTAGACTTCTATAACAACGACCTTGTAACAACTACAAGAAACTGTTCAGGAGGTATTACTCCTTGGGGTACCGTAATTACTGCTGAAGAGAATACAGCTTCAGGAGACGCTAACGGCGACGGATACCAGGATGAAGGCTGGTTAGTGGAAATTGATCCTGTTACTGCTCAGGTAATGGAGTACGGTAACGGTAAGCAGGAAAAACTTTGGGCTATGGGTAGAATGAATCACGAAAACGTGGTTATTAAAGCCGATGGTTCTGCAGCTTACTATGGTGAAGACGGTGGTACACACTGTGTTTACAAATATGTACCGGATGTACCGGGTAACCTTTACTCAGGTACTGTATATGTACTTCACTTAGATCTTGAAATGTCTAACGACGAGCCAAGTTCTGCAAAAGCAAGATGGATTCAGGTTCCTAATACAACACAACAGGACAGAAACAACCTTAATACAGTTGCTGCTTCTTTAGGAGGTACAAACTTTAATGGTGTTGAAGATTGTGATATCAGCCCTCTTGACGGTAAAATTTACTTTACTGCTAAAGGTAGAAACCGTATCTACAGATTTACAGATCCTGTAAGTGTGAACGATACAATTACTGACTTTGAAACTTTTGCAGGAGGTATGTCTTATCCTATTGCAACAGCAGGAGGTACAGTTACAGAACAATGGGGAGATGGTAACGATAACCTTGTGTTTGACGACAAAGGTAACCTTTGGGTATGCCAGGATGGTGGATTAAACTACATTTGGGTAATCCGTCCGGATCATACACAAAACAATCCTAATATTGAGTTATTTGCGTCTATGCCTGCAGGTTCTGAGCCAACAGGTCTAACATTTACGCCAGACTATAAATACGGATTCTTCTCTGTACAGCACCCTAACGGTGGTAATGCTCCTCAACAGGATGCTACATTTGGTAATGTAACATTTAATGCTTCGGCTACTGTAGTGTTCTCACTTAACCAATATTTAGGGACTCAGGCTCCTGAAGTTGATTTCGTTGCAGATCAGGTAGAGGTGGAAGAAGGTGAAACAGTAACATTTAACGACTTAAGTACTAATAACCCAACTGAGTGGTTATGGACATTTGAAGGTGGTGACCCTGCTACTTCTACAGAGCAAAACCCAACGGTTACTTATGCAGAAGCAGGCACTTATGATGTTACTCTTATTGCTACAAACGTGGCAGGTAACCAATCGCTTACTAAAGAAGAGTACATAATTGTTGAAGAAGGCCTTGGTATCGATAATCCTAATCCTCTTAGAGATAAAGTAAGCCTTTATCCTAACCCTACAAGCGGTAAGGTAACGGTTGAAATTAACGACGAAGGCGGTAAGGATGTAGTGGTTGATGTATATGACTTAGTAGGTAGAAAAATAACTACACAAAATGTACAAACCACAGGAGGTACACAAACAATAAGCCTTGACTTAACATCACTTCAGGGTGAGCAGGTATTTATCATCAATGTAACAGTAGGTGATAAAACAGGAACTTATAAAATGCTTAAAGTTAACAGGTAGTATTATAATTTCATGCAAGAAGAGGGCCGGTACAAAATGTACCGGCCTTTTTTATTTTATTGATTTAAGTAGTTGTCGAATGGATATAATATGAGAGTACAAAACTATAGGAACAATTACAGCCGGTAACCATACATAAGGAAAATAGGTTACCCCTATATTTGGGTGGTTAAAAGCTAGTTTCTGGAATGGAGTAGGGGCGCTTAAAACGGCTATGCTTACAATGTTTATAAGTAGGGCTAGGCAAATGATATTCCACCCTAAAAGGTACTTACAATCAAGTGCTTTTTTAATAAAAATAAAGTAATAGATGATGGGTGTGGTAATACCCGAAATGATATCGAAGTTGTATCCTTCAAAAGTCATTAGGTGAGGTATTACCCTGTTTTTATATAGACAGAATAACAGTAACTCTACCGGGATGCGGATGATATGGAGTATTGTAAGCCATTTGAGTGAGGTGCTAATTCTGTCTTTTGAGAGTGATTTTCCAATCCCTGTTATAACAGCAAATAAGACTCCGGGAGCAATTAAAAATATAAAGTGTGGCGGATATTCCTTTGTATTGCTGTAAAAGCCTTTAAAAGCCAATATTGTAGTTACAATCATCCATAGAGATATGATGATGAGTGTTATTATGCTTTTTGTGGCTTTGTATAAAAAGAATACGGTAAGTACTGTGGTTATAATAAATCCTATTGCAGTTGGAGTTGAAATTTGTACCATAATAAAGTGTTTACAATACAAATTTCTGTTTAAGCCTTTGTTTGGTTCTTGACAAAAGGCAAGAAATAAGTTTTACATTTTACCTCTTAGTCTACTAAGGGTACTATCGGTAATACCTAAATAAGATGCAATATGTTTTAATGGGGCATATTGTAATATTTTATTATCATTTGTTATAAGTGCCTTGTAGCGTTCTTCGGCAGTTTTATTTATCATACCATAGTTACGTTCTTTAGACTTTATAAATTCTTTTACTAATATAGCTCTTCCAAAGTCACGAAATTCGGGCTTGTTATGAAAAAGAGTATTGAGTTCACTGTACGATAACCTGTACCCACTGCAGTTAGTTACAGCCTGAATATTAGTCTGAGAAGCCACTCTGTTAAAAAAAGAAGTAACCTCAAAAACCACATTATTTTCTTTATGGAAATCGGTAGTTATTTCGTTACCATCGGTATCAAATAAAAAAGTTCTCATAAGTCCTTTTTCAAGATATAGGTAAGTATCGCTTATCTCATTTTGATGAAGGAGGTAATCTCCTTTGCTGTAGGTAATGGGTTCAAATGTCGCTGAAATAGTAGTTGCTTCTTTTTGAGATATAGGGATGGTTTGTTTTATAAAACTTATTAATGCTTCCCGTTCCATTTTGGTTAGTTTAGATTTGAAGTATAAATATAGTAATCAAAACCTAAACAGTATTTTTAGATAAGAGGGTAAAAAAAACTCCGGCAGCTGCCGGAGTTTTAAGTACTGAAACATTAATCAACTTAATAACCCAAATTTTGCGTAAGTTCATCAGTAACATCCATTGCTTCCTGAGGGATAGGGAATACCCTTCTAAATGGCTCAGAAGCAGGTTTTGCTGTATAAGGAAGGTCAAATTTGCCGAAACGTATCATTTGCGGCCTTCTCTTCATTTCCCAGTAAAGCTCAAATCCAATTTCTTTATATAGTATATCAGCATCGATAGAAGGAATAGCTATACCAGGAGTATTTCCGTAAAGTGCTTCTCTTGTTCTCGAAGTTCTAAGCATATTGATGTCCATAAGTGCAGAACCATTATTTCCTTTACGTAAATAAGCTTCAGCTCTCATAGTATAAATACCACCTAAACGGTATAGCGGAATATCTACATTACTAGATCCGTTACCTTGTTCCGGGTCGTATTCAAATTTGAAGATACGTACACCACGGTTTATCTGATCCTGAGCAAATACAGCCTGTGTAGGATTGTCAAAATCAAGCTCAGGAGTAAATACCATCGGAGTGGTAGCGCTTTTTTCCATAAATAGCTGAGATACCTTAATTCTTCCGTCGCCAGTCATTTCAAAACCACCCGACTGAGTAAGTTTCGGTCCGTACTGTTGTCCAACAAGTAATCCGCTGTTAAAGTGGAACCAAGGCAGGTCGCTGCTTCCCGGTACCAGGTCAGATGCAGGTACGCTTACATCGGTACCATCATTCATAAACCATGTGCCGTCACCATATTGGTATTTTCTTGAGAATCTAGGGTCTTCATGATTACCTTCCCAACTTGCATAGAACTCGGGAGTAGTACATGAACCGTTAGTACCCCTGTTTGCAGGAGAAGGTCTCTGGTTACGGGCCACACACATATAGCCTAAGTCGTTATCACCATTACGGATGTTGTCTATTTTTTGTACTACAACAAAAATGTGTTCCTGACCGCCTGAATTGTTGATAGAGAAGTTATCAAAGAAATTAGGGTTAAGGCTAAATTTACCAGAATCGATAATTAACGAAGTATAGTAAATTACCCTGTCCATATCTGTACCGTTTCCGCTTACAGAAGCCTCATTAAAGTTAAATGAAGAACTTGCGTTGTAACGGTCTTTATAAACTGCACGATTAAGGTACATATCAGCAAGTAGGGCATAGGCAGCCTCTTTTGTAAAACGGCCTGAATGTGTCCTGTTTTCTCCAAGTTCAGCTAAATCAGGAATAATAGCTTCTACGTCCTCAATAAGTCCGTCAATCGCATCGGCAGCCTGAAGTATCTCTACAGGAGCATTCTCATCAAGAGGGTCGCGGTAAGGAGCCTGTCCGTAAAGGTCAAGTGTATAGTAAGTATAGAATGCAAGGAGCCCTTTAGCTTCGGCAAGAAACATTGCCTTATCTGTAAATTCGTTTCCGCTTATTGTTTTTATAGCTGTAAGCGAACGTGTAATACCATTAGTAAGTTTGTTCCAGTTATCGGTAATAACGGCACTGCTTGGAGTCCATGTAAACTCGTGCATTGTACGCCATTTACCACCATCACCCCAGTCACTACCACGTGTAGGAAGGATAGCTATATCAGAAGAATATTCCTGCATGGCAAAAATACCACCGTTATCTACAAAAGTTCCGTCACCTAATCTGTCATATGCTGCTGCAAGGGCACCGTCTACGCTAGATGCGTCTTCACCAAGTACCTCGTCAAGCACTACCTCGTCTAAGTCGGTACAGCTGGCTAAAGTCAGGGCAGCAAGTGCTACTGCTATACTTTTTATTGTAAATATTTTGTTCTTTTTCATTTTTTATAATTTTAGAGTTGCACCTAGAATGAATGTTCTTGCACTTGGGTAGCTTGAATAATCGATACCCAGTGACTGGTTACCTCCGCTTGATTTAGCGCTGTTAATTAACGGATCGTAACCACTATAATCTGTTATTGTAAACAGGTTTTGTCCTGTTACATACAGGTTAAGTCCCTGTAACCAGTTTAGGTTTTTAATTTTAAAGTTGTAACCTAAACGAGCTGTGTTTAATCTTAAGAAATCTGATTTTTCAAGATAAAGTGTAGACAGCTGTGGTGAGTTTGCAGGGTTAGCTCCTGAATTGTAATAATCTGTTGCAGTGTTTCTGTCTGATGCAAGGTTATTAATATTAAGAGCATTTAATCCTGTATTGTTTACAAGATACCCTCCTGACTGACCGATGATTGAGAATGAGAAATCAAAGTTTTTATAGTTCATCTGGCTGTTAAAGCCGTAAGTGAATTTAGGTAACGCACCTTCTATAATTACACGGTCGTCTCCTGTAATGGCACCGTCACCGTTTTGATCCTTAAATATTTCGGCACCGTTCTCATCAAAACCTACATGCTCAATAAGGTAGAATGAACCTGCAGCATATCCGCTTTTGTAGATGTTTGCTAATACTCCCGACTGACCAGGACCTGAAATTGCACCTGAAAGGATTTCTGATACAGGAAGGTTTTTCACTTCGTTATCAAGTGTAGCCCCGTTAAAATCTACCGACCATTTAAAGTCGCTGTTGTCAATTATCTGAGAACCTAACATGAACTCAAAACCTTTGTTTACAATTTCTCCGTCTATATTTACCCAAATAGTATTGGTTGGGCTAAGTACCGGAGAAGGTATGTTTAGGATGGCATCGGTAGTGGTTTTGTTAAAGTAATCAAGTGTACCATATAGTTTACCGTTCCATAGGCTAAAGTCTATACCTAAGTCAAACTGAGTAACTACTTCCCATTTAAGGTCAGGGTTTGGAGTTCTTGAAACAGATACACCGTTAACAAGGCCTAGGTCATCATACAGATAGTAACCATCTGCGCCGCTAAGAGCGTAACTCGCTTTTGTAATTTTATTTTGTACTTCCTGGTTACCTGTTTGTCCCCAGCTTGCTCTAAGTTTTAGGTTTTCTATTACTTTGTTCTCTTTAAGGAAACTTTCCTGAGAAATTACCCAACCCCCTGCAAATGAAGGGAAGTAACCATATTTGTTGTTTTCACCAAAACGTGTAGAACCGTCAGCCCTCATTGAAGCTGTAATAAGGTATTTCTTGTTGAAAGCATAGTTTACCCTTCCAAAGAAAGACTGTAGCTCATTTTCCTGAGCGAAACCGGTTACACCTGTCTGATAGCCTGAAAATGCAGGGTTATCTGCCGGATTAACGCCTATTTCCTGATCAGCTATATCGTCTATGCTGAATGCTGTTCCCGATCTTTCAAATTTCTGATAAGAGAAACCACCAAGAACTTCTACCTTATGTTTGTCGTTAAACCAGTTATAAGTTAAATAATCTTCGATAAGCTGGCTTTTAGATTCAAGGTTACCCTGAATGTATTTACCTATAGGGTTAAGGTCGGTTACGTTAGGGTAGATTGTAGTATTTCTTTCTGACATTGAACGGTCTACACCTATATTAAGTTTATAGTCTAAACCTTTAGCAAGCCTAAGAGATGCCTCAAAGTTTCCTAATACTCTTATTGTACGTGTTTCGTCATTATAGATGCTTAAGAGGTAAGCAGGGTTATAATGCGCATTCATGTTAAAGTTTTGGTACTCGCCGTTTTCATCAAACACAGGCTGAGTAGGGTTTGCCATAAGGGTGTGGATAATAAGCTGTCCGTTAGAACCACCATCATCACTGGTTGGTACACCGTTATCTACAGTTTCACTTGCAGTAAGGTTAGCACTTAGGCGTAAACGTTTGTCAAAAAATGACTCAGCAGCATTAATCCTGCCTGAAGTACGTTTAAAGTTACTGTTGTTTACTATACCTTCCTGATCCATTTGTCCAAGTGATACATAGTAGTTACCTGTATCGGTTTGTTTAGAGAAAGCCATTACATTGTTTGTAGTCACGGCATTTCTGTATATTACATCCTGCCAGTCGGTATCTCCGCCGTGGTCAAAAGCAGGATCAGTAAGAGCGTTTCTGTATTCGCTTGCAGATAGTACATCAAGCTTTTTAGACACTTTAGAGAAACCTAAGTAAGAGTCTACAGTAAAAGTAGCTTCACCTTTTTTACCTTTTTTAGTAGTGATTATAACTACACCATTAGATCCCCTTGCTCCATAGATAGCAGCAGCAGAAGCATCTTTAAGTACACTTATAGATTCGATATCACTTGTATTAAGGAAGTTAAGAGGGTTTTTAGCTCTTGAAGTACCAAAACCAACATTTTGTCCTGCAGGGCTGGCATCGTCATTAGTTAACGGCACACCGTCTACAACAAATAGCGGAGTACTACCACTTCTTATTGAACCTACACCACGGATGGTTACATCCATAGGAGCTCCCGGCTCACCACTTGCCTGAACAACCCTTACACCGGCAACCTTACCTTGTAATAGCTGATCGGCAGATACGTTAACACCTAGTCTGAAGTTGTCTTCCTCAAGTTGTGTTACCGATCCTGTAAGGTCGGCTTTAGTTTGCTTACCATAACCTACCACTACAACCTCGTCAAGCTCTGATGCGTTTGACTCCAGTTGTATACTAAGGCTGTCGCTGTCAACTAAAACACTTCTTGTTTTATAACCTATAAATGATACTTCAAGGATTTTACCCTGAGCTACCATAATTTCAAAATTACCGTCTAAATCAGTTGCTACAATATTGTTTGTACCCACCTCCATAACAGATGCACCGGGTAATGGCATTCCGTTTTCGTCAAGTACTTTACCTTTTACGGTTTGTTGTACATCTGAAATATTTTTAACAGCGGCCTCCTTTTTAATAAGCACCAGTTTGTTACTGATGTTATAAGTAAAATGAGCTTTTTGAGAAAGGTCTTTTAATACCGTTTCTATAGGGCTGTTTGTATAAGTAACCGTATATAGGTTTTTATCTTCTATGATGCTTTCACCATAGCTGAACTTATAGTTTGTTTTTTCGCTTAATGTTGAAAAAATGTTTACCAGTGTTGCTTTTTCTGATTTAAAGCTTACTTTTGGCGTGTTTATTACGCCTTTAGCTTCAGCTCCTAAAAGGGAGAGTAGCGTAAACACTAAAAAAATCGTGTTTTTTAGTTTAAAAGAAGTAAATTTAGAATACATGTTTTAAGTTATTGGTTTTTACGATGGCTTAATTTCTATAGACCGTAGTTGTTCGCAGCAACTGCGGTTTTTTTATTATCGTTTCGCTGTTATTGTATTGTCATAGGCCTCAAATTTTTGATTTGTGATGTAGTTTATTTGTTCTAAGATGCTGTCTAAAGATGCTCTGTTTTTAATGTAAACCGTAAGTCTGGTATTTAATATTTCTTCGTTTTTAAGTTCCAGTTTTACACCATATTTATAGCGTAACAAAGTAAATACCTCGTCCAGTTTTACATCATTAAGTTCTATATCTTCTTTATACCAGTTAGCCAGTATAGTTTCTGTAGCAGGCTGTTTGGTAAGTTTACTGTTGTTATATATGGCTTCCTCATTAGGAAGAAGGTCTACACTTTGTCCGCCCGATGATACATTTACCTTACCGGTTACTACGGTTACATTACAGTTTTCCCGGCATAATTTTATATGGAAAGAAGTACCAAGTACTTTTGTTTTGATATCGCCCGAAGTAATTATAAACGGATGTTCAGGGTCTTTTGCAACTTTAAAGAAAGCGTTACCCTGTAGTAGTGTTATAGCTCTTTCTTTACCTGTAAAATGTGCCGGATATGCTAATTGTGAACTGGCAGCCAGGAATATAGTTGTGCCGTCTTCCAGTCTAAGGGAATCCATTGCGGCTGTTGTTTGTAATGAAAGCATTTCCGGTTTTTTATCACTTTTTATTATAAAAGTGGTGCCCACCGCTATGGCTATACATGCAGCGGCAGCATATTTGTGAAAATTAAGTTTTCTTACTTTTTTAACCGGATTTACAGACAGGCTTATAGTATTGTAAATAGCATTTGAAACCTCTTCCTTATTTCCCATAGTGGCTTCATCCCAACTGTTGTTATTGGAATATTCATGCTGAATAAAATCTTCCAGCAACTGCTCTTCTTTTTCAGAGGCTTTTTTATCTGTACTTTTTTCGATAAGATGTTCCAGATAATGTTTTACTTTTCTAATCATCATAATGTAATTCGTCTATAAGTACCTTATGAGGGAAATAGTACTATTGTCGAGTATTACTATACTGTTAAAGAAAAGTTAATAGAAAAAACAGCAGCATTACCGTATTAAAATCCATGTCTTTTATCTCAGCCCGTAGTTGTTTTAAGGCTGAGGTAATTTGATTTTTTACAGTTTGTTTTGAAATATTTAATTGTGCGGCTATCTGGTCTATGTCCATTTCCTGAATTTTATACATCATCAGGATTTCTTTTCTTTTTTCAGGAAGCTTATCTAATAAGGAGTAAAGCTTATCTAGTAGTTCATCGTCAACAGAGCTGATATTCTCTATAAGGTAATTTTCAAATTTTTCTTCGGGTATGCTTTTGTCAAAGCGATTATTACGGTAGTATTTATAAACCTGATTTTTTACAGCCCTAAACAGATAGCTTTCTATAGATAGTATTGTGGTTTCATTTCTTCTTTCCCAAAAGTCGATAAAAACATCCTGCACAATATTTTGTGCAAGTTCCCGGTCCTGTGTCATCTTAAAAGAAAAAACATAGAGTTTTTCCCAATATCCGGTGTATATTTCTTCAAACTCAGTAGTACTTTTCATTGGGTAAATAGAGGCGCTGTGTAAACTGCTAAATAAAAAAATGAAAATGCATTGTACTTTATTTGAAAGTTATATTTTAATTAATTTCTTACAGGAAAGCATATTGATTTATGCTATAGAGGCCTTTTTTAATCTTTATTTGTTTTTGTTTATATAACACGGGCTTAATATCTCTTTTATAATTTTCGCCTCAATACTTCACAATAATTTTTCCAACCATGAAATCACTTTTTTCACCATTAATGGTGCTACTGTTAGCCGCTCCTGTATTTAAGGCGATGGCTCAGGACGATAACTTACATATTAACCAACTACAGGTTATTGGGTCACACAATAGCTACAAAAATGCAATAGAGCCTGCTTTGCTTGAGGCTATGGCTAAAATGGATACAACACATTCTGTTTACGGACTTCAGTATGAACATATAGCTATTGAAAAACAGCTCGATATGGGATTAAGAAATTTAGAGATTGATGTTTATGCCGATACCAAAGGTGGTAAATATGCGCATCCTAAAGGCCTTGATCTTGTAACGCCAGAACAGCCTTATGATACAGAAGGTATTATGAAAAAACCGGGATTTAAGGTTTTACATATGCCCGATTTTGACTTCAGGACTCAGTGTATGACATTTGAGGACTGCCTTACCAAATTAAGAAAATGGAGTGAGGCACATCCTGATCATGTACCTGTATTTATTACGCTTGAACCTAAAGACGGTGACAAAAACCGTTTTGGTACAGAGCCTGAACAATTTAATGCCAAACTTTTTGATGAATTGGATAAAGTACTTTTATCCGTTTTAGGTAAGGATAAGGTTATAACACCTGATATGGTAAGAGGCAAGTATACTACACTAGAAGAAGCGGTACTTAACAATAACTGGCCAACACTAAAAGAGGCGAGGGGCAAATTCCTTTTTATACTGGATGATAACGGTAAGAAAAGGGATTTGTATATGAAAGGGCATCCGTCTTTAAAAGGTCGTGCGGTTTTTGTAAATGCAAAGCCGGGAACACCCGAAGCAGCATGGCTTTTTAAGAATGAGCCGGAAACCGATACCGATATTGAGAGCCTGGTTAAAAAAGGCTACATAATACGTACCAGGGCAGATGCAAATACTCAGGAAGCGCGTAATAACGATTATACCCGTTTTAATAAAGCATGTACCTCTGGGGCTCAAATAATAACTACCGATTATTATTTACCTAGTAAATTATTCAAATCTGATTATCATATTTCTTTCGATAATAACACTTTTGTTCGTCCTAATCCTGTGACAGGCAAATAAATAATTTTCTCTATCGTTTTAGTTTTGTAAGGCATTCTTAATGAATGCCTTATTTTTTTTACGAATATTATTTTAAGGGCTTTAAATTTATTTTTTCTTAAAGATTAAGCTTTCTGTTTGCTTTTTATGTAAAAATTTATGGCTTTTTATTTTTTTAAGAAAAATTAAAAGTCAACTGGGTAATACAATTCTTATATTTGGAAATGTTAATAAAAACTTAAAATTTAACCATCCCTACCACATGAAACCACTAAAAAATATTCTTCGAACCCACTTGCTTACATTTTTTATATGCTTGTTGTGCAGTAATTTGGCAATAGCTGGTAATGGTAGTAATGGTGAAGAATATACACAGGCTGAGTGTGATACTCTCATAAAAAAAGGTAACAAAGAGAAAGATAAGACCAATTATGTAAAAGCACTGGAATATTATACGGTAGCAAAAGAAATGGCATTATCTAAAAATTGGGACAGGCAACTTTTTAATTCACTTTTTGGTACTGGGTTCAGCTATTATTCTATGTTTGATTACGGAGAAGCTCTTCATTTTTTTCTGGATGCTTACAATATAGCTGTTAAAAATAAATGGGACGAGCAGGAACTGGAGTGTCTTAATAATGTTGCTAATATTTATGCGCGTCAAAAAATGTATGAAAAAGCAATAGAGTATTATACCAAGGCTTATAAGGGTGCTAAGGATAAGAATATCGAGTCACATATTTGGCTTCCTCAAATGAATTTGGGTTATATATATAACCGTATGAATGAACCTGAAAAGGCGAGACCATACCTATTGGAAAGTACGAAACACCTTGAAGGCCATTTTTTGGCTTCGTCTAAAGTGCTTTTAATTGAAAATGATTTGCTTTTAGGTGATGTGGTAAAGGCAAGAAAAGGAGCGTGGGACTTATATAATAATGAACCGAATGCTGCTGAAATGGGGCTGGATATTTTTTTATGGACAATAATATCCAAAAGCTATCTTAAGGAAAAGAATTATTCTCAGGCAATTGTATTTGCTAAGCGTGCCCTGAACAGAAATCCCGATTTGGAATTCAAGAAGAATGTTTTTGTTCTTCTTTCAGATATATATGAAAAAAGCGGTTCCTATAAAGACGCCCTACGGTTTAAGGATTCAATACTTGTTACAGAACACGAGCTTACTGAGCGTAACAACGGTAGGGTTTTTGAAAATAACAGGGTTAAATTTGAAATACAGGATTATAAGAATCAGATTCTTGTGAAAGAGCAAAAGCTTGCTTCTGAAAGAAGAGTGTTTTATGCTATAATAGTTATTATATGTGCTGCTGTAATAATTATAGTGCTTATTTTCAGGCAAAAGAAAATGATTGCAGAACGTAGCCGTAATGTAATTGAACTTCATCTTGAGAAGGAGAAAAACTATAATCTTAAACTGGAAAGAAAAGTTACTAAAGCTCTTTTGGAGCAGGAACGCCTTAATGAGGAAATAGAAAACAAAAACAAAAAGCTTTCATCCAGGGCACTTTATCTTTCCGACAGGAATGAGATTATAGAGGAAATCGTTGCCTATCTTTCCAAAAAGCCTAAACTGGCAAAAGACCAAACACTGGTTAATCATGTTAATTCCCTAAAGGCATACTTAAGAACCGACAACGAGTGGGATAACTTTATAAAACATTTTGAGGAAGTTAATCAGGGATTCCTTTCCAGACTTAAAGAACTTCACAAGGATCTTAATGTAAACGATATAAGGTTTATAGCTTACATCTATATGGGGTTAAGCGTTAAAGAAATTGCAACAGTACTTAATATAACTCTTGCAGCCAGTAAGAAAAGAAAAGAGCGTTTATCAGCAAAAATGAATATATCTAAAGAAGTTGATTTATATTCTTACATATCAAGTATTTAGGTTTTTAGTGTCGCTTAATTTACCTTGTTTTGTCGCTTTTTTGGCTGTTATTTTCTACGGGACGGCAAAATAAAACTTTCATTTTTTCATTAATGTTGTAGTAATATCTGATAAGCCATAGCGGCTGTGTTTACTACATATTCAACTGTGCCGCATCCGGCTGGAAAAACAACTGTCATTTAGCAAACTGTGTAACACACCGCTGTACTTATCGGTATTGGGTTGTCTAATTAGACAGATGGCCAGGCTAGCTTACAAAGAAACAAACAAGGATTATTAACCACTAAAAACCAGAAATTGCCTATGATAAAGTAAACATCGATTTTAATTAATTAGTAGTAATATGTTAGCAACCCCTTTATTATAATAAAGGGGTTGTTTTATAAAAAAAAGCAGCCTGTTAGCTGCTTTATCAATTGTATTTTTAATGTTTTATAACATATTAAGTCTTTTCATAAGCTCAGGTCTGTTTGCCCGGCTAACAGGTACAACATCTTTACCTATAAGAACACTATTGTCTTCAATGTCAATAATCTTTTTGGTATTAATAATGTAAGTCCTGTGAACTTTTAAAAATAGGGAAGGAGGTAACTTTTCCTCAATTTTTTTAAGGGTAGAATGTACGGTATAGTTTTTAGTTTCCGTTTTTATCTGAATGTAATCTCCTTTAGCCTCAATAATATTAATTGTAGGAATCTCAATTTTTATAAGCCTGCGGTCTATGTTAACATAGAACTCATTAGCTGTATCAGCAGGTTGACTTCCATTTTGAGAACTTTCTGTTTTCACAGTCGTTGGGCTTTCGTTTTTTGCCTTTGCTTTATTTACTGCTTTAAGAAAGCGCTCTTCTGTAAGCGGTTTAACCAGATAGTCTACTATACAGTCATATTCAAAAGCTTCAATTGCAAAGTTTTTGTCGGAAGTTATAAGTATTACAGCCGGAGGGTTTTTAATGGTTTTAATAAAATCAAAACCTGTAAAGTCAGGCATGTGAATGTCAAGAAAAATAAGGTTGGTGCTGTCGTGATTTTCGTTTAAAAACTTCATAGCACTCAGCGCATTGCTAAATTCTCCTGTAATGTTAAGTTCAGGGTCTTTAGAAGTCATTTGCGCAATTATTGTTCTTGCCAGCGCTTCGTCGTCAATTATAATACAATTCATATAAAATAACCGGCTTTAAATGCCATTTACATAATTCTGCATCCTTGAAAGAATGATATTAAAATCTTCATTCAGTTCAGTAGAATTATTTTTAAGGTTTCTTTCAAACTCTTCAGCAAGATAGTAACTTTTTTCCATACCCATAATACTTATTTTGTGTTTAAGCTTATGTACACTGCCCGCAGCGGCTAAAAAGTTATTGATGCTTAAATGGTCTTTATAGAGTTTTATTTCCTCTGGTAATTCCTTTTTTAAAATATCAATAAGCTTTTGCCTGAAAGGGGCATCATCTCCTGCTAATTGGTCTATATAATTTAGATTAGGCTGTTCCATAGTATTTAGGTAAGGTAAAGTAAAAAGAAGTACCTTCATTTTCTTTGCTTTTCAGCCAAACCTTACCGCCATAGTGCGTAACTATCTTTTTTACTATGGATAAACCAATTCCGGAAGAAGGATTTTCACTGTCAAGCTTAGTAAAGATATTGAATATTTTTTCAAAATAAGCTTCCGGAATGCCTTTTCCGTTGTCTTTAATGCAAAATTCTATATCATATTTTTTTTCCTTACTGCTAATTTCAATCAGTCCTTTTTCCTTATCATTATATTTTATGGCATTTTCAAGCAGGTTTTGGAAGAGCTGCCTGAACTTATAAAAGTTACCGTTTAGTTTAGGAAGCTTATTCAGGATTTTTATCTCAATGTTTTTAGGTATCGAAATCATTCTTAACAGCTCTTCAAATACATTGTTGAAGTCTATCAGTTTATCTTCGGTTTGTACCTTGTCGATAGAGGAATAGTCAAGTATACCCTGTATAAGCAGGTCCATCTTTTCAACATTAAACAAAATAAGCTCTAATGATTTTTGACCTTCATTTCCAATCTTTTCATTATGGTCTTCCTGGAACCATTGTATTAGGGTGGTAATATTGCGTAGGGGAGCCTTTAGGTCATGAGATACCATGTGGGCATACTCGTTTAAAGCTTGGTTTTGTGCCTCAAGATTTTGTAAAAGCTGTTCCCTTTGCTCATTTATTTTTATAAGCTGAATGGATTGTTGTTTAATGTAATCGGAAGGGTCATAATTACCTTCGCTGGGAGCATCGTTATCCATATTCATGGAACTAAGTATGAACTCCAGGTTACTGTTTATTTCCTTAAGGCTATTGGCTTCGTCCCTAAGTTTTTGGTTTGCTTCAAAAAGCTCTTCAGAACTAATCCTCATAGCTCTTTGCAGCATAGATATCTGGTCTTCATAATTAGCGTAAGACTCCTCTACAGCATTTAGAAAATTTTCAAAACCTGCAGGCATATCTCCTCCAATATGCTTGGATATCTGTCTTTTTAAAAGGGGGTTTTTCATTCGCTTATTAAAGTTAATGTCATTGTTTGGTTGTGTAGTTCACAAAAGTTACTGTTTACAAACGGAGCCATTTCTCCGTAAGAGTAAAATCCTGTGATTGTGGTAGTGTCACCAATCATTTCCTTAACCTGTTCTATTTCTTCTTCAACACGCTGATTCATTACCAGTTTGCGGCCTACACAACTTATTAATAGGGCTACCTGAGGCATGGTTTTACGATTGTGCATTGCATATAGTGCAGCTTTATTAGCACCGTCTGCAATACCGTCTACTGTTGCCATCATAAGTTGTACAAGAGATTCTTCTGGGGCATCGCCGGCAAGTATCATCGACTGAGCATCGTTATCAATATTCAAAATGGTTCTCACAACCGGTACTTCTTTACCGGGAATAGTGACATTAAGAGGGTAGAGCAGTGATGCCTGAGGCAGTTCTTCCGCTTTGTCACCTAAGTATTTTTTATAAAGGTTTAGTGCAGGCTTACCGTCAATTTCATAAAGTATGTTTCCTTCAGATTTTGTAATAATCCTTTCAGGTCCAAAAGGCTGCCATCCGCCCACACTTGCAAAAGTTATTTCCAGCGTGTCACCATAAAATCCTATAAGTACTACTTCGCCCTCTTTAGGGTTTTCTTTATAAGAGGCAAGAGTTTTTTCAAAACGGGCATCGTCGCCACACATTCCTCCCGTTATGCATACGTTTTTAAAAACATTATCCTCAAGCCCTGCAATTAGTGAGCTGCCGTTTACAAAGCTTCCTTCGCTAAGAACAAAAAGGTGCTTAAGGTTTTCCTTAGGCATTTGCTCATAAAGAGCCTTACCCAGTTCTACGGCATTTTTATTATGGCTTAATATATTGTCACGCTTTATTACAAACGAACTTTTTTCAAATTCTATGGCTGTTATGGCAATAGAGTTTTCTATAACATTTTCACCTGCTATTTCGCCCGAAGTAGATCCGAAAACAAGATGCTCATAAGGAAACTCTTTTCTTATATCATCAATAACAGTAGTGTCTTCCAATAGGTACCTGTTTCCAAAAACAAGTACTAACGGATTGTTTAATGCCTGCATATCTGTAAGATAAATCCAGCTATTGTCTTTTTTGTATGCCTGAACTGTTTTCATAAATCTTACTTATAAAGTTTAATATAAAAAACGGTGCCTTTACCTAGTTCACTTTCAATCCATATTTTGCCACCATAGTTGTCAATAATCTTTTTCACTATGGACAGGCCAAGCCCCGTAGATCTTTCACTGTTACTGAAAGATTGGAATATCTTGAATATTTTGTCCTGATTTTCTTCTGCAATACCTGGTCCGTTGTCGGCAACAGAGAAAACAAAATGGTCTTTAGCTTCTTTTACGTTTATGACAACAAACCCTTCAGGCTTGTCAATATAGTTTACAGCATTGCTTATCAGATTTTGAAAAAGCTGTTGTATCCTGAATCTATCAGCCTTTAAAACCGGTAGATTGTTCTTTATTTCTACCCTGATATGTGAAGGTATATGTATAATGCTTAAAATGTTTGTAACCACTTCGTGGATGTTTACATTTTCTTTAGCTATATCTGTTTTATCTATTTTAGAGTAGGTAAGGACTCCTTGGATTAAATGATCCATTTTTTCCAGTTTATCCTCAATCATATTTAAATAGCCAGTTGTCTGCTCGGTAAGGCAACCTTCGTTATCTTCCTTAATCCAGGCAACAAGTGAGTTAATACTGCGTAACGGGGACTTAAGGTCATGAGATACGATTTGGGCATAGTCTTCCAGCTCTTTATTACTTTTTGCTAAGCTTTTTAGAAGCTCTTCTTTTTGCTTTTCAAGTTGTTTTTCATGAGTAATATCTTCTTCAATTGCAAAAAAGCGTATTAATTCTCCAAAATTGTTATACAAGGCCTGACCCTGTATCCTGACCCAGTATTTCTTTTTGTCTTTAGAGTAGTTTATTATCTCACAGTTAAAGGGTTCTCCTTTTTTTATCTGATTACTTAGATAGATAACAGTTTCAGGATCACTTTCAGGCCCCTGTAATAGTATACCCGGTTTTTTGCCAATGAGTTCATCTTTTTTATATCCGGACATTTCTTCAAAACTGGAGTTTGCCCATTCTATACAGCCTTCCTTATCACATATAACCACAGAGTTTATGTTTTTTTCGGCAATAAGGGAAAGTAGTACCAATTGCTCTTCTTTTTCCTTCTCTTCGGTCATATCCTCAAGCATGGCAAAATACTGAAGAATATTTCCTTTGTCATCATATATAGGCTGTCCTTTAATTCTTGCCCAAAAATAGCCACCGCCTTTTTTGGCATGGGTTACTTCCACATCAAACGATTCACCTTTGTAAAACAGGTCGATCATTTTCTGTAATGCATCCCTGTCTGTAGATTCCGTAAGGCCAACTTCAATAGGGGTTTTGCCCATTACATCTTCATGGCTAAAGCCTGTAATCTTTAAATAGGCATCATTACACCAAAATATTTCGGCACTGGGCTTGGTAAATACTATGGCATTTTCGTTTGCACTGGCAACTACCGATAGCTTGTTAAGCTCTTCACGATCCTGCTTAAGTGCATTTTTTTGTTCGTTATTTATCCTTAAAAGCTCTTTGAGCTCCTGGGTTGTAGACTCCTGAGTTTTTAATATCTGAAGCAGATCCAGTAAAGGATCATGATTAGCAAAATCAAAGATGGAAAGCTTTCTTTTTTTTACTTCCTCTACCGACATAAGCCAGGGAGAGCCCACAAATAAAAAATTGTTATCCATGGTTTCAAACTGTCCCCTTAGTATTAAGTCAGGTACAATTTTACTTTCCAGAATAACAAGCTGACTTAGGTTTTCTACCAGTATTTCTTCGGTAATGTTTTCTGTATGAGGACGTATAAGTGAAAAGAAATCAGAAAAAGAGTTGCCTTGTTTTAATTCCGGATTCAGTTTAGTAATACTGCTTCCAAAGGAGGAGATTACTAAATTTTCATCCAGCAGTATATAGAAAGGGAATATCCTGCTGAAATTATCGGCATTAAATTTAAATGTATGGCTGTTACTCATATTACCAATTGATTTTGAAACCTTCCTGATGGCGGCTTTCAGCGGGGGACTCAATAGGCTCTACTATAGCGGGTTCACAAAATATTTTAACCAAACCATCCAGATAGCCCTTTAAAAAATCCCGAATACCTTCCCTGTCAGAGCTGTAATGCAGATGTAAGCTGTTGTGGGCTACATTACTTATTCTAAACTCGGGCGGAGTTAATTCAGGATAGATCAACATAATCCTGTTATGAAAGTTAGGTAAATTTAATAAATAATCTTTGAGGTTTTCGCCTCTTGATTCCATCAGGAACTTATATTTTTCGGCAAGTGTGGAAATAATGCTTGCTCCAATGTCTTCAAGTACTTTGTTTAGAGGTGTTTGTGTAATTTTTGAAACTGTTTCGGCTATTTTAAAAATAGTTTCTTCACTGTATGGCTGATCGGCATCAAGAAAGCTTGGAGAAAGGGCACACTGCTGCTTAACTTCCCTCCAAATTTGGTTGCCAAAGTTATCGTTTACATAATGTTTTATTGCATTGTTAACAAAGCCATACATAATTACTGTGAGATTAATTCATTTACACTCCAGTATTCTATAAGTTTTTTAACCCTGTCTACATACTCCTCATATTTAAGGGGTTTTATTAAGTAGCCTGCAATGCCTATTTTGTAGCATTCCATTACATCCCTATGGTTGTTTGAGGTAGTTAGTATTATGGCAGGAATATATTTAAGCACTTCGTCTTTTTTAAGGATACCCAAAAACTCAATACCGTTTATTTTAGGCATATTAAGGTCCAGAATAATAATATCCGGAATAATTTCCTTGTCTTTTAATATTGCTAACGCCTCTTCGCCATTGTTGGCTTCTACTATCTTATGGTTTAAGTGCAGGGTTTTTAAAACTCTGTGAAACTTCATAACCTCGATAGAGTCGTCTTCAATTAAAAGTATGTTAAGTGCTCTGGCCATTGTTTTTAGTTCAGGGGTATAATTTTCCAACCACAAAATTACGGGACTCCGTAAAGCATAACTTTTCTTTTCGATAAGCGAGGGTTAAACTTCGGTGAATGGTAGTTTTGAGGCGACGAATGGTTTTAAATAAGCTATAAGCAGTTTCTTACAATTATAAAATAACTGTGAATTGTATGTAGCCAATAGCTTAATGCTTATTTGATTATCAGTTTTTTTGTTAAACGGGACAAAATTACCATTCGTCTACAGTTGAATGCCATTCATCGAAATCTAACAGGATAGCTAACACAATCAATAGATATTTGCACCATAAATAATGCATTTATAATCATTTAGTCGAAGCCCCCTAGATTAAATGGATCCCAAAAATAAAGTAGTGCTATTGATATTCAATTAAAAATTACTGGTGTGTAAGGCCTCCCTAATAAGGAGGCCTTTTTTATTGATTGTTATTTGATAAATCTTGCAGCTTACCCTGAATACGGGTACATCTGACCGAAAGTAAAATTCCACTCATCGAATAATAGACTCGAAAGCTGATTTACCGACGGATATTTGCAATGTAATTAATTACAAAAGTGGTTATAATAGATTATCATACTTTAAGCCCCCAAAGTACATTGATAGTTTTTATAAGAATGGAAAGAAATTAATGTTAGAATGCACGACTACTGATGTTTATTTTAAGGCCTCCTGTTAAGGGAGGCTTTTTTATTTATGCTGTTCTAACTTTAATCTATTGATGCTAATTATATTTAAATCGGCTTACCTGTGTTGTTAATACCTTTCGTCTACAGTAAAAAGTTGTTAAGCGAATATCAGGTAAAATGTTTTAAAGCTTTGTTGAAATTTGTAGTGTTATTTAGTACAAATAGGTTATACAACTAATGTATGTTTTAAGGCCTCCTCTAACGGGAGGTCTTTTTATTTATAGATGTTTTGATTAGCAGATAGTATATATAAACCTTTGTTCAGCCTGTTTGTCGTCTTAGTGGTTACCATTCGTCTACAGCAAAATGTTTTTGGTCGAATATTAGCCAAAAACCTTTGAAACCCGACGGATATTTGTACTGTAATTAACACTGAACCCGAAACAACTTATCAAGATTATTGCCCCCAATAAACTGATAACCCAAAAAATACCGTAAATCAATATAAGGTTCAGTGTTAATGACTAAAACAGCAGGTATATGAGAGTTTTAATAGTAGATAACGAACGACACATATTAACATCGTTAGGCAGGTGCCTTAGCGATTTAGGATATGAAATTGAGTGTTGTGACAATACTCAGGATGCTGTAAATAGTTTTAATGCTTTTCAGCCTGATTTGCTTATAGCAGATATAAGTTTACCGGTAGTGTACCCAATGGTACCTATGATAAACAAACCTAAAGCAAACAGGGCAGGGCTAGAACTTATACAATATATAAGAAATGTAAAAAAGGTTAGTACTCCTGTAATGGTAGTTTCATGCCATAGCGATGAAAGGGTTTTTAATAAAACCTTCGAGCTTGGAGTAAACGACTACGCAAAAATGCCTTTAAGTATTTCTGATATTGAAGCAAGAGCAAAAAGGCTTACAAGTGGTATAGATAACGCAATTTTTAGTTTGAATTAAAATAAAAAAGTACTTCATAATGCCTTAAGGGATTATGATAGTTTTATGGTTGGTTTGGTTGATGCACCTGCAGGAAACTGCAGGTGTTTCTTTTTTTAGAATCGTTTTATGGCTCCTACGCCGGCAGTTATCTGATTACCTTTTGTGTTAGGGGCATATTCCTGATTTTCAAGTGAAGTCCTTACATATACGACATAAGAACGTTTAATTACGGTCCTGTATTCCAAAGCTACATTGTATGATTTTAGCTTATAGGTAAAAGTCTCATTAAGTAATACGTTATTCTGATTGTCAGGAGAAATACCGGTACCTAGCCTCAAACTCACATACTCATCAGCACCACCTAAATAATAACGGGTTGTTAACTGGTAAGACTGGCCTACATTATTTCTGTCTGGTGTAAAATATCCTCTTAGGTTAAACCATAGGTTTTTGTAATATTTTCCGGCAGACAGGGTATAGGTCCAGGTTTGTTCTCCCGAAAAACTTAACATCCTAAAACCCCCTTCTGCTTCAAAACCTTTGGGTAGATTGGCAAATAATGAAAAGCCGGCTTTATATTCAGGGAAAATACCTTTATCATCAGATACACCTGCATTTACATAGGTATAGAAAACATCAGATATTCTAGGATAACTTTCAATTTCAAACTGCATAGCATCCATAGCAAACTTATTGGCATAATTTACCCTTCCGGTAAGTGTACCAAAGTTACCCTGCCTGGTATAGTCTACGCTTGCTATGTGCCAAGGGTCATCAAAACGTTTATCAAAGTGATAGTAGTCATAATAAACCCCTACGGCATTTTTAAACCCTGTCATACCTATAACCTGGCTTAAAGTTCTGGCTTCATTGTTTTTTGGGTTTATTTCCAAAAGTGTTGTTAGGGTACTGTTGGCCTCGGTAAATTGTCTGGAATCTTTAAGGATTCTTGCTTTTAAAAGTAACAGCTCTTCCGATTGCGGACTTTTTTCCAAGCCTTTATTGGTTAGTTCTAATGCCTTGTCATAGTTTTTATTCCAATACTCAAGACTACCGTATGCAAGGTAAAGATCTGTTTCGTTAGGATTTTTTTTCATAACCTCTTCAAAAACCATACGCGCCTGTTCCGGTTGTTTGTCCCATGTATATACTCTGCCTAAAAAGATATTCAGTTCGGTATAATCCGGGCTCATTTCCAAAGCCTTTTGCGCTAAATCAATAGCTTTTTTGTAGTTTTTGTTTTCAAAAGCTTCTTTTCGGGCTTCTGTGTATATATCATCGCTGGTTTGGGCATTTACAGTAATGCAGGAAAAAAGCATAACTATATAAAGTAATACCTTAACAGTTGATTGTATTTTTTTTAGATTGACTGACACAATAGTAATTTTTAAGATTAAACTATTTTTTAGGGTTTGAAAGCCCTGTTCTACTCATGGCTCCCCAAGTTTTTTTACCTCTTATAAGATCGATATTACCTTTTATAGCGGCCCACATTACAAACGGATGGTAAAACAAAGGTTCTGCAAAGGCAGTACCTATAAGCCTGAATATGTATTTAGGTTTCTTGTATTGCTGAAAAGAATATTCTTCAAAGAAAATAGCCGTAATTGAATAAAGTACCGAGAAGAAATACACCAAAGCAAAAAAGCTAAGGAATATAGTCCAGTTTAATAATCCTAAAACATATAAAAGGATAATGAAAAGTATCCCGAAGAATTCTATGATAGGGGCAAGCCATTCAAAAAACATCCAGTAAGGAGTACTAAGCATACCCAATACTTTGTACTTAGGGTTAAACATCATTTTGCGATGCATCCATAGTGTTTCCATAGTACCCCGTGTCCATCTGTTGCGTTGCCTGTGCAGTACTTTCCACTGTTGTGGCACTTCTGTCCAGCATAAAGGATCCGGTATAAAACCTACGGTATAAGGAATTTTTTTATTACGCATCATTCGTCGCATGCGCACTAAAAGTTCCATGTCTTCCCCTACGGTTTTGTGATTATAACCTCCGGCCTCTATAGCTATCTTCTTATCAAACATACCGAATGCTCCGGATATTAGCAGAAGCCCATCCAGTCTTGACCATGCCATACGCCCCATAAGGAAGGCCCTGAAGTATTCCAGTATTTGTGCACGGGCCACAAACTTATCCGGAAGGCGCACTTCTATAATCCTGCCGTCTTCAATAATACATGAGTTAGCCACACGGATTATACCTCCAGATGCAATTACTGTCTTCTCGTTATTTAAAAATGGTTTTACCAATTTAAGCAAGGCATCGTTTTCAAGTATACAGTCTACGTCAATACAACAAATTAGGTCGTGCTTACAATTGTTTATTCCTGCGTTTAGGGCATCGGCCTTACCACCATTAGCCTTATCTATAACCGTTAGATTCTTGTATGCTTTTATGGTAGATGTGTAAACGCCCCTTACTTCCTGTGTTGGTATGGAGTTATATCGTAATGACTCATCTTTTACCATAGAAAAAGTTTCTACCAGCCTTTGCAGCGTATTGTCTTTACTGCCGTCGTTTATTACCACTATCTCATAAGAAGGATAGTTAAGAGTAAGCATGGAGCGTACGTTTTCCACAACATTGGCCTCCTCATTATAGGCCGGTGCAAGTATAGATACCGGTGGCAGAGTTGAGGACTGCAGCATTGCTACTTCTTCCGAAGGAAGATTGTATATTCTTTTATACTCCTTAATTTCCAGAAAGGAGAACAAGGCAGCAAATGTATATCCTGAGCATATTACAACTGCATATACCAGGAATGCCCAACTTGCTATATCTATTAATATTCTATAATCCAAAATGTGTTATTTTAAAAAATGCTCTTCAGCTTTTAAATATTCTATTTTCATTTCCTCATCTTTACCGGTAAGCAATCCGGATAAAGTTTGTAATTGATTGAAATCTCCTATTTGGGTTATAAGTTTTAAAATCTCTTTTTTAATTTCATTGCTCTCTGTAGCAAAGTTAGTAAGCAGTATATCTATAGCCTCTTCATGTCCTATTTTGCGCATACACCTTATAGCTGCTCTTTTAAGTTCCTCCTCGGGACTTTCAAGAAAAGGCATTACCTGATCTATATTTTCATACTGGTTAAATACCGCAATTTGCTTAATACAAAAAATAACTACGCTTGGTTGTTTATGTGTAAGCCATTTTGAGAAATCAGGAACCTGCTCCTGGTATTTTTTTAGGGCATCTTCCAGATATACCTGTTGCCATATGGTTAATGATTCTTCTAAACGATATAAAAAGTTAAGAGGGTACTTTTGAGATAGCTTAATAAAGTATAAAAGGGCCTGTAGCCTTACCTCACTTCTTTTGTCGTTTAGTAGTTTAACCGCTAACGATTCCTGTATTTTTATTCCCATACTGGAAACCGTATACAGGCCACGGGTCCTGCGGTGCCACTTTAAGCTTTTTAAGTCTTTAAATACAATATTATCAAGGTCAAGGCTAAAAAACAATTTCTTTATAGAATCGTTTGCTTCTCCCTTAAAGTTTTGATTGCAAATAAGTATCTCTTTCGTTGTTATCTTTTTTTGAAGACTGGTTTTTAAAAAGTTGTTCTTAAAATTTTCAATTTCCGCTTCATCAAAATCAGGATCAAAGAGATAGTTGTTTATAAAATCGGTTAAACGACTGTAATGCTCGGCCTTTTTTAAGTTGCGATGGTTTTTAAATACCCTTAAATAAAGTATAAACAGGATTAACAAAAGGCTTAGTAAAAGCAAAATAAAACTTACAAGTATATTTAGCTTTACTATCCACTCCCAGTCGTTATGGTATATATTTTCGTATATCTGTTCCAATCACTTAACTTATTTGCTAAGACTTCGTTTTACTCTTAATGATAGTTCGTTAGGACTAAAAGGCTTGGTAATAAAATCATCTACTCCCATAGTAAAGGCGTCCATTATTATATCTTCCTGAGTTGCGGTAGAAAGTACGATTATAGGTGTTTCGGGTGTTTCCTTTTTTATTAACTCAATAAGCTGGGAGCCGGTAACAAAAGGCAGCATAAGATCTGTAATAACCAGGTCGAAACTGTTGTTTTTTAAAATTTCGGTAGCCACCCGTCCGTCAGGGGCCACGGTTACCTCATAGCCGTCTTTATTAAGTTTAAATTCTAATGATTTTACGACCATGGGGTTGTCTTCTATCACTAAGATTCTTTTTTTCATGGGTTTATTTTAATTGTGGGAAATCGTTTTCTAACTGAGCTTTCATTTTGGCAAACTCTATTATCAAATTATCGGCTAAGGTAGGTACATCTTCTTCGGGGGCCCTGTTGTTTAATAAATTACATATCTCTACCGATGTTTTATTTTCAAGCATTTCAAATGAAGGCTTGATGTTGTGGGCAATTTCTGCAACACTCTGATAGTCTTTATTTACCAGTGCTTCCTTAAGCTGTTCAAGTTTGTCACTTACCGAAGAAGTAAAAATAGAGAGCGTTTCCATAATAAACTCTTGGTTACTGTCTGAGATTTCATTAAGATAATCCAGAGAGTATGCTTTCTCCACAACTTCTTTCTCACAGTGATTTTTTTCCAATAATTCTATTATAACCGATAGGTCATCTATACCGATAGGTTTTTTAATGAATGCAAGCTTGTCTTTATAGTGTTCAACAATGGTGCTTTCACCTTCTTGGCCTAAAACCAATACAGGCACGTCGGCTTTTATTTCTTTATTAAGATAATCAAACGTTTGGTAAGCATTTAACGGAGACGAGTTTTCATCAAGAATTACAAGATGAAAGTCATTCTCTTTTTTTACCTTTTGTATAGCATCATAGCTATTTTCACAACAGGTAATTTGCCATTCTTTTGGCAGTAACTGCGTCACTACATCTTTTTCAGTATTATTTTCAACAAGTAAAATATTTAACTGCATGTGGGTGGGGATATTTTTAAAGTTTAAAATTAGAATAAAATGTTATTTAAGGGTTACGGGTAAATGTAATTTTATGGTTTCTTTAATAGTTTCAAAAATTATGGGTTTTGTAATATAATCATCCATACCGGCATCAAGGCAACGTTCCCTTTCACCTTTAAGTGCCCTTGCGGTTAACGCAATAATAGGTATTCTAAAGCCTGACTCTTCAAGCATCCTTATTTGTTTAGTAGCATCAAAACCACTCATAACGGGCATTTGTATGTCCATAAATATTAGGTCGAGTGGCATGCTTTTATACATTCGTACCGCTTTTTCCCCATCTTCGGCAATTGTAATATTTGCGTGAGGAAGCACTTTTTGTATGATTGTTTTAGCAAGGAACTGGTTTACCGGATTATCCTCGGCAATAAGAATATTGTATGCACCCTGTTCATTTTTAGTAAAGCTGTCTTCTACAACTTCCTTAATTCCGGTGCTTTCGGTTTTAATGTTGCTTATCAGGTCAAAAAGCTGGTCTATTCTAATAGGTTTGGTAACTTCAAACTTAACGTCTAATTCCTTACATAGCTGAAGCGTCTTATTGTCTACTACCGAACTGTGAAGTAATATTATAGGAAGTGCTTCCTTGTCTATTTTAAGTTTTTTCCTGATATGGCTAATTAGCTCTAAACCGTTTAGATAAGGCATATTAAAGTCGATAATGGCCAGGTCAAAATCATTTTTGCTTTCCAGAATTTCAAGAGCCTGAATACCGTTTTGTGCACTTACAGAATTTACTTTGCCAAAGGCAAGCATATCCCTTAAGATGGTAAGGTTATTTTCATTATCATCTACAATAAGTACATTGTTTATGTTTTCAGTTTGCTTTTCAGGAAAGCTGTCATCAAACTCTGTTTTAAATCGTACTTTAAATGAGAATGTACTACCATTGTTGAGTTCACTTACAACTTCCAGTCTGCTGTCCATAAGCTCCAATAAACGGTTACTTATGGTAATGCCAAGGCCTGTACCTCCATATTTTCTTGTGGTTGAGGCATCTTCCTGATCAAAAGCATTGAATATTTTTTGAAGGTTGTGTGGGGCTATACCTATACCTGTATCCCTAATAGAGAAATCAAATAACATTTCGTCTTTATTCTCTCCGCAAGGTGTATTTCTTACCTTAAGTTCCACTTCTCCTTTTTCGGTAAACTTAATAGCATTACCTAACAGGTTAACTAATATTTGCCTTAGTCTTATCGAATCGGCATAGATAAAGCGTTTTACTTTTGGCGAAATGTCTAAAAGCAGCTCAAGTCCTTTTTCGTGAGCATCGTGCTTAATGATATCTACCGTTTGAGAACAAAGCTCAATAAGATCTGTTTTATCTTCACTAAGTTCGAGTTTCCCTGCTTCAATTTTAGAGAAGTCAAGAATATCGTTTATCAGGTCGAGCAATGAGTGTGCAGATGTATTAACCATCTGCATGTATTTGCTTTGTGTTTCGTTCAGTTCGGTTTTCATAAGCAGGTCAGTGAAACCAATCACTCCATTTAAAGGTGTTCTGATTTCGTGACTCATATTTGCTAAGAATTCCGATTTCGATTTATTAGCATATTCCGCTTTGTGCTTTTCACTCACAAGCGATTTTTCCATTTCTTTTAACTGAGTAATATCAGTTGCTATACCAACATAACCTGTTATTACATCGTTTTTATCTCTAATGGCAGTAATTACCAGCTGAACATCAAACTTAGAACCATCTTTTCTTACAAATACCCATTCTTCAGAATCATATTCACCTCTGGTGGCATTATAAGTAAAAAGCTCTATACCGTGTAATTCTTTTCCATATTTTTTTGCAAGTAATTTAGAGCGTTTTGCTACTTCTTCCTGGTCGTGGAAAAGTCCTACTTTATGTTTACCAATAATCTCTTCGGCAGTGTATCCTAAAAGAGTTTCAGCCCCTTTATTATATTTTTTTACTATACCGTTAGTGTCAGCCTCAATGATAGCAACCTGAGTGGTGGCATTCATTAAATCCTGAAGCTCTTTAAGGCTGGCTTCAAGTTCCTGTTTAGCCCTTACTCTTTTGCTTATGTCGTTTATCTGAGAAATAAAATACAATGGGTTGTTTTCTTCATCTCTTATAAGTGATACATTAAGAAGGCCGTATACTATACTGCCATCTTTATGTATGTACCTTTTTTCCATGCCATAGGTGTCCCTTTTTCCTTCAAGGGTTTCATGAAGAAGGCGAAGATCGGCATCAAGATCGGTTTTGTATGTTATTTGCTGGAAAGTAAGGTTTAGAAATTCTTCTCTCGAATACCCTAGCATATTGCTAAGACCTTTGTTTACCATTAGCCATGTGCCGTCAAGGCCTACCATAGCCATTCCGTTAGGTGAGTGTTCAAAGGCGCTTTTAAAACGAACTGAGTTTTCAAAAGCTATTTCTTCCAACTGTTTTTGTTCTGTAATATCCTCAATATGACTGATAATCATATTTTTTGAATTGTCAGCTCCCCTAATAAGAGAGGTGTTTAGTTTACACCAAATCAATTCACCGTTTTGTTTGTAAAATCGGCTGCGTAAAGTATAGTTCTCTATTTCTCCTTTTTGTAGCTTGTTTCTAAGTTTAACCGCTTCTTTAAAATCGTCAGGATGTACTATATCCTTAAAGCTTATGTTAGCTTTTACAAATTCATGATCAGCGTCTTCAAAGCCAAAAATTTTGATGCTTGCAGGATTGGCAATTATAGGTTTATTTTCAAAATCTAAGAGTACTATCCCTATTGAGGAGTGATTAAAAATCTTTTCAAACCTTTCACGGGTCTCTGCGTATATTGCTTCCTGTTCCTTACGGGCACTAATGTCCTGTATGGCTCCATATATTCTTACACAATTACCATTTTCAAAAACAGGTTTGCCTATTGTTCTTACCCATAGAGTATTTCCTTTAGCTGTGATCAGTCTAAGTTCAACATAATATTGCTTACCTGTTTCCACAGCTTTGGCAAAAGCTTCGGTAATTGTATCTCTGCTCCAGCCTTCTTCAAAAAAGTTAATGGCTGTTTCCAGTTCCGGTTTATAATCAGAATCTACCTCATGTATTTGTTTGGTAACTTTAGTCCAGGTTATTTTTTGGTTAACTAAATCAACTTCCCAGCCACCCACTTTGGCAACCTTGTTGGTTTCATTTAAAATAGCTCGTAGTTTTTTAAGTTTTTTAACCTTACCTAAAAGCTTTTCCTGCTTTATATTTCTCTCTTTGTAATGTTTGATAATAAGCCTCGTTGGATTATTTTGATTATCAAAAACTATTTTTCCTTCAGAATGTAATATTATCTCATAGCCTTTATCATCAATATAGGTAAAGGTGTCGTTAAACTCTTTTTTAGGGTTTTCACGACATTGTTTTATAAGGTGTATTGTTTTGTTTTTATCAAAAGTATTTATAGTCATACTCCATCTGTCAAATATGTTTTGATCTTCAGGAGTTGTAAGGCCTAAAATTTTCCAGAAAGCATCATTTGCCCAAAATTTTCCGGGTAATTCAAGGTCACAGTACCAAATTCCGTCAAGGGAACCTTCGGTTAACCACGAAAATACAGTAGGGGCTTTAATAAGTAACTCATTAAACTCTTGTTTCAGAGTAGAAGAGGATTGCGGCATATGTTGTTTTTTAGTGGGGATAATATTTAATAAATGTAAAATTTTCTTTTTAAATATCAAGTATTGCTTTCAACTTTCTTAAGTTTAGCATATACGCAAAATGAAACTTCACGGTTGATTTTGATTCAATAAAAGTGAATTGTTTTTAGAAATTTTACGCAAATTGTTATAAACTGATGTTTTTGTAAGGTAAAAGCTGTAAAAACCATATTAACACGCAAGGAATTGTGTTTAAGTTTTCTTAAATTTGGTTTGTGACCAAAAAAATAAGCACTTTACTATTAGTTGATGACGATCAGGACGATCGTTTTCTTTTTAAAGAAGCATTAGCTGAAGCTGATAATTCTGTTATATTTAATGAGGCGGCCAACGGGGCAGATGCACTTGAAAAACTTGTTTCGGGAAAGGTTTTACTTCCCGATTTAATTTTTTTAGATGTTAATATGCCACGAATGAACGGACTTGACTGTCTTAAACATTTAAAAGAAAATGTACGTTTTAAAGATGTGTCGGTTGTTATGTATTCTACTTCGGCTTCAGATGACTACCAAAAAGAGTGTTTTAATCACGGGGCAAAATTATTTATAGAAAAACCCAGTGATTTTTGGCAATTATGTGATAAACTAAAAAATGTTCTCAAAACAGCTTTTCAACTGTAAGGGCTCTTTTAAGTTATGATATTAATTGTAGACGATATTAGCGAAAATCTTGTTGCTTTAAAAAAGACACTCGAAGTACACAATCTTCAGGTTGACACTGCTCAATCGGGCGAAGAGGCCTTAAAGAAGATATTAAAGCAAAACTACTCACTTATAGTTCTGGATGTACAAATGCCGGGTATGGACGGTTTTGAAGTGGCAGAAATACTTGCCGGCAGCAACCGTACAAAAGATATACCCGTTATATTCCTTTCGGCAGTAAACAGGCAAAAACGATTTATTTCAAAGGGTTATGAAACAGGAGGTGTAGACTATATTACAAAACCTGTAGATCCTGATTTGCTTATACTTAAGGTAAAGACCTTTTTAAAACTCTCTGAACAGAAAACCGAACTTAAAAACATAAGGGACATACTCTCTAAAGAGGTAGAAATACGAAAAGCTGCCGAAGAGAACCTTGAGGCTAAAGTAGCCGAAAGAACAAAAGAACTTATAGAAAAAAATGAGGAACTTGAGTTCCGCAATCATGAATTACAGCAATTTGCATGGGTAGTTTCTCATGACCTTAAAGAGCCTATACGCAAAATCGAGCTCTTTGTGAAAATGATCAAAGAACGCTATCTTACTGACAATCCCAAAGCAACAGATTATGTGGACAGAACCGTTAGGGCTGCACAAAGAATGTCTAAACTTATTACCGATTTACTGGACTATTCAAGGTTATCATCGGATGTCGCTCCAGAGAAGACCGATATCAATGCGGTTGTTGATGAAGTTTTAACCGATTTGGACTATCTTATTGAGCAGAATAATGCCATAATAATAAAAAAAGACCTTCCTAAAATTAAGGGAGTGCCAAGCCAGTTAAGGCAGATATTCCAAAACCTTATAAGTAACTCACTTAAATTTTCAAAAAAGGATATAAGTCCTATTATACAAATAAGCTCTGAGCGTATAGCTGAAAGAAATTTTGATGCACCTGTTGATGAGAAGGGTTTGTTTTGCCGAATAACGGTAACCGATAACGGTATTGGCTTTGACGAAAGGTATCTGGATAAGATATTCATCATTTTTCAAAGCCTTAACGATCGCAGGGAGTATGAGGGTACAGGTATAGGGCTTGCCATTGCCAAAAAAATAATAGAAAAACACAACGGACTTATAACAGCAAAAAGCCAACCCGGAGAAGGGGCAAGCTTTATAATAATATTACCGGTAAAGTAAACACATTATATGGAAACCAACTTTAAACGAAATCTCTTTGTTTTCTTTAGTATCTCTCTGGTTATTTTAATAATCAGTTCTGCTGCTTCATTCTTTAGTATAACCAGCCTGTTAAAAAGTAATAGTGCTGTAAATCATACACAAGAAGTAATTTATAATATTAATGAAGGAGCTACTGTAGTTATTGATGCACAAACCAGTGTAAGAGGATTTCTTGTCTCTGGAAAGCAAAGCTTTTTGGAGCAATACAATAATTCTGAAACAAGGGCAAATGAGATTTTTGAGGAAATAGCAAAGCTTACTTCCGATAATGCTTTACAACAACAAAGCCTGACAGAACTTAAACCGCTGAGAAGTGAGTTTTTTGATTATCTGCAAAATCTTATAACAGAAAAAACGCGTGGTGAAACTACCATGTCTACAGATTTGGATACCGGTAAAAAAATCATGGACCGCATGCGTGTTATTTTAAAACGCATGGAAAGCCAGGAGCAGGAACTTTTAAAGCAACGTAACAGCAATTCTGAAAGATATGGTACTGCCAGCTCAATACTTATTGTTGCTGCTGCCGTTTTATCATTGCTTATAAGTATCTCTTTCTTTATGAGGATACTTAAAGATTATAATGAGAGAGCCAAGCTGCACAAGCAACTTCAGGAGAAGGATATAGAGATGGCAAAAAGGATAGAGGTTATTAGTGGTATAGCTTCCCAGATATCCGAAGGCAATTATGAAGTTAGGGTAGACGATAGTCAAAAAGATGCTTTGGGTACTGTAGCGATATCACTAAACAATATGGCTTTTTCGCTGGATAAATCTTTCAGGTCATTATCGGATAACGAATGGTTGCAGGCTGGTGTTGCCGAGCTTAATCAGGTAATGATAGGCGAGAAAACTACCGAAGAACTTACAAGGGATATTATAGAGTATCTGGCCATATTTACAAGAAGCAGCGCAGGGGTATTATACCTTGCAGAAGGAGAGGAGCTTTATCTTATAGCAGGGTATAGCTATGCTGGGGAAAATAAACGAGAAAGACTTAGAGCAGGTCAGGGTATAACAGGCCAGGCAGTTACTTCAGGTAAATTACTTGAACTAACGTCTCTGTCTGATGATGATATTACTATTTCTTACGCTTTAGGCGAGGTAAAGCCTAAACATGTTGTAGCGTTGCCTTTAACTGATGACAAAGTGATAGGTGTGGCAGAACTTGCTACAGTAAACACATTTACAAAAAGGGAAATACAGTTTTTAAAAGCGGTAGCTAATAATATAGGTATTGCAATAAAAGCGTCGCAAAACAGGCAAAGGGTTCAGGAGTTGCTTGAAGAAACACAGGCACAGTCTGAAGAGCTTATTATTCAGCACAGCGAGCTTGAAAATATTAATGCTGAACTGGAGGCACAAACTTCCAAACTACAGGCTTCAGAAGAAGAATTAAGGGTTCAGCAGGAAGAGCTTCAGCAAACTAATGAAGAACTTGCTGAGCGTAGTGTACTACTGGAGGAAAGAAACATGGAAATCCAGAAAAAATCTGAAGACCTTGAACTGAGTACACGTTATAAATCCGAATTCCTGGCTAATATGTCGCATGAGCTTAGAACCCCTCTAAACTCTATATTATTATTGAGCAGGCTATTGTCTGAAAACAATGATAAGAACATGAACGATGAGCAAATAGAATTTGCTAAGGTGATACAAAGTTCCGGTAACGGACTGTTAGGGCTTATAGATGAAATTCTTGACCTTTCTAAAATTGAGGCAGGTAAAATGGAAGTTGAATTTCTGGATGTTTCTACCAGAGAGATAACAGAAAATTTAAAAAATCTGTTTACAGAAGTAGCAAAAGAAAAGAGTATAGAATTTAAAATTGATACTACCGATGCTCCTCTTGTTATTAAAACAGACAGGATGAGGCTGGAGCAGATATTAAAGAACCTGATCTCGAACGCTATTAAGTTTACAAGTGAAGGTTCGGTAACACTTCAAATCAAGAAAGTAAAAGATAACGACAAACTGGTAAACTTTACTGTAAAAGATACCGGTATAGGTATACCGCGTGAAAAGCAACCGCTTATTTTTGAGGCATTCCAGCAGGCAGACGGTTCTACAAAACGTAAATACGGAGGTACAGGTTTAGGACTTTCCATAAGCAGGGAACTTGCAAAATTATTAGGTGGTGAAATTACGCTAACCAGCGAAGTTAATAAAGGAAGTGAATTCACTTTACTGTTGCCTGTTTTAGGCGCTGCTACAGGAAGAATGGTAGTAACCAAACCACAGGTAACCATGGCTGTGGAACTGCAAAAACAGGAAGAAGAAAAAACATTGGTGACTAAAGAAGAAAACAGGTATGTAAGCCTGGTAATACCTGATGACGTACCAGACGACAGGGATATAATTACAGAAGGGGATAAGGTAATGCTTATAGTTGAAGACGATGTTAATTTTGCCAAATCGCTACTTGAGTTCACCCATCAGCGAGGCTATAAAGGGGTTATAACGGTTAGGGGAGATGAGGCGTTTAATCTTGCTTTAAAATACAGGCCAATAGGAATATTACTGGATATTCAGTTACCTATAAAAAGCGGTTGGGAAGTTATGGATGAGCTAAAAGGTAATGTTCTTACAAAGCATATTCCGGTACATATAATGTCTTCACATAAGGTAAGGCAGGAAAGTCTTCTAAAAGGAGCTGTAAACTTTTTAGATAAGCCTGTTGCTTTTGAACAGATTCCTGATGTATTTAAAAAGATCGAGCACATTGTAAACAAGGATTCTCAAAAAGTAATTATCATAGAAGATAATGCCAAGCATGCTCAGGCATTGGCTTATTTCCTTGAGACTAATGATATAAAATCGGAAATAAAGAGCGATGTAAGCGATGGTATCACTACACTACAGGGTACTAATATAGACTGTGTAATACTGGATATGGGTGTTCCAGATAAACAGGCTTATGAGATACTCGAAAATGTAAAGAACAAATCGGGGGCCGATAATATACCTGTTATTGTATTTACAGGTAAGAGCCTTTCTATGAAAGAGGAGCTAAAAATTAAAAAGTATGCCGATTCTATTGTGGTTAAAACTGCTCATTCCTACCAGCGTATGCTGGATGAGGTTTCATTGTTCCTGCATTTGGTAGAACAAAACAAGAAAGAAGGAGGTAAAAAGAACAAGAACTTTAATACCCTTAATAATATCCTTAGCGGTAAAACGGTACTTGTGGTTGATGATGATGTGCGTAACATTTACTCATTAACCAAGGCTCTTGAAGTACTTAAAATGAATGTACTTACTGCAATAGACGGTAAGGAAGCTCTTAAGGTGCTTGAAGAAAATCCGGGAGTAGACATCGTACTACTGGACATGATGATGCCTAATATGGATGGCTATGAAACGGCAACCAGAATAAGACAAGATAAGAAACTTAAAAACCTGCCTGTTATAGCAGTAACCGCAAAAGCGATGACAGGAGACAGGGAAAAATGTATTAATGCAGGAGCGTCAGACTATATTACCAAACCGGTAGATGTAGACCAGCTTCTGTCATTATTAAGAGTTTGGTTATACGATAAAGCCTGATAAGAATATAGAATGAGTAAAAGAGTACTGATAATAGACGACGACGCAAGGAATATTTTTGCGCTTACTGCTACTTTAAAAGCCAAATCCTTTGCCTGCCTGTCGTGCAGCGGTGCAGAAGAGGCTTTAACTATTTTAAAAGGCGAGGAGCCTGTAGATGTTGTGCTTATTGATATGATGATGCCCGATATGGATGGTTATGAAGCGATTCCGCTGATAAAAGAGATACCACACAGGGCAGATTTGCCTGTAATATCGGTAACGGCCCAGGCTATGGCCGGTGACAGGGAAAAATGTTTTGAGGCCGGGGCAGACGGTTATGTTTCTAAACCTATAGATGTAGATAAATTATTACTTTTATTAAACACAATTTAAAACTGTATGATTAGTGACCGTGAACTTGAGGTTTTGATAAATGAAGTGTTTGAATATTATGGTTACGATTTTAGTGGCTATTCCAGAGCATCTTTAAAAAGACGTGTGGACAGGCTGTACCAGATAGACGGATTTACCTATTTTTCTGATTTGCTTTCTAAAGTAAGAAGCGAACCGGGGTATGTTAAGCACCTGGTCGAAGAGGTGACGGTTAATGTAACTGAGATGTTTAGGGACCCGCTATTCTATAAAGTGGTAAGGGAAGAGATTCTTCCTGTACTTGCAACAAAACCCTTTATAAGAATATGGCATGCCGGATGTTCTACAGGGGAAGAGGTATATTCTATGGCGATATTATTAAAAGAAGCCAACCTGTTACACAAGTCACTTTTGTATGCAACAGATATTAATGCAATAGTACTGGATACTGCTAAAAAAGGTGTGTTTCCTTTGCGTATGATGAAGCAGTATTCTGAAAATTATATGATATCGGGAGGTAAAAACGATTTTTCCGATTATTATACAGCCAATTACGGACTGGCCAAGTTTAGTGATGAGTTTACCGGAAAAATGGTATTCTCGCAGCATAACCTGGTTTCAGACGGTTCTTTTAATGAATTTGATTTAATAATGTGCCGTAATGTACTTATCTATTTTGATAAGAACCTGCAGGACAGGGCACTCCAGTTGTTTGATAGCAGCTTGGCGTGTTTGGGTTATTTGGCATTGGGTACAAAAGAAACTATTAAGTTTTCGACCGTTCAGGATCGGTTTCAGCAACTTAACAGGGAGAAAATATGGAAGAAGGTAAAATAAACGCAAAATGCGAAGTGGTAATAATAGGAGGGTCTGCCGGTAGCCTCGAAGTACTTTTGCAGTTACTACCCAACCTTAATACATTAAATTCGTTTGCTCTTGTTATTGTACTTCACAGAAAGAGCGGAGAAGATAACCTTCTGGAAAACCTTATAAGGCTGAAAACTAAAGTTCCTGTTCAGGATGTAGATGATAAAACACCATTAGAGCCGGGAAATATCTATATAGCCCCATCTGATTATCATCTCCTTTTTGAAAAGGACCATACCCTTTCTCTCGATACTTCAGAAAAAGTTAATTACAGCCGGCCAAGTATAGATGTTGCTTTTGAGTCGGCAGCAGAAATTTATGGCAGTACCCTGATTGCAATATTGCTTTCCGGAGCTAATGCCGATGGTACTAAAGGGCTTGAGATAGTAAAAAAATCAGGAGGAATTACTGTAGTACAAAAGCCAGCCAGTGCAGAGGTTCCTTTTATGCCGGTTAATGCTATCGCTAATATGCAGCCTGATTATGTTTTAGATATAAACGAGATATTAAAATTTGTTACAAATATAAATTTGTAATACATTATTTGCCTGATTCTGTATAAATTGTATAGATACTTGGAAACCCCTTTTATAAAAAAAGTAATTTAACATTTTTATAAAAGAGTATCTTTGTTAACGATTTTTAATGCAGGTATGGTATTTAGAGTAAAAATAGTACTTCTTTTTCTGTTATGTTTTTCAGGATTTGTTTCGGCACAGTCTGTAGCCGACAAAGAGGCTATTTTCCTTGAAAACCTAAGCAACTGCTATAAAGATCCTGATAAGGGATTTAAAATAGCACACTACCTGTTGGATAATGCTGATGATAACGATGAAAAAGTCCAGGGGCTTTATCTTATCTCAGAAATTAGCTTTTTAAAAGATGATTATAAACAATCTGTAGAAAGCCTTTTTGAAGCATACAGGCTGTTAGACAAAAGCAATAACAGTTTCCTTAAAACCTTTGTATTGACTTCTATTTCCTCTAAATGCAGGTTTTTTGGGCTTACCGATAAATCAGATACTTATATTCAACAGGCAGAAGAATACTCCAACCTTATTTCGCATACAGATAAGAAGGCTTTAGCCAAGGCTAAGGTGTTGTATGAAAAGGGACAGGTTTTAGTTTCAGATAAAAAGTTTTCTGAAGCGATAAGGGTTTTATCGTCTTCATATACTATAATTCAGCCCTATAAAAACAAGTTTTACGGTACGTGTGCTAAAATACAGTGTGCATTGGGTAAAGCTTATTTCAACACTTCAGATTATATAGGGGCAAAACAGCACTATCAGCGTGCAATTGATATTTTAAAGATAGGCGGACTGGAATTTTCATCTATAGCAGCCTCTGCTTACAACGGAATAGGAGAAATAGCCCTGAAGGGTGTCAAAACGGAAGATGCTAAAACAGCATTTGAGAAAGTACTGTCATGCAAAGTGATTGAAACCGAGGTTAAAGCTGATACTTATTACAGTTTGTCTCAAATTTACCTTAAACAGGGAGATGATATTAAGTATAAAGAAAACTATAAGCTATATAAAGCCAATTTTGATGCCTTATCTACTTTAGAAAGAGAAGCAAGAAATACGCTTATTGCCCAAATTGAAAAGGAGCATAACGTAATTTTAAAGAAGAACCAAACAAGATATACTTACTTACTGGTTGTTATTATTTGTGTTTTTGTTGTAGCTTTTGCTGTATACTTCTTCTATAACAAAAAGCTGGATAAGGAATATAAAAAGTTTGAAAGACTGCTTGTTAAGATAGAGAACGATAGGGAAGAGGCCAAAAAAGAAGTTAAGGTTCTTACTATTCCCGAGAAAACTGAACAGGCAATTTTAGACAGGCTAAAAGAGTTTGAAAACGGTAAGGAGTTTACCAATCCTAATATGTCGGTTCAGTTTTTGTCTAAAAAAATGAAGACCAACTCAAAATACCTTTCTGAAATAATTAATAAACATAAAGGGAAAAACTTTAATGCTTACATTAACGATCTAAGGATTGACTATATAATTGACATGATGCAAACCGATCCTAAATTTTTAAATTATAAGGTGAGCTATCTGGCTGAAAACTGCGGATTTGCGTCTCATAGTGTCTTTACTGTAGTTTTTAAATCGGTCACTAATCTTACTCCTAAGCAATTTATAAACTTCCTTAAAAAGAAAACCGAAAAGGAAAGAGAAGTAGTTTAAAAACACTATCTTTTTACTGAATTTATATTACAACCAACTATGCTAAAAAATAATCTGCAAAAAGCAGCGGTAGCCCTATGCCTGCTCTTTATGTGTTTCCGTGTATCTGCTCAGGTAAATCTGGACAGCCTTAAAACCGAGATAAACCTCATGGTTTATAATAACCCTGAAGAAGCAATAAGGAAAGCTAAAGAAGCCTATCCGCTAATAAAAGAGGATGATACTACACTTAAAATTACTTATCTGCTGACTATCGCAAATGCCTATGCCATATTGAAAAAGCATGATGAGGTTATGGAAACTGCCCTACAGGCAAAAAACATTGCCGATACTAAAGGTACGCCCTTAAATAAAATACAGGTTTTAGGGTTTATTGCAGGAGAATACAGGAGGTTACAGTTAAACGATAAGGCGTTGGTTTATATTAATCAGGCCGAAAAAATATATAAAACAGCGACCATCCCTGATTCATTAAAATATTTTGGAGGCAATATACTTTTTGTAAAAGGACTTATACAAAAAGATAATTTGGGTTGTGAGTATGCACTGCCTTATTTTAATGAAGCTGCACAAATATTTAAGGCTGATACACAAAGAAAAATAAATGCAGTAAGCTTTTGTATTGCCAGTAATAATGCCGGCGATTGCTATATCCAGCTTAATGATCTTGAGGCTGCTAAGGAAAACTTTACCGAGACTATTAAGTATGCCGAAAGTGTAAATGCTACCCAGGGAGCTGCCTATGGGAAAATGGGATTATCAAGGGTGTTAAAAAGGGAAGGAAACTATAAAGAAGCTGTAGCTTTATTGAATGAGGTTCTCGATGAGGTGAAAAATTTAAATGATGCCTCAATGAAGAGTCAGCTTTATAGGGAGCTTTCCGAAGACTATCTTTCTATTGAAGATTTTGAAAAGCACGAATATTATAATAAGCTGGCTTTAGAAGAAGAGAAGAAATTGAGTGATGAAGAAAAGAAATCTTTAAATAAGGTTGCAAATAAAATTTCAGTAGAAAATAAAAAGAGCGAGCAGGAACAGAGTAAGAAATTAACCTTAATTATAGTTGCAATTTCGTTTCTATTACTTGTAATTTTGTTAATAATGTTTTTAAAAATAAGGAAGAAGAGAAGGTCTTTAGAGCAAAAAAGGAGTGATATGGAAGATAATCAAAAAAAATAAAAATATTTACACAAGAAATTGATTATCAGTATTTTGATTATTAATTTTTTCTTTATTAAAACCTGAAATTTCTTTAATTCCTAAAAACAGTTATTTTAAAATGGCCACAATTAGCTATAGTTTTGCATCAAAGTTCTCTGAGATACCCTATTGAGGGTGAGTAGTAAATTGCAGTTGAAGTGGGGCTTAACTCTTTTATCCGGCTTGCCGGTGCTACTCTACCACTATCCAGAGTTTTTTAGTTGAGTAATATAAATTTTTATATTAATTCTTTTTTTTAGCTAGTTTGGCCATCCTGATGAATAATCAGGATGGTTTTTTTTACTCTATTCCTAAATAGTATTTATCGGCTCAAATTTTTTATTCGTCTAATGTAAATAACCATTGGTCGAAAAATCAATATATCTGATTATCAGTATTATGATATTTGTGACGTATTAATAATGCACATATGTCTGTGTGCATATTAAGCCCCACCATAATGCCGATACCCCCCAATACCATAAATTAATTAAAGAGCTTAAATGTAAAGCTTTACTAATGTCTATTTAAAGCTAACCCCCTTTTAGCATTTGTTTGCGGAGGGGGTTTTTCTTTGATAAGAGCACATCGATATTTTGTTACCATTTGTCGACAGCAAACCGCAGCTTGTCTAAAATTGTACTATACAGCATTTTATAGATATAAATTTGACATAACAATCCCCATAATAATAGTACCATGAAAGTACTTATAGTAGATGATCAACAGTTAGTATTATTGTCTTTAGAAAAAAGCCTTACCGATTTAGGTTTTGAAGTAAAGTGTGCCGATAACATTTTTGATGCGGTACAGTATTACGACAGCTTTAGTCCTGATTTAGCCCTTATCGATATTAATATGTCGGTTACTGCCGATACGTTTTCTCCTGAAAATACACTTAAGGAAATAGAGAACAAGGATTCAGGGCTTGAGGTTTTAAAGTACATAAGATATGTAAGAAACCACGATACACCGGTTATGATACTTTCTGGAAATGTTGATGATGATATTTTAGAAAAAGGTTTTGAACTGGGAGCTAACGAGTATATGAAAAAGCCTGTTAGCCTTAAAGAAATAGGGATAAGAGTGAAAAAATTGATTGGAAGTCCGATACCGACAGAAAGTGTACCGGTAAGCATAAACAACCGTATTATACAAAATACCTGCATAGGTGTAGTAATACCATGTTATAATGAAGAGAAATGGCTTTTAAGTGAAGAGTTCAGGAATTTTGTAACAAAGAACCTGGGCTATCATCTTTGCTTTGTAAATGACGGAAGCACCGACAATACCCTCGACGTTTTAAATGATCTTAAAAAGGAAAACGGAGGACGCATAAGTATTTATAATATAAAAAAATATGTGGGTAGGGCAGAAGCCATAAGGTTAGGTATGCTAAACCTGGCAAAGCAAAAGCAATTTGATTACATAGGTTTTATAGATGCTGACCTTTCTACCAATTTTGATGATTTTTCTGATTTGGTTAATACAATTACAAAGTCTAAATACAAAGTTGTTAGTGGTTGCAGGGTAAGCCGAATGGGAGCTGATATTACTACCGAACCTACACGAAGGTTTATAAACAGGTTTGTAAATTATACCATTCGTAAAATATTCCGACTTGAATTCAGGGATGCACAATGCGGAGTAAAAATAATGACAAGGGATGTTGTAGAACTGGCATTTGCCAACAGGTTTTACACCAAAACACTTTTTGATATAGAAATACTGTTAAGGCTTAAAAAAAAGTATGGTCGCTATAATGTACAGCAGCTATGGTATGAAAAGCCTTTAGACAGATGGATTTATGCCCGTAATACTAAGGTTTCGTTCTTTCATTCTTTCAATTTACTGGGCCAGTTAGGGAAAATAACCCTACACTATAAATAAGGAGGGTAAAAACTTTTTCATAATGTTTTTTTATTGGTTTTGATTGACAAAGCCCATGCAATTGCATGGGCTTTGTGCTTATATATGCTTAAAAGGTTATTTGAAGCGTTGTATAGAACGTTCTCGGGTCGGATGGTATAATACCCGGCCCCGGATATCCTGTGGCTCTCCTTGTAAAATAATAGTTGTTTGTAAAGTTGTTTATCCCTGCTTCGAGTTTAAGCATTCTCCATTTGTAGGATGCAGAAATATCAGCAACGTAATAAGAAGGTATTTCTCCAAAAATACCGTAGGTGTTATCATCTTTCCCCGAAGTACTGTTTATAGCATCGGTAAATTGAGATGAGAGATAGGTTAGCTGTATGTTACAGGTAAAGTTTTTATATCCCAGTCCTGAGCCGGCTTTTAGGTTTACAAGCGGTACAAACTCTACACTGTTACCTTCTATGTTTGGTACCTCCGATTTTAAGTATTCAGACCCTGTTATTGAGGTGTTGGTAAACATGTTCCACTTAAATTTACTTCCCTCAAAAAAAGTATTTGTAATGTTCCAGTCCAATAGTGCTTCAAAACCGTAAGTTATTGCAGTCCCTACATTACTCCTGTAGCGTACATATTTTTGATCGATAATTGTAGGGTATTCGGCAATTTTATCATTGTAATACAAACCAAATATACTGGCATCATAAGATAGTTTATCAGCCAATTTTCCTCTAACACCTATGTCGGAAGTATATCCTTTTTCATCGGTGATATCCGGATCAATCATCTGGCTTGGAGTTGCATTACGTATATCGTTAAAGGTAACCGACCTGTAGTTTTGAGCCAAATTACCATAGAACTCAATCATAGTATTAGGTTTGTAACTGGCGGCTAGTCCTAAAAGGATAAACTCCCTTTGCTTGGTAACGTTTTCCTGAGTTGTTTCATCTAAAATTACATTACCAGCCAAATCAGTATTTATTACCCTGTAATATCCGTCTGCTTTTGTACGTATGTTTTCAATTCTAATTCCCGGTGTTATCGTGAATTTAGGCGATAGCCTGAACATGTTTTCGGCAAAAAAGGCAACGTTAAGGTTAGGATACACATAATCGTTTTGATTCGCATAGTTAGGGAACTCATCAAAAGCATAGTTAAAGTCGGGATCACTACCCGAGCTTCCCGGTCCCTGCGAACCTGTATTTCTTGCCTGATAGTATTTTGCGCCAATAAGTAAAGCACTGCTATTTTCGTTTATGTCATAAAGCTGTAAAAAACGGGCTTCTGCACCCCAGTTTACAAAATTTCCTTTAAGCAGGTCTCTTTCTGTTCCTTCAATATCGGGGTTTGCTACCCTGTTAACACGAAAACCTAATGCATTACGGCTGGCATCAAGACCAAAAAGCTGTAATGAAAACTGAGACTTGTCTGTAAAATGGTGATTAAGCCTTAATGCCAAAAGATTCCAGTTTACGTCAAACCAGTTTCGGTTTCTGTTGCTTTGAAACATATCCTGATAAAACATATAATCGGTAAGTCCGCCAGGTTGTTTTGCCAGATAATCAAACATGGTATAATCAAAGTGCAGTGATGTCTTCTTACTGAACTGGTAATTTAGGTTCGCAAAAAAGTTACGGCTGTTGAATTCAGAGTTTGGCCTGAAACCATCTCCCTGTTTGTAGTTGAAAAAGGTGTAGTAACTAAACTTGCCTACAGTGCCGCTTAGACTTGTAAAATCGGTTAAAAGATTATAGGAGCCCACAGTATTGCGGGTAACCACCTCAATTGGTTTTTCTGACGGTGACTGAAATTTAAAGTTAACCAATCCGCCAAACTGAGTACCATACTGTAAGGCTGCAGCACCTCGTATAACCTGAATTTCAGCCAATGCTTCGGTAGGAGGGGTATAATAGCTTTCAGGGTATCCTAAAACGTCGGCACTAATATCATATCCGTTTTGGCGTGTATTAAAGTTAGAGGTACGGTTAGGATTAAGTCCGCGTCCGCCAATGCTTAATTGTAAACCGCCGTCAGAATTCTCATTAATGGTTAATCCTGCTACCTGTGCATATATCTGCCTGGTGTTGTTTGTCGCTTTATTGGCAGTAATTTTTTGTAAGTCTATAACCTCTGTTTTTCTTCCTGCATAAATGGCTGTACCATCCACATCCTTCATTTTGGTAAGTGAATAGAACTTTTCCTGCTGTATAACCAGTTCGTTAAGGTTAATAACCTTTTGCAGGGTAATGGTAATATTTTCACCGGGACTAACAGTTTGTTCTAAAAGGCCATAATTGTCTCGATAAAATACCAGAGTTTGTGGGGTAGCTGCCTTAATTGTAAAAGCTCCGTTAGCATCGGTGGTAAGTGATATATTGTTTGTTTTGTTGAATATTTCAACATAAGACAGGGTACCACCATCGTTAGAAACCACAGTGCCCGAAATGGTGTTTTGCGCGAAAGCAAAAACAGGAACTAACAACAGGAATAGGCTATAGCCCCCAAATAGTTTCGTTAAATGGTAAAATCCAGTCTTTGTGTTTAAATGATTCATTTTTATCAGCTAAATTAATTTTGGGATCAATATACGGCCTGCTTAGCCTGCCGTTAAGTGCCACATAGCACTCGGTATATACTTTTGGGTTGTTCATACCCTTAGCTTCATAATAGTCATGTAAAAAATGGGCATATTCCAATATAAAATCAGGCTGAAAAGACATCTGCTTTTCCTGAAATCGGGTAAGGAACTCCTCATTGTTTACATGTATGCTTTTTCCGGTTTCTGAGTCGGTTACCACAAACTGCGCATAACCCGCTTTTTCCATGAGCATTACCCTCCATGAAAACCTGAACCCTTCTTCTGTCCAAAACAGTTCACCAGGGTATAATAAATACCTGAAAGGGAATACTAACTGAATAAAAAGAAAAACAGTAAGTACTGAAAGGCTTAGTTTGTATAATCCTACTCTTCGTGGAATGTAATTTTTAGTTGATTCTACAGCCATTTTAGGTAACCTGAAAGCCTTAGTAATTATGGCGAGGCATTTTTTATGGAAGCTACTGCTAAAGAATATAAGCGATGAGGCTATCATAATATACGGGAACATACCTATAGGGAAAAGAAGTGATGTGAGCAGGTGGAATATAAGCACAAAACCAAATCCTATAAGTCGGGTACGCTTGTTTATCAATAAGAAAACAATAAACAGGTCGTATAGGGCACCAAACCAGCTAAAGGCAAAATGTACCCAGTTTTTTAGCATTAGTGGGCCTATTAAAGGTAAATCGGCATGACCCGATAACCATATTTTTAAAGGCATGGCGTTTAACAGCCAGTCGGAATTTAGTTTTGCCAGCCCGGCATAAAAATATACGATGGCCAAAAGCAGTTTAAGTATATCAACCGTCCATCGCGGTATCTGGCTAAAATTGCGTTGTGGGTTTTTGTAAGCATCTACAGAAAAATAAGCCGATGCCGGTAAAAAAATCATCACAAAGCTTACGATGGAAATAAAATAGTAATGATTAAGATATGTGGTTTTATCCATAAGCTCTATGTATGTAAAGCTCAGGAAAAATGTTATGGCTGCAAACCTGTATTTATAGCCTATAGCCATGCATAATGCTGCAATGGCACAAATTATGAATAGGGCATAGGTGTAAGTGCCAAAAGGCTTAACCCAGCTAAAACCGTAGTATGTAAAGTGAAATTTTGGCTGAATATAAAATTTGTCTATCCAGCCGTATGATGCAAAACGAACAAGTCCCATAAGCATCATAAAACCAAACACCAGCCTGTAGAAGGCCAGTGTTGCGGCATCAGTATATGAGTTTAAATATGACTTTATATGCGAAATCATTATTAATCACCGTCACCATCTACATAATCAATAGTAATGTTAAGTGCCTGCATCATGTCCAGTTTAATGTAAATTACATTTTGCTGCATGGCATCATAAGCATTAAGCATTTTATTATTATCTGTAGTAACCTGTTGTGAAAGGCTTTCGCTAAGCTGGTTGTTTGCAGTATAAATAGCAGCAAACTGATTGTTGATGATAGTGCTTAGGTTTTCACCGTTTCTTACGGCATTAACACCGTCAAGAGCACTTTTTAAGCTTGGCCCGGTAGCAGTGCTGTTAAAAGCTTTACCGTTAAAAAAGTCCTGTTGTGCTTTAATACCTGCATTAAGCAGCATTTTTGATACATTATTTTTATAGTAAGCTTCTACTTTGTCAGCATAAGTAATTCCGTTTGAAAAGATACCTGCAGGGATACCTACTTTACCGCTTCTAACATCTTTTTCAAAGTTTCTCACAAAGTTGTTTGTTGTAACGTTTACAGAACTTGTAACCGAAGTTCCGTTGTTGTTTACAAAAGTATTTCTGTAAGTACCATTCCAGTCGTTAGTAACCTGTTCTGCAATGCTTTTTAGCTGTGCGGTAATAGCAGTAAGGTAATCTGCTGCTGCAGTATTACTGTAATAAGCAACTGTTTCTGCATCGTCGCCAAGACCGTTAATGAGGTAGTCTATGCCAGGGAAACCCTGTCTGCTAAACTGTATTTGAGTGTCAAGGTTATAGCTTCCTGTAGTAATGTTGTTTTCAATTCCGGCAACATCAGTAGGGTAGGTGTTAGCGCTCTGTTTAAGATAAAGTATAGATGCTTTACCAAAATCATACATGGCAACATATTGATATGCTTCATAAGCACTTAGCCACGCAGTTCTTAGTTCGTTAAGCTTAGTTTCATCAGGATTTTGAGTAAAATCTGTTGTTTTTGTGTAAAGCTCGCTTACTTTGTCATTATAATTTTGGTAAGCCGGTATGATTATATTATCGGCCCAGTTGGTAAGTATGGCAGTACGGTCATAATTCTGACTGTTGTTAACTCCTTCATTATCATTAGATGAGCAGGCAAAGGCAACAACTGCCAAAATAACTATTGCAAATACTTTTTTCATTCTTTAAAAATTTTTTGCAAAAGTATGAAACAGAACTTACTTATCTATAATTATTATAAATAATTTCTTCAACATCAAAAAAATCTTAAAATTTGCAAAGGTATTTTTTGGTTATACTCTATAAGTTTTTACATTTGCCTTGTTTTTAATAAATCTAAATAACATTAAATAAAACAAACCACATACATAATGAGAAAACTTACCATGGGATTATCGTTAGTTGCTGTTACCGGACTGGTAATGGTATCATGTAACAATGATGACGATCAAAGCACACCATCGTTTGCAGTTACTAAAGCTGAGGTTATAGATAACTACGCAAATATTGTTTACCAAAACTATAAAGATGCTTACGATGACGGAGTAGCTCTGGAAGAGGCAATTAATGCTTTTACGACTAACCCTACTGATGCTAACTTTACAACTGCTAAACTTAGATGGAAAACTGCTAGGGAGAGTTATGGTACTACAGAGGCTTTTCGTTTTGCAAATGGTCCTATAGATGACGAAAATGGTCCGGAAGGTTTGCTTAACGCATGGCCGCTTGATGAAAATTATATTGATTATGTTGACAATAACGGTACTGTAATAGACGGAGGTATTATTAATGCTACCGATACTTATCCTGAAATAACTAAAGATCTTTTAATCAGCCTTAACGAAGATGGTGGTGAGAAAAACATCAGTACAGGCTACCATGCTATTGAGTTCCTTCTTTGGGGACAGGATTTAACAGCCCCTGCTGATATGATACCGGGACAAAGACCATATACTGACTTTGTTGACGGTGGTACTGCTATTAACCAGGACAGAAGACGTGATTACTTAAACGTAGTTGCCGATTTACTTACAGATCACCTGTCTTACCTTGTAGACCAGTGGAAAGAAGGTGGTGCTTACAGAAACGTATTCCTTGCTTTATCGGAAGATACTGCACTACAAAACATGTATTTAGGGATAACTACTCTTGCAGCTGCTGAGCTTGCAGTAGAGCGTATGGACGTTGCTCTTGCAAACATGGATCAGGAAGATGAGCATTCTTGTTTTAGTGATAACACACACCGTGATATCTACTTAAACTTTAAAGGTGTGTATAATGTTTACAAAGGTACTTACGGTAATATTACAGGAGCATCTCTTGAAGATCTTGTAGAACAGGCAGATGCCATGATTGCTGATGATACTGACGCTGCATTTATATTAACAGAGAACAGTATTAACGCAATAGCAATACCATTTGATTATGCTATTATGGGTGGTGCTAACTCTGAAGAAGGTGCTAAAGTAAAAACGGCTGTGCTTGATTTACAAGAACAACTTGCGCCTAATTTACTTGCGGGTGCAGCTAAGCTTGGGATTAGCGTTACTATTGAGTGATTTTTCGCCAAATAAAATAAGTTACAAAGTGTCTTCTTTTTTTAAAGAAGGCACTTTGCTGTTAAAATAAAGTAATGAAAAAAATCATCTGTTCGCTTGCCTGCATAGCCCTGATTGTAACAGGGTGCAGTAAGAATGACGAAGATTATGTGAGCCTGGCTCCCGAAGAAGGAGAGCAGTATTCAGGAGGTGTTGCTACGGTAAACAACGCTACCGAAGAAGCTTTTGGTTTTGCCTATACAGGCTTAACATCTGATCAGGCAACCGATTTTGGAGTGGGTAACTCTTTTTTCAGGCAAACATGGGTTTCGGCTCCTTCGTCTACAACGGCACGCGATGGTTTAGGGCCTTTTTATAATGCCGTTGCGTGTGCAAGTTGTCACTTTAAGGATGGACGCGGCCGTCCGCCAATGTACGATGGCGAACTGGGCAGGGGACTACTTATAAGGTTAAGCACTTCGGGTATAAATCCGCATGGTGGCTCAATGCCCGATCCGGTTTATGGAGGACAGCTTCAGGATAATGCAATTTTAGGGCCTACAATAAAAGGACAGATAGGTATTACTTACCAGATTATTACAGAAACTTTTGCAGACGGGACTACTGTAGAACTGCAAAAACCAATATATACCATAAACAATTTAGGCTATGGTCCGCTGGCTTCAGGTGTAATGTTCTCTCCGAGAATAGCGAACCAGATTATTGGTCTTGGACTTTTAGAGGCAGTACCGGAAGCGACTATTTTAGGATTTGCCGATGAATTTGATTCCGATGGAGACGGTATATCGGGAAGGCCAAATTATGTATATGATGTACTTAGCGATTCTCAAAAAATGGGACGCTTTGGATGGAAGGCCAATCAGCCTAATATAAAACAACAGGTTGCAGGAGCACTTAGCGGGGATATGGGGATTACCTCTTATATATTCCCTGACGAGAACTGCCCTCCGGGAGTAGATTGTAACAGTATTCCAAATGGGGGAAGTCCTGAAATTACAGATATAAGTTTCGATAGGATGGTACTTTATTCAAGTGCATTAGCGGTACCTATCAGGAGAAATTATGATGATGAGGCAGTACTGAGAGGCAAACAGATTTTTGGAGACCTTAACTGTATAGCCTGCCATAAGCCAAAAATGCAAACAGGCAGCAGCTATATCATTTCGGGTTATGCAAACCAGACTATTCGTCCTTATACCGATTTGCTTTTGCATGATATGGGGCCTGAACTGGCAGACAATGCGCCTGATTATTTAGCAACAGGAAGTGAATGGCGTACTCCGCCGTTATGGGGTATTGGCCTTGTGCAAACTGTAAACGGGCATACAAACTTTATGCACGATGGCAGGGCACGCAATATTACTGAGGCTATATTATGGCATGGGGGTGAAGCCCAGGCTTCTAAAAATAAGTTCAAAGAATTATCGGCTTCCGAAAGGGAAGACCTTCTTAAGTTTTTAAATTCACTATAAGCCTTTAAAATAAATCTGACCTGAATCCGCATTGTGAAAGCAATGCGGATTTATTTTTTAAAGGCAAAAAACACAGCCAGGATTAAAAATATAAAGGCTATTATATGATTAGGCCTGAAGTTTTCGGTTTTAAAGAACAGTATTGTAAAAGCAGCAAATACAATAAGGGTAATAACCTCCTGAATTACTTTTAGCTGAATTAAATTAAACGGTCCGCCGTTTTCCTTAAAACCAATTTTATTTGCCGGAACCTGAAAAACATATTCAAACAGGGCTATGCCCCAGCTTATTAATATTATAGCTGCAAGCCCCAGTTTATTAAACCATTTCCATTCAGAGAACTTTAAATGCCCATACCAGGCTAAAGTCATAAATGTGTTAGAAATAACAAGTAAAACGATGGTTAGAAAGCCTTTCATAGGTACTGCTTTTAGTGAATTAAATATACTAAATAATTTATCTCAATAAGTGAACGCCCAAAACTCAACAAACGTAAATTTTAAAGGATAAACCAAAAATAGTGTAACAGCTGTTCTTTTGTTAAGTAGTACCTTTATACTATTACTTAGGGTAATAATTTTTAAAGGTAAATAACTATGAAACATACATATAGCATACAGGGGATGAGCTGTAACGGCTGCCGCACTAAGGTTGAAAAAACATTAAACGAGATAGAGGGGATTGTGGCTACAGTTTCCCTTAACCCACCGGTAGCAGAAGTTACTATGAAAGAGCATATACCCATAGAAAAACTTCAGGAAAAGCTTTCTCAGGCAGGCAGTAAATATATTATAAGTACTGAACCTCCTAAACAAGGAGAGCACACACATCATAATCACGAACATCACAATCATAGCCACCATAACCATTCTCATAAAGTAGAAGGCGGTAAATACTATTGCCCTATGTTTTGTGAAGGAGATAAGACTTATGATAAACCCGGCAGTTGCCCGGTGTGTGGGATGAATTTGGAAAAAGCCCCCGACCTTACTCCAAAGAAAAAGCAATACACATGCCCTATGCACCCTGAGGTTATAAGAAATGAACCGGGTGCATGCCCTATCTGTGGTATGGATCTGGTGCCGTTAGAGCCTCAGGAAGAGGAAGACGAGACCTACAAAATACTGGTTAAAAAGTTTAAGGTAGCTATGGTCTTCACTATTCCCATATTTGTTATTGCAATGGGAGAGATGATTCCGGGTAACCCTATCTCAAAATATGTATCGCATACCGTTTCAAACTGGATTCAGTTTGCGCTTTCATTACCGGTTGTGTTTTATGCTGCCTGGATGTTTTTTGAAAGGGCGTGGGTTTCATTCAAAATATGGAAACTCAATATGTTTAGCCTTATAGGTGTTGGGGCTGCCGCAGCTTTCATTTTTAGTATAACAGGGCTGTTTTTTCCTTCCATATTTCCCGATCAGTTTAAGGGGCATGGAGGTAGCGTATATCTATATTTTGAAGCCGTGACAGTGATACTTACCCTGGTGCTGTTAGGGCAGTTACTGGAAGCAAGGGCACATACCCATACCAATACAGCCATAAAAGAATTGTTGAAACTTTCTCCTACCGAAGCTACTGTAGTGGTTGACGGGACTGAAAAAGTTATTGATATAAATGATATAAAAGCAGGTGATATTTTAAGGGTTAAGCCCGGAGAGAAAATACCTGTTGATGGTTCCATAAAAGAAGGAAGTAGCAGTGTAGACGAGTCTATGATTACCGGAGAACCTATACCTGTAACCAAAAATGAGGGTGATAAGGTAAGTTCAGGTACCATAAACGGATCAAGGTCATTTTTAATGACTGCCGAACGCGTAGGATCGGAGACCCTTCTTTCTCAAATCATACACATGGTTAATGATGCCAGCCGTTCGCGTGCACCCATACAAAAACTGGCCGATAAGATATCAGGCTATTTTGTACCTATTGTAATAGCCATTGCCATTGTAACCTTTATTGTTTGGGCAATCTTCGGTTCACAACAGGCATACGTGTTTGCCTTTGCCAATGCTGTGGCTGTATTAATTATTGCGTGTCCCTGTGCTTTAGGGCTTGCAACGCCTATGTCGGTTATGGTTGGGGTAGGTAAAGGGGCACAAAGCGGCGTACTTATTAAAAATGCCGAAGCCCTTGAAAATATGGCTAAAGTAAATGTATTGATTACCGACAAGACAGGAACCCTTACAGAAGGAAAACCATCGGTAGATAAGGTTGTGTCTGTAGGGAATATGAGTGAGAAAGAACTATCAGGAATAATAGCGTCGCTAAACCAACAGAGTGAACACCCATTAGCACAGGCTATTGTTAATCATGCCCATAAACTGGGTACAGAGTTGCATACTGTAAAAGATTTTGAAGCTGTTTCGGGTAAAGGGGTAACAGGTATAACTAACGATAAACGGGTAGCAATTGGTAACAAAAAGCTTTTAGAACAGCTTAAAATTTCTCTAACGGATGAGGTGCTGCAACAGGCCACTAAAGAACAGGAAACAGGAAAAACAGTTTCTTACATAAGTATAGACGAAAAAGTAGAAGGCTTTGTAACTATTACCGATGCCATTAAGAAAACCAGTAAGAAAGCTATTGCTGCGCTTATGGAGAAGGGAATTGATGTAGTGATGCTTACAGGAGATAACAAAAGCACAGCTAAGGCTGTGGCAGATGAGTTGGGAATCAAGCATTTTGTGGCAGAATGCCTTCCGGAGGACAAGCTTAATGAAATTAAGAAATTACAGGCTCAGGGTAAGATAGTGGCAATGGCGGGCGACGGTATTAATGATGCCCCGGCCCTTGCAAAAGCCGATGTAGGTATAGCAATGGGAACAGGAACTGATGTTGCTATAGAAAGCGCACAGATAACCCTTGTAAAAGGCGACCTGCATGGTATTGTTAAAGCGAGTGAACTAAGCGAGGGTGTTATGCGTAATATTAAGCAAAACCTGTTCTTTGCCTTTGTTTATAATGCGTTAGGTATTCCGCTTGCGGCAGGTGTATTATATCCTTTCTTCGGTATACTGTTATCACCCATGATTGCGGCTTTGGCAATGAGTCTCAGTTCGGTATCAGTAATTGTAAATTCTCTAAGAATTAAGAATTTAAAACTGCACTAATTATGACAAAAACTAAACAAATATCAAATAGATTGTTGCTGCCGTTTGTACTGCTTTGGGTATTTATGGCTAATGCACAAAAAGTAACAGAATATGATCTTTATGTTACAGATACTGTTGTAAACTATACCGGAAAAAATGTAAAAGCAATTGCGATTAACGGCACAATACCGGGACCTGAACTTCATTTTACCGAAGGGGATACAGCCGTAATAAGAGTGCATAACAACGCTAAGCATGCTACATCTATACACTGGCATGGTCTGCTATTGCCTAACGAGCAGGATGGTGTACCTTATCTTACTACTGCCCCTATAAAGAGTAATACCGTACACACTTATAAATTCCCTTTAAAACAGAGCGGTACTTACTGGTATCATTCCCATACCATGTTGCAGGAACAGTCGGGTATGTATGGTGCTTTTATAATTAATAAAAAGAATGAACCTAAAATTCCTGAGTATGTAATGCTTTTAAGCGACTGGAGCGATGAGAACCCTCATGAGATTGAAAGGTTGCTGCACAGGGAAACCGATTGGTATGCCATAAAAAAGGGTGCTACCCAAAACTACGGTGAAGCATTGGCAAAAGGGTACTTGGGAACCAAATTTACCAATGAATTTAAGCGTATGCATGCTATGGATGTTAGTGATGTTTATTATGATCGTTTTTTTGTGAATGGAGTAACAGAGCAGGAAATACCCCAGCTTAAAGCAGGGGATAAGATTAGGATACGAATTATAAACGGCAGTTCGTCAAGTTATTTCTGGCTTAATTATGCCGGAGGTAAAATGGCTGTTGTAGCTTCAGACGGTTCAGAGGTTGAACCTGTAAATGTGGATCGTTTTATAATTGGTGTTTCCGAAACCTATGATGTTATTGTTACCATTCCTGAGGGCAATACATCTTATGAGCTTATGGCAACATCGGAAGACAGAATAGGACACGCCTCATTATGGTTGGGTAATGGTACTAAAAAGCATCAGGAACCTATGGGTAGGTTAAATTACTTTGAAGGTATGAAGATGATGAACGGCATGATGACAACCGGAGGGAATATGAAAGATATGGGTATGAAAATGAGCCTTCAAAAAATGGATATGAATGCTGTAATGTATCCTGAATCTAAAAAGAAGGAGAGTGGTCATAACCATACTGCAATGGAAGATAAAGAAATGAAGATGGATATGGATATGGATATGGATATGGGAGAGCATAATCATCACATGGGGCATATGGATATGGACAAAGGAAAATTAGTTACCCTTAATTATGATATGCTTAAATCGCCGGTAAAAACTACGTTGCCCGATAAGCCTTTCCGTACACTGAACTTTGAACTTACCGGTAATATGAACCGTTATGTATGGACAGTTAATAATAAAACAATATCTGAAACGGATAAGATACTGATAAAGGCTGGAGAGAATATCCGTATTGTAATTACCAATAACTCTATGATGCGTCACCCTATGCACCTGCACGGGCATTACTTTAGGGTAGTGAATCAGTATGGGGAATATTCGCCACTTAAAAATGTAATTGATGTAATGCCTATGGAAACCGATGTTATAGAGTTTAATGCATCAGAAGAATACGGTGACTGGTTTTTCCATTGTCATATCCTATATCACATGATGTCCGGTATGGGAAGGATTTTCAGTTATGAAGACTCCCCGCCAAATCCTCAAATACCTGATCCTGTAGCGGCACTTAAAAAAGTATATAATGATGACAGGAGATATTATCTGTCGGCAGATATAGGGTTGGAGTCTAACGGTAGTGATGGTGAGGTTAGGCTGGCTAATACAAGGAATTTTGCAGATTTAGAATGGAGACTAGGATATAATGATGAGTCTGGCTATGAGACTGAAGCGCATATAGGCCGTTATCTTGATAATAAGCAATTTCTTTCGGTATATACAGGCTGGGATTTCAGGTACAGGAAAACCGATGAGGTTGAGACCAATCTTTTTGGGCAAACCAGTACAAAAGATAAAAGGGTTGTGGCCTGTCTGGGCGTAATTTATGTATTGCCGTGGTTTGTTGAAACCGATTTAAGGGTAGACCACGAAGGTAAAGTAAGATTACAGTTTACTCGGGAAGATATACCCCTTACATCACGATTAAGATTGTGGGGTAGCTGGAATACAGATTATGAATATAGTGTAGGCAGCAGATATATTTTAACCAAATACTGGTCGCTGTCTACCCACTATGATAGTGATATGGGTTTTGGAGCAGGGATTGCCCTTACATATTAAACTTTTAAGTAGAGAAGAATATTTTTAATATTGTTTTTATTGTAGAATTGTGGAATTGTGTGTAGAACGAATCTACAGTTTGGAATGGTTTTATTGTGAAAAAGTAGTTAAAAAGGGCCGGAAATGCTGATGGCACAAGGCTTGCCTTACTGTAACAAGGAAGAACTTTTACTTAAACCTTGTACAATAAGAATATGAAAAACGATACAATTGCCCCAGAGATTTTATATCGCGAAAAAAATGAGACTGATTTCATTTTTTCTGATAATATAAAAACAACAAATGTTAGTGAAACCAAATTCTTTAAAAAGCTAAAAAAAACAAATACTGGTAACTTATTAGTTTTGGCTGGCTCTTTTCTTCTTATGATAGGAGCAGCCTTTTTAGTATTTCTCTTAGAGCCTGATTTTGAACTCCTACATACAAACAGAATGAGTTCGGTTTTAGGCTTTACCTTAATTATAATAGCGATAGCACTATTCATTTTTAAAGGAAGTTTCTTTCTGTTTAACGCATTCCTGTATTTTAAATACAGATCGATTAAATCAGTATCGGACGAGCAGCTTCCGACTACTACTGTTATTGTTCCCGCTTACAATGAAGGAAGGCTGGTTTATGATACATTATTAAGTATAGCTGCAAGTGATTTTCCGGAAGGTAAATTACAACTGCTTGCCATTGATGACGGTAGTAAAGACGATACCTGGCAATGGATGTTAAAAGCAAAAGAAGAGCTGGGAGACAGAGTTTCGGTTTATCAGCAGCCTAAAAATATGGGTAAACGCCATGCTTTATATCGTGGTTTTAAAATGGGTACAGGAGAGATTTTTGTGACTATAGACAGTGACTCAATAGTTAAACCGGATACACTTCGCAACATGGTAAGTCCTTTTGTAGTTAACGAAAAATGTGGCGCTGTAGCAGGGAACGTAAGGGTACTTAACAATAAAAAAGCCATTATTCCAAAAATGCTTAATGTGAGCTTTGTACTTAGTTTTGAGTTCATGCGCTCTGCAGAGAGTATGTTAGGTTCTGTACTTTGTACTCCCGGAGCACTTTCGGCCTATAGAGGTAAAGCAGTATTCGCATGTCTTGATGAGTGGATCAATCAGACATTCATGGGGCAACCATCAGATATTGGTGAAGACCGTGCCATGACAAATATGATATTAAGACAGGGGTATGAGGTTAGGTTCCAGAGAAACGCTTATGTGTTTACTAATGTACCCGAAAAATATAAAGGATTGTACAAAATGTTTATACGATGGGGAAGGAGCAACGTTCGCGAAAACATTATGATGGCAAAATTTGTATTTAAAGATTTTAGGGAAGGTTCTAAAGCCGGTACAAGATTATTGTTTGTAAACCAGTGGTTAAAGCTTATAATGGCTTACCCGTTAATAGTGGCAATGTTTGTTTTTATAGCAATGCACCCTGTACTGTTCTTAAGTTCTACTTTCCTGGGGATACTTATTTATTCAAGTTTTCCGGTATTATTTTATGCGAAAAGACATAACGTGTCCGAATCGTTTTGGGCATATTCCTATAGTATTTTATACACCTTTGGTTTGTTTTGGATAACCCCTTATGCAATTGCTACTGCAAGCAGAAGAGGTTGGTTAACGCGAGGATAATAACTTGTAACATATTATCCGGCAATGTTGGAAGCCTGCTTATTATAAGCAGGCTTTTATTTTATCAATATTTATACTTCAGAAGGATCAATCCCCTCTTTTATTAATTTTCCGTAGTATTTATAGTTGAGGTAGCTAATTTCTATAGAAAGAATAGATACTATTAAAACAAGATACCAGGTGACAGAGATATTAAGCTCTACCAGAGAGAGTATAAAAAATGTAACAGACGTAACTAAAAGAGAAAAACGCATTGGCTTTTTCAGGGTATCAAAAACCTCAGGATATTCCAGTAATTCCATAATAAGGAAAATACAGAATAAAAATACAGCTATTCCAAAACCAAGTATTTGTTGCAGGTTATAAGTAAAGTCATTTTCGGCTAAAAAAGCGGGTAGGGCAGCAGCGATAAACCCAAGTGCTATAAGTGTTGGTATGTAGAGTATTTCCAATAGGGAGGCCCTGGCCAACCCCTTTTTGACCTCTCTTGAAGATACAAATGTGAAAAATATCCACCAAATTGCAAAGACCGCCGAAATGCCAATCGCAAAATTTATCCAGCTTGTAAAAGTTAAAGTTTCAATCTCACCTATACCGTTTACTACACCTAATACCAGTTCGCCAAAAATAATAATGGTAAATAACCCTAAGCGCTCAAACATACTGGAAGATAAGTCGAGGCGTTGAGACGAACGCAATAAAAGTTTATGGGCAATAAAAGGCGGAATATAATTACATATAAGAACTAGCGGAAATAGTAGCCTTAACCAATAATGTGAAACAGATAATGATATTCCCATTAAGCAAAAAGCAATAAGGAAAAGGGTAGTGTAGGGCCAGCTGTATTTTCGGTGCGATTTGTCATATAGCCCCACGCTCCACCATTGGTAGGTAATATAAAGCTGCATAATCATGAAAATTATAGTTACCAATGTATAATTTTCGTTTGTTTTGTTGATAGCTATCGATAGGGCAGCAATAATTATCATTTGCCAAAGCATCATCAGTCTTGTACGTAGTCCCTGATTTCCGTGAAGATCGTGATGCAGACTACCGTTAAGCCACCCCCAAAAGATTAATGAAAACAGACATATATTTTCAATAAACCCTTCAAAACTCATATTGTGGGATAGATGATGTGTAATACGGGCTATGGCAATTACATATACAAGGTCATAAAACAGTTCAAGCCAACTAACCCTGCGTTTATCCTGTTTCGGATTAAAATCTTTAGGAGGCCCCCACCAGATAGAGATATTCTTTTTTAATTCCATAGAGTCTGTTGAAATTTAAATAGTGTAGGAAAGAGTTTCTGTTTATTTAAAATTTAATCACTGCTAAATTTATAGAATAATTGTTAACGGATAATTGTTTCCTGTTGATTTTCAGTATAGTTGTGAAATTGCCTTTTTCGTAATTTCTTCGGTTTTTACTTGATTTTTATGGTAGTTAATATTTTTTTTTCCTTTTAAAATAAGCTGTTTTTAAGATAAAATATTAGCAATGTTTTAAAATTAAAGAGCTATTTAGGTGTTTTTTGAATTAATTTTTTAAAAGTGGATATTTCTTTATAAATGTAACATTCGTAATAAAATTTGTTTTTTTTTAATAAAAAGCCAAATATAAAATTTAGATAAATTATTTTCGGGACCTAATCTATAACTACCACTATCATGAAAAAATTTACTTTATTTTTTTTCATGTCATTATTAACGCTGTGCAGTTACGCACAAGGAATTGATCCGGCTGAAGGATTTGAAGGTACAACCTTCCCTCCGACAGGCTGGACAAGGCATAATAATGGCATTGGAATGTCCCAGCAATGGAAGCAAACTCTGGATGATCCGTCCTATCCTTTCCCTCCTAATTTAGGTGGAAGTTTTGCAGCTATCATTGACCGTGAAAATGTGCCAGACGATGGTGACCCGGCAAAAGACTGGTTAGTAACTCTTCCTTTTGAAATGCCTGCAAACGGGCAGTTACGTTTTTGGTCAAGGCTTACTCTTAATGGTAACCAGGGAACCATTTACAAAATTTTAATGGCACCGGCTGGTGCAGACCTTACAGATTTAGCTTCTTTTACAGTTATTCAAACTTATACAGAAGCTTTAATTAACCCAGTTCAGCAAGAGTATAATGAAATTGTATTAAGCTTACCGGGCACTGTTGGTCAAAACTATCATGTTGCTTTCCTTATGGAAGGTGACTTTCAGGATCGTTGGTTAATTGACGATGTAAGTATTGTTGAACAGTGTTTACCTCCTACAGATTTAACCGCCACTGATGTTACAGATACATCAGCGACATTATCGTGGACAGGTGCTGCAGCTCAATATGAAATTGAAGTTATGCCGGTTACTGATGCTCCTGATGGTTCTGGAGATATTGTTGACGGTAATTCAACTACTGTTTCTCCATTACTTCCTACAACTCCTTACAAATATTATGTAAGATCTGTGTGTGGTACTGGTAATACTAGTGATTGGGCAGGGCCTTACAGCTTTAATACATCTCCGGGTAATGATGAATGTGCCGATGCAACCGTATTAACGGTTAACCCAACAAATATTTGTACAGTAACTACACCGGGGACTATAAATGGTGGTTCGGCCTCGGCTGAAACAACTACCTGTACAGGTACACCAAATGATGACGTATGGTTTACCTTTGTGGCTACAAATACATCTCATATAATCGACCTTATTAACATTACAGGCGGAACCACTAACCTTGTTCACGTTGTATATGAAGGAACAAGCTGCGGGACAATGACCCAGCTTTATTGTAGTGACCCTAATACAAGTACTGCAACAGGATTAACGGTTGGTAATACTTATTATGTAAGGGTATATTCCTGGACTTCGGCTGCTAACCAAACTACAGCATTTGATGTATGTTTAGGTACACCGCCACCGCCACCTGCAAATGACGAATGTGCGACAGCTACTTCTGTTCCTGTTAATTCAGATTTAAGTTGTGCACAGTTTGTAACAGCTACAATTTATTCTGCTACGGGTTCTGCTGAAGCTAATACCTGTACAGGTGTAGATGACGACGACGTATGGTTCTCATTCGAGGCTACAAGTACTTCTCATACAATAAACTTAAATAACATTACAAGTGGTACGACGGCATTAGATCATGTGTTATATTCTGGTAGCTGTGGTGTATTAAACTTAGTATATTGTAGTAACCCTAACAACAGTATTGCCGGAGGTCTTACAATAGGAGATACTTATTATGTAAGGGTATACTCTACAGCATCAACACCTCAAACTTCAGTGTTTGATATTTGCATAGGTACACCGCCGCCGCCGCCTGTAAATGATGACTGTTCAACAGCTATCAGTGTTACAGTTAATCCTGATTTAGAATGTGGATCGGTTACACCGGGTACTATTGCGTGGGCTACACCATCTATGGATGCTAATGCATGTACAGGAGGCGCAGACGATGACGTATGGTACACATTTGTGGCAACAAATCCTACTCATACTATTAATGTTAATAACATTACAGGTGGTACAACACTTTTATATCATAGCATATATACTGGTACATGTGGCTCTTTAACTAATATTAGCTGTAGTACTACTAACAGTAGTTTAGTTGGATTAAACGTAGGTCAAACCTACTATGTAAGGATTTATTCTTCTACGACAGCTGCTGGTCAAACATCAGTATTCGATTTATGTATAGGTACACCGCCGGATGCTCCTGTAAACGACGAATGTGCTGATGCTACGGTAGTAGTGCCAAATCCTGATTTGGAGTGTACAAACTTCGTTTCCGGAACAATTGCGTGGTCTTCAGGATCAGCAGAACCTAATACTTGTTTTGGTACTGATGATGATGACGTATGGTATCAGTTTGTGGCTACAAGTACATCACATACAGTTAATCTTAATAATGTAGCTGGTAGCTATACCTTTATGTATCATACAGTGTATGAAGGTACTTCATGTGGTTCTATGACCCAGCTTTATTGTAATACAAATAGTTCAAGTATTGCAGGAGGTCTTACAATTGGTCAAACCTATTATGTGAGAATTTATACCAGTACTTCCATTGGAATGCAGGATACAACATTTGATTTTTGTGTAGGTACACCGCCGCCGCCGCCGGCAAATGATGAGTGTGCTGATGCTACAGTAGTAGTACCAAACGCTGATCTTGAATGTGGCACAGTTGCATCCGGTACAATTGCCTGGGCTACAGGTTCAGCGGAAACAAATGCTTGTTATGGTACAGATGATGATGATGTATGGTATCAGTTTGTGGCTACAAATGAAATTCATACAATTAACATAAATGTTACGGGAAGTTCAACAACGCTTTATAATGTTGTTTATGAAGGTACTACTTGCGGAGCTTTAACACAGCTTAACTGTACTACCTCTACATCTCCTATTTTGATGAACTTAACAGTTGGTCAAACCTATTATGTAAGAATATACAGCTCAACATCATTAGCACCTCAATTAACTACTTTCGATTTATGTATAGGTACGCCACCGCCGCCACCTGTAAATGACGAATGTGCTAATGCAATAGAGGTTCCTGTTAATACAACTCCAACATGTGATCAGGTAGTTGCAGGTACTATTTCGTGGTCAACAGGATCTACACAGGGAAGTACATGTTCTGGTACAGAAGATGATGACACATGGTTTGAATTTACAGCTACAAATGAAACTCATGTTATATCTATTTCAAACATAGTAGGTAACTTAACGGTTCTGTACTATGTTGTTTACGAAGGAGATGATTGTGATGCTTTAACGCAATTATACTGTGCTAACGGAATGAGTTTTGCAACAGGCTTAACAGTTGGTACTACTTATAAAATAAGAGTATACTCTTACACATCTCTACCGGGTCAGCTTGCCGATTTTGATATTTGTGTAACAACACCACCGCCTGCTCCGGCAAACGATGAGTGTGCCGATGCTATTGTAGCACCTGTAAACCCGGATCAGTTCTGTGGTGAAACAGTATCAGGAACAATTTATTCGGCTACTGCTTCTGCAGAAGCTAATACATGTTTTGGTAGTGATGATGATGATGTTTGGTTTGAGTTCGTGGCAACCAATACCACTCATATAATTTCACTTTCAAATATTACACCGTCTAACTCTTTCTATCATACTGTTTATGAGGGAGATGAGTGTGGTACATTGACACAGCTTTATTGTAATTCTACAACTCAGAGTTTTGCAACAGGATTAACAATAGGTAATACATATAAAGTAAGGCTTTACACTTCATCTTCGTTACCTCAAACATCAAGTTTCGATCTTTGTATAGGTACACCGCCGCCGCCACCGGCAAATGATGAGTGTGCTGAGGCAACAGTTATAATTGCTAATGCCAGCTCAGAATGTGTGGAATCAGGTTCTGGTACTATTTTCTCAGCTACGGCTTCAACAGAAGGAAATACTTGTACAGGTGTTGCAGATGATGACGTATGGTTTGAATTTACAGCAGTAAATACAACTCATTTTATAACTATAAATAATATTCAGGGAAGTACAGCAGGTCTTTACCATGTACTTTATGAAGGTGATGAGTGTGGTACGCTTACACAGTTATATTGTAGTACATCAGCACAAAGTTTGGCGGAAAACTTAACAGTAGGCAATATTTATAAAGTAAGGGTTTATTCTTCTACTTCTACTCCAAACCAAACATCTACATTTAATATATGTATAGCTACTCCTGCAGGTTCAATTACAGTCAATGAAACGTTGTTTAATGCAGAACAACTTGTAGAAACGGTACTTATAGGATCGGAGTGCGCTATTGTATCTAACATCACTTCCCAGTCAGGTTCTGATTTTGGAGGGGCTGGTAGTATTGGTTACTTCAACTTTAATAATTCAAGCTTTCCGTTCAATGATGGTGTAATATTAGCAACAGGCAGTATTAATGAAGCACCCGGACCTTATCCTAATAATAGTGGGGGTATAACCGGTTCCGGATGGGGAAGTGATGCAGATTTAGCTGAAATTATTGCCGAGGAAGGTAATACAGATCCACTTTATAATGCTTCTGTATTAGAGTTTGATTTCGTACCGTTAACAAACCAGATAACGTTCGATTTTCTATTCGCTTCAAATGAGTACGGTACTTTCCAATGTAGTTATGGAGATGCATTTGCATTTATCCTTACAGATTTGGAAGATGAAAATGCTGTACCGGTTAACTTAGCTGTTTTACCGGGAACAACCGTACCGGTATCGGTTGTAAATATCAGGAATGGTGCTTATAATGCTAATTGTGAATCAGTAAACGAACAATATTTTGGATCTTTCAACCAAACAAACCCTTATGGTTCAGCTATTGCTTATAGAGGCCAAACAGTAGTTCTTACAGCTGCCGGAGATGTAATACCGGGGAACCAGTATCATATCAAGCTTGTAATTGCCGATTATAGAGACCAGTCATTTAACTCAGCTGTATTCCTTGCGGGTGGTAGTTTTGATATCGGAGGGCTTGACTTAGGTTTAGATCTTACAGTTATAGATGGTACAGCTATTTGTGATAATGAAGAATCTGTTATCGAAACTGGATTAAGTGAAGATGATTATGACTTTGTTTGGTATACTGTTGATGGAGATATTGCTACTGTTATTGAAAATGAGACGGGTGCTTCGCTTACTGTTTCAGAAACAAATGACTATAGGGTAGTTGCTACCTATACAGGTTCTACATGTTCACTGGAAGGTAACAAACGTGTTGAGTTCTATGTTCCTGTTGAAGAGACTGTAGGTGTGCCTGTAGACCTTATAGGTTGTGATGCAAGTGGATTTACTACTTTCGATTTCGCTTCTAATACTGCTCTTATCGAGGCAGGTGTTATTGAAGGTTATGATGTTGCAGACTTTGTGATTTCTTACCACGCTTCTGAGGCTGATGCTCAGAATGATGCTAACCCTATCGGATCTGTCTATGAAAATACCGTTGCTGAATTACAGACAATTTATGTAAGGGTAGAGTATATGCCAACAGGGTGTGTGGGTATGCTTAACTTTAATCTGATTGTTCAGGATCTTACACCTGACTTTGATATGGGTGGCGACTTTAATATCTGTGAAGGTACAACAGGTGTAACTATCGATCTTGTAGCTAATAACTACGATCCTGCATCACCGGATGTTACTTACTCATGGACTTACAATGGAGACGCATTACCTGATACAGGAAGCAGTGTTACTGTTACAGGAGAAGGTACTTATGAGGTTACGGTTAACAACTCAGGTTGTGAGGCTACCCAGTCGGTATTTGTAACGGTTACTCCAATACCTGTTGCCGATGTTATGGAGGATGTTGTTGCTTGTGATAGTTATGTATTACCGGCACTTAGTCCTAATAATTTTTATCATACTCCTGAAGGTGAAACACTTGCTGCAGGTACTGAGATAACAACAGATCAGATGATTTATATCTATACGGAATCTGGTACTGCGCCGGCAAACTGTACAGACGAGAGCAGCTTTATGGTTTCTCTTGTTGCTACACCGCTAATTGAAGTTACAGGTGGTTGTATAGGTGGGCGTTATACTATGGAAGTTATTTTAGATGATGAATATTATACTGAGGAAACGGTTCTTATCGAGTGGACTGATCCAAACGGAGCCATTATAAGTACTGATATTACAGCTATTGCTGAGGAAATAGGAGACTATGTGGTAACTGTTACCCCTGCAGGTGGTGATATCTGTTCATCGGTTCTTGTGTATAATGTTGAAAACGCAGCTTGTACAATTCCACGTGGTATCTCTCCAAACGGTGATAACATGAACGATAACTTTGACCTTTCTGGTCTTGGAGTAATTAAACTAAGCATCTTTAACCGTTACGGTAAAGAAGTATACAGTAAAACAGATTATAGTGATGAGTGGTATGGTCTTGACAAACACGGAAAAGAACTTCCTACAGGAACATATTTCTACTCACTTGAGCTAAATGATGGTACCAGCAAAACGGGTTGGGTTTACATTAATAGAGAAAACTAAACCAAAAGTAGAGGGGTTGTAAACCCAACCCCTTTCTTTTTACTAATAATTAGCACATAATAAACACATGAGAAAAATATACCTTGCCGCTTTGGTGGCATTGTGTGGCCTTGCCGATGTTTCTGCACAGCAGGACCCGCACTATACGCAGTACATGTATAACATGAACGTGATCAACCCTGCCTATGCGGGCTCGAAGGAGAATTTGTCCTTTGGGTTATTGTACCGCAAACAGTGGGTTGACATCCAGGATTCCCCAACCACGGCAACCTTCTCGGGCAGCAGTCCTGTTGGTAAGAATGTGGGATTGGGCCTATCTGTAATCAACGACCAGATTGGTCCTGTAAAGGAGACCAACACCTATGCGGACTTCTCCTACACCCTTAACTTAGGTGGAGAGCACCGCCTTGCCCTTGGCCTTAAGGCCGGAGCAACGTTCCACGATGTGGGGCTATACAGTGACATCGGTAACGGATATGTACCGGCGCCGGGCGACCCTGCCTTCAGTGAGAACGTTAACAACACCTATTTCAACATAGGTGCAGGATTCTTCTACTACACCCAGAAGTACTATGTGGCCTTCTCGGTACCGAACATGCTTAAGAGCAAGCACCTTGACCTTACCCAAAGCGGAACTGACCTTCAGTTCGGATCGGAAGTTCAGCACTACTTCCTAACGGGGGGTTACGTATTCCAGTTATCGGATAACGTAAAGCTAAAACCCTCTTTCATGTTAAAATCAGCCTTCAACGTATCGCCTTCTATAGACGGTTCACTGAATGCGCTGTTCTTTGAGCGCTTTGAGATCGGGGCCACCTACAGGCTTGATGACTCTTTTGGTGGTATGGTCAACTACAGGATTACCCCTAACCTTAGGCTGGGTTATGCCTATGACCATATTGTTTCCGACCTTAACATCACTACCCCAGCCTCGCATGAGGTAATGCTGTTATTCGATTTGAACTTCCCTAAGAAAGTATCACGTTCACCACGTTATTTCTAACCTAAAAGCGACCAAGAAAAATGAAGAACCTATATATCAGTTTAAGTTTTATGCTGGCAGCACAGTTTGCCATGGCACAGAGCAGGGAAACCGAGAAGGCGGACAAGCTGTATGCCAGGATGGAATATGTTGATGCCGCCAATGAATATATGAAGCTATCAGGCAAGAGCGACCCTTATGTTTACAGGCAGCTGGCCGAGAGCTACTACAATGTCTTTAACAGCAAGGAGGCGGTAAAATGGTATGCCAAGGCTACCGAGAGCCAGCAGGAAGCTGAGATCTATTACCACTATGCCCAGATGCTTAAGGCCGAAGGCAGGTATGAGGAGGCTAATGCGCAGATGCGTAAGTTTGCCCAGTTAAAGCCGAATGACGAGAGGTCTGTGGCCTTTATGAAAGACCCTGACTACCTTCCGAAATTAAGGAACCAGACAAGATTGTTTGATGAGAAGAAGCTGGACATCAACGATGAGAAGTACAGCTCCTTTGGTGCGGTACTTACCGATGACAACAACTTCTACTTCACCAGCGCAAGAAATACGGCAAGGAAGACCTACGGGGCTAACGAACAGCCGTTCCTTGATATGTACATGGCTACCTATAATGCCGACGGTACCCTTAGTGAGCCGACCCCTATTGCCGATGTGAACAGCAAATGGCACGACGGCCCTGCAGCGGTAAGCGCAGACGGTAACACGATGTATTTCTCCAGCGAGAGCTTTAAGGAGAGCAAACAGTTTGAGAGGGATAAGGACAACAACCTTAAACTGGGCCAGGTATACCTTTACAAGGCTACCAAGGCTGACGGCAAATGGGGTAACATCCAGCCGCTTCCTTTCAACGAGAAGACCTACTCAACAGGTAACCCTGCCATCAGTGCAGACGGCAAGACGCTTTACTTTGTTTCGAACCGTCCGGGAGGCCAGGGCGGCAACGATATCTGGAAGGTGGAGGTTAAGGGCAACAACACCTATGGTGAGCCACAGAACCTTGGGGATAAGATCAACACCCCAGCCAATGACAATTTCCCATACATCACCTCAGAGGGCAAGCTGTACTTCTCCTCAGACGGAAGGAAAGGCTTTGGAGCACTGGACGTGTTTGTGGTGGACCTGAAGAAAGGAACAGAAGTAATGAACGTTGGCTTACCAATCAACTCAGGACAGGATGACTTTGCCTTCAGTTTCAATGACCGGAAGAACATCGGTTTCTTCAGCAGTAACAGGACAGGTGTTGACCAGCTTTACAGCGCAACGCCAATCTGTGGCGTTGAGGCTATTGTAATGGTAAGGGATGCCAACACGGGCAAACCTGGCAAGCGCCAGGGTATCGATCCTTGATGAGAGGAACAATGTTATTGAGACCAGAACGGCAGATGCAGGAGGTAAGGTGGTTTACAATGTTGATTGTGACAGGGCCTATACCATCCAGGCAAGCATGACGGGTTATGAGCAGAACAGCTTCCCGATTGCCAAAACCCATGGTGGTGAGGTGAACGTTATGGCTGACCTGAAACCGATCGAGGAGATCGTGAAAGAAGTTGTAGTGGAACTTAACGACATCTTCTTTGAATTTGATAAGAGTAACATCACCAAAGAGGCAGCCTTTGAGTTAGACAAACTGGTAGAGGTTATGAACAATAACAAGGAAATGACGATCATGGTTAAGGCACACACCGATAACCGTGGTAGTGACCAGTACAACATGAACCTGTCGAACAGGAGGGCAAAATCTACCGTTCAGTATGTCATCTCCAAAGGCATTGCCAAGGAGCGCATCTCAGGACAGGGTTATGGTGAGAGCCAGCCGCTTGTTGACTGTAAAGACAAATGTACAGAGGAAGAGCATGCTAAGAACAGACGCTCGGAGTTTGTAATCGTGAAGAAATAATAAGAGGAAATTGTATTCCTAAAACGTTAAACCAAAACCACCTTGCCAATGAAGTAGAGTAATAGATCAAAATTTTAGTTTATGTTTAAGCCCCATACAAGGTATGGGGCTCTTAAAACTAAGCTTAAAAAAAGAACTATATAAACTGAAAAGGGACAATTCTAATATTAGAATTGTCCCTTTTCAGTTAGTGAAACTATTATATAAAAAGATCGTGTTAATAATAATCAGGGCAACCCTGGCATTGTTTTTCCCAGTTAAACTGATATATCAGGGAGAATTCATGTATCCCTCCGGTTCTTCCCATATTGTTGGTTAAGACATCATATGAATAGCCAATTTTAAAATGCTCATATTTCAATCCGAAATAAGGGTTTATGGAAGTAAGCAATTTACTGTTTCCGTTATTTTTTGCCGGATTTGTAGCCGCTATTGCTCCTACAAATACTCTTTCAAAAATAATTCCCATACCTAAATCAAACCTGTTGTATTTGGCCTGCTGCATAAAATTACCTGTAAAAAGTAATTTGGAATTGTAGGGTAGGAAGGTATTAGTAAAATTGGAAAGTTTAAACTCATAGCCTGCATTTAGGGAGAAAAGCATTTCTAAAGGTAAATTACCTGCCTGGCTAAATGAGATATTAGGTTTGTTAAGGTGCTTTAAGGAAGCTCCAATCCAACATTCTTCGTTGTTAAATAATACTCCGGCACCGATGTCAAAAAAGGTAATTTTCTCATTAAGCGCCAATGGGTCTATACTGGAAGCATCAATTACTCCCGTGCCAAGGTTTAGCTGATCTTCGAGTACCAGATTCTGAAATCCGTATGACTTGGTACCAAACCCTACTTCAATAGCAGGGTGAAAATACCAGAAATCAGATATCTGTACCCTGTATGCATAAGAGGCATTTACCTGAGAAAGCTGATAGTTTGTAAACGATTCTCTCTGGCTTAAGAAGTTTACTCCAAATCCGCTGTTCATTTCTTCTGCCCATGTGTTTAAAAAGGCATAATCACTATTTATTTTCAGTGAAGCATCCGGCCATTGAGTCCGGTGCATTACACCAATAGAAGTTGTTTCCATAAAAGCCGTAAAACTTGGGTTTACGGTTTGAGGCACCATAAAATACTGAGTAAAAATAGGATCCTGAGCCCAACTTGTATTAAATGCCAATAGTGTGGTTATAATTATTGCTATTCTTTTCATTTCTACTTAATTAATACAAAAGGTCCCTCAAAATTTACAAACTGGCCGTAAAACGTTTCGGCATTGATTCGGTAATAGTAATTACCATTTTCAGACGGAACATCCTGAATGTAACCGTTCCATCCTCTGATAACTTCTCCTTTTTCGGAGTAGATAAGGGAACCCCATGTATCATACACATTCAACTCAATACTCTTGAAACCTTTGTATAGTGCACTAAACGTATCATTAACACCATCGGCATTTGGTGTAAATGCATTAGGAATCATTACTTCATAACCTTTAGTGATTTCCAGTACAATACTGTAAGTGTCTGTACATCCGTAAGGATATACTACAGTTAATGTAACTGTGTAAGTACCTTCCCTTACATAAGTGTGAGTTGGATCCAGTTCGCTGGAGAAACTTCCGTCTCCAAAATCCCATGATACTTCGGTATAATCTCCTGTAGATTCATTTATAAAAGTTACAGGATCCATAATTGAATAGATATTGTATGTGGTGTGAGCATAAGATTCTGCTGTAAAGAATGCTTCGCCCAACTGTTGTGTATCCACTTCAAAAGTTTGTGTTGCAGTACATCCCATAAAGTCGGTTGCGGTAACAATCACAGTACCGTTTTGGTCGGTGCTCATGTACTGACCATTTTGCCCGCTTACTTCACCACTTGTCCATGTATATTGGAAAGGAGGAACACCACCCGATGCATGGGCAATATTAACCTGTCTTACATATTGGGTGTCACAATCAAATACGATATCAGTTGTAATCTCAAGCGTAATAGGCTCAGGGCGTGTTATGGAGTATGTTGCCGAGTTAGTGCAACCATTAGCATCTGTAACCTCAACAAAGTAGTTGCCCGAAGTTATATTAGTAAGATCTTGTGTAGATTCTCCGTTAGACCAATCGTAGGTGTAAGGAGGAGTACCTCCCGCAACCAACAGGTCTATAGCGCCGCTCATGGTATCATCACAGTCGGTAGCATGAGTAATATTCGCATTCAGCGTTAAAGCGGCTGGCTCAACAATGGTAAATGTCCTTACGATTTCACAAGGAGTACCATCAACAATAGTGGCTGTATAGGTACCAGGTCCTAAGTTATTACGTGTTGTACCTGCTGTAGAACCATCACTCCATGTAAGTGTTACCGGAGCAATACCACCTATAAGGTTAAGCGCAATACTACCATCGTTAGCCCCATGACAGGTGATATTAGTATAAACCGGATTTACCGTAAATACAGGTGCTTCGTCTATTACTACAGCTATTGTTTTGGTACAATTGCTTTCATCAGTTACTGTAATGGTATAAGTTCCTGCCCCTAAGTTATCCTGAAATGTTCCTGTTGCAAGGTTGCTCCATTGTGCTGTGTAAGGAGGGTTACCACCCGATATGGCTAATGATATGGAAGCATTATCTGCTCCATAACAGGTAATAGGAGTAGTGGTAGGTATAATTATTATTTCCGGCTGTTCGGTTATAGTAACCGTAATGGTTTCATTACATCCTAAATCATCTGTAATTGTTAATGTATAGGCCCCTGCAGTTATACCAATTAGATCTTCATTGGCAGAAGTAAAGCCGTTAGGGCCTGTCCAGTTGTACAGGTAACCTGCTATAAGTACACCACCTGTAACAGTAACATCTATTTCTCCGGTGGCGTCACCAAAACAAATAACATTTACATGAGTTTCGGTAATTATAATCTCTTCCGGTTCCGTTAATGTATAAGTACTGCCTGTAGCGCTACAGTTATTGGTGTCAGTTAATGTAAGTTCATAACTACCGGCAAATAATCCTGTAAGATTTTGTTCGTTTGATGTAAAGCCGTTAGGTCCTGTCCATTGGTAAACATAATCAGAATTACCTCCGGTGGGGAATATGGATATTGCACCATTATTTCCTCCAAAACAACTTACGTTAAATCCGTTGTAGTTTGAAACCGTACTGGTATAGGCTATCGGTTGTGGCTCTGTAATTTCATAGCTTTCGGTTACCGGACACGCTCCCGTAGTATCGTTAATTACTACAGTATAGGTACCCGGATTAAGGTTGCTGATGTCCTGAGTATCTGCTGTAAAACCGTTTGGACCTGTCCAGTTATATGTATATCCCGGATAACCGCCCTCTACAGTAAGGTCTATACTACCATCCTGATTACCAAAACAGCTGATTCCAAATCCGTTAAAATCGGAAACTACAGCTTCTGTAATCGCAATACCCGATTCCGGTTGTGTTATAATGATATCTTCAATTGTTTTTGCGGTACCGTTTGCATCAGTAACCTGAACGGTGTAATTGCCTGCCGGTAAATTGTCGAATACATAATTTTCGGCAAAAGTATCTTCAACAGTTTCTATTACGGTACCATCTTCTAGCATTAGTACATAATCAAAAGGAGCAATGGAAACCTGTGTAATTTCAACTTCAATAACACCTGTGCTTGCTCCAAAACAGCTAACATCCACATGGCTTGCATCAGCTTCGCCAATAGTAAGCGGAAGCGGCGCATTGATTAGTATGGTAAGTTCTATATCGTTACATAAACCATCGCTTATAATAACTGTATAAGTTCCTTCTCCTAAGTTTTCAATATTTTGGGTATCGGCTGTAAATCCGTCAGGACCAGTCCAGCTGTATGTGTAAGTTCCCGAACCACCTGTAGGGGTAAGGTTTATCCAACCGTCTGTAGCTCCTGATGTACTTATCTGGAAGCCGTTATAATCAGATACATCTGATGTAACAGCAAACTCAGAACTAACCGTAACCACAAGATTAAACGGTTCGCCCAAACAGTTACCCTCCGGAGACACAGGAGTAACAGTATAAGTTGCTGTTTGGTTAGTGGTTGTTGGGTTGGTTAAGTTACCTGTAACCACCAGTTCACCGCTTCCCGATGCACCTCCAGTAATACCACTTGTAACTACAGGAACATCCCATTGGTATACTGTTCCTGCCGGAAGTATTACCGCATTTGTGGCAGGGTCATAACTAAAGTCACTTCCGCTACACACAAGTAGTTCGCCATCTTCAAGAGTTGCAGCAGGGTATAGGGTAATCACAACCGTAAATGTTTCACCGTTACAGTTATTTACAACAGGTGTAACCGTATAGGTAGCCGTAACCGGAGCGTTTGTAGTATTGGTTAATGTCTGGCTGATTTCCGATTGCGGAGTCGCCTGAGCACTGCCACCTGTAAAGCCTGTACCTGCCGGAGCTGTCCAGGTGTACATAGTGTTTGCAGGAACATTATTTCCGTTACCGTCAGTAGGTATAACGGTAAATGTTTCGTTACTACAGGTTTCTTCATTAATATCGTTAACCGACGGTAGCGCGTAGATTGATATCGCAGCAGTTTCTGACAGGATTACGGAACAGCCTTCGATTGGGAATACAATTTCGCAATAGTAATATAAAGTTCCCGGATTAGTGTCTGTTGGCTGGTATGTAGCAGATGTTGCTCCTGCAATAGGAGTACCTGTAGTTGTATCGTTTACTGTATTACTATACCATTGGTAGGTTGGTGTACCTGTACCGTTAGTATAGTCCACATTAAGTTCTGATATCGGTTGACCCAAACAAAGGTCTTCTGATTGTGGTTGTGTACTTACTATAGGAGAAGGGTTTACAATAACCTCTGCGGTATCGCTTGTTACATTACAACCTGATCCTTCTGCTGTAATTATACAGTAGTAATAGGTTGTTCCTACTGTTGTGGCAGGAGGGGAATAGGTATCTGCTGTTGCGCCTGCTATTTCAGTTCCTCCTGTATTGTTGTTTGTTGTATTACTGTACCATTGGTAAGAAAGTAATCCTACCCCGCCTGTAGCGGTTACAGTCAGATCTTGTGCAAACGGACTTTGGCATAATGACTGGGTTGCCAATGGTTGTTGTGTTACTATCGGATCCTGTACTACAATAACTTCAGCTACTTCGCTGGTAAGGTTACCACATCCGTTGTTTTCAAAATCAATAGTTACATAGTAATAATAAGTTCCTTCGGCTGTAAAAGCAGAAGGTGTATAATTAGCCTGATCTGCTCCGGCTATTATTGTACCGCCTGTATTGCTGTTTGTGGTATTGCTGTACCATTGATAGGTAGCATTACCTCCGTCACTGTCATAAGCTACACTTAGCTCAGAAGCAGTACCGCCTACACATAAGCTTTGTGTTTCGGTTGGTTGTACAGTTATGGCAGGTATAGCCCTTACATTCACTTCGGCAGTATCTGATGTTATCAGCGAACATCCGCCTACAGGAAAGGTAATCACACAATAGTAATAAGTTGTGCCTTCTGTTGTGGTAGAAGGTATGTAGGTTGGGCTTGTAGCTCCTGCAATTTCGGTTCCTGTTGTACTGTCATCAACAGTATTAGAATACCATTGATAGGTTGGCGTTCCTGTACCGTTTGTATAAGCAACAGAAAGCGTATTGGGCGTACCGTTTAAACATACATCGCTGGAAAGAGGTTGCTCACTAAAAACAGGAGCTGCTATAATGTTTACCTCGGCAGTTTGTGAAGTAACAGTACATCCCAACCCGGTTTGAGATACAACGCAGTAGTAATATAATGTACCTGCAATATCTGTAGGCGGGGTAAACGTGGCTGCTGTTGCTCCTGTTACGGGTGTGCCCGAAGTGTTATCGTTAGCCGTATTGCTGTACCACTGGTAATTAAATGTACCTATACCTCCCGAAGCTGTAACTTCCAGCGTAGTGGCCGGTGCATTTTGACAAAGCGATTGGGTAGCTAATGGCTGTACGTCTATTACCGGGTCTGGTTCTACGGTTATGGTAACAGTGTTACCTACTGCAGTACAGGCAACTCCGTTAGAGGTACTGGTAACAACACGTCTGTAATATGTTGTAGCGGTAAGCACTCCCGGATTATAAGTATCTGCTGTTGCCCCAGCTATATCTGTAAAGGTGATATTATCTGTTGAGCTTTGCCATTGATAGGTAAGTGCTCCCTGACCTGTTGCCGGAATTGAAACTATAATCGGGTTTGGATCACCACCTGTACATATGGTTTGGTCATCTTCAATTATACCTTCATAAACATTGTTTATTATTATCTCTACAAAGTTAGTAGTAGCGGTACATTCCACACCGTTTAAGGTACTGGTTACTTTTCTTCTGTACCAGGTATTTTGAGTTGCAATTGGCGGATCATAAGTAGCATCTGTAGCTCCCGCAATATCAGTATAACCTGTTATGTTACTTGTTACAGAGCTTTCCCACTGATAGCTAATCGTGCCTTGTGCAGTAGCCGGGGTAACTTCTGTAAAGACTACAGGATCACCACCATTACAAATGGTTTGTGAGGCAGCTATAGCTCCCTGATTCAGTTCATTTACAAATACGGTAACTTCATCGGTAGCGGTACAACCGTTAGAATCCGTTACGGTTAGTGTATAAGTTGTTGTACTTGTTGGTGAGGCCTGAGGGGTAGCTGTGTTTGCTCCCGTTAAACCTGTAGTTGGCGACCAACTGTAGGTATATCCTGATCCTGAGCCTCCTGTTGCTGTTCCTTCTAGAGTAGTACTGCCCGGACAGATAGTAACATCGTCACCGGCTTCAGCAAACACGATTGGACCAATAATTATTGACTCTGAATCGGATACGGTACCACAGGCATTGGTAACTTCAACACTAAAAGTGTGAGAGCCCGATGTAGTATAAGTTACACTCGGTGCTTCATCTGTAGAGGTAGATGGTGTACCTCCTGGGAAGTTCCACAGGTAAGTAGGTGCACCACCATTACATTCGGTAAGGGTTACCGTTGGTGTTATGGTTACCTCGGTAGCACCACATAAATCATCTATAGGATCTATAGTTACTGTTGGAGGTCTTATTACCGTAACTGTTTTTGTTATCTGTTCACTACCACAAATATTAGTAGCGATAAGTCTTATGGTATATGTACCTGCGGCATTGAAAGTGAAATCAGCTTCATCAGAATCAGCAGTAGTGCCATTGGCAAAAACCCATTCCGGAGCAGCGTTAGAATCACATTCTTCCGGAACAAATGTTGCACTCCAGTTATAGATAACATTACATGAATTGCTTTCGTCTGTAATATTTGTTGTTTCAATAAGTAGCGGAGCACAACCTTCTATAGTATTCAGGGTAAAATCCGGTGCAAGCGGACTCTCAATACAAATTGTTTGTGTATAGTTAGAGTCACCACAAGGGTTTGCGGTTGTTAGTGTAACCGTATAAATACCGGGAGCCGAGAAAGTATGGCATTGGTTCGGTATTCCTGTACTGTTCACAACTACTTCATTATTGGGTGAAGACGGGTCTCCAAAATTCCATGTATATGTTGTCAGTTCATTACAACTAGCTCCAAAGGTTCCCTGTAATGTAGTATTTGTAAAGCATACATTTTCATTAATACAAGCTCTTGCAGGACCTGTAAATTGTGCGGTAGGATTTATCCGTACCTGTACATTACCGGCTGTATATGGAGTACTGTCACATGCATTTGTAACAGTAAGTGTTGCCGTATAACTTCCGTTAGGGCATGAAGTCGCTGCATAACTATGGTAAATTGTGGTTTCTGTAAGTGGGTGGTTTAGCGTTACAGATGTTTCATCACCAAAATCAAGTATGTAGGTTGTTCCCGGTGAGTTCAGCTCCCAGTTGCCTATGGTAAATGGTACTATTGCCGGAGCACAAAGCCCCGTTGTAGAACCTAATGTACCTAAACTTCCTGCCGGGTTGCTTTGGTTGGCCACCACATAAACCTGAGTATTGTTGCAGCCATTAGCACCAAATGCCGTAACAGCAAGATTAAAGGAGCCTAACTGAGTATAAGTATGATCTAACGGGAAATCGGTAAATGCCAGGTTTGTTTCCGTATTACCGTCTCCCCAGTCTATGGAATAATTATTAGCGCAGGTGTTTTGCGAAATATTATCTATAGTAATGGTGTAATTGGAACTACCCTGAGACGGACTGTTGTCACAATTACTGAAAGGACTAAATACATTCTGGTCCTCAATAGCTACATCCGGCTTTTGCTTAATAGTTACCGGAGTAGTGTAGGTTGCGCTACATCCGTTTGCATCGGTAACGGTTAAGGTAACATCAAAAACCTGAGTACCACATCCTATACTGTTAAAAGGATGTGAGGGAGTAGTTTCTGTAGAAGTCACTCCGTCGTCAAAGTTCCATGAATAGGTAAAGGGCGCTGTACCGTTACTGATATCCGGAGAGAAAAGTATATCCAGTCCGGAACACTGATTGTCTACAAAATCGACATCGTTTATTACCGGAGGATCAGCTACAGTAACCGTAAATGATGTCCTTGTTGAAGTTTCATCGTCAAGGGTTGCTTCAGCATAATAGGTCGTGGTTACCGATAACGGATTGACACTAAAGCTTGGACCGGTACTTAATAAGTTACCGTCTGTTTCTGCATCATACCACGAAATTTGAGCCGAAGGTACAGCAGTTGCATTTAATGTAACATTTCCGGGTCCGCACAATGTAGACGGACCTATTATTACCGGTGGATCTATATCAAAAACACTTACGGTGCCTGATAAAGCCGGTAACGTGAAAAAAAATAGCAGGGGCGCGAAAAGAACGTAAAATTGTTTCATACACAATTTTATTAATAGTGGGGTGGTTAATAATTGGTTTGGTGCAGCAAACCTACGAATATTTTGTTAAGGAACAGTTAACTAAAAAAAATAAGAGAAAATTATTGTTAATTATCTATATTATAGGTAGTTATTTTGTGTTTTCTGTTGGCGCTCTAATAATTCTATATAGATAAGTTAGGTCTATAATATGAATATAATTAAACATTAACCGGAGTATGATAAATATCAGTTTTTGTGTCGCGGCGATATCTAATATTTGCAGATAAACTATTTGCATAATGACAACTATAAAAAATCCGCATAGCTTTCATATTCCCGTTATGGGGCTTGCCTATACTATAGATACCCCGATTAAGGTGGCACAGTTTGGTATAGACTCAGTAATTTCCATTGTAGATGATGAACTGATTGAGAAAATGCATGCTTTTTACAGCGAAAAATTTGAACTCCCGTATAAGGAAATTTCAAAAAAAGTTCTTGATTACAGAGCAGAACGTATAACAGCCTATTTGAATACAGTAGATAAAATTGTAAAGCAAAAGTATGAGGGCTTTTGTGCAGAACTGGCCAATAGCCAAAAAGCATTAAACAATTTTATTGAAATGCTCCCTAAAGTATCAGACTTTAGAAAAGGCCTGCAGTTTTATGCTTCAAGTCCGTTTGATAAAACAAATGAGATACGCAGTTTTCTAACGAAGCATTTCAGGCCCGGGGCAATCGACGTAAATATTATGACCAAAGTTGATAAAGCCAATTACAGTAACGATGATGTATTGCCTTTTTGTTATAATGATGCCCATGCTTCTTTAAGAGGTTTTGCCCAAAGCGGGCTGGAATCATCGGTAGTACTATCGGCAGGAATGAACCCATCATTATATAATTATCTGGCTGAATTTCCTGATTTTTTTCCTGATGAATCCGGAAAGCTTAAAAAGAAAGTCATACTTAAGGTAAGCGATTTCAGGTCGGCTTTAATACAAAGTAAATTCTTAGCGAAAAAGGGGATATGGGTAAGCGAATACAGAATTGAGTCGGGGCTTAACTGCGGAGGCCATGCCTTTGCCACAAACGGACTTTTGCTAGGGCCTATTCTTGAAGAATTTAAACAACAAAGGCAGGAACTTATAAATTCGGCTTATGAATTATGGATTAAAGAACTGGAGCAAAAACAAGCATTCATTCCTAAAGAACCTTTAGAGGTTAAGATAACTGTTCAGGGAGGCGTAGGTACAGCAGCAGAACATCAGTTTTTGTTGGAGTATTATAAAACCGATTCTGTAGGGTGGGGATCGCCATTCCTTTTGGTTCCTGAGGCAACAACTACTGATGTGGCTACTCGTAAACTTTTAATTGAAGCGACTGAAGAAGATTTTTATAAAAGTAATATATCGCCTTTAGGAGTGCCTTTTAATACCGTTAAAGGAACAACTAACGATGGTATTAAAAGTAATCGTGTTGAGCAGAACAAAGCAGGTAGTTCTTGTCCTAAAAAATTACTGGCTTTGCATAATGAGTATGATGAGAAAGGAATTTGTACAGCATCCAGAAAATACCAAAAACGTAAGCTTTTTGAATTGGAGCAATGTAGGCATGCAATTTCTGAAGCTGATTATAAAGAAAAACACGATACTATTGTTGTAAAGTCTTGCCTGTGTGTTGGGTTGGCCAATTCGGCATATATGGAAAATGATATTCAGATAAAAGGCGAGGAGCAGGGAGTGGTAATTTGCCCGGGGCCCAATATGGCCTATTTTGATAAGGAAGTTTGTTTATATGATATGGTAAGGCATATTTACGGATACTCATCTGTTTTACAGAATGCAAACCGACCAAATATGTTTATAAAGGAATTAAAACTTTATATTAATTATTTAAAGGAACAGCTTAGTTTTGAAGGGGATATGCCTGCTATACAACTAAAAAAATGGTCGGTATTTAAGGATAATCTTTTAGCAGGAATTAACTATTATGAAAAACTGTTTAGTAATAATGACTTTTTTGAGGAACAGGAAAATATATTAAGTAAACTTGAATGTTACAGAATGCAATTGAAAAATATACAATTGAATTAGAATTTATATTACATCAATTAATTTAAACAATAAAAAAGCCAATTCATAATATGTGAATTGGCTTTTCGTCAGGCCTACGGACTAATGTCTAACAAGTTTTCAGAAATAGATCATTGCACAGTTTGATTTTCTCTTTTTAAATAATCTGTTAGACAAACAGGCCCGGCAACCTTATTGAAAACACTAATATTTACATAGGGTTTAAAGGTGTTCTAATAAAGTTATAAATCAGAAATAATAAATTCACTTCTCCTGTTCATTTGATGTTGCTCTTCGGTACATTCCACACCATCGGCACATTCATTAACCAACTGGGTTTCTCCATAACCCCTACCGGTTAACCTGCTTTTATCAATGCCATTATCCACTAACCATTTAATTGTAGATTTGGCCCTTCTGTCAGATAGCTCTTCATTGTACTTATGGGTTTGTCTGCTATCGGTATGAGAGCGGATGTCTAACTTCATATTAGGATATTCATTTAGTACATCAAGAATTTTTTCAAGATCTAGAGCAGCTTCCGGCCGGATATTAGATTTATCCAAATCAAAATAAATCATTTTTATTCCAAAGCATTTTCCTAAATCATCCCCAATAGTTACAACACAGTCGGCTTTTTCGAGTTCAATAGGTAAATGGGTTCTGCCGTTTTCATAAGGAATGGTAATACTCTGTTCTTTGGTCGTATACCCTTCTTTTTCGGCTCTTATATTATATGTTTTATCACATTCTACAGGAAATGTATAGTTGCCGTTTTCGTCAGAATTCACACTACTTATCATATTAAATTTACGGTCATACAGTGTAAGTTTGGTGTTGGGTAATATTTCACCTGTTTCGAGATCGGTTACTGTACCGTATAGTTCCTGTATACATCCGGGCCTTCGTGTTTCTAAAAACTTATAGATATCGTCAGACCCGTGACCCCCGCTTTTGTTGGAAGAGAAAAAGCCTCTTCTGGATTTTGTGTCAATTATATAGGCGAAATCGTCCATAGGAGAATTAATGTCTGCTCCCACATTTTGAATATTGCTTACTCCTGTACTGTCTATCTTCGCTACAAAAACATCCAGACCGCCAAGACCGGGATGCCCGTCTGAAGCAAAATAAATTTCATCTTCATCTGTTACGAACGGAAATGTTTCTTTTCCTTCAGTATTGATTTGAGGACCTAAGTTTTGGGGAGTACTATAACTTCCGTCGCTGTTAATACTTACTTTGTATAAATCTGATTGACCGATTGAACCTGGCATATCAGATGAAAAATAAAGTGTCTTTTCATCGGAGCTTAAAGCCGGATGTGCCGTGCTGTATGAATTGCTGTTAAAAGGCAGTTCTGTTATGTTAACACATTTATTATTTTCCAGTGTTGCCCTGTATATTTTTATTAAAGTAATTTTATTCTCATCTTTTCCTTTTTTACCGTTAATGTAATTGTTTCTTGTAAAGTATGCTGTTTTTCCGTCTTTTGTGAAAACCGGGGTTGCCTCATGAAATTTGGAGTTAATTTTTGATATGAATTTTTCAGCTTTACCGGGATTGTAAACGGTATCTACTTCAGCCTGATAAAGGTTTGTAAAGTATTCACCGGTCCATTTGTGTTTGCGTTGCCCCAAACTGCCTGTATCTCTTGCCGAAGTAAAAACAATCCTATCCTCATAAAATGCGGTTCCGTAATCAGAATATTGACTGTTTATACCTGCATCCTCAATTTTATAACGGCCTGAGTTTAATTTAATAACATCCATATAATTCCGGTCATTTTTATAGAGGGTGGCTCTCGCATCATTTTCTGATTTCTTTTCAAATATATCGAGCATTTCCTTCGCCTTTTCAATATCCCCTACAGATTTGAGTGATTGTGCGTACCTGTAGTAATATTCCGGTTCCTGCTCTGGGTTCATGGCAAACAGTTCACCATACCACTTTGCTGCTTTATCAAATTGAGAATTGAAATAAAATGCATTTCCGAGATTTTCAAACAGATCTTCAGATTTATATCCTTTATCTGCAACTCTTTCGTATGTTTTAATTGCATTTACATAGGCATAGCTGTCATATTTTTTATCGGCAGAAGCTACTCTTTTTTGCTGTGAATAGCTGTTAACTGATAAAATGCCTGCTGCAATACAAAGTAGAATATAATTTTTCATAATATCTGTTTTTAAAAGAAACGGGGAGTTGTCATTTTTCCATTATTTTTAAATATTTCGTAGCGCAGGAATATCTCATGCGAACCTGAATTGTAGTTGTTAAGGTTAGTGGTTTCAAGATCATAACCATAACCTATATTCAGGCTGTCACTAATCTGAAAATCGGCCAGTGCACTTACTGTAGAATCCCATCTGTAAGACACTCCAACTACAAATTTTTCTAGGAACATGAAATTGGCCGAGATATCTGCCTGTAAAGGAGCTCCTTCAACGACTTTTAGAAGTGTAGAAGGCTTGAATTTAATGTCGGGGCCTAAATCAAACACATAACCACCCATTATATAATAATTGATTTTGCTTTTATATATGGCAACATCATTATCATTGTAAACATTGGTTTCAACAAAATTAGGAACCGATAATCCTGCATATAACCTGTCTGAGTGTAAATAAACCCCTGCTCCGAAGTTGGGCTTAAACACACTATTAAAGTTTTGAAATTGCGGATCGGCCTGATCCACAGGGTTCAGTTTATTAACATCAAGATTGAATAGATTTCCCGTGGCCTTAAATCCGAATGACACTTTAAAGGTTTCTGAAGTGCTAATAGTGTATGAAATATCCACAGATATATTATTTTCATTAGTAGGTCCTATTTTATCGTTAACTAATGATAATCCTAATCCCACATTGCTGTTATTAAATGGGGTATTTGCAGAGAAACAACTTGTTTCCGGTGCACCGTCAAGTCCTACCCATTGTGTACGGTACAAACCAAAAATGCTCAGGGCTCCACGTGACCCGGCATAAGCCGGGTTTATATTTATTGTATTGTACATATACTGTGTAAACTGTGCATTTTGTTGTGCATAGCCCACAATAGCTGTGAGCATCAAAACCAAAGTAAATATTTTTGTTTTCATAATATGTTCAATTAATTAATTCCACATTCCTTTTTTAATCTTATCGGAGTGCCTTACTAACCGGCTTAAACACAGATTTTAGTTAATTGTAAGGACGGTTTATTTTACCTCGAAAGGAATAAATAACCGGTTTTATTATGCGTTTGAGTTGTGCCTTTAGCATCTACGGAAGTATAATTAAGAATGTAGAAGTAAGTTCCTGTTGGAAGGCCCTCAGACTTATTAACTGTTGTTCTTCCTCTTGAAATACCGTCAAATGCATTAGAGGTATTGTTATAATTTCTGGTTTCAAATACCAGTATTCCCCAACGGTTGTAAATCTCGATGTTGTTATCGGGGTAGCAGTTAGTGTTATCAATGTTGTCTATTACAAAGACTTCATTTATACCATCTCCGTTAGGAGAGAAAGCATTATGTACCAGTATTGGGTCACATTCAAGTATTTTACAATTATCCAGTACACCAAGTTTCAGGTTTAAACTCGGACAAGTTTCACCTCTGTATATATAATCAAATGTATAGTCTCCAATGGCAAGCCCGTAGACTTCAATATAACTGCCTCTGTCAATCGGAATGTTATTATTAGTACCTATCCATGTACCATCTCTTGGGGTATCCTGATCTACAAAATCAAATAAATTAACAGGTTCTGTCTCTTCGTTACATGCTGTGCCTTCAAATCGTTTTATATTTGAATCATCCTGAAGAACAGTTATTGTTTGTACTAATGTGGTAACATTACCGGCACAGTCAGACAAAGTATAGGTTCTTGTTACTATAAATGGTGCGCCTACACATCCGGTATCTCCGTTATCGGTGTCATCTATTGTTATGTTCACAAAATCGCTACAGTTATCACTTACATCAGTTACTGCACCGGGATCAGGAACCGGAATGTCTGATATATTCTCTAAATCATCAATATCTGCCGGAGCTGTACCTGTTGGAGGTGTGGTATCCATGACTGTTATAATCTGAGTATAATTGGAACTATTGCTGGAACAGTCGGTAATTGTCCATATACGTGTCAATATGTAATCAGAGGCACAGTCAGTATCAGTTCTTATCTCTTCAAATGTGATAACCACATCATCCGGGTTACAGTTGTCAGATGAGGTTATAGTTGCTGGTTCAGGAACTTCATCACAGGATACTGTTAGGTCTTCAGGTAAATTTCCGGTAAATGCAGGAGGAGTAGTATCCTGTATGGTTATTACCTGAGTAAATACAGCCGAGACATTACCGCATTCATCTGTAGCAATCCAGGTATTAGTATAAGTACCGGCATTAGCACATCCTGAGGAAACAAACTCTCCATAATTTTTTGTATAAGCAAATACTCCCTCACAATTATCAGTCGCTATAGGTTGTACTTGCAGAGCTGCTTCAAGCCCTTCTGTATTGCTACATTCAAGGGTTACGTCAAACTCTTGAGATTCAGTAATCCAAACCGGAGCGGTAGTATCCTCTATAGTGATTATTTGGATAAATGCTTCCGATACGTTACCACATTGGTCTGTAGCTGTCCAGATATTAGTATAAGTACCGGTACTTGCACACCCTGATGAAACAAATTCACCTTCAGTTTTGGTATAGGCAATCTCGCCTTCGCAGTTGTCGGTTGCCATAGGCTGCTGGCCTTGAGCTGCTGCTAACCCGTCAGGGTCGCTGCACTCTAAAGTGATGTCAAGTTCAGAAGAAGAAGTTGACCAAATAGGGGCTGTTGTATCTTCTATGGTGATTATCTGAGTAAACACTTCCGACACGTTCCCGCACTCATCGGTGGCTACCCAGGTGTTGGTATAGCTACCCGCGTTGTTACAGCCTGAGGACACGAAAGAGCCTTCAGTTTTTGTATAGGCAATCTCACCTTCGCAGTTGTCGCTTGCCACAGGCTGCTGTGCCTGTGCTGCGGCCAACCCGTCAGGGTCGCTGCATTCCAAAGTAACATTCAGCTCTTCAGCTACAGTATTCCATACCGGGGCTGTTGTATCTTCAATTGTGATTATCTGAGTAAACACTTCCGACACGTTCCCGCACTCATCAGTTGCTACCCAGGTGTTGGTGTAGCTACCCGCGTTGTTACAGCCTGAGGACACGAAGCTGCCTTCAGTTTTGGTGTAGCTAATCTCGCCTTCGCAGTTGTCACTGGCCACAGGCTGCTGGGCCTGTGCAGAAGCTAGTCCACTAATATCGTTACATTCCAGAGTAACATTCAGCTCTTCAGCTATAGTACTCCAAACCGGGGCTGTTGTATCTTCAATTGTGATTATCTGAGTAAACACTTCCGAGAGGTTGCCACACTCATCGGTTGCTACCCAGGTGTTGGTGTAGCTACCCGCGTTGTTACAGCCTGAGGACACAAACGATCCTTCTGTTTTGGTATAGGCAATCTCACCTTCACAGTTATCGGTTGCCATAGGTTGCTGGCCTTGAGCTGTTGCCAACCCGTCAGGGTCGCTACACTCTAAAGTAATGTCAAGTTCGGAAGAAGAAGTTGACCATACCGGAGCGGTAGTATCTTCAATTGTTATGATCTGAGTAAACACTTCCGACACGTTCCCACACTCATCGGTGGCTACCCATGTGTTGGTGTAGCTGCCTGCATTGTTACAGCCTGAGGACACGAAAGACCCTTCAGTTTTTGTGTAGCTAATCTCACCTTCGCAGTTGTCGCTTGCCACAGGCTGCTGGGCCTGTGCTGCGGCCAACCCTTCAGGGTCGCTGCATTCCAGAGTAACATTCAGCTCTTCAGCGACTGTGTTCCAAACCGGAGCAGTAGTATCTTCAATTGTGATTATCTGAGTAAACACTTCCGACACGTTCCCACACTCATCGGTTGCTATCCATGTGTTGGTGTAGCTACCGGCATTGTTACAGCCTGAGGACATGAAAGACCCTTCAGTTTTTGTGTAGCTAATCTCGCCTTCGCAGTTGTCGGTTGCCACAGGCTGCTGTGCCTGTGCTGCAGCTAACCCGTCAGGGTCGCTGCATTCCAATGTTACATTTAGTTCGGATGAAGAAGTTGACCAAACCGGAGCAGTAGTATCTTCAATTGTTATGATCTGAGTAAACACTTCCGACACGTTCCCACACTCATCGGTGGCTACCCAGGTGTTGGTATAGCTACCGGCGTTGTTACAGCCTGAGGATGCGAAAGACCCTTCAGTTTTGGTATAGGCAATCTCACCTTCGCAGTTGTCCGAAGCCACAGGCTGTTGGGCCTGAGCATAAGTGAGTCCACTAATATCGTTACATTCCAGAGTAAAATTCAGCTCTTCAGCGACTGTGTTCCAAACCGGAGCTGTTGTATCTTCAATTGTGATTATTTGTGTAAATACTTCCGACACGTTCCCGCACCCATCGGTTGCTACCCAGGTGTTGGTGTAGCTACCCGCGTTGTTACATACTGAGGACACGAAAGACCCTTCAGTTTTGGTATATGCAATCTCACCTTCGCAGTTGTCGCTTGCCACAGGCTGTTGTGCCTGTGCTGCTGCTAACCCGTCAGGGTCGCTGCACTCTAAAGTGATGTCCAGCTCTGATGAAGCTGTACTCCAAACCGGAGCAGTAGTATCTTCAATTGTTATGATCTGAGTAAACACTTCCGATACGTTCCCGCACTCATCGGTGGCTACCCAGGTGTTTGTGTAGGTACCCGCGTTGTTACAGCCTGAGGATGCGAAAGACCCTTCAGTTTTGGTATATGCAATCTCACCCTCGCAGTTGTCGCTTGCCACAGGTTGCTGGTCCTGTGCTGCGACCAACCCGTCAGGGTCACTACACTCTAAAGTAATGTCAAGTTCGGATGAAGAAGTTGACCATACCGGAGCTGTTGTATCTTCAATTGTGATTATCTGAGTAAACACTTCCGACACGTTCCCACACTCATCGGTTGCTACCCAGGTGTTGGTGTAGCTACCGGCGTTGTTACAGCCTGAGGATGCGAAAGACCCTTCAGTTTTGGTATAGCTAATCTCACCTTCGCAGTTGTCCGAAGCCATAGGCTGCTGGGCCTGTGCTGCGGCCAACCCGTCAGGGTCGCTGCACTCTAAAGTGATGTCCAGCTCTGATGAAGCTGTACTCCAAACCGGAGCGGTAGTGTCTTCAATTGTTATGATTTGTGTAAATACTTCCGACACGTTCCCGCACCCATCAGTCGCTACCCAGGTGTTGGTATAGCTACCCGCGTTGTTACATCCTGAGGATACGAAAGACCCTTCAGTTTTGGTGTAGGCAATCTCGCCTTCGCAGTTGTCGCTTGCCACAGGCTGCTGGCCCTGTGCTGCGGCCAACCCGTCAGGGTCGCTGCATTCCAATGTAACATTTAGTTCGGATGAAGAAGTTGACCAAACCGGAGCAGTAGTATCTTCGATTGTTATGATCTGTGTAAACACTTCCGACACGTTCCCGCACTCATCAGTGGCTACCCAGGTGTTGGTATAGCTACCCGCGTTGTTACATCCTGAGGATGCGAAAGACCCTTCAGTTTTGGTGTAGGTAATCTCACCTTCGCAGTTGTCGCTTGCCACAGGCTGTTGTGCCTGAGCAGAAGCGAGTCCACTAATATCGTTACATTCCAGAGTAACATCTAGTTCGGATGAAGCAGTTGACCAAACCGGAGCAGTAGTATCTTCAATTGTGATTATCTGTGTAAACACTTCCGACACGTTTCCACACTCATCGGTGGCTACCCAGGTGTTGGTGTAGGTACCCGCGTTGTTACAGCCTGAGGATGCGAAAGACCCTTCAGTTTTGGTGTAGCTAATCTCGCCTTGGCAGTTGTCACTGGCCATAGGCTGCTGGGCTTGTGCTGCGGCCAACCCGTCAGGGTCGCTGCATTCCAGAGTAACATTCAGCTCTTCAGCTACAGTATTCCATACCGGGGCTGTTGTATCTTCAATTGTGATTATTTGTGTAAATACTTCCGATACATTGCCGCACCCATCGGTGGCTACCCAGGTGTTGGTATAGCTACCCGCGTTGTTACAGCCTGAGGACACGAAGCTGCCTTCAGTTTTTGTATAGGCAATCTCACCTTCGCAGTTGTCACTGGCCACTGGCTGCTGGGCCTGAGCAGAAGTAAGTCCACTAATATCGTTACATTCCAGAGTAACATTCAGATCTTCAGCTACAGTATTCCATACCGGAGCAGTAGTATCTTCAATTGTGATTATCTGAGTAAACACTTCCGATACGTTACCACACTCATCGGTGCCTACCCAGGTATTGGTGTAGCTACCCGCGTTGTTACAGCCTGAGGACACGAAGCTGCCTTCAGTTTTGGTATATGCAATCTCGCCTTCGCAGTTGTCGCTTGCCACAGGCTGTTGGGCCTGAGCAGAAGTAAGTCCACTAATATCGTTACATTCCAGAGTAACATTCAGCTCTTCAGCTACAGTATTCCATACCGGGGCTGTTGTATCTTCAATTGTGATTATCTGAGTAAACACTTCCGACACGTTCCCGCACCCATCGGTGGCTACCCAGGTGTTGGTATAGCTACCCGCGTTGTTACAGCCTGAGGACACGAAAGAGCCTTCAGTTTTGGTGTAGGCAATCTCGCCTTCGCAGTTGTCACTGGCCACTGGCTGCTGGGCCTGTGCTGCAGCTAACCCCTCAGGGTCACTGCATTCCAGTGTTACATCTAAAACCTGTGCTGCTGTTGTCCAACTTGGCGGAGTTATATCCTGAACGGTTATTGTTTGGCTTACAGGTAGTGATTCATTATCACAAGCATCTTTAGCAATCCAGGTTCGTGTTATCGAATAAGTACCCGGACAGGAACCGGGAGTATTTACATCTGTATATGTTAATGAACTAACTGACCTAGTGTTGTCAGTAGCTGTGGCCTGCGTAAAGTTTGGTACTTCAGGACAGTTAATTGTTGTAGGGGCGGGTAGGGGGTCAATAACCGGTTTAACTGTATCTCCGTTTTCTATAGTTACCGATAATGATTTTGTACAATTATTATCGTCGGTAACTGTAACAGTATAGGTTCCGGGAGAAACATCTGCCAAATCTTTTGTTGTGGCACCTGTGTTCCATAAATAGGTATAGTCCGGAGTTCCTCCGGAGACATTTAATGTGATGGAAGATGTACCGCCACTACAGCCCACAATTGTATGTGTTTCGCTCAACATTAATTCTGCCGGCTGAACGATTTGAAGGATGTAGGAGTTTGAGATGTTTTGAGAATCGGTAACCGTCAGTTTTGCAGTGTTATTAGCTGTAGTATATACATAGGTGGGATTAGGAGAGGTTGAATCTGGAGCACCACCATCATTTAAAAAATCCCATGCAAAAGTATAGGGTGGTTTACCACCGTTTGTAGTAGACATAAAGTTTACTGTAGTACTTGATCCAACAGTACATGCTGTATAAGTAAACTGTACAGCCAGTGGTTTAGAAATGGTAATAGCATTTGTATAATCACACTGGGCATTTGAGAAACTATTACACTGATAGTTTGGTCCGGGGTTATTACTACTGCTTGTTTTCCATGCTATTATTGTGTTTGTAAGATCTAACTCGTCGCCACAAACCCAATCAAAAGGGCCATACAATAACTTTATATTGCTTCCGGGAACAATCTGTCCCAAATAGACATTAAGAAAGGTGGTCACTCCACCTATATTTAAATCGGCATTTAGCTGTGCATAGTAGACACTTGAATTTGCGTTTGAAGTGTAATTCAGGTAAATATATACCTGCTGCACATCTCCAATCGTACAGGGAGTGTTTCCTATGGGAGTTCCGTCTACACCGGAGAGGCTCAGGTATACATCTGTTAATGTGTAGTTGTTAGATGTACAGTCAAAACCACATGTTCTTAAATCAACCTGTGAAAACGAAAAATGGATATTAAACAGTAATATTAGTGTTATAAAAGCATATTTAATATTTTTCAAAAAGATGGTAATGTTCTTCATAATCTTCCGGTATTAAATATTGTGTACTATTTTTTTGATACTAGGTGCTTTTAATCGTGTTGTTATGGATTAAAAAGCGGTTTCATTTATTAAGCTTATTGACGTACTTGTTACACTAAAAAAATGATTAATTTTTTCAGCAACAGAGTTTTAAAATACTTACAAAAAGAATTTTTCAGGGTGGTGTTGGCGTAATCTTATTTAATCTTTTTTTAACTTTTATTCTAAAAAAGATTTAATTAATAATTGGATTTTTAAGTACTTATTTATTTAAATATTGATTAAAAAGTATACATCAAATTTAAATTTTAAATAATTATTAAATAATGATGCTCATCATTTTAATAAGTGATTTCCATCACATTTTCTAATATCTAAATAGTATAAAAATCATTTTTTTAGAAATTTTTAAGGAATATTTAATAAGAAAAAAAATGGAAGTCAATTAGTTTTTGACTTCCATTTCTACATGAAATTTTATCTTATAAAATAGAGGATTAAAAGAAAAGCAATGAAAACAAAGGATAAATGCGATGGAGCAATTGTTAATTAGTTTTTTAGCGTATTTAACTTATCGAAATTGATTATAAGGAGTGCGCCTGCATTTTTTTCGATAAGGCCTTCGGCCTTAAAATCACTTAATGTGCGACTTACTGTTTCGGGAGAAGTGCCTGATAATGCCGCAAGATTATCACGAGTAATTTTTACTGAATTATCACCATTATCATTTTGTTCCGCCATTTTTATGATGGCTTCGGCAATCCTTTTTCTAACCGACATATAAGCAATCTGTAAAAGACGCTGCTCTTTTTCCCTGATGTTTCGGGTTAATATTTTAATGAATTTTGCACCTATATCGGGATGTAAAAATAAAAGCCTGTCCAGTTGTTCAATAGGTAAGAAACTTAACGTTGTGGCTTCCAGTGCAATGGCGGTATCGCTATAACAGTCTATAGATATAATGTTTAGATCAAGATACTCTCCTTCTCTATATATACCGGTTATTAGCTCCCTTCCTTCTTTGGTATGTTTTACGGTCTTTACTTTTCCGCTTATAATGTAATATATACCTGTTACGCGATCGCCTTCATAATGTATATATTGATTTGTTTTATATTCTCTGCTGCTTCGCTCCAGCATTTTTTCTTTAAGCTCGGTAAGTCCATTTTTGTTTGAGATTAAAGAATTAAGACTTTCAGCAGTATGTCCATAGTATAATTGCTGAGCATCCCTTTTTTTGATGCGGCATTCTATGGCACGAAGCAGTTCTGCATCATCAAAAGGCTTAGTGAGATAATCATCGGCTCCCAGTTCCATCCCTTTTCTGATATCCGATTTATCTGCCTTAGCGGTTAGAAATATAAATGGTATAGTTTGGGTTTCAGGATTTTTATTGAGAATGTACAATACACCGTAGCCATCCAGTTCCGGCATCATTATATCACATAATATAATATCAGGCTTATTTTTAAGAGCCTTATCTATACCGATTTTTCCATTAATGGCAGTATCTACTTCATATCCCGAAAGGGTTAGTACCTCAATAATGTTTTCCCTTATACTGTCATTGTCTTCTATAATAAGCACCCTAATCATTTGCGTGGTATTTCAATGGTAAATATTGTTCCTTCATTAAGTTCACTTTTACATTTAATAGTACCTTCCATAAGTTTTACATAATGTGAAACGATATTAAGGCCTAATCCTGTTCCCGGTATATTCCCTGTATTATGGGCTCTGAAGAAAGCTTCAAACAAATGTTCCTGCTCTTCTTCAGGTATACCAATACCATTGTCTTTGATTGTGATGATTATTTTGTTCCGATTGATGGAAGTATGAATTTCAATATCTGTTTCTTCGCCGGAATATTTTATAGCATTAGATACCAGATTTATAATACAGTTTTTAAGAAGATTTTTATCTAACTGTACCAATGTGGCTTTGCTATTATGTTTGCTGATTATTTTTTGCTTCTTTTTAGCTAATAACTCTAATTCTTCAATTACTTCGTTGATGAAAGTGTCCAGTTTGAAAGATGTAACATATACGGTAATTTTTTCAGATTCGGTTTTTTCATGCTGAAGAAAATCATTGAGAATAGTTGTAAGGTTAGATATTGCGCTTTTTATTTTATAAACATGATCCTCAATTTTTGGGTTTGAATTTTCGGCATAACGCTGAATGAGGGAAGATGAAAGCTGAATTGTGCTTAAAGGTGTCCTAAACTCATGTGAAGCCATGGATAAAAGCCTACTTTTTAATTTACCCAAATTTTTTTCTTTTTCTAAAGTTAAACTAATCTCTTCTTTGGCTTTTAAAAGAGCTTCAATAGTTTCGTTTAAAGAAATTGTACGGTCTTTTACAAGTTCCTCCAGGTGTTGGGTGTATTGTAACAGTTTATTTTCAACTTCATTGTGATAGCTTAAATCGTGAACGAATCCGGTGAATATTCTTTTTTTCTGAAACCTGATTTCACTTATGCCTAACCTAAAGGGAAAAATACTGCCGTCTTTTTTCTTGCCAAATACGTTTTTGTCAATACTTTTTAGATTATCAATGCCAAATGATTTTAAAGACTGTAAACAGGAATGGTATTTTTCTAAGTAGGATGAAGGCATTAAAATGCTAATACTTTTTCCTATTATCTCATGCGGATAATATAGAAAAAGATTACATGCTGAAGGATTTATTGACTCTACTATTCCATCTTCGTCTATAGTAATAATTCCATCAATTGCATTTTCTATAATAGCATTAACAAGTATCTGATCTTTCATGTCGATCAAAAATTGAGGGGGTTACAGTAAAATAGTTAAAATTTTAATAAAATTATAGTTATAATAATTATTTTACATACTAATTGTTATGAATGCTGGATTTCTGTAGATGAATGGCATTATTGTGTAGACGAATGGTATTTATGTAAGATACTTCTCAGGTTTTTAAAAGAAATACATCTGATATCGGCTATTACAGAATAGTATATTTAATAGAATAAGTCAAAATTTCCTTTTTGTAACATGACTGGTTTACATTGTTATACAGTAGGGCGTTACGCAACCAAATATTATTAATAGCATCTGGTTAAAAACCAACGACTTATTCTATGATAAAAATTGCTGGTCTTATTTGTACAGTCTTTTTTTTTCAATCAGGCTATATATGCACAAAAGGAGGCTAATATTTGGTACTTTGGTCAACACGCAGGACTTGATTTTAATAGCGGTATTCCTGTACCGTTGCTTGACGGACAAATAAATACTAATGAAATCAGTTAATACCCTATTAAAGACAATTCTCTTTTATGAGGATTAATATAGGTAACTGACGATAAATTATTTTCATTTTAAAATTCCGGGTCAATAAAAAAGGGACAACTCTTTAATAATTTAGAGTTGTCCCGTTCAGTGGAGTCAACGGGACTAATGTCGAACTTATTGATGGAGGATTGCCAGTATTGGTCCGACTTTCTGCGTTGGATTGAGCTACTTAAAAATAACCGATATGGTTTATTTACTTTTGCGTTATATGGGGAATGGATTCGGTAAACTTTCCATTACTGTTCAAATAGATAATTAAAAAACTTCAAAAAAACTTAAAACATATGGTTTAAGGTTTTTTTGAAACTTCCCTTGGCTTTTTTTCTAAATCAAACTTCACGGTCAAATTCCAGTGTGTAGGTAAAGCTATCAGCACGGTAATAACCATCATTCCATTCTAATGGCCTGTTTCCTGGATCAAAAACAAAACGTTTTCTTCTAAGAATAGGATCTCCTTCATTTATTTCAAGTTTTTGAGCAAAAAAAGCATCTGCTTTAACAGCACTTATCTCTTCTTTAGAGAGCTTGGCAATAGAATTGTAATGAGCAAGAATATCATAAAGAGGTTTTGAGAAATCTTCGTTTCCGGTTAATCCAATACGAGGGTTAAAGTAAGATACAAAATATACAAACGGTATATCTTCATTTCCTCTTAGACGCTCAAGTTTAAGTATTCTTGCATTCTCTTCTAGATTAAAAAACATACTAAGTTCTTTATTGGCTTTGACCCAGCTCACGTGCAATTCATAATTTTTAGGAACAATACCTAAAGCTTTCATTTCCTGAGAAAAACTTAACCAATTTTGTGCTTTAGAACTTATTGCTGCTTTTTTTACAAAAGTACCAACACCTTTTTTGCGAGTCAGTAATCCTTCATAAACTAGTTTGTTAATAGATTGCCTTAATGTACTTCTTGATATGCCTAATTGTTTAGACAAACTAACTTCATTTGGCATTTTCGCACCGTTTTGATATTCATCAGCTTTTATAGCCTCTCTAATTTGCTCTTCAATTTGAATATGTAATGGAATGGGACTATTGTAATCTAATGATATTTTCATTTATTATGTTAATTATTTGATAATTATTTATTTTTTAAATTATCATTAATGTAGGCTTTAAACTTTATAAATACAAACTTTATGTGGCTTTTTCTGTTTTTTATATAGGCAAATGTAATTAATTTTTAACAAAAATTAAGTTATTATTTTGTTATCATAAATGCTTTTCTTTAATTTGCTATAACGTTATTGTACATACATATGTACATATGTGTATTTTAAAATAAATTATATGTCACTTTATTATTTAGGTATCGATGTTGGTGGTTCACATATCTCAGGAGCATTGATAAATGCAAAAACAGGAGAATTAATCATAGAATCTTATCATAAGGCTGTTCATGACTCTAACAGCTCATGTTCAGAGTTTTTTAAACGCTGTGAAGAGCTCTTTTCAGTTGTGATGAGTAACTGTAATCTCAGCAATTTTGAAAGTATACTAGGAGTAGGAGTCGCAATGCCGGGTCCCTTCGATTATGAAAATGGTATTTCTAAAATTTATGGCGTTCAAAAATATGACGCTTTGTTTGGGCTTAATGTTAAACAGGAATTACAAAAAATTGCTGACGGAACTCCGGTTTATTTCATTAATGATGCCGAGAGTTTTGCAGTAGGTGAATATGTAAGGGGCGCAGCCGTTAACAGTTCAAAAAGTATAATAATGACCCTTGGGACAGGTTTTGGTAGTACATTCCTTGTTGATGGCATAATGCAGGATCATTCGGAAGAAGGTGTTCCTTCTAATGGTTATTTATATGATATTCCTTTTAAAGATGGTATTGCTGACGACTTTTTCTCTACTCGCTGGTTTGTTAAACAGTGGAATGAGATTAATAATGAAAATATTGCCAGTGTAGAGGCTATTGCTAAACTGGCAAATGAGAATGACCTGAAAGCACTTGGCTTATTTGATTTGTTTGCAGAGAATTTTGCAGATTTTATGAAGCCTTGGGTAAACTCATTCAAACCGGAACGAATAGTTTTAGGAGGCGGTATAGCTAAGGCAGCGCCTTTATTTATGGACAAGTTTTTAGGTAAGCTGAATTCAGAGAATAGTTTAGATGTAAAAATTTGTGAACTGTGGGATAAGGCAGCAATAATTGGGGCTGTAGCATACGTTAAAAACAAGCAGGAAAAAGAAATATCAAAAAATAAAACAGTAAGAAAAACAGAACAGTTTTTAATTCCTGAAAAGAAAGAAGAAAGTAGCGAAATAGCCTATGATGCCTATCCGGCTTTTAATATTGGAAAAGGTAAAATTAAAGAGGGTTATGAAAATCTTGCTCAATTGATATCGCAATCTTCAAGTATTGTAATAGATGGCTATCAGGGAATATTTTGGGATGATATTATAAAATCTATAGATAAGGAACTGGCTCAAATAGGTAAAAGTGCAAGATGGTTTCATGTTGATGCTGCTATGAAGCCGGCTGATGAGATTAATGGAATGTTAGAGCCTTATCTGGGTGGTGATGACCCTTTGTTTGGTAAGATTACCGACAAAACATTATCAGACTGGTTTGATAAAGACAAACTTTCTAAGATAGTTAAGGACCCATCGGTAGATATTAATATTGTTGTTGGGCCCGGTGCCGCATTAACAGGTTGGGATGCTCCCATATTATATATAGACCTTCCTAAAAATGAACTTCAGTTCAGAGCCAGGGCAGGAAGGGCAGGTAATTTAGGAATGGAAGTTCTTACCGATAACAAAAGCACCTATAAAAGATTCTTTTTTATTGATTGGGTAGTTCTTAATAAACATAAAGAGTATTTACTTCCTAACATAGACTTTATTATAGACGGACAAAGACCGGATAATATTCTTTTTATGGAAGGAGAAGACCTAAGAGCCGGACTTACTGCAATGGCATCTAATGTTTTCAGGCCAAGGCCCTGGTTTGAACCTGGTGCTTGGGGAGGTAGTTGGATGAAAGACCATCTTGAAGGTCTTAACACTAATGTTGAAAACCTTGCATGGTCTTTTGAACTGATGGTTCTTGAGAACGGACTGTTACTTGAAAGTGATGGTTTTATTCTGGAAGTTTCGTTTGACACTATAATGTTTAATAACTACAAAAACATTCTTGGGGATTGTGCCGAAACCTTTAAACATGATTTCCCTATACGATTTGACTTTCTGGATACTTTTGACGGAGGAAATTTATCAATTCAATGCCACCCCTCTCCGCAATATATAAAACAGGAATTCGGTATGCCATTTACTCAGGATGAGACTTATTATATTCTTGACTGTAAAGGTGATGCCGAAGTTTATTTAGGATTTAAAGATGGTGTTGAACCTCTGGATTTTGAACACGCGTTGAAACACAGCCAGGAAAAATCAGTAGAGTTGGATGTAGACAGATATATTCAAAAATTCGAGGCAAATAAGCATGACCTTTTCTTAATTCCGCACGGAACTATACATGCTTCAGGTAGCAATAACATGGTACTTGAAATAAGTAGCGCACCCTATATTTTCACTTTTAAGATGTATGACTGGCTTCGTCTTGATTTGGATGGTAAGCCACGTCCTATAAATATTGACAGGGGTATGGCAAATGTCAACTTTAACAGAAGCGGTGATACAGTTGAAAAAGAACTGATATCCAAGCCATATATTATAAAGCAAGAGAATAACTATACAATAGAACACTTGCCTACACATAAGGACCATTTTTATGATGTGCACCGCTATAATATAACACGCGAGGTTACAATCAACACCAACAACAAATGTCATGTATGGATGTTAGTGGAAGGTTCAAAAATAGAAATTACTACACAAAACGGTATTTCGCAGATTTTTAATTATGCCGAAACATTTGTAGTACCTGCAGCAGCAGAGAGTTACACCATTAAAAATTTAAGCGATATACCCGTCCTGCTGGTTAAAGCTTTTGTAAAATAATCTACCCTTACCGATAAACAACTAACACATAAGTATGAAATTATGAGAAAACACGAAAAAAGCAGACTGTTTTCCCGGATCGAAAAACGAACCGGATTAAAACTTGCCATACTCATTGCATTAATTTTTAATACTGGTATGTATGCGCAAACCACCATTACAGGTGTAATATCAGATTCAACAACCAGCGAAACTATCATTGGAGCAACAGTAGCTGTAAAAGGTACTACTAATGCAGTGGTGAGTGATTTAAACGGGGTCTATACCATAAAAGCACCTGATGATGCCATACTTGTTGTATCCTTTATAGGTTATGGTACTCAGGAGCAGCAGGTAAATGGAAGAAATACAATAGATTTTGTACTTAAGGAGGAAATAAACTCTTTACAGGAAGTTGTTATTGTAGGTTATGCTACTCAAAAAAGAAACAGTATAACATCGGCCATCAGTACAGTTGATTCTGATGTTTTTGAGAACCGACCCGTAACAAGCGCTGCACAGGCTTTACAGGGGACAACCCCGGGGCTCGTAATACAGCAGGGTAGTAATGAGCCGGGCCAGGGTTCGGTAATTAATATTCGTGGTATAGGTACTTTTCAGTCAAATACATACCCTCTGGTACTTATAGATGGACTTATAGGAAGTATAGATAATATTAACCCCAATGATATAGAGACAGTTTCGGTACTTAAGGATGCATCATCTACAGCCATATATGGTTCAAGGGCTGCTAATGGGGTGATACTAATTACTACTAAGAAAGGTAAGGCTGGGAAAACAAGTATTTCCTACGATTACTTATATGGTTTTCAGGAAGCAACCAATATGCCAAAATATGCTCAGGCATGGGAATATGCCGAATTGCGAAATGAAGCTTTAGTAAATTCAGGTTTACCTGCCCGATATTCTCCTCAGGAGATCAATGAATTCAGAGCATTGGGTAAAGGAACGATATGGCTGGAAGAAATATACAGGAAGTCAGCCCCTCAGGAATCACATAATATTGCTGTACAGGGTGGAGGAGATAGAACTACTTATCATTTATCTGTAGGACACTTAAATCAAAGGAGCCTTTTTGAAGGTAATGACGCTTATGGATTAAAAAGAAATAATGCAAGGCTAAATATAAGTTCAAAACTATTTGATAATCTAAACATTGTAGCGACAGGATTTTATAATGGTTCTACTGTAAATGAGCACGCCTACTGGACAAATTGGCTTATAGAACAGGCTACCAGAATGCCTGTGATTTATAATATAAGGGACGAAGAAGGTAACTTTACATTACCAAGCGGTAGTAACTCTAATGCACTTGCAAGACTTACTAACGGAGGGATGAGAACTTATGAAGTTGATAATTTTTCTGGAAGCCTTAGTGCTGAGTGGAGTATTGTAAAAGATCTTAAGCTTAAAGGCTTTTTCGGAGCAAATGTTTCAGATAATAATACCCATGAATTTAGGAAATCTATAGATTATGCGCCTTATTTGGGAGGTGGAGACTTGGAGAGTTCTGTTATGGATCGTTTTGACAAAACAGTATTACTTAATTCAACAGTAACTCTGAATTATACAAAGAATATTGGTGAAAACCATTCTTTTATCGGTTTGTTAGGAGTATCGCAGGAAAGTAGTGAGAGAAGATGGTTCCAGGCAAGAAAAATCGGAATTCCGGGCAATGAGTTTGGAGTTTTATCAAACGGTACATACACGGATGAGAGCAATACTTATGGTAGTGCTGAAGAATGGAGTATTCAATCTTATTTTGGAAGACTTAATTATTCTTATAAAGATAAATATCTTTTTGAAGGTAACTTGCGTGCCGATGGCTCTTCACGTTTTGCTTCGGATAATCGTTGGGGGATATTCCCTTCTTTCTCTGCAGGATGGCGTATATCTCAGGAGAACTTTATGCAGGCTACAGCAGGATTTCTTAGTAATCTTAAATTAAGAGCTTCATGGGGACAGGTAGGTAATCAGGACATTGGACTTTACCAGTACTTAAGTACCATTACTGTAAATACCCAAGCTTATTCATTTAACGATAATCTAGCGAACGGAGCTTATTTTAGTGTAGCTAACCGCGACATTAGCTGGGAAACGAGCGAAACACTTGATTTTGGTATTGATGCCGGATTTTTTAATAACAGGCTGAACTTTACTTTTGACGTATATAGTAAAGACTCTAAAAATGTGTTGGTTAGTAATTTACCGGTTCCGGGAATTTATGGTGCCGGTTCTCCGGTACAAAATGTTGGATCAATCAATAACTCAGGTTATGAGATAGCTGTAAATTATCGCTTTGATACAGGTAAAGTAAATCATTCCATTACAGCTAACCTTGCTGACAATGTGAATGAGGTTACTGATGATGGTGGCAGGACGCTGATAGGTGGTACCGATGTGGTAACTATACTTAGAGAAGGTTTTCCTATTAATTCATACTATGGCTTAATGACTGACGGTATTTATCAAAATGCAGAAGAAGTGGCTAATGGACCTCAGCAAAACTTTAATGCAGCAGGTGCCAAGCCAGGAGATTTGAGATATGTAGACAGGAATGGGGACGGAGTGATAAGAGAGGAAGACGACCGCTTTATATTAGGAAACCCTTTCCCAAGATATAATTATGGTTTTACTTATAGCGCTCAATGGAAAGGACTTGACTTCAGCTTCTTTATACAGGGAGTAGGAAAGAGAAGCATGTGGATACGCGGAGAAGGCGTAGAAGCATTCCATAACAACAACGAAGGGCCGGTGATGGATTATCATATTGACCGCTGGACACCAGCGAATCCTGATGCTTCATATCCACGTCTTACTGTAGGTGCAGAATCGGCAAACAATGCTGCAAGATCTGACTTTTGGATACAAAACGCCGCTTATGCAAGGCTTAAAAATTTACAGTTAGGTTTTACAATTCCAAAAGAAATTACACAACAAATAGGAATAAACAGGCTTAGGGCTTATATAACGGGCCAAAACCTGCTAACACTTACTAAACTTAAGGCAGGTTACGATCCTGAAATTAATTCAGGCGATGCCAGTAACGGAAGGGTATATCCGGTAACCAAAGTATGGGCAGTAGGACTAAATGTTAACTTTTAAAAAATTTACAAATGAGAAATTATCTTATCATAGCCTTATTTATCATGATGATAACAGGCTGCGAAAGTTTAGATACCCCGCTTGTAGACAGGGAGTCGGATATCACATTCTGGGATAAGCCCGAAGATGCATTGGCAGCCCTTAATAGCTGCTATCCGGATCTTTATGGAGCAGAACAGTTTATATTTAATGAATCTTTATCAGACAATTCGTATACAAGAAGTAATAACGGATCGTTAGTAAGGGATATTGCGAATGGTAGTTATGATGCATCTGCACCACTTGTAAGAGAAGTATGGAATGCACGATTTGCAGGAATCAGACGTTGTAATATACTTCTTGACAATGTTGAAAATGTGGCGGGACTTAGTAATGAGCTTAAAGAACGTTACAGAGCTGAAGCCAGGGTTATAAGAGCCTATCATTATTTTATACTGATGAATAATTTTGGAGATGTGCCGCTTGTTACACAACAAATTAGCATAGAGGAATCTATGACTATATACAGATCTCCAAAACAGGAAGTGTTACAGTTTATACTGGATGAACTTGATACTGCAATGGGGCTGCCTACCTCTTATCCTGATACCGATAAAGGTCGTATTACAAAAGGTGCTGCTATGGGGCTTAAAGCACGAGTATTGCTTTGTGAGGAGCGCTGGAATGAAGTGAGTGCTGTTTGTGAAGATATAATAAACGGTGAAGCAGGTAACGTAGATTTATTTAATAGCTATTCCGGCCTGTTTAAACCTGAGAATAAGGATAATATAGAAGTATTACTTAATGTAGAGTTTATGCCTCTTAACAGGGAGCACAACATACAGTATTTCCTTATCCCTCCATCTTTGGGTGGTTTTGCTGCAATATCTCCAACACAGGAGCTTGTAGACGATTATATAATGCTTAACGGAAATACCATAGCAGATCCTTCCTACAACGAACTTGACCCTTATAGTAACAGAGATCCGAGACTGGATGCAACAATTATTAGGCATGAATCACAACTTGAAAATCCTGACGGAACCTTTACCACCATTCAAACTGCATTAGGTACAGGTCCGGATGCAATTCATTATGCTTCAAACTCAACACCAACAGGTTATTACGTTGCTAAATTTTATGATAAGACAGCCCGTAACTTAGTTAATTCGGGGTCTAACTTAATTCTTATACGTTATGCAGACATACTCCTTATGTACGCAGAGGCTAAAGCTGAATTAGGACAGTTTGGACAGAATGAATGGGATATGACCATAAGAAAATTACGTGCACGTGCCGGTTTTACAAATGACAACGCTCTTGATTACCCAGCCGTATCTGGATCAGCTCTTATTGAAATTATAAGACGTGAGCGAAGATCTGAACTGGCTATGGAAGGATTAAGACTTATGGATCTAAGACGATGGAAAAATGCGGAAGAAAAACTTAACGGCTGGGTACATGGTATGAAAACAGATGAAGATGCTGTTGATGATGGCTATGTAAGGGTAGAGAACAGGATATTTGATCCTGCTAAGCACTATTTATGGCCCGTGCCACAGGCCGAACGCGATTTAAATTCTAATATTTCACAAAATCCTAATTGGTAAAAATCGAAAGTTATGAGAAATATTTATTATAGTTTACTTAGTCTTGCAACGATGTTTCTTTTTGCATCGTGCGGCGATGATGATTATGCATTACAGGTTGGTTTTGAAGCTCCTACAGAGCTTATAACACCAGTAGATAATCATTATATTGCTATTGATCTTGAAAATACGGCGCCAACTGTTTTTGAATGGACCGCTTCTGAATCTAAATATGGTGGTGTAGTGCTTTATGAAGTGGTTTTTGATATCCCTTCCGGCGATTTTTCAAATCCTTTCTTCCGTATTAGATCTGCCGGGGGAGGCAGTCAAAATTACCTTTCCCTAACCTCTGGACAACTTGTTTCGATTGCCCGAGATGCAGGTATAGGAGTAGACTCTGAAGGTGAGGTTAAATGGACAGTAATAGCTTCTCAGGGAGGCGAGAGTAAGGTAACTGAGCAGGTAAATTTATTAAGACTTAAGCGCCCTGCGGGAATTAGCGATATACCGGCAACATTATTTATATATGGTGAGGGTTTTGAAGCTGATAGTTTTAGTACAGCCATGCAATGTAAAATGATTGCTGATGGTACGTTTGAAATAATAGCATCACTTAATGACGGGAATATTAAGCTTTGTAATTCATTAGATGAAGACAGGACTTATTATCAGCTGGGTGTAAATAACAAACTTATTGAAGCTGACGGTGAGGCTGATATACCGGTTACAGGTACCGGAAATGCATATAGGATAGTGGTAGATTTTAACCTCTTAACAATTTCGTATACCGAAATCCAAAATATCCAGATGGTAAGAACCTGGCAATATAATCTGGGAGATTTAGTTTACGAAGGAAATCATAAATTCTCTGTTTCCGGTATTGCATTACCTTATTTTCATGACTGGGGTTACCCTGAGGAACGTTACCGTTTTTGGGTAACTACAAATAATGGACTTGAGATATGGGGCAGCTACCATAATGATGCCATGAACGGATCTAATATTTCTGGTCTTACAGCCTTTAATGTACAGCCGGACGGTACATCTGAACCTGAGGAATATTACAATGTCTATAATCTTGCAGATATACCTAGTCCGGGTCAAAACCAGGACTGGACAGGTATGTATAAGCTGCCGGTAGGCTCTGAAGACAAAACTGCAGATGTAATTATTGATATGTCGCCATCACAAGATTATAAACACTCTATTACAGTATACTAAAATTATAATTATGAAATATCTATATATAACCTGCTTTATGTTTTTTGTCTCTTTGCATATATCATGCCAGGAGAACGAAGATACTGGTCTTACAAACGGCGGGAACACAGAACCGGAAGAGACAATAACCTATAGCGAAAAGGCTAAGCAGACATTCGATCTTATTCAGCAATATTACAAGATAAACAGTACTGGCTATTATCGTGAAAACTTTCCGGTACAACCGGGAGACAGAGAGTGTTCTTACTTATGGTCTTTAGATGGTCTTTTGTCGGGAGTAAATCAGCTAGTAGCATTAGGCTTTGATGATCCTGAGCTTAATCACTCTTATGTGGCTCTTGAAGGCTATTATGATACCCAGCGTACACCGTCAGCCTATGCTGCCTTTCCTGTACAATACAGCCAGGATGACCGTTTTTATGATGATAACGCTATTATTGCCATTGATCTGATAGAGAACTATGAGATTACAAATAATGTGGCATATCTTAACCGTGCAAAGGAAATTGCACAATTCAGTCTTACAGGAGAAGATAATAGTACAGGTGGAGGGTTATACTGGAGCGAGCAAAACAGGAATAATCCTGAGAGTGAATTATGTATGAAAGCCGTAAGTTCTACAGCTTTCTCGGTAACATACCTGCTAAGGCTTTATGAACATACTGATGAGGAACAATACCTTCAGTTTGCAATGAGATTATATAACTGGCTTAATGAGTATATTCAGGATCCGGTAGACAATCTTTTTTGGAATGATATAAGAGTAAGTAATAATTTTGTGAATACAACAAAGTGGACGTATAATAGCGGGGCTATGATTACTAACAATGTTCTTCTATATGAAATAACAGGTGAGGAGGTTTATCTTGACAGAGCCAGAACTATAGCAGCATCTACTTATTCTCATTTTACAAGAACTGTAAATTCGCAATTGTTTTTCCCTGCACATGATTCATGGTTTAATGTATGTCTTTTTAGAGGATATTTGGACCTGCTTCAATATGACCAGACAGCACAAACTTATGTAAATGTATTTATACAAAATGCGGATTATGCATGGAACAATGCACGTAACGAGTATGATCTTTTCTATGAAGATTGGGCCGGACAAAACCCGGGTAGGGATAAATGGTTGCTTCAACAGGCAGGTTTAGTAGAGATGTATGGAAGAATTGCTATTCTTAAGGGAGAGCAACAGTAACTAATAAACCTGTATTAATATTTTAATTATGATAAATAAAACTTTAAGTATATCTATAGCTTTAATTAGTTTTATAACAGTATTTGGTCAGGAAAAAAGGCAAAAACTTTCCGATTATGTAGACCCAAATATAGGTACGGCACACAGCCGTTGGTTTTTCTATACACCGGCTTCCGCTCCTTTTGGTATGGCAAAGCTTGGCCCATCTACTAATGCACATTTAGGTAATGCCCAAGGATGGGAAGCTACAGGTTATGATGACAGGGATACATCTATAGAAGGATTTGCATGCCTTCATGAGTTTCAGATAGGTGGTATTGTTGTGGCACCATCTGTAGGGCAATTGCAAACAGTACCCGGTCCGTTAGAAAATCCTGATGCAGGTTACCGCTCCCGATTTGACAGGAAGGACGAGTATGCTACTTCAGGGTATTATTCGGTACTATTAAAAGATTATAATGTAAAGGCAGAATTAACAGCTACAAAACGCGTAGGTTTTCAGCGATATACTTTCCCAAAATCAGGACAGTCTAATATTATTTTTGACATTGGAAACAGGCAGGGTGAAAGCGGTGCAGTAAAAGATGCTAAGGTAACATTGACAGCTGATGGCAGAATTGAAGGCTATGTTATTACTACCCCTGAATATGTTAAGAAATATCAGAACGGAGCTGATGTACGTATGTATTTTAGTGCAGTGGTAGATAAAAAATTTAAGGATTTTGGAGTGTTTAATCATAATGATATTAAACCGGGAGTAAAAACCACAAGTGGGGAAGGTGCGGGAGTTTACCTTGTGTTTGATACACAGGAAAATGAAACTGTAACCGTGAAAATAGGTTTGTCACTTACTTCAATTGACAATGCACGAAACAACCTGGAATCGGAAGCAAAAAAACTTGGTTTTGATAAGGCTAAAAAGCAAAACCTAAAGATATGGAATGAACAGCTTGGCAGGATTACAGTAGAAGGTAAAAGCGAGAAGGATAAAATTAAGTTTTACACAGGGCTTTACCATGCTTTATTAGGCAGGGGAGTAGGTAGTGATGTAAACGGGGCGTACCCTATGAATAATGGGCAAGTAGGACAAATACCACTTGATGCCAAAGGAAAACCTCTTTATAATTATTATAATACAGATGCTATATGGGGTGGCTTTTGGAACCTCACACAGCTTTGGGCACTTGCATATCCTGAGTATTATGCTGATTGGGTACAGGGACAACTGCTAGTATATAAAGATGCAGGATGGTTAGGTGATGGTATTGCAAGCAGTAAATACGTATCAGGAGTTGGGACAAATTTTACAGGTTTGGCAATAGCATCTGCTTACAACTCAGGGATAAGGAATTTTGATATTGAAACAGCTTATGCGGCAGCATTGAAAAATGAGCTTGGATGGCAAAACCGTATTGAAGGAGCCGGCAAAATGGATGTGAAACAGTTTATAGAGTTAGGTTATGTTCCGCAGTTAGATGATGTCGGCTTCAACACTTATGCAAATGGTTCTGGCTTTTCGGCATCACACACTCTGGAGTACTCTTACAGTGCCTATGCAGTAGCTCAGTTTGCTAAGGCTTTAGGTAAAAGTGACGATTATAACAAACTAATGGGGTTATCTAATGGCTGGAAGCTTTTATATGATAACGAAACTAAATTTATAAGGCCTAAAAATGCTGAGGGAAAATTTGTTGATAATTTTGATCCTTTACAACCCTGGAGAGGTTTTCAGGAAGGTAATGCTTGGCAATACACCTTTTACGTGCCTCATGCAGTAAAGGAGCTTGTACAGACGTTAGGAAAAGATACTTTTAACGAAAGGCTTAATAATATATTTGAATCTTCACAAAAAAATATTTTTGGAGGGGGAACTACAATAGATGCTTTTGCAGGACTTTCTGCATTATACAATCATGGTAATCAACCTAACCTTCATATTTCATGGCTTTTTAATTTTTCAGGCAAACCGTATCTAACTCAAAAATGGGTTCATGCTATCTGTGATGAGTTTTATGGAACAGAAGGTGTACACGGGTATGGTTACGGGCAGGATGAAGATCAGGGACAATTAGGTGCCTGGTATGTAATGTCGTCTATAGGTCTTTTTGATGTAAAAGGCCTTACTGATGTAAATCCGTCATTCCAGATAGGGAGCCCTCTGTTTGATAAAGTGACTATAAAACTGCCAAAAGAATTAAAAAGGGGCAACTTTGTTATAGATGTTGCTAATAATTCTAAAGAAAATATATACCTACAGGATGCTGATTTAAATGGCGCACCTTTAAACCAGCTTTCTATACCATTACAGCAAATAGCAAATGGAGGAACCTTAAAATTAAAGGTGGGAAAATCACATTCTGAAAAATGGTCACAATAATTTTATAATATTTTTTGATGCAAAAAGAGTTATCATCACTTAAGCTTTTTCCAATATTATTTGGATTCTTTATAATGGGATTTTGTGACTTGGTGGGTATTTCGGTTACTTATGCCCAATCACAGTTTCAATGGAGCGAATCTCAGGCAGGCTTTTTGCCATCACTGGTTTTTTTATGGTTTTTTATACTTTCAATACCTGCCGCTATTGCAATGGATAAGCATGGGCAAAAAAAAATCGTTTTAACCGGGCTTATAATAACCTTTGCAGCTACATTAATCCCTCTAATTCAGTTTAGTGAAATTACCTGCTACATAACATTTGTATTATTAGGAATAGGCAATACTTTTTTACAGGTTTCCCTTAATCCTTTGCTGGCAAATGTTGTAAACCCAAATAAATTAGGAAGTTATGTGACTTTAGGGCAATTTATAAAAGCTATTTCATCTTTTTTAGGACCAATAATTGTAGGCTATTTTTCATTGAAATATGCCTCTTGGGAAAAGAGTTTTTATATATACAGTGCAATTACATTAATGGTAATGCTTTGGTTATTTTTTACAAGAATTAAAGAGAGTCGCAGTGAAAATAATGTTTCAGGCCTTATTGAAACGCTTTCCCTGTTAAAAGATACCAGAATCATGCTTGCTTTTATTGGTATTTTATGCATTGTAGGTCTTGATGTAGGAATGAACATTGTAACGCCTAAGCTATTAATGGAGCGAATAGGACTAATAAAAGAAGAAGCCGCTTATGGCTCAAGCTGGTATTTTGCGGCCAGGACTATAGGAACGTTTTGCGGTGTTTTACTATTAACTAAATTATCTGAAAGGACATTTTTTAAGTTTAATATGTTTTTAGTGCTATTGGCACTAATAAGCCTGTTTATTGTGAATAGTCAATCTTTAATACTGTTATCTGTTTGTATTATTGCGTTTGGCTCTTCCAGTATTTTTGCAGTGATTTATACCATTGCAATAAAAATAAATCCAAATAAGACTAATGAGATATCCGGTCTTATGATAACCGGTGTTGCAGGGGGGGCTATAATACCACCACTAATGGGAACAGCCGGACAGATTTCTGGTTCACAACAAGGTGCATTACTTATACTTTTAGTTTGTGTTGTGTATTTAAGTTTTTGTTCTTTTAAACTTAACTAAAAAACTAAAGGCTCTGTTGTCTTAATATGAAACAGACAACAGAGCCTTTATCTTATCTTATCTTATTATAATTTTACTTTTATAATATCTTTTAGGGTGCCACTACCGTTATAAACTTTATTGTTCATTATAACTTGTACATGAATATTACGGATAATAGTATCAGTATTCATATTTCCTTTTTTATTACCTACTTCAACAAATACTTTTTTACCCTTTTTCTGAGCAGTGAATTCAATCAAACTAAATTCACCATTTTCAAAATTCCAGTTATCACCTTCATCTATATAAAGTTCACCTAAAGCCTTACCATTCTCGTCAAGACAGACAATAAGAGTGAGAGGGTCAAAAGAGTTTTCGGTAGTATTCTGAATAATTTTGCCTACAGGTAATATACTTCCTCCTCTAATCTTTATTTTAGCCTGATAAGTATCCTCTAAATCACCATTAACCAAACTAAATTCTTCCCATATACCCGAAGGTAATGCCGGATCTTTTGCAAACGAAGGAATTACTAATAAGTCTTTACCTAATAAAAATACTTGTTCTTCAGCCCTAAGTTTTAAGTCTTTACTATCTGCAAAAAAAACAGGAGCCATTACAGGTAATCCCGTTTTGTGCGAATTATAGAATAAAGTATATAAGTAGGGGAGTATACGATAGCGTCTCTCTAATGCAATTCTTGAAGATCTTTCAATATCTTCTCCATATGCCCATGGTTCTTTATTATTTGTACCAGCACAGGCATGTCCCCTGGCAAAGGGCATAAATGCTCCAAACCCAAGCCAATTAGCCCACAAATCACCACTAGTATTGCCTAAAAAGCCACCAATATCCGGACCGTTAAAAGGTTGTCCTGAAAGCCCCAGAGTTAAAGACATTGGTACAGATAGTTTTAAGTGTTCCCAACTGGCATAATTATCACCGGTCCATGTTGCAGCATAGCGTTGTCCCCCTAAAAGATTAGCTCTGGTAAGTAGAAATGGCCTTTTATTAGGATTCGCATTTATAATACCATTATAAGATGCCTCTACCATCAATCTTCCATATGCATTATGATACAACAAATGTGAGCCTGCAGGTAAATTATCACCTCCTCTGTGGGGAGTATCATAAGGCATAGTTCCTAAGCGCAAATTTTCAGGTAGTTCGTTGTCATTTATTGCAGGTTCATTCATGTCGTTCCAAACTCCATCAATACCTGTGTGAAGAAAATCTTTATAAAGATCTGCCCACCATAATCTGGTTTGAGGCGTTGTAAAGTCGGGAAAAGTACAATCACCGGGCCATACTTTTCCATGGTATTCGGTACCATCCGGATTTTTAACCCATATATCGTTTTTAGAGCCCGACTGGTAAATATGGTAATTCTCATCTACCTTTACTCCGGGATCAATCATGTAAACAGCTTTGAAACCTTTTTGGTGTAATTTATCATTAAGACTTTTAGGATCAGGGAATCTTTTTTTATCGAATGTAAAAACTCTGTATCCATCCATGTAATCAATATCCATCCAAATTACATCACATGGAATTTTTTTTAGCCTGAATGTGTCTGCTATCTGAATTACACGCTCTTCTGAGTCATAAGAAAATCTGCATTGATGATATCCCAATGTCCATCGGGCAGGCATTTTAATTGTACCAATAAGTTCTGCCAGGCCTTTCATTACAGCTTGTGGAGAATCACGATCTATTACATATACCCTAAATAGTGCACCTTCTGAATTGTATATTATTTTATCAGAATTTGTAATAAGTTCAGCTTTCCACGTGCTGTCAAACAATATACCGAAAGCTGTCCCATCGGCGCGAACACCCATAACCCAAGGATGTGTTTGATAAAGTCTTTTACCATTTTCAACACTGTATGCTCCGGTATCTGTATTCCAAAGTTTAATTGATTGATCATTTCGCAATAGTGGTCCTGTTACTTCACCTCCACCATATAAACTAACACTGTCTTCTAATACAAGGCTTGCACTTACTTTATCGGCTGTTAAAGTAAATTCTGGTACTAGTCTCCAGTTTTCAGGGAGACTAGTATTGTTAACAGGTTCACTTTGCAATATTAATGAGGGTGTTTTTTTCTTATCAAAACCTTGCGGTATAAACTCAGCAATACCATTACCAACTAATGATTTTTTGTTAATAGGAATATTTTGAGAAAATGATAAGATACTATAAAACAGAAAAAAGATGCAATAATATTTATTTCTAGTCATTAGGATAATTTATTATATAAGTACCAAATATATGTAAACATAATTAATTACTAAAACGATTTACTAAATTCAATTTTAACCTAGTTAGAAGATATTTTATATCGTAGCATGGCCTTTATGAGTTTAATGAAATATTGATTTATATGTAGTAATTTCTGTAGGAGTAAAGACTGAGTAAAGATAATCTTTACAGGAAATCGAACACTATGAATTATCAATATAACTATTTTAATAAACTAAGAATTTACGATTTATTCAATGTTGAATCTATTCTATCATTTATACAAAAAATGCCTCTAGCAAGTTGCAAAAGGCATTTGTGAACTTGCCCGGACAATTTTAGAACACCTTTATCAAAGATTTGATAGTATTGGTAAGGCTTTCGGCTTAATAGGAATTAGATTTTAAGATGATTTTATGGTGTGTTAAGATTGCAAAGGAATTTCAAGATTGTAATTTTATAGTGACATATTGGCTATTTACCCCGATGCAGAAATTAGCAAGCCTGTTATATTGACTGTTAAAAACCAACTTAGATATTAACTCTCCATTGTTACCATCTATTTTTACAATAAGTCCGTCTAAGGTTGCAGATGGCTCAACATCGGTTGATATACCTGTAAAATACAGAATCCCGTTTTTATAAATAGCTGAGCGATGATTTATCTCTTCAATGGGACCGTTTTGTTGCTCCGTATAATATTGAGACCATAATTGGTTTCCATTCGGGGAAAATTTAGTTACAACAATCCTGTTATTAGTCATTTCAGTGTATTTATACCTTTCATTGTAAACCACAAAAACGTTTCCGGCCTCATCACCTACAACACTTCTTGCAAACAATTGCCAATCTGTTGTTACCGCATATAATATGTTTCGCCATATTTCTTCTCCGCTACTATCAGTTTTAACAAACATAATGGCATCACTGTGATTACTGCCCGCTACCTGACCAATATTTCCTAAAGTATAACTATCACCTAATGGGTTTACCCAAAAATCTATGGCATAATCACCGTTTGTTTCATCCGCCATATAATTCCAGGCAGGCTCCATTGTAGTTTGTGCTGTAAGTTTTACATGTATTAATAATATTGCTAAAAAAAGCAGTTTTACAGTATTCTTCATTGATTGATTTTTGATTGATTTTTAATAACTGTTCGTTTGATGATTAATTTTTTTCGAAAGTAAGATAGTCAGTCCCACCATTACCGCCACTTATATCTATAAGCTGAATTTTATTTGCAGAATAAGAAATAATATCCCAGTCATCTGTTAATTCAGCAAAATTTGCAGGTGAAGAGAAACTGATATTAAAATCAAGATCATTGCTGTCGTCATGATGCCCGCTGTCATCATCATCACCTGAATGGTCATTGGTAACCGACCAGGATCCTGTATAGGTATTGGTTCCATTAGTAGCAGTTAGAACGTTATTTGCACTAAAAGTAAAAGTGTAACCATTAAAATGAGCGGTTTCATCGGTATCGTCAAAGTAATAGGTTACTACCCATTCTCCGGAAATAGCTGTATTAATAACAGGTTGAGGATCTGCTGAAACCGATGACGGACTGTCGTCTGATGTACAGGAATTTAACGATAATAAAAGTCCTGCCGTTAGTAAATAAAATGATAACTTTTTCATGATAAAAAATATTTAGTTAATAATAATTTGATTTAAATTAGGCATGAAAGCCCCCTGTACAATACTTTACTGTATTGCATAGTGTTTTTGTAATATGTCTTTTTAGATTAGTTCTTCGTAAAGTGCAGTTTTCTTATATCATCTCCGCCACCGCTTATATGTTCCATTTTTACAACATTTTGGGTGACTTCAGTTATTGTCCAGTCTTCCTGTAACTCTTCAAGATTAGAGCTGCTGAAGACAAATACCACTTTTAATTCTGAATCGTCGTTAAAGCTAACCCATGTCCCTCCAATAGGAGAGGATTCACCAGTAACAGATACTGTTCCGTCACCATTAAAAACAAAATCATATATTTCATAATCATCTGTTTGATCTGTATCCCTAAAGAAATAAGAAACATACCAGCTTCCTTGGGTTATAATGTCGTTAAAATCAGGATCAGGATCGATAACAGTATTACAGTCTGAGATGAAATTATTAATGGTAGTATCAAGTTCCTGATTGTTAGTAAGGATAACAGTAGCGTTGTTAGGAGTTATAAATAATAAAGGATAATTAAAGGTTACGGCATCATAATTATCTAACTCGTTTAATAGTTCAAATAAAGCTTTTTTGCTTCCTATGCTGAATGTCTCGGCTAAAAGGTTTTGGCTATCATAAGTTTTTATTCCTACCGGATAATTAAACTGCATACAGGCCAATTCCTGTGAAGAAACACAACCTGCTATAGCCGTGTTAAATTCCTGAATATTAACAAAGGTTTGTACTGAATAATCATAATAAGTTACTGTAATTGGAAAACTAAAGGTTACAACATCGTTGTCACTATCATCTTCATCAATAATGTTTTTAATTGTTTGATAATCGCTTTCATCCTGAAGCGTTAAAGTTTGATTATTTACTGTTATGGTGTAAGGGAAATTTACAGTAAAGCAGTTAGTATTATCTATAATATTATCTACAGATGTTTCATATTGTGTTATTCGTGATAATTTATTTCTTAAGGTCAAATTAGTTACAAGATTGTTTTCGGGAGGAGTTGAAACGGTCAACTCTTCCTTCTCGCAACCAAAGCTTACTAAACTTAATATCACAACAATCAATAAATTCTTCATGTTTTTGAGTGTTTTCATAGATAAGACAAAATTTTTTAACTTCACCCTACCATCAATGACAAATTTTATTAATTTCACCCCAAAATTAATTTTATTTTTTTATGAAAGAGCCTGAAAAACAAGGTATTTGCGATAAAATTTTTTTTACAGGTTTTTTCAAAACCCATGCCCGATCCTTAAGAAACTACCTATATTATAAGTTTGGAGACGGAGATTTGGCAGATGATATTACTCAGGAGGCTTTTATAAAGCTATGGCAAAATTGTGCAGATGTCCGTCATCCAAAATCATTTATTTATACGGTGGCAAAAAACAGTGCGCTAAATCATACGGCTAATAAGAAAGTGATAATGGCCTACACTAAAAATAATCCTGCTAAAGAAACAGATTATCAGGCACCAGACTATCTAATGGAGGAGGAAGAATTCAGGAAAAAATTTGAAAAAGCACTTTCTGAACTTACTGAAGCACAACGAACAGCACTACTGTTACATAGGGTAGAAGGTAAAAAATACAGAGAGATAGCTGAGATGTTAGGAATTAGTGTTAAAGCTGTAGAAAAAAGAATACACGGTGCTTTAGTGGCACTAAGTGAAAAAATTGAAAATTTCAGGTAGGGTTTTTATAACCACTTTTGTCTCAATTTATATAAAGCATATTTTATGAAAGAAGATACCCGATTGGCAAAATGGCTGTCAGGCGAACTTAATACAGAGGAACTGGAAGAACTTAAAAAGTTACCCAACTATACTACCTTGGTTCGCATAAAAGAAAACCTTGACAACCTGCAGTCTCCTTATTTTAATGAAGAGGAAATACTAACAGAGGTTTTAAGCCAGCCAAAAACAATAACTAAAACAATACCATTATATAGAAGATACTGGTTTACTGCTGCTGCAGTTATATTAATTATGCTAGGAGTAGGATTTGTATTTACTGTTCAGGATACACATGAAGAGGCCCATAGTGGTAAAACCTTCGCCTTAAACCTACCCGATGCTTCGGAGGTTGTTTTAAATTCAGGTTCAGCCTTGAGTTATAATAAATGGTCATGGGATAACAACAGAAAAGTTGAATTAACCGGTGAGGCTTATTTTAAGGTAGCAAAAGGAGAAAAGTTTTCTGTAATTACATCTTTAGGTACAGTACAGGTATTAGGTACGCAATTTAATGTTAAAGCAAGGGGGAAGAGGCTTGAAGTTACCTGTTTTGAGGGTAGTGTAAAGGTCATTAAAGAAGGAAAAGAAGTAGTTTTAAAGCCGTCTCAGGGACTTTATTATGAAGATGATGTTTATAGCGGAGTACTGAATATGGAAAAAACAGATCCGTCATGGCTGCATAATGAACTTGTATTCCACAAGGAAAGTTTAGTTGCCGTTATTGCTGAAATAGAAAGACATTATAATATATCCATTGAGAACAAAGCAAATTCATCTCAGTTATTTTCGGGTACTTTACCGGGAGATGATATTGAGACTGTTATTAAGATATTAGAACTTAATTATCACCTTAAAGCAGAGAAAAAAGACAATATTATTATCTTAAAGCCATAAAATTTTGTTTAATAAACGGTTTCTGTTTTTCATTCTTTTCCTTTTTCCTATCCTATGTGCTGCACAGGATGACAGGAAGAAACCGCTTAGTGAAATACTGGATGCTATAGGCAGGGAATATAATATCAGTTTTAATAAGATTGATGAGGAGCTTATAGTATATAGAATTAGCCCGCCAGACAGTAAATTATCTTTAAGCGAAAAACTAAAATATATTGAGAAGCATACACGACTCAGAATAGAAGCAGTAAACGATAAATATTATTCTGTTTTTAATGATGTTGGGATGGATAAACCTTTATGTGGTTATTTATTGGATAAAGAAACAGGGCAGGGAATTGAAAATGCTCAAATAAGTATAGAAGGAAGCACCACTTCTTTAGCCTCAGGAATAAATGGTTTTTTTTCTATTCCGGTACTTACTCCTAATTTAATAAGTATTAACCATTTGGGGTATGAGCCTAAAATAATTAATCCGCAAGATCTTTATGTTTCCGATTGTCCGAAAATATTTTTAACCCCCATTATATTACAACTTAATGAGGTTATTGCAGAGAGGTATCTTACATTAGGTATCACTAAAAAAGAATTTGGAGAACTTGTTCTAAAACCCCGTAAGTTTGGTTTGCTACCAGGCCTTACCGAGCCCGATGTGCTTCAAACTATGTTACAAATACCGGGAATAGCCAGTATTGATGAAACAGTATCTAACATAAGCGTAAGGGGAGGAACTCATGATCAAAACCTTTTTTTATGGAATGGGATAAGAATATACCAGACAGGACATTTTTTCGGACTGATATCGCCTTTTAATCCTTTACCGTCAACAAGTATAACCATATATAAAAATGGCACTTCAGCTTTTTATGGTGAAAGTGTTTCCTCAACGGTCGATATAACTTCATCTACACCTTTTGCTCCGGGTTTTTATACTGCCTTTAATGCCGATATGATAAGCGCTTCATTTTTTACAAAAGTGAATATCGATACAAAAAGCGACATACAGGTTTCAGGAAGAAGATCATATACTGATGGTTTAGAGACACCTACTTATAAAAGTTACAGGGAAAGAGTGTTTCAAAATACAACTATTACAGATGTAGCACAAAACTCTGACTTACCGGTTAAAAGTGATGACAATTTTTATTTTTATGATTTTTCATTACAATACAACAGGCAAATAGACAGCCTTCATACACTAACAGTTAATGGGATAGGGATTCATAATTTTTTGGAAATCAAACAAAAAACACCTGTAGCACAAAGAGAAGTACATCTTATACAGCAAAACTTCGGGGCTTCTATTGCTTTTAATTCTGATTGGAATTTAAAACATAAGAGTTTTGTAAAAGGAAATTTTTCATGGTATGATGTGGAGGCCGAAAATGAAGCTATAGAAAATTATCAGGAAACCTTTCAGAAGAATAGGATTTTTACAAAAGACCTTAGTGTGGGCTATACATTTTCGGGTTCACAACAATTTGGTGTAGCAGTAGGTTACGAGATAAACGAAACCAGTATAATAAATCTTGACAGGATAAATGATCCTGAATTTTCAAAAAGAAGTAAAGAGGTTAATGTTACTAATAGTGGTGTAGCAGAAGTACAGTTTAAAAGTAAGTACAGTGATATTTACACAAAAGTAGGTGTAAGGGTTAACAGCTATTCCAAAACAGGAAAAATAATTACTGAGCCAAGACTGTCTCTTGGTAAATTACTTAATGAAAAGTTCAGGATTGAAGTGCTTGGCGAACGCAAGAGTCAGTCAATGTCTCAAATAATAGATTTGCAACAGGATTTTTTAGGTATAGAAAAGCGTCGTTGGGTGTTGGCAAATGACACCGAAACTCCGTTGCAAATAAGTTGGCAGAGTTCTGTTGCGCTAACGTATAATTATAAAGATTTACTGTTAACCATAGAGCCTTTTTATAAAAAGACAGAAGGTATCAGTAGTAATAGTCAGGGATTTCAAAATCAATTTGAGTTCTTAGATACTACAGGAAGTTATACTGTTTTTGGAGGAGAATTTTTATTTCAAAAAAAGATTTGGCGTTTTTATAACTGGCTTTCATATACTTATAATAATAACGAGTATAATTTTATAGGGTATGTTCCGCCCCAATTTAGAAATAACTATTCTATTAGTAATGCCATATCTGCTGCTACAGTGTATGAATGGAACAACTATAAAATTGGCATAGGTTGTAAATGGCATACAGGTAAGGTAGTAACAGAGCCGGATGGTTATAGTATAGATACTGAAAATCCGGCTAATTCGGTTATAGAATATAAACACCCAAACAGTAAGGAACTAAATGATTATTTTCAGGTAAATCTGTCATTCTCTAAAAACTGGAAAATTGGTAAATCAGATTTTTCTCTAAATGGAGCTGTCACTAATTTACTTAACAGACAAAATATCTTAAACAGGTATTACAGGATAAACAAACAAAATAATAATATAGAAAGCGTAAATATTTACTCTATAGGGTTTACAACTAATCTGGGGCTAAAGCTTATATTGTAATATGACTCTTTGGTATTTCAAAAGAATAGGATGGATTTTGTAAATAAACTATATAGCGAAATCGAAAGGCAAAATTCTTGGGATAAAAATATTTCACTAAAAAGAAATGAATACCTTAAGATTGGAGGAACTGTTGAAACAAACCTTTTTTATATTGTTTCCGGAAGTCTTAAAATATCAATAATTGATAATAGTACTGAACATATTATTCGTTTTGGATACAAAAATAATTTCATAATGGCTTTGGATAGTTTCATTACTGAGAAGCCGTCAGACTTTTATATACAGGCTCTTAAAAAAACGGAATTAAAAGTTTTGTCGAAGCAGAATTATTTTACCTTAATAAATCAAAGTAATGATTTGATTAAGCTTTGGGATGCTATTTTGCAACAACTTATATTGCAGCAATTAGACAGGGAGAAAGATATACTTATTAATTCACCAAAAGAGAGGTATAAAAGAGTTTTTCAAAGGAGCCCTCAGTTATTTCAGGAAATCCCTAATAAATACATTGCTTCTTATTTAAGGATGTCACCAGAGACACTTTCCAGACTGAAAAAGTCTTGATTTTAATCAATGTTTTAGTTTTTTTTAAAATTGATATTTGTATTCAAATAAATTTTATGAAAACAGAAGATCTAATTAGGGAGCTGGTAGAACTGACATACAAAAACATAAATGAAATTCAGGCATTCAAAGAGTTGTCAATAGATGAATTAAGCCGTAAACAGAATAACAACAGCTGGAGCGTATTAGAATGTATTGAACATTTAAACAGATACGGAGATTTTTACATCCCTGAAATCAGAAGCCGAATTGAAAAATCAAAACATAAAAAGTCAGATAATTTCAAAACAGGTTTGCTGGGAGACTACTTTGCTAAGATTTTGTTACCAAAAGAAAAACTGAATAAAATGAAAACATTCAGTTCCATGAATCCAATAAATTCATCACTGGATAAGAGTGTTCTAGATAAATTCATATATCAACAGCAGCAGATTTTGAAACTTCTGGAAACTTCTGCCGATACAGATTTAACAAAGGTAAAAACTTCTATATCCATATCAAGATTTATAAAATTGAGATTAGGAGATACATTCAGGGTAGTTATATATCATAATTTAAGACATGTGATACAGGCGAAAAATGTTCTGAATACTTGATTTTAGGGAACAAAAATTTAGTTGGTTTTTTGGGGAGACACTGGTCGAGGAACATACCAACTCCAACAATTCGCCCTTTAAATTTAACGGTAAAGAGTTTGACGAGGAAACCGGAAACTATTACTACCCCGCAAGGTACTATGACCCAAAATGGAGTATCTTTACATCGGTTGATCCATTAGCAGAATCTCAACCAGGTAAATCGTCTTATCATTATTGTTCAAATAATCCTATATCCAGGATAGATTCTTCGGGAATGTTAGATGGCGACATATTTAATTTAAGAGGAGAGAAAATAGGTAGTGATGGTATTGATGATAAAAAGGTGTATTTAATGTATACCTTTTCGAGTAATTCTTATAGTAAAGATTTTTCTGAAATGTTAATTGATGGAACAGGGAGTCCGGAAGTATAATTAAAGAGGTCGATATAACTATCGATGAACTAAATGTAAGAGCATTTTAGCAACTTTGAGAAATGCTGAAAATCATGGTAATGGCTTGCTCGGTTATGATTCTCTATTTGGAGTAGGAACTTTCAAGGGTAAAGATTCTAATAAAGATGGGAAGATTTCGAATAAAGAGAAATTTGCGGATCATCCACAACAAGCACTGCTGCTGGTGCGTACCAATTTCTTGAATCTTCATGGGATAAAGTTGCAGCCAAACTTAGTTTGTCGGATTTTTCAGGAGGCAATCAAGATAAAGGAGTTTTACAACTTATCAGATGGCAAAATTCTGATAATCCAAGAGCTTCAGGTGTAATATCTGATATCAATTCTGGTAATATTATGAGTGCTTTTATTAAATTAAATGGTACTTGGACTTCTCTACCAGGAGGAAAAGAACAAGGTATTACAAGAACTCAAGCTATTCAAATATTTAATTCTAACCGAGCTAATGAACTAATGGGTAACTCGCCTTTGGCTAGCCCCGTAGGAAGTTTAAAATTGTAGATATGGAAAGCAAAATATTATTTTTAAGCATTATTTCATTATTTTTTATCAGTTGTGGCAGTAAAGGCCAAAAGGATAAAGAGGATAAAACGGTAACTGCCGATACTATACTACATATAACAAAGCTATTAAGAGAGAATAAGATTACATCTATTGATAGTATTGAAAATGAATCTGTTCTTGACGGATGGACTGATGAAGGTAGTTTCTGGTTACTAACTTTCAAACCGAATAAAGTTGTCTATGAATTTACCCCTTCATGCAGTTACTGGTTTCCCTCAAAAATTATTAACAATGAAATAGTCTTCTGCTGGTCTTTAAATGAAGATTGTAGCTATGAAAGAGGGCTAAGAAAGACCTTTAACAATATTGATAACCCTCAGATTGATGAGCCATTTGGAAGAGTAAGAATGGTTAATGATAGTATTATTGAAGTTGAGTATTATTTTAATGATTGGGTCAGGAAAATAAATAAACAGGAGGAGGAAAGTATTGATACTCTATTTCCTAGACGTTTTAAAAGAATACGTTTGTAATGCTAAAAAACCGCTTATTTAACGGGGGTTTCAAAGTAATGGAAAAATATGAATAAGTTTAAAAAAGAGCAAATAAGCAGTTTTTGTAAAATGTCTGCTTTATTAGCATTATTGATGTTATTAAGCTGTAAAGATTCCTTATTACAGTATCCTAATGTTAAAGTTCAAGCTCAGGAAAAAATAAATTTAAGTAAAGAACAATTTTTAAGCTGTACTGATGCAAGAGATACTGTTTTTAAAAATGGTGACTACGCCAAATTTATTTCGATAGATAGTGATAAGTACGGAGTAGCAATAAAAATGGGTGCAGATGTGGATACACTTAATTTATATATGAATTGCCAAACTCCTAACGGAATGATTCCTAAATTTTTATACAGGCAGGGTTGTATAATGTTATGTCGTGGTTCAGGATTTAGTTATAGGTCTTTAATAGCTTGCAGTATGGATGAGGATAGAAAAATCAAGGAAAATAATTTTGAAACAGAACGTGATGTTTCTGCTAACATTGATGGTTATGTTTTCAAGGATGACAATAATATTTTTTTCTATGATATTATGAAAGATAAGCTACTTTTTAAAAAGTTGCCTGAAGATTTTTCTGATTTAATGGTAAGTAAATCTCAGTTATATGAAGACAGTATTACTGTTTTTTTTAGAGAAGGAAAAGAAGAGACTTATCAGTTAAAACAATTTTCTCAACTTAGTTATAATAATGATTAAGTTTTAAAAAACAAGAAATCATTTTGCTAAAATTTCGCTTTTAAATTTTTAGAACAAAAATGTTGAACTCCTAGAGTTAACCAATTTTTAGTTCTTATGTTGCTGATAAATAAAGATTTACATAAAATAAAAAGGACAACTCTTTAATAGCTTAGAGTTGTCCCTTTTTTGTGGAATCGCCGGGAATCTAACCTAGGCTCGCAAACCTTGATATTTATTGATGTTTTTAATTTTCAAAAGTGAATTGCCACGATTTTGCACCTAATTGAGCAAAGAACGCTACTGATAATGTAAAATTATAAAAATATCTTTTACCTTTTATTAAAAGGAATCTTTTTAGGCTGCAAATATAGAATGTTAGTTTACTAAGTATCGTTTTCGCTAATTTTTGCAAAGATTAAAAAATGATAATAATTTGAGGTCAAACTGCTTTTGTGTTATTTAGTTTTTGAGCTAATTTACTTTTAAAATTATACAAGGCAGATACTAAAGGAACTTCCTTCAGAACTACTTTTGTATTGCAGATGTCCTCCATGAGCATCTATAATGTTTTTTGAAAGGGTTAGACCTATGCTTGCCCCGTCTTTTCGGGTGGTAAAAAAGGGAAGAAATATCTTGTCCTCGATTTCCTTATCAACACCCATTCCGGTGTCCGATATGGTAATAAAAGTGCGTTCCTGCCTTACCTCGGCTGTAAGGTTTATTACTTTGTTTTCGCTGTTCTCCAAGGCATACATACTTTTGGTAAGTAAATTGATGAATACCTGCTCGAGTTGGTTAGTTTTAGGCTTAGGTGGAAATGGCCCCGATTTATACAAAACAACTATTAAAACACCTGATTTTTCCGGTATAAACGGATCTGGCCAAAGTAGTTGGTGGAGCGGGTTTAAAGCTAATTATGGTTCAGGTTGGCAGAATACTGGCTTTACATCAACGGGACAAAAATACGGTGGTGATGGTAGCGGCAGTGTTGGCGACTGGATTTCCAGAATAGTTTACGAAACTGATCAGTGGAATCCGATAGCGTTGGCATGGGACGGAATTCAAGGTCATATTACGGGGGAAGACAGGTATGGAAATTCATTAAGCGGAACTTCAGCTAGCTGGAAGATTGCCTCAGCTATTCCGATAGGAAAATATACAAATGTTGCTAAAACAACTTTTGTTCAGTTGGCAGGTAAATCCTTGCTGGCTTTGAGGAGTACAGAAGTAGGTGCCCAATCATTGGGAAAAATTTCTAAATTTGAAAAAATGATTGAGAATGGAAGAATTCATGAGATTGCGGAGCCTATCGAAACGTTCATGCACAAAGGAGAGCATTTTATACTGAATGGACATCATCGCATCCAGGCCGCTAAAAATGTCAATGCAACTATTGATGCAACTATCCTAAGTCTTGAGAAGGCAATGGAAAGATATGGCGATAAAGTAATGGAAATATTAAACGGAATGCATTAAAATGAAAAAGATATTAGACAATTATTATGATTTTATAGAAACATTTGAAAAGTTGCTTATGTCCGAATACGGACTAGATGTTAATCCATACTCCAAGGCAGGTACTTTAGTTCCAAGAAAGGGAAAAATTGGTGAGTTCGAATACCATTATCATGGAGCAGGATGTACTGTAAAAAAAGATGATATCATTTGTGAGTACAATATTGTACCGGTTAATAAACCTGGTATTAAGTTTTCACTATGGTCTTTTTCAGAATATGTTAACTCCTCCAGTGCTCTTAAAAAATCTGGCTACACTTCTGATTATATCCGGAATGAATTGGAGAAACTAATAGATGAAGGAATTTTGGAGTGGGATGATATTGATGGTAATCCTATTAATATTTATATTTATAATAGAAACATCTAAGAGTTTAGTAGACAATGTGTAAATAAACTAATGCAAGTTTAGCTGGAAGTTTTCTTGCCAATTAGTGTATCTTGGGTTCTGTCGCATCTACACATATGTTTTACCTTTGGTCTTTAAAATCTTTATTTCATGAATATCAAAGGTCATTGCTATCCGAAATCTATAATTCTTCAGGGCGTATATTTTAAGCTTAGGTTTACTCTGAGCTACCGCGATGTTGAAGAGATAATGAAGATTCGCGGCATTCAGGTTGACCATGCTACGATTCAGCGCTGGGTGTATAAGTTTACACCATTTATTGAGTTGCAAATGAAAAAGAGAAAACTTTTCGTTGGGACGAGTTGGAGAATGGATGAAACATATATTAAAGTGAAAGGTGTTTGGTTTTATCTGTACAAGGCAGTTGACAAATCAGGCAATACAGTTGATTTTCTATTGACCAGAAAAAGGCAGAGGATGAGTGCCCAATCTTTTTTAATCAAAGCGATTACTAATAATTGTAAACCAAGAGTCATCAATATAGATAAAAGTGTTTCCAATACTGGGGCTATCAAGGTTTATAATAAACGTTCGTTCTCTAAAATTAAAATCCGTCAATGTAAATATCTTAATAATATTGTAGAGCAAGATCATCGTTTTATAAAATGGAGAATACAAAACAGCTTAGGCTTTAAAAGTTTTGAATCAGCTAAGAGAACATTGAGTGGAATAGAAGTTATACATATGTTGAGAAAGAATCAGATGATTAATCCTGGGACAACTATGTTCAAATCATTCTGTAAACTGGCAGCATAAAGTTATAGTACTCGAATTTCTTGGATTTTAACAAACAGATGCGACAGAACCGATATTTAATTTCAGTTTTTTTACTGAAATTATTTTTCCTGGACATGATAATCAACAACCACATTATTTACTTTCATTTCTGTTCCTGAGTAAGTAATTTCTCCTTTTGAAGGGACCATTACTATAATTGCAGGTTCTTTAGAACTGATTTTGATTTTAGTTGAGTCTGAAACATTCTTTGCAATAAAAGTCCCGGAAACAGTATTGTATAAATCTATAGTTTGCCCTTTAGAAGTTTTTACCGTTATGGCCTTACTTTCTTCATGAGGGTTATAGTAAAGATAAGTAGGGTAAGCTTTGTCATGAAAGAAGTCAGTTGCCAGTAAATCCAGTTGTAATATACCCTCAACATCCGTTTTTTGGATGATACTTCCAAATATGCCTACATGGCCACTACCATACACACTTAATTGTGATTGTGGAGGATTTTTACCCGCAACCCATAATGGTCCGTCACCTTGTGCAACCGGAGCTTTTACATCTTGGTATTCAGGGAGGTTAGATTGTTTTATAATTCCTTCATAAGCAATAACTCCTTTTCCGGCATTAGCCAGTTGCGGAATAGTTTCGTGCTCATCAGGCATATATTGCGGGTAAAATAATTTTGAAGCGTTAGCAGCATTAAGCATCCATTTACCAATAGCACCTGCATAAGACTGATCATATCTTACCAAAGGCACTAAAGGCCATGCAGCATCATACGTATTCATTAAAAAGCCATAGCCTCCATGATCTACTGTGCTGCCTACTGTGCCAGAAATATCAAAACCATTCCACTTGTCTGCCAAAACACCCCATCCTTCGCGACAGATGGCAGTACCGTCAAAACTCCAATCCAGTATTTTGTCTACATCATAATCTTTACCCAGTTCGGCATTTATTCTTGCAGAAAGATAAGCTCCAAAAGGCATTAGTAGTTCATAAGTAGGGTTTTGAGACTGTGATTGTAAAGCTGACAGGGCAGACAAAGCTCCGTCAAGATATTTTTTATCACCAAAATTTTTATAGGCAGCATATAGAACCCATGCATGACCAGCTGCTGCATCGGGCTGAATACAAATATTATTTTTCATAGGAACCATTTTTCCATAATCAAAATAAGAATAGTTGTAATCGCCTTTTAGTATAACATCGGCTTCATAAAACTTATCGGCAATTTTTCGTGCAATTTCTTCAAGCCCGGGTTCATTAGGGTATCTTTCATATATAGCATAGAACAATAGGTTAGGGTATACGTCATACCACCAGTCACGTCCATAGCCGCCCCCTAAAAGGGCAACTTCCGGGCAGGTGTTATTCATCATTATATCCCATCCTGTTTCGCTGTTAAAGTAATTTTTCAGCATTGCTACATAATCAATTCCCCTGTCGTTGGTTTTATCAATGCCCACCAGGGTAGCGCCAAGTGTGGCTCCCATGTTTGCCAGTGCCTCATGAAACATACCTTCGTTATTATCAGGCCCCTGCCTAACGTCACCTATTGCAGTATATAGTCCTACCACATCCTGTGGATAGTTTTTATGAGATTTGTCTATCCATACTAATGGCCAAAATTCTCCTGTTGCATCAAAATCAAATACAACAGTATTAAAATCATGTGCCATCTTGTTATAGTCAATTATTTCGAAGGGGTGCGGCATATCAGCCATTTTATTAACCCTCTCTATAGGCTTTTGTTCAACTCGTGGCTGTACAGCACAGGCAGATAATAATAGACATGGTACTAAGGTTTTGAAAAATGTATTCATTTGTAGGTGTATTAAGGCTTAAACTAAATTTGAGGCTGTTTCTTCCAATATTTTAGGTGTATCAACAGCTCCTTCTTCTTTTTCCGGAGCTATTTTATCACCCTGTGCAATTATTTTTTTACCAATAAATATCGAACATAATTGTAAAAGTGCAATTATTCCTATAGCATATCTTAAAGCAAAATCTTCTGATAATGTGTAATATAAAACCAGGAATGTAGCAGCTCCCAGTAATCTTCCTGCATATAGACCTGCTTCATGGTTAAGTATATACACAAACTCTCCTCTTTTTTCTATTTTGGAAACAATATCTATAACCCTTAGTTGAATAGGGAAATAGGCTAAATCCATTAAAGGTTTTGCTATAAGCAGTAAAAGAAGGAAAATAATAACCCCGGTCTCGTTAAAGACAGCGCCATTAAGGCATGCCCCCAAAGCAAACAATATAAGCCCTACTGCGAAAATTTTAATCCTGTCTGCCGGTTTAGAGAATCGTCCTATAAAGTAAATGATTATTGCGGCAAGTACAGCACCTATGGAAAGTGCATTTCCAAGAGCACCTTCTTCACCAAGAATCTTGAATATAAGCATAGCCGGTGCCGTGACCAAAAATCCCTGCGCCAAACCTTTAAACATTGCCAGTGAAAGCAGTTTATACCATAACGGATGAAATTTAAAGAAGATATATTTTTTTTGAATAGGGTTTTCAAATCTGCCCCTGTAACAAACCATAGATGCGGCCATAGTAATTACAAATACAATTGCGGTGATTATAACATAAGCACCATGTTTTTCTTCTTCTCCGTTTTTAGATTGTATAAACCAGCCGATAGCTGCCGGTACTACAATTGCAATAATGGTATAAAAAAATGTTTCCAGACCATAGTAATAGTTCCGGTTGTTATCATTTGTGGTAGATACAGCAAGATAATCGCGATTAGACCAATATAATCCAAAAGATAACCCCATAGTAATACCTGCCACTCCAATACCCATAAGATTAAGTGTTTTAAGTGACATCATAATTATCATGGAGACACCACTTAACATCATTCCTATAGAATAGAGTTTTTTAATATTAACGTGTTTTAATAAAAAACCATTAATAAGAAATGTTATAGGGATGCCTGTGTATATGGCCAGCTGATATATTACAACCTTTGAGGTATCGTTAGAATTTCTCATTATGTAAGCTGCCACAAATATGTCTATAACCGGCAATACAAGGGCGTAGACCAAGTTGGTAAGCACCAGTATGCGGAAATTATGCGATTGTCTTTTAAAATGATTAACCTCTGTTATAAGTTTTTTAAGCATTAGTTATATTTTAAAAGTGAAAGAATTTCTTTAATAGAAAAATCTGCTGCACATACAAACTCATCAGATGCGCCATAATAAACCGTTACGGTATCATTATCATCTTTTAATATATGGCCATTAGTAAATACAACATTTCCAAAAAAGCCGGTCAGTTCATAACTGGCAGTCGGAATCATTATTGGGTCTTCCGTTCGGGCAAGTACTTTTGAAGGGGCATTGAAATCCAGTAATAATGCACCTAGGCAATATTGATGTTTATCGTTTGCCCCATGATAAATTTCCAGCCAGCCCTTTTCAGTTTTTATAGGGGTAGCTCCTGCACCTATGCGTTTGCTATCCCATTGTTCTTTACGGGTTTTGGCTATGCATTTATGATTTCCCCAGTGAATACTGTCTGGTGATGAGGCAATCCATATATAATTACCGCCTATATCTACGCTGCTTGGCCTGTGAAGGGCGTAATAAAGTCCGTTTATTTTTTCTTCAAAAATGGCACAGTCCTTATTATGGGCAGGAAATATCATTCCGTGTTTTTCAAAGTTTTTCCAGTTTTCGGTAGTTCTTAAACCTACACCCACACCATTATCGGAAACAGAAGTAAACGTAAGATAATATTTCCCTTCAATCTGTGCTACCCTGCAGTCCTCTATACCAAAAGTTTCTAATATACCTTCGCCTACCAGTTTAGGGTAATCTTCCGGTTCGTAAAAATTTATACCGTCATCACTGCATACTAACCTCAGGTGAGATAGTGTAGTAAGGTAATCTGTTCCCTTATAGTTGATAACCCTTGCATCTGTTGCAATAAGTTCCGGGTCGTTTTTTTCTATTTCTATGATTGTTATATCTCCTGTTTCAGTAAGGATAGGGAAGGAGATAATACCCTCTTTTTGTTTAGGCCTTTCGGCTACTCTCACAATAAGCCAGGTTTTTTCCTGAAACTTAAAGGCACCAGGATTAAGAAGGCAGGTAATTTCCAGACCTTCAGTGCTGGGAGTTAAATCTGTGGGAGATAATAATGGGTTTTGTGCAAAACGTTTTGCTATGTCTTTCATTTTATAATTATTGTGGTAATTAATTGGGTTAACCCGGGGCTGTATGGGCAGCTCCCGAGTACTAACCCAACAAGTATTTTAATAACCCTCGTTTTGTGTTAAAGTTCCTGCTGAGGCATCTATTTCTGATTGCGGAATAGGATAAAGCGTGTGTCTTGGCTGGAAATTCTTACCATGAGCCTGCATTACTTCCTGTGCAATCCCCCAACGCTTAAGGTCCAGCATTCTTTGGTTTTCAAAACCAAGTTCAACACGTCTTTCAGAAATAAGCCAGTTTTTTACGGTTGCCATATCGGTAGAGGCGGGCCTGTCAGGCAATGTGCCGGCAGGAGGAACCTCACCGTTTGCATCTACAGTGGTTCTGGCTCTTTCCCTAATCTGATTAATAATAGCTATAGCACCTGCATGATCTCCTGTTTCATTAAGCGCTTCTGCTTTCCAAAGCAAGGCATCTGCATAACGTATGTAAACTTTGTTGTTAGGTGCATCATCGTTTCCTTTATTGGTTCCGTCAAGGCTTCCCAGCATCTTGTTTACATTTTGGTTGTCAACATCTACGGTGTAAAGTTTTCGAGGATCGTTCGGTTCAAAAGCGTTTAAAAAATCTTCAGATGGAGCAAAGAACCCCCAGCCAAGCGGAGCACAGATACCGTTACCTCTTCTTGGTGTTGCGTTAGTTTGATGATCAAATGAAAATATAACCTCATTGTCATCATATTCACTGGTAAAACTGTCAAAATAGTTTGCGTTAAGGCTGTATCCTAATGCTGGCAGCTGGTCTACCAATGCCGGAACTTCAGCCCAGTTTTGCGTGTATAATTGAGCTTTGGCAAGTAATGCTATCGCCGCACCTTTAGGAACCCTCCATTTTTCGGTGTCAGAAGAGTATTTAGCGTTAGGAAGTAAATCTTTCGATAAAACAAGCTCAGCTTTTATGTTATCCCAAACCTCATTTTTGTCTACCCTTACAGCAACTTCAAACGCTTCCTGATACGTTTTTACCGGCCTTAAAATTAACGGAACATCACCAAAATTACTTACCAGCGAAAAGTAATAGTAAGATCTAAGGAAATAAGCTTCACCTAACAATTGATTTTTTCTGGCTGTTGTAATGCCTGTAATAGATTCTATATCAGGGTTTGTAAGTAGTTCTATAGCAATGTTCAGCCTTTTAATACCTTCGTAATTGTACTTCCAAAGTCCGTTAGGCCCTCCGTTAGTTGAGGTAAAAGTAAAATTGTCAATATCATCTATCCAGGGTTGGTCTCCGTCTGTAACCCATTTCTTTTTCATGTCATCAGATGCGATGTCCTGAAGAATATAGTCGTTTTGGAACACAAGTCCTCCTGCCCAATCCCATTCTCCTAAAATATTAAGCCTGTTAGAAAGCAGGTCGTAAGAAGACTTTACTGCTGTTTCTATAGTAGCTATAGTAGGAGTGGTGTTTGCCTGTTCCTGGGTAGTGAGACCTATTGGGTCCTGAGTAAGTTCGTCGTCACAGGCAGTAAGTGAGATGATACTTATAAATAGTCCTATTTTTATATAATTTTTCATGATTCTTTTTTTTCTAAAGTTTTACCCTTGCTCCAAAAATAACCGCTGTTGATTGCGGATAAGTACCTTTATCTATCAGTGAAGTAGATTCCGGATCCAGCCCTTTGTAATCAGTAAAGGTTAGTAAGTTTTGTCCTGAAACATAAAGTCTCAGATTAGAAATTCCTTTAATAGTATTGTTTAGGGTATAGCCTATTTCAATATTCTTAAGCCTTAAGTAAGAAGCATCTTCTACAAATTTGCTTGATACAAATCCGCCTCCGTTATTATTAAAGGTTAGGCGAGGAGTAGTGTTACTTGTTCCTTCACCATTCCAGCTGTTTAAAACATCGGTAGTTGAGTTGAACGGACGGCTATCGTAATCCAATATCTGTATCATGTCGTTATACCTGTCTACATCCTTAACTCCCTGGAAAAGGAATGAAAAATCAAAGTTTTTGTACGAAGCATTAAATGCAAGACCGTATGTTACCTTAGGTATAGGGTTTCCTATAAATGTACGGTCATCGGCATTTATTTGTCCATCGTTATTAAGGTCTCTAAATTTCATGTCTCCCGGTTGTGCACCATTAGCATTAGAATACAGGTAAGAATCAACTTCAGCCTGATTTTGGTATATACCGTCAAAAACGTAACCATAGTATGAGCTTATCGGCTGTCCTACCTGAGTTCTTGTATGGGTGACATCGTCCTGAATGTTTTGTACATACTGTTGCAGCTTAGTAACATCATTATCAAGTGTGGCTAAATTTGCATTGATACCATATTTAAACTCATTATCGTTGTTTTTGTAGCCAAGTGAAAATTCAAAACCTTTATTTTCTACTTGTCCCGCATTTACATAGGTTCTGCCTATAACACCTACTGATACCGCCGGTAGCCCTACGCTTAATAGTATGTCATCTGTAGTTTTATTAAAATAATCTACCGAGAAAGATAGTTTGTCATTTAAGAAACCGAAATCTATACCTACGTTAGTTTGTGTAGTGGTTTCCCATTTTAAATCAGGGTTACCGTAACGTACAATATTTACAACACCTCCTGTGGTTGAAACCAGTGTTTCATAAGCATTATTAGGTATTTCCTGATTACCTGCCTGGCCCCAGCTTGCTCTTAGTTTTGTGTAAGATAACCAGCTGATGTTTTGCATAAACTCTTCTTTGGATATAATCCAGTTAGCAGAGAATGAAGGGAAGTATCCCCATTTGTTGTTAGGTCCGAATCTTGAGGAAGCATCTGCCCTTAGTGTAGCTGTAGCAAAGTATTTGTTGTCGTAACCATAGGTTCCTGAACCGAAGAAAGACAACAGACTCCATTGACTGGCAGAACCTGAACTGTATGGGTAAGGAGTATTATCGCTGCCCAACCCACCATAATCAAGATAGCGGAAAGGATCGGTAGTATTGTCATAATTTGACCTGCTTCCGCCTATTGCATCAATCTTATTCTTAATAAACTCTGAACCTGCCAGAATATTAAGGCTGTGAACTTCGTTAAGTGTTTTTACATAATTAAGAGTGTTAGACCATGTAAAGGTTACATCCTGACCTCTGTTTTCATTTAGGCTGTTTGGCCTGTTATTTCTGCCTAATCCGTAGTAAACATTACTAGGGTCTGCTATGTTAGGGTCTCCATAATTTTCAGCAAAGTTTTTATTGTGAGAGAATCTGATATCCGCTCCAAGGTTACTCCTGAATTTTAATGATTTGTCTCCTAAAAGAGCATATTCGGCAAATACATTTCCAAATGTTTGGTATGTATTTCTCTTATCATCAGTAAAATGTACAATAGCAAGAGGGTTTGATGAATATTCGTATATCTTACTCCATCCGTCGTTAGGCCCCGTATAAAAAGGAAGATCTGTATAAGGATCTCTTACTGAGTATGTAGGGTCGTTTACGTCTTTATATACAGATAATACAGGAGGTCTTATTAAAGCATGGCGTATAACTCCCGGCGCATCTCCGCTTGAAGAGAGTTTATCCTGAGACTGAAAGCTAAGCTGTACATTAGCACCTACAGTAAACCTGTCTGTAATGTCTGCATTAATATTCGTTCTCAGGTTTACCCTTCTGTAAGTATCATTATTTTCGGTAACTATACCGTTTATTCCATAGTATCCTCCCGAAATCAGGTATCTAACCTTATCAGAAGCACCGCTGGCAGAAAGTTGAAGATTGTTTGATACACCGGTAGTAAATAATTCATCAAGCCAGTCTGTATCAGCTAAATCTGTTCTTGTTCTTTGGTCAAAAGCATATGGGCTTTCTGCTGAAGGATCATTACCTATTGTATTGTGCCAAGCTCTATCTTTTACGGTAAGATATTGGTCGGCATTTAAAAGATCAGGTAAGTTTGTAGCATTGTGGATTCCTGTAAAGACATCCACATCAAAACTCGATATGCCTTTTGCTCCCTGCTTCGTGGTAATTACTACCACACCACCTGCTGCCCTGGAACCATATATGGCTGCCGAAGCTGCATCTTTTAAAACTGTCATAGACTTTACATCTCCCTGATTAAGGAAAGATATATCACGTGTAGGTACACCGTCTACTACATACAGTACATCATTATTACCCAGTGTGCCTTCTCCTCGTATTCTTAATTTTATTCCGTCTCCGGGAGCGCCCGTATTTGCAGCAACAAATACACCGGCAACCTGCCCCTGTAATGCCTGTGCTACATCAGGTATCCTGGTTTTGGAAAGGTTATCCATGTCTACCTGAGCAACAGCGCCGGATATGGAGTTTTTCTTTTGTCCCACATAACCGGTTACTACTACTTCATTTAGGTTTACTGTATCTTCCTGCATTACCACATTAATGATTCCGCTTCCGTCATTAGCAATCTCCTGTGTGGCATAGCCTACAAAACTAAATACTAATACTGCATCTGCCGGAACATCCATTAAAACATACTCACCATCCATATTAGTTGATGTAGTTACAGATGTACCTTTTATTAATACATTGACAGATGGTAAAGGACCTGTTTTATCTGAAACAGTACCCTGAACAGTTTGTGCAAAAATTACACTACCTGATAACATTGCCCACATAAGGAGCAAATTGTAAATAATTTTCCTACTCATATGAAAAATGTAAAATGTTAATAATTAGTAAATTTTTTTCCATGTTCGTAATTTTAGGTTAGTTAAATTATGATATTGATTTTTTTTGGGTTACGAAAACGTTGTAAATGTAATTATGAGACATAAAAAATAGTGTACACTATTTCTTCAAAAGTGTACACTATCTGTAAAATGTTGATTTTTAAACTATTCTAAAATGCCGCAGCCTTGTTTTTAAATTGCAGCTGATACTTTTTAGGAGTAGTTTTATATATCTTTTTAAACTCCCTGTAGAAATAAGAACGATTATTAAAGCCCGATTTATAACACACTTCTGATACCGTTAATATATTTTTGCGGAGAAGCTCTGCAGCATATTTTAGTCGTATGGTCCTTATCAGATCACCCGGTGACAGATTAAAAATTTCTTTTGTCTTTCTGTATAGTTGTGAATTGCTGATACCCATTTCCTTTTCAATAAAAGCACTGTCGAGCTTTTCATTATCTATTTTTTCACGTATCAGGTCTATTACTGTCTTTATAAATGTTTTTTCATCATTATTAATAGGTATTTCAGGCAGGTTGTCTACAAGTGTATCCTGAGCAAAATGCTTTAGAATAAGTTCTTTTTCTTCTAAAAGCTTTTGTATCCTTACCAATAGATGATCAGGATAAAATGGTTTTGGTATATAAGAGTTTGCACCACTTTCAAGACCCTCAATCCGGTGTTCTACAGAGCTTTTTGCTGTAAGCATTATAAAAGGTATATGGCAGGTTCTTACATCTGTTTTAACTGTACGGCAAAACTCAACACCATCCATAACAGGCATCATAACATCACTAATAATGATATCAGGTGTTTCGGTTTCCATAATTTGCAGTGCTTCATTACCATTAAGGGCAAAGATGAGTTCATACTTACTGCCTAAAAGATCTTTAAGATAGGTATGAATTTCTTTTTCATCTTCGGCAATAAGAATTCTCTTTTTATGGTTTTCTGCCTTGTCGATAGCAATAATTTTTTCAGGAATGTTTTCCTGTTCAGGTAATGTTTCCTCAAGAATATCCTTAAGCTGTTGAGAAATAAGAGAAGGGGTAATACCCAAATCTATTTCTGTTTCCCTGAAAAACTCTTTTTCACAAGGAATTATAACGGTAAATACAGTATTCTCATCCGGTATACTGAATACTGTAATTTCACCTCTCAATACGCTTACTAGCCTTTTTACATAGGCGAGTCCTATGCCTGTCCTGAACATTTCGGTATCAGATACCTGATTTGGATCTGACAGGAAGAAACGATCAAATATTGATTCCAGCTTTTCTTTAGGAATGCCCTTACCATTATTAGTGACCACTATTTTTAACTTTTTATCATGATCTTCTATAATGCATTCAAGATTTATTTTACCATTAGCAGGGGTATACTTAAATGCATTTGAAAGTAGGTTAAAAACAATCTTTTCAATCTTTTCTTTATCAAACCATCCTTGCAGAGTATGTGGAATGTTTAGCGTATAGTCAATATTTTTATCAATAGCCCAGTCATCAAACAGTTCAGCAATTTGCTCCATAATATTTACCAGGTCAAATTCTTTTACTTTTACATCGAGATGGTCGTGTTCAGCTTTTCTGAATTCTAAAAGTTGTTGCGTAAGAAAAGAAAGCCTCGAAGCATTTCGCTTAATCATGTTAACAAACTTTTTGTTACGGTCATCAAGATTATTTGTTTCCGATAGTTTTTGAGCAGGACCACTAATAAGTGTAAGAGGTGTTAAAAACTCATGAGCAATGTTGGTGAAAAATGTTAATCTGTTTTCATGTAATTCTTCTTCTTTTTGCCTGAAAAGAATGTTTTGTTTTAAAGACTGTCTCTTTAAATAATAACTTCTGACAAAAAGAATAAAGCAAAGAGCAAGGACAAAATATATAATCAACGCTGTGTTAGACTGCCACCACACCGGCTTTACTTTTATATTTATGGTATGTACAGGCTCTGTCCAAACTCCATCGCTGTTAGACCACTTCATCCAAAGAGAATAATTGCCAGGGGGAACGTTTGTAAACGAAATTAATTTTCGGTTATCAATGGTATTCCATCCCTTATCAAATCCTTCCAATTGGTATGCATACCTGCATTTTTCATTGTTTATATAAGTAAGTGCTGTAAGATGTATATCAAAAAAGTTTTGATTGTGTTTTAAGGTTATAGAAGGAGGTGTATTGGTATCAGAAGATACTAATAATCCCTGATAATAAGGAACAGACTGGTTATGACCGCTTATTTTATCTATAAACAAATCAGGTAAATCGGCAGATTGGGTAATGTTTTTAGGAAGGAAATAATTAAAGCCTTTTATACCGCCCATAAATATATAACCTGATTCACTATCACGATAAAAGGCCCCGTCTGCAAATTCATTATTCTGTAATCCGTCATTTTTCACATAATTGGTAAACTTGTCCTCACTTATATTAAAATTTGACAGGCCAAAGTTTGTGCTTATCCACAGGCTTGAATTTTCATCAGGTATAATACCGTGCACTGTGTTGTTGGGAAGTCCTTTGTTTACAGTATAGTGTGTAAAAAATGCTTTGTTGCTATTAGTTAAGCTGTCTAACCTATTAAGCCCGTAGCTGGTTCCAATCCATAAAGTTTTTTTTGCATCAACAGCTAAACATAAAATGTCATTGCTTGACAGGCCTTTATTGTCATTAGGATTATTCTTAAATGAAGTAAAGCTTTCGGTTGTTTTGTCAAAAAGATTAAGTCCGCCCAAACGCGTTCCTATCCATAGTTTGTTATCATCTTTTGGAACAATAGAAAATATAATATTGCTGCTTAAAGTATTAGGTTGTGCATTGCTGGCAATATATTTTTTGTGATCAGTAATTTTAAGTTTTTTGCCGTCACGTTCCATTTTTAGCTTAATCATGCCGTAGCCGTTAGTACCCAGCCAGATATTGTTATTCAAATCCTGGTATATGGCATATACTGATTTAAAATAGCCACATTTGTCGCTACCTGCGATATCTTTCCAATATACCACTTTAGATTCTTTTTCATCATAAACGCTTATTCCATTATCATCAGTCCCTATAAGTATAAGGTTGTCCTTGGCTTTAGAAATAGCATAAACAGCATTGTTTATCATGCTGTTATTTTCATTAAAGTAAGTGTAGGATAAAGGTGTTTTAGTAATAGGGTACAGGTCGCTTTGAATATGAAAAAGCCCTTTACCTTTTGTACCTATCCAGATAGATTTATCTTCAGATTTAAGAAAAGTTCTTACTATTCCGCCATCTATCTCAGGTATATATGCTTTAGAAATATTATTAAATGATTTTTCCTTTAATGCTATTTTCAGGATTCCGTCTCCATCGGTTCCTATCCACAATAAGCCTTCTGTCCCATTAGTAATTGAAGTAATCTTATATTTGGATAAGAGTGCTACCCATTTAGTATTTTTTTTGTTGCCGGAAAAATCAGTTACAAGATATTCTGATTTTTCGGAGAATATAATTTCTTTGTCAGTATGCCCTATAATATTTTCTATTTCTTTACTTACGGGAATTTTATCACCTGATGCTTTTACTATTGTAGTTGCTCCGCTGATAGAAACAATACAAATACTGTTATTAGGTAATGTATTAAATGTTCTAACACCAGAATTGATTTTTAAAGAGTTAGATATTGTTTTGTTCTGGCCCGATTTTTTTATATCAATAGTATACAGGTCATTATCTTCGGTTAATGCTAATAGTTTTTCATTGTTTAAAAACTCTAGCCTAAGTATTGTTTTTCCTTTTAAGGTTGGGATATTTAGATGTTGAAAAATTTTACCGTCAAAATATCCTAACCCCCAGTCTTTTACTGAACAGAATACTTCTTTATCAGGATTAAGTGCTAAATTAAAATGGGATTCGGAGAGGGGAGTGCTGGTGTTTGCAGAAAAGTAATAATGAGAAAATATATCTGTTTTTTTATCATAACAATTTATTCCGTGCATGGTAAGTATCCATATTTTCTCCTGCTTATCTTCAGCAATTTTTAATATAACCTGATTACTTATTGAGTTTTCATTACCCGGTTCAGGCCTGTAAGTCTTAAATGAGTTTCCTTCATAACGGTTCAGGCCATCCCAGGTGCCTATCCATATAAGATTTTGAGAGTCCTGAAAAACGCAGTTGACAGAACTGTTTGATAATCCTGCAGAATTGTCCAGTTCCTCAAGAGTATACTCCTGACTTATTTTTTCGGAGGATGCTTTATATTCTTTACTGTTTTGTGTTGAATCATTTTTTTCCTTTCCGATATTTACGGAATTTGAATTGTTGCAGGAAATAAGCAATAAAGAAAAGCAAAGGCTAATGATTATAGATAAACCTATAGTTGATACAGTTTTTATACAAGTATTAGCTGTTATCAATATCTTCTTAAAAATATTGACAGGTATTAAGATTAAATAGTTAAACATAAGTAATAAACCAGGTCGATTTAAATGTAATAATATTTATTTTATAAATACTCCGGTTGACTACTTAATTCTGGTAAAGGTTTTCAGGGTAAGATTTATAAAATCAGTTTAAACAGTATTAAAGAGAATTCTCCCTTATGAGGATTAATATTGTTAATTAACAATAAATTATTTTCATTTTAAAATTCCGGGTGAAATAAAAAAGAGACAACTCTAAATTTTAAAGAGTTGTCCCTTTTTTGTGGAATCGCCGGAATCGAACCTGTGTTCGAAAACCTTTTATTTATTGATATTTCTTATCTTCAAAAGTGTGTTGCCACGAATTTGCACCAAATTGAGCAAAGGATGCTATTAATGAAGGTAAAATTATAAAAATATTTTTTACAATTTAATTGCCGATGCAGAAATTAGCAATATAGCGTTTATGGCTGTATAAAATTTGAAGTACAATAGAGGAACAATTTTAATCTATGCTAAAAAGCTTGATGAGAAACAACTGGTTAATCAGTTGTATATAGTACTGCGAAAATATTACGTGCAAAAAAATGAATATTCAAATGCAGCTACAGTTTATTTAAAAGCCCAAAACTATTTTGAGCAAAAAAATGATATTGAAAACCTCAGTGCTCTTTATAATGAGATGGGGGATTTTTTATTTTGAAACCGGAGACTTACAAAATTCCATTAATTATTTTGATAAAACCTATTCTATATATAATCAAAGAGGAAATGTAAGGGGTAAAGGGCTTTATTATGCCAATGTAGGTAACATATATATGATAACCGAAGATTACTCAAAAGCTTTGGAATATCAGGAACGTGCTTTAAAGAATTTTGAAAAAATTAAAGATTCTGTCAGCATGGCAAGTTGTATGATCAATATAAGTAATATTGAAACAAATCTAAAAAACTATTAGAAAGCTTCAGTAGTGCTTAATGAAGCACTGAATATAGCGGAAAAAGGGGATAACAACAGATTAAAGGAGAGGATTTTACTGAATTATTCAATTATTTATGCTTCAAAGGGAGATTTAGTAAGAGCATCTGATTATGTTAACAGGGATATAGCTTATGCGAAAGAATCGGACTATCCAAGGGGCATTATGGATGGGTATGGACAATTAACGTTAATTTTAGATAAAAAAGGAGAGTTTAAAAAATCAGCTGCTTACCTAAAATGTTAACAGCATACTGTATTATACGTTACTAATTAGAGCAATACGACTGGTTTTATCGATGAAATGCTAATGATAAATTAATTGTAATAGTAATACAGATTTATTGTCAATTACTTTTAAAATTATATGATTTTTTATCAAAGATCTAAAAACGTAGACAGTATTTCCTAAAGCAAAAAGTATATATGTTTTTTAACAATAATTTAACTATATTGCAGAAGTCTTAGTGATAAATATACCAATACTGACTTTTTTTTAAATAATGTTTGTAAAAAAAATAATACTGTTATGCTTTACACTGCTTCCATTTGTGAATTTTGCGCAAAATATAAAACATCTGTCAGTTAGGGATGGTTTACCTCAATCATTTGTTTCAGGTATAGTTGAAGATAATGACGGCTTTATTTGGGTTAGTACTCATAATGGGCTAACAAGATATGACGGGCATCAGTTTAAGATCTTTCAAAACAGACCCGACGATATAACATCCATTTCATCAAATTTTATAACACAGTCTATAAAAGACAGGCATAATAATTTATGGTTACGCTATGATAGTGGCTCTATAGATGTATTTAATATGGCGAGCCATAAGGTAAACCATATTATTACAAACGATTTTCTTAACCAAAATAATCTGGTTGTATACAGGAGGGGATGGCAGGTAGCATCTGACTGTTCTTTTTGGTTTATAAGCAAGGACGAAACAGTATATAACTTTATCCTGCCCAAAAAAGGACAGGAATATATAAAACCGTCTTTATATAAGTTTAACGGTTCTACCGTACTAACAGTAATGGAAGACAGTAAAAAAAATATATGGGTATTGACCACAAAAGGTCTAAACAGGTTTAGTGCTCAACAAAAAAAGTTTGAACTTTTTGAAGTTCCTTATAAAACCAGTTATGATAATAATTTTGATTTTGGTGAAGAGATTCCTTTGCTAACAGAAAGAAAGAATGGGGAACTGATTTGGATGGATAAAAACCATTTATATTTTTTTAATCCTTCGGCCAAAACATACAGAAAAGCGGATTTCCCGGAAGAAGCCCATTTTAATGGTAAGTTATTGGCAACTGCCCCTGATGGAAAAGTATATTTTCAGGTAAACAAAACAATTTACAGTTATGATGACAAGCAGGGGATTGAAAAAAAGACTGATATTAATATAAATAACGAGAGGGATACACAGGCATTGCTTGTAGACGGAGCCGGTCTTATATGGCTTGGAGCTAATACAGACGGTGTGTATCAAATTGATATTAAAGACAATTTTGAAGTATTTAGATATAAAAAGGATTTTGCGGTAGACCTTTTTGAAAAGGAATTAGGGATTTCGGTATATAACTTTTTTAATATCAGTGCTACAGACAGAGGCCTTTTATCCCCTTCATACTATCTCCGTTCTTTACATGATACTGAGAGAGGAATTACTTGGGTTGCCATGAACAGGACCGTAGCCTATTTTGATGATTCGTATAAAAAAATAAAGAAGCTTCCGGAATTGCCCGCGGTATCATATAAGGAATTTGTTCCTATAAAAGGTATCTCATTATCAGAAGACAATAAGCTTATAGTTATTGATCAGGATAATACAATTTACAGGTATGATGAAGGACAATCTGCTTGGGAAAAAATATTTAACAGTAACAAGGTAAAAGAAGCGTTGGGTTTTAAAGTTAATCCGAGCGGAATTTTAGCCGATGACAATAAGATTTGGATAACATCTGAATATAATGGTTTACTATGTATCGATTTAAAAAACGGAAAGCTAGAGCATATTGCAAAGGATGCTGCTAAAACATTACCGGTAAATAAATTATACGGTATAGTACCAGACAAGAAATGTAAGAATATTTTTTGGATAGCTTCTACTCAGGGACTATTACGTTTTGACAGGTATAATTTTGAAACGACGTTATATTCAGTAGATGAAGGTTTGCCGGACAATATGATTTATTCCATTTTAATGGATAAGGAAGGCTATTTATGGTTAGGTACTAATAAAGGGCTTTGCCGTTTTCACTCTCAAACCTATAAGGTAAGGACGTTTACAGAAGCTCACGGGCTTCCCTGTTATGAGTTTAACAGATACCACCAGTTTTCATTTCCTGATGGTAAAATTGCTTTTGGAGGAGTGAATAGCGGAGTATTGTTTGACCCTGTTTCTATAGATGATGATAACTTTAACCCAAATACTGTTATTACATGTATAAAGATCAATAATGAATTGTTTAAAGGAGGAAGTTCAGAAGCTGAAAATACTATTAAGCTTATTAGGCTGCCTTACGATCAAAATACCCTGCAAATAGAATATGCGGCTATGGAATTTAATCAACCGCAGGATATACTTTACAGATACAGGTTAAAAGGATATGATAATGACTGGATTTTAGCAGGAAACAAAAGGGAAGCCATTTATACAAAAGTCCCGCCGGGAAATTATCAGTTTGAAGTAAATGCTACCAATTCAACAGGAAAGTGGAGTACTATAATTAAAACTATAGAGATTAAGATTTCTCCGCCTTGGTGGAAAACATGGTGGGCGTTTACGCTTTATATTATTGCTGCTATAATAGTAAGTATATTATTTATTAATTACAGCATTCAGCAGGGGCTTATTAAGAATGAGATTTTACTAAAGCAGAAGGAAGCGCAGCAATTAAGGGAAATGGACGAGGTTAAAAGCCGTTTCTTTTCCAACATAACACATGAATTAAGAACACCCATCACTTTAATTATGGGGCCTGCAGAACAATTAAAAACACTGGATAGTAAAGAACAGCAGGGCCATTTATTATCCATCATAAGTAAAAATGCAGGTAGCCTTTTAAATCTTACCAATCAGTTATTAGACATAGCAAAGCTGGAAGCAGGAGCTTTAAAACCTTATAAGCTTTGGGGTGATGTAGTTGCTGCTGTTAAACAGGTGATAGTAATGTTTAGTGAAGAAGCCTCAACAAAAAACAATGAAATTATTTTTGAAGGGCCTGAAACTGCTGAGTACTTTTTTGCACCCGATATATTAGAACGAATCCTTTATAATCTTTTGTCAAATGCCTTAAAGTATAGTTATTTAGGAGGAAAGGTTTTTGTCAGGTTTTCAGAATCTGAGAAAGGAATTGTTCTGGAGGTTCAGGATACAGGAAGAGGTATTCCCCATGATGAACAATCTAATATTTTTAAGAGGTTTTATCACATAGATGGAAAAAGTAAAGAGGTAGGTACCGGTATAGGACTATCATTGGTAAAAGAATTAATCGACTTAGAAGGAGGGACTATAGATGTAAAGAGTGATAACACCAAAAATAATCATGGTACTACTTTTACGGTTCTGCTTCCGTACAGAAAGGCGGTTGAAACCATCGATAATAATCCTCCCCAAGTTCAGGTCAATGAAAAGGATGATGATTCCGGTCTTTCTGACAGTAAACCGCTTATCCTTTTAGTAGAGGACAATAGAGAACTTGCCAATTTTATTGAAGGTAGCCTTAACCCTTATTATACTATTTATCGCGCCCAAAATGGAAAAGAAGGATTAGAGTTGGCGCTTAGTATTATGCCTGATTTGATTTTGAGCGATGTACTTATGGAAGGTATGGATGGTTTTGAAATGTGTAAGCATTTAAAATCGGATATTAATACAGACCACATTCCTGTTATAATGCTTACGGCAAAAGTGGATATGGGTAGTAAGCTGGAAGGATTGTCTTACGGTGCAGACGATTATTTGACCAAGCCATTTAATGTTACGGAACTTTTACTACGCATTGAAAACAGACTTGAGCTTTTAAAGAAACAGAGGAAATTTATATATAGGAAATTAAAACTGTTACCGGATGAGGTTGAACAGAATGTATCTGTTACAGAAGATCCTTTTCTAAATAAAATGTATGCTGTTATAGATACAAGACTCGATGATGAGACTTTTAGTATGGATGAACTGGCATCGGCACTTAATATTAGCAGGAGTAGTTTGCACCGCAAAATAAAATCTCTTACCAATATGAGTACAACCGAAATTGTAAAGATATATCGTCTTAAAAAAGCGGTTTCCCTGCTTCATGAAAACTACACAATATCTGAAGTTGCCTATAAAACAGGATTTGGTAGTCCGTCATACTTCTCTAAAAGCTTCAAAGAGGTATATTCCTTAACCCCAACGGAATATATCCAAAAAAAAGATAGTTTGAGACAATAGTTACGACATTTGAGACAATAGTTATATAGTTAAGATTAAAAAAATGTGAGGTTTACACCATTAACAATTTTTTAAACTTTATTTTAACTATGAGTAAAATTACTTTTTTTGAAAACCTCAAAAATGCCATGAAATTTTTGATTGTCAGTTTACTTTTAAACTGTACAGCAAAAATGAATGCACAGCAAACTATTACTGTGTTTGATGAGGTACTCTTTTATGACGGGTATGCCGAAACGGTAGATGAACCGGTTCCCGCAGGAGTATTTCGTTTAAGCAATTCCTGTTTTACACGCAAACTTACTGATGAAGAATTAGCTCTTTTTGGGAATAAACTAACCATGAATATTACCATTAAGGCTGCATGTGATAATTATGACAGGATAGGTAATGCTAATATTGCATTGGTTCCTAAAGGACAGGAGTCTTATAATTATGGGGAGGTAGAGCGTGTTGAGATAGCACGATATATTACTCCTTTTATGAATAAGAACATTCAGCCTGATGAGGTACCTTATACGTTTGATATGGATAATGTAGCATTACTGTTTCAGGATCCCGTTATTCTTGCCGATTATGATATATGGATTGAACTTGAGTTGTTTGGGGTTCCTTATGCAGCTAATCAGCAGGTGAGTGGCTGTGCAGGAAGGAGTGATGTGTTTTATGGTACACTTGAGTTTGTTACCGATGTAGACAGCACATTTGAGTACAGCAATAATTTCTTTTTACCATTATCTTTCAAATACCTTTTAAGAGACTATACTCTTGACGGAACAGATGTATTGGGAGAAACGGTAAGAACTATCAATTTTACATTAGAGGAAGACTTACCTAATGCAAAGTTTTTCCTTATAACTTCTAATCACGGTGCTAATTCAGGAGGTGAGGAGTATATCAGGAGATGGCATTATATTTATCTTGATGATGAGGAAATATTCAGTTATAAACCGGGAGGATTGTCTTGTGAACCTTTTAGGGAATATAATACTCAGCCAAACGGTATTTACGGCTCAAGCCCGATGACAGCTTCACAGTGGGCATCTTTCAGTAACTGGTGCCCCGGAGATAAAATCCCTATTCGTGTTATAGAATTAGGTGACTTATCAGCTGGAGAGCACTCTTTTAAAATAGATGTACCGGATGCTGTATTTAACGGAGATCAGGGTGAATTCCCTATGTCAGTTTATCTTCAGGGATTCAGCGTTACTTTAGATACAAATGATTTTAATTCACTGGACTTCAGCTTAACACCAAACCCGGTAAATAACATTCTTAATATAAATGTACAGGATACTGATGTTGACAAAGTGATTGTAGCATCTGTAACCGGACAAACCGTTTTTGAATCTAGTGAGCCAATCCTTGACCTTTCAAGCCTTCAAAGCGGTATCTACATTGTAAAAATACAGTTTACTAACAACCAAACTGCTGTACAAAAGATAGTTAAGAATTAACATCTGTTAAAATAGTTTAGACGGCGTAAATATTATTTTTATTTAGTCTAAATAGTTTTAATTTTGCACCAAACTATAACCAAAATACCCAATCATTATGAAAACCAACTTCACAAAAAGAGTTGCCATATATACCAAAAGTATGGCTTCAAAATTCATAAGAAAAAACTATGCCCCTTCTTTGCTGGGAATATTTTTACTTGTTGCAGGGCAGGCCACTGCTCAGGAATACTGTACACCTCAGTTTACATCAACAGCAGGATTAACCTGTGATAATTACAGGCTTAGAAATGTAGTAATAGGAGACATTAATAACGATGTAACAGGTGCAGCCTGTTCCGTTTCCGATTATCTTTCATTAAGTACTACACATGCTCCGGGTGAGACTGTAGATTTTTCTATTACTATAGGCAACTATATGTCTTTTGCTATCTATGCAGATTTTAATCTGGATGGTGATTTTAATGACGCTAACGAAATGCTGTTTGCGGGTCATCCGGACTGGCTTACTACAGTTGAAACCGTAACATCTACTTTTGATATTCCGACAGATACAGAACCTGGTACCTACCGTATGAGAGTAGTAGGTATTTGGGGTGATAATCCGGAGAATCCTCCTATTACAGAAGGTCAGGCATGTGCTACTTTTGTTAGGGAAGGTAACGGTAACTATCATGACTATACTCTAGTGGTAGGTGAGGCTGCCGCTACATATAATGCAGCTGTTACCATTACTTCGGGTTTTAACCACGATATTATTGCAAATGGTGTAGGTAATGCATCTCAAAGTACCACAATGAGTTTTGACCAAACCAATACACGTGCACTGGTATCGTTAGATTTTCAGGCAACCTCAGGAGCTTCTTTCCCAACTTACGGATTACCTGCTAACGGTGAGATTACTAGTGCGGTTACTACTGATGTTACTTTCCAGCTTGCAGATTATTCAGGTAATAATGCACTTTTCCTTACACCGGATTATGTAGGTACAGGAACAAATACAGGTACACTGGCGTTTTCGGCTCAAAATGTAACCGATTTATATTTTCTTGCCGGATGTGCAGGCGGAGGCATGCAAACATTACCTTTTACGGCTACGGTAAACTTTAGTGATGAGACCAGTCAGACAGCAAGCCTTATGGTAAACGACTGGTATAATGGTACAGGTTCTGCTATTCAGGGTATTGGAAGGATAAATACAAGCAACAACAACCTTGAAGGTGATGCTTCAAACCCAAGACTATATGAAATTACTTTAGCAATAGACGAAGAGAACCAGGAAAAAACAGTTACCGGCATTACTTTTACTTTTAATGGCGATAGTACTGCTGAATGGGCTAGTGAGATTCGTATGTCAATATTAGCAGTGAATATAACAGCTACAGAAGCTCCTGCTTCGGCCGAGTGTGTGTTTACCCCGCTATCATTAACAGGCTTTAATCACGATGTGGTGGCCGAAGGTACAGGAGGTGATGCAAACGATAAAACAACACATCCTATAGACGGTGCTAATGCCTTTTACGCTCAGGATTTTGTTCCTACGAACCCTCATAGTTCAGGGGCAAGTGCCGCTGCTTACGGAGGAGGGCTTCCAAACAATGGGATGGTATCAAGTAGTGCAACTGAAGGTTTAACCTACCAGTTAACATCTTATTCTGAAAATAACGGACTTGTACTAAGAAATACTACAAGTAATACAGGTACCCTTGAACTTACCGAACAGAAAAAAGCTGAGAGGGTTTATGTTGCATGGGTAAGTGCAGAAGGTGCTAACAGTGTGGATGTTCAGGTTAATTTTGCTGATGGCTCTTCACAAACTTTTGCAGGTCAAAACGCTACAGACTGGTGGTCTACAAGTCCTGATGCCAGTACGGTTGCAATGGGAAGCTTAGGTAGAATATCTGTTATTACTACAGCAGCTTGGGCTCCGTTAAACAGCTTTAGCGGACTTACGCAAACTCAGCTTTTCCAAACTGAATTTACACTTAACGAAGAGAATTATAATAAGCTTATAAGCTCTGTTACATTTACAAAAGCAACTTCTTCTAATGATGCTACAACAACTGCCGTAATCGCTATAAGTATTTGTGAAACACAGTCTGATGTTGTAGAGACATCAGTAGTTGTTACCACTCAGGATGATGCACTTCCTGAAATTACAGAAAATGAGGGTACGCTTCAGTTAATAGCGACTGTTACTCCGGAAGAAGAAACTGTACTTTGGACGGTAGAACAGGGAACTGAATATGCTTTTGTTGATGAAAACGGATTAGTAACTGCTATTGCAGACGGTACAGTAGTAGTTAGGGCTACACTTTCTTCGGATGATACAGTATATGATGAAATTGAAATAACAGTTTCTAACCAGAATATTGATGTTACAGCTATTGAAGTTGTTGTTGAAAATGATGCCGAACCTACTATTACAGAAGAAAACGGGACATTACAGCTTTTAGCGGTAATTACTCCGGAAGACGCTACAGTTACAGATGTTACTTGGAGCGTAGAGGAAGGTACTGATTTTGTTTATGTAGATGAAAACGGACTTGTAACAGCTTTGGCTAGTGGTACAGCTACGGTAAGAGCTACTTCTGCAGACAATGCTGAGGTTTATGGCGAACTGGAAGTGGTTGTTACTATTGAAGCATTAGGTACTATCGATTTTAATACTACAACATTTACTGTATATCCAAACCCTGTATCTTCAGTTTTATACATAAATGCTAACAGTAATGTTAACGAAGTAAAAGTATATAATATGCTGGGTCAGGAAGTTTACACTGGAACTTCAAACGAAATAAACCTTCAGGATCTTCAGGCAGGATATTATGTTGTAAAAGTGCGTTTTGAAAATAATACTCTGGCTACTTCAAAAATACTAAAGAACTAATCTTAACTAAACTATAGCTGTGTCAGTTTCCCTTCAGGATATTCTGCCTGAGGGGCTGCACAGTGATTTTATTTCTTTAGGAAAAAGAAACGCTATGCACATAATTAACTACAAACAATAAAATCGTATGAAAAAGATAGCAAGAAAAATATTAATGTTTTTCATTCTTTTACTGGCCATAAGAGGATATGCCCAGCTGGCTCAGGAAGGGTTTGAGGACATTACTGTCTGGCCACCTACAGGCTGGACTATTTACAACAATGGTATAGGGCCTGTACAGTCATGGAAGAGAACTACATTAGGCAATACAATATTTCCCCCACACGAGGGAGACTATGCTGCTTTTATTGACAGAGAGAATGTAAGCGGAACTGTACCTGCACAAGACTGGTTAGTTACGCCATTGGTATCATTACCTGTTAATGCACAGCTACGTTTTTTTTCAAGATTAACCATAAATGGTGATACAGGAGGCTTGTATAGAATAATGGTATCTACAGATGCCGATCCGTCAAATCTAGCCGCCTATACTCAGGTAGAAGAATGGACTGAATTGGAAATAAACCCGATTCAGCAGCTTTATAATGAAGTATTGGTATCCCTATCGGGTTTTACAGCGGGTACAAATGTATATATAGCATTTGTTATGGAAGGTGATGATGCCGATCGTTGGCTTGTAGACAATGTTTCGGTAGTGGAAGAATGTCTGGCTCCAACAGCATTGGCTGCTGCTAATATTGGTACGGAAACAGCAGATTTATCCTGGGACGGAGGTGTAGCAGGAGAGTGGCAAATAGAAGTTTTACCTGTAACCGATGCTCCAACAGGTACCGGTGTAACTGTTACCGGAACAGCTGAGTATAACCCAACAACGCTTATAGAAAATACAGATTATAAATTTTATGTAAAAACAGTTTGTGAAGCAGGAGTAAATGAGAGTGGATGGGCAGGTCCCTTCTTTTTCAGTACGGTAGGTTTAGGGGATACCTGTGCGGCTCCCCTTGAAATAGCTACGCTGCCTTTTGCAGTAACAGACAATACCTCAAACTATGGGGATGATTATAATGGCGTTCCGGGTGCTACCTGTGGTGCTACACTAAGTTATTTAAACGGAGATGATGTGGTATATTCTTATACGGCCCCGGCAGATGGGGTTATAAGCATAGACCTTGAGGATGTAGGTACTTATGTAGGGCTTTTTATTTATGATGATTGTGCAGATATAGGTGTTGCCTGTATTGATGGAGGTGGGTCTGATTTCTCGGCAACTCCTGTGTCAATACCAACTTTTTCAGTAACCGCAGGTACTACTTATTATATTGTTATTTCAAGCTGGTTATCACAATCGGCAGCCTATAGTTTAACAATACAGCAGGTAAACTGCCCTCCGCCAACAAACCTTTCTGCTTCAAATGTAGGTTTGGATAATGCCGATCTTACATGGAACGCAAACGGATCTGCTTCATGGGAAGTAGTAGTACAGGAAGAAGGTACAGGTATACCTGCAGGAGCGGGTACAACAACTGCAGTTAATACAGATTATAATGTTACCGAAGAGTTTGATGGTACGCCTTTAGCTTCGGCAACAAACTATGAATATTATGTAAGGGCAGATTGTGGAGACGGTACTTTTAGCGCCTGGGCAGGGCCTTATTTATTTAGCACGTCAATATGTGATGTGGCTGATCAATGTACCTACACTTTTATCCTGACAGATAGTTTTGGTGATGGCTGGAACGGTAATACAATAAGTATACTTCAAAATAATGTTGAAGTAGCAGTTTTAGGCCCAGGATTTAACAATGCAGGACCTTTTGAGGTAACGGTACAGGTATGTAATGATATGCCTATTGAGATTTTCTGGAATTCTGGTGGTAACTGGGCTGCAGAAGTTGGACTGTTTGCTCAAAACGGATTCAATCAGAACTTTTATACAAAACCTTCTGGTACAGGTTCTCAAAATACATTACTATACACAGGAACGGTAGATTGTGACGAACCACTGTGTTTAACACCTACAGATATTACTGTATCTAATGAGACTACAACCAGTGTTGATTTGACCTGGAATGACGTTCCCGGTACTTATGAATACTTTTATGTAACAGCAGGATCTCCGGCACCTACAGCGACTGATGAAGGTACCGAAACTACCGAAACATCGGTTACTGTTGAAGGTCTGGATCCTTCTACAAACTATGATTTTTATGTAAGATATATATGTGCGGACGATTCTGTCACTAATTGGGCAGGTCCTACAAGCAGTCACACTAATGTTTGTGAACCGGAAGATCAGTGTATATTCACTTTTGAGATGACCAGTGAAGCAGGAAACGGCTGGCAGGGTAACACAATGGTGGTTTCTCAGGGAGGAGTAGAGATACAGGTAATAGGTTCTACTTTCACTTCTGGCTCATCAGCAACGATTGATATTCCGCTTTGTCCGGATGTTGATATAGAGGTATACTGGAACACCTCAGGTTCTAATACAGTAGATAAAGGACTGATTATTTATAGTCAGTATGAGGATATATATTCTAAACCTGCCGGTTTAGGAGCTCAGGGAACTGTAGTAATTGCTGGTACCGTTTCATGTGATGAACCTGTATGTCCTAAACCTCAAAACATTGAGTTAGTAGGGGCTACTTCGGCCACAGCTACATTTGGCTGGGATGAGACGGGAGATGCAGATGCATGGGAAGTATGGGTACTTCCTTCAGGCTCGCCAATACCAACAGAAGCAGGAGAGGAAACTTCGGAAAATCCATATACGGCAGAAAACCTTGATTCAGCAACAACTTATGTGTTTTATGTAAGGGCAAATTGTGGAGATACTGATGGATACAGTACATGGTCCGGTCCGTTTGATGTTACCACAACTATTGAGAATGATGAGTGTGACGGAGCTGTAACAGTTCCTGTGAATATGACTAATGATTGTGTAGACTTTACCGAAGTATCATTTATGGGTGCGACTCCGTCTGCAGAAGCGGTTTGTACAGGAGTAAACGGGGGAGATGTATGGTATGATTTTGTTGCCGAAGCACCAACTCATATAATAACCTTAAGTAATTTTGAAGTAGGTGGTACGGCAGCTCAGCCTTATGTACTTTCCCTTTATGAAGATGCTTGTGGTGCTGCTCTGGGCACACCGTTATACTGTAGTGAGAACAATGCTATTAATGCACTTGGACTTACTGTAGGCAGCACTTATAAAATAAGGGTTTCTCTTAACTCTACTACTCCAAACTCTTCTCTACATGTAAGTGATTTATGCATTACTACTCCTGATACCAACGGAAACGGAGCTTCACAATGTTTGGTAACTACTATTAACTCTGATTTTGAAGAACCGGTGTTTGATTTGGGAGGATGGGCTATGTTCCATCAAAATGCTGTACCGGGTTGGAGAACAACCGCATCAGATGGTATGATTGAGTATTGGGGCAATGGCTTTAATGGTGTACCTGCTTATAGCGGAAACCAGTTTATTGAACTTAATGCCAATTTAGTATCTGGTGTATATCAGGATTATGTTGCACCACCGGGAACTGTTTTTGAGTATGGTTTTGCTCACCGCGGTCGTCAGGGAACAGACACCTGCCAGCTTTTAGCCGGACCTCCGGGAGGACCATACCTTCCTGTGGGCGATCCTGTTTCTACAGGCACAACCGCATGGAGTTATAATACAGGTACTTATACGGTTCCTGCCAATCAGGATGTAACGCGTTTCATTTTTGAATCTGTAAGCAGTGTTGGAGGTTCAACCATAGGTAACTTCCTTGATGCCATTACATTTAATGCCAATACTGGTATTGTTACTCCAAGCCCGCTTGAAATAGACTGTTCAGGTCCTGTAGCCAATATAGAAGCTATTGGAGGTGGTACATGGATAGCTTATGATAACAATCCTTCTGAAACAGTAATTGAGGATCCTGATAGCAATATTACCACAATTACGGGCTTTACTATTCCGGGTGACTATTACTATGAATGGTCAACACCATTTTGTAACAGCACACTGGTTGTGACTTATTCCGGGATTGATATTCCTACACCTGTTGTTAGTGATGTTATATACTGTGAAGGTGCAGATGCTATAGCTCTTACAGCAGAAATACTGGAAGGATATACCATTAACTGGTATGATTTGGAAGACGGAGTGGCCCTGGCTGAGGCTCCAACACCTGATACATCTGTTGCAGGTACAATTACTTATTATGTAAGTCAGTCAAACGTAAACGAATGTGAGAGTCCGCGCACGGCTATAGAGGTATCGGTTATTGCCATACCGGTAGCAGATATTATGGAAGATGTTACAGGATGTGATGTTTATATACTTCCTGCATTAAGTGAAAACAATAATTACTATACAGGACCTGACGCTACAGGAGATATGTTAGTAGCAGGAAATGAGTTGTCTGAAAGTCAGACTGTTTACATCTTTGCACAGGTTCCTGATACGGAATGTTCAAGTGAAAGCAGTTTTGATATTACAATTACTTCCACTCCGCTACTAAGTGTTAACCAGGGATGTGAGGGAGGACTTTATTTAATGGAAGTAGCCCTTGATGTTAATTATACCGAAGATACCGTGAATATTGATTGGACTGATGCTAATGGTGCTATCATCGCTACCGGATTAACAGCTACGGCTACAGAACCGGGAGATTATGTAGTTACTGTAACACCTATAGCAGGTGATATGTGTTCTTCATCACTTGAAGTTACTGTAGATAATGTTGCGTGCATGATTCCTCGCGGTATTTCACCAAATGGTGATACCATGAACGATAACTTCGATCTAACAGGATTTGGTGTAACAAAAATAGGCATCTTTAACCGTTACGGTAAGGAAGTTTATAGTCAGGGTGTATATAATAAAGAATGGTACGGACAGGATAAAGACGGTAATGAATTACCTACCGGAACTTACTATTATGCTATTGAACTTAGTAATGGAGAAAATAAAACCGGATGGGTCTATATAAATAGAGAAGATTAGTAGTTTGTTCAATGCGGGCTGTCATTGGGAGTTTTAAAAGCTTAAATTTTTTCATGATCATAGCAAAAAATGAATAAAAGGCAGTCCGCTATTTAACACAACAAAGAAAAATACACACACATGATAAAATAAATACTTTATTCTTTATGTTGGGTTAAATTAATAAATACTATTTCTGTCCGGTTTTTTAACCGTTATACAACAAAAAGGGCATGGGAGTTTTAAATTTCCGTGCCCTTTTATATTTATGAGCGTAAATCTTATTTTCTTTGATACATACTAATGGCTACTGAAATTTAACAAAGCAATATATCTCGCTCATTTTTATAATAGTTTTAGTTCCTTTTGCATTTTGTAGTTTATACTTTATTTTTCTAATTATATTTTATAAAAGATTAAAGTAGTGGTTGTGCTAACTTTCTCAGTCTATCGTTTTGAGATGAGCCAGATACGCGACGTATTAGGGTTTACATTGTTGAATTAATTTTATCGGTTATATAATAAAAAAATGCCTTTTTATGCCTGCGTACCGTATCGGCGGCGGCTTCCGCCTGCGTGAGCCAAAAATCAAAGGTCAGGGTAGGATTATCCCATGCACCGCGAAGGGGCAGTTCGTTATCGCTCAGGTGGCGGTGGGTGGCGGTAATGCCCTCGAGTATGCCTGTACCCTGTCCGGGAACAGGGCAGCAAGGAGTTTACCCTTGTCCATATTGTTCATGCTTTGCAGTGGTTTCATAAGAGTAGGTTTTGTGGCAGCCCCGCAGGGCGGGGCTACCGTTATACATCAGTTCATCAGCAGGGCAGCCGCCCCGCCTTGTACAAAATCGGCGCAAAGGTCAAAGGCTTTCTGTGCGCGGGTCTGTCCCGTACCCCCGAGGTACAGGGATTTCATTTTGTCCTCGTCGGTCTTGAACGGGCGCACGTTTTGGTAGTAGCCCGTCACGGCATTGTACGCCCCGAACACCGTGCCTTTGGTGGTCTCGAGTTGCTGCGCCCCGTCTGCCATGGCATATTCAAAGGCGGCTTCACAGCTGTTTTTAAAGACGCTCGAGAGTTCATCTTGCGCCCCTTTTTTCAAAAGGTCAAAGGTTTCCCTGTTGGGGCATAGTGCGAGCTGTATCAGTTTCTTAACCTCGTTATCTTCCATACGCACTTTAGCCCACTGGTTAAAGATCTCCTCAAGCTGAAGGCTCAGGTTGTCCGCCAATCCCATGACCCTGTGGGCCTGCTCCAGGCGTTCCCTAGCCCCTGCGGTATGACGTATACGTACTACATTGGTAGCGGTGCGAAGCGCAGTTTGGCACACAATACGCACAGGCGTAAAGGCTGCGGTAATGCTTCCGCTGCCATCGTGGGAGGTGGTCAGGAAAATATACTTTTGTGTTACATCATCCCCGTTGCCCACACGGATATAACCGGGCAGTTTAGCGGTAATAAAAATGCGTTCACCGTTGCCGAGTGCGCCTGCGGTTTCGTACAGTGTGCCCTCGCCACCGTCTACAATGGCATCGAAAAAGGCGAACGCATCCGCATTTTGTACGATTTGGTAGTCTTTGCCCACCACGCCAAACACGGCTTTGGTATCGGTGCGCATGGTGGCGAACTGGTCGGGTACGGGGTACGTCTCGTAACTGCCTGCATCCCTTGCGAAAATCGGGGCTTTGGTAACATCATAGTCCAAGCCTGCAAAGGTTATCGCTTCACGGCTTGTCGGGTAGTTTTCCACTATCTGCCCAAGCCCGTGCCATGTGGGCTGCTTTACACTCATAAAGGCATGTTGCCCTGTTGCTTCATTGAAATTTATATTATGTGCCATAATGTTAAAAATTAAAGGTTAAACGGTTTTAAAACGGGAGGTCATCGTCAGAGGCTGTACCATTGGGTACTACTTCGGCTTCGTACACGGGTGCTTCGCTTGCTGCGGTCTGGTTTACAGGCTGCGCTTTATCTGTGGCTACCCCGCCACCGTGCAGGGTAATTTTGGAGGTGTGGAAGTTCAGCCCCGCCTTAGCGTTGCCTTCGCTGTCCACCCAAGCCCGTGCACTTACACGCCCCGAGAGTTCTACAATCGTCCCTTTGGTGAGGTACTGCGCTATGCCTGTGGCTATCCAGTAGGAACAGTCAAAGAATTCGGTCTGTGTGATACGTTCCCCGCTGCGCGCTTTGTAGCTGTCACTAACCGCCACCGAGAAGTTCACTACCTGCCTGTTGTCGGACAGCGTACGCACCTGGGCATCCGCTGTCAGTCGTCCTGTAATTTCCATAATCGAAAGATTTTAAGTTTGACAAAATGTTCTATCTGCTTTCCCCAATCCCGCATACATTTTCCAAAAGAAAAAACGGAAAAAAAGAAAGCCAGCCCAAAGCGGGCGGTAAGGGCGCGGCGTGCTATAAGTCCCGAAGGGTGGCCCGCGCGGCAGCCGGAGCCATTATGCGCACGGAGCAACCGCCGCCTGCTAGCTTAGCTGCCCTTTTTGGCCGTTTTCGCATTGGAAATGTTTGGCTGTAACCTCGTAAGTAAGTTTCATGGGCAGTACTACTGATGGCAGTAAAACCTGTAATAGTGGCTGTCTGCTCCTCATTAAAGAAGGGTTCTGTGTAAGTCCGATCTTAGTAGGCCTATTACGTCGGTTGTCCATGAGCCGGAAAATGCGGTTTTGCGGTAGCAAAACCCACTTCGCCCTAAGCAGAGTACCATACTATTTGATTTAAGGTGGCTAATGAAAAAGGCCCCGGGGGCTTGGCGGCGTTATGGAAAAAGAAAAAGACAGTATGTTTATAATAAGTTCCCCGGCCATTATACGCTCCGGTAGCGATAGAAATATAATAGTGAACAACTTCAACTACCTGTTCTTATCACTTTGCTTTCTTAAATCCAGAAGCCAGGCTATGATTGAATAACTATCAGATCGTGAATGCCTATCGTGAAAAGGCGAAAATTCTTTCAATAAAGGGAAGGGGAATAAAAAAACCTGTAAACAAAAAATTTACAGGCCGTTATTAGAGAGGTTGGAGAAATAATATTATACGGTCTGCAGACTGCCTTTTTTGTCCTCGAAATAGTAATTTGTAATGTTCCAGGTAATCATTACAGCAGAGAAAAAATAAAGATTGAGCATAAGTGCTATCCCCAAATGTAGGGCAATTGTAAGGTATAGCCAAACAGTCCTTGTTTTGTGTATGTTAATAAATAAGGGATAAAACAATTCTACAATAATAGTGAACCATCCGGCCGCTACAAATATCCAGGGATGATTACCCAAAAAGTCAAGATTAATTTTAAAATCATTTGTAAATCCGATAAGATGAATAGCTTTCCATACGGATTCACCATTACGCCAGTTATATCCTATAATTTTCTCAAAACCTGAAACAAAATAGGCGATACAGATATGAATCTGGAATGCCCTTCTGAATGGTGTAAGGTCCGATTTTTCCTTGATGCGCCAAAGATAGCCGCGAAGGGAAAAATAATCATCTGACGGCATTAAAGCAATATACATGAGTGACATACTTGTGAAAAAATCCACACCATATGAAAAAAGATAACTTGATTTTATAAGTGAAACCTGCAGGATTAACAGTAGGATTGCCGAAATTCTGGAGAAGAAACCGATTATTACTAAGATTCCCAACAAAAAATAGGTACACTGAAAGATTTTAATGCTCAGGCTCTCTGAATGTATATAGGGATTGAGAAAGTCTATGATGGCTGCTAGATTTTTATTTACTAATTTCTTTGGATTTTATAACCGAGTGCGATATCACTTTGTAATTTGGATTTAAATTATATCCACTTCTTTCTAATCCGGACATTTTTGTTTTCAAAGGCTGATTCTCCCTACCTTTTACGAAATTCCCTGCAAAAATTATTCAATTTTTGCAGATGTTGCCATTGATTTATTATTATTCTCTGCTGTTTTTAAGAAATTTACTTCTCTATATTTCATTGTGTAACCAATTAAATTTACTACCATGAAGAAAACTATTACTATACATTTTATCTCATTTTTGGGTGCTCTGTTTTGTTTGAGTAGCGGACTGTTTGCTCAAGGGCAGAAGACCTCGAAGCCTAACATTCTTGTCATCTGGGGTGATGATATCGGAACCTGGAATATCAGTCATAACAGTAGGGGAATGATGGGCTACCAAACGCCCAATATAGACAGAATAGCCAGGGAAGGTATTTCCTTTACCGATTATTACGGGCAACAGAGCTGTACTGCGGGAAGGGCAGCATTTATAAGCGGAGCTGTGCCAGTTCGTTCAGGTATGACCAAAGTAGGTATGCCCGGGGCTAAACAAGGCTGGCAAAAGGCAGATGTAACCATGGCCACAGTGTTGAAAAGCAACGGTTATGCGACCGGGCAGTTCGGCAAGAATCATCAGGGAGACCTGGATGAGCATTTGCCTACCATGCATGGATTTGATGAATTCTATGGCTGTCTCTATCATCTAAATGCCTCTGAAGAGCCGGAAAATATGGATTATCCAAGAGATTTGAAGTTGGAAAATGGTAAAACTTTTTTAGAACAATTTGGTCCTAGGGGAGTGCTTGACTGTAAGGCTGACGGAAGGGGAGGACAGACGGTAAAAGACACTGGTCCTCTTGATAAAAAAAGAATGGAAACAATTGATGATGAAACAGTAGCGAGAGCCATTGCCTTTATAAAAGCTAAACATAAGGCAGGTGAACCCTTTTTTTGCTGGTGGAACGGCACCAGAATGCATTTTCGAACCCATGTAAAGACTGAGCATCGAGGAATCTCAGGTCAGGATGAATACAGCGATGGTATGGTAGAGCACGATATGCATGTCGGTGAGCTGTTAAAAGTTCTTGATGAACTGGGCATTGCCGATAATACAATTGTTATGTATTCGACAGATAACGGGCCGCATTATAATTCATGGCCCGATGCCGCAACCACACCATTCCGGGGAGAGAAGAACTCAAATTGGGAAGGTGCCTACAGGGTTCCTACTTTTATAAAGTGGGCAGGTCATTTTCCTGAAGGCATCACTTTAAACGGCATTGTAGCGCATGAAGACTGGCTACCTACTTTTGCTGCTGCGGCCGGGGATATGACCATAAAGGATAGATTGCTAAAAGGAGCAACCCTTAACGGCAGCACCTACAGGAATTATATTGACGGCTACAATCTGTTAGATTATTTATCGGGTAAGTCGAAAGTATCGCCCAGAAGTGAATTTTGGTACATAAATGATGAAGGTCAGGTAGTTGCTGCCAGGTACGGCGACTGGAAAGTGGTTTTTCTGGAGAACAGAGGGAAGGAACTGGGAGTCTGGCAGGAACCTTTTGTAGAGTTAAGAGCTCCGATTTTATTTAACCTGAGAAGAGATCCTTTTGAAAAAGCACAACACAACTCCAATACATATAATGACTGGATATTGGATCGTGCATTTATAGTTGTTCCAATTCAGACTATGGCTGCAAAGTTTTTACGGACTCTGGTTGACTACCCCCCGAGTCAGGTTCCCGGGTCATTTAATCTGAGTGGGATAGAAGAAAAATTAAGAAATGGTACGGGAAGATAATATAGTTATTTAGACAACCAATTTTGTAATCTTTCCCCTGTGACAGTCAGCGAATGTACAGCAGCTGTGGCAGGGGGCTGATTTGAAGTATTTTTAACTCTTAAAACAGGTAGACCAACATTTTACAGCCAATCGTGAATTAATATATTGACGGTAGTTATTTATCATATGCCTGCAGGTCCTTAAGATATTCCTTAGGCCTTTGACCGGTGAACTTCTTGAAGGCGGTTGTAAAGGTGTTACGATTGCTGAAACCGCTAAGTTTTGCTATACCTTCCAGGGTATGAGACCTATGCATATCGCGCCCAATAAGATCAAGCGTGTGCTGTACCCTGAGAGCGTTAATATAGTCATTATACTTGACATTTTTTTTACTGTTGAACATCATTGAAAGGTACTGAGTAGGGATACCAAGGTCCCTTGAAATTTCATTAAGAGTATAGTGTGGCCGTAAAAAAGGTTTTTCTGATGAAAAAAAATGACTGTCAATAAGTCGCTCTATTTCTGCGAGTCGTTCCTCGCTTAGATAAACACCTTTGTTTTCTGGTTCAACTGTTTCAAGAGTCCCTCGGGCCTTGTATTCCGGCACGGGTATTAACTTAAGTTCATCAAGGGATAAATTTTCCACGCCATAGAGTATTTTCGGAAACAGGAATATCATTATGGAAGTCAGCCCGGTTCCGCCTCCGATGTAAAGGAAAAGCAGTATAGGATTAAATTCATCGCCTTTAGTGAGAAGGGCAAAAGGTGGTATAAAGGTAAAGGCCTCTGCAATCATGAAGAGTGTCAACCAGCGTAGCCAGATATTTTTTTTTGCATCGATATTGTTCTTAGAGATAAAGCGGTAGATAAGTATGCATTGCAGTATCCAGTAGGTCAGTGACTGTATGTAGTTAAGGGCCGTATAGAACCCCTGAGGAAACAGTACGCTCTCGCTGAACATAATCAGGGTATTGTTGTAGTTTTCGGTATCACTAAGCCATGTTTGCTTTTCTGCAGCATCCAGAAGAAACAAAGGCAGATAATCTATTATGTATACCAGGGCAGGTATGAAATGCAAAAAATCGGCCTTATCGATGTTTTTTCCGGTTAGCACGGACTCTATAAAAAGATAAGCCAATGGTGTGGAGACAAGTAAGGAAATGTAGCCCGTCCTGTAAAAATGAGGATAGTCCAGGATGGTTCTTGTTGTTATAAGGATGGTTATAAAAGACTGATAGGCAATCAGGAAATAAAAAATTGCAAGCAATCTGTTTGGACGCTTTGCTTCGGAAGAATAAATCAGAAGTGTGGCGCCAGTAAAAACGGACAAAAACAATACAAAAGACAAGATGGTTGAAAAAGCCTCGAACATGGTAGTGTAAATTTATAGCTAGTTGTCTAAATTTACAAAAAAAATGCAGTATCCTAATTGTAAAACGATATTCTTAAGATAAACTTAATTTTACGACTCTTTCTTTAAGAATACCATACTTATTGATAACATTACAATTGCGGCAGGGATTATGAGCGACTGGACTGTTATCTCTTCCCCACTAAATTTTTTTTCCGCAATTCCGGCAAGATATGACACCAGAAACGTCGTAAGTATGGTTTCCCACAATATAACCTTGAGCTTGATAAAACTGTTAATCATCAGCCATTCGGGAACTTTATCTAATATTCGTTTATTGTTACGACTGTTACTAAATAATGTATAAACTCCAACAGAGAATATAAAAAATACAAGGGCTATCAAGAACATATCCAGGGACTTAAGTAGACCTATAGCAATAATGGTTGCTGATGAATCCGCTGTATGAAAACTTTCCGGTTTAAAAGTAAGTACGAGTTCATAGATACCAATTCCTGTCAGTATGATTCCTGATACAAAGACTATTACGGCAATAATTGATGCAATATTTCCTACCTGATTTAATAAATTTCTCATGATTGTTTTTTTTTTACGCTCTGAAATTAATCATGTTTATTTTTTAAAGTAGGTTTTTCTGCTTTAGGCGTTGCCAATATTTATCAAATTTGACAAATACATATAAAAAATTTGGTTTTGACTACCCGCTACCTTTACAAGCTTTGTTGGATAATAAAATTTACCAACGGCTGTTGAGGGTAAGTGCATTCAGATCATGAATGAATCTACGCGAGGCTGCTGGAAAGAGGGAAAAAGTAGAATTGGCTTCCAGTAAGGATACTGTCGCTGTTAATGGTCTGCTGCAAGGGCTGCACCGTAGGTGGGAATAAACAGCGCTTTCCTTTGCTATAGCAAAAGTTGCAGCAATAAAAAAGGAAAGCTTTTCATAGCTGTTTGTTTACAAAGTATCGGAATACGGTAATAGTATAGTATAAATGAATTGTTAACTTGTATGTACGCTCGCGTTCTGTATTGTAGTTGCCTATCTTTACATTTTTGCAATAAGACAAGCTGTGTCTGGATAAACATAAGCTTTACTAAATGCATCATTAAAAAAGTTCCAGCGGTTACCGATCCTGATTTGTACTGAACCTCAAATTAATGCTCAGTCGCACCTCCTTGATTTTTAAGCCCCAATTACCTTATATTCCAAAATCTTTACCTACCGTCCGGCTATAGTGAGTCCGATAAGCTACCGGCCATAGGAATTCACAAAAATACACTGTTACTGACTTGAGGCTGCAGTAAGAGGGATACAAGTTCAATTCATCGGTATTGCTGCCGGGAGAAACGACTTTCATCAGACTAATCGGATTCCAGGTTCAGGTTTTTAAAAATTTCCCGTGTGATGATTCTTGTATTATAAGTTACCTCTTCAATGGTACAGGCCAGCATGGTCAGCGGAAAGGGGATTCCGTCTTTCATCTGTGTGTAATCCATCGTGAGGACCGTATCGGGCGCCAGCTGCTGTGATCCTTTAAGTTGCTGAAATATTGCTTCTGCTTTATTTTTGTCGTTACCTAGATAATAGTAGGCGTAGGAATCAATCCCTGAAACAGTCCTTATATTAAGTGTGATGTAAAAGAAATTTTCCATAGTTCCCTTTTTTTAGTGTTTCTGCAATGCGATTCGGTTAATTTTTTTCCAGCGCCAACCGATAAATCATTTTTTGAATTACCGTTAACCATAAGGTGCTGAACAGCATTGTACAGGTTATTACCGCAAGGGTAATCTGATACGTGTAGCTTCCGACCAGCCCAAGGGATGCGGCAAGGGTAACCAGTACAAAGCTGAATTCCCCAATTTGGGAAAGAAGAGCACCGCCATAGATGCTGTCACGCCAGTTGTTTCCCGTTAAGCGGAACAGACCGGAATTGATGATGCTGTTGATCAGGAGTACCACGACGGTAATCAGAAGTATGGTCCCAAAATTAGTAGCGAAAAAAAGCACTTCAAGCTGTAATCCTATTGCGAGAAAGAAAAAGCTCATAAAAAACACCCGGAAAGGTACAACCGATTTACCCAACCATTTTGTAGCCTTGTCCTGACCAATAACCATTCCGGCAGTAAAGGCGCCAAATGCAGGTGAGAGTCCCAGCCAGGCACTAAACCATGCCATTCCGAAACAGATAGCAAAGCCAATAAAAACCTGCAGGTCATGATCTGCCACTATTTCCCTTCGCATAGGTATCCGGAATAACTTTTTACGTAAGGCCGCCCAAAGAAAGAGTATAATAAATGCACCTCCGAAACATACCTTTACCAAATCCAAAGACGAAGCCGAGCTTCCGGTAAGAAAATGTAGTACAAGAATCATGGGAACTACCAGTATATCCTGCATCAGAAGGACACCACAGGTGATGCTGCCCAACTGACTCTTTATCTCGCCGGTCCTTTCCAGGTACTGGAAGACTATGGCAGAGCTGCTCAGGCTGATGATGAAGGAAAGCAACAGCACTATGTTCCTACTCCATCCGATGTGGCTTCCGATAGCGTAAAGGCAGAGGAAGCTTAGCAGCACCTGAACCATCGCAATGAAAAGCGGGCGCAGAAAATTCCGGCTCAGGTGGCGGATATCGACTTCCGTTCCTATGGAGAACATGAGTAATACTATTCCTGCCTCTCCCAACTGACCGACTACCTCGGGGGAATGAATGATATTCAGTACCCCGGGGCCCAGTAGGATACCCGAGAGGATATAAGCAATAAAGTACGGCTGTTGCAGCCTGCTTAGTAAAAAGATCAACAGCAATACCACAAATGAAAGTATTGCGATACCTGAGAACAGATCAGAAGGCATACCGAAAATATTTATTAATTGAAAAGCTGCCCCGAAAGGGCAGCCTCAAGTAGTACAAAAGAATAGCATTATGAGATTTCTATCAACCTAGGAGGTTTTTGTTTTGCCTCTTCCTTCTTAGGAATTGTAAGTAATAGAAGACCATTCTCATAACGGGCCGAAATCTGATCCTCATCCACTACATTTTTCGGCAATTCGAAACTGCGTTGGAACGACTGGTAACTGAATTCCCTTCTGGTATAATAACCTTCCTGGGTATTCTCATTTTGCTCTTTGCCGGATGAAATGGTAAGTGTATTTTCTTCCAGTGTGACGCTGAAATCATTTTTGTCCATTCCGGGAGCAGCGACTTCCACCTCAAAATGATCTGCCGATTCCCGGATGTTTACCGAAGGCAGGGTTGTGCTTGTGGTTGAGAAGTTGCCGTTTTCCCAATTGAAAAGCTCACGGCCAAAAATGTCATCAAAAAACAAACCTGGAAAGCCCATTCCGGCGTTTCCGTTTCTTTTAAGTAAATTCATAACTGTTAACTTTAAAATTAGACAACTATTTTATTTGCGTAACCAGCGATTAGGCCGGTTGCAGAGAAAAAATCTAAAAGTATGCCAAAGGATAATCGTGTCAGATTTTCAGTGTAGAACTGAAAATCTGACACTTTCATCAGTTTTTTGACCGGCGAATGAACTGTTATACTATAGAGGAGTACGGTTGGTTCTGTCGCATCTACACATATGTTTTACCTTTGGTCTTTAAAATCTTTATTTCATGAATATCAAAGGTCATTGCTATCCGAAATCCATAATTCTTCAGGCCGTATATTTTAAGCTTAGGTTTACTCTGAGCTACCGGGATGTTGAAGATATAATGAAGATTCGCGGCATTCAGGTTGACCATGCTACGATTCAGCGCTGGGTGTATAAGTTTACACCATTTATTGAGTTGCAAATGAAAAAGAGAAAACTTTTAGTTGGGACGAGTTGGAGAATGGATGAAACATATATTAAAGTGAAAGGTGTTTGGTTTTATCTGTACAGGGCAGTTGACAAATCAGGCAATACAGTTGATTTTCTGTTGACCAGGAAAAGGCAGAGGATGAGTGCCCAATCTTTTTTAATCAAAGCGATTACTAATAATTGTAAACCAAGAGTCATCAATATAGATAAAAGTGTTTCCAATACTGGGGCTATCAAGGTTTATAATAAACGTTCGTTCTCTAAAATTAAAATCCGTCAATGTAAATATCTTAATAACATTGTGGAGCAAGATCATCGTTTTATAAAATGGAGAATACAAAACAGCTTAGGCTTTAAAAGTTTTGAATCAGCTAAGAGAACATTGAGTGGAATAGAAGTTATACATATGTTGAGAAAGAATCAGATGATTAATCCTGGGACAACTATGTTCAAATCATTCTGCAAACTGGCAGCATAAAGTTATAGTACTCGAATTTCTTGGATTTTAACAAACAGATGTGACAGAACCAATCTGTTAACTTATAGAAGTATTAAAATGTTTGTTTTTCTATTTTATTTCAGTTACTTTAGAAAATAAAGCATAGTGATAAACTGAAATGAGCACAACAGATTTACAGAAAGAGTTTAAGAGTCTGTTATCGGAAGATTTTGAATTATTTGAATGGCTTACGCAGGATTCCCTCGATGGGATATGGTATTGTGACCTGTTTCAAATAGGAAACTTATGGATAAATGATGTCTTTTGGAAGTCTATTGGTCATAGCGCGCCACCTTCAGGTCATGTTTTTGATAAATGGAGTATGTGTATCAACACTTTTGATAAGAACAAAGCCCTTGACCTGATGCACGCTGCCCGTGAAGAACCCCGTAAAGGGTTTAAGGGCGATTTTATGTATACCGATGATAAGGGCTATTCCATTGTACTTCACTCTGTAGGCAAGGTAATTTTTGATTCCGGCAAGAGGGCCTCCAGACTGGTTGTGAAACATTACAAGCGGCGTAATGTTAAGCAGCAAAAACTGCTGGTTGAGCTTGAGAAGCTGAAAAAATTAAGGGTCATATTAAATGAAACCAACAGAGTAGCCAAGGTAGGCGGGTGGGAAGTTGATGTGACCGTTCAGAAAATCAGTTGGACAAAAGTTACAAAGGAGATTCATGAGGTACCCCAGAGTTTTGAGCCGGATATTGAATCGGCCATTAACTTCTATGAGCAGGGATGGAGTCGTGATGCCATCAGTAATCTTTTTGCTGAGGCCATTGAATACGGAAAACCATTTGATGTTGAGTTAAGAATAATCACTGCAAAAAACAATTGCCGCTGGGTCAGGGTAATTGGACGTCCGGTGCAGGAAAATGGAAAAAGTATAAGGGTATACGGGGCATTCCAGGATATAACCGAACGAAAGGAGAGAGAAATAGAATACCGAAATATCAGGGAGCGCTTTGAGATTATTTTCAACAGTTCTCCGGTAGGCATATTACTGATTAACAGTAATGATAACCTGCTGTTGATCAATCCATCGGGCATTAAAATATTCGGCCTTGAAAATCTGAGCAAGGACCAGCTGTTAAAGGTAACGCGAAACAGCCATATACATCCTGAGGATCTGCCAAAGGCGGAAGAACAAAGAAAACTGCTGCTACAGGGAAAAATTAGTGAATATACTCTTGAAAGCCGGTTTTTCAGGCCAAATGGAGAAATAATATGGTGTAGGACCTTTACTGCTATTGCCTATCCTGAGAATAGCGAGGATTATCTTATAACGGTACAGATAGAGGACATTACTGAAGCCAAATTACTAGAAGAGCAATCGCTAGAGAATGCACAGCGTTTTCGCAGTGCTTTTGAGTATTCCCCTAACGGGATGGCACTGGTGGGGCTTGACGGGAGCTGGCTGATGGTCAATAATGTCCTCTCCGGCATGCTTGGCTATAAAAGAAGAGAATTCCTGAAATTACGGTTTCAGGAAATGACCCATCAGGACGACCTGGATCTGGACCTGAGGCTTCTCTCAGAAGTGATAAGGGGGAAACGCTCCGGCTACAGTATTGAGAAGCGGTATATACATAAAAGTGGAGAGATCGTTTACGGATTACTGAATGTTTCCTTAATCCGCGACAAGAACAATACACCTCAGTATTTCATCTCTCAGATCAGCGATATAACTTCCCGCGTATTGGCAGGAAAGGAACTGGAAAGGAGCTTAAACGATTTGAGGACCCTTCTAAATGCCACGACTCAGGTTTCAATTATAGAGACCGATCTAAATGGAATTATATATAAGTTCAATAAAGGCGCTGAGAATCTTTTGCGCTACAGTTCCGATGAGGTCGTGGGCAAGATGGATATCAAAGCTCTACATGATAAGAAGGAAATTATCCGCCGGGCAAAAGAACTATCAGACGAATACCAAGAGGCAGTGGCGATCGATGATGTTTTTATCTACAAGGCCAAAAGGGGTAAGCATGATTCCCATGAATGGACTTACATCAGAAAGGACGGAACCCTGTTTCCCGTGCAGCTGGTTATTACCGCGGTAAGGGATGAGAATGAGGAGATTTCCGGTTATGTCGCCATTGGAACTGATATTTCTGAGCTTAAGGAAATGGAAAAATCTTTGTTAAGTGAAAAAATAAGGGCGGAAGCTGCCAACAGATCCAAATCGGAATTCCTGGCTAATATGAGCCATGAGATTAGGACTCCTTTAAATGGTGTGATAGGATTTACCGATTTACTGATGACTACCGAGCTGAATGAAACTCAGGGTACGTATATGCAGATGGTGAATACATCCGCACATTCTCTACTTGATCTGATTAACGACATCCTGGATTTCTCTAAAATAGAAGCCGGTAAGTTGGAGTTGTATCTGGAGGAAACGGACCTTATTGAACTATGCAGCCAGACCATTGATATTATTAAGCACGCGGCCCACTCAAAAAATCTTGAACTGTTACTGGATGTTTCGCCAAATATTTCCAGATTTGTTTATGCGGATGCGGTACGATTAAGACAGATATTGATCAATCTTTTGAATAATGCAATTAAATTTACTGAAAAAGGAGAAGTAGAGCTTAGAGTGCGCAATGAGGCTATCGGGAATAATGAAAATGAAATGCTCTTTGAATTTTCAATACGGGATACAGGGATAGGGATAGCTCCTCATAACCTGCAGAAAATATTTAATGCTTTTGATCAGGAAGATGCCTCCACCACCCGAAAATACGGAGGTACCGGTCTGGGCATCACGATCAGTAACAGGCTGCTGGAACTTATGGATAGCAGGCTTGAGGTAAAAAGTGAACCAAACAGCGGGAGTGTTTTTTCATTTAGGGTAAGGTTTAAAACACTTACTGGAAAGAGTACAATCGAAGAAAAAGCGGCAAACATCAGCAATGTTCTTATTGTTGATGACAACGTAAATAACCGTACTATTTTAAGGGATATGCTTGCTTTCGGAGAGATCGCTTCGGTAAGTGCGGAGAATGGTATAGAAGCCCTTGAAGTCCTGGAGAGCAGAAACGATTTCGACCTCGCTATTATTGATTATAATATGCCTTACCTCAACGGACTTGATCTTATAAGGCATATCAGGGAAAAGTTTGATATCGATAAAGAGATGCTGCCTGTAATATTACTTCACAGTTCAATTATTGACAGTTTGACCCTTGATTTATACAAACAACTTGATATTAAATTTGAGGTTGCCAAACCGATAAACATAGACAGGTTATTTGAACTTATCAGCAGAATCACTAAGAAGAATGGCAGTAATGGTCAGGAAATGACAGGCACCTTCGTTAAAGATGAAGGCAGCGTGTTTAACATTATGGTAGCGGAAGACAACCCTGTAAATCAGTTTCTTGCCAAGAGCATAATACAAAAGATATTGCCCAAGGCTATTGTTTTAGTAGCCGAAGATGGTGAAAAAGCGGTAAAAATGTATCAGAAGAATGCGCCTGACCTCATATTTATGGATATACAGATGCCGGTAATGAGTGGTTTTGACGCCAGCAGGCAAATCAGGAAATTTGAAAAAGCAGGTACAAGAATACCTATTATCGCCTTAACCGCCAGAACTCTCAAAGGAGAACGTGAACGCTGTCTTGAGGCAGGAATGGATGATTATATTACCAAGCCTATACTTTTTGATACTATAAAAGCCATTGCAGAAAAGTATTTGTTGAAAGATTGAGAAACGTCCGGAAACTTTAGGTTTTACTGTTATTTGTTTTATAATATGAGGTTCATAAATACCATGTTAATTGAATATTAAGAAAAGAAAAGCCCTGCCGACCTTGCCCCAAAGTATGAAACAGGGCTTTAATAACCAATAATTAATTTTGTTATGTAAACTAAAGGTACTAAACTGAAGTTTAACAACCAAATTTTTATATGTGATTACCAGTCAAGAATGTTCAAATAATGATTCTATCAAAGAAGAAATTCAAAAATTTGATTATAGTATCACATAATCAGAATAGAGCAGTTCTTTATAACTGTGCGGGTACAATCATACGGATGACGGATTGCTTCCCACTCTCTTAAGCAAGTTATGCGACAGGGTAGTACTGACTACCTATTTGCTATCTTTTGCAAAATAACAGCGAGCAGTAGTAAATTACTTTACAGGCCTACAAGTGATATTATGCGAAATGGTACTTAAGTATTTTCTGCATTGCCATGACAGACGAGCTTCATGGTGCTGTTTAGTGATTGTTATTTCGGATGCTCTTGATTCCGTTTGTACTTTCTCCGGCAGTTTTCTCTCTTACCTTCTCCCGATGGTAAAAAACAAACAGGGAAAAGTACCAATAGAATACCAGACAATCTGTTGGATCAGGAATATCCTTAAGACTTTTACATGATTTGGTTTTATGCCTGAATTGATGATCATCAACTCTATAATAGGAAGATTCTGGGAAAGCGTAACTGACTTCTTGTTTTATAAAAATGATGTCTTAACTGTCTCAGCGGACTTTTTAACGATTTTTAAATAATTTTAATCGATTAAAAAGTGCTAACATCTGTTATTAAGAATTTTCAGATTATATTTAATCAGGTTTAGTAACATTCCTTAGCAGGAATAAGGTTTGGAGCAGGGAAGGAATTCCCTGTTTTTATTATAATATTTATTCTGTTTTTAGAACAATGAAGTAAATTCCAGAAATGCCGGAACTTTTATTGATTACTTAGAATTTTTTTAATTTACAATGGTTACAAACCTTCAACTACAAATCAACACGCCTGAAATGGTAACACCCGATATACATCCAAAACCTCGAATGAAGCATCTTTTTACTTTTCTTATAAACGAAGGTTAAATCGGTTGCACCTCTTTCAAAGGGGAACTAAGGAATAAATAGTTGTCTTAGATTCTATTTCCGATAAATTCACTACTTTTAGTTATCCAAAGCGTACTGATTAAAAATCACTTTACCGACTGTTTAAATGAAGCATTATGAAAAAGTGTATTTTAATATTGTCATTCTTGGGGGCTGTTATAAGTGGCTTTTTTCTGATTATCGTACTTGCCTACCTGTACACAACCGCTCAGTGGCTGATGTTCTTTATGCTGTTTATCATTTTTATAATTTCGATTATAAATTTCCTGCTTTATCTCTATCTGATTATACGGTCTAGGAAAAGTAAAAGGTAGCTGTTATTAACGAGATTGACTTTGTTATTGAATTTCTTATACTAGGGCTTACTGAAATGATGTAATGTTTACTCTTTATTAATTCAATAATTTTGTATATAAATTTATTACCGTGGGAAAGCGAGGCGCCACAGCACGCGGATACATTGACTACATCATAGGTGTTTTTTTAGCAGCAGCGTCCTGGATTTTGGGTTGATATCGGGAATACGGAAAGTGATATCTTTTATATAATTGGCATGGTTGTTTTGCTTTACAGTCTTTTTACTAATTATAACCGGGTGTCCTTTGCGTGATTTCCATATCTGACCCCGCATGTCATTTCAGGTTTGACTCTGGCGGGCTCACCCTGGCTTTTTGATTTTGCAGACCGGGTATTTCTTCCGCATCTTGCACTTGGATACCGGTAATTGCAGCTGCACGATAATAGAACCGTTTAAAGGGTCGGCTAAAGCTGTATTCAGGCAGGATTGACGGACTACAGTGGGGAATAAAGTCCAATATTGTTGCCGCTGAAGTAAGCAGCGTCAATGGAGCTGCTATTCCGGTAATGCCTGCTTTGCGGCCCGGTCAATAGCAAATAATTCCTTTACCACATTTTCGGTATAACTATCGGGTTTATGTACTTCTTTCCATTTTTTAAATCCCAAATAGCTGGCCAGATGATATTGATGTTTTATTTCATTCATCTTTTCCCTGCGACTGTATACATTTTGTTTTATGGGTTCAAGATTTAAAAATGTCTTTGTTTTTTCTATAAGATTCCGCATGACCGTATAATATTAGTGACTGTATAGGTTGTTAGCCTAAAGATACTTATTTTTCAGCTGTTTTTATGCAATAGGATGTGTCACAATCTTTGGGATTATTTCCGTTTAATCTTCTGATTTTATTTTTGTCTGGTCATTCTCTTTCAATTGTTCTGCAATCCCAATCAGCAATCCTTCAACTCCACGAATGTAGCAGAGCCGGTAGATATTCTCATATTGGACTATTTCGCCTACAAGTTTCGCTCCTTGCCTGATAAGCCTGGACACTAACTCTTCGAGATTATCCACTTTGAACATTACCCGTAAATAACCAAGGGAATTCACAGGTGCCTTCCTATGGTCTGATATAGTTGCAGGTGAGAGAAACTTTGAAATTTCAAGCCGACTGCATCCGTCAGGAGTAACCATCATCGCAACTTCTACGGACTGATTTCCAAGCCCTGTCACTTGTCCTGCCCAAATGCCCTCCACCATTCCGCGTCCTTCAAGAGTCAAACCTATTTCTTCAAAAAATAAAATGGCATTGTCAAGGTTTTCAACAACAATACCAATATTATTCATTTCAACCAATTTATTTTTTTTCATATTTTGATTTTACTGTCCCACCAGATCTCTTTGCCTTTTAATGTTGCCCGTTCGTTATTTTGTGTCGTAATACACATGGAATTATTGCTTTCGTTCGATTTTTTTTATCTGATATGTTGTACCATTTAAAGCCAGGCATTTCCCAATTTTTCAGGTGGCCAGCACTAATAGACCAGCCCTTTTACTGGCCTAAAATGCGTGGGCACTGTGCTTTATAATGGGTTATCCCTCCCCATCCAACTGAAAGCTTATTTTGCAATCCATCCTCCATGAGGTGATTTTTCCGTGTACTACTACCGCATTCAGATTTTTAACCCATATGGATCTGATACCGTGTAATGATTTACTAGCTGTGGTTATCGCTTTTTGGGCTGCATCGTCCCATCCTTTATCCGATTCTGCAAGAACCTCTATTACTTTAAGTGTTGCCATGATTTTTAATTTTTAATGATTTAAATAACTTTTTGAGTTGTGCTGGTTGGGTCATTTAAAAGGGGCGGATATTCCAAAATTAGCTGACCCTTAGATGTGGGCCGTTCGATAAACTAGGGGGTATTGAGAATTTGCTAGCGGGAAGGTCCGGATGATTCCCCGAACCCGGTCATTGTTACCTAAAGATATTCAATCTCTAGTGGCCATCTTTAATTGGGGAGAAGTCTGCCATCAAAGATACTACTAATTAAAATTAACGATTTACTCTGTATTGTTAATTAGCAAAAAAATAACAATATTTTACCTACACTTTGTGTTGTTGGCTTTGTCTTTTGCTTATTTTCGGTTTATAGCTCCTTATTTAGCGGACCGATTACCCTCTGACAGTATTTTATTCTCCTCCCCACAGGCTTTTTCTCTGTTGCAATTGGTTTCTTCCGTAAGATGAAGACAAAAAAAGGAATAGTATATCGTTATTCTCCCGTGTCCGATGCGGGTACATCTTACCCTGCTAAAAGACAGTATCACAGTTGTTGGATAATGCCAAGGTGAGTCCCGAACAATCTCGGCAGGCAGCTTTTTCCTAAAGTCAGTTGGGGATATACAAATCCATTGCTCCTATTAACCGTGTAAACCTTTTTTCAGGCCCAAACAGGGAAAGCTCTATTTTATATTTTATCGGGCTTTTCAGTCCTTAGCTGAACAAAATGATATCCATTAAGGGAGACCAGATAGTTCGTTTATAAACAGGTTAAAATTTTGATAAATACGACATGTCCCCTTGCTAAAAGGATTACCTTCGTTAAATTTGAGCGGGCTATAGCTAGGTAAGGTGGGTTATAGTCCTTTCTAAAAGGCAGGTCCTGCCTTTTGTTTGCTATAAAATAAGCCCTGCACTAATTGCAGGGCTTATTAAAGTAGTCGATGTAATACTGTTGGATGCTTTTAAGAATGCAGTTTATACTGCCGGGTGCTATCCTGAAAAGCTTTGTACTGCATTATTTTTTTGCCTTTTCCATTGAAACTTTCGGAACTCCTTAAAAAGTTTACTTAGTTTAAGAGCCGATTTACGGACTCTGGTACCCGCTGCCTTATTGCCTTTTTCTGCCTGGAGCCCGCTTTCTGTTTTAAATATTTCCAGTTCTGTGTTGATTTTTTCAAGTAATGCGTTCATGTCGTAATTTATTATGTTAATGTCAAAAATAGCGGTTTATGCTTTTAAGTGCTTTTTTTAGTACAGCTGTCCAAAATAGGGTACCGGCAATAAAAAAGCCCTGTGTAAACAGGGCTAACGAAGTCCGGCTTTCGCCGATTGACAGTTATCACCGCTTATTATTCAGGTTAAAAGTGTGTCTTTCCTAAACCAGAGTTTACTGAACTGTATCGAAAACAGGCAGTGTATTTTTTTCAGCATCTCTTCAAGAGTCCCGCTGCCCGAGATCTGAATAATACGTTTGGCAATCAGGTGAATGTGGCAGATGTATTCCTCCCACAAACATGAAAATTTTATAAAAAGCTTTGTATCTGTAACGTTTTTTGATTTTGACAGTATGTTGTGGAATCTGTGCTGATATATACCAAATAATCGTTCACATTCCTGCTCATAATGTCTAGTAACTGCTAAAGGCAAGGCTATAAATACTTTATATCAAAAGTAAAGTTCAAATCATAAATTCATTTTAAAGATTTTATAAACTTTTGCTAAAAAAGTAAATTTAAAGAGCGGGGTATTTAAGGAAATATAGGAATATCTATTAATAAACTTTTCTGAAGTTACCTGGAAAAGTTCGGTTTTGTAAGGGAATTTTTAATATATTTAGGTGTCTAAATTTAACAAAAGCATTACATGAGACTGCCGGAAAAAAAAGATCTTTTTTTACGGGAACTTTACAGGTTAAAAGACGAAGATAACTACCGTGACGTTACAAAAACCATCACGAGTGCTCATTTAGCCTTTCCCTCACTTTTGTCGGTGCGACGGATGATAGGCCAGCTCAAGGACAATGGGCTAATTGAGCTTTACAAAAGTAAGGGATTCTGGAGGGCAAAGCTGACCTGGGAGGGAATCGCATTTTGTGAGTCCACCTCCTTTGCTTATCCGGATCATCCTGTTATTGTTAGAGAGGAGCGTACCCGCAGGAGATTAAAATGATTGCATAGTTTGAAAAGGCGGGAGGGCTTGTTTTAGGTTACCTGGATAATTTCCGGGGCCTCCCTTATACCGTTAATCGATTTTTATTGTCGTTAAAAGAAAATATGTAAGATCGATTTTTATTATACGTGCATATTATCTTATTTAGTGCACAACAATTGTTTTTCGGTCTGTGCGGCAGAAGGTTTTTACTTTTTGTCCGTTTCCATAAGTGTTATAGCTAGTTTGATCCGGGCGTGACAGCGCCCGGTATCACTAAACCGCCAATGGCTTTATAGTATTTCTTTTTTCTGTATTATATGAAGGCTGCCGGGTACAACACGTATTGCAGGAAAGCTGCGAACTATCCAATATTTGCCAAACCTGCTCAACCGGTTGTGCAGCAGTGTAATTCGTAGGAATCACACCCCTTTCCATTTTACTGAATTTGAAAGGAAAAAAAGGCTGCAAGATATCCAGCCTCTTCCCATTTAATAAGTGAAAGTTAAGAGATGTCTATTGACCTGGGCTTTTCTTTTTGCTTCCTCTTTTTTTGGAATTGTCAGGTGAAGCAGGCCATTTTCATATTTAGCATTAATATTTTCATCATCCACCTATATCTTTTGGTAGTTGGAAACTGCGCCGGAAAGACTGGTAACTGAATTCACTGCGGCTATAATTCTCTTGGGGATCTTCCTCATGCTGTTCCCGTGAGGAAGAAATCGTCAGCAAATTGCCGTCGAGTGTAATGTTAAAATCCTTCTTTTCCATTCCCGGTGCAGCAACCTGTACCTCGAAATTGTCATCGTTCTCCCTTATATTTACTGAAGGAAGGGTAGTGTTTGTGGAAGAAAATTTTCCGTTATCCCAATTTAAAAGTTCGCGTCCGCATATTGTAGAGGGAGGGGATCAGATAAACGCTATCCTGACATTCCTTATTCTCCCGGTCACCTTATGTGACAGCAGAATATTCGGATGGAAGAACAAAGGAAGGGATTGAAGAACTCCGTAACCTGTACTTTAAATTCCACTCACTCCGGAATGATTTAAGTAACTGTACCCAGCACTACGAAAAAAGAAAAAAGATAGTTCAGAGCGCAATGTTTAAAAGCATTCGGAAAATGAAATCTGAATTGAGAAATAAGGGAGAAAACATTAATTATTTATAAAATTCTAAAACGGTTTGGTCGCCGAATTACGAAAGTGCCTAAATTGTAAAGGAGATAAGGATACATTTCGTTTAAACATTTTATTAAACGATTGCAGATAACCAAATCCCAGCCTGTATGCGATTTCTGAAACGGACATATTGGTTAGGGTAAGATACTCCTTAGCTTTATCTATAATCTTATCCTGTATAAGCTGCTGCGCATTTTGCCCAGTAAGTGAGCGAAGCATATCGCTAAGATAGTGAGGTGATACATGTAACTTTGAGGCAAGCAGTTCTACTGTTGGCAGGCCATTGTTTAAAATATCCTCCGAATCAAAATATTGGTCCAGATATTGCTCCAATTTGGTGAGCAGATCATTGTTGACGGCTTTGCGGGTTAAAAACTGCCGCTCATAAAAACGCTTGCTGTAGTTGAGTAGAAGTTCTAGCAGAGCCACCATAATATCCTGTGTTGTGCGGTCGATATGGGCACACTCTTCCCTGATTTTTTCAAGTAACTCAGCAATATACACCTCTTTCTTTTCTGAAAGGTGCAGCGCCTCATTCACTTCATAGGAAAAGAAGCCAAAGTGTTTAATATTCTCCGCGATCGGATAGGTGTAGAGTAAATTTGGATGGATGAGCAGCGTGTAGCCATCTCCTGCAATATTGCCCAGTATTTCTGAGTGTGGAATATCTACTGACTGCACCTGCTTTGGGGAGATAAAGGTCATTACCCCTTTGTCATAATCATAGTATTGTCCACCATAGCGCACCTTGCTGCCAATCCCTCTTTTAAGGGAGATACAGTAAAAACCTAAACTGAACTGTTTCCATACTTCAGTTTCTTCAAACTGCATTTCAGAAACCTTAAAAACACTTATAAGAGGGTGTAGCGGATCGGGAAGCCCCACCAGCCTGTGAAATTCGGTTATGGAATCAATGCTAATCATAGCTTATATTATTTATCAAACCGGGCAACAGGGATATGCTGCCCGGATAAAATATCTTAATTGCCTAAAATCTGCTTCCTTATCTCTTTCCTAAAAACTTCATTACCTATTTCGTTACGCCTTTTATACATCGTGTTGGCATCCTCTCCGGCAACATAACGTATTTGGTCTTTACCGTCGGTAGCTGCTTCAAAAACTACTGTAGCAATATCTTCTGCTTTAGCAGCGGCATCCATCATGGCATTGGTTATACTAAAAAGTTTGTCTTCCAGTTCCGTATAGGCAATGTGTAAGGCTTTGTCCAGTGATCGTCCTAAAAAATCAGTGTCTATACCACCAGGAGCTACAGTTTTAATTCCAATATTGTGCAAACCAAGTTCAAACGACATCCCCTCAGACCATCCCTCAATTCCAAATTTAGCTGCATGATAGATGCTATGAAGTGGGAATCTAAGAAAACCACCCATTGATGTGGTGTTTAACAACGCGGGGTATGGCCTAATGGGCTCTCTTGAAGCCTTGACAGACGAGCAGTTAGTAAGACAACTCAATACCAATCTTTTAGGGGTTATCAGGGTAACACAGGCTTTTATTCCGTATTTTAGGGAAAAGAACCGTGGACTGGCAGGATTTTTTGAGATTTGGGCTGTTTGATACTGCCAATGGTTGAGAGGATAACCTGCCCTGTGTCTTTGCTGTTGCCAAAGCCCATCCAGCGGGGTATAACGGCATGATACGATTTCAAATCCAAATCATTCAGCACCTCGGCAATACTGAAACGCGCTGTCGCGCTGGAAATGTAAATTGCGTTCCTGCCTGTCTCCGTTTTCAGTGGTTCACTATACCCGGTCTGTCCAAGAGGTATGAAGTTTGCAATTCGGAGTTGACCTTATATACGGGGCTTCTTTTTAGCTTTTGGATTTTTGCAGTAAATACAGGTAAATGGAATTTGCGATTAAAGCCAGCAGTGAAATGAAAATCATTGTTGTAAAAACTGGCAGCCTTCCTTCAGCTCAAACCTCACACCTGATAACTTTTTAATTTTTAATGTTTAAGACGTTACTCCTGTCTCTAAGAAACTTACACCCTTAAGAAAAATTCGTATATTAGCACGAATGAATGCTCATCCAGGGCCATGCACAATGTATAACCGCGAGTGCTTACCAGAATTATTTACTTATCCCGTAACTAATGGTTATGTAAGACTGTTATTAATATTGAAAGTTAATAGATTGAATCAAAATAAAAATATGATTTTACCTTAAAAAACTAGAAAAAACATTCAATAATGAGGTCAGACCCTATTGATAAGATTTTATTAATTCCAATTGCTCGATTTATTAATAATTCAACAACAGGCGGAATTTTATTGTTTGCGGCTGCGGTAACAGCCCTGATTCTTGCTAACTCACCTATAAAGGATGCTTATCATCATTTTTGGGAGCATACTTTTTCGATAGGATTTGATGAATTTGTAGTATCTAAATCTTTACATCATTGGATAAGTGAAGGACTTATGTCCGTTTTCTTTTTTGTGATAGGACTAGAGCTTAAAAGGGAAATAATGGTAGGGGAACTTTCCAAGCCTAAAAATACTGTTTTACCAATTTTTGCGGGATTGAGTGGTATGGTAATTCCGGCGTTATTATATTTAACTCTAAATTCATCAGGAGGGGCTTCATCAGGATGGGGAATACCAATGGCTACTGACATTGCCTTTGCACTGGGAATACTTTACCTGTTAGGAGATAGAATCCCCGGATCGCTCAAAGTGTTTTTAACTGTATTAGCTATTGCTGACGACCTTGGAGCAGTGTTGATAATTGCCCTTTTTTATACTTCAGAAATTTCCATGATGAGTTTGTTATTTGGAGGTGGATTTCTATTGATTCTTGTAGTTGCCAATGTGTTAGGTGTACGTAGTACGGTTTTTTATGGAATAGTTGGAATTGGAGGCCTGTGGATGGCTTTTTTGCTTTCAGGAGTTCACGCAACTGTTGCGGGGGTTATTGCAGCCCTTACCATTCCGGCAAACGTAAAGATTCAAGACAAAAAATTTGTAATAAAAATGAACTCCCTAACCAATGATTTTGAAAAGAGTATACCGAATAATGCTACACTTCTCACCTATAATCAGCTACATATTGTAGACAGGATAAGGTTTTATTCAAAAGCCGCATTAACACCGCTTCAACGACTCGAGCATTCAATGACTTCATTAGTTACTTTTGTTGTTATGCCTATTTTTGCTCTTGCCAATGCAGGTATAACTTTTTCAGGGAATTTTGTAGAACATTTGGTTAGCAACGTTAGTTTGGGAGTATTATTAGGTCTGGTATTAGGTAAGTTTATTGGAATTGTTATGATTTCAAAAATTATTATCAAGCTAAAACTGGCAGTACTTCCTGAAGGACTTAATTGGCGACATATTTATGGAGTGGCTATGCTTGCAGGCGTTGGGTTTACGATGTCTTTATTTATTACTGATCTTGCTTTCGTTAATTTAGAGCATGTTGTTCAAGCAAAAATAGGAATTTTTGTAGCTTCATTTATTTGTGGTGTTAGCGGCTTTTTGATATTACGGAAAGTCTAAGCATAATAAATTAATTACAATTTTTAAAAATGAATAATGGGCTATTGATGAATATATTTGAACTGAAAATTATTTTAGAATTTATTTTGATACACTTTCCTCAATTTCGGAACCAGTAATTTGGCTCAGTAAGTTCCTGATTTCATCGGGATTTGAAGCGTTATTCATTTGAACCAACAAATTTTTCGTTGCAAAAGATGCTTCCTACATTTTGTTTGCTTCGGGGTCGTTTGGTGAAATGATTTCGCCATTTTTCAATCGTTCAAAAATATCTGTTTTCTATTGCATCAGCGGCATATCCGGCAGGTCGTAATAGCGTTTGGGGGTGGTAAATAATTCCATATCGTTAACAATTGTCAACATAATTTCATTTTTTTTTATTCATTCCTTTGTAAGCAGCTCGGCCCTTACTGCCTTTTCCGGATACTTCTCCGCATACCCCATAATAAGCTGCATGATATAGCGATTGCTGTGGCAGGGCGTAACATAGTCTTTAACTGCGAAGCTTCTGTAATCCCAACATAGGAAGGATAGAAGTGTCGTGGATATTCCGTAATGGCGTGATTTTTTTTGATGAGCTTGACCGTATCATCAATATACGCGATGCCTTTTTGAGATAGGATGTCGAACTTATCAAAGCCGATCTCCTCCGCCACATGCATATCAAACTGCACGATATTAGATTGAAGAAATTTGAATGATTAAATAAAATATAATAAAAAACATGTAACGCCATAAGGCAAAATAAGACTTATCATTAAAATGAAAATTAGTCTTAAATAAAATCAACACAATAATTTATATCAAAAGAGATGGTATAAAGAAATATTTAAATAAAGAGATTTCTAATATCGAGGAGTTAAATCAAATTGATGAAGAAATACATTTATTTATGCTCTATTATTCTGCTTTTAATACGGAATTTAATTATAAAAATGAATAGTGGAAACTTAAAAGAAATAGAAATTAAAGCCGTTAAAAAGTACTTCACGCCAATTAGTACTTTGTAATGCATTTATTGGTTAAAATAAAAACAAAAAAACATGAACAAAAAAACAAAAATTAGAATTATTGTTGCTTTAACTTTTCTTATGATTTATTCTGCTATTTGGGTAATCCTGCATTTTACAATTAAAGATTTAAGCAATGTATATGTTGGAATGATTGCTGCAGGCCTTGCCGTAATTCTTTCTCCAAGAATTACTAATTATGAAAGTCAGTCAGGAAATCAAATTCAGGTTAAATGGTTTTTTATAAAAAAAATTCTTAACAATTAATCTTTCATGAAATATTATGAATAAAAATAGAAGAAAGCTTCTTTTTTTAAATTGTAGTATGCCCTTTATATAGTAATAAAAACATTATGGCCTTTAACGCAGCCATCATCTGCGTATCATTACGCTTTTAAATAAACACCAAAAGATGAACAAATTAATTAAAACCTTTGCATCGGTCGGTTTCTTTGTGCTGGTAAGCTTTTTGGCTACCGAAACTGCCACAGGGCAAAACCTTACCGAAAACCTGGCTACAGACCCTAAAGTGACCATTGGTACCTTAAAGAACGGAATGAAATATTACATCCGTCCGAACAGTAAGCCTGAAAATAAAGTAGAGCTGCGCCTTATTGTAAATGTCGGTTCCCTTCTTGAGGACGATGACCAGCAGGGGCTTGCCCACTTTACGGAGCACATGCTTTTTAACGGGACTAAGAATTTTCCTAAAAATGAACTGGTGAATAACCTACAGTCAATGGGTGTACAGTTTGGGGCTGACCTGAATGCGGAGACGAGGTTTGATGAAACGGTATATATGCTTCCCATCCCTACAGATAATCCTAAGAACCTGGAGACCGGTTTCCAGATTCTCCAGGATTGGGCACATGGTGCGTTGATGACCGATAAGGATATAGATGAGGAGCGAAAGATTGTGCTGGAGGAAGCGCGATCAAGTAAGGGCGCCCGGGACAGGCTTCAAAGGAAGGTCCTCCCTGAATTGCTGGCAAATTCGAGATACAGCCAAAGGCTGCCGATCGGCAAGGAAGATCTGCTGAGGACTTTTAAACCTGAGGTCTTAAAGAGATTTTACAAAGAATGGTACCGCCCGGACCTGATGGCTGTTGTTGTAGTGGGCGATGTTACGGCTGAAAAGGCCGAAACACTGGTAAAAAAATATTTCAGTACCCTTACCAATCCGACAAAAGGAAGGGCCCGTACTGTATATGGGGCCAGCCCATATACAAAACAGAGCGCAATGTTCCTGACAGATCCTGAGCAGTCCTCGACCATGTTGTCTATTAATTTTTCACCACGCAAAACAGAAGCCGACAAAACAACTGGCGACTACAGGAATACGCTGGTGGAACAGTTGGCCTTCAGCGCCATCAACCTGCGTTACCAGGATATGGCAAGCTCTGCAACACCGCCTTTTGCTGCAGCGCAGACCGCTAATTCAAGTTTTATAAGGGGATACCAGGCCCTTACTATTACTGTAATCCCGACATCTGACCTGACTACTGCATTGAATGCGGGTGTAGGCGAACTGATAAGCATACAGGAATATGGCTTTACTACCGCAGAACTTGAACTGGTGAAAAAAAGGATGCTGAGCTATATAGAAAAGCAATATAATGAGCGCAGTACAACCAATTCGAGTGCTTACCTGAAAGAATATGAAAGGAATTTTTTAGCTGGTGAAGCTGCTCCGGGTATAGAGAAAGAAGTTGAGCTATACAGGACGTTGCTTCCGGGCATTACGGCGGAAGAAGTTACTGCGGCCTTCAACAAGCTGTTTTCAAAAGAGGATCAGGAGAAGTTCTTTGCTTTTGTAATGAGCCCTGAAACCAAAGATGCAGCTATCAACAGTGATGCGACACTGCTTGCAGCCATAGAGAAATCATTTGCCCAAAAGGTTACCAAGAAAACTGACGTTACCGTTAGCGATACACTTTTAGATCAAATGCCGGCTAAGGGCAGTATTACAAAAGTGCAGAAAGAAGCCAAACTGCAAATTACCACCTACACCCTAAGCAATGGCATAAAAGTTACCGTGAAGTCTACCGCCTTCAAAAGTGATGAAATTCTTTTCAGGGGCGTTAAAAGAGGTGGTACAAACAGTTATGGTGTAAAGGATAAGGCGACAGTATCGATGCTGGGGAACCTGATTCAAACCATGGGCTATGGCAAATTTACTCCCACAGTCCTTACTAAGACATTAGCCGGGAAGAATATCGGTTTACGGACTTCCATGACCCCGACGACCAATATTGTAGAAGGGCAATCGGACATTAAAGGCCTTGAAAGCCTGTTACAGCTGAATTACCTGGAATTGACGCAACCTCGCCTGGACCAGGAACTGTTTAATGGTTTTGTCAGCACAGCACAGATGCAGCTTAAATTTATCAAGTCCAATCCACAGGCAGCCTTTGTTGATGGCCTGATTACGGAGATGTTCAATAATAACCCATTAAAACCCATTGCGGTACCGTCAGAAGAGGATATTGCATTATTAAACGCGCAGCGTGCTGTTGCCATATATAAGAAGGAATTTTCGAGCGCGGACGGCTACCACTTCTTTTTGGTTGGTAATGTAGATGAAAGTGTGCTAAAGCCACTTTTGGAACAGTATGTAGCGTCCTTGCCTGCAACAGGAAAGGAACCGGAATTTGTAGATAACGGATTAAGGATTAAGCCTGGAAACAATAAATTTGTATTTAAAAAAGGGACTGAGCCCCAAAGCCTTATCATCGCACAATATTTTGGGGAAATGCCCTATAGCGAAGACATGGCACTTAAGGCCAATCTGATAGGTGACATCCTGACGATAAGGGTCATCGAAAAACTAAGGGAGGAAATGGGGTCTATTTACAGCGGCAATTTTAGCGGATCCATGGAAAAGGAACCGTTCCCAAGCTATACTATCATCACACAATTACCAACAGGCCCTGAAAATGTTGATGCAATCCTTAAGCAAACCGATGTGGAAATCGCCAAGCTGAAAAAGGATGGCCCTGAACAGAAAGACCTTGATAAAGTAAGGATAGCAACGATCGAAAAAAGGAGGGAAGAGATTAAAACCAATGCCTACTGGCTTTCAAAATTACAGCAGCTTGAATTTTCAGGCTACAGTATAGAGCGTTTCCTGAATTTTGAAAATGAAATAAATAAGATCACTGTTAAGGATATAAAAAAGGCGGCTAACAAATTCTTTGATGGTAAAAATAGCTTTATAGCAATCCTTAACCCGGAAAAGTAATTATCAAAGGATTCAAATTAGTAAACCATTAAAAGTCGGAAGATCACCTTCCGGCTTTTTGTTTTTTAGCAAAGTGGTTTTTTGATTTAATTTTCAACGATATACCTCTAACTGTCGAGACGGTTTTACGACTATTGGAGAATTAAAATCAATGTAGACGCTCATTATTTTATTAAGCTATTGATTTATAGTGTTTATTTTTTTGGTATGCTAAACGATAAATCTATAAGAAAGCAAAGCCTGAGGTACTGATGAGTCTTTGTTTGCTGCGGGTGTGATTTAACGGAATTGCCTGCGGAAGGCTATAGGAGAGAATCTCGTTTTCTTTTTAAAAAAGTGTACTAAAAGACTGCGGATGTTCAAAACCAAGGGCAAAGGCAATTTCACTTACCGATAAGCTTGTGGTGGAAAGCTTTTCCTTTGCCAGCTCAATCAGTTTTTCATGGATATGCTGCTGGGTATTGAGGCTTGTATGGATACAGAGGAAATCACTCAGATAGTTAGGGGACAGGTTCATTGCACCTGCAATATGCTGTACGGTTAACAACCCAAGCCTCAAAGCTGTATTCTCGGTATAATAGTCATTGACAAGTTTTTCAAACCTGTCGAGTACATGATGGGTGCTGCTTTTTCGGGTCAGGAACTGCCGCTCATAGTAACGGTTGGAATAATTAAGCAACAGCTCGATTTGTGAGAGAATTATTTCCTGCGTATGCCTGTCAATATGCCTGCATTCCAGGTCAATCCTGTCTAAGATGGCAATAAGGCTGCTTTCTTCCTCTGCTGAAAGGTGCAATGCCTCGTTTACGGCATAAGAAAAGAACCCTTGCCTGTGCTGTCCTGCCGAGGTAGATGCTTTTCATCTTGTCCTCATCGGATTTAAAATTGCGTACGTTTTGGTAGTAGCCCGTCACAGCATTGTACACCCCGAAGACTGTCCCTTTGGTGGTTTCCATCTGCTGCGTATCACTTGCCATTGCATACCCAAAGGCGGCATCACAGCTATTTTTGAATACGCTTGACAGCTCGTCATCCGCACCTTTTTTCAGTAGGGAGAGGGTTTCGGTGTTGGGGCAGAGTGCCAACTGTATCAGCCTTTTGACCTGCGCATCCTCAATGCGTACTTTAGCCCATTCGCTGAAAATGCTCTCCAACTGTACCGACAGGTTATCTGCCAAGCCTATGACCCTGTGGGCATCGGCTAACCGCTGCTTGGCATTGGCGGTATGCCTTATGCGTACCACATTAGACATGTTGCGCAGGGCTGCATTCAGGGTGCTCCGGCATAATAGGTAATGCTGCTCCCTTTAAAATTGGCAATGGTCACATGGCAGCTATTAAGAAATTTCCGAGTATCTAAAATCTGGCATGGCTTCAAGTCCATAGAGTCAGGCGGAGGGTTATTACCGAAATGTCGTTTTATATCTTCAAAACATAGTGCAAGATAAGAGATAGCAGCCATTATGTTTTGCGAACATGTATTACTCTTTCAACTTATAATTTGGACATATGAGATTACACCTCATTGGCAACCCGTGCAAACTTGTTACGGTATTCAATAGGCTTAAGCCCCGTTATCTTCTTAAAAATGTCCCTGAATGCTTTGGTATCGGTATAGCCCACATCATACATCACTTCGGATACATTCTTTCGTGAGGCTTCAAAGAACTTCTTGGCTGCCTCTATCCGCACGCGCTGTATGTACTCAATAGGAGTGTTATTGGTGGCATCCTTGAACCGCCTTTCAAAAGTCCGCCTGCTGGTACCGGCAAGGTTCGCCAGATTTTCAATAGTTATTTTGTCCTCATAATTTTTCTCGATATAATCCTGGACCTTTTCAATATCAGTATCGCCATGGTTTCGCTGGCCCCTGAAAATGGCAAATTGGTTCTGGCTGTCCCGGCCTATATCCAGTGCAAAATACTTTGAGATCAGTACAGCAGTATCTCTGTCTGAAAATTTCTCCACCAGGTACAATATCAGATTCCATAAGCTGCTGGCGCCGCCACTGCTGTAAATATTGCCGTGCTGGGTTATAATTGCCCCATCCTCGACTTCTATCTGCGGATATTTCTCCCTGAATTCATTTACGTGCGCCCAGTGCGTCGAGCACTTTTTTCCGTCCAGTAATCCTGTCTCTGCCAACAGAAAGGCACCAAGGCATAAACTGGCAATGCCGGCTCCTTTCCCGTGAAGGTTCCGAATGTACGGTATCGCTTCGGCATTTGCACGAACCCCTGCCTCAGTGGGGCCGTAAGCAGGCGGTATAATGAGCAGATCGGTGTGATCAACATCTTTAAGCAGCCTGTCGGTTTTTATCGTGTATTCGCCATTGTTGGCAGGTACATTTTCGTTAAGGCCTACATATTCCACCTTGAAGGGAGGTTCTTTGCCAAATACCGTAAGGAACTCATTGGCAGTATGGAAAGAACGAAAGGCTGGTGTAATGGCTTCAATTACACCGTACTGGGGAACAAAGACTGAGATTTGCATCGTAATAGTATTTGCAGTAAAGTTAAAAAATAGTTTGTCGTAATTTACCCCTAAGGTTGTCGTTTTTGCAACAGCCCGAATTTTAAAATCTGCCGCATCTTTGTCTTATCATTACAAACAAAAAAACAAAAGTCATGGCAGAACAAAAAAAGATTACGGTAGAAGCAACGATTAATGCTCCCGTAACAAAAGTATGGCACGCCTGGAATACGCCGGGTGATATTGTAAAATGGAATACGCCGGACCCAAGCTGGCATTGCCCATCCAGCGAAAATGACCTTCGTGTAAAAGGGATGTTCAAAAACAGGATGGAAGCGAAAGACGGAAGTTTCGGTTTTGATTTTGAAGGCACCTATGACAAGGTTGAACTGAACAGGGAAATAGGCTATACCATGCCCGATGGAAGAAAAGTCGCTACTTTGTTTGCGGAGATCGGCAGCAAGACAACGGTCACAACCACATTTGACCCTGAAACACAAAATGACCCTGAATTCCAGAAACAAGGCTGGCAGGCGATCCTGGATAATTTTGTGAGGTATGTTGAATCAAAAAATTAATAATCATGAAAAAGTATCAGATAATCTTCTGGGTGGCCACGGTCATCCTTATCCTTTGGGAAGGTGTGATGCCGCTCAGCACCGTCTTCTTTGCACCTGAATATGTAAACGCAGGTACAAAACCCCTGGGATATCCCGATTACTTTGCTTATACGCTAATCATTTGCAAAGTATTAGGCGTAATAGCGATCTCGTTTCCTAAAATTCCTGGTAAGCTAAGAGAGTGGGCCTATGCAGGTCTGACGTTTAACCTGATTTTTGCGTTCATCAGCCATGCGGCCGTAGATAAGAATATAGGGTTTATGCTGATGCCGCTCGTGGTTCTGCTTATTCTTGCCGTTTCATATTATTACGGCAATAAGATACGAAAACAACAACCGGATAACGATACACAACTGAAAGGAGTCTTTGGGAATTAAGAGGCTATGGCCTTATAATATTATGCTGTTTGAACATGACAATATAGTAAAAAGCGGGATTTTCATAACGTTTTCCGGCAATTGCAAAGAGGCACTTATGCTTTACCAGACATGTTTCGGGGGTGTACTGCATCTTGAGACTTTTGACCAGGAGCTGCATGGTTATTCCGAAAAACCAGTGATCAGAGGCTCATTGGTTTCAGACAGCATCATTATTCACGGCTCGGATCTGGTGCATGAAGAAGGAAGAAAGATCGGGAATTATCTCTCGGTCTTTTTGCCATGTAAAGATCCAGTACATCGGGATACGCTTATTGCTAAACTGAAATCAGTCGCTGCAAATCCGGGTACCAGTGATGATGTGGATCAGCAACTCATTGAAGTAATTGATGCTTTTGATGTGAGGTGGGTACTTAGCGTTAAGTGAAATTTATCCACCATTTAGCCCTGCCTGAGCTTCAATATTTTTAAAGCCTGTACATCAGGAATACCTGAAAAGTATCCAGGAAACGGGACAGCTTGTATTTATCTTCCATAAATAATTTATCCATACGAATATAGCATACCAGCAGGCCATGGTATAAGATTTGTTAAGTTATTTCACTTTTTTTACATTCCTGAACGTAAGGTTAATTCTGGGAGCATCAGCTCAATGGTTATACACTAACAGGGTGGCTATTGCTCAATATATAGTGGCAATTACCGATGCGGTAGCAGATTATTTGCAAGATAATGCTTATAAATATATTACATACACTAAAACGGATGCAGCTGGAAATGTGTATATGGGTAAAGCGAGTGGAAATAGTTCTACAGTTTAACCGTGCCGACACGCTGGATATTGTAAAGATCTTAGACAATCACCATAACTATATTGATATCAAGGATCACACACTGTAATTATATCGGGAGACAGTGATCAGATAGCTACAGTTTTAAGTTCTTGTGTCAGTAATTTTTGAGATGATCAGGGATTTAACAAGATGGAATTTTTCATCAATATGACAACCGAGGAAGGGCAAAATATCGATGAAGGGTCTGAGTATACCCTGGCGGTCCCTGCGGAACTTACCGGGGGTGAGGACGATGAGATGACCGTATGGACCGGTGAGGAAGACTGGGATGAGGATGATAACGATGGCGGTGATGGAGACGGTGATGTGATGTGGGACGAAGACTAGGATGAGAATGGCGGCGATAAAGACGCACCAATCGATCAGGGTGAGTACATCCTTAACCTAGACAGGTTTGGCTGGGTAAACATTGACAAGCTTGCCGAGTTCCCAAGTGAAAAGACCACTATAAATGTAGATGTACCTAATGGCTTTGATGATACAAATTCCAAAGTATATATTGCCTTTGAGGGGCAGGAGAACCTGCTGATACAGCTCAATACCTACAGCAGCGTAACGGGTTATTTCGGAGAGAATTACAACCTGATGCCTGTGGGAGAAACCTGCCATGTGATTTTTGCTGCAGGACAGGGCGGAAACTGGCTTTATGCGGTTAAAACCGTAACAATCACTCCTTTTGGGGTGACAACTATCATCTCCGGTGATATCATAACGGCCACCCAAACCGATGTAATAAATATGCTTAACAGCCTGCCTTAATCTTTTTTTAGCAGTCAAAAAGAAGGCGCTCTCGTATGAGGCGCCTTCTTTATTTGGTGCAGGCACCAGGTATTATCACACTTATACAGGGCTTGAAAAAACTTTGGCTGATTTCGAAAATGATCGGGAATATTTAATTTTAAGGAAGATGATTTGAGGCAATGTGATCAGCTAATCCCTGCCTTTAGTGCTAAGTTTATGTAAAAGCGTAGAAGCTCCTTTTTCGCTATTGGCGCCCTGTCCCGCAACGTAAACCCCCTGTTCGCCTTTGGATGACTTTATTCCGTAAACTGTGGCTTCGTCACTTGGGTCACTTTCACCTTCGTAACGATATACATGTACAATTTCAAAATCTTCCGGGTGTTCAGTGATGTGATTTTCTTTAAGATTGAAGTCTACGGTAAACCCTTTTTCAGCAAGTTCCCTCAATGCTTTGGAAACTGTTGCGTAATGATACATTTGTCTTTCCATAATTATATGTTTAGGACCTTTTAATATTTAAAATTAAAGATTTAACTTTCTTTTGAGTACAAATAAAAGTTAAAAATAAGATTTAAATGTCCCAGGTCTGTTTTATTGAAGAGGAGACGTTAATGAATTTACAACCACAAAGTATAATTTATAATGTTCATTGGCCATTCTACCTGACAGTAATATAGCTCTAAAAAAATATTTTTGAATTGTTACAAAGCTGGTCTATCGTACCGGTTCGAAGATGTTCGATAACTTCTTGTATTGCGTTTTGCAATTCCAGAAAATCGGGTGGCTTATTAAAGTAGCCTAAGGCGCCAAGTTTTTTAGCCTTTATAATTTCCTCGTCATGTTGTGAGGTATAATACATAATAACAGGAATATCCTTGTAGGTATTATGTTCTTTTAATATCGACAGAACCTTCCATCCGCTCATAGGAGGCATATTTATATCTGTAAAAATTATATTTGGCCTTTCCTCACTGTGCTCTGCCAATGTAGCGATTAGGATGTGACCATCATCTAGTGTAATGCATGATACCTCACTATTGCTAATTTTATTTATTGCATCCCTAAAGAAATCCCTGTCATCAAGGTCATCATCTGTAAGTAGAATTCTATACTGCATACTTAGAAAATTTAAGATTTATTATAAGGGAATAATATTGTAAATACGGCACCTTCACCCAGTTCACCTTTAGCGGTAATTTCACCATTGTGTCGTTCTACAATTTTTTTACACAATGCCAGGCCTAAATCTGAACCTTCGTACAGATCCGCTGAGTTTAGACGGGTGAATGATGTAAATATTGAATCGGTATATTCAGGTTTAATACCTATACCATTATCCGCAACCCTCAACTGCATGTAGTCTATGTCCTTATAGACAATGGCTGATGCTGATATAGAGATGCGTGACGGGACACCGGCTTTTGCAAATTTTAAGGAGTTAAGTATAAGGTTATAGAATAACTGATGTATCAGCATCGGACTGGCTTCAATATAAGGAAGATCCGAATAGGTAATTACGGCTTGTTTAGTTTCAATAACTACTTCAAGGTCAGTTTCAATCTGCCGGATAACCTCATTAAGATCGACTTTTTGTGGAGTTTCTGAATCGCTGTCGACTTTTGAATAGTCATATATGCAGTAAGAGACTAATCCAGGTTAATGATACCGAGGATCCATAATCCCAAACCGGTGAGGATGGCAATAAACATAAAGCCGAAAAGCTGACCTTTAATCCAGTTTTTAATACTCCATGTCTTTCTGTTATAGATCCTCATAGGCGAAAAGATTTTTCAGTGTTTCCCGCTCTGCAAAAGCATGAGATACAATCTTTAGATCTTGACAAGAAATATAATACATTGGTATTTTCAGGAGTTGAAAAGGATCTCATCGAATTCAAGTCATATCTTCTTAGTATGGCTTAAGGCTTACCCTGCCAGCCTCAGATAAAGTTTTAATATCGAAACTATAAATACGTAACCTGCCTGAATGTCAGATTAATCCTCGGCAACATCTCCTTCGCCGATTTCGGTATATGATGCTCCCAATAGGTATTGGTAGTTCCTGACATCAAAAGCAAAGTCCCATGATGCAGCGGTATCTCAACCTGTGGAATGGATTTATCGGTCTTATGCCTAAACTTGAAAGGCCTTGTCTGCCCGAAGGTCACCGAGGCAATATTGGGATTGCTGCCGATGCGGTGTTCTTTATCCGAATGCCAGGCCACACTGTCACTGCCGTTACGGTAGAGGTTCAGCAGAACGGCGTTAAAGGACAGCCCGGTTTCCTTCTCCACCTTTTTTCGAAGTTTAAGAAGCTCCGGAGTCCAGGGCAGGGCTCCTTCACCAGCCTCTTCGGGTTCACCGTACCAGGCAATCATCCTCGGTGCGGTGACTATCTTATCGTACATCGGTATCTGATATTCCCTCCAGGGAATATTGTGCAGCAATGTCTCATAGTAACTATCCGCTTCCGCTTTCGGAACAAAACCATCATACTGCATCAGTTCCATATCCGGCAGGTCGTAATAGCGTTTTGGAGAGTTACCAACAGTAAACAGTTCCGTATCGTCAAATAGTGTTATCATAATTTCATCCTTTCTGCTTTCGCAATTATTCTTGCTTTTCTTTCCACACTTATTCTTCGACAGGCACTTCAGCCCGCAAGACCCTACCGGGATATTTCTCCGCATAACCCGTAATGAGCTGCATGATATAGCGGTTGCTGTGGTAAGGTGTTACATAATCTTTTAGTTCGGTAGCTTCTGTGATCCCCACATCCGACGGCATATAACCCATACCATAGAAATGCCCGTTTTCCACCCAGATGCAGCTGCGTTCCTCAACAGAGCGCCCCTTGTCCACAATCCCGAAACTCAATCTGCTCCCCAAAATGTGGTCCAGTGCCTCTTCCACCTTAGCATTGTGCTGTTTTAGATCGGGCAGATTGGAAGTATTGCTTTTAATAATGAAGTCCCCTGCATCCTGAACCCCGTAATGACAGAACCGATGGTCGATACTGAATTCCCCGGCCAGGGAAAGCAATAGTTTCACCCCCTCGTGCAGGGAAAAGAAGTGTTCCACACAAGTCTGTCCTTTGGCCAATTTTCCGATGCCAAGATACTTATATCCGCTTCGCGCCTCATAGTGGTACAGCCCGAACTTCGGCTCGAACTTCTTCAGTGCCCTGTTGTGCAGGGGCCATAGCTTTTTGATCTCACAGCATTCCAATAGCAGTGCCATAAACTCAGTCCCGCAGACCTCGTGAGAGATGGAGTGGATATCACGCATAAAGTTCTGGCGCTGTGGGGTGATCTTATGCCCTGAGAAATGCTGTGCTACCCGTTTCTTGATGTTTTTGGCTTTCCCGACATAGACCACTTTCCCCACCTGATTATAGAAATAGTACACCCCTGGCTTTTCCGGTAACTGCTCAAAATCGGATTGGGGCAGGTTGGGAGGCAGGTTCTGGTCGTGCGAATTCCGTTTGATCATCTTTGCTATTTCCCCGCCTTCATCCCAGAGCAACAGGCGGGAGAGCAGGATGGCTGTGGCATCGGCATCACCACCGGCACGGTGGGCGCGTGTAAGGGGTATATCCAGTGTGCGGCACAGGTTGCCCAGGCTGTAGGAGGGAAGCCCTGGCCGTACCTTACGGGCAGCCCGCACAGTACACAGCTTGCGGGTGGTCCATTTCAGTCCGGCATGCTCCAGTTCATGCTTTACAAAGGAGTGGTCGAAATTCACGTTATGCGCCACAAATATCCGGCCTTCCAGCAGCTCCAGTACCTTTTCCGCTATGTCATCAAAGATGGGCGCTCCGGCCACCATCTCGTTATTGATCCCGGTCAGGGCAAAAATGGGCAGGGGTATTTCCTTTTGCGGATTCACCAGGGTTTCCCAGCGGTCCAGCACTTGTATCCCGTCATGGATAATGATGCAGATTTCCGTGATGCGGCTCCCCGAGGCATTCCCGCCTGTGGTCTCGATATCTACTATGGCATACTCGTTCTTTTTCATCCTGCTTATCCTGTCTTTTTCTGGGTTGATCCTGTATTCATCTTATGCCTTGGCAGGCCGATTTCCTGTTCTTGCGGGTAAGGGGCACGATGGGTCATCGAAACATCCTCCCGCAATCGCTGCGCCGTACGGGTACTTTCCTCTTCGGTTTCCCTGTAGCGCGGATCGGCGATAAAAGGCAGCTTCTCCATTTTGGATATGGTAATGGTAGGGAAGTGGTAATCTACCTCCACGGTACCCAAGAGCAGGTAACAACCACCGCCCTTAAAGGGGTACTGCTTCAGGCTGCCGGTAAAATGGGCGGTATCAAAGAATTCCCCGTTGGCATCGATCCACGTCCCGAAATACATCGCCCCCATCTTGGTGGGTACGTGCTTGCGTGAGACCAGATAGGCCAGCATCTTCACCTGCCTTTTATGGTACTGCACCAAATCCCGTGCCATGACATCCCCACGGTAGCCGGTTTTCAAAAGGTTGAACGGGGTAACTGATATCGGAAAGCCCAGCAGCTCAATCTCGTCAAAAGCATCCTCAAATGGGGAGCGTTTCAGTTCGGGGAGCCTGTACTGCTGCACCGGTTCAGGAAGCAATTGCGGCTGGCGCTGCACCGGCTTAAAATGCATCATGATACGGCGGGCGGTAACCAAGAGTTCGTTCTTGTTCTTTCCAGTACAGCGGAAGGCTCCGATATAGATCAAAAGCTGCAGGCCTTCAATCCCTATAGGCACCCGGTTAATGAAATCCTCTAACGAACTATACTCTCCATTTTCAATGCGTTCGGAGACAATACAACGGGCAATTTCCCCCTGAAGCCCCTGCAGGTGCATAAAGCCCAGATAAACATCTTTTCCGTACAGGGTCGCCTCCACCTCACTTTTGTTGATGCAGGGAGTATGGATAACCGCTCCGGACATCCTCGCCTCATGCACATACACCTCGGTGCGGTAGAAACCGCCCTGATTGTTAATGACCGCCACCATGAACTCAATGGGGTAGTGCACTTTCAGGTACAGGCTCTGATAGCTTTCCACGGCATAGGAGGCCGAATGCGCCTTACAGAAGGAATACCCTGCAAAGGACTCGATCTGACGGTAAATCTCCGTGCTCAGTTCCTCTGGATGCCCTTGGGCCGCACAGGAAGCAAAAAAGTTATCCTTTACACGTTGCAACGCCGCTTTGGAACGCCCCTTGCCGCTCATGGCACGGCGCAATATGTCCCCGTCGGCTGCGGCCAGCCCCCCGTAATGCAGGGCAATCTTGATCACATCCTCCTGATAGACCATAATGCCGTAGGTTTCTCCCAGCTGCTGCTCAAAGACCGGATGGAAGTACTCGAACTTATCGGGATGGTTGTGACGGAAAATGTATTCCTTCATCATCCCGCTCTGGGCCACCCCCGGGCGTATGATGGAAGAGGCTGCCACCAGTGTCTTGTAATTATCACACTTTAATCGGCGGAGCAGCCCCCGCATGGCAGGGCTTTCGATATAAAAGCAGCCGATGGTCTTTCCCTGTCCCAAATACGTATTACAGATCGTTTCATCCTTGGAAAGGGAGGTATCGCGTATGTCCACGGTAATCCCGCGGTTCTTTTTAATGAGCCGTACCGATTCGTCAATATGTCCGATGCCCCGTTGGGAGAGGATATCGAACTTGTCAAAACCGATCTCCTCGGCCACATGCATATCAAACTGCACAATCGGAAAGCCCTTGGGCGGCAGCTCCAGTGCCGTAAAATCGGTAATGGGATCTTCCGATATCAGTATCCCGCAGGAGTGCATCGAGCGCTGGTTGGGGTATTTCTCCAGCAGCATCCCGTAACGGTGTACCAGCTTTACCACCTCATTGGTATCGTGTTGGTCCATCGAAGTACCCGATAGGGCATCGAGTTCCTCCTTCGGAAGGCCGAATACCTTACCGACCTCCCGGAATATGGATTTGTATTTGAACTCCACATTGGTACCGCAGAAAGCCACATGATCTGCCCCGTAACGGCGGAAGACATATTCCAGTATCACATCGCGCTCCTTCCAGGACCAGTCGATGTCAAAATCCGGCGGGCTTTTACGGTTCAGGTTCAAAAACCGTTCAAAATACAAATCCAGTTCGAGCGGGCAGATATCAGTAATACCCAGGCAGTAGGCAATAATGCTGTTGGCACCGCTGCCGCGCCCGATATGCAGAAAGCCCATCGAATTGCTGTAGCGGACAATATCCCAGGTAATCAGGAAATAGCCGCTGAACCCTAGTTCATCAATAACCTTCAGCTCTTTTTCCACCCGCAGGCGTGCAGCTTCATTACCACTCCCATACCGGCGCATGAGTCCCTGCTGGGCTAAACTCGTGAGTAGTTTCCGGTCGGTTTCCCGCGCTCCGGTATAGTGCTTTTTGTTGCGGGGCACCCCAAATTCATATTGAAAATCACATTGCCCGATCAGGGCAAAGGTATTCTCCAATAATTTAGGATATTGGCTGAATCGTACCATGATGTTTTCCGGTGGCAGCATCCGTTCCTCCGGCCCGCAATAATCCGAAGGCGAGAGCTTGCTGCCCAAGGTGTTCAGGTCAATGGCCCGCAGGATACGGTGCAGGTTGTATTCGGTCTTGTCTCGGAAGGTAACCGGCTGGCATACGACCATACGATCCAGCCTGTTTTTCCAACGCGATTGTATAAGTAACGATAACTCACCGCTGCGCACCCCGATATACTCGAATTCCCGCAGGGTATCCGGCGCCTTATCCATCGGATATATGACCACTACCTCCTTAAATTCCGGCGCCAGGGCAGGCACTGGGGTACCCTCCAGGTTATGATCGGTACGATGACGGTTGATCTCCGCTATACCTGCACGGCTTTTAGCCAGTGCTATATACAATAGCTGATTCCCTTCACGGAATTCCATTCCCACAAGCGGTTTGATATCCACTTCCCTGCAAAGCCTGTAAAACTCATAGATGCCTGTTACCGTGTTAACATCGGTCAATGCCATAGCCGTAATCCCCAGGCTTTTGCCCAGGGCGACCAGTTCGGTTACCGGGATGGTGCCGTAGCGCAACGAGTGAAAGGAATGACAGTTCAGGTACATACTATTACTAACAAATAAATAAATTAATTCATCTTAGGTTTTACAAATGCCCCGCTGCAGCGCATCACGGCGTTGGCCCCGAAGCGGTTTTTGATCTTATCCATCGCCTGATAGAGGGACATCATCTCCTGGGTATCCTCAAAAAGGTTGATCTGGTAGGAGCCCCGTACCAGCCTGCCGAAACGCACTCCCACAAGGCGCAGGCTCATGCGGCGTTGGTAAAGCTTTTCGAAAGCCTCAAGTACGGCACGGGTCAGGGTATGGTCGGCCGAGGTATAGGCGAGGGTTACCTGACGGGTTTCGGTATCGAAATTGGAATAGCGGATCTTCACCGTCACATTGGAGGTCAGCCAGCCTTCACTGCGCAGCTGGTAGGCCAGTTTTTCCACCATACCCGAGAGTATGGCACGCAGGAACAACATATCGGTGGTATCCTGATGAAAAGTGTCCTCGGTGGAAAGGGATTTGCGCTCCCGATACGGTTCCACAGGGGTATTGTCGATACCGTTGGCCTTTTTCCAAAGCTCCAGACCGTTGAGCCCGATCATCTCCTGCAGCACCTTTGCCGGCATTTCGGCCAGGGTACCGATGCTTCGGATACCGATGCGGGAGAGCAGGGTAAAGGTGGCGTTGCCCACCATAGGGATCTTACGGATGGATAAAGGGTTTAGAAAGGGCTGTACCATCGCCTGTGGTATTTCCAGGTTGCCTTTGGGTTTGCCTTCCCCGGTACCAATCTTGGAGACGGTCTTATTGACCGACAGGGCAAAACTGATGGGCAGCCCGGTCTCACGGGTCACCAATGAAGAAAGCTCATGGGTCCATTTGTAGGAGCCGTGGAATCGGTCCATACCGGTAATATCCAGGTAAAACTCATCGATGGAAGCCTTTTCCATCACGGGCGCCTTTTCCTCGATAATCTGGGAGACGGTATGCGAATACCGCGAGAAGAGTTCCATATCCCCTTTGACGATACGCGCCTCGGGGCAGAGGCGAAGTGCCATTTTAATCGGCATGGCCGAGTGCACGCCGAAGCGGCGGGCCTCATAGGAGCAGGAAGCCACCACACCACGGTCACCACCCCCTACAATCAGCGGAATACCCTCCAAATCACTGTTCTGCAGCCTCACACAGGAGACAAAAAAAGTATCAAGATCCATATGTACAATCGATCGCTCCATAATTATTCTCATTTGTACGGAACAAAATTAGGACAGATATTCCCAAAAATATTTATATTTGTCGTGATAAATAATCACAAAATAATTATGTCGCTATTTTCGGATAACATCAGGCACCTGAGAATGAGAAAAGGCGTTTCTCAGGAAATCGTGGCCGAAAGCCTGTCCATCACCCGTGACAGGATGGCCAAATACGAGGGTGGCAAGTCCCAGCCCCCTTTTGAGATACTTATTAAAATCTCCCACTATTACCATGTGAGTATTGACCTTTTACTGACGGCCGATATTCGAAAAATAGATATTGACGGGCTGATGCAGCTGGAGGATAACCGTATCCTTTTGCCCATTACTGTGGACAGGGAAGGGGAGAATACCATAGAGATCATTTCCCATAAGGCCAGGGCCGGTTACCTGAGCGGGTACAGCGATCCGGAGTTCATCGAAGGCCTGCAGCAGGTCTCCCTGCCGTTCCTGACCAATGGCAAGTTCAGGGCTTTTCCCGTATCGGGGGATTCCATGCCGCCCCACAGGGACGGCTCCTTTATTGTGGGAAGGTATGTGGAAAACCTGGGTGAGGTACGGGACGGCAAGACCTATATCCTGCTGACCAGGGAAGAGGGCATTGTCTACAAGCGGCTGAACAAAAACGGCAGGAACAGCCTCACCCTTATTTCGGATAATACATTTTATGAACCCTACACTATAAAAGTTTCCGATATACTGGAGATCTGGGAATATGCCTGCAGCATTGCCACCAAAGAAGCAGAACCCGAGAATCTCGACCCGCAGAGTATCCGCGAACTGCTCTACGGCATCCGCGAGGAAGTAAAAGCCCTGAAACAAATTCATACCTAATACCCTATACATCCCCCAATGAATACAATCCTACGTTTTCGGGTCAAAAAGGAGGTCGATACACCTACAGCCCGAAAGATCCTCAGCCTCAAAGGAAGCCTTATTGCGCAGTGCTATACCGATATCATTCACTTTGATGATGAGGATGAACACTTTTATATGCATTATTTTAGTGTGGAAACTGCGCGCAGAAAAGAAGCAGCCGACTATATTGCCGGCTGTATCAGGGAAGAGTTGCTCTCCGATATTGTCATGTTGGTAGAAAAGTAACCGAAGATCTGATTCACCCATTTGACTCAAACAATTTTCAGGTCATATCCCCGAGCGCCTGCTCCAGGTCTTCCTTGATGAGTTCCCAGTAATAGCCTTTCAGGCTTACCGGGTCAAAATCATCATCCGCCAGTCTAAAATCGGTGAAATTGGCAACAATACGCTGCCTGTCGTGTGTGTAGGGATAGCGCTTTTCATGGAGCGCGATCATTTGGGAAACCGCATGCGAAGCTAAAAGCTCGTGCAGGTCCCAGAAGTCCTTTTTCCTGCCACCACGCTGCACGATATCCATTTTCATGGCAATGATCTCTTCTGCTGTAGCCATACGTAAATCCTCTATCTTAAAGGGTGGTGTGATGAAAGGATCGGTATAGTACAGGTCCAGCTTTACGGCATTCTCTTTATCCCTACCGATAAGATAGGATTTCCCCATACCGATGGCCGTACCGAAGCCTTTATCCAGATAGGGGAAGGCAAGTTCCAGAAAAGATTCTATCGCCCCAAAATCTACCGAACCGTAGTCAGCATCAGTGAAAAGGTCGATATCCACCGATATGCGGTGCCCCAGCTGAAGGCTGAGCGCCGTACCGCCCACCAGGCGGAACTCTTTTAACGCATCGGCCTGCATCAGTAGAAGCAGCGCCTCACGCAAGGATTCGCTTACCGTATTCCAGTGTATCATATAGCCTTATCCCATTGAACTGCGCCGGCAGTATTAGTGTTATCCCTGAGTACCTGTCTTGTTTTCTCAGGCCCGTAAAAGCGAAGTATTTCCTTTTTCTCGGTAAAGTTTCCCCTTTCGAACACGCGCAGGATTACCGCACGCGCCTGCCTTATCCAGTCGATAGTCTCACTGTCGGTATCCCAGAAGAGGCTTTTGCGCAGCAGCTGCAGATCAGGACGGTTTTCCTGCAGGAGTTTCCTTTTCTCTTTTTCGATCTCATAGTGCGTCTGCAACAGTGCCAGGGTACCCTGCTCAATCCCCAGTTCACGGTCAATTTTTAGTGCGGCGGGCAGGGGCAGGTTTCTTTTGCCTTTGATGATCTGGTTAAACGATTGTCGGGCCAGCCCTACCGATAAGGCAAAGGGGCGCTGGGCGAGGTTTCTCTTTCTGAGTTCCCGCTCCAGTATGATGCCCGGATGGATACCCCGGTATTTCTCAAATCGCTTTTCCATAGTACAAATGTAAGCATTTTTGCTTACAAATGCAATTTGTTTCGGTCTTAAGCTTCTTACGTTCATAGGTATAAAAAGATTAATGAATTACTACATACACAAATCATTTACGGATAACCAGGTAAGACAGGGCGGGGTCGGCCAGCAGCCTTTCCATTTCCGATTGTATGATCTCCTGCACATCCTGCTTTACCTGTGCATAATTTCGTTGTACCATCAATGGGTCTATTTTGCGTACAAGCGGGATTTCCTTATAGCCTGCTTCTTCCTTTTTGATGGCCTCATGATCGTTCAATATCTCACAATGGAACGCCTTGAGTTCCATCTTATTCATGGGGTCATCGGCTACCATCCCCACAAACTCCCCGGAGCTCAGCGCGGCAATCTTCGAGACCGGTATGGCTGATTCCAGCTGTTTGGAGCGGCTGATGGAGGTATCGTTGCTGTTGATGGACAGGCTCTCCCGGTCCTGCATGATCTTGCCAAAACGCTCGGAGAGTTGCTTGGCGGTATCCCCGGTGACCTGCCCTGAGATGATGTTCCCTGTAATGTTCATGATCACATCGGCCTGTTCGCGTCCGTAGTCTTTACGCAGCTGGCTGAAATCCTGTATGCCCAGGCAGGTGGCTACCTTATTGCTTCTTGCCGTGGCAATAAGGCTGTCCATGTTATTGAGGTAGATGGTAGGGAACTCATCGAATACCAGACTGCTTTTGAGTTTCCCTTTTTTATTAACCTGTTTTACCAGCCTTGTCACGTACAGGGAAAGCACCGCACCGTAGATCTGTATCTTTTGCGGGTTGTTGCCCATGCAGACAATCTTAGGGTCCTCGGGATTGTTGATATCCAGGGTAAAATCATTGCCCGAGAGCACATAATACAGCTGTGGGGAGGACAATCTTGCCAGGGCAATCTTAGCCGAGGCAATCTGGCCCTCCAGCTGCTCCATGACATCGTTCAGATAGGCGTGGGTTTCTTTGGACTTCAAAGATACCGACAACAACGGCAATTTCAGGCTGAACCACTACCACGAGAATTACGGCTATGACCTTGAGGCAGCAGTAGGTAAACATCCGATTAAGGAGCTGGACAATCCCTCGCATAAGGAAGATCTTATGAATTCCCTGAAAAAAGGAAATCTGCAATCCGCGACCTTTATTAAAGACGGGCAGGAGGTAAAACAGTATGTGGAGGCCAACCCGCAGTTTAAGACGGTCAATGTCTATGATGCGGATAAAAACAGGCTGGACATGCGCCAGGGTAAAGACCAGCAGCAGCGTGAGAAACAGGGCCAGTCGGCCAGGCAGGGACGAAGACAAGCCTCAAAGGCCGCCGATGAGCAGGGAACCGGTGAAGAAAAGCAAAAGAAACAACGCCGTAGTGCGCAAAAACTATAATGATGGAGCAACTACGGCCTCTAACTGCTTTTTTTGACCGGATTCAAAATGACGGAAGAATCAGCAGTACACACATCGGTATATTTGCGGCGCTTTTGCATTACAGGAAGCAGAAAGGCTTTGTAAATCCCATCGCTGCCTACAGCCGTCAGATTATGCCCCTTGCCAAAATCTCAGCTCTTAAAACCTATTGTCGTTGCCTTAAGGATCTGGATGCCTACGGCTATCTTCGTTATCTGCCCTCCAAAAAAAAGACCCGGCCCAGTATAATCCATTTTATGGAGTAAGCCGGACAATAATATTTTAATGATAACCCTTATACTACGATGTTATGAAAGAGCGACTAACAAGGGAAGATCTCCATCAGTTCGGGCAAAAGCTAATCGGCACAATCCGTGCGCTGCTCGAGCAGGAAGAAGCAAGAAATGAACCAAAGCTCCCGGTAGACTGGCTAAAGGGCAGGGCGGTGCGCAAGATCCTGGATATTTCTCCCGGGACCCTTCAGAACCTCAGGATAACGGGTAAAGTAAGGTTTCGGAAAATTCTGGGTTCCTACTATTACAACCGGTCCGATCTGGAACAATTGTTTAACAAAGAACAAGAAAAGGGATGAATGCGGAGAAACTGATCCGGTACCTCTCAGCCATAGCAGCTGACCATCGCCTTTCGGTCTGGCATTCTGCACTGCTTACTGCCATAGGCCTCGCTGCGGTGCGACAGGGAAGGTCCACCGCGGTGAAAGTCAGCAGAACCCGGATAATGGCCTTATCACACATACGTACCCTGCCGACCTATCACAAATACCTGCGGGAACTGCAGGAAATGGACCTGATTGCCTACAGGCCTTCGTACCATCCTGGTGTACGAAGTGAGGTGGATATAAAAAGACAACCGTAAGGTTGTCTTTTTATATTTCTGCTTACCGTATGTGCTTTGATGAGCATGATGAAATGCAGCATAATCCTATTGTAAAAAAGGTGACTGCTTTTATCCTTGAGCTTACAAAGTTCTATTTTATTCCATATTTTTCTTTGAGCTGCCTTAGTTCCTCTTCCAGTTTACTGATGATCTCGAGACCTTCCTTTGGAATTTGTACCTGACTGCTGTTCAGGCGGCCTGTGAGCCCTTTCATTTCCCTGGCGATGGTCTGTTCTGTTGTCAGGGCATAGGATTCGGTTTGTCGAATAGAAGAGTGTCCCAGCATTTCCTTAACCACATGTATGGGAACATCGTTATTAAGGGTGACCGTACTGCCGAAGGTACGTCGTGCCTTATGGGTGTTAAGTTCACAATCCAGTCCGCAGAGTGCAGCTATTTCTTTTAGGTAGGCATTCATCTTCTGGTTGGATGAAACCGGAAGGACACTTCCCCTGGCTACACATAAAGGATGGTCCTTATACTTTTCAATAATTTCCTGTGCTTTGGGCAGCAGGGGTATGTTGGTTATATTTCCGGTTTTCTGCCTTTTGGACATGATCCAGCCCGCTCCGTCTATGCCGCTTCTTATATCGGTTCTCCTGAGCTGGTAGGTATCGATATATGCAAGCCCTGTATAGCACTGGAAAATAAAAATATCGCGCACTACCTCGAGACGTTTGGTGGTAAACTCTTTTTCTTCCAGTACGGTTAATTCTTTTAAGGTCAGGGGCCACTTATTGGTTTTAGTCCTTTTTCTCCTGAACGCCCTGAAGGGATCCTGTGCAATAAGGTTTTTATCAATGGCCCTGTTTACCACTTTCCTCAAACAGGCAATATATTTTAATGCCGAATTGTTGACACAGTTCCGTACCGTTTTAAGGTACAGTTCATAGTTTGCAATAAAATCATAGTCCAGATCACGCAGTTCAATATCTTCGCTATTATATTGGTAAAGCACAAAATCGCAGGCATGGGAGCGCGCTGTCTCATACCTTTTATAGGTTGCCATGGCATAATCCTTTCCGACAAGGGCAAGCATCTCACGGTTGTGGCTTGTGAATTCAGCCAGCAGCATTGCCTTAGAGCTGACACGTCCCAGTACAAAATCCATGATACGTTGGGCTGAGATTGTCTTCTCGTTATATAAAAGGTCGGTTTTGTATTTGTTTATCTTCATCTCAAGGGTATCCAGAAAATGATTAAGTTCCCTGGCATCTTCCTTACTGCCGATGGCTCTTTCTGTTTTGGTATCCCATCTTTGGATATCCCAGGTTCTTTTAGTCGAGGTTTCCTTTCGTTTTCCGTCTACTGTTATTCTCAGGTAGATGTACCTAAGTGTAGTTTCTTTTTTTTGCGGCTTCATAAAGAAGTTTAGTCCAAAACTTGTTTCTAACATAACTTTACACTTTTAAGTTAATAAATATAAGATTACAGCCTATTTTAGTCAAGATGTAAAACTGCTTTATTGGTTGTAATACAGTTGTTTACGCTCTTTGTTGGTGCAAATTCGGTGCACTTTTTCCGTCGCAGCAGAATTGCACCGAAATTGCACCGTAAACTTTGCCAGCTTTTGAAAATTATGTTGAAACAGGTAGAAATAAAAAAAACCTGCAAATCAATAAATTTGCAGGTTTTATGGGCTTTTCAGAAGATTTTGGTTGGTTTTGCAAACTTTGAAAAGTTTGTATCCAACCGTCTCTGTGGAATCGCCGGGAATCGAACCCGGGTCCAAACAGGGAAGCAAAGAGCTTTCTACACGTTTAGTTTTCGCTTGGATTTTCGATAGTGTGCAAGGCCGAAAACTGCCACACACTACTTAGCTTCTAAAGTCTCGAGGTCTCCGCGAAGCAAAAAAACCTCCAGGTCTATTTTTTCGGTTCTCCTATATGAAACGCCATAAACCAGGGCTTTTCAGGAGAATCCCGCCTTCCTACCTGGTAGGAACGAGGCTTAAAATCTTACTATAATTCAGATTAAGCAGCAAGAGCGTAATTATTTTCGCCGTTTAAAAGTGTTGAGACTTGTATTAACGAGAATCGTCCCCTTCTCGACGTGCTTACTGTTCAATTCGGCCTGCTGTCAAAACCAGTCGACCCCATGGTAAGTTTTTCTTAGTAAGGTATATCCAATAAATATGCCAAACAAGACAGCAAATTTAAGCATTTTTATTTTAATTTTTTAATTGCTGAGGCATTCAAATTTTGTTATATTTGAACACTGTTTTTGATGTAAAGTTATATTATTTTATAAAAAACGTTTTCGAAGACGGTATGATAACATTATTTTATCTTTAAAAAAGTTGCAATGAAAATCGGAATCATTAAAGAAAGAAAGTCTCCGCCAGACAGAAGGGTAGTGTTCTCACCACAAAAATTGGCCGAGCTGCAGAAGCAGTTTCCGCATGCAGAAATTAAGGTAGAACCTTCAGATATAAGGGTTTTTAAAGATGAAGAATACAAGGTACTGGGTTTTGAATTAAGTAATGACCTGAGTGACTGTGATATTTTATTAGGTGTAAAAGAGGTGCCTATAGAGGCTCTTATTCCCGGCAAAAAATATTTTTTCTTTTCACATACCATTAAAAAGCAGGCTCATAACCGTAAACTGCTTCAGGCTATCATTAATAAGCATATTGATTTATACGATCATGAAACTATAGTAGACGCAGGTAACAAGCGTTTAATTGGGTTTGGCCAGTATGCCGGTAATGTAGGAGCATATAATTGTTTCAGGGCATTTGGTTTGAAATATGACCTTTTTAATTTACCTAAAGCAGAGACTCAACCAGACAAGCAAACGCTTATTTCTAAACTTAAAAAACAGTTCCTGCCTCCTGTAAAAATTGTTTTAACTGGTAAAGGAAAAGTAGGTATGGGTGCTAAAGAGATTTTAGATGCCATAAAAATAAAAGAGGTTAGTGTAGAAAACTTCCTTACTAAAACCTATACCGAACCTGTATATGTTCAGCTTGATGTTACCGACTATAACAGACGTAAAGATGGAAAACAAGCTACTAAAGAGGACTTTTATGTAAATCCGGATAAATATGAGTCAGATTTCGAAAGATTCTCTACCGTTGCAGATATCTTTATAGCGGGGCATTTTTATGCAAATGGTTCTCCTGCTATAGTAACCCGCGAAATGTTGGCTTCAAAAAATAATAAGATTAAGGTAGTTGCCGATATTTCTTGTGATGTGGCCGGACCAATAGCAAGTACGCTGAGGGCTTCTACTATCGCTGAACCTTTTTATGGTTATCATGCGGGGCAAAATACAGAGATAGACATGTACCACCCTTCGGCTATTGTAGTAATGGCTGTAGACAATTTACCTTGTGAATTGCCTAAGGATGCCAGTGAGGGATTTGGTGACATGTTCCTTAAATATGTTATTCCTGCATTTTTTAATGATGATACCGATGGTATACTTAAAAGAGCATTGATAACCCATAACGGAAATCTTACCCAAAGGTTTAAATACCTTGAAGATTATATAAGTGAAAACAACGAAGTGCCCCATAATTAAGGGGCATTTTTTTTATAATGATATTAGTTTACTAAATTTGGTAAGCTAAATTGTCCTCATAATGAAAGTAAGATTTCTCCTTACCCTTTTTTTAATAGTCACTCTTAAACTTACCGCTCAGGATTTACTTCCCTTTGTAGAGAACTTTACAAAGGCAGATTATAATGGAGATAATCAGGTTTGGAGTGTAAATCAGGGTGATGATAATGCGCTTTACTTTGCCAACACACATTATTTTTTACGTTTTAACGGAGTAAAATGGGAAAAATACTCTCTGCCAAATAAAACCATTATCAGATCTATTTATGCCGATGCTGATAAGATTTATTGTGGCTCTTATCGCGAGTTTGGTTACTGGAAAAGGATAAATGGTGTAATGGAATACTTTTCGTTATCAAAAGACAAGAATATTTTCACAGGAAGTTTTGATAATGAAGAGATTTGGAAAATATTTAAGCATGACGGTAAATTTTATTTTCAGTCTTTTAATGCTTTATATGTAGAAAATAACGGAGAGGTAGAAAAATTAAGATTCCCTTCGCTTGTTTCTTACTGTTATGTGGTAGACAATAAAATATATGCAGCTTCGGTTCAACATGGTATCTATGTCCTTAATAACAACACATGGGAAAAGATTACCGCTTGGACTCAGTTAGAAAATAATGTTATTCATGGTATGGAAATGAATAACGGACGCTTTTTTATATTCACAAAAAACAACGGCGTTTTTGTGGGAGATGAAAAGGGTATAACATCTTGGGATTCCCCCGTAAATAATCTGCTGAGACAAAATATTATTCTTTCTGCCAAGTTTATTGATGCTAATAGGCTCGCAATAGGCAGCGCCTTAAAAGGTATTTATATAGTAGACATAAATACCAATTCATATTACAATATAAACAGGCAAAACGCTTTAAATAATAACGCAGTACTCTCTATTACTCTGGATAAGGAAAAAGACCTTTGGTTAGGGCTTGATAATGGTATAGCACATGTTGAGGTCAATTCTCCTGTATCCGTATTTTTTGATAACTCGGGTATTTTAGGTTCCGTTTATTCACTTTCTGTTACTAATGATGAGTATTTGTTTGCTACTAACCACGGACTCTTTAAATATAGCGATAAATCGCTTAGAACGGTTGAAGGTTCACAAGGTCAGGTTTGGGATATTTATAAGCACGGTTCTGAGTATATAATAGGTCATAATGACGGTACCTTTAAGTATGATGGTAAATCGTTTGTAAAGAGAGGAGCTATAAATGGGGGTTGGCGATTTATTAAAAGCGATTATGATCAGGCTTATTTTCAGGCTAATTATGCAGGTATAGCAGTGTATAAAGATATAAATGATCTAAGTGACTATAAAAAGATTGACAGCCTTAGTAAACCCCTTAAAAACCTGGCGCAAAACAAACCAGGTGAAATTTGGGCTGCTGATAATTACCGTGGATTATACAGGATAACCTATGATTCCGGTTTTAATACAATCCGTTTTACCGATGTGTCTAAGCAAAATGGTATAGATAACGATTATGCCGTTAAGATTTTTAGGTATAGGGATGAAATATTGTTTTACATAGATAATACATGGTATACCTATAATAGTATTAACTCTAAGCTGGAGGAAAATAAGATTTTTAATGATTCTTTTAGGAACATAACAGATGTATCGCCTATAGATGATAACCGTTTTTTAGTTATTAAAAACGGCTTACTTTATTTGATAGCAAGAGATGCTAAAGGTTTTGTGTGGCACCTTTTACCTGAAAAATACTATCAGGGTAAACTAATAATGGAAGATACGCGAGTGTTTAAAGGCGGAGATAATCTATTAGTGAATCTTGATGACGGATTTTTAAGTTTTGATGATTCCAATACTGTAAAAATGAAGTCGGATATTATTATTGAGGCTTTTTACAAAGACAAACTGATAGGGCAGGACACAAAGATTAAATACAATCAGCCGGTTGAAATGAATATTTTAACCGATTATTACGGGTATAACAAGCCCGATTTGTTTTACAGGCTCAATAATGAGGGAAATTACCAGGCTGTTAAGAATGGTAATGTAAATCTGAATAACCTAAGTAGCGGACAACAGGAGTTTTCTGTATACTACAATAATGGTAAAGAGTATATTGAAGTTGCCAGCTACAAATTTCATGTAGCATTACCATGGTATTTTTCTGTTTGGATGATAGTTGTATATGTGTTGGTTGTTTCTTCGGTGTTCTTTGTGTATTATCGCTGGAATAAGGTGAGGTATATACAAAAGATAAGACTAAATGATGAAGAGCTTAAGCACAGAAAAGAAATACTTGAGCTTGAAATGGAGGCAGAAAATAAAATGAGACAGCAACAACATGAAAAGCACATGCTTGAAATGGAGGTGCAGAATAAAGCTTCGGAGGTTGCAGGTAAATCATTATCTATTGCCAAGCATAGCGAAATGATAGAAAGTATTCAGGAAGCATTAGAAAGCAAAGCTGAAGGTGATGAGCTTAAAGGAAAAATCAAGAAAATTATTAAAACCAGTTCGATTAGTAAAAATGAATGGCAGAGTTTTGAGAAAAACCTTATAAAAAGCCATGAAGAATTTGTGGACAGACTTACTCAAAAATATCCAACCCTTACTTCAAAAGATATTAAACTGAGTATCTATTTAAAGATGAATTTATCGTCTAAAGAAATAGCTCCTTTAATGAATATTTCTTATCGCGGCGTAGAACTACATCGATACAGATTGAGAAAAAAATTAAATATAAATCAGGAAGAAAGTCTCTATAGCTTTATGATTAATGTATAATTGAGCCTCGTTTTTTATCTAAAAACTATTTTTTAACTACAATAATTATCATATTTCAACTCATCAATACTACATCATTAGCTGTTTTAATGATGTACCTGCTTCTTTTGTATCTTTTTGTTATTAAGTGTTTTATGTCTTAAAATAGCATGTATGATGTGCTTAAGATATGCTTAAGAAAGGCACACTACAACGTTATAGTCACTAATTTAGTGTTCAACTAACTTTAACATAATCGATTTATGAAAAACTTTATTCTTGGAGTATTTCTTATGCTTGGTGGTTATATAACCTATGCACAGGAAATAACAGGAAAGGTAGTGGATGAAAGCGGTCTGCCTATTCCTGATGTTTATATTGTGGCCACACAATCTAACACAAGTACAGTTGCCGATTTAGATGGTAATTTTACCATTACGGCAAAAGAAGGGGAGCCCCTTACGTTTTCAATGCTTGGATTTGATACAATGACAGTAAATGCTTCAACTGGCATGTCTGTTACATTGAAACCAAGTGCCGACTCTACACTTGAAGAGGTGGTAGTTGTAGGTTACGGTACTACAAAAAGATCTGACTTAACAGGTGCTGTAGGTACAGTTAAGGCAGAGCAGTTTGCAAAACAGCCTCAGTACAATGCAATGGGTTCTATTCAGGGTAAAATTGCCGGTGTTAACATTATTAATAATGATGCTCCGGGTGCCACTCCAACTGTACGAGTTAGAGGTTTAGGTACGGCTGTGGGTGGAAGTAGTCCTTTATATGTTGTAGACGGTATCGTTGTGGGTAGTATTGATAATATTAACCCGGGCGATATCCTTACTATGGATGTACTTAAAGATGCTTCATCTGCTGCAATTTACGGTTCTAATGCTGCAAACGGTGTAATCCTTATTACTACTAAAAAAGGAAAATCAGGAACAATGAAAATTTCTGCAAGTTCATCTTATGCAGTAAAATCATTGCTTAACAAAGTTGAAATGGCAAATTCAAGCCAGTATGTAACTTATTTTAATGAAAATCTTACTTTCCAGGGAAGAACCTCAGGATTCTTACAGGAAAATCAGCCGTATGATACTGACTGGTTAGATGAGACTACTGATTTAGGTAAAACTACAATCAACAGCATTGCTATTTCAGGAGGTAGTGACAATGCAGATTATTATGTAAGTTATAACAACTATTCTGAAGACGGTATTCTTGATAATCAAAAGATTGCAAGAAACACTTTACGCTCTAATACTTCATTTAAGGTATTAGATAACAGGCTTAAACTAAGCCAAAATGTTACTTATGCTCATACAAGAATAAACCCTAAACCTTTTGGTGCGTTTAATGATGCTTACAGACAGGCTCCTATAGTACCTACTCATTATGATAATGGTGCTTTTGGTCAGGCTTTCTATAATACAACAACAGGTATGGTTGGTTATGTTGCCGGAGACGGTGAAAGTATAGGTAGACTAAACTCTATAGGTAACCCTCTTGCTAATGTATATTACCAAAATGAAGAAACTAATGTAGATTATCTTCAGGGTATGTTTGATGCAGAGTTAAAGGTTACTAATTGGTTAAAAGTTAACTCAAGGCTGGGACTTACTAAGAGTTTTGCTAAAACAAGAACTTTTAGCGATATTAAAGGTATTTGGTTAACAAATGACCCAACAAGAACTGAGCAGCAGTTTATTGATAATCAAATTGCAAACCCAGAATCTGTAACATGGGCAAACAACTCATTAGAATATAAAAATGTAGAAAGTTTCCGTTACAACTGGGATACCTTCTTTACAATTAACAAGTCTTTTGAGAACCATAATTTTACAGTTATAGGTGGTATTACTAAAGATAAGAGAAATGATGTTTATACTGCAAGGGTAAAAGACTGGAATGTACCTTATGAAGAGCAATATTGGAATATAGACCAATCTCAGGGATATACAGCCGAAGCATCACAATTCTACAGTACGCCAATTCATTTACTTTCTTATTTTGGCCGTGTTGAGTATAATTATAATGAAAAGTATTTAGTTACTGCTAATATAAGAAGAGACGGTAACAGTAATTTTAAAGAAAATGCAGAATACTGGGGTACATTCCCTTCTTTCTCTGCAGGATGGGTACTTTCAAAAGAAGACTTCCTAAGCAATGTAAGTTTTGTTAACTTCCTTAAAATAAGAGGTGGATATGGTGAAATTGGTAATGCAAGTGTTCCTTTCAATTTAACAACTCTTAGATCAGGAAACAATAGTGGTTCATACAATTATGTATTAGGACCAAACCAGGATATGGTATTTGGTAGTTATTATTCTTCCCCGGCTTTACCTATATCATGGGAAACTACAAAAGAGTGGAATGCCGGTGTTGATTTTGAATTACTTAACAGAAGACTTACAGGTAGTTTAGACTACTACCACAGGCTTACAGATGGTGCAAACTTATTAATCAATCCTGTCCTTAATTCTGCTGCCAGTACTGCTTTTTATGATGAGGCGTGTGATATTCTTAACGAAGGTTTTGAAATTGGCCTAAACTGGAGAGATACTCTAGGTGATGATTTTAACTATTTTATAGGGGGTACATTTGCTAACAATAAAAACACAGTTCAAAATGTTAAACCTGCTTATGATGGTTATACAGGTGGTAGCTTAGCTAACGGTCAGATAACCAAAAGACTTACAGAAGGTCAGCCTATCTATTCATGGTGGATGTATGAGGCAGATGGTGTTTGGCAAACTCAGGAAGAGATTGATGCTAATCCGCATATTGCAGGAGCACAGCCGGGTCATTTAAAATATAAAGACCAAAATGGTGACGGAAGAATTGATGATGCCGATAAAAAGACTTTTGGTTCTTATATCCCTACCTTTACTTATGGTATCAACGTCGGATTCAATTACAAGAACATAGATTTTTCTGTTGATGGTTATGGCGTAGGCGGTAATAAAGTTTATAACGGACTTAAAGGTACGCGTATTGACGGAGGTGAAAACTTCCCTGTAGATATGTTTGACGGTCGTTGGACTGGTCCTGGTACTTCAAACTCTACACCGGGAGCAAACAGAGATTCAAGAGCTTCAAGCTACTATCTTGAAGATGGTGATTATTTCAGAATTAATAACATTACTGTAGGTTATACATTTAGAGAATTGTTTAAAGGTATAGAATCAGTAAGAGTATACGGTACGGCTCAAAACCCATTCCTGTTTACTAAATACAGCGGATTTACGCCGGAGATAAACAGTAATGGTTTACCGGGAGAAACTACGGGTATAGAGCTTTCTGCTTATCCTAACACTAAGAGTTTCATTTTTGGTGTATCACTAACATTATAAAATTGGCATTATGAAAAATCAATATAGAAAAATAGTTTGTATGTTTTTTGCAGCTGCATTTTTAGCTGGCTGTAGTGAAGATTATCTTGATGTACCGTCAAGAGAAAATCTTGAAACAGATCAGGCAACTCCCGATGCTCTTGTTATAGGTATATACGGGCAGCTTACAGAGTGGGATTACGCATTCTCTTATCTTGGAATAACAGAAATCTTATCTGACAATTCAGATAAAGGTAGTTCACCTTCTGATACAGGAGGAGATAAGCAGGAACTGGATCAGTTATTATTTACAAGTAGTTCAGGCTCTTTTGGAGCTATGTGGTCTAACTGGTATAAATCTATCGGTCGTGCTACGGCAGCTATCGAACTAACAGAGACTTATGAAGGGATAAGTGATGCTCACAGAAGCCGCTTAATAGGTGAGGCAGAGTTCTTAAGGGCATACAACTATTTCTTTCTTGTAAGAGGTTGGGGCGATGTGCCATTACAACATATAAATCTGGTAGATAGAGTTTCTAAAGAAGAGGTATATGCTTATATAGAACAGGACCTTTTAGACGCTATTGACAGATTACCACAAAAAAGTGAATACGCTTCTGAAGATTTAGGACGTGCTACTAAAGGTGCTGCACAGGCACTACTTTCTAAAGTATACTTATATCAGGAAAAATGGCAGGAAGCTTATGATATGGCTCAAACTGTAATTACTTCCGGTCAATATGGCCTTGAAGCAGACTATGCTGTGCTTTGGAGAGCCAGTAGCGAAAATGGTACAGAGTCTATATTTGAAGTACAGGCAAGAGGTGAATCTGTAGCTCACGGTGTACAACAATATTCGCAAACACAAGGTGCTCGTGGTACCAGTGGTTGGGGTTGGGGCTTTAATACGCCATCACAAAACCTTCTTGATGCATTTAATGCAGAAGGTGATGTTATCCGTAGAGATGCTACAATCATTTTTGCAGGTGAAACATTATTTGACGGACGTGAGGTAAGTGCATCGGTTGAAAACCCAATGTACAATGAAAAAGCTTATTCCAGCGCAAATGCAGGTGACGGAGACGGAGATAAAAACATCCGTGTATTAAGACTTGGTGAAATATACCTTATTGCTGCAGAGGCTGCAAACGAATTAGGTAATACAGGAGCTGCACTTACTAACCTGAATGTTGTGAGAGAGAGGGTAGATCTTGATCCTGTAACAGGAATATCAGGAGTTGCTCTTAGACAGGCAATTTGGAAAGAAAGAAGGCTTGAACTTGCTTTTGAGCACGACAGATGGTTTGACCTGATTAGAACAGGACAGGCTGCTGCAGCTATGCAGGCAAATGGTAAAACATTTATTGTAGGTACACACGAGTTATTCCCAATACCTTACAATCAGTTGATCCAAACTCCTGAAATGTCTCAAAACCCTGGTTATTAATAAAAAATAAATACATCTTCCTCTCACGGTAATAGTGAGAGGAAGATATCTTACTATGAAAATTAAAATTACAAGTCTTAAAAGTTTAGCTTTAGCCATTCCGGCTTTATTGTTTGTAGCCTGTGGTTCGGGAACTTCTAAATCTGAAGAAGATAAAATAGAAACTGCAGAAGAAAAGCTTACAGATGAGCAGTTGGTTGATGTGGTACAAAAGGAAACCTTTAAATATTTCTGGGATTATGCCGAACCAAATTCGGGATTAGCCCGTGAACGTTTCCATCCTGATGGTAACTACCCGCAAAACGATGCACATGTTGTTACAACGGGAGGTTCAGGTTTCGGACTTATGGCCATACTGGCAGGTATAAACCAGGATTACATTACCCGCGAACAGGGGGTAGAAAGGCTTACCCGTATTGCAAACTTTCTTGAGAATGCCGATCGTTTTCATGGTGCATGGCCACACTGGATGAACGGTAATACAGGAAAAGTACAGCCTTTTGGAAAAAAAGACAATGGTGGTGACCTTGTGGAAACCGCTTTTTTATGTGAAGGTGTCATTTGTGTAAGAGAGTTCTTTAAGGATGGTAGCGAAGAGGAAAAAGCTCTTTCTCAAAAATTTGATGCTCTTTGGAAAGGTGTGGAGTGGAACTGGTACACAAACAATCAGAATAAGTTGTTTTGGCACTGGTCTCCGGAATATAAATGGGAAATGAACTTTGCCCTTGAAGGTTATAACGAATGTCTTATTACTTATGTATTAGGTGCTTCTTCACCGGATCATTCTATTAAACCTGAGGTTTACCATGAGTGTTGGGCAAGAAACGGAGGCGGAATCAAATCGGGTAATGTAAAATACAACCTTCCTTTACTGGTAAAGCACAATGGTGCCGAAGAGTATGGCGGGCCACTGTTTTGGGCACATTATTCTTATGTAGGTCTAGATCCTAATCAATTGGCAGACAAGTATGCTAATTACTGGGATATAAACTACAACCAAACTAAAATTGACTATTTGTACTGTGTGGAAAATCCTAAGCAGTATAAAGGTTATGGTGAAAACTACTGGGGCCTTACTGCTTCTTATACGCGCAGTGAAGACGGTAGCGTAGGTTATACAGCCCACATGCCAAGTAACGATAGGGGAGTTATTTCTCCTACGGCGGCTGTGAGCTCTATTGTATATATGCCTACAGAATCTATCGCAGCAATGCGTAATTTTTATGAAAACTATAAATCTACTATTTGGGGTCCGGCTGGTTTTTATGATGCACACAGTGCAGAGTATGATAACTGGGCAGCAAAAAGATATCTGGCAATAGACCAGGGACCTATGGTAGTTATGATTGAAAACTACCGTTCAGGATTACTTTGGGAATTGTTTATGAATGCTCCTGAAGTTCAGCAGGGTTTAACAAAACTTGGATTCCATTCAGGTAAATACGGATTTTAATGAAGAGCTTACTTAAAACAGCTGTTGCCGCATTATTATTTAGCGTTCCTTCTTTTGCTCAGGCGGTAAAAGAAGGTTCGTTTAATGTTAAGATTCAGCAGGAAAAACAGTTGGATTATTTATTATACGAACCGGAAGATACTAAAGAGGAGAAACCGCTTATAATATTCCTTCACGGTTCGGGAGAAAGAGGTAATGACCTCGAAAAAGTAAAGGTTCACGGACCTTTAAAATACTTGAAAGACCATAAGCTGGATGCTTATGTGTTAGCACCACAGTGCCCAAGTGACCAGTATTGGGACTCAGAAGTACTGTATAAACTGATTCAAAAGGTTCAAAAGATAAACAATATAGACAGCAGCCGAATTTATCTTACCGGACTTAGCATGGGAGGCTGGGGAGCATGGAACCTGGCTTTTTCACATCCTGATATGTTTGCGGCACTTGTACCTATAGCCGGATTTGTAGACAGGGTACCTATGATAGAAAACTGTAAGATAAAAGATATACCAACACGCATTTTTCATGGTTTGCTGGATGATGTGGTAGATGTAAGTTATTCAATGGATATTTATAAAAAGCTTAAAACCTGCAGTAAGGATATAGAGCTTACCATTTTTGACGATGCTAACCACGATAGCTGGACAAGGGTTTACGATAACCCTGAAATTTATGAATGGATGTTAAAGCAGCAAAAGCAATAGCAGCTGATTAATGTTGAAAGGATTCAATTTACATTACAATAAAATGAAATACACTAAAACCGCACTATTTTTATTAGCTTTCTCGCTAAGTGTACACGCACAAAAAGGGAAAAACGACAAAAAAATTAAACCCCGTGAAGAGTTTGTAACAGAACTTATGGGGAAAATGACCATTGACGAAAAAATAGGTCAGTTGGTTCAGTTTACTGCCGATGGTACCATTACAGGTCCTAAAAGCGGTAACAACTTTATAGATGAAATTAAAAAAGGTAATGTAGGTTCTATACTTAACGCCACAGGTGTTGAGTACACAAGAAAACTACAAAAACTTAATATGGATAACTCAAGGCTTAAAATTCCTTTGCTTTTTGGTTATGATGTTATCCACGGATACAGAACAATATTCCCTATTACATTAGGGGAGGCTGCCAGCTGGGATTTAAAAGCGGCAGAGCTTTCTGCAAGAATTGCTGCAGAGGAAGCAGCAGCATCCGGTGTACACTGGACATTTGCTCCAATGGTAGATATATCACGCGACCCAAGATGGGGCCGTGTGTCTGAAGGATCTGGTGAGGATACTTACCTGGGGTCTAAACTGGCTTTTGCTAGAGTAAAAGGTTTTCAGGGTAACGACTTAATGTCTCTTGAAACGATACTTGCATGTACTAAGCACTTTGCTGCTTATGGTGCTGCCGAAGCAGGCCGTGACTACAATACTGTAGATATGAGCGAAAGAGTACTTAGAGAAACTTATTTACCTCCGTTTAAGGCTACGGTTGATGCAGGTGTAAGAACTTTTATGACATCGTTTAACGAGATATCAGGAGTGCCTTCTACAGGGAGTAAGTTCCTTGTAAATGGTGTTCTTAAAACCGAGTGGAATTTTGACGGTTTTGTGGTGACCGATTATACAGGCATTAACGAAATGGTACCTCACGGTTATGCTAAAGACAACCAGCATGCCGGCGAACTTGCACTTACAGCAGGTGTGGACATGGATATGGTAGGCGGAGTTTACCTTAAAAATCTTAAAAAATCACTTGATGAAGGTAAGGTTACTATGGCTCAGATTGACGATGCATGCCGCAGGATACTGGAAGCAAAATATGATTTAGGACTTTTCCACGATCCTTACCGTTATAACGATGAGAAAAGGGAAAAAGCAACCATAACTAAAAAAGAATACCTTGATGCAGCACTAGATATTGCTAACAAATCAATGGTGCTGCTTAAAAATGACAACAATGTACTTCCGCTTAAAAAAGACCAGAAGGTGGCTTTTGTTGGTCCGCTAATAAGCGATGAATGGAATATTATAGGTTCATGGGCTGCAACAGGAGACCGTTACGGTTTTGCAGTAAGCCTTCAGGAAGGTGTAAACAATCTAATCAAGGATAAAAGTAAAGTAAGCTTTGAAAAAGGTGTTGAGATTCTTAAGGATGACAGAAGCATGATGGCTAAAGCAATTGAAAGCGCTCGTAATGCCGATGTTATTGTAGCTGTAATGGGTGAGTTTGAAAATATGACAGGAGAGGCTGCATCCCGTACCAATATCGATTTACCGGGTATACAGAAGGAGTTCCTTGCTGAGCTGAAAAAACTAAACAAACCAATTGTACTTGTATTACTAAACGGAAGGCCGTTAACCCTTACTTGGGAGAATGATAATATGGATGCCATTCTAGAAGCATGGTGGCCTGGTACTATGGGTGGAGATGCTATTGCACAAACACTTTATGGTGTGAGCAACCCTAGTGGTAAACTACCTATGACGTTCCCTCGTAATGTAGGTCAGGTACCTCTTTACTACAATCATAAAAATACAGGAAGGCCATACCTTGGTAAAACCGATCCTGAGCAGAAATACAAATCAAGATATATCGACGTAGACAACAGTCCGTTATATCCGTTTGGTTACGGTTTAAGCTATACTACTTTCAGTTATTCTAATTTAAAACTGTCTTCAGATAAAATCAACTTTACCGATAAGCTGAAAATCAGTGTTGAAGTTGCTAATACAGGTAACTATGATGGGGAAGAGGTTGTACAGCTTTATATTCAGGATAAAATAGGTACGGTAACGCGCCCGGTAAGGGAACTGAAAGGCTTTGAGAAGATAGCTCTTAAAAAAGGCGAAAAGAAAACTGTAGAGTTTGAAATCTCGGCAGATGACCTTCGTTTTTACAATATAGATATGGACTTTGTTGCAGAACCGGGCGATTTTGAAGTATTCGTTGGCGGAAGCTCTGCAACTGAAATGAATAATAAATTTGTGTTAGTTAGGTAATTTAGAAATTGTTTTTGCTTAACAAAAGGCTGCCCTAAGTGGCAGCCTTTTAATTGTATTATAGTTACGTTCTTTAAAAAAAGTTCCTGTTATCACCTACCAGGTTGAGGTTACTAAACTTGCCTCTGTCAAAATCTATCCTGCTGGCTTTAACCGCTATTGGGAAATGCATGTTTGCAGATGAGGTCATTTTAAGCACATTCTGTCCCATTTTAGAGAAGTCAAGATTGCCCTGCGCTGCGTTGTTAAGCTTAACAAGCAACTCGCTGTCAAGCGTAAAATCGGTTTCAATCTCTACAATAAGGTTTTTGGCAAAAATTGCTCCCGTAATTAAAAGGATGTTATTACGGTTGGCATTTTTTAAAAGGATAGGGTTTGGATGAACAAAATCAGCCGAAGACAGGTAATTTATAATGTTACCAATGGCATACTCTTTTGTGATGGAATTATCATAACTGATAGTTACCTTATATCCCGACTGTATTTTAGCAGATACATTAAAGGCGCCAAGCCCCATAGATTTTAGAATATCTTCCAGCAATGTGATGCCTATATTAAAGTTATAGTCATTTTTTGTGCTGGAGTTTACCGTAAGCGCATCGGTAGTTATTTCATTCAGCTCAACATCGCTTTTAAAAGCATGGTCAATCGATTCATAATACAGTTCAGCTTCATCAAAGTTTCGTTTAATCCAAAGCTGTAAAGGTTTATGGTTTCTAACAGGGCCTTCAATTAAATCGTAGCCCAAATCGCGTAATGTTTTGGTAAGATTCATAGTTGTTTGGTTTTTATGCTTACTGTATGATGATATACAGTAGGGTTGGATGCATTTGTAAAATTACATATTGCTTTTAAAAAGCCTTAATGAAAAGTATTTTTTTTAAATAACGCCTCAAAACTGAATAAGGTATTTATAGCATCACTTTTTTCCTACCGGCTTTTTTAGTGTTAACGAAAACCTTTGAATTTATGAATTCTGCATTTTATATAGTGTTACATGGTATAATTTTAAGGGACTGGGCAAAAATTAATACAATTTTTGCCAGATTCATTTAGTATGGTACAACCTCTTATATGTATATTTATGAAATTTTTAACTGACGAAAATTTACGCTGTTCCTTACAGTTTAATAAGAACAGTTTTAACCGGCTTCCTGCATATCCTTTATCCATAGAAGAGTTTACCGCTTAGTTTTAAGTATCACGGTTGTTCTTCGGCACCGGGAAAGGAGCAGCCGTTAATTTAATTCCGGTTAATTAGTAAACATGAAGAAATTAGTAGCATTAGTTAGTACATTATTACTCACGATAGCTGGTTACAGCCAGCAAACTACTTACTGTAATCCTATAAATGTAGATTACGGATATTGCCCTATTCCTAATTTTGTGCAGCAGGGTAAGCACCGTGCTACTGCCGATCCTGTTATTACATTCTTTAAAGGCGAATACTATCTTTTTTCCACAAACCAGTGGGGTTACTGGCACAGTAAAGACATGGTTGACTGGAAATTTATATCCCGTAAATTTTTAAGGCCCGAACATAAGGTATATGATGAGCTTTGTGCGCCATCGGTTTCTTTTGTTAACGATACCATGCTGGTAGTTGGTTCTACACACGGAAAAGAGTTTCCTATATGGATGAGCACAAACCCAGCCATAGACGACTGGAAAGAACTGGTACATAAGTTTGAGGCGGGTGCATGGGATCCGCAGATGTTTTGGGATAAGGATACCGATGAGGTTTACCTTTACTATGGTTCAAGTAACCTTTACCCTATATATGGCGTAAAGCTTAACAGAAAAACATTCCAGCCGGAAGGTGAAGTTATACCTCTTATAGCTCTTAATGACGACGAACACGGATGGGAGCGTTTTGGTGAATACAACGACAATACTTTTATGCAGCCGTTTATGGAAGGTGCTTTTATGACCAAACATAACGGTAAATACTATTTACAATATGGTGCTCCGGGTACGGAGTTTAGTGGATATGCAGACGGGGTATTTGTAAGCGACAAGCCACTTGGCCCGTTTGAATACCAGTCGTTCAATCCGTTTTCATACAAACCGGGAGGCTTTGCAAGAGGAGCAGGACATGGAGGGACATATCAGGATGTTAATAACGATTACTGGCATGTTTCAACTATAGTAATTTCTACAAAAAACAATTTTGAAAGACGTATAGGTATCTGGCCTGCAGGGTTTGATAAGGATGGTGTAATGTACTCTAATACTGCCTATGGCGATTATCCTACCTACTTACCGGCTCAGCATAAAGACCATACAGGCCTTAATTCGTTTACAGGATGGATGCTGCTTAACTACAACAAGCCTGTACAGGTATCGTCTACCTTAGGAGGTTTTCAGTCTAACTATGCCGTTAATGAGGATATTAAAACATACTGGAGTGCAAAAACAGCAAAAAAAGGCGAGTATATCATTACCGATTTAGGGGAGAAAAGCACGATAAATGCAATTCAGATAAATTATGCCGATCAGGATGTGGATATAATGGGTAAACCACAAACCACTACAGGGCATAAATATATTATCTATGCTTCAAACGATGGTAAAAAATGGAGTATACTTGCAGACAAAAGTAAAAATACCAAAGACGTACCTCACGATTACATTCAGCTTGAAAAGCCTGCTATGGCAAGATATATCAAGCTGGAGAACATACAAATGCCAACAGGTAAATTTGCCATTAGCGGTTTAAGGGTTTTTGGTAAAGGCAACGGTGAAAAACCGGGTATGGTTCAAAACTTTGCTCCACTTAGGTCTGCACCAAGAAAAAAGGGGGAGAGGAGAAACGTATGGTTTAAATGGCAGCAGGAGCCTAATGCCGACGGTTATGTTATATATTTTGGCAAATCGCCTGATAAAATGTATGGTTCAATTATGGTTTATGGCAAAAATGAGTATTACTTTGCAGGCCTGGATAAAACAGACGCATATTATTTTCAGATAGAAGCATTCAATAACAACGGAATTGGTCCACGTACCGAGATCAAAAAATCCGAATAACAACTATTAATAATAAGTAAATTTATGAGTTCAACTAATTCACGGACCAATTGGGGTCAGTTTATTCCCTTGGTGTCAGTATTTTTCTTTTGGGGATTTGTTGCTGCAAGTAACGACATTTTAATTCCTGTATTTAAGGAAGCTTTTGAGCTTTCTCAAAGTCAAAGCCAGCTGGTAGCTGTTGCATTTTATGTGGCATATACTATAGGTTCATTAATTTATATAGGGGTTTCCTATTTAATAAAACAGGATATCGTAAACAAATTGGGTTACAAAAATTCCCTTGCAGTAGGTTTGGTAATATCAGCTTTGGGAACACTATTGTTCTATCCTGCGGCTAACACCGGATCTTTTGCCTTAATGCTGTCAGGTCTGTTTATAGTAGGGCTTGGATTTTCACTTCAACAAACTGTTGCAAACCCTTTGGCTATTGCTTTAGGTTCGCCTTCAACAGGCTCGCAAAGGCTAACACTTGCGGGTGGTATTAATAACTTTGGTACTACAATTGGCCCGCTTATCGTGAGCTTTGCTATTTTTGGTTCGGTTTCATCACCATCTACAGAAGTTAGTGTAGAAAGCGTAAAAGCTCCTTACCTTATTTTAGGTGCTATTTTCTTATTAGCTGCTATACTTTTAAAGTTCTCATCACTGCCTAATCACCCTTCTACTGAAGAAGATATTATTGAAGAGACTTCTTCTACAGGAAAGTCGGCTTTACAATATCCTCAGCTGGTTTTAGGTATGCTGGCTATTTTCCTTTATGTAGGTGTTGAGGTTGCAACCGCAAGTAACCTTCCTGCTTACCTTGAAAAAGGAATGGGCTTTAGCACTAAAGATGTAGCTCCTTATGTATCGCTATACTGGGCCAGCCTTATGATAGGCCGTTGGACAGGTGCGGTAGAGGTATTTACACAAAATGTAAACACACAAAAGATACTTAAGTTTGTAGCTCCTTATTTAGCCTTTGGTGTATTCTTAGGAGTAAACGCTATTGCAGAGCACGATTTACAGCCGTTTTATGTTTATGCGGTTATAATATTAGTTCTTATCCTTGCTGATATTGCGAGTAAAGGTAACCCTGCAAAAATGCTTTTAATATTCTCTACTCTTGGTATTGTAGCAAGTATAATTGGTATGGCTACTACAGGTATGGTAAGTGTATATGCATTTACAAGTATCGGTTTATTTTGTAGTACACTTTGGCCTTGTATTTTTGCTCTTGCAATTAACGGTCTTGGTAAACAGACAAACCAGGGTAGTAACTACCTTATCATGATGATTATGGGTGGTGGTATTGTAAGTTGGATTCAGGGGGTTGTTGCCGATGCAACAACTATACATACAAGTTACATCGTAGGTGTAATATGTTTTGCATACCTTGTGTTCTATGCATGGAGAGTACAGGGCATCCTTAAAAGTCAGGGTATTTCTTTAGATAAAATAACTGCCGGAGGCCACTAAAATATAAAGCGTGTGCTTATTTAAGCTCTGCCGTATGGCAGGGCTTTTTTTTTCATTGCATGTTAACTATCTTTGGTCAACTAAAAAATATACTTTATGAAAAGAATCCTGATTATTGCAGTGCTTGCTGTTGCTGTAAATGTAGTAGCCTGTAACGATAAAAAAACAGATGGTGTATCAAATGATGCAACTGATGTAACCGAAGTTGATAATACTACGGTTGTAACACCGGAACCTTCAGCAAATGCCGAGACCAAAAGTGTTACCGTAAAAGGTATTGTTATAAAGGTTGAGCATGGTAAAGACGGGTATACTGCTCAAATTAAAGACGGTGACGGACAGTATTACTTTGTTACTGTTAGCAGGGCTAATCTTGCCGAACCGGGTAATTACAGAGAGGTAAATGTTAATGATGAGGTTACTGCAAGCGGAGAGCAATGGGAAATGAACGGAGAGGTTCATATCAAAGCAATCAGTATAATTATATAAGTAAAAGCCCCACTTTAAGTGGGGCTTTTTTAATTAGGCGTTTGCCGTTTGTGCAGTGCTGTTGTTCCAGTCTATTTTTCGGGAGAAATACATAATTGCCCCCAGTATAAGGAATAAACCAATGCTGCCCACAAGCAATGCATAATCTTCAAGCTGTATTATTACATAGATAAAGGAGTAAAGTGCGCTGAGTGAAATGGCGATAAACAGCGGGAACTTTGCATTTTTAAGTATGGATACAGAATACAGCCCAATCATTACCACTACAGCTACAGCAGCTATTACATACCCCAACATAAAACTGCTGTGCTCTGTAATGGAAATAAGTAAGGTGTAAAACATAATAAGGGCAAGCCCTATCATGCCGTATTGAAAAATATGGATACTTACTTTGCTTATTGTTTGTATAAGGAAGAAAACCAGGAATGTTAAACCGATAACCAAAAACCCATATTTGGCAGCCCTTTCTGATTGCTGGTATTCATCTACCGGAATAATAAACCCGGTTTCAAATGTATAATCGCTAAGGTTAGGGAGTGTACCAAAGTACTGCTGTGTAAATGGCCTGTTTAGGTAAGATATACTCCATTGAGCAGGAAAGCTTTGCCCTTCTACAGTAGCGGTTTTAGGTAAAAAGTTTCCTTTAAAGCTTGGTGAATGCCAGTTAGAATTCATTGTGGCTTCAGTTTGTTTCCCTATAGGTACTATACTTATGTTTTCACTACCATGATATTCAATATCGAAGTTGAATGGGGTTTTTTCGTCCTTGAATAATTCCCTTATATCCATTGGTGAAGTTTCAAGGTCAGAGGTATTAGAGGATGTGCTTAATTGTGCAGTTGGTTCAAACGTAAGTGTTCTATCGCCCACTTTTATATGCACACCACCCTGAATACCTTTTATGTTAGTAGTTTTAATTAGTACTGTTGCCTGATCCCAGTCTATGTTTTGGGCATCAATTTTCTTCGAACTAAAATCAGGAAGGCTGTAGTTTCCTTTAAAGTTTAACTTAGATGTATATACTACAGACTTGTATATGCTTCTCTTTTTACTGTCGGAATCCACATCTACATCTATATTGCTTTTTAGCTCATCAGGAAAGAAATAAGCATATTCCGTATAAGGAGTACGTTGATAAGTTACCTGTTTGGTCTTTTCGTTTTCTACCCTTGTTTCATCGTAAATAGTGTAAGGAACTTTGAGTATAGGGCCATAAAACGATACGCTGCCTCCCCATTTCTGATTAATTTCTTCTACTACTTCTTTCTGTCTTTGTGAGCGCTCAAAAATCAGACTTTTTACAAATTGTAGAGGGATAAGCAATATTAGGGTAAGCAACCCTACCATTATTATTTTTGCCGTGTTAGACTGAAAGAACCCTTGTTTTTCGTTTGTTTCCATAGTGATAATTGTTAGTTATAGTTAAAAAAAGTATATGTAAAGAAATGTAGCTACTGCTATATTGAATGATAGCAAAGCCGTATGTTTCAGTATTGTTTTTCGGTATTGATTGTATAGAATTGAAAAGGTTAAAAAAATGATTAAAACGATACCATTTGATATTGCCATTATACAGATGTAATAAGCCGTACCGGTTGTAAGCTCTATATCCAACAGTTCTATATTTATCTGTTGAAAGAAGCAGAATATATCAAGCAGCAGGGACATTGGTGCCATCACAATTGCAAGAACTACCAGACCTGCCGGCATTTGAAGAAGTATCCTTATATTGCTTGGTATCATTTTATATAGTAGTAAAAGACTCAATTATTATATATATAAGTATGGCTGTAGGAATGTTAATTAGTAGCAATAAGCTTCTAAGTATTAACGTGTTTCGGTTCTCCCTGTAATAACATATATACTGCAGGTTATTTACAAACATTATGAAATTGAATATTGCAGCAGAGGCCATATAGATAAATAGAACTATTAATACTGTAAAGTATTCGGCTAAGAGCGATATGCCCAAGGCAATCAACCCGCTTATAAATGTTATCAGATATACTTTTTTGGTAAGCCTGATAAGATTTTTCGATACTTGGTATATGTCGTATTCCTTTTCCATAATCTTATAGTTTTATAGGGAGAGTTGATGAAAAGTAAATAATGTATATAATAGCCGGAGGTATATTGGCTACAGTGAGTATATACCGCCATAGGCTTGTCGTTGGCCTGTAAAACGACGAGAATATTAAAAGAAATAATACTGCCAGCAAATTAAGTATGGCAACCCCTGAAATAAATCCACCATAGTATTGATTACTAAAACTAACTTTATCGATTTGTAGTGAATAAAATAACAGGGGAGTGCCCATGCTTAAAACTGTGGTAAGGACAGCTACCGGCAGTATTAAAATTATTATGGCTTTAATGGGTGGTTTGGTCATGGTTACTGTATTAAAAAGGCATCTTTTATTTTGTTAACCGGGAGGTGAAGCATTTTAAAGCAGTCCAGGTCATAAAAGCGAAATGCTCTTTTGCCGTCTTTGTATCTTTTATAGAAGTATTGTATATAATGAGGGTACAATAATGTGCCTGTAACTATACTGAAAACAGTTTGCAGGCTTTTGTCTCCGTTGCCAAACAGATAGCAGTACATGGCAACTTCTTCAGTATTGCTAACCTCTTTTGTAATAAGCAGGCGATAGATGTCTTCTTTCTCAGGAATCGGTTCCTGTTCATAGCTGTTGTTGAATAAAAACTTACCTAGCTGATTTCCTAATGTGTCCTGAGGGTAGGTGATAAGGTCTTCCAGAGTCAGGTTTGATTTTGGCCTTTCAAAATGTCTTATTATTGTTGTTACGAGTGTCATAGCTTTTGTTTTTTACTTTGAATTTCAAAGTGTATTGATAAATTTTTTTTAATCTTCTAGATCTGGATGCATAATAAAGGCCAGGAACATGAATATCCCGAAACCAAGTGTCATTCCCCATGATGTTTTACAGTCAGGGTAGGTAGTAAGGCTTTCAAAAACCGATGCTAAAATTTGAAAAGGCCTGTGTAGTACATCCCAGCTGTTGTAGCGTAAAAAGCGACCCAGATAAATACCAAATCCGGTAAGGAAGCTTATTACCAGCATTGCTACCCAAACAGCAAAGTAATTCAACCTAACTGCCAGCATATAAAACATATGCTTCATCGATTTGATGCCGAATAATAATCCACTTAATGAAAAGCTTATCAGTAACAGCACATCAAACCAAACCGGTACAGTGCTTTCCCTTTTTAAGTGGATAAAATCGGTAATGATGTAAGGCGCATTAGGCAGGAACATGAGCCAGGCAAAAAAGAGCAGCCAGAAATACAACTTCTTTTCTATAAGGTGAGGCCTGTCTATCATGTGTCCTGTTAATGCTAATGGTATATAGGCTAAAAAAATATTCCATATCAAAAAGAAATAAAATGCCGAATGTGTTATAACCAACCGGGTTAAAAGGAGGCATACTGCAAAGCATCCCATGGCTATTAATATACCATTGTGCCTAAACTGTTCGTTGATTGCTGTTTTTATTGTTTTCATATTTACTAATTTAAAGTACTTTGAAATTCAAAGTTTAAGTATAAAAAATTTTGCTAGCCTTTTTGTATCAGTTTTTCAAGAGCATCTATATGATCTTTAAAGGCTTTACGGCCTTCTTTAGTAGCTATATAGCGTGTGTTTGGTTTTTTGCCAATAAACTGTTTTTCTATAGTAATGTATTTTTCCCCTTCAAGGGCTTTGGCATGGCTGGCCAGGTTACCATCGGTAACACCTAACAGTTCTTTAAGCGTATTGAAATCGGCATACTCGTTCACCATAAGTATCGACATGATGCCGAGACGTATCCTGTGGTCGAAAGCCTTATTTATATGTTGTAAAATATTCTTCAATCTTATTTTTTTCGGTCATACTTAAAGTGCATGAACGTGCCGTATATTATATGACATACCCCAAAACCTAATGCCCAAAACTCTAGTCCGTATCCCATATATGCAGTAGAGAAGAGGCCGATAACTACTATAATCATACCAAGATAGCGTACATCCCTTACTGTATATTTACTTGCATTGATAAGGCTAAGTCCGTAAAAAATAAGCATTACGGGGGCTATAATTCCATAGTATCCGTTTTTTAACAAAAGTAATCCAAATATGCCTCCCGTGCATAGGGGGATAAGGAAATTTAGTAAAAGCCTTTTAGACGTTGCATTCCACATTGTCTCGCCATCTTTCCTTGTTTTTTTATAGGTAAGGATAATTGCTGTAGTAACCGATAACACAAGAACAGCCAATGCTATAAACACTATCTGCTTAAAGGCATAACTTTCAAGAGTAATATGCTTACGATAGTTTTCATTATAAACCTGTTTAACGGCAAAAGCTCCTGCCAGTGCATAAACACCTGCTAATATTCCCGAAAGTCCGCTTAGTGACAGGAACTGAGAAGATCTGTTCATCATCTCTTTTATGTCCTGTATATCCTTTAAGTAATTATCCATAGTAAAGTACTTTGAAAAACAAAGTAAGTTATAATTTTTCAATCCTGCAATATTTTTTTCAGAAAAAATAAATGATAGGGAAGTGGTATAAAAAAAGCGCCCTATTTAGGGCGCTTTTTGTGTGTTTTTCTTTTTAGATTCTAAAGATGCCGCCTACGGCTACAATTCTTTCAAAGAAAGAAAAATGCTGTGAGGCTCTGTCTGCACCCGAATAGGTCGTACGAATATCATGCATATCTATATAACCGCTTTTAAACTCTCCCTGTATAAAGAAGTATTTAAAGAAGGTAAGGTTAATACCGGCTTTTGCTGCCACGCCATAACCTGATATATGAAAATCATCGTGCCTCTCCATACCAAGTACTTTAGCGTTTGTTTTAGGATATAGAATACCACCGCCTAAACCTTCGGTAACATTAACCTGAAACTTATCGGTGTTGGTTATACCTAAGTATTTAGAGATATCATCAACACGGGCAAATTCTACGTTAACGTAATTTAAACCATCAGTATGTTCAAAGGTTAAAAAATCTTCGGTAAGCGTAATAGGCACATTGTTATAAATACCATTAAAAGCAGCTCCCGGCTGACTTGGGTCCATATCAACATAACCGTTAATGTTTGTTACCTGATTTTGGGTCATAACATATTTCATATGGTCTATACCAAGTGAAATGCTGTAATGATCGCTTATAAAATAACCCACACGCAAATTGGTTTGAGGTATGGTCATTTTGGTTGGGTTTACGTAGTCTACATGCCATCCTTTAGGCTTGTCATGCGCTTCTACATCATTTAGGGTAAAGTTGTACCCGGGTCCGGAAAAATTAATATCAGATTTTGAGTAGGATTCTCTATTTCCTCCCCAAAGGACAAAAAACTTTCCTTTGTTGTGTGCTGTGTATTTTTCAGGGGCATTAGTTGTTTCCTGTGCAAAGGTGTACTGTGAAAAAACACAAAAAGATAGTACAACCAATAAAAATGGTTGTTTCACGATAAAAAATTAAATAAAAAATGTGTTTGTTAAAAGTTATTGATAGTTTTTCTGATCGCTACCAGCTTTTCCATCAAACCTTCAAAATAATCAAGGTGCAGCATATTAGCACCGTCGCTCTTAGCGTTTGCAGGATCAAAGTGTGTCTCAATAAAAATACCGTCTACACCAACAGCAATACCTGCTTTGGCTACGGTTTCAATCATGTCAGGCCTGCCACCGGTCACACCGATAGTTTGATTAGGCTGCTGTAGGGAATGCGTAACATCCAGAACGGTAGTGGCAAACTGTTTCATAGTAGGAATGCCTCTATAATCAACAATCATGTCCTGATAGCCAAACATAGTTCCCCTGTCGGTTACCATTACATTTTCGTTATTACAATCCAACACCTTCTGTACAGCATGTTTCATACTTTCAGGGCTCATAAACTGGCCTTTTTTAAGGTTTACTGTCTTTCCGGTTTCGGCAGCAGCAACCACAAGGTCAGTCTGGCGAACTAAAAAAGCAGGAATCTGCAGTACATCAACATACTCGGCAGCTTTTGCTGCGTCTTCATTTTCGTGAATATCGGTAACGGTTGGAACACCAAAAGTCTGCGATACTTTTTGAAGTATTTTAAGTGCTTTTTCGTCTCCAATTCCCGTAAAGCTGTCAATTCTGGAACGGTTAGCCTTTTTAAACGAGCCTTTAAATACATAAGGTATCTGTAGCCTGTCGGTTACCGAAACAAGTTTTTCAGCTATCCTTAACGCCATTTCTTCACCTTCAATGGCACAAGGGCCTGCAAGAAGGAAAAAGTTGCCGCTATCGGTATGTTTTATCTGAGGTATATTTTGTAAGTTCATAGATACTGTAATTTGTGGTGCAAAGATAAAAAATAAAAGCCTTAGTAGTACACTAAGGCTTTTATGGTTATTTCTGTTCTTTTATGCCAAATCCGGCGGGTGCCATAACTGCACCTTTTTCATAAAGGTTTATGTATATTATTTTAGGCTGGGCAAGTCCTTCCCAGGTCACTTCATAAATATCAAGAAGCCCTGCACCCATATTGTTCCTTTCAGAAGGGAAGGGGCAGCAGCTGTCGGTTTTTGTATAGGTAAGCTTTTCTCCTTTAGGTCCTGTAAGCGCATTAAAAAAGCGCTTTACGTTTATTTCGGCCGTTTGTATGGACATAAAACCGAGATTAACAGGCCAGTCCTGATTGTAACCATACTTGTTATCTTTAGCGGTTTCTGTAATTATAAAAGCCTGCTCTCGGGTAACATTAGGCATCCTGGCGTCGTTGTCAATATTTTTTATGGTGTTTCTGGTACTTATGCACGATGTGGCAAGGGTTAGTACCAGTATAGAGAAAAGTATTTTTTTCATGAGTATAGTTGAAATGCACTTCAAAGTTAAAAGAAATTTTTGTTTCACGTAGTTAACGGAAAGTGTTAATCCTAAATTGCTATTTTTGTAAAAATTTTGAAAAACCACCATTATGTATAGTTTTTATGGTACCTGGCCGTGGTATGTATCCGGTCTTTTAATTGGGGCAGTAATGCTGTCGCTTATTTTGTTTGGAAAAAACTTCGGTATGTCGTCTAACCTGCGCACTATGTGTTCGGCAATGGGGGCAGGAAAAACAGCTGAGTTCTTTAACTTCGACTGGAAATCGCAACGCTGGAACCTTACTGTGGTACTTGGCGCCATGCTGGGCGGATTTATAGCTACACATTACCTAAGTGACGGAAGCGGTGTAAACCTTAATCCGCAAACTCTTGTGGAGCTTAGGCAGATGAATATAGACGAGCCGCAGGGTAAGTTATTACCCGATGCCCTAACAAGCCCGGAAGCTTTACAATCACCTAAAATACTTGCCATACTTTTACTAGGAGGTATACTGGTGGGTTTTGGTACCCGTTATGCTGGAGGATGTACATCCGGACATGCCATATCAGGATTAAGTAATCTGCAAATACCTTCGCTTATTGCAGTTATCGGATTTTTTATAGGTGGCCTTATTATGTCGTGGCTGCTTTTACCATTAATTTTAAACTAAACGAAACATGAAGTTCTTAAAATATTTACTGGTAGGTTTAGTATTTGGTATCGTACTTACAAAATCTGAAGCTGTGTCATGGTACCGTATTTATGAAATGTTCCACTTTCAGTCGTTCCATATGTTTGGGATAATAATGACTGCCGTAGTAGTTGGGGTAGTGGGCATACAAATAATAAAGCGCAACAATGTAAAAGATACGACAGGACAGCCTATTGTAATTGCCGATAAGGAAAAAGGTTTTACCAACTATATGGTAGGGGGTATACTTTTTGGTTTAGGATGGGGACTTATAGGTACCTGCCCGGGCCCTATATTCATACTTATAGGTGCAGGTTTTTACGGAATAGGGGTAGTGCTGCTTGGTGCTCTTGTAGGTACTTACCTTTATGGTGTATTAAGAAATAAATTGCCTCATTAATTAATGTAATTTAAGATTTAAAATAAAAAGCCTTCATTAATGAAGGCTTTTTATTTTAATATAATTGAATCTTTAAGGATATGTTCTATGCTTTTTTTTCTGAGTAATTCTTTGTCTTTAAGTTTGAAATGTTTTAGATAATCACTAAAAGATATCATAACGTCAAATCTATTTTTCGTATTAGAAGTAAATCGATGATAATCTAAAATAAATATATCAAGTTTTTTGATTAATTCATTATAATTTAATAAGTCATCAATATGAATAATGGTTAAAGGATATATTCTTTTTTTTAGATCATACTCAAGTTTATTTAATTCAGTATTAAAATATTCATTTAAAAGTTTATTAAACCCAATAAAGTTTAAAGTGTGGTCGGTAGTTATTAATATTGGAAAGTATTTTGCATTTTTATCTTTTTTCTTCTCGTCAAAGAAAGAATATTTACCTGTTTCTGAATTTAAAATAAAATTGATCAGTTGCTTTACGGCTTTTTTCTTATCTCCTGTTTCATAAAATTTTTCTTTTATCTCTTTTTCAATCAATTCAAAGTCTAAATCTTTTTTATTCTTTATTGAAAGGAATGAGTTTTTACATTCAAACAAGAATAATTTGTTGCCATTTCTAATGTAATAATCAGGAAGAGATATATTATTTATATTCTTTATTTTAAAACTTTTAATGTTTTCTTCTGCGAATTGTATATGCGAGTTTTTAAATACAGCTTTTATTGAATTAATTAATAAATGCTTTTCAATGAATTTTGTATTATATTCTTGATGGAAATTATTTTTGTAAGTGTTTTGGCTTATTTCAATTAGATCATGGTATATTCCGCTGAAAAATTTATTAAGTAAAAAAACTAAGTCAAGAATCAAATATTCTTCTTTGATTTTTAAAATTGGTCTTTTTTGTAGATTTTTTAATTCATTCCACTCGTAGTTTATTTCTTCTCTTTCAGAAAAAAATGTAAGTAAGCTATTATAAGAGGTATCTTCAAAAGTGATTTTATGATGGTCAATAGCAGCTTTGTTTATATCATAAACTTTTTTGAAATAATCATTCCAACCACTTAATCCCATACTTTTAAAATACTCAGTCACCATTTTTGTATAACTTTGATTTTCTCTTAGCCATTTTTCAAATTCAATAAATTTTAATATTTCTGGTATAAAGTGTTGTGAAAAATAATTATTAGATGTCTGTACATGTGTTAAACCCATGAATAGATGTAATCTAACTTCGTTGAATTCATTTAAATTTTCATCATACCATTTTTTAAATACTAAATCTTGTCTTTCTCCAATTTCATCATTTACTAATAGATAAAGTTTTAGTAAATTTTCATTGTTTTCAATGGCATCAATTTTTTTGTTTTCTGTAGATTTTAAATGAAATAATAAAATCTCAATACATCTTAAAGTAGCAAAATGATTAATTATTTTAACTGAGCTAAAGTCTTTATTTAATATTGAGGTAGAATCTACTAAATTATAATAACATTTGGTTATCTTTTTTTTAAGCTCAATATTTGAATTTGTTATCCAATGATGTAAAATAAAAACTAATTCTGAGTCTGACTTAAAATTGATTTTGTATTCATATTTATTAATTATAGCTAGTATTTCTAAAGATTGAAGAATATTTATGTTATTTAATAAGGTCTCAATTTTCGTTTCTTCTTTAAAAACCTGCTTGTAAGATATACGAGATATAAGTTGAGTTTTCAAATTAAAAAGTTTAGTATATAAAGGTAAACAAAAAAGGACGCTATAAGCGTCCTTTTTTTTAACTAACTAACTCAAACATAAACTAAAAAATCAATTTGAATATACCTTAATGTAGTCTATTACATACTCCTGAGGGAAAATGCTGTCGTCTACTTCAGGCCCGCCAAAGTTTCCTCCAACGGCTACATTCACTAAAAAGTAAAAAGGCTGGTTGTAGGGCCAAACCTCCTGGGTTTTGTTTTTCGGTACAAACTTGTAAACCGAATTGCCATCTACAAAAAACTCAATAAAGTCTTCTGTCCAGTCTATTGCATAGGTATGAAAACCCTGCTCTATATCTTTAATTTCTGTTTTCTTTGTATTAATGGTGTTACCATGACTATCCTGTGTATGTAAAGATGTAAAAGCCATATGCGGCTCTTTACCCACATACTCCAAAATGTCAATCTCGCCGGCCATTGGCCAGCCTACTTCACCAATGTTAGAACCTAGCATCCAAAAAGCGGGCCAAATTCCGTTTCCTGTAGGAATTTTTGCTCTTGCTTCTATATAACCGTACTTAAATTCTTTGTTACCCTTTGTGGTTAAGCGGGTTGAGGTATAAGTAGAATCATTTTCTTTTTTTGCGGTAATTATAAGATTACCGTTTTCTACCCTGTGATTGGTTTTGGTATATACCTGGCGCTCATTATTACCCCAGCCACAAATGTTAGGGCAGCCGTCGCCAAGCTCATAATTCCATACTGTTTCGTTAAGGGCAGTACCGTCAAAATTTTCTTCCCACAGCAGTTCGCGCTCATTTTCTTTTTTGCTTTCACTACAGGAAACAAAAGCAGCGGTTATAAGGAAAAGGAATGATAGTTTCTTCATAAATTTTCTAATTAGAATAAGTAAAACCTGCCTCCAGCGATGCTTTAGAGTCTCCGCCTACATAAACCTTAAAGTCTCCCGGCTCAGCCTCCCATCTGTTGTTTGCAGTATAAAATTCAATTGTCTTTTTGTTAATCTCAAAGCTTACGGTCTTTGTCTCTCCGGCTTTAATCTCGGTAAGTTCAAAACCTTTAAGTTCCCTAACCGGCCTTGTTACCGATCCGAATAAATCCTGTAGGTACATTTGCACCACTTCTTTACCATCTGTTTTTCCGGTATTAGTAACATCAATGCTTACGGTTATGTTTCCGTTAGCGTTAAGTGCTTTATTACTAAGCCTTAGGTTACTGTATTTAAAAGTAGTGTAGCTTAAGCCGTAACCAAACGGATATAGCGGGTCGTTGCTCTCATCTGTATAATGCGACCAGAAAACACTGTCTCCGCCATTATAGTTTGGCCTGCCTGTGCTTTTGTGGTTGTAGTATAAAGGCATTTGCCCTACAACTCTGGGAAAGCTCATAGGAAGCTTACCACTTGGGTTATAATCACCATACAATACCTGAGCTATAGCATTACCGCTTTCGGTACCTAAGTGCCAGGCTTCAACAATGGCAGGGATATTTTTATCAGCCCATGTTATGGCGAGCGGCCTGCCATTGGTTAAAACCAGAACAATGTTTGGATTGGTTTTGTGTACTGTTTCCAGCAATTCTTGCTGTACACCCGGTAAACCTAAATCGGTACGGCTTCTTCCTTCGCCTGTCTGCAAACCGTGTTCACCAAGCACCATAATAACCACATCGGCATTTTTAGCAGCATTAACAGCTGCTTCAAACTCGCTTTTGTCGGTCATGTTTATTTTTGTCTCAACGGTAAATGCAGGGGTGCCCAATGCAACATCAGCACCCTTTGCATATACCAGTTCATTGCCTTTGTATTGTTCAAGCCCTTCCATAACCGATACGGCTGTACCATCATCGGCGCCTATTCTCCAGCTTCCAAGCGGACTCGTTTTATCGGTAGCCAGTGCCCCGATAACAGCTATCTTTTGTCCCTGTTTTTTTAAAGGGAGTACATTGTTTTCGTTTTTAAGCAGCACGATGGATTTTTTTGCCATATCCAGCACTCCGTCGTGGAATTCTTTTTTGCCAACAGTGGCTTTTTCACGTGCTTCGTCGCAGTATTTATAAGGGTTGTCAAATAGGCCTAGCTGAAACTTAACCCTAAGTATACGTCGTGCGGCATCGTTTATTTTTTCTTCCGATACTTTTCCTTCTTTAACCAGTTGTGCTAAATATTCTACATAGCCATGAGATTCCATATCCATGTCAGATCCTGCATTGGCAGCAAATTGTGCAGCCTGTTTCAGGTTTTCGGCATAGCCGTGATTAACCATCTCTCCCATAGAACCCCAGTCTGAAACCACAAAACCTTTAAAGTCCCATTCTTTTTTAAGGACTTCTGTTTGCAGGTATGCATTTCCTGTGGCAGGTATTCCGTCAAGATCGTTAAAAGAGTTCATAAATGTAAGTGCCCCTGCATCGGCAGCTGCCTTAAAAGGGGGGAGGATGATGTTGTGTAAGGTGTTTTTATTTACATCTACGGTATTATAGTCTCTACCTGATTCGGCAAATCCATAACCGGCAAAATGCTTAACGCAGGCCGCAACATTTAATTCTCCTAAATCACCCTGAAAGCCTTTTACCCTTGCAACGCCTATAGCGCTACCCAGATAAGTGTCTTCACCAGAGCCTTCCATAACACGCCCCCAGCGGGCATCGCGTGTTACATCTACCATTGGGGCAAACGTCCAGTTAAGTCCCGATGCTGCAGCTTCGGCAGCGGCAATGGCAGCAGAGTTTTCTATAGCTTCCATATCCCAGCTGGCAGCTTCGGCAAGCGGAATAGGGCTTATAGTTTTGTATCCGTGAATAACATCGTAGCCAAAAATAACAGGTATTCGCAGCCTTGTTTCTTCTACGGCAATTTTTTGTAATGCCCTAACGTCTTTTACACCCCTTACATTTAGCATAGAGCCTACCCAGCCTTTTTTAATGTGCTCATATTTTATGGCAGCATCGCCATCTTTAGGAGCAGGGCCGGTAACGTTCCAAAAACCGTTGTACTGGTTCATCTGGCCTATTTTTTCCTCAAGGGTCATTAGGTTAAGAACCGAATCTACTTTGCGGTCTATGGGCAATTGTTTTTCCTTTACGGAAACCATATCCTGTTTAGCAGTACCGCAGCCTATGGCAATAAGGGTGGCTGCCAAAACATATTTTGGTAAATTAAATTTCATTATGAGATTGTATGATTAGTATAAAGAAAGGCCGGCCGTACCGGCCTTTCAGTTACTATGAAGTAAATTAACTATGAAAAAACACTATTGATATACCTTAACATAATCAACTTCCATTGTAGACTGGGTAAAAGAAGAATCTATTTCTCCGCCAAAGTTTCCGCCCATAGCCACATTAAATATCAGGAAGAAATCGCTGTTAAATGGTGTTTCGCTACTGTTAGTAAAACTGTGGAACTCATTACCGTCTACAAAGAATCTTATTTTTGTAGGACTCCATATTGCACTGTAGATGTGGAATTCATCTGAAACTCCTGCTACAGTTGTAGAACCTGTATTGCCATTTCCTCCCGAGTTACCCGGATAGTGAAGCGTACCGTGAATTGTATTTTGCTGGTTGCCCACATGCTCCATGATATCTATTTCACCACAACCTGGCCACACATTTGTAGCATAGTCAGATCCAAGCATCCATAATGCCGGCCATGTACCGCCACCTGTAGGCAGTTTAGCCCTTATTTCTACTTTACCGTAAGTAAAATCAAACTTTCCTTCTGTTTTCATTCTTGCAGAAGTGTAATCAAACCCGTTAGAGTTTTCTGCTTTAGCAGTAATTTTAAGCATTCCGCCTTCTACTACTGCATTGTCTGCAAGGTAATATTGTTGTTCATTGTTACCCCAGCCGTTTGATCCGTTGCCTAGTTCCATAGTCCATTTGCTGGCATCAGGAGCACCGTCTGTATCAAAATCGTCAGACCATACAATAGTATCATAATCAGGCTCTTCGCCTCCGTTACCACCCTGCTCATCAACAGGAGTAGTGGTAAAGATATGGTACCATGCAAGTGCTTCGTTACCACCCATTACGGCTCTAACGTGCATTTCGTTTTCTGTAATAGAAAGTATTTCATAAGTAGAAGTACCTATGTAGTAACCCATAAAGCCACCATCGCTAAAGTCCATAACAGTACCTCTTTTCTGATCATCAGGAACAAGAGAGCTTGATGGGCCTAAGCTTACCACTTTTTGACCTGAAGTATCGTAAGGTGAACACTGGTCTGTTGTAGATGTACTACCACCCACACTGTTAAATGAAGCATTAAAGAAGGTATTACCGCCGTTATCAAGCGTGAATTTTATAATTCCGTTATCAAGCGAGAATGTTAATACGTTTTCATACAAACAGCTGCTGGCAGGATCTCCTGCTTTTTCAAACGGCGCCGCAGCGTAGTAGCTAGGTACTCCTGTATTGTCTGAAGTATCGTTAGGGCCTACACCAAGATGGCCCGGAGCCGCAGCATACCAGTACCATACTTTTGATGTTCCTCCTGTTAGTAACTGTACACCTTCGTCATCAGAGAAGTTACTTAGTACAGTAACCTCAAAACTTGTAGATGTTGTTACACCACCTGTACCGTTAGCAAGTACTGTTACAGTATAAGTGTTTACTCCGTTTTGAGTAAACCTTTTTGATACTATACCCGATGGTGAGTTAGTTGACGATCCGTCGCTGAAAAGGTATTTGTAGCTGATTGCATTATCGGCAGTAGCCGTAAAGTTTACAATACCCGATCCGTCTCCGTCAGGGTTTTCGGCATCCTGGCCTGCAATTTCATAATCAACCGTTAGGTTGGTAGGGGCAGTTATGTCCCCAAAGGTTGCATCGTCTTCCTGACATGCCCATAGCACGGCTACAAAGGCAAACAGAAATCCTAATTTTGTTATATATGTTTTCATAAGCTATTTTTTAGTTTGTAAGTTCTATATCATCAAAATAGTAGGTTGCACCTGTTCCCGGCTGGTTAAAGTCGAAGAAAAGAACCACGTTTTGAAAGTTTGCAGAATTATCTATTCCTGTAAAGTCATATACAAGCTCTTCCCACTGGTTAGCTACTGTAGTAGTTGCAGGAAGTTCTGTAGTTATTGTAGCACCGTTGTTTTCCAGTTTTAAAAGAACAGTAATACCTGCCTGTGGTGACCAAACTTTCATTTTTATTTTTTGCTGAGTAGAGAAATCTATTGGAGCTACAAGCGGCATATGTACACCTGCCCATGTTTCTGCTCCGTTATTTTTAACTACCTGACCTACAAATCCGCTGGTGTTTATACCAGACTGATCCGGGTTAGCCACTTTTGCACCAAAAGCATTACCAAATCCGTTAAAGGTATACTCAATGTCATACTCAAAGTTTAACGGAATAACCACTGCTTGTGCCGGAGCTGCCAGTTTAATGTCATCGAAATAATAAGTTTCACCAGAACCGTTTACCCCAAAGTTAAAGAACAGTACGATTCTGCCATATTCATTGTTAGTATCAATAGCAGAGAAGTCGTAAGTAAGTTCTTCCCACTGGTTAGCTGTTGTAGTAACCTGGTCTACTTCATAATTAATATTAGAGTCAGCAAGGTTTTCAACTTTAAATTTAACGGTTACTCCCGCAGCAGGAGACCATACTTTAAGCTTAACCTGGTTAAGTGAAGCAAAGTCTATAGGAGCGTCAAGTGCAAGTGAAGTACCTGCCCAAACTTCCGCTCCCGCATTTTTAACCTGCTGTCCAACCATAGTACTTGTATTGATGCCAGACTGATCTGGGTTTGCTACAACTGATGTGGTAGCGTTACCAAAATCGCCAAACGCATAGTTTAGGGTTGAATTTTCAAAATCAACAGGTAATAATAACGGGTTGGTTATAGTAACCTGTTGTGTTACTGTTGTTGTAGCTGCACCACCACTAAAGGCAGTAACAGTAACATCATAAGTACCTATGTCAGAATAAGTGTATGATACCTGATCTCCTTCGTTAAACTGTACAGGAGCTGCAGATTCGTCTTCACCAAAGGTTACTTCATAAAATGTCTCATAATCGGCAGTAGCAGATACATTGATTGTAAAAGGATCACCGTTTACCGTAGCAATGTTTACTGAAAGATTTTCTGGAGCAACAAAAGTTACTGTAAGCTGCTCGATTATTTCGGTTTGCTTACCGGTAATACCGTTACCTACAATTTTTACATCATAAACACCTTCTGCATAGTTGTGCTGGGCTTTTTGTCCCGGTGTTACTGTTGCAGGATCCGGTGTACCGTCGCCAAAATAGATACTGTAATTAGCTACACCTTCGCCATTAGGCTGTATGGTTACTAAACCTGTGTTGTCCTGAGTAATGGTAAACAGTGCCGACAGGTTAGTAGGTGCAGGAGCATTATCCAGAAATCCTGAATCAAACTCATCATCGTTACAGGCTGTAAACAACGCCGTAACAAACAATAATGTAATTATATATTTTAAACTTTTCATATCAGTAGCATATTAGTAGTTAGGATTTTGTTCCCACAGTCCGTTAGAGAACTGTATCTCTTCGATAGGAATAGGGAATACTTCATTTTTATTAGCAGTAAATCCAGGGATTGTACCTGAAGCCTGTCCTGTTCTTACAAGGTCAAAGAAACGGTGTCCTTCACCTAAAAGCTCAAGCCTTCTCTCGTTTAGGATAGCGCTTGTTAACGCATCTCCTGCACCTGCAAGATCATGATTCTGGTCGCCAAAAGCTCTTCTCCTAACTTCGTTAACATACTCTAACGCCTTAACGCTGTTGCCTGTTCTGCTGTAAGCCTCTGCAGCCATAAGCAGTACATCTGCATAACGTATAGCACGATAGTTATTAGGGTTGGTAAGGTTTAAGTCTCCCGCCGCCTGTTCGCTTCTTTTTCTAGGTATGTACTTTCTGTTAAAGTATCCTGTGTCTTTATAACCAGGGCCATAAGTAGCACCTGTTTCGGCGTTCCATGCAACCATATCAAGAATGGTAACATCTTTTCTCATGTCGCCGGCAGCATATATTGAAGCAGCTTCTTCAGTAGGAACATTGAAACTGAATCCTGAAGTATATTCCGGTCCGTTATAGTTTCTTGGCCCGCTAAAACCAACAGCTACGTTACCTTCACTACACTGAAGACAGCCAAATCCTGCACCTTCCACATCAGTATACTGTACTTCAAATACCGATTCCGGACCATTTTCACCAAGTTCTTCAAAAAGGTTCATGTAGTCTTCACCTTGTGTAAGAGAATACATTCCGCTGTTTATTACATTTTCAAGCATAGGGCCTGCTAATGCATAATCTCCTTTATAAAGGTAAACTTTTCCTAAAAGAGCCTGTGCAGCTCCTTTAGTTACCCTGCCTGTTTGAGGTGCTGTAGGAGCTAAGTCTGCAATTGCCATTTCAAGATCACTTATGATAGAAGCATAAACTTCATCAGTACTGGCTCTTGGTATAGTGCTTTCATCTCCAAGGGTAAATCTTGAGTCTCCCTTAAGAGGAATACCTCCAAACCATTTTAAAAGTTCAAAGTTATAGTAAGCATGTAAAAAACGGGCTTCTGCTATAATTTGTGCTTTACCTTCAAAATCGGTTTTGTCTTTAAATTCAAGTATGTAAGCTGCCCTGTTTACACCAGCAAACATCCAGTTCCATACATCCCTAAGGTTAGAGTTAACCGGAGTATGAGTCATTTCATCTATCTGCTGCCAGCCAATAACGTCGTTAGCGCTCTCACCGCCCGATAAAGTGTTATCTGAGGCAATTTCACCAAGAATAACATTTACATAAGATGACTGAAGGATATCGTAAGCCGCAATAAGTGCATAGTTGTAATCTTCTTCAGAATTAAAGTAATTGTCTGAAGAAATACTATACAAAGGAGCTCTCTCTAAAAAGTCGTCGCTGCAGGAAATATTTGTTACTGCAAGTATACTGAAAGCCATAAAGGCTGTGATAATTTTTCTTTTCATTTTTTTAGAAATTTAGGTTTAAACCAATTAAGTATGTTCTTGGAACAGGGTAGAAACCAAAGTCGATACCTGATGAAAGCGGAGCACCGCTGGAAGCACCCGGATCAAAACCACTGTATTTAGTAAATGTATACAGGTTATTAACGCCTGCATATAATCTAAGTTTAGTAATACCTGCTCTTTGTGTAAAGTCAGGATTGATAGTATAACCTAACTGAACATTTTGTATTCTAAGGTATGAAGCATCTTCAACAAAGAAATCAGAGAAAACATTGTTTGAAGTTGCAGCTGTAGTCATTCTTGGTACACTGTTACTTGTACCTTCGCCTGTCCAACGGTTAAGTGTATAATTCATTCTGTTTACGTCGGTAAGGTTTCTTTCATAGTTTCTTACCATATCGTTGCCTAATGATGCAAAAGTATAAACGGCAAAGTCAAATCCTTTATAATCTAACTGTAGGTTAAAGCCCATAGTTGCATCAGGAATAGGATCTCCAATTTCTGTACGGTCATCAGCGTTTACCACACCATCACCATTAGTATCTACAAAACGGATATCACCAGGTTGTGCAGGGGCGCCAAGTGCCGATTGGTCAGGATGGGCAGCTACTTCGTCAGCATTTTGGAAGATACCATCTGTTTGGTAACCGTAGAAGTACCCCATTGGGTGTCCTACTTCCATTCTCGTAGGTTGTGGCTGGCCTACACCAAACTCACCGCCTCCATAAAACCCGGTACCATTCTTTACCTCGGTAACTTCATTGTTTATAAAGGTAACATTATAGCTCGCTTTAATATGAAAATCGTTTCCAATAGTATTATCATAAGTAAGGGCAAGTTCAACACCTTTATTTACAACGGTACCTGCATTAAGAGTAGGATTTTGTCCGCCTGGACCATAAGTTCCTAATATACCTGATACAGGAATGCCGGGAATTAAAAGGTTTGCTCTAGTATCTTCAAAATAATCTGCTACAAATTGCAGTTTGTCATTAAAGAAGTTAAGGTCAATACCTACATCCAGTTTTCTTGCTTCTTCCCATTTAAGATTTGGGTTAGGTAATGCACCTGTAGCAAAACCATTTACTAATGTCCCGCCAAAAATATAAGTAGCTTCACCATCTAAAAGGCCAAGATATTTATTAGAATCAAATCGGTCACTACCAAGTACACCGTAACTGGCTCTTAATTTTGCAAAGCTAAGAATAGCGTTTTCTTTGTTGAAGAAATTTTCTTCTGAAAGCACCCAACCTCCAGTAACTGATGGGAAGTAAGCTACACGGTTATTAGATCCGAATTTTGTTGATGAATCCCTTCTAATCATACCTGATACAAGGTATTTACCTTTGTAGTCATACTGAATTCTTCCAAAGTATGACACTCTTCTGTCATCGTAAGAATAAGATCCGGCTGTTTTGCTGTCTGAAAATCCTGTAGTAAGGTTTATGTCGGCAAACTCCCAAGAGTTGTTAGGCACATCAAATCCAGTAGCATAAAGACCTTTACCCCATGTTTTAAATATGGTTGTACCTAAAGTACCAGTAAAGTTATGTGCTTCATTTAGAGATAATTTGTAGGTAGCAAAGGCATCAAAAGTATAATCGTTATCGTCAAAAGCATTTTGGTTTACAGTACTTCTCACATTATCAAATACTTTACCTCCGTAAGATATTTGTTTGTTAAATATCCTCTCGTCCCTGTTTTGTGTGTTAAAACCTACACGACCTGTTACAGTAAGGTTTTTGATTACCTCATAATCAGCACCAAAGGTTCCGCTTAATTTCTTAAGGTTGTAATCATTATAAGTGTTAGCTATTTGTGCAAGCGGGTTAATTATCTCGTTACCAAGGTTACTTCCCGGTATTGTAGAACTACCTGTTGGTAATACTGTAAAGTCACCATTTGCATCATAGGGAGTATAGATAGAAGGAGTATTAATAGCATTGAATAATACCGATCCCAATACATTTTCGTTAAACCCTTGTGTATCTGTAGTAAGATAAATAAGGTTAGTGAACATTTTAAGTTTTTCGGTTAAATCGGCATTTAATGAAATACGGGCAGTATTACGCTCAAAATGCGACTTGTCTCCACCTATAATACCATCCTGGTCAAGGTGAGAGCCACTCACTCGATAAGTAATTTTATCGCTACCTCCTGCAATAGAAAGATCGTGGTTAATGATTGGAACACCTGTGTCAAACACTTCATCCTGCCAGTCTGTACCTTCACCTAGAGAAGATACGTTAGGGAAAGGTATAGGCTGCCCTCCGTTAGCATACTTTTCGTTTAATAAAAGAGCATACTCTGTAGCATTTAGCAACGGAAGTTTTCTTGTAGTTTCCTGGAAACCTGTGTACGTGTTATAAGAGAACGATGTTTTAGAGTTTTTCTTTCCTTTTTTAGTAGTAACAAGTATAACACCATTTGCACCGCTGGTACCATAAATAGCAGCCTGAGCATCTTTTAGTACTGTAATGTTTTCTATATCGGTAGCATTAATATCACTAAGGCTTCCTATATAACCATCTATTAGTACTAATGGTGCATTGTCTCCGTTAGTGGCTATACCTCTAATTCTTACGTCAAGTGCAGCACCCGGTTTACCCGATTGTGTTGTAACATTAACACCACTTACAGTACCCTGTAAAGCCTGTTCAACTTTAACGGGTCTCATGTCTTCCAGTGTTTTGCTGCTAACAACACTTACAGCACCTGTAACTTCTTTTTTACGTTGTGTACCATAACCTATCACTACAACTTCATCTAAGGTTTTGGCGTTTTCTGTCATTGAAACCGATATGTTTCCGGTTCCAGTAACATCTTTTATTATGGTATCATAACCTATAAAACTAAAAACAAGTTTCGAACCCACAGGAGCTTTAATGATATAGTTACCATCGATGTCCGTAGCAGTCGAAACTTCGCTGTTTTCTACGCTGATGTAAACACCGGGCATAGGCAAACCGGTGGCAGCTTCATTTACTGTACCCTTAATCTCAACATCCTGCGCATGGCAAAATGATGAAATCAGAATAAAAGCAATTAAGAGTAATTTAGACTTCATATAATAAATTGTTTTTTGTGATTATCTAAAATTATATCACAATAAATTACGAAGAATAAAATTAACCTCAACAAAAATTATACATTCATAAAAAACTTAGGCCTTTACCATGATATTCGTCTGATACAGAGTGTTAAGACTAAGTTAAGCAGCTCAAAAAAATCTTAAGAAAACTGCTTTACAACGTTGTTGTTGTGGTAATGTATAGGTGATTTTGCAAAATGTTGTAGTATACTAGAGCGATAGTATGTACTCAACAAGCCCTAATTCGTGAGGCAAGTCCATTTTTTTGCGCAAACGATATCGTTTTATCTCCACACTTCTTACAGAAATGTTAAGTAGGGGAGCTATCTCTTTTGATGATAAATTCAGTCGGAGGTAAGCACATAATCGAAGATCGTTAGGTGTTAATGACGGATGAATGGATTTAACCTTCTTAAGGAAATCTTTATCGGCATTATTAAATGCTTCCTTAAACATATCCCAGGTATCATCTTCATTAATGTTCTTATTAATGGTTGTAATTACCGATTTGATATTTCTGTCGGTTCCCGTACCTGTTTTCTTTAAGTCTTCCTTAATCATGGAAAGTAGTTCATTCTTCTTGATGAGGTTCATGGTAGAAACCGCAAGCTCCCTGTTCTTGTTTTCAAAATCCTGCTCCAGCTGCTCGTTTTTAACTCTCATAAGCTCCTGCTCATTTTCAAGCTCTTTTATTTCAAGCAGTCTGTTGTTTTCTTCAATAAGCTTTTCTCTCTGTCTCTGGTAATAGTTTTTGTAAGCCCTGTTAATAAGATATGCGGCAATTACAGCCAGTATTATATATAAGATGATTGCAAAATTGGTAGCATACCATGGTTTTAATATGATGAAAGTATACGTAGCAGTATTTACAGAAACTGAATTACCTGTTTTGGCCCTTACCTTAAAAGTATAACTCCCAGCAGGCAGGTTTTTAAAAGCGGTAACGGGTTTGTTGGTCCATTCGCTCCATTCATTCTGCATTCCTTCCAGCATAAACTGGAATTCGGTATTGGCATATTTGTTATATTCCGGTACGGTATAGAAAAAGGTGAGGTTGTTTTCGGCATATTTAAACTCTCCTTCCTGGTTTATAATAACAGGAGAAGGCTTTTCGTTGAGCGAATTTCCTGTAATACCTGTTATTGTAACGGTATTGCTCTTAAAATTAAGTTCATTAAGGTTTATGGTATAATACCCGTCAGTAGTACCAATCAGATATACGCTTTGATTTATCTGGGTAATGTTTTCAAAGCCTAGCATTGAATTGGTAAGTGACGAAGGTATGGCTATGGCATTTTGCTTTAACTCCGTAGTCAGTTTCCCCGAAGAGAAATAATTGATATAGTTTCTGGTAAAGAACCAAAGTTTTCCAGACTTATCCGGCATTAGTTTTCCCGACATGTATTCGTCCTGACGGAAAACCATAGACAACTTTTCATCTTTCTCAAACTTTTTGTTTTTAGGATTTAGCGTATAAAAGCCTTCTTTAGAGGCATAGTATATAGTATTGTTAAACCTTGCCAAGCTCGCATTTTTACCTTTCTCGGGTGTTTTATAGGTTTCGGAATCTTCTACACGGGTATAGGTATTGTTTACTTTAATCCTGAATACCCCTTTATATTCATGGCTTATGTATATTTCATTATTCCCTAAAAGGGCGAAATACCTGCTGGAATAGTCAAACCCTTCAATCTTGTTTTTAAACTTCCAGCTTCCGTTATTTTTTTCCAGTATTGATATACCATAGTAGTTACCCTGAAGCAACATATTTTTATTGGTAGGATGAGGTTCAAATTTCCATGTTCCTGATGCGGCAAACAGTTGCCTTGCCTGATTTCCTGTAATAATAAATGTTCCCGAATCGTGACCACAAAACAGAGTGTCATCATATTGATATAATGACCAAACCTGGCCTTTTGTGCCGGGTATAAACTTAAACTCCTCATTAGATCTGTACGTTTTATAGAATAACCCCTGATTTGTGCCTATATATAGTGTGTTGTGGTATAATGCCGAAGCATATACGGTACCTAAAAAGCCGGTATCGTCTACAAAGCTCCTTACTGCCGACTGTAGGTTAATGCAGTTAATACCGTTATCAAGTCCTATCCATACATTTTTATCGTCATCCTCATATAGAGACAGGGCAGTATTGTTGCTAAGTCCTTTGTTTTGGGTTATGTGATAACGTACTTTTCCTTGTGGCGATAAAATAAAGATACCATTAGATACAGTTCCCAATGCTAAACTGCCGTCACTTAACTTCTGTCCGCTGTAAATACTGCTTAGTTTTAGCTCTTCATCAGCCTCGGTAACCCATTTGGTAACTTTACCATCCTTATATTCCAGTAATCCGTTGTATTGCGTTTGTATAAGCAGGCCTTCGTTATGAGGGTAAATGTTTATTATTTTGTTTTCGGTAAGTAACGGATTGGTGTCAACCTGCCTGCTTTTACCATTTTCTATTTCATAAAGCCCTGTGCCAAAGGTTTGGTAAAATATCCTGTTACCAACCCTGAATATTTTATTAACCCCGGTTTCCGGTTTAAAGATAGTATAAGTCTGTTTTTGGGTGTTGTAAATAAAAATCTGGTTTAATGACTGAAATATTACCCAATGGTCATATTGTGCAATATTCCAAAACTGCTCGTCATCCAGTATCTTGTTTTTTATCTTTTCGCTTAAAGAAGTATAGGTAAGGCTTCCGTTTTCCTGTCTGGTCCAGTAGCCAAACTCCATATAGCAACCGGTATAGATTTTATCGCCTATTACCTTAACCGATCTTATAATTGTTTCGTTAGGTGAGGGGTAAAGTGTCCAGGCAGTACCATTATATTCCAGTAGTCCGCCATTGTTGGCAAAATACATATAATGGTTTTTATCCTGGGTAATCATCCAGTTTTGGTTACCCGCATTATATATCCCTGTGCTGTATTTAAGTATAGGAGGGAGGTCCTGACAAAATCCTGTAAGGGTATAAAAAAACAGAAGTAGTATTGTAATTTTTTTCACGAAAGGAATGGGAGTTTAGTTTGTTTACTACGAATATACAATTAGAAAATAAATTTTACACTTACTTTAAATAACAAAACCGCCTAAGCTATGTTTAGGCGGTTGATACACTCCTTAGAAATTAATTGAAGAAAAAGTTATTGTTTAATAAAGCGTGCAGTTGTTTCGGCTTCACCATCAGATACACTTATTATATATACACCTGAGGTTAATGATGATACGTTAACAGCTGCAGTTTCCTGTTGAGGAGCATTTTCCATAACCTTTTGCCCCATCATGTTGTAGATGGTTATGTTTTTAACCAATTGGCTATTGGTTACAGTAAGCACATCACTAACAGGGTTAGGGTATAAGGTTAGGGTATTATGAGAAAAACTATCCGTACTCAATTCCTGCGCCTGAGTAACGACAATATTACCATTATCGTTTTCATGAGCAGGGTTTCCGTTTAGTCCTGTAACCGAGAAACCAAACTGAACTAATAATCCGCTGGTTAACTGATCGGCAGGAACAGTAATTGTAAAGTTTTCGCCTTCAATAAGCTCTGCTGTAGCATATACATCAAGCGAATAATTGTTGTCAGGGTTTAATGCCTTAACAAAGGCAACGGCTGTATAGTCTTCTATAAGGGTATTGCTGGATACATATCCTGTAAAAGTTACATCCTGACCCACCCATTCAAGGCTTTCCTGATAGGTGCTTCCTTCAAATACTTTGTTGCCATACTCACCGTTTGTCCAGTAGGCAGGATCATCCCCTGTGTTATATACATTGTAATTAGGATAAAGTGTAACGGTGTTATCTCCGGTATTAATTACGGTTTTGATATCTCCTAATCCCCACGGACTTCCCCACAGGTAATCCTGTGTTTCGTTATTTTCAAAGATATTTGCATATCCTGTCCAATTTGCCGAAGCATCTACTGTAAATTCAAGTTGCGCCTGTGCTTTAAATAAGGGTAACGACAGTAGTAAACCGCATAAATACAGCTTGCCGTTTTTTAGTAATTTTTGTTTCATAGGTTTGGTATTTAATTGATTAGATATAAAAATACATACCAAACGAAAACGTTGTAAATTTTACACCTATATACAAACTATACAAAATAATAAAACCATAATTTTCAAACCATTAAATTGTGAATTGCTTTATTTTTTAGCTATTATTTTAGTAACTTTTTAATTTTGTTATTAAAGATATTGTTATGGTTAATGTGTAAATGTTAAGGTAATGTATAGTTTTTAGCTAATGTTTTTCAATTCACATCTTACCGGTTTGGGTATCAGTTTATTAAATGCATGTTAATTATAGCCTGTTTTCCTTTTTTAACAAAAAGTACACAATAATCCTGCTAAGCTTTGAATAGTAACGGATTATAAAAACCATAATTTATAACGCTTTGTTAAACTAAATTTAATTAACGGTTTCCTTAACATTAAGACGTATTAGCCTTTATAGATTTGGGATTATTAACCTAAATTAAAAAATAGCAAAATGAAAAAGTTCAGAATTTTAGCATGCACATTATTAGTCACGGGATTTGGTTTAACTTCTTGTAGTAGTGATGATGATGCACAGGATGTAAACAATGAGGTTCAAATTGAAGGTACTTACAACCTAACGGCTGTAAAGACTGCAGAACCTACAGATTTTGATGAAGACGGTACTTCTCATGAAGACCAGATGCAGGAAACGAATTGTTATGATGGTACTAAGTTAGTCTTAAACGCTGATAATACTTTAACGTACCAAAAAAACAGTGTTTTAATTGATGTTACCGAAGGAAATTCAGCATGTACAGAAGCTACTTATGCCGGTAACTGGGAGCTTTTAAGCGGTGCAGGAAGCGATGTTATCCTAAGACTTACTTATGTAGATAATAACGACGATACCGTAACAATGAATGTTGTTAAAACTGGTAACGAAATAAGATATACTAATGAGTTTGGGACTTACCCGGACAGAGATGAAGAAACAGGTGGTGCAGTATTAACCTTTGGTGCAGTGGAGTATTTATTTGTGAAATAATGTAGAGTGAATGTACCAAAAGTAAAAAGGGATGCTATATGCATCCCTTTTTTATTTTATATAGAAGATTTTTATACTAACTCTGCGCTTAAGCCTGCTTCCAGCAATTGTGAGCATTGTGGCTTTAGCTTATCATATTCACCTGTCTTAACGGTGCATTTGCCATTGTAGTGAACAATTATAGAGCATTGCTCTGCCTGTTCAGGTGTATGGTCGCAAACCCTTATAAGTGTGTCTATAACATGATCAAAAGTATTCACATCGTCATTAAACAAAACTATTTCGCTGTTGCCGGTAATACCTTCTTCAACTAATACTTCTTCTAATACTTTTTCTTTTGTGCTCATATTCAGTAATTTAATTCCGGTTGCTAATTTACATATTTTAATGCAACCCAATTATTTCTGCTAAACTTTTTTATGAACTTCATTCCTTTTTCGGTGCACGAAGCATCTATAAACGGAATGTCTTCTTCATAAAAACCGCTAAGTAATAAAGTACCGCCATCGTTAAGGCAGTCTTTATACTGCTGCATATCATCCAGTAATATATTTCTGTTGATGTTGGCAATAATCAGGTCATATTTTTTAGCTTCTAAAAGGGCAGCGTCGCCTTCATAAACGGTAATATGCTTACAGTTATTGCGTTCGGCATTCTCTATAGAGTTCAGGTAGCACCAGTTGTCTATATCTATAGCATCAATAGGTTTAGCTCCCCTCATCTCGGCAAGTATGGCAAGTATCGCCGTACCGCAACCCATGTCAAGTGTCTTTTTGTTCTCAACATCAGTTTCAAGCAAATGCTGTATCATCATAAAAGTAGTTTCATGATGCCCGGTACCAAAACTCATTTTAGGCTCTATAACAATGTCATATTTTGCATTGGTCTTTTCATGAAAAGGAGCCCTTACATAACAGGTATCATCCACTTCAATAGGTTCAAAGTTTTTCTCCCATTCCTCATTCCAGTTTACCTGGTCTATTTCCTCAAAAGTATATTCTATTTTAAATTCAGGAGAATTTAAAATATATATGTCCTCAAGAACATTTTCAGTCCAGAATTCTTTTTGGATATATGCAGAAAGGCCTTCTTCCGTTTCTATGAAACTCTCAAAAGGAGTTTCTCCCAATTCTGCCAGTAGTATCTCCGTTCCCGGATCTTTAGGCTCTACTTTAAAATGATAACCTATATATATGTTCTGCATAACTTTAATTTTTCGCAAAGGTAACATTAACATAACATACCGCAGTAATAATTAATATTAAGTTTGCGCAAACTTTACAATGGTGCTTTATGGTAGTTAATTCGCGACAAAATTACCAAATGTTTGCCAGATTGAATGTGAAATTTGCATCAACGTAAGGTTAACAAAAAAATACGAAAAACACGAAACGAACGAAAATGAAAAACACGTTAATCACACTATTATTATTTGTTGGTCTTGCCGCCTCTGCTCAGGTGACTATAGAAAAGACAAAAAATAATAATGACCTTAAACTTTCTGCTTTACCATACTACAGCTATGGTAAGGGGCTTGGACTGACTTCGCCGGACAGTCTTTTCCAGTTTAACATCCGCTTCAGGATGCAAAACAGGGTTTCTTATCTTGAATCTGACGGAGTAAGTACTATAGATGGACAAATAAGAAGGTTAAGGCTGCGCTTTGATGGTTATGTAGGTGATCCAAAATTCCTTTATGCAATTCAGCTATCATTTGCGCCGGGTGATGTAGGATCTATAAATGAAGGTGAAAATATTAATATAATTAGGGATGCAATAGTATTTTACCGACCTAACAAACACTGGAATATAGGTTTCGGTCAAACAAAGCTACCGGGTAACCGCCAGCGTATTAACTCTTCAGGAGCATTACAGTTAACAGACCGTACTATAAATAATGCAAGGTTTACTATAGACAGGGACTTTGGTTTACAGGTACACAACCTTAACGAATATATGGACAAGTTTTCATACAACTTAAAAGGTGCCATAAGTATGGGGGAGGGAAGAAACTCAACTAAAGAACCGGATAACGGTTTGGCTTATACAGGTAAAGTAGAGTTATATCCTTTTGGTGCATTTAAAAGTAACGGTACCTTTTTTGAAGGTGATCTAAAGAGGGAAGAAAAACCTAAAGTAATGGTTTCCGGTGCTTACCAGTTTAATAACAGGGCAAGAAAAACACAGGGACAGCTTGGTAACTATCTTTTTGAAAAGAGAGATATGCAGTCACTTTTATTAGATGGTATGTTTAAGTACGACGGTTGGTCTTTCCAAACGGCTTATATGCAAAGAACAGCAAAAGATCCGGTTACATACAATCCTGATGATATAACCGATTTTAACTATGTTTTTGTTGGTCACGGTATGGACTATCAGCTTAGTTATTTATTCCCTTCTAATTATGAACTTATTGGTCGTTATTCAAATCAGAAAGTGCATAAGGATATAGAAATGTATTCTCCTGATTCTGATCAGTATAGTATTGGTGTTACTAAATATATTTGGGAACATGCATTTAAGGCTCAGATGGAAGTTTCTATGGACGATCTTCATTATTATAATGGTGACTCAAGACAGATATGGCTTGTACGTTTCCAGGTAGAAATAGGTATATAATTGCTAAAATAAAATACATAATAAAGTAAAAAATCCTGCCCACCGGCAGGATTTTTTTTGAAAAAAAACACGAAACTACTTAACTGCTACTTAACACTACTTAACTACCAGTTTCTTTACAATGCCTTCGGATGTTTTTACGATGTATATACCCGAAGCCATATTTGTTGTATCTATTTTTAATGCCTGTTTGGCACTATGTATCATTTTTCCGTTTAGGTCATAAACCTCAATGTCAGCTGCACGGTTAAAGTATGCGGTGCCATCTACAGCAGGGTTAGGGAACACCACAAATGTTTTTGGTGCCTGTACAAAATCTCCTGTACCAAGGTTTTCGGTATTAACTTCATAGATACTTAATGTACCGCTAATTTCGTTAGCAATAATTACATATCCTTTGCCGTCAGGGCTGTTATCCTCACTTATGTAAGTTATACCTTCAGGACCATGGTCACCTTCATAAGCTGTAAGGCTACGGCTGTTTTTGTAGTCTACGAAATTAACATCTGCAGGGTCTGTTACATCATAAACCATTACACCACCTACGCGCTCAAGGCCAACAAATGCAAATGTTTTGCCGTTTATTTGTGCTACGGTTACGCCTTCCGGCTCAGGGCCTTTAGCACGGCTTCTTCCTTTAATTCCGTTTTCTTCGCTATCAGAGTTAAATAAAGCACTGATAGAAGCATCGGTAGAAGTATACATTTCGAAATCGTCTCCACTATCGTAAACAATTTCTTTAGTATCGGCATTAAAGATTGAGAACGAACGTGTACCAAGGCAGAAAATCTGTTCGTACTCTGCATCCTCATCAAGATTACCATTAGCATTGGTAACTCTCATACGGCCGGCATTAAAGCTCTTTTTAAGCATTGCAGCCTGAGGGAAAATTGTAGCATCAAGGCTGTAACCGTTGTTGCCTATTGTTGTTCTTTCCTCAAAGTTGTCATATTCTTTCTCATCACCTTCATTAGCGGTAATGATATAGTTTACACCGTTTACGTTGTAGTTAGCAACCGCATCCGGAATATAATATGCCTGTATTGGCCAGTTTGCGATAAGAACTTCACCATTGTTATCAGAGATGTCAAATCCGTTACCCGGCAGGCTCATATCTTTAGTACCTAAAGACCATACATCGGCAATAGTATTGTTAGTAAGGTTTATTTCTGCAATAGCATTGTTTTCCTGTAGGGAAACCCATGCTTTTTGAGAATCGGCGCTTGAAGTAATATATTCAGGTTCAAAATCCTGAGAAAGTGTACTACCTGCGTATACTTTTCTTACTCCTGTAGCTAAAAGTGCAGCTTCCTGAGCATTGTAATCTGTAAAGTAAAGAGTTGTTACGTTACCCTGTGCAACTGTTTGCACACCTCCTGAAATATCTATAATACTTACCGAACCTTCCGGGTCTACAGTGTAGTCGCTTTTTGGCTGACCTTCGTTTGCTGTAAGTACTTTTGTTCCGTCCGGAGTGAAAGAGATATTATCCGGTAGGGCACCTACAGTAACCTGAGCGATAAATGTACCATCGGTATCAAAGAATACTACGCTTCCGTCAAGATGCTCTTCAACGTTTGGAGAAGCGACTGCTATAATACCATTGTGAACAGCTACACTGGTAACTCCGCCATAGGTATTCATGTTTATAGATGATACTACAGATGGGGCAGTAGGATCAGAGAAATCTAAAATGTCAAGGTAACCTGCAACAGCACTTGTAGTGAACAATCTTTGAGTAGCAGGATCGTGAACTACGATTTCGCAAGTACTCTCGTTTGTTCCTGAAGGATCGAAACTACCAATGTAATCAAGCTCAATACTATGGTCAGGGGTAGGAGCCATTCTGTCGTTATCCTTAATGTAGATAGTTGCAAAGCTGTCTCCTGTTATATTTATACCTACAGGGTTTTCAAGGCTTAAAACAAAATACTCAGCAGCCTGTTCCTCTTCGTTGTCATCAATAATTGCAATAGCAATTGTTTGTGTAAGAGAACTTGTTCCTGTAAAGTTCAGGGTTTGTGTAGTAAGAGTAAAGTCATTAGCGTCTGCCGTACTGAACGGAGAAGCTTTAACTACTAAGTCTACCGAAGCAGTAGCAGGCCCTTCAAGATTAAGAACAAGGTTAAGTGTACCTGCATCTTCGTTTACTACTATAAAAGTCTCATCAAAAGAGATAAGTGTATTGTATGTAAAAGTATAGCTGTATTCACATGCCATTACTACAGCATTCTCATCGGTAATACTGTTTACAGTTAATGTATATTCCATACCTGCTTCAAAGGCTGTAGCATAAGTAAGTGTTACTACATTTCCGTTTGCAACTGCTGTTGTAAGTCCGGTAATACCTGTATAGTTGGTTAATAATGCAGCGCTTGTTGCATTAAGTTCGTTATTAAAAGTAAGTTCAATAGTCGTTGCATTAACTACTGCTACGTTTTGAACTGTTGGCGAACTAGGGAAGCTCCATGTTGGCCACTCCTGTGCAGGAGTACCTGCTGCAACACCTACCCAGTTAGCAGGGTTTAGTATAGCCGCTTTAAGTTGAGAAGGAGTTCCTTCCTGAGTGCCATTGTAGTATGCGTTTGCAGTATTGCCGTCAACGTTACCTGCGGCAGTACTAAGGTTAACAGCGCTTGTGCCGTCAACTAACCCTAAAGGCAACATAGAGTTGCTTCCGCCACAATCAGTATTTACAGTTAGCCATGCGTTAGATGACATTGCTGTAATGTAGTTAGGAGCTATAGCTGTACCGGCATAAACAATTACCTGGTCACCCCCTGAGCTAAGTCCGAAATCACCACCGGTTACAATACCTGTACTGGCAACAAGAGCACCAGTTTGTATAGAGATAACCGAACCTGCAGGTACACAGTTTGTAGCTGTCCAAACGATACCGTCTGTACACTGTGGTTGCGGGTTGGTAGTATATTTAGAATCGGTAAGAGTGATGAATGTACCCGGAGCGATATCAACAAAAGTAACAAGGGCAATTTCGTCTTCCGTTCCGCTAGCATTCATTCTGTAAGCTACAAAAGCCATATCTCCTGCTGTAAATGCAGTTTGTACAGATATAGTTGTAAATGTAGCCGATTGAGTTTCGGTAATTGCATTGTCGCTCATGTCTTCTATAGTGTTAGGAAGAAGGGCAACATAATATTGCTGACTGTTTAAAAGGGCAACAGCAGGAGTAATTGTAATTGTATTGTCTGCAAAAGTAGCATCAAACGGAACAATAGTTCCTGTAGCGTTATTTAAACGAAGTTCTACTACTGCGTCGATGTTTGTATTAGTAATTGCAGTATTGTCTGCAAGCCTTACATCTTCATTAAAAGAGATTGTAGGTAGTTGAGACACTAATACATTAATAGCTTCGTTTGCCGGAGTAATTGTAGCAACCGGAGCGATTGGGTCACCACCGCCTATTACAGCACCTTCGGCTGTAAAGTTGTCAAAACGGTTGTTTCCGCCTGTACCACCGTCACCTTGTTCAAACTCAACTTTCAGTTTAAAGTTAGCATTGTTGTTTGCGGCTGTAATAGCTGTAAGGTCAAGCGTTGCAAGACCCGGATCGCCATTGTTAGGGGTTACGGTAGTTAAAAGGGTAAAGTTTGTACCATCGGTAGAGTAATACCAGTTTTGAGTACCGGCACCTGAGCCCGAACGACGGGTAGCAAATTTTACCATGATATCTTCAAAACCTGTAGTAGGAAGGGCAAATACAAGGCCACCACCTATAGGGTTGTTAAAACGTAAGTGTGAACCGGCAGCATCGCCGTTTTGTGCATTCAGGTTCTGAACGTCAAAGTTCTGACCTGTACCGCCTGCAAAATCGATAAGGCTACCTGTTCCTGCATTAACGGTAATTGAAGCACCTGTTACATACGACTGAGACGGAGTAGTGATAGCTATTTCCGATGCATTGTCGTTAAAGTTCCAATAGTGGATAAGGGTTTGTGCTCCTGATAACTGTGATACCAGTAAAACCCCTAAAACCAGCAAAAGTTTTGTGAAGTAATTTTTTGACATACGATTTTTTTGTGGTGTTTAATATTGCTGCAAAAATCTATGTCTCTTTTTACTTTACCATTAAATGTGGAATAATGAAGTATTAAGATATAACGATGTAGTGTTTGTAAATAGTAAAATTTATGTAAAGAAGGTAATGTTAAGGTTAACTACCTAAGGCATGAAAAAAGCGGCAACATTGTTACCGCCTTACTATTTGTGCTTGCTTGAATATTATATAGCATTTACTATGGCAAGGAAATCATCCGCTTTAAGCGATGCTCCGCCTATAAGTCCGCCATCTACATCCGGTTTAGAGAAAATCTCCTTAGCGTTATCCGGTTTCACGCTTCCTCCATAAAGGATAGAAGTGTTTTCGGCAACATCGGCACTTACATTTTCCTTAATAAGTGTTCTTATAAAATTATGCATTTCCTGTGCCTGTTCCGGTGAAGCAGTTTCACCTGTACCAATAGCCCAAACCGGTTCGTATGCCAATACTACGTTTGGCCACTGGTTTTCACTAATATGGAATAAACCTTCTTTTAACTGGCTTTCCACTACGTTAAAGTGGTTGCCGCTTTGCCTGTCGGCAAGTTCTTCACCAAAACAAAAGATGATAGTAAGATTGTGCTTTAGGGCAGTGTTTACCTTCTCGGCAAGTAAACTGTTTGTTTCGCCAAAATAAGCCCTTCTTTCAGAGTGGCCTAAAATAACAGTGTTTACTTTTATGCTTTTTAGCATGCTAACAGAAACCTCACCTGTATAAGCGCCGTTTTCTGCCTGATGCATATTTTGTGCTGCTACTATTACATTGCTACCTGCCGTTTTGTTAACTGCACTTTCCAGATTAACAAAAGTAGGAGCTACTACAATTTTAGCAGTAGTGTTTTGAGGTTTTTTAGTTAAGATTTCAGTCAGTAAATCCTTAGTCTGCTGGCTGTCATTATTCATCTTCCAGTTTCCTGCAACAATCTGTTTTCTCATTATTTTAGTTGTTTTAGTGTCGCTATTAGTTGTTCGTCATCGGCTTCAATAGCTTTGAAAAGTGCTATTTTACCTTCTTTGTCTACTACCATGTAACGCGGAATCCAGTCCAGCTTAACTGCTTCGCTAAATGCCCCGCCTTTCCATTTTGAGCCTATAAGGTAATGTTCGCCGTTTACATTGTATTTGTCGATACCTATTTTCCAGTCTTCTTCGGTTTTATCGTACGAAAGAAACAGGTAAGTAACATCAGGAAACTGATCCTGCAGGTCGTGTACTTTAGGCATTCCTTTTATACAGTCAGGACACCATGATGCCCATATATCCACTACAATTACTTTGCCTTTGTATTTTTCCAGTATCTCTTTAAAAGGAACTTCGGTACCATCAGCCGATTTCATATTATCCTCAAGAGCCTGTTCAGAAAATGTTGTTGGGGCAGGTCCGTCATTTTTTTCTCCACACGAAAAAAGCCCGAAAAAGATTAATGGTAATAACAGTATTTTTTTCATTTTTTAATTGTTAGAACAACAAATTTACAATAAGTAAAGCAACAAATATCGTTTAAAAACTAAATATTTAGCAGGAAAATTTGAGGAAAAACAATTATATCGTTTTCGTAAAACAGCAGTGTATCTAGCTTAACCTTATCTTAGGGTCAAGGTAGGCATAAATGATATCTACCAGGATGTTGATAATAACAAAAGTGGTGGCTATTACCAGTACCGATCCCATTATAACAGGAAGGTCGAGGGTGTTTAGGGCTTCTACAACCTCTTTACCAAGTCCGTTCCAGCCAAAAATGTATTCCACAAAAACGGCTCCGGCAAGCATGGAAGCAAACCAACCCGAAATAGCAGTAACTACGGGGTTAAGCGAATTTTTAAGAGCATGTTTGCGGATGATTCGTATTTCACTCAATCCTTTTGCTCTTGCCGTACGGATGTAATCCTGACTCAATACTTCCAGCAGGGAGTTACGCATAAGCTGTATTACTACCCCAAGCGGACGTATACCCAGTACAATAGCAGGCAGGATAAGGTTTTTCCATTTTATGTATTTGCCTTCACCAAAGTCGTCTACTTCATAAAGGCTGCCCGTCATATCCAGATGCGTGTATTTGTGTAATAGGAACCCGAATACCCAGGCAAATAATATGGCCGCAAAAAAGGAGGGGAGGCTCATGCCTAATGTGCTTACCAAAGCAATAAGCCTGTCCAGCCACGTATCTTTATATAATGCCGATATAATACCCAGTATAATACCTATGATGATGGCTATTACAATGGCCGATATTGCAAGTACAACCGTGTTAGGGAGTGTATCGCCAATAACCTGAGTAACCTTCTTTCCGTTTTTTTGGAAGCTTTCACGCAGGTAAGGCGCTTTTAATACAGTTGTTGTATTGCCTATGGTAAAAAGTTTTACGGCACTATACTTGCCTTCGGTTAGATGTGTATAATCATCAGGGTTTGTACTGTGAAAGGAAATAAACGACAAATCGTTCAGGTAGTACAGGTATTGCTTAGAGATGGGTTGATCAAAACCGTATTTCTTTTTGATAATGGCTATCTGTTCCGAGTTTTCGTTTTGGTCGAGCATGAGTCGGGCAGGGTCGCCGGGTAATACCGTAAACAAAAAGAATATGACCGTAATCACTCCAAAAAGTGTTAGCAGTGCATATCCTGTTTTGTATAAAAGGTATTTTATCAATTATTTCTTTTTTAAGATGTCTTTAAAAGTTCTTACAAAAAACAGAACAGACAATACCATTGAAGCCACAAGCAGTACCCATCCTAAAACAAGCATAATAGTGCTTAGTGTAGTTTCGGTAGAGCCTTTTCTGGTTAGTAAAAAACCAAGCAGATAAAAGAAAGCGATTGCAAATAACGGGTTAGGTTTTCTTTTTGGTGCTTCCGGCTGGATATTTTGATTGTTATTTTCTTCCATAATTAGTTACCTGAATAAGGTTGCTTGTATACTTCTTCCAGTTCGGCAGGTACAAACTTATTATCGTTAATACCTTCCCATTCTTTAATAACGTTACCGTTCCACAGGTAGCTTACCCCGGGAGTATCTTTAGTATTGCCTATGGCATTCCAAAAGGCAACCACATCAAGAACTTTGTATGGGTATTCTGCACCTGCATATTTAAAGAAATCTGGAATTTTTTCAGGTTCTTCATCCATAAATATAATATACATTTCAGGGAAGTTTTCGTCTTTAGCCTTTAACTCTGTAAGCTGTTTTGCAGCTTCCATACAATGGTCGCAGCCAGGGGCGAAAAACGCCATGATTTTCTTTCCGTTATCAACCTCGGCAAAGTATTTAGAGTAAGCCGACTGTACCGGAGCAGGTCCGTCTGTATCTACAGCACTATTGGCTGTAACAGCAGTTGTGCTTTCTGTATCATATTGAGATGCCTTAATAGGAGCAAGCATAAATACCATAAGCACAGATGCCAGAGTAATACTAGTAACTACCCAGAAGTTCTTTCTGTCAAAACCTTTAGGTAATAACCTGCTAAGCCATATAAGCAGTGCTACGGCAATAACATTTTTAATGATTGCCTCAACAGGTGTCATAGGTAACAATTCACCAAAACAGCCACAGTTACCACCTGCACCGCTTAGGGTTTGTATGGTTAGATGGACTATAAATACAACTAACAGTAAGATAGTACCCGGAATAACCAGTCTTTTAAGGAAATGCGACTGTAAAAGTAACAGACCTAATGCCAACTCGATACCAATAAGTATCCTGGAGAAGAAAACAGCAACCTCCGGTGTGAAACCCATAGGGTAAAGCTGCTTAACCTCAAAAGTTGAGATGGCAAAATAAGGTGAAGGGTACATTTTGGCTACTGCCGAAATTATGAACAAAAAGGCGACAATAAGCCTTAATAGTACAGGTAAAAATCTTTTTGTGCTTTCCATTGGATGTATAGTTTTCTCAAAAATAGGGTATATGTCCCCAGCTTTTGTTAATGAGATGTTATTGGTGGAACTTCATGTGTATCAGTGCAAATACCGCATAGTTTATCATGTCCTGATAATTGGCATCTATACCTTCCGATACTATGGTTTTCCCTTTGTTGTCCTCAATCTGTTTAACGCGAAGTATTTTTTGAAGTATAAGGTCGGTTAGCGAACTTACCCTCATATCACGCCATGCCTCGCCATAGTCATGGTTTTTAGCCTCCATAAGCTCTTTGGTAAGGGCAATCTTTTCATCATACAGCCTTGTGGCTTCATCTACACTTAGATCGGGCTGCTCGGCAACGCCAAGTTCAATTTGTATAAGCGCCATGATGGAGTAGTTAATAATGCCTACAAACTCAGGAGCCTCACCTTCGTCAATCCTGCGGGTTTCATTTTCCTGAAGGCTGCGTATGCGCTGTGCTTTAATAAAAATCTGATCGGTTAGTGAAGGAAGGCGTAAAATGCGCCATGCACAGCCATAATCCTTCATTTTGTTTGTATATAGCTGCCTGCAGTAGGCAATTACGTTATCATATTCCTGAGAAGTATTCCTCATTTCGGTGTATATTTGCTTGAAATTTTTTCAAATGTACTAAAAAGCACCCAACTCCCAAAGGCGCTTTTTTAATAATACGGCTAATTATGACCATTAACTGCAAAGGCACTCTTATAGACCTTACACAACCCAAAGTTATGGGGATACTTAACTGTACACCCGATTCTTTTTTTGACGGAGGGAAGTATAAAGCGGAAACCGAATTTATAAAACAGGCAGAGCGTATTTTAACCGAAGGAGCCGATTTTATTGATGTAGGGGCTTACTCAACCAAGCCTAATGCCGACTTTGTAAGCGAAGAAGAGGAGCTGGCGAGAATGGTACCTGCCGTTGAGCTGATACTGAAGCATTTTCCGGAAGCGATTATATCAGCAGATACATTTAGGGCAGCCGTTGCCAAAGCAGCTATTGAGGCCGGTGCTGCCATAGTGAATGATATTGCTGCCGGTGGCCTTGACGATAAGATGATGCAAACGGTAGGGGAGCTAAAAGTGCCTTATATAATGATGCACATGCGCGGTACTCCGCAAACCATGACTAAACTTACCGACTATGAGGATATCGTAAAAGAGATGCTGCTGTATTTTTCTCAAAAAACAGCCGAAGCCCGTAGTTTTGGCATAGACGATATTATTATAGATCCCGGTTTTGGTTTTGCAAAAACATTACAGCAAAACTATGAGGTACTCAATAAGATGGAGCTGTTTAAAATGACAGAATTCCCAATACTGGCAGGTGTATCACGTAAATCGATGATTTATAAACTGCTTGGCGTAACTCCGCAGGAAGCACTTAACGGAACTACCGTATTAAATACCATAGCACTAAGTAAGGGTGCCAATATTTTAAGGGTACACGATGTTAAGGAAGCGGTTGAGGCGGTAAAGATCTATTCTCATTTTCTTCGTTAATTTAGATATTGGTATTGAGTGAGCATTCCCCTCTTGAGAGGGGTGGCGAAGCCGGGGTGTGCCCAAATAACCGTATTACCAAATCACCAAATTCACGTTACTGATGATGATAAGGCTCATTCCTTAAAATGGTAAAGCCCCTGTAAAGTTGCTCGATAAAGAATAAGCGTACCATTTGGTGGCTGAAGGTCATAGCCGAAAGCGATATTTTTCCCTGTGCCTTAGAGTATACAGTCTGTGAGAATCCGTATGGGCCGCCAATAACATAAACCAGCGTTTTTACCCCTGAGTTCATCTTCTTTTGCAGTTCGTCTGAAAAGCCAACGCTGGAAAACGATTTGCCGTTTTCGTCAAGCAGAATTAACTGATCGGTAGGGGAAAGCTTAGATAGTATCAGTTCGCCTTCCTTTTCCTTTTGTTGTGCTTCGCTAAGGTTCTTCACGTTTTTTATGTCCGGTATAATTTCCAAATCAAACTTTACATAAAACGATAACCTTTTTGTGTAATCGTCTATTAAGGTTTGCAGGGCTTTATTATCGGTTTTGCCTATAGCGAGCAGTTTAATATTCATGCTTTTTAGAGTTGCAGTGTTTAGAGCTGCAAAGATATAAAGTTATAAGGAAGCTGTCATTTCGACGTTAGGAGAAATATCTTTTATGGACTTCAAGTGCTTTTTCTTCTTTCTTTTTATGCTTTTTTATTAAGATGGCACGAATCCCTATTATTATAGGAATGATTAACAGTGTGCAAAGGAAAGTTAATACAACTATTCCTAACGCAATAGTCATTGGGGACTCATCTACAAAAATATATTCCCCTCTTAACCATATTATTATTATAAATAGCAAGGGATAAATGAAATTTAATAACGCAATACCTAAAACAGTGGTTACTAAGCCTGATTTTATAAAATTTTTTTTACCTAAAGCCAGGATAAAAGGAACGATTAAAGGTGAAATGAAATATAAAGTACAGGAGAATAAAGTAGCTATATTTTCCGGCTCATTGAATAAAGTAGTTATTAAGATTAAAACTGCATGTACAGTTACAATTATATAGAATATCATATACCTTTTCCATGGATTATAGGTTTTGGTTTGTATAAACTCGTTTTCGTTAAGTAAGTCCTGCATGTTTTAATTTGTGATTTTTGATACTTTTCTGCGTTTATATGTAACAATACTTAAAAAAATAATAAGGCTTGCCAGTAAAGAAACTGATTTTGTAATTAAAGGAGTTTTGGCAGCGAAAAAAAATAAACTTTTGGGGATTAACGGATTATTGCCAATATTTAAATTTAAATAAAGCTGTGTGAGTTGTATGGAAATGTATATTATGTATATTCCTGTTACGGCAGCTATTATCGTTTTGTAAGGGAGTAATATATTTTGTTTTTTAGCAAATATCATTACAAAGGGCAAGGTGAAATCTGTCATCATAAATAGTACAAAATTCTCAGGCTGTATTTTTAATAATCCGCCAACAAAGTAAGTAAATAGAATATAAGCTATTGTTAGACAGTAAAACATCAAGAACCATTTCCATGGATTATAAGGTTTCGAATGTACAAATTCTTCTTCGTTAATAAGGTCTTGCATTGGTGTAGTATGTAAGAATTAAGGTTAGTGTACTTTACATGCGAATTCATATATGAGCATCCATTTATCATTCACTTTTTTGTATAAATATATACACTGTACAAATCTGTTATTTAATGAGAAGTATGCAAACTTTTTATCTTCTGAAAAAGTAGGTGTAGAAATACGGTAAATATATTTCTCTTCATCTTTGTATTTTTTACGCAATACAACTTCTTGTTTTTCAATTTCTTTATCAATTTTCTTTTCACTCCAATGTCTCTTTACTCTGATCGGTATTTTGTCTGTCTTAAATAAAATACTATCAATAATTTTTTCGGGAGTATTATAAGGAACTAAAGTGTGTATAACAAAATTACCATTCCAGTTATACCTTTTAGCATTTTCAGGGTCATAACGTCTGGCTCTTTTTATATTGTAATCATACCATTTTATTTCGGTAGAATCAGATGCCAACAAGATTTCAACAGGAAAATCTTGTATTATATGAGGTTTAAATTCATATTTTACATAGTATTCATAGTATGATTTTTTAAATTTAATTACAGAGCTTTCGTCTCTTAATAGAAAATATTCTCTTTCTTGAGGTATTAGAGAGTCCATTACCTGATTGATTAAATTCTCTATGTCATTTTTGTTTTCTTGAGCTTTTACAGTTAGCGATAACAAAATGAGGTGTATAATGAAAAAATATTTTTTAAACATAGATAGTAAGGTTATAAAGCAAATATAGAAAATTACCCTTACGTTACCTCTGTAAACATTCGCTTCCCATTTCCAAAAAAAACCATTACTTTAGCGTTACTATAATAAATACTGATGATTTCGGATACTCAATTTCAAAAAGAACTCGATATAATTATTGCAAATGCCATAAGGGAAGATGTAGGTGACGGCGACCATAGCTCGCTGGCCTGTATACCTTCAACCGCTACCGGGCGCGCCAAACTTTTAGTAAAAGACGAAGGCATACTTGCCGGGGTAGACTTTGCCAAACAGGTATTTGCCTATGTAGACCCAAACCTTGCAATAGAAGTGTTTTTACAGGACGGTACTCCCGTAAAATATGGCGATGTGGCTTTTCATGTCTCGGGGAGTTCGCAGTCTATCCTTAAAGCCGAAAGGCTGGTGCTTAATGCTATGCAGCGTATGAGTGCCATTGCAACAAAGACAAAAAAATATGTAGATATACTGGAAGGTACAGGTACAAAAGTGCTGGATACCCGCAAGACCACTCCGGGAATACGCGCACTGGAAAAATGGGCCGTGAAAATAGGAGGGGGCGAAAACCACCGCTTTGCCCTGTATGATATGGTTATGCTTAAAGACAACCACATAGACTTTGCAGGCGGAATTACCCAGGCCATTACAAAAACTAATGATTACCTTAAAGCCAATAATCTTGACCTTAAGATAATTGTTGAGGCACGTGATTTAGATGAGGTTCGCGAAATAATAGCAAACCCGGGTGTACACCGTATATTGCTTGATAACTTCGATTATGAGCAAACCCGAGAAGCAGTGGCTCTTATTGGCGATTACTGCCAGACAGAATCATCCGGAGGTATAAACGAAAACACCATGCGCCATTATGCCGAGTGTGGTGTAGACTTTATATCATCGGGGGCGTTAACCCATTCAATCTATAATCTTGACTTAAGCTTAAAAGCCTTTTAATGTCACTAGAACTGGAACATAAACTGGAGCGTACGCCCGTTATAAAGTACCTGGTAAAGTTTGGTAAAAGCATCAAGCTGCCATGGGGGGAGGGGCTTACGCTGTACCACCTTACAGAGCTTTATATAACCGGTATTGTAAAAGGCGACGTGTCTTACCGTGCCGGTGCCATTGCATTCAGCTTTTTTATGTCGCTGTTTCCCTTTGCGCTGTTTATACTTAACCTTATACCTAAAATCCCCGTACAGGGCTTTCAGGCCGACTTTATGCAGTTTGTGCAGGAAAACGTTCCGCCCAATACTTTTTATGCCATAAAGGACATTCTTGATGATATTATGGAAAACAGTTACGGTAGCCTTCTTTCTACGGGTATCTTGCTGGCCATTCTCCTGATGTCAAACGGAATGAATGCTATACTTAGCGGATTTCAGTCGTCATTGCACATTACCATAAAACGCAGCTATTTCAGGCAGTATGCAGTTGCAATCGGGCTGTCGCTAATGCTGTCTGTAATATTACTGATCACTGTTGCGGCTATCGTTACATTACAGGTAATTATAGAGCAGCTTAAAAGTAGGGGCTTTTTAACCGACGATGTTATTTATTTAGAACTTGGCCGTTATGCTTTCCTTATCCTTATGGTATTAACCATTACATCTTTACTGTTTAAGTTTGCAGCTAAAGAGACAAAAGGGGCAGCATTCTTTAGTTACGGCTCGGTTTTTACCACCATATTGTTTGTTATAACGTCTTATGTATTCGGTATTTATGTGCTAAGGTTCGCGCAGTACAATAAACTTTACGGATCAATTGGTACGCTTCTTGTACTTATGCTTTACATATGGATTAACTGCTTTATTTTGCTTTTAGGGTTCGAATTAAATGCGCTAATTCATAAATTAAAACGGAAAAATTTATATATTTAACAAAACTTAAATGCATTTTTTATGAAGAAGTACTTTTTAACAGTATTGTTTATAGCAATAGCCGGAGTATTTTCGGCAAGTGCCCAGGTAACCGGAAAATGGAAAACCATTGATGATGAGACTGGTGAGGAAAAATCTATTGTAGAGATTTATGAGAAGGATGGTAAAATTTACGGAAAAGTAGTAGAGATACTAAATCCGGCGAAAAAAGATGCAAAATGCACCAAATGTTCGGGTGCAGATAAAGACAAGCCTATTTTAGGACTTGTTATTATAAAAGGACTTACAAAAGATGGTGATGAATATACCGATGGTGATATTCTTGATCCTAATAAAGGAAAACTTTACAGCTGTACCGTTAAGCTTGATGGTAAGGATAAGCTTGATGTAAGGGGATACGTTGGATTTTCATTCATAGGTCGTTCCCAAACGTGGCACAGGGTAAAGTAAATACCAAATAAACAAACACAATAGAGGGAAAACACTCCGGTAACGGAGTGTTTTTTTATTCCTTAGTTTCTGAGTTGCTAAGATGCTAAGTTAGTTAAGTCTGTACGATGAATATCAATACTGCAAGCCTCAAATATATTATCCGGTTGTTTTATATTTGTATTAAAATCTAACTACAAGCCTGTATGCCCTTTTTTATAGAAGTAATTTTACCCCTAGCGCTGCCAAAACCTTTTACATATGCCATTAATGAGGCGGAGTATGGTTTTATAAAAAAAGGCATGCGCGTGGCAGTACCTTTTGGGCGTAATAAAATATATACAGGCCTTGTTGTCGATTTACATCAAACCCCGCCACAGCTTTATCAGGCAAAGGAAATCCACCAGATACTGGATGATTTTCCTATCGTAACCGAAATTCAATTAAAGCACTGGGAGTGGATAGCTTCCTACTACATGTGCAGTATAGGCGATGTGTATAAGTCGGCTATGCCAAGCGGTTATCTTCTGGAAAGTGAAACTATTATCACGTCTAAAAAAGATTTTAGTATAAATGATACTCAGCTTTCTGATGAGGAGTATCTTGTATATGAAGCGCTGCAAACGCAGTCGGCACTCAAAATACAGGAGGTGGCAGCCATTCTCAATAAAAAAACAACCCTGCCGGTAATCAATAAGCTTATTGCTAAGAATGCCATATCGCTACAGGAAGAAATAAACGAAAAATACAAGCCAAAAACCATACGCTACATCAGGATGCAGCCTGAATTCCTTCAGGAAGAGAACCTCAGCGAACTGATGGAAATACTATCCCGAGCCCAAAAACAAAGGGAAGCGGTAATGTATTATTTCCAGTTGCAGGCAAGGGAAAAGAAACCCATAGCTGTAAAGCATTTTATGGAGGCTTCGGGTGCTACGGCAGCGGTGGTAAAATCGCTTGTAGATAAAGATATTTTTGAAGAGTACCATATTGAAGAAGACCGTGTGCAGTTTGAAAAGGCAGACGATTCGGCGTTTGGGTTGAGTCCTAAACAGCAGGAAGCCTTTGATGGTATAAAAGGTAGTTTTGATAAATTTCAGGTTACGTTGCTGCATGGTATAACCTCCAGCGGTAAGACCGAGATTTACATAAAACTCATAGAAGAGTTTATAAATAGTGGTAAACAGGTATTGTACCTGTTGCCCGAAATAGCCCTTACAACCCAGTTGGTTGTCAGGTTAACGGCTTATTTTGGTAATCAGGTGGCGGTATTCCACTCAAAATACTCCAATAACGAGCGTATAGAAACCTGGCAGCAGGTACTTGAGGATTCCGAAAAGGCAAAGGTGATAATAGGAGCGAGGTCAGCTTTATTCCTTCCGTTTAAGGATCTCGGACTAATAGTTATAGATGAAGAGCACGAACAAACTTTCAAACAACAAGATCCTGCACCGCGATATCATGCCCGCGATGCGGCTATAGTGCTTGCCGGTATGTTTGATGCTAAGGTATTGCTAGGTTCTGCCACTCCCGGTATAGAAACCTACTACAATGCTACGGGAGGTAAATATGGTTATGTGGAGCTTAAAGAGCGCTACGGAAATGTAATGCCGCCGGAAATTGTATTGGTAGATCTTAAGGACAAGTACAAACGTAAACGCATGACAGGGCACTTTAGCGATACGCTTAATGAGGCTATTGCCGAAGCGCTGAGCGAGGACAGGCAGGTAATATTGTTTCAAAACAGGAGGGGATTCTCGCCGTGGGTAGAATGTATGACCTGTGGGCACGTACCGCAATGTCCGCAATGTGATGTGAGTTTAACCTATTATAAGTTTAAAAACCAGTTGCGCTGCCATTACTGTGGTTACAGTATTGCAAACCCTACACATTGCCACCAATGCCACTCGACCGATTTGTCTACCAAAGGTTTTGGTACAGAGCAGATAGAGATGGAACTTAAAGAGCTGTTCCCGACTAAAAATGTGTGGCGAATGGATCAGGATACTACACGGGGTAAGTTTGGTTACGAAAAAATTATAGATGCCTTTAAAAACAGGGAAATAGATATACTGGTAGGTACACAAATGCTTGCCAAAGGGCTGCATTTTGATAATGTAAGTCTGGTAGGTATCCTTAATGCCGATAATATGTTGTATCAGCCTGATTTTCGCGCCTTTGAGCGTGCTTTTCAAATGATGGTTCAGGTAGCCGGAAGGGCAGGACGTAAGGATGTTAGGGGTAAAGTACTTATACAAACTTATAATCCGCTGCACAATATAATTCAGCAGGTTACCGATAACGATTATCCTGCCATGTATAAAGAACAGGTGTATGAAAGGTATAACTTTAAGTATCCTCCGTTTTACAGGCTTATAAGGCTAACGCTGCGCCAAAGGGATTATGAAAAATTAAAGGATGGCGCATTGTGGGTGTATAATGTGTTGTCACAAAATTTAAATATGCCGGTACTTGGTCCTGAAGAACCTGCAATCAGCAGAATAAGGAATGAGTACATCCGTACGATAATGATAAAACTGCCTCAGGGGAATTCGTTGGGGGGTACGAAAAAGGCAATACGAAAGATACTGGACAGTTTTGACGCTGTCCCGCAATATAAATCAATAAAGATTACAGTTAACGTAGATCCTTATTAAGACGACGATTTGTTAAGTGCCTGCGCGAGTTCTTCCTTTTTGTTTCGGCTCAACGGAATTTTTACAGGGCCAATCTCTGCAAACTTGCTGTTAAAGCGTTCTATGCGGTCTATGTTTATAATAAACGATTTGTGGACACGCATAAACTTGTCGCTTGGAAGCTCGTTCTCAAAAGACTTCATGGTAGACAGTACCAAATGATTTTCGTCTTCGGTAATAATCTTTACATAATCGCCGTAAGCCTCAATCCACTTAATCTTAGAGATAAAGATCTTAAAGTTCTTAAGGTTACTTTTAATAAAGATAAAATCACCTTCGTCTTCTGTTCCTTCCTTTTTTAAGGTTTTGCAGGTTAAGCGCTTTTTCAACGGCTTTATTAAAGCGGTCTTTTGTAATAGGTTTATGCAGGTAATCTATGGCTGCATAATCAAATGCCTTAAGCGCATAATCGGGTTTAGACGATACAACAATAATCTGAGGTCTTTTTTTAAGCCCGTCAAGTAGGTACCCCGCTTTGTACCGGCATTTCTATATCCAGAAACAAAAGGTCAACAGGTTTGCTCAATATGCAATTACGTGTTTCCGATGCATTAGAGAAATCACCTACCAGGTTTAGATCCGGGTGATCGTTTACGAGCTTGGCAATCGTGATCCTATGTATTGTGCTATCGTCAACAACAACACAGTTAAGTTTCATGATTAGTTAGATTTGTAACGTTTAGCAATGTTTTCTTGGTTTTAGTTTGGATAAATACAAATATAGATAAAAAATCTACTTTTTAACTTTTAAAAAACTAATTTTTACGCTTGCAGGTTTAATTTTATTGACTAAATTTGCACCCAATTTTATAACAAATAAATACATTGTATTATGAATCATTATGAAACTGTTTTCATCTTGAATCCCGTTTTATCTGAAACCCAGGTAAAGGAAACAGTAAGTAAGTTCGAAGATTATCTTACTTCTAAAGGGGCCGAGATCGTGGCAAAAGAGGACTGGGGCCTTAAAAAACTGGCTTATGAAATCCAGCACAAAAAAAGTGGTTTTTACCATTTATTACAATTTCAGGCACCTGCTGATATCCTTATCGGTTTTGAAACTGAATTCAGACGTGACGAGAGAATTATGCGTTTCTTAACGGTAGCTCTTGACAAACACGCTATTTCATGGGCAGAGAGAAGAAGAGAAAAACTAAAATCTAAAGCAAACTAATTATGTCAAGTATAGAACAGTCAGCTAAAGGAAAAAAAGACGGGGATATCAGATATCTTACGCCTTTAAACATAGAGACGAACAAGACTAAAAAGTATTGCCGTTTCAAAAAATCAGGTATCAAATATGTAGATTACAAAGATCCTGACTTTTTATTGAAATTTGTTAACGAGCAAGGTAAAATCCTTCCTCGTCGTTTAACAGGTACTTCTTTAAAATACCAAAGAAAAGTGTCTGTAGCTGTAAAAAGAGCACGTCATTTAGCATTAATGCCATATGTGGCTGATTTATTAAAATAAAAAGGAGGCAATATTATGGAACTTATACTTAAACAAGACGTACAAAACCTAGGTTTTAAAGATGATGTTGTAACAGTTAAGCCGGGATACGGTCGTAACTTTTTAATACCTCAGGGATTTGCAGTTGTTGCAACTCCAACAGCTAAGAAAGTTTTAGCTGAGAACCTAAAACAAAGAGCATTTAAAGAGCAGAAATTAGTTGATGACGCTAAGAAAACAGCTGAAGCTCTTAAAGCATTAGAGATCAAAATTACTGCTAAAGCAGGTGGTGAGAAACTATTTGGTTCTGTAACCAATGCAGATATCGCTGAAGCTTTAGAGAAAAACGGTCAGGCTATCGAGAAAAAATTCATCAACAGTGGTATCGTTAAGCGTACTGGTAAGTACACTGCTAACGTAAGACTTCACAGAGATGTTATCGTTGAGCTTCCGTATGAAATCGTTGCTGAGCAGTAATTATCAAAATTATAGCAAAAGCCTTCCGTTTACGGGAGGCTTTTTTTTTACACTTGTTTCCCTTCCTGAAAGTGACAGGGAAGTGTTAATAACAGAAATAGTAGTATGAAATACATAAGGTTAACAAAAGAACAGTTTGAAGAGTTGCACGAGGAGTTTGCTAACTTTTTAGCCTCACAACAAATTGATAAGCCGGAGTGGGATAAGCTTAAGGAAGAAAAACCTGAGGTTGCCGAGCAGGAACTGGATGTTTTTTCAGACCTGATTTGGGAAGGTGTACTAAACCAAACCGAATACCTGGAGCATTACTCTAAAAACCATATCTTTTTATTTAAGCTGGGTAAGGAAGAAATGGAGAGTATAGTTATCCATTCTCATGTGCCTCATGCCGACTTTTTAACGGAAGGCGGACTGCAATGGCTTAACGAAAATATTTTTAGCAAGGAAGTGGAAATCAAACGTGGTAAAAAGTCGTTTGGTGAAGATAGGAATGCCGAAGTTTTTGATATTTTAAAACAAGGCGCAATTTTAAGCGACGGAGAGCTTTACAAGCAATTTGAAGATATGTTTTAATAAATCGCCTCAGGGCGATTTTTTTATAATAAATGGTTTTTAATATTTTGAATTAAAAATCGTTTCCCGTTATTTAAAAGTTGGCTAAATTAGTACCGTAAACTAACTTTTTATTAAATGGATATCCTTCAGACTATTCAGGCGCTTAGGGAAGAGCTTAATCAGCACAATTACAACTACTACGTATTAGACAACCCAACCATTTCCGATTTTGAGTTTGACATAAAACTTAAAGAATTACAGGAACTGGAAGCCAAACATCCTGAATATTTTGACGAAGATTCGCCTACACAGCGTGTGGGTGGCAGCATTACCAAGAATTTTAATACCATACAGCATGAATACCGAATGTATTCGCTTGATAATTCCTATTCTAAAGAAGAGCTTTTGGAATGGGAAAAGCGCGTACAAAAGGGCTTAGGTACAGAAGATATACAATACACCTGTGAGCTTAAATATGACGGAGCTTCCATAAGTATATCTTATGAGAACGGGAGGTTAGTTAAAGCTGTAACGAGGGGAGATGGTTTTCAGGGTGATGAGGTAACCAATAATATAAGGACCATTCGTGCCGTACCTATTAAGCTGAAAGGCGACTATCCTGAAAAGTTTGATATTCGTGGTGAAATCATACTTCCGTTAGAAGGGTTTGCAAAAATGAACCAGGATCTTATCGAGATTGGGGAAACGCCTTATGCTAATCCGCGTAATACGGCTTCGGGCAGTCTTAAACTACAGGACAGTGCAGAGGTGGCGAGACGACCTTTAGATTGCTTGTTGTATTCAATTATAGGCAGTAACCTGCCGATAGCCACTCAGTTTGAAGGACTTGAGAAAGCACGTCAGTGGGGGTTTAAAGTGCCTAAGGAAGCGAAACTCGCTAAAAGTATAGATGAGGTAATGGTTTTTATAGATTACTGGGACACTCACCGTCATGAACTTCCGTATGAAACCGATGGTGTGGTAATAAAGGTAAACGACCTGCATCAGCAAGAAGAACTTGGCTATACTGCAAAATCGCCAAGATGGGCTATTGCTTATAAGTTTAAGGCGGAGCAGGTTTCTACAAGGCTTAACTCGATATCTTATCAGGTAGGCCGTACAGGGGCTATTACTCCGGTTGCAAACCTTGAGCCGGTACAGTTGGCAGGTACTACGGTTAAGCGTGCATCGCTGCATAATGCCGACCAGATTGAAAAACTGGATGTGCGTGTGGGTGATGAGGTTTTTGTTGAAAAAGGAGGTGAGATTATCCCTAAGATTATAGCTGTCGATTTTACCAAAAGACCTGAGGATTCTATGCCTACGGTTTATATACACCAGTGTCCGGAATGTTTTACTGAACTGGAACGTAAGGAAGGCGAAGCACAGCATTACTGCCCTAATTTTTACGGATGCCCTCCGCAAATTATAGGCAGGGTACAGCATTATATTTCGCGTAAAGCGATGGATATAGAAGGCCTGGGAGGTGAAACTGTTGCTTTACTGTATAACTCAGATCTAATTGAAAACTATGCCGACCTATACGACCTTAAAAAGGAACAGATTGTTCCGTTAGAGCGTATGGCAGATAAATCGGCAGAGAACCTTATAAACGGTATTGAAAAGTCGAAAGAGATTCCGTTTGAGCGTGTACTGTATGCTTTAGGTATACGCTATGTAGGGGAGACAGTTGCTAAAAAACTGGCAAAACATTATAAGACTATAGATAATCTTGCGGCAGCATCGTTAATGGATCTTATTCTTGTAGATGAGATAGGTGAGAGGATAGCTCAGAGTGTGGTTGATTTTTTTGCAAACGAAGAGAACCGGAAGATTATAGAACGCCTTAAAGGTTATGGTGTTCAGTTGGAAGCAGTAGCTAAAGAAGATACCACAGTGAGCGATAAGCTTGCGGGTAAAACATTAGTGGTTTCGGGAGTGTTTGAGAAATTCTCGCGCGACGAACTTAAAAAGGCTATAGAAGATAACGGCGGTAAAGTGGGTAGTTCCATTTCCTCTAAAACCGATTATGTGGTGGCGGGAGACAATATGGGGCCTGCCAAGCTGGAAAAAGCCAATAAACTGGGAGTTACCATAATAAGTGAAGACGATTTTATAGAGCTTGTAAAATAAAAAACCAAGGCGCTGAGTTATATATTCAGCGCTTTTTTTATAACCATACCTATATGCGAAACTTTATTCTCTTATGTTTATTTACGGTTTTATGTGGCTGGGGTGTAGCTATTGCTCAAGAAGGCGACGTACCAACAATTGATTTTGATGGAGAGCAATATTTAAAGTACAAAAAATCGATTGACAGTCTAAATGTCGATTTAGAATGGAAAGAAATTAGAGACGGACTTTATATTAATAAGAAAGGTGAAATAGGTTTTATTGGCATGGAGGTAGCTCCTAATGCCACTATAATAATGTATCAAACCACTTTTTGGGATGGAGAGGAAACACCTCTAAAGGCTATTGTAGATACTTTAACTTTCAGTAAGTTGGGAGGTTCTGATTTTGGCGCTTTTTATAAAGACAAGAATCATATCTATCATGCATTCGCTACTACTGATGGAGCTAATTTTTCATATTATGATGAGGCTGATTACAAAACTTTTAAAGTTTTGAATGATTCTTATGCTATAGATAAAGATCATGTTCATCATATGCGTTTTGGTTTGATGGATAAAGCTGATCCGAAGACTTTTAAATCTCTTTTTTACAAAGATCGTTACTACGCAAAGGATAAAAATAATTATTACATAGAAGACCGGGAATTGAAGGGGATGGATTTGAATATTGATGGAATAGAAGAAATAATACCCTTACTTGATAAATTATAGGCTCATGAAAAATACATTTTATTTATTGGTTTTTATTGTTGCTTTTGGGTGTAATTCAACGGGGAAGCATAAAGAAAGATTGCAAGTAACTAATGATGTCACAGACAAAATTTCCTCTGAATTAGTGGAAAGAAAAATGCTTGCAGATAGTATCAATAATGCTTTGAAATGGAAAGAAATAGCAGATGGCTTATATGTCAATAAGGATGGCGAAATAGGTATATGGTCTTTTAAATTGTTAGACCCGCCAGATTATGGTTATGTATATTATCAGATTTGTTTTAATGATGAAAATCAAACACCATTAAATGCAGTAATTGATTTGAAGACATTCAGGCTTGTGGCTGGTGATGGGTTTGGGGCTTATTATAAAGATAAAGGACATATCTATCATAGCTTTGGAACCTCAGGAGGTTCAAACTTTTCTATACAGGCAGAAGCAGATCCTTCAACATTTCAAATTATAAATGATTGCTACGCTAAAGATAAGAACCATGTTTACGAAATGCGCTTCGGGCTTATAGAAGAAGCGGACTCTAAAACTTTTAAGGTTTTAAAAGGCGATGCAGAAGATGGTTATTGTTATGCTAAAGATAAAAACAACTACTACCGTGGCAGAGATGTTTTAAAAGAGAACGATTTAAATACTCCTGAAATGAAGGAAATTGTCTCCAGGCTTAATAAATTATAGGTTTAGCTTTTCAGTAAATTTATTTGTGTAAGTATCTCAAAACCTTTTGGGTCTACATTGTCTATACTTTCTTTATCGGCTTCGTTTGCTTCATTACGAAAGTGAATAGTAATTCCTTTTTCAAAAAATTCTATAGATTCTATTTTGCTTAGCGGTATTTTATAACGGTTGCCCATTTCAGGTTGGAAATATCTTAATACAAAAAACAGAAGTACAACACCTCCTAAAAATATTCTTCCTCTTTCAAGAAGAAAAAATCCGCCAATAAGTACTGAGGCAAAAACAATAAATAAAAAGATATTATTGCCTAAAATGCGCGAACTGTTTTGTCTTTTTGTTTTAGGGCTTTTTTCTTTCAGATCGCGGGCTTCCTGCCAGTTGCCGCTATTGGTTAAGTATAGGTTTTCACTGTCTATGTTTACATAGCCCGAGCCATACTTGAAATACTGTTTTTCCATGTAATTATTGTGGTTGGTTACCGCAATATATAAATAATTACAATTACCTACACTGTAATACTCCTTCCGTTAAAGGTTTTGGAGCCATTCTCAAAGTAAAAATCAACCTGTCCTAAGTTAAGTCCGTAGCAACCAACCTGATTGATAAGTACTTCTTCGCCGTCAAGGTTTTTCTCTATGTATGGTTTTTTAAGGAAGGTATGGGTATGGCCTCCAATAATCAAGTCAATGTTTCTTGTTTTTTGAGCCAGAGTAATGTCGCACACTTTATTAGGCTCATTTTTATACAGAAACCCGATGTGTGACAGGCAGATAACAAGATCACACTTTTCGTCCTGCTTAAGGGTTTTGGTTATATCTTTTGCAACTTCAACAGGGTCGTTGTAAACTGTTTCTTTGTAAAGACGTTTGTCTACAAGTCCGGCAAGTTCAATTCCTAAACCGAAAACACCAATCCTTATTCCGTTTTTTACAAAAACCTTATACGGCTTAACAATACCGTCCAGTATGGTGTTTTTAAAATCGTAGTTAGCCGATACAAAATCAAACTTTGCATGGGGCAGTTGTGCATAAAAACCGTCTATACCATTATCAAAGTCATGATTACCTAAAGTGGCAAGGTCATACTTTAGCATGCTCATCAGCTTAAATTCCAGTTCCCCGCCATAGTAGTTAAAATAAGGCGTTCCCTGAAAAATATCACCGGCATCAAGCAACAGTATATTTTCGTTTTCCTGCCTTATGCTTTCTATAAGTGTTGCCCTTCTTGCTACGCCGCCCATGTTTGCATTACGGGGGTCATCGTCAGGAAAAGGGTCTATATGGCTGTGTACATCGTTTGTATGTAGTATGGTAATTTTCTTTACAGGATCGTTAAAACTGCTTAACGATAAACCGCCTAACACTAATGCCGAACCGGCTGCTGTTTTCTGTATAAAGTCTCTTCTTTTCATGGCTATTCGGTAATTATGCGTTGTGAAGTAATAACCGGAATCGTATCCACTTCTTTAAAATAATCAATAAGCAGGTTTCTAAGTTTGTAGTCCATGTCATGCTGTGCTATGGCTTTTTTAAAGAAATCCATATTGTCTCCGCCGTTAAACAGATAGTCTGAGGTTGCTACATAATATATTTGACTGTCGTTTACAGGTTTGCCCTGTACTGTTAGGTTTTTAATGGTATTGTTTGAGTCGATAACAATCTGCATTCCGCTAAGCGGGTGTGGTTTTTTGCCGTCTATCATATATTGGGCAATCTCTTTAACCTGTTCACCTTTAAGGGCTGCAATGATAAGGCTGTTTTCAAAAGGCATAATCTCATAGGCGGTACGTGTGGTAATATTCCCTTTAGGTATTATAGAGCGGATGCCTCCGTGATTAAGTAAACAAATGTCTAAATGTTTGTTTTCACGCTTTAGTAAAAGCTTATCGGCTTTCTCAAAAGTAACATCGGCCATAAGGTTGCCAATCGAGGTTTGCCACTTGCCCTGGCTCTTGTCTAAAGTCTCGGGGCAGTAGGCCAGTATACTGTCTAAATCTTTATTGATATGATTGCGGTAAGGAGTAATAAAATTCTCAATTTCGGTATTATCTTTGTAGTCTGGTGTAATGCTAATGTTTTTCCCCTCGATCCTGTTGTTATACAGTTTGTTTGTACTGCAGGAGAGTGTTAATAAAAAAGTTAAAAATAAAACAAACCTGCTTAGTGTTGTGTTATACTTTTTGAGGATTGGCATTGTACTGTAGGTTATTTAAATTAATTTTGCAATCAACAAGTAAAGGTACTATGTTTTTAAAGTTTATTAAGGGCGTTGGACTGAAAAAAAACATTAAGAAATGTTTAGCTCAGTATGAACCCGGAGGTATGCCAACTAAGGTGGTAACCATAGGTTTATTAATGGACGAGGCATGGTTTACAGACAAAAAACGTGTTATAAACGAGATTACCAAACACGGTATAAAAGAAGAAAACATAAGCCTGCTTGTTTGTAAGAAAAAAGTTTCAGCAAAAGAGGCTGCGCAGCTTGATTATCCGGTATATACGAGAAAGGATGTCTCGGCAGGAGGTAAGCTGAAAAAAGAGGAAGTAATAACCTTTGTGCAAACTCCTTTTGATATGCTGATAAGTTATTATGATACCGAGAAGCCTTTGCTTATGCTGGCTACACTGGAGTCGCAGGCTAAGTTTAAGGTAGGTTTTGCCAACGTAGACAAAAGGCTTAACCATTTTACCATAGCCGAAGGTGCCGACAGGTATAAGGAGTATATGGCTGAACTTTTCAGATATTTAAAAATCCTAAATATAATATAAACAGAACTATGCAGTCATTAATAGGTACGGGTGTTGCACTGGTAACCCCTTTTAAAAAAGATTTTTCAGTTGATACCGATGCGCTAAAGAGAATTGTGAATTACCAGGTTGAAAACGGTATAAACTACCTTGTTGTTCTTGGTACTACAGCAGAAGCAGCTACTTTAAACAAGGAAGAAAAAGAACTTGTAATAAAGACTGTTATTGAAGCAAATGCCGGAAGACTTCCGCTTGTTCTTGGTGTGGGTGGTAACAATACACACGAGGTGGTAAGCGAGCTTAAAACACGCGACCTTTCTGCTTTTACAGCTATACTTTCGGTTTCTCCATATTATAACAAACCTACACAGGAAGGTATTTACCAGCACTTTAAGGCTGTAGCCGAGGCTTCGCCAATTCCTGTAATACTATACAATGTACCGGGAAGAACGGCAAGTAATATGCTTCCGTCTACGGTAATACGTCTTGCAAACGACTTTAAAAATGTAGTAGCTATTAAAGAAGCTGCCGGAGATATTGTTCAGGCAATGAAACTTATTGACGGTACTCCCGAAGGTTTCCTTGTAATATCCGGTGATGATATGATTACCTTGCCTATGGTTCTTGCCGGTGGTGCAGGTGTGATCTCTGTAATAGGAGAGGGCTTCCCTAAGGAATTCTCTCAAATGGTACAGTTAGGTCTTGAAAGAAAAGTAGACGAGGCTTATAGGCTACATTACCTTTTAGCAGATTCTATTGATATGATTTTTGAGCAGGGTAACCCTGCAGGTATCAAACATGTATTTAAAGCTTTAGGACTTAGCGAAGATACAGTAAGGCTTCCGCTTGTTAATGTTAACGAAGATTTAGCAGGAAGACTTAACGCTTTTGTTGAGAAAATTCGTTAATTTAGTGGTGATAAACCATTAAAACGAAAAGCCATGTTATCTGAGAAAATGCAGTCTGCGCTTAATGAGCAGATAAAAGTTGAGGCCGAATCATCCCAAATTTACCTGGCTATGGCTTCGTGGGCAGAAGTAAAAGGGTTTGAGGGTATAGCTACGTTTATGTTTAAGCAGTCTGACGAAGAAAGGGCACACATGCTTAAGCTTGTAAAATATGTAAACCAAAGGGGAGGCCAGGCGGCTATCTCTGCTCTTGAAGAGCCTAAGCTGGATTACACCTCTTTCAAAAAACTTTTTGCCCAGCTTTATAAGCATGAAGTCAGGGTGTCAGAATGCATTAATAATCTTGTTGATATTGCCTTATCCGAAAAAGATTATGCGACACATAACTTTTTACAGTGGTATGTTTCTGAACAGATAGAGGAGGAAGCTACCGCAAAAGTGATACTGGATAAGATAGACCTGATAGGTGATGATAAAGGCGGATTGTACCTTTTTGATAATGATATGAAGGTTTTTTCTTCTACAGGTCATAATATCGTACAATAAAAAAATATAAAAACAGTTTAAAGAGATGCCTGCGGGCATCTTTTTTTATGGTTTTATTACCGTAAAAAAAGATTTTGTATTCTCTAATTATTAACTAAATTTGCAGTTGCTTTTAAAACTGCGGCCAAATTATGGCGTAAACAACAAAACATGAGCAGATACTTTTATTTATTATTACTAGCGGTACTTTTTTCTTCGTGTAACGAATACCAAAAAGCCTTGAAATCAGACGATATTAAGCTTCAGTATGATGTTGCCGTAAAAATGTATGAAAAAGAAAAATATACTAAAGTGATAACCCTTGCCGAGAAGCTTAAACCGGTTATGAAGGGGAAACCTTCAGGGCAAAAACTGTTCTATATTTACGCTATGTCCATGTATAAGCAAAAGCAGTACTATAATGCAGGTTATGAGTTTAGCAGTTTTGTAAGCAGCTATCCTAAAAGCGATATGGTAGAAGAAGCCGCTTTTTTAAGTGCTAAATGTTACTATATGCTTTCTCCGGTTTACTCTAAAGACCAGAATGAAACATACAGGGCTGTTGATGCGCTACAGGCTTTTATAGACAGGTATCCGGAGTCTCAGTATATGGACGAGGCTAACCAGCTGGCAAAGGAGATGAGGGAGAAGCTTGAGAAAAAAGCATTTGAAATAGCTAAACAGTATCATACAACGGCTGATTTCTTTGGTGATTATACGGCAGCCATCAAAACGTTTGATAACTTTTTGATAGACTTTCCGGGTACAAAACTTAAGGAAGATGCATTGTTCTATAAGTTTGATTCTTCTTACAGGTTTGCACTAAACAGTATTGCAAGCAAAATGGAAGAGCGCTTACTTGATGCAAGAGCAAACTATAAGGCGCTTGTTAAATATAAGCCCGATACTAAATACAAGCAGCAGGCAGACGAGATGTATGCCAAAATTGAAACGGAATTACAAAAATTTTCTAAATAAGAACGAGTGATGGATTTAAAGAAGACAACTGCTCCGGTAAACACAGTTACCTACAACAAAAGCAAAATTGAAGAGCCTACAGGTAACATCTATGAAGCTATTACTATTATAGCTAAGAGAGCAAGCCAGATCAATACCGAAATTAAAAAGGAACTGATCGAGAAGCTTGAGGAGTTTGCTACTTACAACGACAGTCTTGAAGAGATCTTTGAAAACAAAGAGCAGATTGAAGTGTCTAAATTTTATGAAAAACTTCCTAAGCCTCACGCACTAGCTGTACAGGAGTGGCTGGAAGAAAAAGTTGCTTACAGGGAACCAAACAAATAATTTACCATGTCTGTTTTACGCGGTAAGAAAATATTACTGGGAATCTCAGGAGGGATTGCCGCTTATAAAACAGCTTCACTGGTAAGGTTACTTATAAAAGCAGGCGCCGATGTACGCGTGGTCATGACGCCTGCTTCTAAAGATTTTGTTACTCCGTTAACGCTTTCCACATTATCTAAAAACCCGGTTCATTCTTCCTTTTTTGATGAGGAGGATGAAAACGCGGTGTGGAACAACCACGTCGAACTGGGCCTTTGGGCCGACCTCTTTTTAATTGCTCCGGCTACTGCAAACACCATGTCTAAAATGGTTTCGGGCAATTGTGATAATCTTTTACTTGCTACTTATTTATCGGCTAAATGCCCGGTGTATTTTGCTCCGGCAATGGATCTTGATATGTACAAACATCCTTCTACACTTGCCAGTTTTAAGGCGTTGCAGGAGTATGGTAATATTATGATACCTGCTGAATCCGGTGAGCTTGCCAGCGGACTTTCGGGAGAAGGGCGTATGGCAGAACCTGAAAATATCGTTGCGTTTATCGAAAAGGATATTGAAGGGAAACTGCCGCTGCGGGGAAAAAAAATACTTATTACAGCAGGTCCTACATACGAAGCTATAGATCCTGTGCGTTTTATAGGTAATCATTCTTCCGGTAAAATGGGGTTTGATATTGCTCATGCGGCAGCTAAAGAAGGAGCAGAAGTTATTTTGGTTAGCGGGCCTACTCATTTAAAAGTACAGAGTGACGGTATTACATTTGTGCCTGTTGTTTCGGGCAGGGATATGTATGAAGCCTGCCATAAGTATTTTGATGATGTAGATGTAGCTATCGCTGCAGCTGCGGTTGCCGATTACAGGCCTAAGACCGTTGCCGACCAGAAAATAAAGAAAAACGAAGAAAACCTTACGCTTGAACTGGAAAAAACGACCGATATTTTAAAGTCGTTAGGCGAAAAGAAAAAGCATCAGTACTTAATAGGCTTTGCGCTTGAAACCGAGAATGAAATTGAACATGCAAAGCAAAAGATTAAGAAAAAAAACTTAGATTTGATTGTTTTAAACTCACTTAATGATAAAGGGGCAGGTTTTGGAAAACCAACCAATAAGGTTACCTTTATAGATGCAGCGTTTAATACAGAGCCTCAGGAGCTAAAATCTAAAGAGCAGGTGGCGCAGGATATTATTAATAAAATTAAAACACGGTACAATGTATAGATATTTAGGATTATTGTTGATGTTTCTTTCTTTTACTGCAAAAGGACAGGAGCTTAACGCTACGGTGCAGGTTAATGCCAGCTTTATTACCGATGCTAATCCGCAAATATTTAAAACACTGCAAACATCACTTACCGAGTTTATAAATAACACTCAGTTTACAAGCAGGAATTTTGAAAGAAACGAAAGAATAAACTGTTCGTTCTTTATCACTGTAACCGCATACGAATCCAATCAGTTTAACGCTACACTGCAGGTACAGTCTGCAAGGCCGGTATTTAACTCTACATACGAGTCTCCGGTTTGTAACTATAACGATAAGGACTTTGGATTTAGTTATACAGAATATCAAAACCTGGTATATAACCCGGAGAGTTTTAACTCAAACCTAGTAAGTGTTATATCGTTCTATGCAAACATGATTATTGGTATGGATGCCGATACTTATGAAATAAACGGAGGTTCTCCTTATTTTACGGTTGCACAAAGAATTGTATCATCTGCACAGCAAAGTGGTTATAAGGGTTGGAGCCAGCAGGATGGTAACCAAACCAGGTTTGCATTGGTAGACAATGTACTTTCTAACACTTTTGAAGATTTTAGGGTAGCTCTTTATGACTACCACCGCTTAGGGCTTGATGTTATGGCAGACAATCCTAAAGCAGGAAAAGAAAAAATACTTGAAGCAATAAAAACGCTTAATAAAGTTAACAGGGCAAGGCCAAATGCATTTTTAACCCGTGTTTTTTTTGATGCAAAAGCCGATGAAATCGTATCGGTTTTCTCGGGAGGGCCTATGGTTAGTATTAATGACCTTGTTGATATCTTAAATAGAATTTCTCCGCTTAATTCTAATAAATGGAGTAATATTAAATAGTACATTTGTGTAAGCAAAACACAGCCACCATTTAATATGCTACAATCATTATCAATTAAAAACTTCGCTCTTATAGAGCATCTTGATATCGAGTTTTCCGATAAACTGTCTATTATTACAGGTGAGACAGGTGCGGGTAAGTCTATATTATTAGGTGCCCTTGGGCTTGTATTAGGTAAGCGTGCCGATTTGACATCGCTTAAGGATAAGGAGCAGAAATGTGTTATTGAGGCACATTTTAAAATAAACGGCTATAACCTTAAAGAGTTTTTTGCCGAGAATGACCTCGATTATGAGGATATTACAATAATAAGAAGGGAAATACTTCCCAGTGGTAAATCACGTGCGTTTATAAACGACAGTCCTGTAAATCTTCAGGAGCTTCAGGAACTGGGCGATTTCCTTATAGATATACACTCACAACAGCAAACCCGCGAATTATCTGATGAGCAGTACCAGATGCAGATTCTGGATGCCATTGCAGATAATACTGCGCTTATTACTAAGTATAAAGGAGAGCTTTCGGTTGTTAAGTCGGTACAATCCGGTTTAAAGAAGGCCAAAGAGCAAAAGGAGTCATTGTCTAAAGAGCAGGATTATAATACATTTTTGCTTGAGGAGCTTATAGCTGCAAACCTAAAGGAAGGGGAACAGGCAGAACTTGAAGCGGAGCTTGAAAAGCTTAGTAATGTAGAGTTTATTAAAGAATCGCTTGCAAAGGTAGTTTCTATAGCAAACGAAGAGCAGATGGGAGTGTTGCAAAACCTTAAAGAGATTAAGGCTTCGCTTCAAAAAATAAGCGGTATAAGTGCACAGTATAACGAGTTTTATGAAAGGATTTCCAGTCTGCTTATAGAGTTTGATGATATAAACAATGAAGTAGGGCAGGATGCTGAAAAACTTGCAGACGATCCGCAGCAGCTGGAACTGGTAAATCAAAAACTACAGCTGATTTACATGCTGCAAAAAAAACACCAGGTCGCTACTGTAGAAGAGCTTATTGCTATAAGGGAAGAGCTGGATGGTAAGGTTGTAATGGCAGATGAGCTTGACAGTACCATAGAGAAACTGGAAGCGCAACTTGAAAAAGCAAAAGCAGAGGCCGATGCAACTGCTTTAACTATTTTTGAAAACAGGCAAAAAGCAATACCTGTATTAACCGATAAGGTTACTGCTATACTTACGCAGCTGGGTATGCCTAATGCACGTTTTCAGTTTGATATTACACATAAGGAAAACTATACACCAAACGGTAAGGATGAAATAAATCTGCTGTTCTCGGCTAATAAAGGGACAGACTTTGGGTTGCTTAAAAAGGTAGCCTCAGGAGGTGAAATGTCCAGGATTATGCTGGCAGTAAAAGCAGTATTGGCTAATTATTCTCAGCTTCCTACCATTATATTTGATGAGATTGATACCGGGGTTTCGGGAGAGATTGCCAATAAGATGGGCGACATTATGAAGGTAATGAGCAGCGAAATGCAGGTGTTTGCCATAACGCACTTACCGCAAATTGCAGGTAAAGGTGTGCAGCATTATAAAGTATTTAAAACCACACAGGCTGATACAACAGTTTCTGAACTTAAATTGCTTACTGAGGATGAGAGGGTTAGAGAGATTGCAGAAATGCTTTCGGGTAAAGATATTACCGATTCTGCTCTTAACCATGCAAGGGCGTTGCTTAACTGAAAAAACAGCCTATATTTGTAAAAGAATTAATTATTTGTATTGATATAAATTACTTCGAGGTATGATTATAGAACCAAGAATGAGAGGATTTATTTGCTTAACTGCCCACCCAACGGGAGCTGAGCAAAATGTAAAGAATCAAATTGAATATGTAAAGTCTAAAGGAGCTATTAACGGTGCTAAAAAGGTACTTGTTATAGGTGCTTCTACAGGATTCGGACTTTCATCAAGAATTACCAGTGCCTTTGGTAGCGATGCAGCTACTATAGGTGTGTTTTTTGAAAAAGAACCAAGTGAAGGCAAACCGGGTTCACCGGGCTGGTATAATTCGGCAGCTTTTGAAAGCGAAGCTAATAAAGCCGGACTTTATGCAAAAAGTATAAACGGAGACGCATTCTCTAAAGAAATAAAAGAACAGACTATTAGCCTTATTAAAAAAGACCTTGGTAAGGTAGATCTTGTAATTTACAGTCTTGCTTCTCCGGTGCGTACACATCCTGAAACAGGTGTTACTCACCGTAGTGTACTAAAGCCTATTGGAGGTACATTCAGTAATAAAACAGTTGACTTTCATACAGGTAAGGTTACTGAAATTTCAATAGAACCTTGTAAAGATGAGGATATTGAAAACACGGTTGCCGTAATGGGTGGTGAAGACTGGGCTATGTGGATGGATGCACTTAAAGCGGCAGATGTTCTTGCAGACGGTGCCCTTACAGTTGCTTATTCATATATTGGGCCTGCCCTTACTGAGCCGGTTTACAGAAAAGGTACTATTGGCCGTGCTAAAGACCATTTAGAGGCTACTGCTTTTGAAATTACAGATAAACTTAAAGATCTTAACGTTAAGGCTTATGTGTCTGTAAACAAAGCATTGGTAACTCAGGCAAGTTCTGCTATTCCTGTAATTCCTCTTTATATTTCATTATTATACAAAACAATGAAAGAAGCTGGTTTACACGAAGGTACTATTGAGCAAATGCAGCGTCTTTATGCAGACCGTCTTTATACAGGAGGAGATATTCCGGTTGATGAAAAAGGCCGTATAAGAATTGACGACTGGGAAATGAGAGACGATATTCAGCAAAAGGTAGCTGAACTTTGGGAACAGGCAACGACTGAAAACCTTGAGCAGCTAGGTGACCTTCAAGGATACAGAAAAGATTTTTACAACCTGTTTGGTTTTGACTACGAAGGAGTAGATTATAAAGCAGACGTAAACGAGGTTGTTCCTGTAAAGAGTTTACAATAAGATATATAAATGAAGGTCCCGCTAAGGCGGGACTTTTTATTTTAACCAAAATATTTGAAATATGAATAATTTACTTAAAGGTAAGAGAGGTATTATTACCGGAGCACTGGATCAGAATTCCATAGCATGGAAAGTGGCTGAAAAAGCGCATGAGCAGGGTGCAACATTTGTATTGACCAATGCTCCTATAGCCATGAGAATGGGAGAAATTAATGCACTTGCAGAAAAGACAGGTTCTCAGATAATCCCGGCAGATGCTACCAATACAGAGGATTTAGAAAATTTATATACTCAGGCTCAGGAGATACTGGGCGGTAAGATAGACTTTGTACTTCACTCTATAGGTATGAGTGTAAACATCCGTAAAAAGATACCTTATGTGGAGTCTAACTACGATTACTTTATGAAAGGTATAGATGTTTCGGCGCTTTCATTTCATAAAATGCTAAGTGTCGCTAAAAAGATGGATGCTATAAGCGAAGGGGGAAGTGTGGTAGCCTTAACCTATATGGCGGCTCAGCGTACTTATCCTTTTTATACCGATATGGCTGATATAAAAGCCATGCTGGAGTCTATTGCCAGGAGCTTTGGATACCACTACGGTGTTGCTAAAAAAGTGCGTGTAAATACGGTGTCGCAATCGCCTACAAAAACTACGGCAGGTGCCGGAATTAAAGGATTTGGAGACTTTTATGACTATGCCGACAATATAGCGCCTCTGGGCAATGCCGATGCAGAATCATGTGCAGATTACTGTATTACATTGTTTTCAGATTTAACCCGTATGGTAACCATGCAAAATCTTTTTCATGATGGAGGGTATTCTTCTACAGGTGTAAGCGCATCGATGATGGAAAAGTTATATCCTGAAGATTAATATTTTTAACATATATTTTATAATAAAGGCTCCTTATGGAGCTTTTTTATTTTATTTTAAGCAAATCTTAAGAATTATATTAAGTAATGATGTTAAAGAATTAACATAAAAACATTATTTAAAATATAAATAATTCGAAATAAGTACTCTGAAATGAATAAAATATAACAAAATATAACAAAACGTCTTTTTTCTTTAAAAATATCACCTATTGTGAAATACTCTAAATTTTAAGGTTAAAATTTATAATTTTATTAACTATTAATTAAAATTGATGTTTTTATGGAAAAAACTACACAAACTTCCTTTGTTAAAGGGGGGATGAAGGTATTGCATTACCTTATTTTTAGCATCCTTTTTTTAACATTGGGCAATGATGCTTTTGCACAGGGTTATGTAACCCTTGGGACGCAGGGTTCCCAAAGCGGTAATACCGGACAAAGCCCTGTAAGCGGTTATTATAATAGCCGAAGAATTCAGATTGTCTACTCAGCTTCAGAGCTATTGGCGGGAGGTGCCGCGGCAGGTAACATTGAAAAACTTGCCTGGGACGTTTCAGCCGTTTACTGGAGCCCTGGTGGACTACCAAACTACACTATTAAAATGACTCACATCACTACGGCTGATATTCCTACAGCTGATTATGTAGAGCCATTAACTACAGTTAAAACTGCTTTTAGTTATATTCCTGTGGCAGGTTTTAACGACATTACTTTTGATACTCCTTTTAACTGGAATGGTACTGATAATATCTTAGTTGATATTTGCTTTAATACTGCGCCATATCAGGGAGGCGGAGTACATGGACAATGTTGGAACTATACAGGTGTAGCTAACAATTTCCGTAGCCGTCAGGCGGATGGATCAGATTTGTGCGGAAATGCTACTTCAAATAGTAGCTCTTCGTCAAAACCAAGAGTTCGTTTCTTCATGCAGGTTCAGCCTCCATGTAGCGGTACTCCTGAAGGAGGTGCTGTATCAGGAGGTTTAGTGCGTAGTGCTTGTTCAGGTGCTACACCTTCTGTTATCACAGTTACTGGAGCGAGTCCGTTAGCTGTGTCTGGTATTTCATATCAATGGCAGCAATCTATTAATGCCGGTACAGACTGGACAGATGCTGTAGGAGGTACAGGAGCAACAACAGCTTCATATACTCCGGCAGCTTATGCAGGTGCAAGTATTCAGTACCGTTTAAAGGTAACTTGTGCTAACGGTGCTGCAATGGATTATTCTGAAGCAGTAACAATTAACCCGGTTATGGCTCCAGATACTCAGGCTACAGCTTTAATTTTGGGTAATATTGGTAATACGGCAGCTGCTTTAAGCTGGACTAACGGAAACGGTGGCCGCAGAATGGTAGTGGTTAGTGATGTTGCTATTGTAGATCCTCTTGATGGAGTGGGTATAGCGGCTTACACAGCCTCTTCTACTTATGCAGGTGGTCAGCAAATAGTATATGATGGTACAGGTTCATCTGTTACAGTAGGCGGATTAACTTGTGGTACTTCTTATTTTGTAAAAGTTTATGAGTATAACAGATGCGGAAGCGGTCCTTATGATACATATATAAATGTAACAGCAGGAACAAATGCGCTTACAATTACTGTTCCTGCAAGTGCAGGTGCATTACCATTATCAAACAACTTTACTGGTTTTACCGGCGATAACTTAGGTATTGTATTCCCGGGATGGTTTGAGGCTACTATTTCAAGTACAACAAACGTAGAGCCTACATCGGCTAATCCTTCAGGGGTTACTTCTGGTTGGACCAACAGTAATGCTTTAGGTGTTCCTACAGCTAAGTTTAACCTATATTTAGGTAATGCAAATGCCTGGATAATAAGTCCTAAAATTACTCTTGCAGCTAATTCAAGACTTAAGTTTAAAGCAGCGATAAGTGATTTTGCAAGTTCATCTGCTGATCCGTCAGGTATGCAGGGTACAGATGATAAAGTAAAAGTTATGGTTTCTGTTGACTGTGGTGCAACATGGACTCCTCTTTATACTTTTGAAGCAGCTAACACAACTACATTATCAAATGTGTTAACTGACTATACTTTAATGTTAGGGGCTTATACAGGCCAAACCATCCAGATAGGTTTCCAGGCAACAGACGGTCCTCTTGACCAGTCTCCTGATTATGATTTCCACATTGCTGATATTCTTATAGAAGAGCTTCCTGCATGCGATGTGCCTGTAGTGGCAGCTCCTTCAAACATACTTAAAGACGGTGTAACTGTTTCATGGACAGCGCCAACTGTAGGTGTTCCTACAGGTTATGAGTATGCGGTTATAACTTCTGATACCGCTCCGGCATCAGGTGATTCTACTACAGAAACTTCTTTAGATGTTACAGGTTTACTTCCTTCTACTACATATTATGTATATGTAAGAACACAATGTACAGATGTATATAGTGACTGGGCTTTAGCTCAAACATTTACTACACTTTGTGACTATCCGGATATCTTAACTACAGATGGTGGTTCAGTTTGCGGACAAGGTGAGGCAGAACTTAATGCTACTACCGAAGAAGGTGGTATCCTTGGATGGTATGATGCTCAAACAGGAGGTAATTTCCTTGGAGAAGGTGCTATGTTTACTACTCCTTTAATTACTGAAACTACTGATTTTTATGTTAGCTCTGGTGTACCAACTCCAGATACAAACGTAACTATTGGTAACGGAGGCAGTACAAGCTCAAGTGGTGGTAACTCACCTTACTATCATGGTTGGGGTGGTGTTAAAACACAATATATTTTAAAAGCTTCAGAGCTTAATGCAGCTGGTTTATATGCAGGTCCTATTAACTCTGTTGCCTTTACAATTACATCATTGGGTACTGCTACCTTCAATAACTTTGCTGTTAGTATGGGTGCAACTTCTCAAAATGCAGCTACTACTACACATATTGACGGATTAACTCCTGTATACAGTAATGCGGCTCAGCCATTAACTGTAGGTGTTAATACTTATACTTTTACTGCTCCGTTTATGTGGGATGGTTCAAGTAACATCGTTGTTCAGGTATGTTACAGTAACGTGAACTTTGGTGGTTCGTCATCAACAGTACAATATGATAACGTAGGCTTTGTATCTACAACTTATACTTATGCTGATAACCAGAGTGCAGCTGATATTTGTGCGGCTGTAACCGGCGGTGTTAATGGTTCTGGTAATACATTAACTGTTAGTAACAGGGCTAAAATGATTTTAAACGGTACAGTTATTTGTGCAAGCCCAAGGGTTGCGGTAACTGCAACTGTAACAGAAGCTCCTGCAATTGCTGCTGTAGCTTCTATGGAAGCAATATGTGAAGGTGGAAGTACAGACCTTTCTGTTACTAGTGATAACCTTGATTACGAATATGTATGGATGCCGGGTAACCTTTCAGGTGCTATACAAACTGTATCTCCGGTTGAAACAACAACTTATATGGTAACAGCTACAGATCCTGGTACGGGATGTGTTGCAGTACAGGAAGTAACAGTTGTAGTTAACCCGCTTCCGTCTGCTGTAACAGTAACACCTGCTTCTGCAGATGTGTGTCAAAACTCTGTTGTTGCCCTTATGGCTTCAGGAGGCAGCACAATTATTACGCAGCCATACTGTTCTCCTACAGTAGCAGAAGATGGTGCTTCTGGTGATTACCTTAACAACTTTACTTTTGCAAACATTGTAAACAATGCTTCTGGTGATGCAGCTAGTGACTATACTTATTATAGTGCCCTTACTGCTAACGTAAGTGGCGGACAAAGCTATACTATATCATTACAGGCTGGTAATGCTACCTGGACTGAATACTTTAGAGTTTGGATTGACTACAACCAGGATGGTGTGTTTAGTGCAGACGAGAGTGTTTATAACTCAGTAACAGGAGGTAACTCATCAGTAGTATTTACAGGTACGGTTACAATTCCTGCATCTGCTTACAACGGTGTTACAAGAATGAGAGTATTCTGTAGCTACAATGTACTATCAGGTGTGGCAGATTCTTGTTTCTTTGATGGTTATGGGGAGTATGAAGATTATAACGTAAACATTACCGGAGCTACAAACCCTGTAGATTACGTTTGGTCTCCACAAGGAGGTCTTTATACAGATGCTGCTGCTACTATGCCTTATATGGGGCAACCTGCAGGAACAGTATATTACTATGCTACTGCCGATGCAAGCTACACAGCTACTGTAACAAGCGAATTTGGTTGTTCAGTTTCTGCAAGTACAGATCTTACTATTGTTGTTACTCCGGCTCCAACAGCTGATGCAACACAAACATTTTGTGCCGGTGCTACTGTAGCAGATCTTGTTGCAGATGGCGAAATGGTTAAATGGTATTATTCATCTACAGGAGGTGCTCCTCTTGCCGATACTGTAATGCTTAACGATGGTACAACATATTATGCTTCACAAACACTAAACGGATGTGAGAGCGTGGCAAGAGTTATGGTAGCAGCTGTAGTAAATACAACTCCTGCTCCTGTAATGGAAGAATATGTACAGGTTATTTGTAACTCTGGTACTGTAGCCGACTTAATGGCAACCGGTACAGATATACAATGGTATACTGATTTTGCAGGTGGTGAGCCACTAGATCCTGCTACTGAACTTGAGCCGGGTATTGCTCTTTACTTTGCTTCTCAAACAGTAGACGGATGTGAGAGTTTAATGAGAGCTCCTGTAGCTGTATTTGTAAATGTTGTTGATACACCAATGGCAGAAGCAGAACAAGCTTTCTGTGGAAGTGCTACTGTGGCAGATTTAATGGCTGATGATGAGGTTATGTGGTATGCAGACGAAATGGGAGGTGAGCCTCTTGCAGCAGAAACAGCTCTTGAAGATGGTTTAACCTACTATGCTTCTATGATGTATGAAGGTTGTGAAAGTGCTGTAAGAGCTGCTGTTATGGTAACTGTAACTACAGTACCTGAAATTGAAGGTGAGTCTATGCAGGAAATTGGTGTTGACGCAGGAGTAGATGCAGTTATTGAGGATATTGAAATAACTGTTGCAGAAGGTGCTACTGTAATGTGGTATGCTACTATGGAAGATGCTATGAACGGAACTAACCAGCTAGCTGCAGGTGCGGTACTTGTTTCTGGTAATACTTACTATGCAGTACAATACATAGGTAGCTGTAGCAGTGCTCCGTTTGGAGTAGAGGTTTCAATTACTCTTGATGCCAGAGATTTTGAGTCAGCTAACTTTGCTTACTGGCCAAACCCTGTAAAAGATGTACTTAATGTTTCTTACTCTTCAGCTATAACTTCGGCTACAGTATACAATATGCTTGGTCAGCCGGTTATTTCTCAGCAAATCAATGCTCTTGAAGGTACAGTTAACATGGCTAACCTTTCAGATGGTACTTATATAGTAATTGTTGCTACAGAAACTGCAACTAAAACTATAAGAGTTGTCAAAAAACAATAATCCATATTATGGCTAAACAGCCAAAAAGGCTGTTTAGTTTCAAATATTCAAAAGCCGTCATTTTTTATGACGGTTTTTTTATTTTATTTTAATAACATATTGATTTTAATTTAACAAAGCTTTAAAAAATATAACATTTTATTATTGTCGTGTAATTGATTTTTTAAATAAATATCAATTGTAGTACAATATTTACATTAAAATATAACAAATGGCTGTTTTATTTTAAAAATAATATGTAAATGTTAAAATTAACACATATCTGAGTTGTATTTTTATATTTTTAGCAAACTAATTAATTAAAATCAATATAATTTCATGAACAGAATTACTTTTAGGGTTAATTTCCGGCCTTACCTCGGGAATTTGACCGAAAATCGGGTTGCCCGATTTTTACTCTTTTTTGTTATGTGTCTTTCCTTTACGGTGGTTAATGCACAAACAGTTACAATCGGTTCCGGTACGACTACTTCAGTCAGTTCTACAACCGGTTCTGGTTTAGGTCCTGTAAACGGGTATTATGAGTACATGCGTTATCAGGTAGTTTACACAGCTGCAGAGATTACATCTGCAGGTGGTGCTGAAGGTCTAATTACTGAAATGGGGTGGAATTTGGCAACATTACCTAATGCAGGTACGCTTCCAAATTACAAAATCAGGTTTGCATTGACAGATGCTACAGATTCAGCTTCAAATAATACAGCTTCATTGACTGAAGTTTATAGTGGAGACTACACTCCGGCGTTAGGATTTGATATGATAGATCTTTCAACGCCTTTTTTATGGGATGGAACGAGCAACATTTTAGTTGATGTTTGTTATGGTTCTGTACCATATACATCGAGTTTTGGTACTGTATATACTTATGGTACTGCAGATAACAGCAGTAGGTTTGCCAGATCAGACGTATCTTCAAGATGTGGTGTTGCTACAGATATAGCAAACAACTTTAAACCGCAGATACAGTTTACAATGTCTCCGCCGCCATCATGTTTCCCTGTTTCGGGACTATCGGTTTCAGGCATCACAAACAGTTCGGCAGTTATTTCTTGGAACGCTCTTACTACAGCACCTGCTGATGGTTACGACTATTATGTTTCTGAAAGTAGTACAGCGCCTACAGCGGCAACTGATCCTACTGATAATACAGATGAAACAAGTGCAACTTTAACACTGGACCCAACAACACAATATTATGTATGGGTAAGATCTGATTGTGGAGATGAAACTTCAGACTGGAGTACTGTTCTTACTTTTACAACTTTCCAGGTTCCTGCAACAATGCCATTTAGTGAAGATTTTGAAACTTCACCAAACTGGAATATTGCAAACGGTTCTCAGGTAAACAAATGGTTTATTGGTACTGCTGTAAACAACGGAGGTACAAGCTCATTATATATATCAAATGATAATGGTACTACCAATGATTATAACAACGGTTCAACATCTGTTGTACATGCTTACAGAGATATAACACTTCCTGAAGATATTGTTCAGGCAATGGTTTCTTTTGACTGGAAAGGTACAGGAGAAGACGGGTACGATTATCTTTCTGTATGGGTAGTTCCTGCTACTTATGTCCCTGTTGCCGGACAGGAGATAGAAGATACAGATGGTTTACTGGTTGTGGAAGAGCTTAGCCTTAGTGGTGATGCTTTCTTAACCGAGCAATATGTAATTGATGCTGCAGATTATGCAGGTGAGACTGTAAGACTGGTATTTGAATGGATAAATGACGACGGTGTAGGTTCGTCGCCTGCAGCGGCAGTTGATAATATAAGTGTAACTGAGGTTACTTGCTTTGCTCCGGAAGAAGCCAGTCATTTAGTTACTTATGAGGGAGTTACTTTATCTTGGACAGCTTTAGAGACTGCTCCAACAGGTGGTTATGACTATTACTATAGTACAGAAAATACTGCTCCTACAGAAGAAACAATACCAACAGGTAATACAGAAGAGATAACCCTTTCGTTAACTACTCTGGATGCTGATACAGTATACTATTACTGGGTAAGAAGCAACTGTAGTGGTACTTACAGCGAGTGGGTAAGCGGTGGTTCTTTCAGAACTGAGTGTGATGCTGTTACTCCGGTAGTAACTCAGGATTTTACGGATTATACAGGAAGCATACCTGGTGATTGCTGGAAAGAGCAAACAGGTGTTTTAGGTACAGCAGTTGTATTACAAAATGAAGGTAGCAGCTGGCAAAGTGGTAACTTTAACAATGACTCAGGAAATGCTAACGGCAAAGCTGCTTACATTAATTTATATGATGGGTTAGACGATTGGTTTGTGTCTCCGGCTATTGATTTAGGGGATGGATCTGTAACTTATCAGTTAAGTGTAGATGCTTTGGTAATTCCTTGGTCTGGCAGTACTCCAATTGCAGACATGGAAGATAAGTTTGTAAAAATTGTTGTTTCTACAGATGCAGGTAATACCTGGGATGTGACTAATGTTATAAAAACATATGGCGGAGACAATATTCCGTCAGGTGGAGTATCAGATATTATTTCACTTGAAGGCTATACAGGTATAATTAAAATAGGTTTCTATGCTCATAGTGAGGATGATACTCCGGATAGCAGATTCTATATTGACAATTTTGTGGTAGATGTTCAGCCTGATTGTGCATTACCTATTGATTTAGTTTACTCTGATGTAGCTCAAAATTCAGTTCAGGTATCATGGACGGCTCCGGCTACAGCTCCGGCAAACGGATATGAGTATTATGTAAATGAGGATGGTACAGTTCCTACTCCGGCTACCGAAGCTACAGGAAGTGTTGAAGCAGGTGTGTTAACTGCTGAAGTGACCGATTTAACATCGGGTACAAGAAACTACGTATGGGTAAGATCTAATTGTAGTGAAGACGCTCAAAGCGAGTGGGTTGGTCCGGTATCGTTTATGACAGCTTGTACTCCGTCTGACTTAACGGTTACAGAACCGGGTGAGGTTTGCGGAGAGGGTACTACAGAGCTTGAGGCTTCAAGTACTACAGGTACTGTGTACTGGTTTGAAAGTGCTGATGCTGCTTTACCGGTAGGAGAAGGTGATACTTTTGAAATTCCTTATATTACAGAAACTACAAGCTTCTATGTAAGTAGTGCTCAAACAAGTGTTGGAGCTCTTGTAAAAGTTGGTCAGGGTGCAGCTACCACAAATACGTACAGCAACCCGCTATACTCTGCTTGGAGTAACAACCACACACAGCATTTAATTACAGCTGCCGAACTTACAGCAGCAGGATTATCTGCGGGTGATATTAATTCAATTGCTCTTGATGTTACATCTGCAGGAACACTGCCTATGAAAGACCTTACAATTAAGATAGGTACTTCTTCAGCTGCTAATATGGAAGCTTTTGTGGCAAACGATGCGTTTAGCATTGTATACAGTAATGTGTCATACCTTCCGGCAGAAGGAGTTAATACATTTAATTTTGAAACTCCGTTTAACTGGGACGGTACTTCTAATATAGTAGTAGAGTTTTGTCATGGTAACAGTTCGTCTTCTGCAACAATGAGCAGGACTGTGAAAAGTGACGCAACAGCTTATGTATCTACTATTAAACATCACTTTAGTGAAAGTACTTCTGGTGCAGACGCATGTGCTGCTACAGAGGGTGGTACTGTAGTGACCTATTCAGTAAGACCACAGTTTATCTTTAACGGTAACGGACTTTGTTTCTCAAGCCGTGAAGAAGTTGAGGTTGTGGTAACAGATGCTCCGGATATTACTCCTGCAGCAACAGAAGAGGTAATATGTATAGGTGGTAGTACAGATCTTTCTGTAACTAGCGATAATGCAGATTATACTTATGTTTGGACACCGGGCGACCTTGAGGGAGCTTTACAAACAGTATCTCCTACAGAGACTACAATTTATACGGTAACAGCTACCGATGAGGTTTCAGGATGTATAGAAACAGCTACAATTACAGTAACTGTAAACCTTCTTCCGGGTGAAATAACAATTGCCGAAGAACCAATTGAAGTTTGTGGTAACACATTACAGCTGCTTACAGCTCAGGGAGCTAATGTATCTGGTGAAGTGGTAATAGGTAACGGTACAACTGCTCCGTCAACTACAAGTTATCCTAATCCGCTTAGTGCATACTACGGAGGTGTTAAAACACAAATATTATATACAGAACAGGAGCTTTTAGCTCAGGGGCTGGTTATAGGTGCACAAATTAGCTCTTTAGCTTTTGATTTTAATGCTTCGGCAGCTAATGCATGCAACGATTTAACTATCAGAATGGGTAGTACTACTAATACCAATATGGAAGGTGGTTTTGTAACTTCAGCTGCTTTACAAACTGTATATAACCAAAACTTTACTCCGGTAAGTGGTACTACAGGATATGTTGACTTTAACTTTTCAACATCTTATACCTGGACAGGTGGTAACCTTATTGTAGAGGTAGTACACAACCAGGGTAATAATGGTAACGGTAGTGGTACAAGAACAAATACTACCACAACCGGATTTGCAAGTGTATACTATGGCGCGAAAGATGGTGTTACGCCTGCTGGTGTGGCAAGTTTTGATGCAGTTACTTCTTATGGTACTTCAAACTCATCTACAAGCAGGCCAAACATAAGCTTTAACTACAGTGTGGTTAATGCTGTAACATGGGTACCGGCTACAAACCTTTATACAGATGCGGAAGGTATAGTTGCCTATACAGAAGGTGACGATGTTGATATGGTTTACTTCATGTCTAACGAAGCAGGTGAGTTTGCTTATACAGCAACAGCTACTAATGCTGCCGGATGTTCGGTTACTGCCGATGTTACGGTTAATGTGAATATAACAGAAGTTCCTGTTGCAGATGCAGAACAAATATTTTGTGGTGCTTCTATCGTGGCCGACTTAACTGCTGATGGTAACGATATTCAATGGTATGCAGATGAAACTGCTGATGAGGTTCTTACAGAAGAAACCGCTATTGAAACAGGAACATATTTTGTTTCTCAAATGATAGACGGTTGTGAAAGTGCAAGGGTAGCTGTTGAGGTTACTGTTAATATTACTCCGGCACCAGAAGGTGAATCGGTTCAGGAAATAGGTGTTTATGCAGGTCAAACTGCTGATATAAGCCTTATTGAAGTAACCGGTGTAGAAGGTGGTGTTATTACATGGTACCTTACAGAAGAGGACGCTCTTAACAACGAAAACCCTCTTGGTGATGATTATGTGATTGAAAATGAAGCTACTTACTATGCAGTGCAAACTATAGATGGTTGTCCTAGTGAGCCATTTGCAGTAACGGTTTCTGTAGTACTTGATACTAAAGATTTCGATTCAGCTAACTTTGCTTACTGGCCAAACCCTGTAAAAGATGTGCTTACTGTTTCTTACTCTTCAGCTATAACTTCGGCTACGGTATACAACATGCTTGGTCAGCCGGTTATATCTCAGCAAATCAATGCCCTTGAAGGTACTGTAAACATGGCTAATCTTTCAGAAGGTACTTATATTGTAATTGTTGCTACAGAAACAGCGACTAAAACAATAAGGGTAGTTAAAAAGCAATAATCATGTTATAAAAACGAGTATTTAAACACTTGTTTTAAAAAAAAGTAAAAGCCACCATTTTTTTGGTGGCTTTTTGTTTTTTTAAGAGTAACTTTGTTAAAAAAAAAATAGCTAGATGTTTTTCTCTCTTGTTATACCTGTTTACAACAGGCCCGATGAAATACAGGAATTACTGGAAAGCCTTACAAAACAAACATATAAACAGCAGTTTGAAATAGTAATTGTTGAAGACGGCTCTTCTGTTACCTGTAAAGATGTGGTGAGCAGCTATGAGAACAGGTTAATGATTTCTTATTACTTTAAGGAGAACAGCGGTCCCGGCGATTCCCGTAACTACGGAATGAGGATAGCTAAGGGAGACTATTTTATCATTTTAGATTCCGATTGTATTTTACCGCCACACTACATGCAAAGCATTGCTGATAATCTTGAGAAAGATTACACCGATTGTTTTGGCGGACCCGATGCGGCGCACGAATCTTTTAGTGATGTACAAAAAGCAATAAACTTTACCATGACCTCATTTTTAACTACAGGAGGGGTAAGGGGCAAATCAGAGAAAATAGAAAAATTCCAGCCAAGGAGCTTTAATATGGGGATTTCCAAACAGGCTTTTGAGGCTTCGGGAGGATTTGGTAATATCCATCCGGGTGAAGATCCTGATCTTTCCATCAGGTTATGGAAGCTGGGTTACACAACAAAACTGTTTAAGGACAGCTTTGTTTTTCATAAGCGCAGAATAGACTGGGAGAAGTTTTATATACAGGTAAATAAGTTTGGTAAGGCAAGGCCTATCCTGAACTTGTGGCATCCTCAATATAAAAAGCCGGTGTTTCTTTTTCCGTCACTTTTTATGTTCGGATTTATAGTTTCTCTTATAGTACTGTTAATTAATGTGCATTTCTTTATAGATGTTTATATTTTGTACTTCTGTTTACTGTTTGTACTCTCAGCCATACAAAATAAAAGCCTTAAAATAGGCTTTCTGTCTGTTGTGGCTGCGTTTATACAGTTTTATGGTTATGGTTCCGGCTATGCGGAATCATTACTAAAAGTGCAAATCCTTAAACAAAAACCGGAAGTAGCTTTTCCTAAATTATTTTTCAAATAATATGGGTACAAAAATTATTGGTTTAACGGGAGGTATAGGCAGCGGTAAAAGCACCATGGCAAACTATTTTGAGTCGTTGGGTGTCCCTGTTTATATAGCCGATGAAGAGGCCAAAAAAATATTGTATCTGCCGGAGGCAGTAAATGAGGTAAGGAAAGTTTTTGGTGAAGAAGTGTTTACGGAACAAATACCTGACAGGGCTAAACTAGCTAAAGTGGTGTTTAATGACCCTGATAAACTAAAACAGCTAAACGAAATAATACATCCTAAAGTAAGAGATCATTTTACAAACTGGGTAAAATTGCATAAATCGCAAAATTTTGTGATAAAAGAGGCAGCCATATTGTTTGAAAGTGGCAGCTATAAAAACTGCAACAAGGTAATACTGGTAACTGCCCCAAAAGACCTGAGGATTAAGCGTGTTATGGAGCGGGATAAAGTGACAAAAGAGCAGGTTTTGGAACGCATGTCAAACCAATGGGATGAAAAAAAGAAAGAAGAATTAAGTGATTATATAATATACAATACAGATCTTGAAGCTGCGAAAAATAAGGCGAAAGAGATATTTTTAGAATTGAATAAAATGTAAAAATTGCAGCCTTTGTTAATCTTTGGTTAATATATTAAAGGTTTAAATGTTAAAATGTTAATTTTGTAATGATGAATAAAACAAGATTCCGGTTATTGGTGTTCTTTATGAGCCTATCGCTTATAGGTATCATTTTAGTTCAGCTATACTGGATTAACTTATCATTAAAAATAAACAATGAGCAGTTTAAGTTTAATGTTCAGATAATACTTAACAGGGTTGCCGAAAAATTAAGGACTGAAGAAGAACTAAGGTTTAATAATCTATATTACCATATAAAAGACAGTGTAGGGCACAGGCCTACTAAAGCCGATTTTGCCAACTACATGTATAAGGGCGATTTAAAGGAGCATCAAAACATAGTTTACTCTGATTATTTGTCGCAATCTTACAAGGAAGAATTAGAGTTCTTTGATAAAAATGAGCCGGATGAAAAAGATAGTTCATTAACAGAAATTTCTGAGCAAAATGGCATGACTATTGATGAGTATAAGCTTTCTGTTGAGAATGCCAGAAGGGAAGATGCTGCAAGAGAAAAAAGGCACATAAAGTACCTTTTTGACTATTATAATACAGAAAGGCCTATTGAAAGCAGGATATCTGAGGAGTATTTTTTAAAGACACTAAGGTCCGATTTTAGGGATAATATGGTAGATTCGGAAAATAAGGTTGACATAGATTTTGAATATGCTATATATAAAAGGGGATTAGCGACTAAAATGAGGTCTAAAAATTTTAGTTATGACCCTAATCTTAGCTATACCGCATCATTATTTCCAGATAAAGATGATGATAGGTCAGAGAATTTTTACAGGCTAATGGTTAGTTTCCCATCTAAGAAGCAGTATATACTCTCTAAGATTTTAGGCATAACCATGCTTTCGGTAATATTTACGCTCATTATAATTATTGCATATTTAAGCGCCATAAACCAGCTTATTAAACAAAAGCAGATTTCGGAAATAAAAACCGATTTCATAAACAATATGACGCATGAGTTTAAAACGCCTATTGCAACCATAAACCTTGCACTGGACGCTATTAAGAATCCTAAGATACTTGGGGATACCGAAAAAGTACAACGGTACCTCCAAATGATACGGGAGGAAAATAAACGGATGCACTCTCAGGTAGAGAATGTATTGCAGATATCTAAACTGGATAGAAAGGAACTGGACATTACAAAAGACCAGGCCAACATACACGATATTATTGAAGACGCTATAGAGCACGTTCATTTAATTATTGAAGCAAGGGAAGGACATTTAACACGTCACTTTCATGCAACAAGGACAACGACATTGTTAAACGATGTGCATTTTACTAACGTATTGGTCAACATACTTGACAATGCAATCAAATACTCTGAAGGTGAGCCTGAAATAGATGTATATACCGAGAACGTTAAAGATTTTATTCTGATTAAGATCAGCGACAAAGGCTTGGGGATGTCTAAAACAACTCAAAAACGAATTTTTGAGAAGTTTTTCAGGGAACATACAGGGGACTTACATAATGTGAAAGGGCACGGGCTTGGATTGGCCTATGTAAAAAGGATTATAGACGATCACAACTGTAACATTTATGTAGAGAGCGAGAAAGGAAAAGGAAGTACGTTTATAATTAAAATGCCACTAATAAATTAAAAAAAAGATATGGAAGAAACACACAAAAAAATTCTTTTAGTAGAAGACGATCCAAACTTTGGAGCGGTTTTAAAAGATTACCTGTCAATTAATGACTTCGAGGTTACTCTTGCCAAAAACGGTATGGAAGGCTTTGAAAAATTTAAGAAGGACAATTTTGATCTTTGTATTCTTGATGTGATGATGCCTTATAAAGATGGTTATACTCTAGCCAGAGAAATCAGGGAAAAAAATAAGGAAGTGCCTATTATTTTCCTTACGGCAAAATCTATGAAAGAAGATGTGCTTAAAGGTTATAAGGTAGGAGCAGACGATTACCTTAACAAACCTTTTGACAGTGAAGTACTGCTTATGAAGATTAAGGCAATCATCCAGAGAAAAGCTTCTGAAACTAAAACGGATAATGCTAAGTTTGAGTTCCAGATTGGTAGATTCCACCTTAACTCTAAGCTACGTTTCTTAACTTTTGATAATGAAGAGCCAATAAAACTTTCCCCAAAAGAAAACGAGCTTTTAAAAATGCTTGCGCTTCATGAAAATGATTTAATGCCAAGAGAGCTTGCACTTACTAAGATTTGGAGAGATGATAACTACTTTACCTCTCGTAGTATGGACGTGTATATTGCTAAACTTAGAAAATACCTTAAACCGGATGAGGATGTTGAAATCCTTAATATACACGGAGAAGGTTTCCGTTTAGTAGTAAAAAATAAAGTAGAGGAGAAATAATATATATTTTATAATCCACTATAGCGGGCTGCCTGAAAGGTTTTTATGAAATCGATCTCATACTTACTTTTAGGCAGCTTTTTATTTTTATACCCAGTTTAGCTCCAGCGCAAAACTTGGCTTGTCTTCTTTTTCTACAGTAAAATAGGTTTGATTTTCCTGTTGCCCTTTTTTAAGGGTAATCTTATCACCCATCTTTAATTCCCTAAGGTAATTCATGTCAAAGCTTTTAAGCTGTTGCTTTAGCAAAGGCTTAAAATCAACGGCATCAAGGCACCATTCCAGGTATTTTACATTATTGGCATGAAATACAATATCAAGGTCAGAAAGCAGTACTGTCCTTTCGGCAGCAATTTCACTTTCTCTTGTTACCTCCACTTTTTTAAACGATTCTTTAGTCGGCATCCTGTCAGGATACTTTTCAAAATGTTCGTGTGGCAATGCCAGTGCTTCCGATTTTCTCAGTTTGGTATTAAACACCGCCCAATAGGTTAAGGCACCTGCCACTTTCTTGTCGCCTATATACATTTCCAATGCCCTTATAGAACGGGAACCCTGTAAGTCTAAAATCCATGTTTTAATGGTAACAGTATCCCGCCATTTAGGGAGTTCATCCACTTCAACCCTCATACGGCTTAATACCCATGCCTGGTCATGTTGCTGCATATCGGTAAAGCTCATTCCGCCCAACTCGGCATGTGCGCCGGCTGTAAGCTGCATAAGGTTACAAAGTTCGGTATGCTTTAAATGTCCGCTTGGCAGGCACTGTAAAAAGTTTACTTCCCAGTCCTGAGAAAAAACCGATGTAAATTGTGGAGATATTGGCATTATAATGTGTTTTCTATGTAATTAATAATTTCCTGCGGAGAGGTTTTAAAATCAAACCATTTAGTGCCATCGGTACGCTTAAACCAGGTCATCTGCCTTTTAGCAAAGCGGCGTGTGTTCTTTTTTATTTCCTCTATGGCAAAGTCTTTAGTGAACTCACCATCAAAGTAACTGAATAATTCACGATATCCTACGGTTTGTAATGCATTTAACTTTTTATGCGGGTACAATGCTTTAGCCTCTTCAATAAGGCCATTGTTTACCATTATATCCACGCGCATATTGATGCGGTTGTACATTAGTTCCCTTTGGGCATCTAGCCCGATTATAATAGGGGTAAAGCGCCTGCTGTTCTTTTTGATGTTAAGGAAAGAGGAGTAGGGTTTGCCCGAAGCAATACATACCTCAAGGGCACGCATCATGCGTTGCGGATTTTCCTTAGCTACATTTGCATAATGCACAGGGTCTCTTTTTTCTAGTTCCTGTTGAAGCCAGCTTATTCCGCTCTTTTCGTAGGTGTCTATAATCTCCTGTCGTATGGCGGGGTCTATATCCGGAAAATCATCAAAGCCCTTTAAAACGGCATCTATGTATAATCCCGATCCGCCTACCAAAACTGCAAAATCGTTGGTTTTATAAAGCTCGTCAAGCTTTTCTATGGCATCGCGTTCAAAATCGCCTACAGTATAGTCTTCAAAAACGCTTATGTTGTGAATGAAATGATGGGGTGCAGCAGCCAGTTCTTCTTCACTTGGTACAGCGGTACCAATATTCATTTCCTTGAAAAACTGCCTACTGTCTGCCGAAAGTATCTCGCAGTTAAAATGTTTGGCAAGCTCTATAGCCATAGCGGTTTTGCCAATAGCGGTAGGGCCTATTACGGTAATAATATATTTTTTATTATTGGTCATTCCTTCTTTTTTGTAAATGATAGCCACAATTGTAGCAATAACTGGCATTGTCTTTATGATGATCGGCATTACAGTTAGGGCATCGCTGTGTGTTATTTACATCGTTGCGTTCCTGCATAAACTGAGCTGTAACAAGCCCGGTAGGTACGGCTATAATTCCGTAGCCCATTATCATAATTATAACAGATACAAACTGCCCTAAAGGTGTAATTGGTGTAATGTCTCCAAAGCCTACAGTAGTAAGGGTAACTATCGTCCAGTAAATACTGACAGGTATATTTGTAAAGCCACTCTCCGGACCTTCAATCATATACATTATTGTACCCAGAATTATACATAATATGATTACTGCAAACAGAAATACCGCAATTTTTGCCCTGCTCTTTTTTAGCGCTATGAGTAGCTGGTTTGAAGCACCAACAAAATGTACCAGTTTTAGTATCCTGAAAACACGAAGTAATCGTAATGCTCTTATAGATAGAAGGAAGCTTAATGATAGCCCAGGTATAAGTATGTCTACATATTTTGGTAATGTTGAAAGGAGGTCTATTATACCGTAAAAGCTTAATATATAGGATAAGGGTTTTTTTACAGCTATAATACGCGAAATGTATTCTATACTAAAAAGTATAGTTATTACCCACTCTGCAATGGCAAGTTCTTTTCCGTAAACCAGTCGTATAGATGCTACGCTTTCCAGCATAACGGCAACAATACTTATGATGATAACTACCAGTAAGGCAAGGTCAAAAAACTTACCCGCGGGGGTATCGGCCTCATAAATTACTTCATGCAGCTTTTGCCTGGATTTTTCTGGAATAATGCCGTTTTTCAAAGCAGTGGATTAGATTACTCTCAAAAATACTAAATCTACTAAAAACGTACTATTTTTAAGGCTTTCTTTTTTCTGATGTAGCTCTTAATAATATTCTTTGCATCCTTGTTATTCTCCATAGGTACAAGAATGTTTTTCAGGATGTCTATTTTGGTAATCTGATAGTTAAGGTTAAAGAAGGCGTAGCCTTTGTACTCGCCTTTTTCTATAAGTACTGCACTGCGTTCTTCCAGTGTACGGCCACGATCTATAATAATCATGCTTTGGTTGTAGAAACTGTTATTGTCTACAAATTCCTGTACACGTTTGTTGTATTCTTCGGCAGGTTCGTTACCTATACATGCACCGTTACAGGTATTAAGCTCATAACCGAAACAACTCTCTTTAGTAGACGATTCCAGCTCGTTAATCTTTTTGCAAAGATTGTACTTCTCTACAATTTTGTGCAGCGCGTTTTTACCATCAGTAACGCTGGCAAAGGAAACCACCTCTTTTTTACGGCCGTCGGTTTTTTGCAGTGTCAGGCAAAGGTAGCCGTCATTATTTTTTTCAACGTAAACAGACCATGGGAAAACCGTTTTCTTTTGAGCACGATTATATACCGGCTTGTTTACTTTTATTTCCTGGCACTCCTTAAGCAGGGCGATAAGTTCGCTGCCTGTTTCCTCATACTTAACGGCAAATACATCGCGCTGTATGCGTTTAGATTTACCTGTAGTAGCCGTAAAGTGCTGGTTAAGTCTCTTTTTTATATTGGTACTCTTACCTATGTAGATAAGGTCGCCGTTTTCTTTGTATATATAATAAAGCCCCGTAACAGAAGGTATGCCTTCTAACAGATCAAACAGCTTAGGGGAAATTCCTTTTTTGCTGTCGGTTTTAATAAGGCTTTTTACAATCTCTTTGCCGGAGTCTTTAGCAAGTAACAGTTTAAAAAGCTGTACGGTTGCCATAGCATCTCCCGAAGCGCGGTGCCTGTCGCTCATAGGTATTCCCAGTGCACGTACCAGTTTACCCAGGCTATGCGATTTCTGTTCCGGCATAAGCTTTTGTGAAAGCTCTACCGTACACAGCGACTGACGCTCAAAATTATATCCCAGTCGGCTAAACTCTGTGCGCAGTACCCTGTAATCAAACTGGGCATTATGTGCTACCACAATGCAGCCTTCGGTAATTTCTATAATGCGTTTTGCCACTTCATAAAACTTAGGGGCGCTGCGAAGCATGGCATTATTAATACCGGTAAGTTTTATTACAAATGGCTGAATGGGTCTTTCGGGGTTTATAAGGCTTATAAACTGGTCTGTTACCTCGTGCCCGTCATATTTATAAATGGCAATTTCGGTTATTCCCTCTTCATTATACTGTCCACCAGTCGTCTCTATGTCAAGTATTGCGTACAAAAAGCCTGTTTCTTGTTTAAAGTTTTAAAGTTGCAAATTTCGGATAAAAATCCCGAATTTTAATGTCTTGAGCCAAAAATACTGCTACCCACCCTAATCATGGTGCTTCCGCAATCTATGGCAATTTTATAATCGCCGCTCATACCCATAGAAAGGGTTTGCGGTTTAAAGTTATCAGCTTCAGGGTGTTCTTTAAGGCGGTCAAAGATTCCTTTAAGATAAGCAAACTCTTTTTCAATTTGGTACTCGCTATCAGTAAATGTTGCCATTCCCATAAGTCCGGTAACCACAATATTCCTCATTTCCTTAAACTCATCAGAGTCAATCAGCTCCTTTAGCTCTGCTTCATACAGCCCGAATTTAGTATCCTCCTCGGCAATATGCATTTGCAGCAGGCAGCTTATAACCCTGTCATGTTTTTTAGCCTGCTTGTTTATTTCTTTAAGCAGCTTCAGGCTGTCTACACCATGTACCAGGCTAACAAACGGAGCCATATATTTTACCTTATTGGTTTGTACGTGGCCTATCATGTGCCATTCAATGTCCTTAGGCATTTGTTCATACTTATCGGTCATTTCCTGAATTTTGTTCTCGCCAAAAATGCGCTGACCCGCCTCATAAGCTTCCATAAGGTCGCTAACAGGCTTGGTTTTGCTTACAGCCACAAGGGTTACATGTGCAGGAAGGGATTGTTTTATGCTGAGTAAGTTATCTTTTATTGACATTTTCTGATAATTCGATAATTCGTTTTTCGGTTATTTGGAATTAATCCTGAAATCTGAAACCAGAAATTGATTAAATCTCATAAATCACAAGGCCGCTTCTGAATTTAGGTTCTATATACGTACTCTTAGGTGGCATGATAAGGTCGTTATCGGCCAGTTCCTTAATCTCGTTTATAGAGGCAGGGTAGAGCATAAAGCCCACTTCAAAATCACCGCTGTCTACCTGTTTTTTTATTTCGGTAATCGGTTTGCTGCCGGGTATGTAATCTATACGTTCGTCATTACGCAAATCCCCTATACCTAATAACGGGTTTAGCACCTTAGTATACAGTATTTGTGCGTCCAGTGCTTCCATTACCGACTTAAAGTTAGTGTCTTTTAATGAAAGTGCATAGAAATCGCCGTCTAAATACATACCGTACTGGTATTTTTGTTTTGGTTTCCAAAGCTCCTGTTGCTTGTTCTCCACCACAAAATCCTTTTCCAGTGCCTTAAGGAAAGCCTGTTTGGTAAGTCCGTTAAGGTCGTTTATAATACGGTTGTATTCGTATATCTTCAGGTTGGTTTCACAGATAAGAAAACTCATAAAGTAGTCCAGATTGGCATTACCCGACTCCTTATCCTGATCATAAAGCATTTCTGCCGAAGCCGAACGGTGGTGACCATCGGCGATATATATATTACCTGCCTTTTCAAACTGTTCCTGTATCCATTGTATTTCGTCTTCCTCCTTAATACGCCAAAGTATATGTTTGTCTTTATTTGGGGTAGAGAAGAGGTACAAAGGCCTTTTTTGCTTGCGCTTATCGATCCATGCCTGCAGTTCGTTGTTTTGCGGGTAGGTAATAAGTACCGGCTCGGTATTAAAGCCTGTTTGGTGCAGATAATCCTTAAACAGCTCAACGCGGTAGGCAAGGGTATCCTCGTGTTTTTTTATTACGTTGTTCTTGTAATCTTCTATAGATGTGCCTGCTATAATACCGGTAAACGAGTTGTTTTTGCTTTGTATTTCATACAGGAAAAATACCGGAGAGTTTTCCTTTTTAAAAACATCTTCGTCTTTAAATTCCTGATACTTTAGCTGTACACCTTTAAATCTTGTAGCCGTTGCTATTTTTTGCAGGTTTACATAGGCAGGGTTTAGTATGTGCAGAAACGAAAAAGGATTATAGTCAAGCTGTGAGGCCAGTTCGGCAGGGGTGTACTCGTCGTAAGAGCGTGATGTTACCAGGCTCACTTTATCGCGGGTAGGGCGCACTGCCTTAAAAGGAACTATTTTTGCCAATTTGTTTTGGTTTTAGTTTTTTCCGAAACGCTTTCTTAAGGCACGTTCGGTTTTAAAAAATAATAAGAACACTATTACCAGCAGGGTTGGGGTGCTTATTAATATATCGGTACGTTTACTAACGGGTAACAGGGAAATAGCTATTCCCATTACTGTCATAAACGCTCCTCCCTTAATAAGAAGCAAGGCAGAATGCCTTTGGGCAAAATCCCATCTTTCCTGCGAACTCATTGATGACGAGGTACGATACCCATACAGGTGGTTTATTTTTTTAGGAGGGAAAAAAATCATAATGCCCCCTACGATAATAAATATTATCCCTGATAAACCCAGTACCGATAACGACTGACTGTCCCAATTAATGTTCATGGCTTATAGATTTAAAAAAGACGGGTTTTATAACCCGTCTTCAAATATACTATTTAGCAAACAATTATTTAGTGAACATTGCTGCTACTTTCTCAGCTTTTTTGCTTTCAGAGTAATCGTAGAAACCTTCTCCCGACTTAACTCCAAGTTTACCTGCACGTACCATGTTTACTAAAAGCGGGCACGGAGCATATTTAGGATTTTTAAATCCGTCGTACATTACGTTAAGGATTGAAAGGCATACGTCAAGGCCAATAAAATCGGCTAACTGTAACGGACCCATTGGGTGAGCCATACCTAACTTCATTACCGTGTCAATTTCATAAACTCCGGCAACACCGTTGTATAGTGTTTCAATAGCCTCGTTAATCATTGGCATAAGTATGCGGTTTGCCACAAAGCCAGGATAATCGTTAACCTCTACCGGAACTTTACTCAGCTTAACCGATAAATCCATGATAGTTTTTGTTACTTCATCTGAAGTGTTGTAACCACGGATAATTTCAACCAGTTTCATGATAGGCACCGGATTCATAAAGTGCATACCTATTACTTTGTCCTGTCTTGTTGTTACAGCCGCAATTTGAGTAATAGAGATAGACGATGTATTAGTAGCTAAAATCGTTTTCTCTTCGCAGTACTCGTTAAGCTGCTTAAATATGTTTAGTTTAAGGTCTACGTTTTCTGTAGCTGCCTCTACCACAAGATCAACACCTACAACACCGTCTTTAATATCGGTATAAGTAATAATGTTACCTATGGTTTTAGCTTTATCATCTTCAGTAATAGAGCCTTTTGCAACCATCCTGTCAAGGTTTGCAGCTATGGTAGCCATACCTTTGTCCAGAGATTTTTCTGAAATATCAATAAGTTTTACTGTAAATCCGCTTTGTGCAAATGTATGGGCAATACCGTTACCCATGGTTCCCGCACCTATTACTGCTATGTTTTTCATTATAATCTTTTGTTTGTTTAAAGTTTGCCGAATCTATTAAAATCCGTCTGTAAAAATAGCAAGAATAATGGCAAATTTGCAACCATGATTGATTTTTAAGCGAATTTGTTTTTGAATTCGTAATTATTAAGGCTGTAAACTGCCAATATTTATAATAATTGGTATTTTACTATTTAGCGTCCTGTAATGACTTAATGATTTCCTCTTCCTGAGAGGTTAGCAGGATTGAATTATTTTTCTTCCAAAACTCCTCTGTATAATTGGTTCCTGCCTCATAAAGTCCTCTTTCCCTGTACTTTTCTTTTTTATTAAAAGAGCTAAGGTCGTTGGTAAAGTTGGTTACAATAAGGTCGCTTTTAAATATAACGTGGTCGTCAAACCTTTTTTTGTTCTTTATATATATATCGCCATAAACGCAGGAGTAAGAAAGCATATAGCTATTATCTGTAGCCTTAAAAAAACATTTGTAAGCTATATCATCAAGCCTGGCCTTAACAATTATAAAATTACGCAGTTTAGAGTATTTTTTATGCGATGGTGCCATATATAGGTCCATGGCAAGGATAAGTTTTTTGTTAGGGTCATAAGAAAGGCTTCCGGCATATAAAGGTTCTTCTACTTCGGCTAGAGGTTCATAATATATGGTTTGTACATCGTTACCATCTGCATCCTGTTGCGATTTAATGATGAATGAATATTTTTTAAACTCCTTTTTGTCGAAAATACTTCCTAAAGCACCAAAGTTACAGTCTCTGGAAATGGCTTTACGCAAATCAAGAGGGGAAGTCATATCTGCAGCTTCCGATTCGGGAGTATCAAGTTTAAAAGCACGACTTTGTTTAACAACTACATCGCTTTCAATTTTTTTACGACTTTTGTCTACGTTGTAATCAATAAGCCCGTCAGAGAACTTGGTATAGGTGTCGTTTATCTTTACAAACTCCCTATAGTAAGTACTTAAAAGAAACGGAGCGTTTAAATGATTGTATGAGTTTTTTATCAACTCACTAACAAACTCATTAATTGGTGTATTTAATACAACAACCTCTTCCAGTTCTAGGCTTTTTGGTTCCAGGTAAAAAATATTGCCCTCGGGCAGGTTATTAAGGTCTACCTCAAGTGTGCCGTAGCCTAAATAATTAAAAACAATGGTTTGGGTACCATCGGGGTAACTAAGCTGAAATGCACCCTCGCTGTTGGTAATGGTATTGTGCTGTAAATCTTTTGTACTAACCGTTACTAAATCCATGTTTTCGGTTGTCATTATATCTTTTACGGTACCTTTTAAAAAGTTTTGTGCAAATCCTGTTGTTGCGACAACTAATAATAGCAGAGTAAAGAGTTTTTTCATGTTAAGTGGTGTGTTGGGTTAAAATCTTAGGGCGTCGGTTATTTCAGAAAAAATATTAAGCCTTTTATATCCGTGATCGGTTAAATGCTCTTTTATAAAATCAGCCATCTCATCATAGTTGCTGTGATATTGGTTGGAAATTCGGGCTACAATTTTTCCTTTGTGCATTAAATGGATAAAATCATATTCAAGTATCTCATTTGTAAACCCACTCTTTTTTCTGATTTTTCTGATGTAGGTATGAAAACCTTCCAGATCTTTAAGCCTGTATTTTCTTTCTTTTCCTAACCCGAAAAACTTTCTAACAGTAACTTCTCTTGAGTTAAGTTCTACCTTGATTATCTTAAGGCGTACCTCATACAATAAAACAGATAATAAAATCCAGGTTGATGCTATTGCATACAGTATTACAAATTCGGGAGGGAAATTATTTTTTCCTATAAAAATATTTATACACAGCATTAATACTATAGGTATGAATAGCAGAAAAGGAACATAAATAAATGATGTGAATTTAGATTTTATAACCATCTCTTTATACTTAAAGTTACATGACTGTATATAGAAAGCCCCGGCTATAAAGCCAGGGCTCATTATTGTATTATTTACTTGTTCTCAAAGCAATCTATAATGCGATAGGCAATCCTTAATGCTTCTGTACCGTCTTCCAGTGTTACTATCGGGTCAGTATCGTTGTTAATGGCATCGGCAAAGGTTTCCAACTCGTCCAGTATGGCATTGTTTGCCAGGATATCCGGATTTTCAAAATAGATCTGTTTTTTAAGACCCTCGGCATTTTGAAGTATCATATCAAAATCGCCCGGTTCTTCAGGTGCATCCTTCATTTTTACCACCTCACACATCTTGTCTAAAAAGTCTACCGATATATAGGCATCCTTCTGAAAGAAGCGTGATTTACGCATATTCTTTAAAGAGATACGGCTTGAGGTTAAGTTGGCAACACATCCGTTTTCAAACTCAATGCGGGCATTGGCAATATCCGGGGTATCACTTATAACAGAAACTCCGCTCGCCTTAATGTCTTTTACTTTGCTGTTTACTACGCTAAGTATAACATCTATATCGTGTATCATTAAATCCAGTACCACAGGCACATCTGTACCGCGAGGGTTAAACTCTGCAAGGCGGTGGGTTTCAATAAACATTGGGTTGGCAATCTTTTCTTTTGTAGCTATAAAGGCAGGGTTAAAGCGCTCTACATGGCCTACCTGTCCTTTTACGTTATATTGCTTGGCAAGGGTAATAATTTCCTCAGCTTCCTCAACAGTGTTAGATATAGGTTTCTCTACAAAAATGTGCTTTCCGGCCATAATTGCATCCTTTGCACAATCGTGGTGAGAAAGGGTAGGGGTAACAATATCCACCACATCTACAGCCTGTATAAGCTCTTCTATAGTGTCAAATTTGCGGTAGCCATATTCTTTAGCTACTTTATCGGCATTAGAGCTGTTAGGGTCATAAAAACCTATCAGTTCATATTTTTGGGACTGATTGAGCAAACGCAGGTGGATTTTCCCTAAGTGGCCTGCGCCCAATACTCCTACTTTAAGCATAAGGATAAAATTTTTAACAAAAATAAGATTATTTGGCTGCAAAATACAAAACACCCCTTTAAAAATATCCCCTTTAGTCAGATAGTCCTATTATTAAATTTTTCTAAAAAAATACTCTTGCGCCTTATGGAAATTGTTTTCTATTTTTACAAAATAAATTTATTTGAACATTGAAAGATACAGCAAAACATCAGGGACTTCGTAATCAGTTGGTAAGCGTTTTAGAACAAAAAGGCATTACCGATAAAAATGTTTTGGCTGCTATCAATAAAATTCCGCGCCATCTTTTTCTGGATTCCAGCTTTTCAGATTATGCCTATCAGGACAAGGCTTTCCCGATAGGGGCAGGGCAAACCATATCCCAGCCTTATACGGTGGCTTTTCAGTCGCAGTTGCTTGAGGTAAAACCGGAACATAAAGTACTTGAAATAGGTACGGGGTCGGGTTATCAAACGGCGGTGTTGTGTACTATGGGTGCAAAAGTATACAGTGTGGAAAGACAAAAAGAACTGTTTAAGTCTACCTCATTGTTATTACCTAAGCTGGGTATAAGGCCTAAACACCTTTCGTTTGGCGATGGATATAAAGGATTACCCAATTTTGCCCCGTTTGACAGCGTGATTGTTACGGCAGGAGCCCCGTTTATTCCTAAGCCGCTTATGGCACAGCTTAAAATAGGCGGAAGGCTAATTATTCCTGTAGATAATGAGCAGGGGGTACAAATTATGACAATGCTTATAAGAAAGACCGAAACCCAGTTTGAAAAACATGAATTTGGAGAATTTAGGTTTGTACCGTTGTTGGAGAACAAGAATTAGTATTCAGTGTTCAGTCGCAGTATTCCGTTTTAAAATAAGGAATAGTTTTGCTGTTTAGACTGAGAAAAGTCTTTAGACTTTATGACTTTCGGCTTTAAGACTAATATGCCTTTTTAATCCTGTCAAGATCGCGTTTTACATCACGGTCTTTAATGGTATCACGTTTGTCGTAGTTTTTCTTACCGCGGGCTAATCCTATCTCCAGTTTTGCCAATCCTTTTTCGTTAGTGAACAAACGAAGCGGAACTATGGTAAGGCCTTTGTTCTGCACACTTTTTAAAAGGCTTTTAAGTTCTTTTTTGTTTAAAAGTAGTTTTCGTTCGCTTTTAGGCGCATGGCTAAAACTTCTGCTATAGGTATACTCTTCTATATTCGTATTGATGGCAAACAGCTCGTGTCCCTGAAATTCACAGAAACTTTCGGCAATAGAAGCCTTACCCAAACGAATGGATTTTATTTCAGAACCTGCCAAAACAATACCGGCCGTATAACGCTCCAGTATCTCAAAATCGAACTTGGCTCTTTTGTTTAATATGTTAACCGTTTTTTGCATAAGGATTGCAAAGGTAAGTACAATAGTTTAATGCGGCAAGGGGTTGGCCTTTGCCTGTAATAATTATATTTTTTGATGTTTGTTACCTAATAGAGCTTCTGTTAGTGTATTAAAAATACTGTCTATCTTTACACCATGGAAATAAAACGCTCTAACGACCCGCTTCACGGCATTACCTTAAAAAAGATACTGGAAGACCTGGTAAGTTTTTATGGCTTTGATACCCTTGGCGAACTTATAAATATAAGATGTTTTAATGATAACCCAAGTGTAAAGTCGAGCCTTACTTTTTTAAGGAAAACCGACTGGGCACGCAAAAAGGTAGAAGACCTTTATATACGCACCCTGCCTAAAATGCAGCAGGACTAAGCCTCTGCAATTCCTTTCCATTTTTTAATCAGTCTGGTTAGCGGATACATATAAAGTACTATAATAATCAGCCAACTATAGATGCATAGAAATATATTTTCATCAATCCATTCTTCTAACGAATTTTTTTCATGATAATAAATAGAGGTAACATACATTGGTGCTGGCCTGGTTATCATAGAATAAAAGCTTATAGCTGCACGAATTATTATTATTCCGGTTGGTAACAGCCATAGTAATGCATTAACAATTATACCGGATATTTTTTTACTTGTTTTAATCCTGATACGATGTAGGAAGTAGAAAAAACATGCAGCAATAATTACTGTCCATGTTATAAGAAATATGGTGAGTTCATCTATTATCAGCAACAATCTTAAAAAATGATCTGCGACCAATGAGAAGATGAACGTAACAAGACCCAATACTCCTATAGATACCGCTGCAATAAGCCAGCTTTTTGCAGAAGTAACCTTAAACGAAAAAATTAAAAAAGATAAAACAAAGGCAAAAATGAAATAGCCTACAATATCTTTGAAGTTAATTGGAGATACATAAGCCCCCGAAATTCTGTCGTAACCATTATATAGCTGGTTAAACGGAACATGATACTTGGGGTAAACTTTCATTCTCATCCTTTCATACCTGGTAAAATTGTTTTCAGTATCATTTCTGTCGGTATAGTCTTCATTTTCTTTTCGTTCATCATGTATAGCATCTTCACTGTGGGTACCTACAATCTGATAGTCTTCATACATATCAGGTTTGTAAATAAAGTTAAACCATTCTTCACTGGTGATATTGGCTTTAAGTCCATGCTCGTTGGCTATAGTAAAAAAATCGTCGAGAACTTTTCTAACAGAATCTTTTTCCCTGTTAAGCATCCATCTTTTTACTTTCCATTCATTAAGTGAATCGTTTATATGAGGCTGTATGGAAAAAGATTGCTTTTGCCTGTTCATTAACGAAGTAAGCTTATATTCATTTTCAAAATAACATACGGTATCCCACTCACGGTTGTAGTAGTCGTCATTTCTGTCATCATATTGATAGTCATACTCATCATAATACTCTGTTTCCGGTGTTTCGACAACTGCTGCTTCTATTTCTACATCTCCATAGTACTCACTTAATGAATCAAATGAAGTTTTTCCTTTTAAAAGTTCATTATACATGGTTCGGTCAAAACGTTTCCATGGATGGAATGAACCATTCACAAAAAGCGAAGCCTTACTTATTATATCGGCTCTTTTTATAACCTCTTCCTTGTCAAAATAGTTTCTTGCCCTTAAATCGTAAGCGTATTGATATATAGGTATGTAGCTAACATTTAGAAGGCATACAATTAATATTATTAACCATTCTTTGTAAAGCGAATTGTTCTTTTTAGGATAAAACGATTTAAAAGCATTATTCCTTACATAAAATACCAGCCATAGTATAATCACAAGTAGTGCAATTACTATAGCTAAAAATGCTACTATCTTTTTGTAACTTCTTAGGGGATTATAACCATAAGGATCTGTAAAGTCTACTTCGCCTGAAATATATCCGCCAATAAAAAATGCCAGGTTAACAATCAATGTTATAATAAGTACCGGTACAAACTTAGTGTTCCATAATAACGGATGGCGAAGCAGCAGGTGGTTTTGTATTTTTTTAAACATAGTGTAGGTGTGTAGTTTTAAGAAACAAAAAAGCGTCTTGTAGAGTTAGAAATATCACGCAGGTAAACCACCGGAATGTTTTTGTCTATAATGGTTTTCATAAAACCATTTAGGGTTACACCGCTGTTAAAGGTAGCAATGTAAGTACCTCCGTTAAACTGTAGGCTTATTAGCCCTGCACTAAGAAGGCTGTCGTTAAGCATACTTTGCGTCCACGGACTCTCAAATTCCACAACAAGGTGTTTTTCTGTTTCCTGATTTTCTCCTGTCTCCCTAAGGTTTTTTTGTTGTCCATGCCTTAGGAATATAACCTCGTCTGATGTTTTTTCAACCTCATACAGCTGCTGCGAACTTAATATAATACCCACAGGCCTGAATGGCGACTTAGCAATTGCCCTAAAATCTTCCAGTACTGTTTGCTGTGCCAGTATATCAAGGTTAGCAAGAGGTTCATCTATAAGTAATACTTTTGGTTTTCTTAATAGCATACGTGCCAGTTCAAAACGCATTTTATATCCTGACGATAAGTCTTTCCATTTGTGTTTCCTAAAGTTTCTCAGTCCCAGCCTGCCTACTATCAGTTCAACTACCAGCGGGCTTTCCTCAGGAATATAGCCATAACTGGAAGCCGTAAACATAAGATTGTCCATCATGGAGCCATACCAGGTATCTGTACGCTGCGGTATATATACCAGTTTGGTACGCAACTCATAAAGGTCACTATAATTAAACTTGTAGTTTATTTTTCCTCCTGTAGGATGTAGTTCTCCGCAAAGGGAACGTAGCAGGGTAGTTTTACCATTACCGTTTTCGCCTACAAGGCCTATAATATCACCTTCGTTAAGGGTAAGGTTAACCGGGCCTAATGAAAAAGAGGAGTATTTCTTTTTTAGTTCTATAGCTTCCAGTATAGGCTGTGCGGGCTGTATGGTAAGCTTAGCCAAAAAGGCGTGGAGTTCTTCCAGCAGACTCTCCAGTTTTTCTTTTTTTGAGCCGCTGCCGCTGTTTTCGTCAAGCCAGTCTAACAGGTTACATGTTTTTTTGTAAAAGGAAATATCCTGTGTGTCGAGAGTAAAATCAATTATTCTCTTAACTGCCAGCGTATAGTCTTCAAACCTCAGGAAATCTTTAATCTCCTGATATTGTTTTTCAAATTCGTTCATGAGTAAAGTGTGTGAAAATCAAATATATTAAATAGCAGGATATTATTAACAAAAAAAGCCCTGCAATTTGCAGGGCTTAGTCATCAATATAAATAAAACTAAAAATTATTCTGTTTAGTCAGGGTCACTTACAGTTATTGTTTTTGTTATGTAAGTGTACTGAGAGTTATCTTCAGTAGTACCGTTTGCAAACTTAAGCTCATACTCTCCGGGCTCATCGGCAGAGAAAGTATATTCTTCAGTCTGTGTTGAAGTAGTGCCTGAACACTGGCAACCTTCATATTGTACAGCAGGATAAATGTTTCTTGGGAATACATTGTTTTGCTGAAAGCCTACAAAAGTGGCACAGTTACTAACAATAGGGAAAGAAACATTTAATACTATTTCTTCTCCTGTTAAAGCTGTTTCGGGACCGGTTACATTACTAACAAACGGATAAATGGTTTGTGAGCAATAATTCTCATCATCGCTTAAACATCCGGTAAGGGTTGTAAGTGCTAAAAAAAGTGCAAATACTTTAAACTTTAAATACTTCATGTTGCTTGTAATGTGTTTATGTTACTTAGATGCAGTACCATCAATTTGGTTGCGCATCATATTGCAAATTTTAACTATTTTTTATGATTACGCAACCGCAGCCTCTCTGCTATACTTATTTCTGTACTCAACGGGAGAAAGACCGGTTAGTTTTTTAAACAGGCTGCGAAAAGTCTTTGCATCAGTATACCCCACATCATACATTACCTCGTTTACGTTTTTGTTGCTGGTTTCCAGTTCTTTTTTGGCAGCCTCAATTTTAACGCGCTGTATGTATTCGCCTGCTGTATTGTTTGTAGCTTTTTTAAAGCGCCTGTCAAAGTGCCTGCGGCCTATGGCAAACTTATCGGCAAGGTCGTCTATAGAAATTTTTTCGGCAATGTTTTTTTCTATAAACTCCTGAGCCAAACGGATAGGTTCGTCCTCATGATTTTTTTGTCCGTTAAACATAATAAACGGCGACTGACTCTTACGGTCTATTTCCAGTGCAAATATTTTTGATGCTATAATGGCAATTTCACGCCCGGCGTGCTTCTCGGTTAAATGCAGCAGCAGGTTCCAGTAAGACGAAGCACCACCGCTGGAATAAAGTCCGTTTTGTTCGGTTACAATACGGCCGTCTACAAGAGTAACCTGTGGAAACATTTCCCTAAACTCATTAGCGGTTTGCCAGTGGCTTGAACACTCCTTGCCGTTAAGAAGTCCGGTAGAAGCCAATAGGAAAGAACCTATGCAAAGGCTCGCTACTTCGCTTCCGTTTTTATAATGTTCTATAATCCAGGGCAGGAAATCTTTGTTTATCTCTATAGCAGTTGATAAATCGCCGCTTATGGCAGGGATAATAATAAGATCGGTTTTTTTAATTTCGCTTAAAAGTGCATCTGTGCGAACTGCAAAAAGCCCTCCGTTATACTCAACTTCCCGGGTTAAGCCTACAAACTGAATATCAAAAATGGGTTTGTGTCCTGCGGCTTCTAAAAAACTGTTTGCTCCGGTGAATATTGTGCGGGGATCTACCAGGCTGGCCATAACGGCTTCGTTAGGTACCAATATCGAAACATGTATCATAATTCCTTTTATTTTTTACAAAAACAATAATAAGGTGGCAGTGATAAACATGGAATAAAGAGCTAAGGTAATAAAATTATTTATGTCGTTAACAACACCCTAAAATGTCTTTACAGGCACCATATATCCGTTTTTTACAACAGTAACTTTGTAGTACACTATTAAACAATACACCTTGAATACCAATGTCCAAATTATTCCTCCAAATATATCTCCTAAAAGAAAACTGATCCTCTCCATGAATGTTACAGAGGACGGTTTTCTTTCGGGGCCAAACTGTGAGCTCGACTGGCACTTTAATACCTGGACTACCGAAATGGCCGAATGCCTTGCCGAAGAACTTAAAAAAGCCGATTCAGTTATTTTTGGGAGGATAACATATAACGCCATGGCGGCTTATTGGTCTGCCAAGGGGATAGACCTTACCGGTCCCGTTGAAGACCGTGCCTTTGCTGAAATGCTTAACACATATACCAAGATTGTTTTTTCGGATACACTAAAACATACGGTTTGGAATAATACTATAACCGTAAAGGAAGATCCGGAACAGTATATTAAAAAGATGAAGAAGGAGGCAGGCGATCCGGTAATGATATACGGCAGTGCTAAACTGGCAGGATATCTTATAGAGAAAAACCTGATAGACGAATTTCACTTATGGGTACACCCTGTTAAGCTTATTAAAGGGAAACCTTTGTTTGGTGCTCCTGTTTTATCTTTTTTAGAGTTGGAAAAAACACGGCAGTTTCGCAACGGGGTAGTGCTACACTACTATAAATTAAAGGTTTAGTTATTGGAGTAATTTCTATACCTTTATAAAACAAACCATTATTAAAATGACCCGATTTATTACATTCCTTTTCGTTTTATTAGTGATTTTCGGCTGTGCGGTTAAGACCGACGACGGCCTTTCTCTAAAACGCTATAATAAGATAAACGCTTATCTGGATGAAAAAGACTTTTTTCATGCCCGTGATACTTTTAATTACTACAAATTAGAAATAGCTAAACCACAAAGACTGATTTTAGAAGCTTTTATAGACAATGCTTTTAATGATCCTGAATCATCCAACAAAGTGATAGATGAGATTTTTGAAAAGTATGCCGACGTAGTGAATGATTCTGTCAAGCTAAAACTACTGGAGGTACAGCAGGGCAATTATGTGCATTTGTATGAATATGAAAAGGCAAACCAGACAGTAAAAGAGATACTGGAGAACTATAGCGGGATATTGTCTAAAGATGAAATAGACGATTATAAAAACTCCCAAATTATTTGGAATGCACTTTCGGTTCAGCCCAAACAGGAAGTGATTATACAAAGAAATACAACACTTGCAATTAAAAGGGATGCGGCACAGCTCGCTAACCTTAAGGTACAGGCTAATGGTATTGATACCGACTTTATTTTTGATACAGGGGCTAATATTTCTACCGTAACACAAAGCACAGCCAAAAAGCTTAACATGAAAATGCTTGATGGCTCTGTACAAGTAGGTGCCATAACGGGGTTAACGGTACAATCGCAGCTGGCTATATGCCCTGAGTTTACATTAGGTGATATAACTGTAAAGAATGCCGTATTTCTTGTGTTTCCCGATGAAGCACTGGCTTTCCCGCAAATAAACTACCAGATAAACGGTATTTTAGGGTATCCGGTTATAGAGGCTATGAAACAGATAACCATTACACAAAAAGAGGAATTTATAGTGCCTAAGGTACCGGTGCAGTATCCGTTGCGCAACATGGCGCTCGATTTTTTAAACCCTGTAATTTGTATTGAGGGAGAACATTACACGTTCGACTCCGGTGCTGTGGGGACTTCACTATACAACAGGTTCTTTTTTAAGCACAGGGAGACCATTCAGGGTAAATACCAGGAAACCGACTTAAGCTTTGGCGGGGCAGGGGGAACACTTTCCAAAAGAGGATACTTTATAACTTTTGAACCTGAAATTGAAGGCCGTAAAATTGTGCTTGACAGTGTACAGGTATTTACTGAAAACATAGGCGATAAGCCCAATATGTACTACGGCAATATTGGTCAGGATGTTATAAAGCAGTTCAATAAAATGACCATCAACTTTAAGTACATGTACATAAAGTTCGATTAAACAGTAAAGGGAAATTACAATGCAATTTCCCTTCTTTCTGCTAATTCTTTTATTTTTTGCGAAGCGGTTTTTTCAAAATCAACGCTTGTATCAAAATATTTGTCACCATCGGCAAGAATGGCAAAGTCGCCTATTTCCACACCCAACCATGTATGGTCTTCGTTGTCTACAGTAAGGGTATAGGTATAACCTATATTGGTAACACGCTCTTCCCATGTAGGTACATACAGCTCGTAACGTAACATTTGGTTAGGCACAAACTCTACTACTGATAATTTAGAATATCCCGGCCATTCTATTACGGTTGCAGGATGAATTTCAAAATCACCAAAATCTTCTGGAAGCTGATCCCACTGGCGTATGTACTTTGGTTTTGTAAGCACTTCCCATACTCGTTCAAGGGGTGCATCAATCCTGATGTTGTTTTTTACAATTAGTGATTTACTCATAGCTTTTTTTGTTTTTTTAAGGTTTACGATTCGTCTTTAGTCCTTTTCACCAGCCCTATTCCCGATATAAAGAAAATAAGCCCTAATACACCATATACAATGGTCATTTTTACATTTTGCTCAGATGTTGAGGTTGCAGCAAAAACATAGGCAGCATAAATAAGTCCGGCAATTCCCAGTACCGTAAGTATGGCACCAAAGGTTCTTTTTAAGTTCATAAAATTTAAGGTTTTTGGTTGTACTTAGTAAGGTGCACTAACAAATTTCAGTCTTATATTTTTAAATTGCGCAACACTTTTTATTTATTTAACATTTGAGAGGTTTTTACTGTTTTTAGTTTTATTTAACATAAAATCAAGGAGTTAAAACCGTGTTTCGAAACCCTTTGTATAGCGGGACATTCTTTAAAAACTGTAATTTTTTACCTGCCAAAATTATCTTAAACAAAAGTTATTTAGTCATAAAGTACTGGTTTCAAACGATATAAATTTAGAACTTGCGGTGTAGAAATTTACCAAAAACAATTACCTATGAAGCTACTATACTTTTTCCTTTTAATGTTTGTTATACTGCTGGGAGGGTACCTGTATGTAAACGACTTCAGTTTTGACAATTCATCCTTTAGCGGATATCTGTTAAATACCCTGTTTTTCTTTCTACTGTCGCTGGTAGGTATTATTACCCTTGTACTTGCGGTAGTGTCCATAAAAAGAAAAAGTGCCCACAAAGGCATAATGACTATCAGGCAATATTATGAATACAAAGAATACAAAACAGACTAGATTTGAGTTTAGTTAATCGATAATTATAGAAGGTGTGTTAATTCAGAAACCCGGAGGATTACTATAATCTTTCGGGTTTTTTGCATACTTAGTAAATCAGGTTCTAAGTTTCTAAGATACTTAGTTTTAATTTTTTCATGCTTACTCTAAGAAACTAAGCTCCTTAGATACTTTTTTTACTCACTATCAAGGTTCTCGTTAAAAACCGAAGGTAGCATTTTAGGAATAAATTTAATAAGCAGCGGCAGTAAAAGGCTCCCGCCCGGTAAAAGGAAAATGGTAAGCGACGGAACGGTTTTACATATTTCCAGCAGCTGTTTCTTTACCTTTTTCTTTTCGCGCTCATCAAGGCTTCGGTGGGTAGAGTGTGTTAGTAACAGCATCAGTTCGCCGTTATTGGATATTTCCTTAATAAGCCTCTTCTTATTTCGGTTAATAAGCAGCGATACTGTTTGTGCCGCATGCCCGTAAAAATGCTTAATAGGGTTTGAGTAACGGAAATACGGAATCTCCTCTTTATATTCCTCTATAAACAGGTTAAACGACTCAATACTTTGCTCGGCAGTTTCAGGGCTAAGGTTAAGCAGCCATGCCAAATGATATAAAAACTCCGTTTCGGTTTGTTCTTCCACACCATCGCTCCACACAGCCATACCCGCCATGTCAAGCAGGTAATTCTTTTCCAGGTCCGATTCTGCAAAACTCGTATCGGGCATAGTTATGTCGCCGTTGTTTATTTTAGAAAGCTTGGTGTATCTAACAGACGATTCAAACAGTTTGATAAGTAAATCGTCGTAGTATGATTTCTCTTTTTTTGTGGTAAGCGCAATAGCCACTATACCCATAACTGTTTCCTCCAGCCTGCGCAGGTATTTTTCAGGCAGGTCATTATACAACAGGTACTGGCGAAAAGCAAGTACATCCATAAACAATAACGCATTGGTAAGTATATGCGAAAAGTTACGGCTTATAATGTTGTCGTTGGTCTTAATCCTTTGCTCCAGTATTTCTTCAAGCTGATGGCTTAGATTACCTGCAGGCAACACCATTTTAAGTGGGTTGAAACCTTCGGGCGTCATGGCCTTATAAAAAGCAATGGCTTTATTGATGAAGTCGGGTTTATCGTCTTTTTGGGTAATAAGCCTGTAAAGCGCAAACTGGGTATTAAGCAGGGCTGCTTTCGTGGTTTCTTCCGATGTCCACCCTTTCGTCTCAGCATCATCAAGATCGTTAAAGCTAATTACGTGTCCGTATATAAAACCGGTTTCCCTAACGCGAAGATAAAACTCGCGGGAACTGCTATATATCTGCGGATTGCTTTTAAGCTTCGCAAAAAACTTGTCTATCCAGCCACTGGCAGAAGGGTTAATCATGGTGGTGTTAATTGTACTGCAAAGCTATGATTTTTTAAATAGTATGAAACCTATTTAACAAGAGTTAAATATATCCTATAATTTGGCTAACTAACATTTTACAAATCCTTTATCCGCTACTTTTGTAAGTAAACCGCTAATTTATAAGAGTATGACACTTAAAGCAGGCTACCCGTTTTGGCTTATTAAAGACGGACTCCCATTTACTTTCCCGAAACTTGACCATGATGTAGATACCGATGTTGTTATTATAGGAGCCGGTATTTCGGGAGCACTGGTTAGGTACTATCTGGTTAAGGCAGGTATAAAATGTACTACCATAGATGCCCGCACCATAGGGCTGGGCAGTACCAGTGCCAGTACGTCACTGCTTCAGTATGAAATAGATGTGCCCTTATATAAGCTGAACGAGATGATAGGGAAGGAGAAGGCACAAAGGGCTTATCAGTTATGCGGAGAGGCTATAGACAAGCTGGCTGAGATAACTAAAGACTTTAAGCTTGACGAACTTAAAAAACGTAAAAGTCTGTACTATGCTGCCTACAAGAAAGATGTTTCCTGGCTTAAAAAGGAGTATGAAGCCAGAAAAGAAGCAGGTTTTAAAGTAAAGTGGCTGAATGAAGAGGAGGTTATGGAGCAGTTTGGTTTTAAGTCGTATGGTGCCATATTATCTGATAAGGCAGCCGAAACCAATGCCTATATGCTTACCCATTGCCTTTTGCAGCAGAAAGGGAAAAATAAGTCGCTCGAAATTTACGACCGTACTCCGGTAACAGATATAAAACATACTAAGAATGGGGTAGTGCTTACAACCGAATCGGGGCATACCCTAAAGGCTAAAAAGCTGGTTTATGCTACCGGATATGAAGTAGTAGACTTTATCGATAAGGATATTGTGAAGTTGTTGTCTACTTATGCGGTGGTGAGTGAGCAGTATAACGAAAGGCAGTTTTGGAAGGATGAGGTGCTGATTTGGAATACTGCCGACCCATACCTTTATATACGTACCACATCCGATAATCGTGTGCTGGTAGGGGGCAGGGATGAGGATTTTTCCAATCCGGCAAAAAGAGATAAACTTATTTCCAAAAAGACAAAACAACTTACTAACGATGTAAATAAACTGTTTCCGGAACTTGACTTTAAACCTGAGTTTAGCTGGACAGGAACGTTTGGTTCCACAAAAGACGGATTGCCATATATAGGTCCGTACAGTAAAAAGCCTAACAGTTATTTTTCGTTGGGATTTGGAGGAAATGGTATTACCTTTAGTCTTATTGGCGCAGAAATTATTTGCGACCTGCTACAAGGTAAAGATAATCCTGATGCCGAGCTTTTTTCGTTTGACAGATAAACTTACTACTTGATATGAAAATAAAATATGGAGCCACAAAGGTGTGGACGCTTTTAAAAACCACCTTTTCTGAGTTTAATAACGATAATGCCATTAAGCTGGCAGCTTCATTGTCTTATTACACCATATTTTCTATAGCACCGTTGTCTATCATTATCATTTCTATATGTGGCCTTGTATTTGGGGAAGATGCCGTAAGGGGAGAGTTTTACGGACAGATAAACGAGTTTGTAGGGTCAAAGGCTGCGGCACAAATTCAGGAAGCGATAACTAATACAAAACTTTCCGGCGATAATATTTTCAGTCTTATAGTGGGATTGATTATACTACTTATAGGCGCCTCGGGAGTATTTGTAGAAATACAAAGCTCTATTAACTATATATGGGAACTAAGGGCTAAGCCGGACAAAGGACTTAAAAAGTTTATACAAAACAGGCTTATGTCTTTTTCCATGATAGGGGTTATTGGCTTCCTGCTTATGGTAAGCCTTTTGGCTAATACACTTCTTGATTTGCTTAATGAAAGGCTGCATTCCCTTTTATCAGATAGTACCGTCTATTTGGTATATGTACTTAATTTTGTCGTAGTATTTATAATTATTACCCTGCTTTTCTCTGTAATTTTCCGTACGCTACCCGATGGCTATGTAAAATGGAAAGATACTTTTGTAGGATCTGCCACCACAGCCATACTGTTTATGATAGGTAAATTTGGCATCAGCCTGTATCTGGGCAGTTCTAATGTGGCTACCGCTTTTGGTGCTGCGGGTTCTATAATTATAATACTGGTTTGGGTATATTATTCGGCAATAATACTATACTTCGGAGCCGAATTCACTAAGGTCTACGCACGCCTCTACGGCAAGAAAATTACTCCTAAACCTTATGCGGTTAAGATAAGGAAAGAGATAGTAGAGGTATAAATCACATTTAGTATTTCCCTAACACTAATTGGCAAACCGCTAACAATTTAGTCATATTTTATGTGTTAATTTTGGAGTATACAAAAAGAGATAATCCAATAACCTAAATAACAAAGAATATGAAAAAGAGATCAATTTTAGGGAAAATGCTGTTAGGTATGGCTGTTTTCACTTTGTCTTTCGGAATGACTTCATGTAAAGACAATAAGGAAAAAGACGCTACCGAAATGGCAGAAGACCAAAACGAGGAAAAGTTTGACGATACTAACGAGGCTAAAGAAGAAGACTCTGATTATCTTGTTTTTGCAGCCGATACTCATATGAAGGAAATTGAGCTGGGCAAACTGGCACAGCAAAAAAGTACAAATGCCGATGTAAGGCAATATGCAGAAATGCTTATTACCGACCATACAAAGGCTCTTGAAGATTTAAAGAAAACAGCAGAAGCAAAAAACATATCGCTGCCCACAGCTTTAAGTGAAGACGGAAAAGACGCTTACAACAAACTAAGTGAGGAGAAAGCAGAAGATTTTGATAAGAAGTATGTGGATATGATGGTGGATGGTCATGAGAAGGCAATAGAGAAGATGGAGAAGGCCAGCGAAAAAGCAAATGATGAAGATATAAGAATGTGGGCCGCCGATATGTTACCTACGCTGAAAACACATCAGGATGAAGCTGAAAGGCTTGAGGACAAGCTTGATGCAATGAAATAATTATAAGAAGGGAGAAATTGCTATGAAAAACCTTTTATTTATAATTGCTTTTGTACTAGTTATACTGTGGGCTTTAGGAAGTTTTGTGGTACATGTGGGAGGAGCACTGATTCACTTACTGCTGTTGGTTGCACTAATAGCGATATTGGTTAATGTTCTTAAAGGAAATAAGCCCCTGAACTAAGAATACACAATGTTATTAAGAAGCCGCTGCGATACATTCGCAGCGGCTTTTTTGTTTGTAGTGGTTTAGGTAGCTTTATTGTAATTAAAAACCCCGCCATTGGCGGGGTTTAACAAACTAAACTAAAAACGGAATTTTCATTTTACATTAGTGGTGATTAATAAATGTAAGCGTTCTCGTCTACCAGTTTTGCTGCAATGGTTTCCCTTAGGGCTACCACGTTAGGCATATTGGTATATTTAGTGAAGCGTTTTAGGCCCATAAGCATCATGCGTTGTTCGTCACCTTCTGCAAATGAAGCAATACCTTCTTTACCTTTAGTATTTACGGTGTCTACAGCTTTGTATAAGTATAACTGAGCCATAGCAATCTGTTCTTTTACGTTTTCTGCTCCTTTGTTCTTAGCTAGTTTCTCTGTTCTTAAGATAACAGATTCTGCCATATAGATCTCGATAAGGATATCTGAAGCAGCCATTAGTAATTGCTGGTGCTGATCCAGATCCGGACCGTATTTTTGTACGGCACTACCGGCAACCATAAGGAATGCTTTTTTAAGCTTACCTATAATTTCCTTCTCCTCTGCAAAAAGCTCAGAGTAATCCGGTTTATCAAACGATGGGATACCCATAAGTTCCTCAGCTACTTTCATAGCAGGGCCTAAAAGGTCTACGTGGCCTTTCATTGCTTTCTTAACAAGCATGCCTACCGACAGCATACGGTTAATTTCGTTTGTTCCTTCATAAATACGCGCAATCCTTGCATCTCTCCAGGCACTTTCCATCGGAGTATCTTCAGAGAAGCCCATACCTCCAAATATCTGGATACCTTCGTCGCTACAGTTCTGGATATCTTCCGATACCGCCACTTTAAGGATAGAACACTCAATAGCAAATTCCTCAACGCCTTTAAGCTCTGCATCCTGATGTGATTCACCAGCGGCTACACGAGCCTCAATACGGTCTTCTATACTTTTTGCGGCACGGTAGCATGCACTTTCTCCGGCATAAGCACTGGCAGCCATTTCAGCCAGTTTAGCACGTATGGCACCAAAGCTTGAAATAGCAGTGTTAAACTGTACTCTTTCGTTAGCATATTTAACCGCTCCCGAAATGGTTCTTCTTTGTGCATCAAGACATGCAGCAGCCAGTTTAATACGGCCTACGTTAAGGGCATTCATGGCAATTTTAAAACCATTGCCTCTTTCAGAAAGCATGTTCTCTACAGGTACTTTAGTCTCGTTAAAGAATACCTGACGGGTAGAGGAGGCACGAATACCCAGTTTATGTTCCTCTTCGTTCATAGAGATACCGTTACTTGGGTCATTCTCTACGATGAATCCGGTTATGTTTTTATCGTCTTCTATACGTGCAAACACAATAAACAGGCTACAGAATCCGGCATTAGATATCCACATTTTTTGTCCTGTAATCTTATAGTGTGTGCCGTCATCGCTAAGTACCGCTTTGGTTTTACCTGAGTTGGCATCACTACCTGCACCCGGCTCTGTAAGGCAGTAAGCACCAAACCATTCACCGCTGGCAAGCTTAGGTACATATTTCTTTTTCTGTTCTTCAGTTCCGTAAAGGGTAATTGGCATAGTACCAATACCTGTATGAGCACCAAATGCAGTTGAGAACGAACCCGTAGCACCCGAGATATAGTCACAAACCAGCATGGTAGAAACAAAGCCCATCCCCAGTCCGCCATACTCTTCCGGTACAGCTACACCAAGAAAGCCAAGCTCTCCTGCCTTCTCCATACACTCTTTGGTGTACGCATAATCCTTATTCTCAAAACGGTCTTTATGAGGCCATAACTCACGATCAACAAATTCCTTAACCGTGTCACGCATCATAACCTGCTCTTCCGAAAAATCTTCGGGTGTGAATACATCTTCACATTTTGTTTCTTTTACAAGAAACTGACCGCCTCTTGTTATATCTTTTACTTCAGCCATAATCTGCCCCCTAACCCCCAGAGGGGGAACACCTATTAGGGGTAAATAGGGTTTTAGTTATACGTATATTTATATTTTAGTAATTTTTAAAACTCCCCCTTTGGGGGATGGGGGGCTACATTAATTCATAAATTCCCGCAGCCCCTTGTCCGGTACCTACACACATGGTAACCATACCGTATTTGCTTCCGCGGTTTTTCATTTCATCAAATAACTGAACAGACAGTTTTGCACCTGTACATCCCAATGGGTGACCTAGTGCAATAGCACCTCCGTTTACGTTTACAATATCCTTATTAAGTCCAAGCTCACGGATAACAGCAAGCGACTGAGAAGCAAAAGCTTCGTTAAGCTCAATAAGTTCGATGTCATTTAGCTTCAATCCGGCCATTTCCACAGCCTTTGGAATAGCTTTTACAGGTCCAATACCCATAATTCTTGGTTCTACACCGGCAGCTGCATAGCTTACCAGTCGTGCAATAGGCTCAAGGTTAAGTTCCTTAACCATTTCTTCGCTCATTACCATTACAAAAGCGGCACCATCACTCATTTGAGATGAAGTACCCGCTGTAACGCTACCATCGGCAGCAAATACAGGGCGAAGTTTACCAAGTGCCTCAACGGAAGTATCGGCACGCGGACCTTCGTCTTTTGTTACAGTATAATTTTTAGTAGCTCTTTTACCATTAGAATCTACATAAACCTGCTCTACTGTAATAGGTACAATCTGTTTGTCAAATTTTCCTTCTGCCTGTGCTTTCAGTGCTTTTTGGTGTGACTGATAGCCAAACTCATCCTGGTCTTCACGGCTTACATTGTATTTTTTAGCAACCGCTTCGGCAGTAAGTCCCATTCCCCAGTAGTAGTCCTCATGGCCGTTTTTAGCCAGTTGGTAATCCGGTACCGGTTTATAACCTCCCATAGGGATGTAGCTCATGCTTTCTGCACCGCCTGCAATAATACAATTAGCCATTCCGCTTTTGTATTTTGGCAGTAGCCATAGCAATAGTTTCCAGTCCCGATGCACAGTAACGGTTCACAGTAACTCCCGGCACATCCTCAACCTTAAAGTCCCATAAGGGAAATAAGTCGGGCAAAGTTTAAGCCCTGTTCGGCTTCCGGCATGGCGTTACCCACCATTACGTCATCAATTCTTGTTTTGTCCAGCTGCGGAAGTTCATTCATGATATACTGAATGGTTTCTGCGGCCAGTTCGTCAGGTCGTTTGAATCTAAAAACTCCTTTGGGAGCTTTCCCTACCGCAGTACGATAGGCCTTAACGATATATGCTGTTTTCATTTTTATTAGATTTTGAATTTAATTTTGAATTAGCCGAATCATTTAAAATTTATAATTCAGCATTCAAAATAATTAGTTACGAAGCGGTTTCCCTTTAGTTAACATGTGCTGAATACGTTCCAGAGTCTTTCTTTCACCACATAGTGACAGGAATGCCTCTCTTTCTAAATCAAGAAGGTACTGCTCTGTAACCAGTGTAGGTTCGCTAAGGTCGCCACCGGCCATAACATAAGCCAGTTTGTTGGCAATTTTCTTATCGTGTTCAGAGATGTAATGTCCTGCTTCCATACTGTCGGTTCCTACAAGGAACATACCCAGTGCCTGTTTGCCAAGTACTTTTACATCGTTACGTTTCACCGGTTGTGTGTAACCCGCTTCGGCAAGAAGCTTAGCATGTTTTTTAGCTTCGGCAATCTGCCTGTCTTTGTTTACAACAACCACGTCTTTACCATGCTGAAGGATACCAAGATCGTAAGCCTCGTAAGCCGAAGTTGAAACCTTTGCCATACCTATGGTAAGGAAGTATTCCTGTAGTACGTTAAGTTCTACGTCGTTTTTACGGAATGTGTCGGCTGCACGAAGCGCCATCTCTTTAGATCCGCCACCGCCCGGGATAACCCCAACGCCAAATTCAACAAGCCCGATGTAGGTTTCGGCAGCAGCCACAACCTTATCGGCATGCATGCTCATTTCACAGCCTCCGCCCAATGTCATACCGTGAGGGGCAACCACTACCGGTATAGCCGAGTAGCGTACACGCATCATAGTGTCCTGGAACATTTTTATAGCCATATTAAGCTCGTCATATTCCTGTTCTACAGCCATCATGAATATCATACCAATATTAGCACCTACCGAGAAGTTGGCTGCCTGGTTACCTATAACAAGGCCGTCATATTCTTTTTCGGCAAGGTCTATGGCTTTGTTTATGCCCTGAAGCACACCACCGCCAATGGTATTCATTTTAGACTGGAACTCAAGGTTAAGGATACCGTCGCCAAGGTCTTGTATGATGGCATCGCTGTTGCTCCATACCTTTTTGCTTTCGCGAATGTTGTTAAGTATGATAAATGCATCCTGACCCGGAATTTTTTTCTGGGATTTTGATGCAATGTCGTAGTAATAAGTATTTCCTTCTTTTACAGTGTAGAAGCTTGTATTGCCCGATGCCAGCATATCGTTAACCCATGCTGCCGGAGCAAGCCCTTCGGCTTTCATAAGTTCGATACCTTTTTCAACACCTATGGCATCCCATATTTCAAACGGACCGTTTTCCCAGCCAAATCCGGCTTTCATGGCATCGTCTATTTTGTAAAGGTCGTCGGTGATTTCCGGTATGCGGTTAGAAACATAAGCGAACATACCTGTAAAGTTCTTGCGGTAAAATTCGCCTGCCTTATCAGTACCTTTTACCAGCACCTTAAAGCGGTTTATAGGCTTATCTATAGTTTTGGTAAGCTCCAGGGTAGCAAAAGAAGCTTTCTTTTGCGGGCGGTACTCCATAGTGTCTAAATCCAAAGAAAGGATGTCTTTGTCCACTTTTTTGTAAAAGCCCTGTCCGGTTTTGCTTCCCAGCCATTTTTTTTCCATCATGGTGTCGATAAAGCCCGGAACTTTAAACAGTTCGTGAACCTCATCGTTAGGACAGTTCTCATAAATACCGTTTGCAACATGTACAAGAGTATCAAGGCCTACCACATCTACCGTACGGAAGGTAGCCGACTTAGGGCGGCCAATAACCGGACCTGTAAGTTTGTCTACTTCCTCTACGGTTAAGCCCATTTCCTTAACCTGGTGGAAAAGGCTCATAATGCCATAGATACCAATACGGTTACCTATAAAAGCAGGGGTGTCTTTAGCAACTACCGATGTTTTACCAAGGTACTGCTCACCATAGTTATTTAAAAAGTCCAGTACTTCCTGTGAAGTTTTAGGACCCGGTATAATTTCAAAGAGTTTTAAGTATCGTGGCGGATTAAAGAAGTGTGTTCCGCAAAAATGTTTCTGGAAGTCCTCGCTGCGCCCTTCGCTCATAAAGTGGATAGGGATACCCGAGGTATTTGATGTGATAAGTGTTCCCGGTTTACGGTATTTTTCTATCTGTTCAAATACTTTTTGTTTAATGTCAAGCCTTTCTACAACTACTTCAATTACCCAGTCGCAATTGGCAATTTTAGGAAGATCGTCATCTATATTACCGGTAGATATCCTTGATGCAAATTTCTGGTGGTAAATAGGGGAGGGTTTCGATTTAAGGGAGTTGGCAAGGTGCTCGTTAACAATTCTGTTTCTTACTACCTTATCGTCCAGCGTTAGCCCTTTTTTCTTTTCGGCTTCCGTAAGTTCTTTTGGTGCAATATCCAGCAAAAGAACCTCAACACCTATATTGGCAAAATGGGCAGCAATTGCTGATCCCATAATACCGGAGCCTATTACGGCCGCCTTTTTAATAGTGCGTTTCATTTTTTATAGTATGTATTTTAGTTGTTTGTGAAAATGAAACAGCCCCGGTAAAGGCGGTTTCATCTCTTATTATTTTGTTACTGTTTTTTCTGCTTCATTCTCTTCGCCGGCATATATCTGCTTTTCTGAGATGAGCTCGTTTATTACTTCGGCCACCTCAACAAAGTGATCCAGCTTTTGTTGAGACAGGCGTTGTTTTACTGCCTCATTAAACTTTAGTACTACTTCCTTAGAGAGTTCTCTTTTTTCCCTGCCCAGTTTGGTAAGGTGAATAATAACCCCACGGCCGTCTACAGGATTTTTTTTACGGACAATAAGTCCTTTTTCTTCCATTGATTTTAAAGTACGCGTAAGGCTGGTTGCCTCCATTCCCATTTGCGGGCCCAATGCCGTAGAAGAAATTCCTTTCTCTTTGTCTATGGAAAGCAAAGCAAACCCAATGGACATTGTTGCACCATATTTACCTGCCTCTTCGTTGTACATTCTTGCTACTGCCTGCCAGGTTGCCCTAAGGATGTAATCTATAGTTTTGTCTTTCATATATATTGGTTTCTCAAAGGTAATGAAAATTTATTATGCATGCATATTAAATTTAAAATAATTTTATCTAAAATTAAAAAACTCTCCTAATATGGAGAGTTAAATATACGCAATACTGCGGTATTCTTAAATATTATGCGTGAATATTATCAGTTAAGTAAATGTTATTTTTGCAGAGCTGCTAAGCCTCTGGTATCGGCGTGTGTTTATCCAGATTATTGTTTGAAGCAGGTGCCAAACCTTTCTTTACATTAGGAAAGGTTACCTGTTGCCGTATTACTTTCCATGAACTTGTTAAGGATGCTTCAGGAAAATATTTATAAGTATCAGGATATATGTTAACCTGATTGAAAATCAAGCAGGATAAAACAATCCTTTCACCTGTTTTAAGTATTATTAGAGTATAAAACATCTGATTCCATACAGAGTTTTGGGCAAAACTATGTTTATATAATGCATATGGTAAAAACAATACTACTTTTTTTATATCCCGATCTCTAAAAATCAGTTCACCGCTTTTATCCGAATAATAATACTCACCTGTACTTAACCTGATATTAAATGTACTATCTTCATTAAATTTCTTATGATTATAGTATATAAGTAGGGTAGGTAATACTATAGCGATCAAAAAAAACGATATACCAATACCTAATGACATTAATAAAACCTGAACAGCCAGTACTAAATCTTCAAAAAATATTAATGATAGCGGTACTAAACCAGTGACAAAAAATATTAAAAATATTTTTCTAAGCGGAGTAGTAATATACTTTTTTTTGTTTGAGTAAAAATTGAATTTTCTTTCAGTCATTTAAATAGTTTTTGGTATACTTCGCCACTCATGCTCTATATTGTGCATCAATAGGGCATTGTCAAACTGTATTGATCCTTCGGGGAAAAGATTTTTATCGTTAAAGTAAGACGATTCTACTTTTGTAATATCAAGGGGTTTTACCTGCCATGTGTAGGTATCCAGTATTACACTGTCCAGCCCTGAATTGCATGGTGTGTAACCAATGCTGCCTCCTTTTAAAAAAGCTGATGCTGTTTCCATATCGCCAAATATAGACTCCGAATTAAATTCGTTGGTTTCGCTAGCCTCAATATTCATAAAAGTGGCATCACTGCTTGTAAAACTAAGGGCATAATGTTTTCCCGCTTCCGAGACATTAAACTTAGCTTTATAATGTTTGCCCGGAAAAATCCTTCCACCGGCAATAGCATTAATGGTAGAGGAGGTATCTCTTCTGGGTATATAAACTCCTCCTTTCGTTTCACCATTTTCATCCCATTCTATAGCAAAGCGATGGGCAGCATTTTCAGAATTTACCCCAATAAACTGTGGTAATCCTTTAGGACGTATGTTTTTTAACCTGATTAGGCAAATACCCACAATAGCTTTACCATTTTGCAGTTTAGGCCTGAAAGGGTAGGGAAGCAGATTCTGTATTACCTTCGGATCGGCAGTATAGTTAATTAAAATACGCCTTTCTATATATCCGTGAAGGTTAGATATTTTCATGGTAAGGTTTTTATTACTATAAAAATACTAAAAAAGCACTTTTACAGGGCAGGCATTTTTAAATACTTTACAGGAACACTATCGGTTAACCAAACTTTGTTGTCTGAAAGATAAAAATGAAATCCGTCTTTGTGCATTTGCAATGCCATTACCTCCAGCACTACAGGTTTACCGTGACGGCTGCCTACATTTACTGCTGTAGCCTTATCTGAGCTAAGGTGTACGTGTAGCCTGTTGCCTTTGTTAAGTCCGTTTGCCAGTATAGAATCAAGGTTTTTGATAGCGGTACCATGATACAAAACTTCGGGCGGTTCCTGTGCGGTATAACCGCTGTCTATGGCTACCGAATGCCCCTGACTGGCACGTATTAACGTACAGTCCTCATTAAAGGCAAAGCGCTTTTTATTATTGGTTTCAACAATATGTTTTAGTTCATCAAAAGAGAAAACAACCCCTGCATTTGCCGAAAGCGTTATAAGCTCTTCAACTTTTGCCCAACCATTGGTATTAAGGCTAAGGTTAATATGTTCCGGCTGGTGCCTGAGCACCAAGCTTAAAAACTTACTTATACGGGTGTTTTCCTTTTCGCTAAGCATTATTAATTCTTCTCGGTAAAAGTATAACTGTCTTCTAGTAGTCCGTTGCCGCTAACATTATAGGCACGGTAGTAAATGTACTTTTGCTTAAAGTTTATCCATTTGAATTTTTCCTTTACTTCAGCTTTAATGTTTTTCAGCTCATTGTTAAGTGAAACAGAATCACTAAGTCTTATTTGTGTTGTGTAACTGATAAGCGGAAAAATACCTTCGGCATTTTTAACTACTGCCAGTTGTTGTATAATTGGCTTGGTGTTAATGCTTTCTATAGGCTGAGGCATAGTATAGGTACTGTTTATTTTATTATCCATGCTTTCATAATCCCTTATTATTTCTTCCTCCTCAGGATATTTAATAAGCTTTTGGGCAGGTTCCAGTAATTGTCTTGCTATATTAAGCTGTTGGTAAGCATCCCATTCATAACCTTTTTCATAATATTCCTTAGCCAGTGCGTATGACTGAGCGGCATTCTTACCATAAACACTTAAAAGTCCCGCCGTAATTTCCTCTATTTTCCAGTCGTTACCTCTTTTACAGTAAATTACTGTAATAAGGTAATCGTCTATGCCCATATAGGAACTCGTTAACAGGGATACATAAGTTTCCTTAGCCTCGTTTTGAAAAGTAAGCGTATAGCCGTTTGCTGCCGATATTATGGTTGAATTATCGGGAACTGTTGTATGCTTGTTATGAAATTCCTCATACACTTCATGATCGGTAGTAAGGTAGCCTTTTCTAAAAGGCCATATAACACCGTTTAGCTTTGCTACAAGGAATTTGTTGAATTTTTCTGAACCCAGTTTTTCCAGTACTTTGGAATTACTGTCAGACAGTGCTTCAAAAAGGCTGTCGTTCTTGGCTTTTATAGTTTCCCTTAGCTTAGGGTCTATATCATTATTGGCAATGGTTTCCGGTTTCTGATAGCAGCTTTGTAATGTAGCTGCCATTACTAACAGCAGTAATAAGGTCTTCTTCATTTTAAAAATTAGTGTGGTACTGGTTTGTAGCCGACGAAAATAACTATTTATTTTAAAACGGGAAAAACAAAACTTACTGTCTTTTTTTATTGTTCCTTAATTTCCTGAGTAAAAAGCGTTACAAGATTCTTTTTAAGTACACTGGATGAGTTGTAAAAATCCCAAAGGAAGATGATTACCAAAAATAAAAGACCCGCTGTTTTGAAGAATATGCTTTTTAAACTGTCGCCACTTATTATAAAAGCAGTAAGCGAACCTAAAATGAAAAACAACATGGTTAGCAGGCCTGAAGATGGTTTTGTGTTGAATTTTATAATGCTGTAATTTTGATTTTGGGTTATGATGCCTTTTACGATGCCCTTTTCAATATTGCCCGATGTTTGTATTATTTTAAACGAGTTATCTGTAATTGCACCGGTAAAGTATCTTTTCTTTTTTTGAGAGGAATCATCAAAGTCACTGTTTTGGGTAAGCCGATTAAGCCTGTTAATAATTTCTTCTGTGCTTAATTGTGATTCTATTGTGTAATGTTTGTAAGGTAGCATGCAAATAGTAATTAAGAGTAAAATTAATAATTAATCGTAATGATTAAAAATAATTTCTCCGAGTGATTGGGGTTGCCAATATTCAATTTGGTTTATCTCTGTTTTTCCAAGATTTGCTATGTGTTGTTGATTGACTTCCTGTTGTAGTATTTCAGGTTCTAAAAATGTAAGGGCAGTAATACTTTCTTTGAAATCGTTTGGTATAGCGATAAAATTAGCAGAAGTAATTTGTTTAGGACTATCAGTTTGTATAATAGAAGCAAAAGGAAAGCACTCATGTACCAGCATGATATAGGGACTATTACCTTGAGTGTTGATTATGGTAATTCTAAAGTAATTTGCTGTGTGATGTGGTTGTTCAATATCTTTAATAATAAACGGATAGGTTAAACCTGATAAAAACTCTTTTACATTCTCTTTTGTAAAAAAGGTGTTGCTGGTTTGAATATTAAAACCTGTTATTCCTCTGGGTAGTTGCATTGGTTACTCTTTCCTGTTATTCTTAGTGGTAATGTGTATAATAGTTGGATTATTCATATGACCTACTCCTGAACTTTTTTCTATATCAACACGAGATATGGCATTATTTTCCAGATAGTATGTTTCGGGTTTTTCAATGAGGCTGTCGTTTACTTTAATAACAGCGGTTGTTCCGTTTTTTTCAAGCTCGTTTAAAATATCTGCAAGACAAACAAGTTCGGTCTGTTCCTTTCGTGTTATATATATATCTTTTGTGTTTTTATCGGTGCGTATGTCGGCCACATTATCAGGATCAATAAAATAATGCGTAATATCAACCTGTTTATTGTCTAAAAAGGTTTTGTAGCCGTTAACGGAAGGAACTTCCTGTGCCATAGCAGCAAAGGGCAGAAGCAGAAGTATATAAATGAGTTTTTTCATGTTGTTATTTATTTAAAAAAGCTGCCCTAAAGCAGCTTTTGTTTTTACCTGTCACCTTCGGTGCGGTATATCTTGTCATACAGTTTCTGGTATTTTTCCTTAACGGCCTTACGTTTCAGTTTTAGGGTAGGAGTCATTTCTCCTCCGTCTACCGACCAAACCTCGGGCGTTATCTCAAATTTCTTAACCTGCTCCCAGTGACCGAATTTCTTGTTCACATCGTTAATTTCTTCCTGTATCCTGTCGTGTATCTCTTTATTGTTGGCAATATCTTCGTTAGAGCTTACTGAAATTCCTTTGCGGGAAGCCCATTGTTTTACAAACTCAAAGTCAGGCTGTATAAAGGCAGCAGGCATTTTTTCACCTTCGCCTATAACCATAATCTGCTCTATAAAACGGGATTGCTTCATGGCATTTTCTATAAGCTGAGGTGCTACATATTTACCTCCCGAAGTTTTAAACATTTCCTTCTTCCTGTCGGTAATCTTCAGGAATCCGTCTTTGTCTATTTCGCCTATATCTCCTGTATGGAAATAACCATCGGTCATTACCTCTTTGGTTTTCTCTTCATCCTTATAGTACCCCATCATTACGTTAGGGCCTTTACAAAGTATTTCGCCGTCTTCGGCAATCTTAACTTCAAGTCCGTTAAGCGGTTTACCTACGGTTCCTATCTTAAATCCGGCATTACGCTGGTCGTTTACCGCAATTACGGGTGAAGTCTCTGTAAGTCCGTAACCCTCCATAACGGGGATTTCAGCAGCAGCAAAAACACGTGCCAGCCTTGGTTGTATGGCAGCACTACCACTTACCATAAGTCCAAGCCTGCCGCCAAGCCCTGCTTTCCATTTACTGAAAATCAGTTTACGGGCAATAGCCAGCTTAAAGTCATACCAGGCACCGTTAGCACCATAAGGCTCATACTCAAGGCCCACTTCAACAGCCCAAAAGAACAGTTTGCGTTTTATGCCTGTAAGTTCGCTTCCTTTAGCAATAATCTTGTCGTATACTTTTTCAAGAAGCCTTGGTACCGCCGTAATAACATCGGGGGTAGCTTCTTTAATATTATCGCTTACCTTTTCAATAGACTCGGCAAAGTAGGTACTTACGCCATAGTACTGGTAAAGGTAAAGTATCATTCTTTCATAAATGTGGCAAATAGGCAGGAAGCTAAGCGACCTGTTTTTACCTGCTTCAAACGGAACCCTTTCGGCACTCATCAATACATCCGAAACAATATTCTTGTGTGAAAGCATTACACCTTTAGGCCTTCCTGTAGTACCCGATGTATAAATAATTGTAGCAAGATCTTCTTCGGTTATGGAGTTTTTAATATCCTCCACTTCCTGCTGATTGCTTTCGTCTTTACCCAATTCCAAAATTTCGTTCCAGTTCTTGCAGCCTTCTATCTGGTTAAAGGAATAGATTTCTTTTAGTCCTGTTACTTTATGCTTAACAGAGTTTATCTTATCATATAGTTCCTGATCGGAAACGATACAGTAAACCGATTCGGAATGGTTAAGGATAAACTCCTGGTCGTCTTCGCTTATGGTAGGGTAAACAGGTACGTTTTGAGCTCCCGTTTGCAGTATGCCTATATCAACAATGTGCCATTCGGTCCTGTTGTTAGAGGATATAACAGCTATCTTGTCGCCTTTCTTTACGCCCAGTCTTAATAATCCGCGCGAAAAAGCATTGGCTTTATCCACATATTCCTGTGTAGATGTTTTTACCCATTCGTCACCATATTTGGTAACAAGTGCATCGGGTAAATTGTATTTTTCCAGTTGGTGATACGGGAAGTCGAATAAACGGGTGATGTTGCTCATTTCTGTTTGTTAATTGCTTATTGCAAATTATGAAAATATATGATATAAAGCAATTTTTTTGAGATTATGATAAGTTAACAATATAACCTTTTGAAAATTATATATATAGAAGCTGCTATATAATGCTAAAAATTGATTTTCAGGTTAAAATACTAACCCGCTTAGTTTGGATTATTCGCTTTTAATATGCGCTCATATTAAAATTTATCTATTTTTTTAACCTTAAAATTTCATTTATAAAATTTGCTTAATCTGTATGTCATAATACTAATGGTATATTTGCCCCGTTTAGTAAAAAGCTTTTATATACTATCTTAAATGACCTTGCGAAACTTTATTTATGCTGTTTTACTCCTTTGTCCCACTATTACTTTAGGGCAGGTAAAAACCGACACAGCTTATATAGCCGATTACCCTCAAAGAGTAATGCTTTCGGGGTTTTTAAGTCAAAGCAGCGTACAGTTGGGCAAAGATGAAAAAGATTATATTCCTAATAACCCTTTAAGGGCAGGGGTGGGTATTTCAATAAAAAATACAGTAATCAATTTTAGTTACAGTTTTGGTATAGCTCCTCTGGAACAGGACGGGAAAGGTAAAACCAAATCATCAGACCTGCAGATACATCACTACGGCCGCTATTTTGTTTTAGATTTATTTTATCAGAAATACAAAGGCTTTTACAATGATGCAGAAGGGGATGAAACAACACTTTATCCGGATATGTATGTGCGAAATTTAGGTGCTGAGTTTGCCTACATTTTTAAGGGAGATAAGTTTTCTGCCAAAGCAGCCTTTCAGCAAAATGAGATACAGCTTAAATCTGTAGGGAGTTTTATTTTAGGTGGAGGGGCTTACTTTTTTAAGGTAAACCCCGGCGGAGTGTTATGGGAAACAGAAAACAGTCTTAAAAACGTTCAGTTTGGTATTAATGGCGGATATGCTTACAGTTGGGTAATTGATGAACGATGGATGGCAACAGGTATCCTTACAGTAGGTGTAAATGTAGGGAATGATCCGCATTTGCTTTCTGACTGGAAAATAGAGGCTTACCCAACTGCTTTTGGGCGTGGCGGATTAATATATCATAAAAATGACTGGGCGCTGGCAGCAACTTTTTTAGTAAATAATAAACTTATGTACACCGAAGACGACGGTGAATTAAGCTTTACTGGTATTAATTTCCAGTTGTCGTTTGTAAAGCATATAGATTTTTAACAGCTAGAGTATATTTCAACACTCCATTTCATGAGATGTTTTTTAATTAAAGAATTCAACTTTTCGCGGCTTCCTTTAAAACGGGTTTATGGTTTTTTACTGCCAGATAAGTAAATGTAAACATTACCATTGATAAAATAAGATGTAATCCGAAATCATGAGACCATGAATAGTCGGGCATATGGATAACGGCAAGTGATATTAGGGAAAGAACTACAAGCTCTATTAAGTAAACCAGCGATAAGGTAATTTTAAAAAACCTGACTAAAAAGTAAGTTATAAACAGCATGAAAATTAAAAGTAAAACTGCATAGACTATCACAAAACTACCTGTATTTAGAAGTATAAGAAAACTAGCAATTATAAGCATAAGGAAAACAAAATAACTGATACTTATCCTTATAAAAGACAAAATGCTTATGCCAAACATGTATTGATGAAGTAGTGCCGGTAATATACTATAGCTTAAATAGGAAAAAATAAGAGATCTTTTAAAGATTGTATTTTCCAGCTCACCAAAAATATAAAACCAAAACAGGTTAAGTATTACCCCAAACAACAGGAAAGGTATAAGAAAACGGTCTTTTGCTAATGATTTAAAATAGCTTTTCATATAAAAGGCTTAAGTTAAAAATTGTCAATATTCCTGAAAGATCTAAGGCTACTACTATAAGCAATAAGGAAATAATATTTTGTATGATAAATAGTTGTTTACGGTTTTTTATTTTGGAAGCAAGAATCATATCCAAAACATAAAAGAGTGCTATAAATGAAAATGGTATGATAAAAACAAACAAGCTCATGTCCTGTAACGGAACAATTATATAAAAAACCAACAGTAAAAAGAGGCAGCACAACAGTATAAGGCAAAGCTCTTTTAATGGAGACCACTTTTTATCAAAGTTTTTCAACTTGTCATAATACTGGGCAGTAAAACCAACTATAAAAAGCACAATAACTAATATTATAAGATATTTAAACATGGTATTACCTGATTTAAAAAAAGAAATAATAACACAGTAGCAATACAATTACACTTTCAACAGACTGAACTATAAGAAGGCTGTAATTGTTTTTTATTATTACTGAAAGGGTGGTGTCAACCAAGAGAGAGGCAAATACAAATAGTACCGGAATTAGCCACATAAGATCTGTATAGTCCTGTATTGGTATTTCCGAGGCAACTATAATCCATAAATAAATATAAAGCAACATGAAATGGCAAATTTCCTTTAGTGGCGATTCACGGGTAATAAACGCCTTAACAGGTAAGTAATGAGTTGTTTTAGTAAAACTTTTATTATGAGCTTCTGCCCAATATGCATACTCTGTTCCCAGTATACAAACTATAAGGAAAGAAGTTAATAGTATAAAGCTCATAACGGTAAGATTTGGCTGTCATAAATATAAAAATTATTCCCAACCTGTAACCAGTAAATTTCTGGCAGCTTTTTCTCCGCACTTCTGGTATTTGTTGTAGGCCTGAGCTGCCCGTTGGCGTATTTGAGTATTGTTCTCACCGTTTACATATCCTGTTATTGCATCGTGAAGGGTGTAGGCTTCCGGACACATAAGCCCTGTAGTCCATACTAACGGATTTACATTTGCCTCTTGTAAGTGTGGCCCGAAGAACCTTTTACTCACACAGGCCAGTATAATTACATTACGCCGTTTACTATCAGTATTGGTGTAATCTTCATACAACTGAAAATCCATTAAGCCGTCGTGGCCTATATATGCCACAAGCCCTGAATTTCCTGCTATCCCTAAGATGGTGTTGTTTATGGTAAGTGTGTCTGTCAGTTTGCCGCAGCTGCTGTTTAAAAAGTCTTTAGTACATTGTTTTATGTGCTTACCGTTATAGGCATCGGCTATCAGGTAGTAGTTTTTTGAGGTATGTTTAAATACCAGCCTTTCCATAATCAATGAATCTTTTTTCTCTTTTTTAAGTAGTTTCCATTTGGTGCTCTTTTTAAAATAAGTGCGTATGCCATAACCACAGCCCCAGTATAGATTATTGTCAGGATCCTGCCCGTTGCCTATAGCTTTTGGTACGGGTACAATTCCCTGATATTTATTATCACATAAGGCCACATAAACATGAATGGTTTTGGCAAGTGTATCATAGCTTGCAGTAGTAACAGGTGCTTCCGTTTCTGCTGCCGGAGTTAAAGAAGCCTCAGGGTTTGGTACAAGCCTATCTTCGGTCTTTTTGCCACAGCTTAGTAAAGCAAGGCAAATAAGTAAAAGTGGTTTAGTAAGGTTGTTAACTATCATAATGCTATAGTGTTATGTTGGTAATACTATAACAGTTTAATATGAAAAATAGTATAAATCAGTGTTTTACAGATAAATTAAAGCATTACATCGATAATAAATAAAAAGCCGCCTGTAAGGCGGCTGTGTAACAGAGAAAATTTTAATTTAAATAAGTTGCCCCTACAATACTTCTCCTAAAGTCCTGCCTGCCACCCATGCTGCTGCACCATGCTGTACATCCAAGCGAAATTTCCTGCCCCGGGTCGGTTTCATAAACTTTAGTCTCTGAGCGTTGTTCATTATTATACATCCATGTAGTTTTTACTGTGGCTCTTATACGTTTATCTGTACTAATATTTTTCAGATATTCATATTTACCACAGCCTGGCCTGCTGCCACATCCGTCGCCTCCGTTTTGTATAAGCCTTACCTGATTTATGGCAGATTGGTCGGTTTCAATATCGGCCTCATTTTCAACAACTTTTCCATATTCGGAAGTAACTGCAGCTTTCATTTCATCAATGCTCATTTCGGTAACTTCTCCTGACGTTTCAGTAACAGAATCTGCAGCTTCTGTAGTTTTTTTGCAGGAAATAAGCATTAACAACAGCAATGTAATTAAATAAACATTTTTCATAACTGACTGGTTTAAAATTTGTTGTTATAAAATTACTAAACATTGGTACAAAAAAAATACCCAATAAAAGGTATTTTACATATAACTAAAAAGCCCCTTTAAGGGGCTTTAGCTTTTAATAAAAACCAACTTAGAATTTAAGAGCAAACTCTTTGGCAAATTCCTCAAGCTTAATTTTTCCTGTAGCCTTACCATCGGTGGTATTAAAATGTTCCTGTATATGGCCGTTGCCTAAACCACGTCCCATATCGGTATACATTTCGGCAATATCCAGCGGCAGGCCTGCCTGTGTCATCCCTTCAATAAGCTGCTCGTCGGTAAACTGTACCCATGGCAGTTCCGGCTTCCCTATGGCAGAACCTAAAACGGCAGCCACTTCCTGCGGAGTGCGTATATCGCTTATTGCATAGCGTATTTTGTTTGTGCTGTTAAGGTCTGTAATCTCTTCCGTTACAACGGCAGCAATGTCCCTTGGGTGTACCATTGCCATTTTAATATCGGCAGCATAGTTAGCACCTGTAATACCCGCATTTTTAATAAGCGGAATATCATTAAAGAAGTTGTAGTAAAAGAAACCTGCCCTCACAAAAGTGAAGTTTACGCCGCTAATTTTATTGTACATATTCTCAATGTTATGTAATCCGGCTATTGGTCCGTTACCACTTGGTTTGTCGGCACCTATACTGCTAAGCATCACTACACGTTTTACACCTGAATCTTTAATAGCCTGAGCCAGTTTTTTACCTGCCTCTGTAGTATTTGCCACTACGTTGGTACCGCCAAGGTTAGGTGGAGTCATTACAAAAACGGCATCGGCTCCTGTAAAGGCATTGGTTAAAAATGCCGTATCGTTAACCGAACCTACTGCTGCTTTAGCTTCCAGTTTTTCAATATCCTGCTTTCTGTCGGCACTGCTGCTCACAATGGTTACATCATGTCCTTTGGCAATTAATGATTCGGCTAAAGGCTTAGCCACATTTCCTAATGATCCTGTTACTGTTATTTTCATGATTTTACTTTTTTATTTGTTGAAACAAAGTTACTTTTGTACTTACTTTTATACAAGTACTTACCCTAAAGTATGTATCTATGACAGCAATTAAAGAGACCTCTGTAATACAGGAAAACAAGCAGTATGCGCTTGATATTTGCCCTGTTACCTATGTAATGGAAAAAATTGGAAACTACTGGAAACCTATTATACTTTATCATCTTTCTAAAGGGCCTATTCGCTACAGCGAAATAAAAAGGGCTATTCCTGCCATAACCGAAAAAGTGCTTATACAGCATTTAAAGCAGCTGGAAAGCGACGGACTTGTAATACGAAAAGCCAAGCCGGTAGTACCGCCTTACGTGACCTATACGCTGAGTAAGTCGGGCAAAGGGCTAATGCCTGTTATTGATGCTATGGCAAGCTGGGCTATAAATGAAAGGGCGAAAGAGGGTAAACAGTAACCTGTTTATAAATATTTTTAAAAAAGAAGTACTTTTATGGTGATATCTGCCTCATTTTTGGCACTTATATATAAACGCTTGTGTTATGATTGCAAAAAATGATACAATAACAGAACCTGTAACCCGAAAAGAGGTGTTGGAAGAGCTATATATAAAGGCGTTTCCTGCAGTAGCAGGGTATGTAGGTAAAATGGGCGGTTCGCTCGATGAGGCAAAAGATATTTTTCACGATGCTCTTATAGTCTATATGGAAAAAAGCTATGAGGGTGTTGAGGTTACAAACGAGTCGGGATACCTGTTAGGTATTGCCCGCCATCTATGGAGCAAACGCTTTAACCAGTTAACTATGGTTACCGATGGTGAGGCCGTTTTACCCGATAATGCTTATGAATATACCGAGGCTGTTTCTTCAAGGCTGATGAAACTGCTTAGCACCACCGGAAAAAAATGTATGGAACTGCTTTCGGCTTTTTATTATGAAAAGCTGGATATGGAGAAGCTTGCCAACAGGTTTGGCTTTTCAGGAAGCCGTTCGGCTACGGCACAAAAGTATAAATGCCTTGAAAAAGTAAAGGATACCGTAAAATCTAAATCGCTGCAGTATGAAGACTTCATGGAATGATACGATACTTACAGAGCAGTACCTAAGCGGTAGCCTAAGCGATGAAGACAGGGTACTTTTTGAGGCCAGGCTCATACTGGAACCTCAACTTGCCGATAATCTTAAATGGCAGCAAAAAACAACTGTGGCAGCAAAGCAGTACGGCCGTCAAAAGCTGCGTGAGGAAATAGAGCAGGTGTCGCACCATATATTTACTGCTGGCCGCTATGCCTCTTTCAGGAAGAAGGTATTGAGCTTCTTCGGATAAAACCATTCCAATTTTAATCACAATCAAACAAGCACCCTGTTAGTAGCGGTGCAGGATATTTATGCTTTAATCTCAACAAAAAACGAACAGTTATGGACAAAAAAGAATTTCGCAATTATGCGGTAAAACATCACAGGATAAACAGCCTGTATGTAGATAAGTACATAAGCAGGGCAGAGGCTTATGCAAGCCCTAAAGCCCTAACGCCCTACATTATGGAAGAGCGCCAGTTAAATATTACCCAACTGGATGTTTTTTCCCGACTAATGATGGACAGGATTATCTTTTTAGGGGAACAGGTAGAAGAACGTAATGCTAATATCATACAGGCTCAACTATTGTTTTTACAATCACTGGATGCCAAAAAGGATATTCAGTTGTATGTAAACTCTCCGGGCGGATCGGTATATGCAGGGTTTGGTATTTATGATACCATGCAGTATATAACCCCCGATGTGGCAACGATATGTACAGGAGTAGCCCTGTCTATGGGATCGGTATTATTGTGTGCGGGAGCAGCAGGAAAGAGGTCGGCATTAAAACATGCCCGTGTTATGATTCACCAAACCTCAAGCGGGGCACAGGGTACGGCTGCCGATATGGATATAAGCATACGCCAGGTGCTTAAAATTCAGGAGGAGTTATACCAGATAATCGCTAAGCACAGCGGACAGGAATATGAAACCATAAGCAAAAATGCCGAACGCGATTACTGGATGACAGCCGAAGAGGCTAAGGCTTTCGGTATGATTGATGAAATATTGGAGAGGTAATTATTTTAAACTTTGAATTCCCCTCCTTTGGAGGGGTGCCTGTAAGGCGGGGTGGTATGTTATTACGTGGAGGTACTACCAAGTAATCTTTTTGTCACTCGACCGAAGAGAGAAATCTCAAAAAGACCTAAGGCTTAGCTTCACTCAATATGGGAAGAGGGTTATTTTATTTCGTTAAATTCCACTAACTGGCTAATGGGTATAAGGCATTGCAGTTGTTCAAGGTATAGTTTAAAGTCGGTAAGGTTTGTGGTGGTATCAACAATCCTGTTCACGCTAAGGGTTAAGGAAAAGTGACTGAAGTTACTGTTCCTATGGTGTAATAGTTCTCCCCCTGATTTAATTTTTGTATTAATGAGTGTTATTGAAGGTGAGTCTGAACTTTCCTTATCCAGTAATTTTAAAACTTCATCCAGTTGGTCTGCTTCAGCATTCAGATAATTATAGTCGTTAACACTATAGTTAATACGGCCATGATAGCTGGCTTCCCAACCATTAGCAAGAAGTAGTTTTATAATTTCTGAAAAGGACTGCTCTTTCCAGAGGCCAAAGCCAATGGATGCTGATACACTCATATTCTTTTTTTTATAAAATTAAGTTTTTTAAAGTTTATAACCAGATAATATCAAGTTATCTTTTTTGTCATTTCGACCGGAGAGAGAAATCTCAGGGATTGTGTTATCATCTCATATACTAAAAAAAACTTAATTCCTGTTTAGACTTACATTCATTACAATTATTCTTATTAAATTAGAGAAACCTTAAAAAATAAAAAGAAATGAATGCATCAAAAATAATAGGTATACTATTGATTGTGATTAGCTTGGGAGTGGGGTATATAGGCGTAAATAAGATAGCCGACAGTACTAAAGAAATTAATTTTTTAGGTATCAAGATTGACGCCTCAAACGAATCAGGACAAACGCAGGGCTTTATATATGTGGGGCTTGCAATCGTTTTGTTTGGCGGCGGATTGTATGCTGTCAATAAATCAGGCAAATAGTATATGCCGTAATAATTAATGGCCTTAAGGTCATAATCTTAAAGTTGTAAAAAAGCCCCGCAATGCGGGGCTTTTCATTTCAAAAGTACAGATGCAAAATTAGGCTTTTAAAGAAGCCATATCGATAACAAAACGGTATCTAACATCACTTTTCAGCATGCGCTCATACGCTTCGTTTATATCCTGTATATTAATAACCTCAACTTCAGAAGTGATGTTATGCTTTCCGCAAAAATCAAGCATTTCCTGTGTTTCGGCAATACCACCAATAACCGAACCGGCTACTGATTTTCTTCCCATAATCATAGGTACGGTATTAAGTAACGGCTCAAGCCCGCCCAGGTATCCTACCACTACAATAGTTCCGCTTACTGCCAGCGTACCAACATACGGATTAAGATCGTGTACATAAGGCACGGTGTCTATAATAACGTCAAACTTACCTGCCACACTTTTCATTTGTGCTTTATCTGTAGAAATAACCACTTCGTGTGCGCCAAGGTCAAGTGCATCCTGAGTTTTCTCCGGAGACCTTGAGAAAAGGGTAACGTTAGCGCCTAGTGCATTAGCCAGTTTAATAGCCATGTGGCCAAGTCCGCCAAGTCCTACAACGGCTACCTTAGTGTCAGGGCCTACATTCCAGTGGCGTAATGGCGACCATGTTGTAATACCTGCACAAAGTAGTGGAGCAGTTCCTGCAAGGTCAAGGTTTTCCGGTACTCTAAGGACAAAATGCTCGTCTACCACAACTTTTTCAGAGTATCCTCCAAAGGTTTGTGTTTTTAGGTGTTTGTCTTTACCGTTGTAAGTACCTGTAAACCCCGGAATACAATATTGCTCTAAATCTTCCTTACAGCTGGCACACTCACGGCATGAGTCTACAATACAGCCCACAGCGGCAAGATCGCCTACTTTAAATTTGGTTACTTCACTACCCACTTTAGTAACGCGCCCTAAAATTTCGTGTCCCGGTACGGCAGGGTAAACAGTACCGCCCCAGTCATTACGTGCCGTATGTAAATCAGAGTGGCATACACCGCAGTATAATATGTCAATCTCTACATCTTTAGGTGTAGTTTCCCTTCGGTTAATGTTTAATTGCTTTAAGTCGGCAGTGGCAGCTTCTGTACCATATGCCTTAACGCTTTGTGTACTCATAAAAAGATTTAATAGATGGATTTTTGGTAATTTTTAAAGTTACGCATTTATAAAGGATAATCCCGTTGAACAAATTTTAAAATTTAACTAAATATCAATATATCAGTAGCTGTCTTTAAAATCGGGATGTTTATAGATGCCTTGTAAAATTAGTTTAGGGAGAAATAGGCAGAATTGCAAAATTCAAACAATAACTTATGCAATTCAAACAAGTATTGGTGGATATAAATAAAAACTCCGCCAAATGGCGGAGTTAAATGTATAAGTCTGTTTAGTTATGGCCCGGGGCATATTTTTTAGCGCTCTTGTCGCCGTTCATTTTTTTAGCCTGTCCGGGAGGCAGTGGTTTACTGTTTGTTCTGGCACTCTTAGTACCTACGCTTGCACTGGCACTGGCTTTACAACCGGTAAAGCTGGCAGCAAATACTACAAGAAGGCAAAACGCCGCAATTTGTTTTAGTTTCATAGTTGGGAAAAGTTAGTTTTTTATAACGGAGCGAATTTATGGTAAAATTTAGTATTCACACAAAATTTTTATCTAACTCATCATAAAATTAATAAGGAAAAAGCCGTACAATGCTGCTAAAACAGCAACCATCACGATTTTTTGTGTTCGTGTAAGCAAATCGATGAATTTGTAAACCAAAAACAAATGGATAATTCCTATAAGGAGGTAAATTCCCTGCCAGATAAACATTTGTTTTTCGAGTCTTTCGGCACCAACGGCCCCTGATCCATAAATAAAGAAGCATAAAAAAACAAGCAGTATGGGTAAAAGCCACGGTACAGAAAGGTTTAGCAGCACAGTAAGTATTCTGGTAAGTGTTTTCATGGTTTATAGCATTTTACCGTTATCATTTATAGTCTTTTTTTCCTGTTCTATTTTATTATCTAATGAAGATACTATAGCGCTACCCGCAATAAGGCATACATAGAGACACATTGAATAAAAGAAATCAGGTATAGAATCGGCAATTTCTATTTGTCTTTTTATTTCAAGCCTGTTTTCTTCCATTAGTGCATGTAGTTTTACTATACCTGTACTGTCGCTTGGTGACATTACCTTTTCTAGCTCCCTGAATTTGTCCTGTTGCCTGTATATAGTATTTACATTCTCAACAGCTTCTTCATTCTTACTAGTATTATAATAACAAAATGCAGCTATTCCTAAAAACAGTATAGTGGCAATAAACTTTAACGAGATAAGTAATTTTAGGTTCATTTAAAGGTGTGTTTATTTTATGGTTACTTCTGCATATGTTTATGGCTTACCACGCCTTCTTTTTTAATGCGGCTTAATGCCCAGTTCTCAAGTATACTGTCGGCTTGTTGCAGGGTTAGTTCTTTTTTGTCAGTAATACTTGAAGACTTGGTTTCACCTGTTGCGGTTTTTTCCATTTCACTTTTAGGGCCTTTAAAGTAGTAAGGTTTTATTACTTCAAAAGAAACGGTACTGTCGTTAGAAAAATGAGCACTGTAAGCCAGTTGCTCGTAGATGTCCTTATTAAGTTTACGCCTAAAGATGTCGGTTTCTAAATGTTCAGTTTTGTTATCGCCCATGGGAAAGATAATCTTTGAAGCATGATACGATCCGGTTTTTTCATCTTCATTTCTTACTTCCCATACCATTCCGCCATGTGTAATCATGTCAAACTTAATGGTAGGTACTCCCAGCTTTATTCTTTGTTCGTTAAAGCTTTTCCCATAGCCGGGATCCTCTATACATCCGGTAACGGTTAATAAAGATGCGGTTGCAAACAGTAGTGTAAAAAGGCGTGTAGGTTTCATTAGTTTGTGTTGATTATATTTTTACTTTATAAAACTCGGATTCATAATTAAGGTAAATATAGCCATATAAGTGTATACAGAGAAAGGAATAAAAGTAAGATAAAGTGTTTAATAAGATGGTTTAGCTTTTATAAATATAACAATTTATATTTGCCATCAGATAACCAATTAAACACACCAATGAAACCATGTTTAAAATGCAGTAATATGCTAACGGATGATGCAACTTACTGCCATGTTTGCAACACAAAACAATCTGAAGGCTTTGAAGCTTTTGAAACGATGGTAAAGCCCAAAGATACTTTTCTTAAAGTATTATGTATACTTACTATAATTGTAATGGGGTTTAACCTTCTAGGTTTACCTTTTAGTATTGTGGCACTTTCAGGCATAGGACTTGAATATTCTGTATGGCTAATAGTTTTAGGGGCATTATTTTCGGCAACAAAACTTACTGGAGCCATTTTAATGTTAAAGAAAAAGCTCATAGGACTTTATATTTATACTGTTGTAGCAATACTGAGTATAGGCCTATATCTTTATACTAATCTTACCATTAATATTCCAAATCTTACCAGCAATCTTCCTGAAGGGCCATCTCTCATAATTTCTTATGTTAGTATGGGAGTAAAAATAATGTTTAGTATAACTTTTATAATACTTTACTGGCTTCCGGTTAACAGAAGGTTATTGTCATAAACATAGATATATAATAATATTTAAATCCCTGCACCATGCAGGGATTTTTGTTATATATACAATTTTGATTTTGTGTGAAGTAAGCTTAAATTTTAAATTAATAAAAAGCTTAACCTACATATTTCCTTACATTTCAACTTTTTTGATAGTTTTACGGCTGTGTTAAACTAATATGTTGCATATATGGGTATTAAGAGCCGCCTGGTGCTTATGAACTTCCTGCAGTTTTTTATATGGGGTTCGTGGTTAATTTCGTTAGGTAACTATATGGGTGCCACGTTAGGATTTAGCGGTATTCAGATAGGCGGAGTATATACCACTATGGGTATAGCCTCATTATTTATGCCCGGACTTTTAGGTATTGTTGCCGACCGATGGATTAACGCCGAAAGACTCTTAGGACTTTGCCATTTGGCTGGGGCGCTATTACTTGTTTATGCTACAACGGTACACGATTATTTTTGGTTTTATATCGTTATGCTTTTCAATGCATGTGTATATATGCCTACCATTGCACTAAACAATTCGGTTTCCTATAATGTACTGGAGAAAAAGGGTTACAGCATAGTTACCGATTTTCCGCCAATACGCGTGTGGGGAACGGTAGGTTTTATTGCAGCCATGTGGGCGGTAGATTTTTTGGGATGGACCCAAAGTGCCAGCCAGTTGTATGTTGGGGCATCGGCATCGTTGTTTTTAGGATTATATGCCTTTACCATGCCACCTTCGCCACCATTGCAAAAGCAAACCGAAAGAAGCCTTATGTCCTCTCTGGGCTTAGATGCTTTTGTGTTGTTTAAACAACGCAAAATGGCAGTTTTCTTTATTTTTGCCATGTTGTTAGGGGCTGCATTACAAATAACAAATGCTTTTGGCGGTCCGTTTCTGGATGATTTTAAAAGTGCCTATCCCGATTCGTTTGGGGTTAAACACCCTAATTTACTGCTTTCTATTTCTCAGGTTTCCGAAACCTTTTTTATACTACTGATTCCTTTCTTCTTAAAGAAATACGGTATTAAAACGGTAATGCTTTTCAGTATCCTGGCGTGGGTATTCAGATTCGGGCTGTTTGGCATTGGTAATCCTGATGACGGACTGTACCTGCTTGTCCTTTCGATGATTATATATGGTATGGCTTTCGATTTCTTTAATATATCAGGTTCGATGTTTGTGGAAAAAGAAGCCGATCCAACTATACGCTCCAGTGCACAGGGATTGTTTATGATTATGACAAACGGACTTGGTGCTTTTGTGGGAGGACTTGCCAGCGGATGGGTAGTAGATCATTTTACCGCTAACGGTATCCGCGACTGGCAAAGCATTTGGTTTACGTTTGCCGCATATGCTTTAGTGTTGGCTGTAATTTTCCCATTTGTATTTAAAGTAGAGAAGGAGTAGGTTCACTACTCAGTAAGCAGGTGTTACAGTCCTTGCGAGGTACGAAGCAATCTTTTCATGTTTTGTATTGCTTCATTCAGTTTTGTCATTTTTCCTTAAAAACGTCATTTCAGCGAAAAAATATGCATTTCGTCGTGTTTTTTATCTAAAATCTGATAGGTGAAACTTGTGAGACTATGTAAAAAACGTAGAAGATTCTTACTAAAAATCCTTTTTCGTTATTTAAGTCTCATATTATGTAGGAAAAATCAACATATAAATAAAAATTTAATATTTAGTTTCTTACAAAGAGTTTTTTTACTACATTCGTTGCGAGCATAATTAGCTAAAAACCACCGCCTTATAATGAAACAGATGCCCCTTTTACTGTTTTCCGTAATGCTATTTTTGGTGGGTTGCAAGCAGGAACCCAAGCATACCGCGGAAATCGTGCCTGTGGTACCACAGGTAGAATATACTATTAGCCTTCAGCCATACAATGGAGTATGGGTGCCTAAAGAGTATGTAGATTCACTAAAAACAAACCGTTCACCATTCGCTTCGTCTAAATTCCTTAAAGGAATAAACAGTGTTGTTATTAAGGCAGCACCAGACCAGGCAGAAACACCTATAAAGATATATTACGGTATTGAAGGAGAGCAGGGAATGCTTATACAAAAAGATGCCGAACCTTATATATCTTACACCACACTGGAGGGTACTCTTGAAGAAAGAATTTACCTTAAAAACAACATACTTTCGTTTGACCTTAACGGACACAGGGCCGAACTTATAAGAGTAGCCGATGTACCGAATGCCAAAGACGAGTCGAAGGGGGTAAGCGATGTTACCAATAAGATTTTATTTGCTAATAAAAGTTACTCATGCCATTGCCCGCAAATGGGAGGCTATACTACCAATATTCAGCTGAATCCTGACGGATCGGCTAATAATCTTTTTGGTTACGATAATTATGAGGTGGCAACCGTATTTGTTTCTGATATCTATCCTATGGATAAGATTTACTTTAAAAAAGGAAGCGAGTGGGGCAAGAGCTTTCATTATAGGGTAGAGGGCGATAAGCTAAAGCTTTTTGAGGTTATTATTACTGATAACGAAATGGACGTAAAGCCGTTTTGTACGCTGGAGGAAACACAGTTCTTTAAACTTACTCCAGATGAAAAGCTTTCGTACTTTGAGTCTAACAGGAAAAACCTTGATGAACTGGTAGCCAATCATTATGACGAGTATGCTACAATGGGAGACCTTATGGAAATTACAGGTGTACTGTCGTCGTTAAAAGAGCAAAGCGAGAACCTGACTTTTTATATGTATGTTGCGGGCCAGATTTATACTAACAAAATGGCCGATGCTTCTAATCCTATAGGTGAAACCGTGGTGATGAGTACAGATGATTATTTTTATGACATCTTTATAAAACGACCGGAGTTGTTTTATGCTTTTGTGCAAAACAATAAAAATCCGTACATACAAAAAAGGCTTTGGCAAACCGTACAGGACCGTGTAAATATGCACGAGGCAACTGTAGACGGTATTAGCTATAAAGACTCGTTACGCACAAATCATATCCAGTACTGCAAAGGATATGAAAAAGCAGTTATTGCTTTTTTAAAGTAGTTTACCGTTTATCGATTAATTTGTGTGTTTTATCATATAATTCGCACAAATTAATTAAAGTTTAAATGCCCGAATGGGCTATTCTTTTAAATTTACTATGGTTACCCGTAAACGGAAACGCGACATAGTAATTATCTTGTGTTAGTTAATATATATACCACTATATGACCCTAAAAGAAAAGCTGGTTTATTCAGTTCCCGAATTTGACTTTAAGGAATTTGAAAACGATGATGATTTTATTATAATCTGTTTCTTCGCTATCTTCATAGCAAACAATATTCATAATGCCGATTTATCCAATCGATGTGCCGACTGCGTTAACTGGGTATATACTACAAAACATCCTGAACACGAAGCTATACTGGAGCAAATAGCACTTACCCTTTTTGACGAAAACCTGTATGAGGAAACTTTTATAGCGCTTTTAACTACCGATGTGCAAAAGTACTTTGAAAAGTCTATTGCCATGTGGAGGCAGGGGAGTGTGCAGTAAACAGTAATCTTTTAATAAAGGAGAATATTTACATATTCTATAATTGCAGTTTGATAAGCTTGATTATTTTTGGAACATGAAAAAGATATCAAGTGACGCCCCAATATTATTGGCTAAAAGAATACCTTATTTAATATTGGTGTTTATAGTAATAGCTATACTCTTTAAAATATTTGATGAATTTAAAACCAGAGATTTACTGTCCTATTTGCTGCTTGGTGGAATGTTATTTATAGCGTGGTTAAATTTAAGGACATTAAAAGTGGTTTACGCAGATAAAAATCGCTTTGTAGTTAATGGGCAGGAAATATTTTTTAAGGATGTATTGTCTATAAGGAAGTCTATTTTAAGTCGTAAGATATATGTGGTTGAATATAATGAAGGAAATGAAGTAAAAAAGTTTCGATTTTCGGTTAATAGTTTCATGTCTTTTACACCAGGTTTTATAAAAGACATTAAAATACAAATTAAAGAACAACAGGATAAATTAAGGGAAGAGCAATAATCGTATTGTCTTTACTGTTTATAGTATAACCTAATAACACCTTATGAAAAGAATAGCCTTACTAATTTTTGTTTTGTTTATAGGTATATATTGCCGGGCACAGGTTAAAACCTATGTTTGTAAATATATTTTAGATGGTTACATAGAGCATACCGATTATATCCAACTTACTTTTAAAAACGATACCCTGACAAAGGGAGTATATTGTGGTAATTGGGATGGAGTTAGTTTTGTAGCCGATATTGAAACTGCTGAAAGTAAAGACTGTAATGATAGTTACAATTTAAAATTTCATCTAAAAAATTATAAGTTCAGTAAAGAACCTGTTAGCCCTTATGTAAAGCCAGACTTTATTGAACCCGAACCCAATGATGATGATTTACCAATGGAATTTCATAGTATAGGGAGAGAGGTGAATAGTTATTGGGGTAAAGTAAGCGATAAAAAGCTATTGCTTAAGGTAGCTATGTGGTTTTATGGCTCACGAACAGACGAATTGATTTTTAATAGGATTGAGGATGAATAGATCATTTTTCTTTTCAAAGCACAAGTCTAGCAGATCACGAGCAACAAACTGTGACTGAAAATTTTAGCAAATAATCTAAAAATAGCTTACCTCACCATAGAGAAGTGGCCTTTAAGTTCGCGGCCATCCTGACGTTTTACTACAAACCAGTAATCCGTACTTGGCAGTCGGTTACCGTGGAAGGTACCATCCCAGCCTTCATAGTTAGGGCCAAAGGCAGTAATAAGCTTACCATACCTGTCAAAAATATAAATTTCCATATCAGGTTCGTGTATAGAGTACTGTATACGCCACCTTTCGTTTACCCCGTCGCCGTTTGGCGTAAAGAAACGAGGGTAGGTAAGCAGGTATACTTCGCCCAAATCGTTACCACAGTTGTATTTGTCCCTTACATAAACGTTGTATGGTCCGGCAGTAAGTCCGGTAAACTCAGGCGAATCCTGATAGACAATTCCGTCCAGAGAGTATTCAAAATCCTGAGGGTATGGTGAAGGCTCTACCATTACGGTTATGGTATTGTCGCTGGTAGTCCAGTCGGTAATATCAATATGCTGTATACGCGGTATGGCTGTAGTAGTAACACTAATTGTTTTAGTGCTTTCGCATCCGTTGGCGTTTGTTGCTGTTATGGTATAAGTACCCTGTTCTGATAATGTTATAGACTGTGTAGTTTCACCTGTAGACCATTCGTAGCTATCAAACCCATTAGGGGCGGTAATGGTAACATCATCGCCTTCACAAAGGGCATAGGTGTCTTCCATGTTAAGTATTGGAGCTTCCTGCAATATCAGTTCAAAAGTACTTACAGAAACACAATCCGGGTTAGCGCTGTGTGTAGCGCGTGCATATATGGTTGCGTTACCTGATGTGTACATATCCGGTAGCGGGTTGCTTAGCGTTTCGGCATCAGCCTGGGTAAGGTGGAACGTTATGGTCACCAAATCAGGATCCTGAGCGCCTAATACAAAAGCAGCCTGTGCTGCCAGGTTAAATTCCTCTTCGCCGTCATTACTAACATCACATTTAGAAATATCAGGCGCGTCATAAGCGGTTACCAGCGATGGAAGGTCGTTTACATTAAAAATCATAGGTACCACATTTCCACAAGGATCTTCTACCTGTACCGTATAAGAGGCAGGTTCAAGCCCAAGGAAAGTATTACTGGTTCCGTTATTTATGGTAAAGGGTTCCCCGTTCTTTTGTATTATGGTGTAGGTTAATGGTTCTACACCCAGCGCATTTACCATAACATCGGAGTTTTCGTTGCCGTTGCATGATATATTAAGGATATCTAATATTTCAAGCCCATTGGGTACTTCAAATTCTTCAATACTTGTTGAACAAATCTTTTTGTTTACCCCATAGCCATAAGCTTCAAAGGTTTTTAATACCCTAAAACTACCATTATAAGGAATGCTATAGGCGGTTTGGTTATTAAGTAGCTGCATGCCGGTTACACCTTCTTCCGGTGTAGTACCTTCGGTATAATCATCACCTATGCCAGGTGTGGTCCATGCGCCTGTTGTTTCATTATATTGTTGCAGCCAGAATTTTACCTGATTTATGGCATTACTGGAATGTGCCAGGCTAATATCAAATGAACCACATTGCAGGGTAACATCAACATCTGTTGAATTTACCTGATATGCTGTAAAAGTTTCTGAAAAAGTTTGTGTACCACAAGCATCAACTACTTCAAAAGTATATGATCCCGGTGGTAGCCCGTCCATATATGCTGCCGTGTTATTGAGTAACAGAGGAGTCATGTCAAAAGGAATAGGTTCGGGAAAACCTGATGGTGCCGCCGTTACCGTAACTTGGGTAACCGGTGTATTTGTTGAGAATACAGATATAGTTACGGCTCCTTCTCTGCAATCTACACGCGATCTGGCGTCTGCACTTCCATCGCCAACTTCAATTACAAAAGGTATAGGGTCGTATACTTTTCCGCATACATCACTAACTACCACAACGTAGCTGCCTACCGGCAGGTCCATTTCAAGTTCGTTAATAGGCTCTTCTGCTTCCATATCGTAAACATAAAACTCCATTATGTCATCCGGTAGCGGATTAGGATAAGTATCGGGAGCTACCACAATTTCTGCCGTTGCCATTTCAAGCCCCGGAATTGATATTACAACAGAGCCTATATCTGTGCCGCATTCTGCATTTGTAGGTGTCGCTGTAGGTATTACTTCTATTTCTTCTATTTCTATGGTAAATGGTTGAGTGCGTCCGCATGCATCGGTTATAGATCCGGTATAAGTTCCGTATGGGCATTCATAATCGTCATCACCAAAGGCAATTTCCTGTCCGGCATTTGCGGGGTTAATTGTAAAAGGCCCGGGATAGTCAGGATTTGCCACAGCAGGGTCCCACCCGGCAGGATAGGAGTCAAAAGTTATGGTAAACGGAGCCACATATTTGGCGGGATATATAATAAGTTTTTTACCAAAACAGTTGGCATTATCAAAGAGGGCAACCGCTACCATAGTTATATTCACGGTACAGTTTGCCGTATAAGTATTACAGGAGTCTTCTACAGTAATAGTATATTGGTAAGTTTCTCCATAATAAAAAGGTATTACGGCAAACGTTTGTAATGTATTTGGATCATAACCTCCTGTTACGGTAACAGGTGTACTGCCATCGGGTGGATATACGGTAATCGTTATTGTTAGAGGGAATTGGGCAGGATTGCCATCAACTGTCATTAATGAATTTGTAACGGTTAACTGGTCACACGCCGGAAGTTCGTTGTCGGGAAATCCCGGAGCGTTACTTAATACAAGTTCCTGTGTCTGCGAAAAAAGTGTAATAGACTGCGTAACACCAAATCCGCAGGCATCATTTACCCTTACGGTATATGTACCCGGAGAAAGATTAGTAAATGAAGGAGTTGGTTGTGGAGGAAATGTAGCCGGACCTGCAATAATTTCATAGCTAATGGGTGTACCCTGTGTTACGGTAACATTTATAACTCCGTCATTGCATTCGGGGTCTGTTTTAGTAAGGCTATAGGTTATAGTTTGTGTATGGTCTTCTATAATAATTTCTATAGGGTCAGATAATGTTGCGTTTTGTTTTGCAACTACCTGATACGTGCCATCTGTAAGGCCGGTTACGTTAGGATTTGTTGAGTTCCATATTGGGTTAGCTAAATCAGGCTGTTTGTAGACTAAATAATATACATCTATACCAGCCTGTGCATTTTGTGCCTGTAAGTTTATGGTACCGTTACCGGGGCATGTTTCATCGGTTTTAGATGTCATACTAACGGTAAGCTGTGCCGATGCTGCGACGCTAAAAAAAAGCAAAAGAAGGGTTAGTACAAAATTCCGGGAGGGAAGCTGTATTTTCAAAGGTTTTGATTTGATTGATAATTTCATAAATAAAATTAAGTTTTTAAGACTTAATTTCAAGTTTTTTTCCGCTTCTAAGGTAATTAAAATAATTTATATAAAATCTATGTTAAATAATTTGTTTATAAAAGTTATATGTGTAACACTAATTTTAAATTTATGGGTGTGATTAAGACATGATTTGAATGTTGCTAAAAGCTTGTTTGTAAATGTTTTGCATAATGATAATATTTTTGTACCTTTGCGCACCTTTTAGCGGGACAGGTTTCTAAAAGGTTTATAATCATATATGTAAAACGCTTCCGGTAGTTTTGCCACTGCTTAAAGAAACCAGGTAAGGCACGGAATACAAATTTTTAATCAGCAATGTCTGAACAAGTAAAAACACAAGAGGAATTTTTAAAAGAGTTTAACTGGCACAACTTCGAAGAAGGTATTGATCCTGTAGATGAGCAACACCTTAAAGAGTTTGAAGATCTGGTTGAGAAGACTTTCATTTCAACAGACAATGACGAAGTAGTAGAAGGTACTGTAGTTAGAATCACTGACAGAGATGCTATCGTTGACATCAACGCTAAATCTGAAGGTGTTATCTCTTTAAACGAGTTCCGTTACAACCCTAACCTAAAAGTAGGGGACAAAGTAGAGGTATTAATCGACGTTCGTGAAGATAAATCAGGACAGTTAGTATTATCCCACAAAAAAGCACGTACAATTAAAGCTTGGGACAGAGTTATCAACGCTCATGAAACAGGTGAAATCGTTAATGGTTTCGTTAAGTGCAGAACTAAAGGTGGTATGATCGTAGACGTATTCGGTATCGAAGCTTTCTTACCGGGTTCTCAAATCGATGTTAAGCCTATCAGGGATTACGACCAATATGTAAACAAAACTATGGAGTTCAAAGTTGTTAAAATCAACCACGAATTCAAAAACGTAGTAGTTTCACACAAAGCGCTTATCGAAGCGGATATCGAAGTACAGAAGAAAGAAATCATCGGTCAGCTTGAAAAAGGACAAGTACTTGAAGGTGTTGTTAAAAACATTACTTCTTACGGTGTATTCATCGACCTTGGAGGTGTTGATGGTCTTATCCATATTACTGACCTATCTTGGAGCAGAATTAACCACCCAAGTGAAGTTCTTGAACTTGACCAGAAACTTAACGTGGTTATCCTTGATTTTGATGATGAGAAAACAAGAATCCAACTTGGTCTTAAGCAATTAAACGCTCACCCATGGGATGCACTTGATGCTAACCTAGCGGTAGGTGACAAAGTTAAAGGTAAAGTAGTAGTTATTGCTGACTACGGTGCGTTTATCGAAGTTGCTGAAGGTGTTGAAGGTTTAATCCACGTTTCTGAAATGTCTTGGTCTACTCACTTAAGATCTGCTCAGGATTTCGTTAAAGTTGGTGATGAAGTAGAGGCTGTTATCTTAACTCTTGACAGAGAAGATCGCAAAATGTCTCTAGGTATCAAACAACTTTCTCAAGACCCTTGGACTGATATTACTGCAAAATACCCTGTAGGTTCTAAACACACAGGTATCGTTAGAAACTTTACTAACTTTGGTATTTTCGTAGAATTAGAAGAAGGTATTGATGGTTTAATCTACATCTCTGATCTTTCTTGGACTAAGAAAATCAAGCACCCATCTGAGTTTGTAAACGTAGGTGATAAACTTGATGTTGTAGTTCTTGAGCTTGATGTAGAAGGACGTAAACTATCTCTAGGCCACAAACAAACTACTCCTAACCCATGGGATAAATATGAGGAGTCTTTTGCTGTAGGTACTGTTCACACAGGTGAGATAGCTGAGATCGTTGACAAAGGTGCTACTGTAGAGTTTGGTGACGATATCGTTGCTTTCATCCCTACAAGACACCTTGAGAAAGAAGATGGTAAAAAACTTAAAAAAGGTGAGTCTGCAGACTTCAAAGTAATTGAGTTCAACAAAGAATTCAAGAGAGTTGTAGCTTCTCATACTGCTATCTTCAGAGAAGAGGAAGAGAAAAATGTTAAGTCTAACAACGACTCTAACAATAACTCTAACAACAATGCAGAGAAAACTACTCTAGGTGATATCGATGCATTAGCAGAATTAAAAGAAAGAATGGAAAAAGGTGAGAAATAATCACTGATTCCTCTTTAAATATAAAGCCCCAACATTGTTGGGGCTTTTTTTATGTCCTTAGTATTTCAAAACCCTAAGGTTCTAAGTTGTTGAGTTGTTATCCTGAACGTAATGTAATGAAGTGAAAGATTTCTCAACTGCCTGCTGCGACTGAACACTTAATATTACTTAATAACTTCAAACTCCATATTACCGTCTTGTGCCATATCAATTCGCAGGGAGTTATTATACCATAACTTATTAAGGTTTATATGGTTTTGGCCCACATCAAAAAGGCACTTTACCGTGTCGCGGTCGTGTGAGGTCCATTGTATATAAGTAATGGGGTAAGGTTCTTCGGGTGAATGGTTGGCATAAAACTGAATGCGGTACAATCCGTCCATAGTATTTTGGTATACAAAAAAGTTGCGTGGCGAGTCGCGTTGCGGATTATAAATTTCATACTCCACATTATTAACCACATAAAACAACTTAATGCTGTCGGGCACTATACAATCAACATGCGAAGGATTAAGCAAATCTTCACCCTGTTTGTTTTTTAATATAACCGTAAAAGTGTCGGTTATGTTCATACAGCAAATGTCGTTGTCTTCACCTCCGCAGGAAAACAGGCAAAACAAACCTAAAAGCACTATATACTTTTTCATGGCTGTAAACAATGTGTATTCGCTCAAATATAAATACTTTTTGTAAAGGCTGTAAAAGAGGTATAATAAGTTTGTGTTATCATGTAGGGTAAAATAAAACACTATGGTTTTAAGTTATAATGTAAAACTATTAACTTAGCGATAAACGCCTTACTATGAAAAGAATCTTATTTTTATTCCTTTTGTTTAGTGTTGGTTATGGATATGCACAAAACTATCCGAAGTATACAACCAAAAGGGTAAAAGATACCGTATTTAAACAACCTGAAAAAATTGAAGATACTAAAGATGTTAAAGAGGATCCTCCTGCCAGTTTTAAGGAATTATATGATATAGCAACTGATCTTAACCGAAGCGGTAGATATGAAGAAGCTATCGCAGTATATACAGAGGCACTGGCATTGGCTTCACCCAGATGGAAGTATTTAATAATGCAATTTAGGGGACTATGTTACAACAGGATTAAACAATACGATCAGGCTATAAACAATTTTACAGATGCTATAGAAAATTGTGAGTTTCCTCATGATAATGCAAGAGGACAATTATATCTTTCCAGAGCACTGTCTTATGGCCGACGTGATAGGGAAGGCGATATAGAGAGAAAATGTGCTGATTTAAAAAAGGCCCGTGAATATGGAGCTTTAGAAGGAGACTCAGCTTTAGATACGGGTTGTAATTAATAAAAAATGTACCAAACACCTTACTATGAAAAGAATATTACTTGTATTACTTTTGTTTAGTGTCGGATTAGGCTATGCTCAAAACTATCCTAAATATACAACCAAAAGGGTAAAGGATACTGTTTTTAAACAACCGGAAAAGATTGCAGAGACTAAAGAGATTAAAAAAGAACCTCCCGCTGATTTTATGGCCCTTTTTGAAAAGGGAAGAGGTTTTAGTAATAATAATGAACCTGAAGAAGCTTTAAAGGCTTTTACTGAAGCGCTGGCGATAGCGCCGCCAGATTGGAAGTATTTAGTGCTGCATTTAAGAGGACTTTGTTACTGGAAACTAAAGCAATATGATGACGCCATAAAAGACTATACTAATGCTTTAGAAAATACTAATTTTCCTCATGATAATGCAAAGGGAGTAATACATCTTTCCAGGGGAATTTCTTATGGGTCTCGTGGCGGTGAAGGTGATAAGGAGCGAAAATGTGACGATATAAAAAAAGCCCGTGATTATGGGGCGTTAGAAGGTGATAAGGCTTTAGATTGGGACTGTAATTAGATTAAAATGAAATACTTAATTAAAATGTTATTGTTGCTGGTGTGCCTGTTTACATTTAACGGACTTACAGCACAGGAATATGCTAAAGCCAGACATAAAAAAGGTGTGGCTGCAAAGGAAAAGACAGTTAAAAAGGATCCAGAGGTAACTCCGGTAGCCGATACTGCTGCTCCCGCCACTCCTGTAGACGACGATTTTGAAAAACTGATGCGCCTTGGTGCAAAACAGGTAGGTTCCCGCAAGTATACAGATGCCTTGGCTACCTTTAATAAGGCAATGACCTATAACAGGCAAACAGGCCGTGTGCTAACCTGCCGTGGCGAAGCATTCTCGGGTAATAAAGACTATCTAAATGCCATTAAGGATTATACCGAAGCTATTGAGTTGGGTACTACTTATGACGGCGAAGTATATTATTCGCGAGGTATTTGCAGGGCAAGTTTAGAACAACCCGACAGGGAAGGGGCCTGTGCCGATTTTAAAAAGGCAAAAGAAATGGGCTTTACCGTAGAAGGCCGCGATGTAATAGGAATGTATTGCGATTAATAACACATAACACACCTTGCAATGAGCAAAGACAGTATTATTTACCATATTTTAAAACGTTGCCTTCAGTTGTTCGTAATTTTTATGCTTTTCGGGCTATTTGGGCAAAGCTATTTGAATATATTCCCTACAGATGCCGGCGTGGTTAGCTGGTTGGTTCTTATACCTATAATTCTGTTTGCAGGAGTAGTTATTAGGGATAATATTATAAGATTCAAAAAAAGAAAAAATGAAGATAGCAAAGAGGAAAGTACAGATCATCCTGCTGTAACATTATTTGTAAAAAGGATAGTACAGTTTTTCTTCATTTTTGTGGTGCTAAAAATTGTAATAGTAATGACTTTAATGATGTTACACCCCGGCGCAGAAAACTCTCATACTGCACATAGCATAGTTAATATAGTACCCTTGCTGTGGTTTTTAGGAATTATAATTTGGGATTTCTTTAAAAGGTATAAACTAAACAGGGCAGAGGAATTGTAGTTTTATTTATTAAATAATCAGAATACTTTATTTGTTATCTTTATCGTTATACAGTTAACAACCATGGTATTAACACACCTATTAAAACCTTAGATTATGAAAAAAGCTATGTATTTTGCCACCTTGGCAATATTTGGTACAGCAATGGTTTCATGTAGCAATAATCAATCAGACAATAACGAAACAAATGCACAGGAAGTTACAGCAAAACAGGCTGACAATCTAAAATTTGATAACCTGGGCGATGGAATTGCCAAAGGGTTAGCAGCTTCGTTTAAGGATATGGATTTCTCTAAGCTGTTTGTGTATGATAATGCAGCCGACCTTAAAGCTAAAAGTGATAAGACTTTTGCTGAAATGATTACAGAGGCCAGAGATTTAATTGAAGAGCGTGAGGATATTACCGATTTAGTTTCGACCATTGAAATAAAAGCAGGCGAGGCACATCTTAAAGAACTGATTTTTTTAGAAAACAGCGTTAAGAAAGATCTTGTAGTATATAAGGACAGAAATGGCGTTGAGGAAAAAAGCAGCGGAGTATATACTACCCCTAATAACTTTACACTTCTTACAAATGATTTGGAAAACAATAGTACTGTAGTAAGTGATTATCTTACAAACAACCTTAAAGCAGACGGCGATAGTTTTACTTTTGAACTAAGAGTAAATTCCGGCAAGGCCAGTGTATATGTTTATAAAGCTTAAAAGTTTATATAATTAATGTTCAATGGGAACCTGCCAACCAGCAGGTTTTTATTTTTAGACTTATGAAAAAAATTACTGTTTATATTTTGTCATCTTGATGATAGGAAAGATCTCTGACTATTAGTTGTTTGAGATTCTTCACTTCACTACGTTACGTTCAGAATGACACTTTTAAGACAGTCCCTTTTTATTTAATGACAAAACTTCGACTATCATAAAAAGAAGAGAGCCGGCTTCACAGCGGGCTCTCAGCGTTTTTGATAAAAATAAAGATATAGAGTAAAACAGAATAGATTCTAAGTTAAAAACTGCCCAAAGCTTAAGCTTATTGACCAAAATCCCTCACATTGATTGTAGTGCGCTTTGTTTGGGCAGTTTTAAAGAAAACATACAAATAGCAGACTATGATTTTATATAATGTTTGTGTTTGTTCTTTTTTGTGTGATTTAGAAAAAAATGCCCGAAACCGTAAGAGTTTTTGCAGTAATCCCCCCATTTGATAACGCAGATACTAAATAGCTCCGGGCATAAAAAAAAATAACTAAATCACTAATTAATTAAGGTTATATATTGTTTAGTTGGATGTTCTTTTAATGTTTTGTTAGTTAAAGAGAGTCCGGAAACAAGTTACCGCTTTCACCAGGATTGCTCCGGACTCAAAAAATAACTAATTAATTTAGGTTCATCTTATTGGCTTATATACTGTGCATTTTCATGCGTATAATCTTTAAAAAATAGCCCGAAATCAAAAGTGTTTTTGCAGTAATCCCCCCATTTGATAACGCATGTTGCCTTGCCGATTCCGGGCTTTAAAAAATAACTAAATATTAAACTATCTCAAATTGTTCGTTTTGTATATAGTGCCTGTGCTATGATTAAAAAAATTGCCCGAATTGATGTTTTTTTCGATGTAATCCCCCTAGATAGCATGAATTTATCAGGCTTCGGGCAATCATAGTTATATATAATAGCAGGGCATAAATTTATTTATATGGTGCTGCATGGGCCGTTGCTTTCTGCAGTCTGTGTCTCTTAAAAAAATAGCCCGAAATAATAAGTTTCACTGTAATCCCCCCATTTGATAACGCATGTCACTTGGATGTTCCGGGCTATGATAAAAAAATAGCAAAGTAAATTTAAGGTGTAATGTATTCTATCGCTGCAAGGCCTTTTGCCGGTTAACCTTACAGTTGGTTATGTCTTTTAAAAAATTGCCCGAAATAAGTTAGTTAAGTAATCCCCCACAATGATAACGCTGCTAGCTTGGTTTTCAGGCAATTTGGAAATATAGAAGGTGTTTAAAGAATTTGTGTTTGTGTTTGTTCTATTGGTTAATTCCTTTTACTTATAACACCCCTATAAAGCTTATTACGCATCTGCATACCCCCACAGGTACCAGTAATGCAAGTACTATAAAGGCTATAATCTGCCACCAGTTTTTTACTCTTCTGGCAAAGGCAAAATTTAGCATGGTTATTATTATAAGTGATATTATTATTGCTGTAAAAAATACGTAAAGTACCAGCATCCCAAGGTTTTCGGCTAAAAATATTGTTCTCATCTTACTACGTTTTTAAGGTTGAAAAGCAATTTGTTTATTTCAAATTAAAACAAAACTCCCCCCGGCATATTAAAGCGGTTAACTTTAATGCCTTATTAGCATGGCAACAGTATTCCCGGGTGGTAATATTTACCTCCTTAAACTGTTAAAATTGCGTGGTAGTATTTAGTTGGTTTACGCTGCTCTTGATTTTAATTCCAAAAGCTCTTTTACGTAGTGGGGTTGCAGGTGAGTAAACTCATCACAGCATTGTAAAAGTCTAGAGTAACCGTTCTCAACGGCTGTCCAAAACAGCTGTTGTTCGTCCTGGCACAGGTTGCAAAGCTCCAGTTTCCTGCAAATAGTTTTATGCAGTGTGCTGTCTATAAAGCCCCAGCCCATTTCGTGCCTTTCGTTAAATCCTTGGGGAGGAATGTGCGATTCTAACCTTGTAATAAGGTTTAAGGTCGTTGTGCCCGGTTGAAGGGCTGCTAACTCAGTTAAAGCAAGTCTAATGATTTCATCATAGCTTTTCCATCTGATGGAAAAAACCTGATCAGAGTTTAGTTCAATGAATCCGCTTAACATGTCTAGTAATTTTGTTTGGTGGTTAATGTTTATTGGTTGGTTGGTTTGGTTGTTGGATGTGTATTCTATGTCATTTAAATATTTTTATGTTATCCCTATTATCCCGTAGGGAATATCTTTGTTATCATCTTTTTGAATCAGTACTCCGTTAACTGTCAATGGTATAGGTTGTACTTCTTCAAACATTTGGGTTTGTTCCAGTACCACAGTGTTATAATCCTGAGGATTAAGCACTAAGGTATTTTGCCTGTTTAGCCCCTTTTCTTTTACGGTATCTGTAAGTACCTGTAAGCTAATATTTTTACCTATATATTTCAGCTGCGTTTTCATATGCCTGACTGATTTGATCGAAAAGTAGTTAAAAATTTGTAAAACTTATCTTGTTTAAAACCAAAAATCGATGAACGACGTAAATTTTCCTATAAAACGTTAAAATTTCAATTATGAAAAATCTAAAACAAATCTATTCAACTGCAATTGTGGCTTTTATGCTGCTATTAGGAACCGCGTCTTTCGCACAAAAGACTGTAATGGTAGGCGGAGCGCCCATGTATCCTACAAAAGACATTATTGATAATGCCGTAAATTCTAAAGATCACACAACGCTTGTTGCGGCCGTAAAAGCTGCCGGATTAGTAGAAACTTTAAAGGGTAAAGGTCCGTTTACGGTATTTGCACCAACAAACGAGGCTTTTGATAAATTACCTAAAGGGACTGTAGAGACTGTTTTAAAGCCTGAGAACAAAGAAATGCTTCAGGGTATACTAACGTATCATGTTGTGGCAGGTAAGTGGAGCGCAGCCGATATTGTGAAAGCCATTAAAAAGGGTAATGGTAAGTACACTGCAAAAACAGTACAGGGTGGTACTCTTACTTTTATGATGGATGGAAAAGATGTATGGGTTATGGATGAAAAAGGTGGCAGGGCAAAAGTTACTATTGCCGATGTTAACCAAAGCAATGGTGTTATTCATGTTGTTGATACTGTGCTTATGCACAAGTAATTAAACAACTTAAAGATAAATTCAGTGTGTGACTGTTTTTTTTGGTTGGTTTGATAAAAGCCGTTGTTTTTACAGCGGCTTTTTCTTGTTATTGCGAGGAGGGACGACGCGGCAATCTTAGAATTGTAGAAACACATTATATAATAGGAATAAAAAAAAGCCCTTCTTTATAAGGAAGGACTTTGATGCTGTACTGCTTGCTAACTACTCAACAATTTTTTTGAGTCCGTCTATAACAACGGCCCAGCTTTGTTGTGAGTGTTTAGCTCTTTCTTCATCATAATTGGTTTGGGTAACGGTAAGTTGAGTCCCCTGTTGTTCAGGTTGTACCTCATAGGTAACCTGTAGGTAATTGTTGGTTTCGTCCGGTAAGTTGCTCCAGCTGCTCAGGTAACTGAAAGAAAGCCTTTTGTTAGGCTCATATTCCAGCACCGTACCTTCATCAGTATAGGTTTGCCCTTCATATTCGCCCGTAAAGAGAACAGGGCTGCCCACTTTCCAGTCGGTTTTCATGTTAGAGCCAAAAAAGTACTGCTTAACGATAGAAGCATCGGTAAGTGCCTGCCATACTTTTTCTGTTGGAGCGTTGATAGTGGTTTGATAAACAGATTTAAATCCTGTTTGCATAGCTGTTCGTTTTTTGATGAAAACAAATATAACGAACTGACTTGTAAGCGATGAGGGGTAATACGGACTTCTTTATGGTATCAATTTATTTTTGTTTTGCTTTCTCTACCGTCATGTGGGGTGTCCAGTAGCCCTGCGCATCAAGATCGAAACCTGATTTGATAACCTGAGCCTGACAGTTACACTTAAGGCTGTACACATTATCAGGATTAAGGGCTATTAGGATGGTAAAAATGAGTGGCAGTACCGTTATAACCCAAATACCTGTAATAATGAGTTTAGACATTACTATACGCTTTATACGGTTAATTATATAGATAATAACAAAGCTTATTGCAAAATAAACCAACAGGTTGCCCAATAGCGGAAGTAGAAAAATCTGATTAGATAGTGAGGTGTGAAACCCCGGGGCAAGATATATAAAAGGGAAACCGTACATAATTACCTCACCGGGTCCGTCAGGGACATTTACCAACCACCATTTAGAAACAAACATAAACGATAATAAGGTAAGAGGAATTACTAAAATGAGTATAAGTCGTTTCATATCAGTAAGGTTATACTCAAAGTTAGTGAAAATATTGATTTACACCTTTAATAAAAGACTAAGGCTTTTCTGTTTCTTTATATACATGTTTTGGTCCTGAATAACTGGTTATTCCAAAACCAAACCTACTCTGTTTAACTTCAATATCAAAATCACGGGTAAGGCTATATATCTCATTATCCATAAAAAGCAAATCGGGGGTGTATATTAGTAAAGAAGTTAGGGCTATAATCCGTATCGTATAGATTTGAATTGTACTAAGGTTTATTTTTCTTAATCTATTGATAATGGCAACCAATGTAAAACAGGCAGTAAAGTATATTAGTAAATCTGCAATGAGAGGAAGGATATAAAACTCAAAAGACAGGGAGGTATGAATACCCGGAGAAACAAATATAAACGGAAAGCCATGCATTATTACACGAGGGCCATCAATTATATCTACTACCCACCATTTGTTTAGAAACACAAACGTAAGTATCGTTATAGGTATAACAAGATTGAGTATAAGCTTCTTCATAACTATTAACTTTTGGTTACAGATAATCTTTTTATTACCTGATTTACTGCTTCATCTAATTCTTTATAGTCTTTTAGGTAGGGAAGGAGTCCTGTAAAAAAAGGTTTACTCTTTAGTGCCCCTAACAGATATAGCGAATTGTAATGCTTAGTATCCGGAGAGGTATAGCTAACATTATAAGTGCCATAAGGAAGCTCTGCAGAAAATATGTCTTCACGGTTTACTTTATAGTCTGTTATATAAAGACTAATCATAGCAAAAGTTTTAGTGTCCACATAATAGGTGTAATAAAACTCCATGCTTTTGCTTAGTTCTTTTTCTATGTTTTTTTTTGTGCCATCTTTTGGAGTAACAGAAATTTCTATGGAAGGCATGGGTTTGTCCTGATCTCCCATATGTTTAAAAGTAAAACTTTGAGAGTAACAGGTGAGTGATATAAACAGGAGTAAAAGTAAGGCTATGTGTTTCATATATGGTAAGGTTAAACTCAAATGTAGTAATTGTTCCTTTATTCTGAAGTAAACAGGTAAAAAGTATTTGGAAGGTTTATAACACTCCGGTTGTCATTGCGAGCCTGCGAAGCAATCTGTTACGTGAAGATATTTTTACGACAGAGAGATTTCTCTGTTTCGCTGTCGCTTCAATCGGAATGGAAATAAAAAAAGCTCCCCGAAGGAAGCTTCATATATAAGTAGTGTATAACCACTAGTCTTTTTTGATACGTATTTCAAACATCTTGTCCCAGTTTTTACCGGTAACAAAAATGGTTTTTGTTTTAGGGTTGTAAGCAATACCGTTTAATACATCAAGTTCCGGATGAGGGGTAACCTTATGCTTAAGTTCAGTTAAGTCTATAATGTGCTCAATGGCTCCCGTTTTAGGGTCTATAACAGCAACAGCATCTTTTTGATAGATGTTACCATATATTTTACCCTCTATCCACTCCAGCTCGTTTACAGCCTTAATTTTGGTGTTTTGGGTATATACATTAATATAGTCTACCTCCTCAAGGGTTTCAGGATCCAGTACCCATATCTTTTCGGTACCGTCGCTTTGGTATAGGTATTTATCATCGTGGGTAAGTCCCCAGCCTTCTATATTCTTAAAGTATTTAAACTCCTTAATCTTCTCAAAAGTATCGGCATTGTATACAAAGCCGGTGTGGCTTTGCCATGTAAGCTGGTATACCTTATTATTAAATACGGTTATACCTTCGCCAAAGTATTTTTCAGGAATACTGATTTGCTTGTAAACCTCACCTGTTTTATAGTTGGTTTTGCGTAGGGTAGATATTCCGTGTCTTCCGGTACCTTCAATTAAGGTGTCGCGGTAAAACTCCAGACCCTGTGTATAGGCTTTAATATCGTGAGGGTAGGTGTTTACAATTTCATACTTAAGCGGAGTAAAGGCTACACTACTGGTAATTTCTACTCTTCCGTCTACTTCCTGGTTTTTACCTTCAAAAAATACAAGGGCTTTTATGTTTAGGTAGCCCAGTTTTTGATTGTTAAAGCTAAAGTTTACTTTTTCGTTGCCTTTTGCAGCACCTATTCTTTTGTCGTTTACATAATAAACAACCGAGTCAATTTCTTTGTTTTTTTCATTTACCACGCTAAAAGAAGTAGATTCTTCAAGGTGATATTGCTGTTTCATGGCCGAAGTATCGAGCTTAAATAAATTTTTTTCAGAATTTTTTGTGCCGTCACAGCTCATTGCGGATGCCCCCAATAAAATGAAAGCTAATAAGTTATGTTTTTTCATGGTTTTATTAATAGCGATTACAATATACAATTGTATTTTACAACTGGCAATTGCCTTTGCGAAAATACAAAAAGATTGTATATTTGCACCGGCAAGTCCTACACGACCAGCTCCTGCAGACTCCTCCAGGGCGGGAACGCAGCAAAGGTATGTGGTTGTAGCGGTGCGATGTAGGTCGCTTGCCATTTTTTTCTTTTATACAGTCGGTCTCCCAATGGGAGATTTTTTTGTTTTAAGGCATTTGAGATTTACTTCGTTGGTTAACTCCTTACTTTTTTTGAAATAAATACTATATTTTATTAATTTTAAGTTCACTCTATTTTTAATAGCTATATACTTAATGGAATTATGAACAGTATACAAAAGGCAGCAAGGCAAATTATCAAATGGTCGTTTAACTTATCTGTTAGCTTAATAGAAAATTTTTCTGATATGGATATCTATAAAGGAAAAGTTGATAAACTAAGAGAATACCCTAAAGGGACTTTAGGTTTTGATATTGCCAAATGCCTTGATGACCACAATCTGACTCTTGTACCTAATTATGAAAGCCACGACCTAAAGCATGTTCTGTTAGAGTATGATATGACACCTGTAGGCGAAATAAGAATGCAGTCATTTATGCTGGGTAACGGTAATTATACTATTCCGTGTTTTACGATTTTACTATTTGGAGTTCTGCTTTTACCTGATGAGTGGAGTACTTTACGCAAGGACTTTAAACTGGGAAGGAAGTCCCAACCGGTTTCTAAGTGGACTATTGAAGAGTATGCCTCTTTTGAAACTGTAGATTTAAGGCAGCACGTAATTGGTACTAAGAAAACTAAAAGAACTGTTTGGAATATGAGTAGTCTAACAAAGTATGCAGCAATAGTTTCTGTTTTTGCTGGAGTTTTCGGGATGGTATTTTGCCTTCCGTTCTTGTTTTCTTCAAACATTGCCGACCTTATAGGTGCCGGATTTCCTTTTGTGGGAGGGTCAATACTAACAGTTGGCGGACTTTATACGCTTTCAAATCTTACAAAGGCTAAAGTAGAAACGCAGGTTATTAGTTAGAAGGGATTCTAAAGTAAAAGACTATATTTACAACATGAAAGCCTTACCTGTTTTAATTCTTTTAATGTATATGTTCTGCTTTTCTTGCCGAGAAACGGAATTAAAATATGGGTGTACTTTTATTGTTAAATCCTAAATGTTAAAGAAATTAAAATGAAAAAATGTATTCTAATTGCCTTTGTTCTTATTTTCAATTTTGTAACTGCTCAGGAAAAACCCCTAAATGAAGATTTAAAAAAAGAATATGACCTGATGCTCGTATCCGATAGTTATAAAGATTTTGAAAAGGCAGCTGAAAATTACGTTAACAAAATATATTTTCTCAAAACTTTTAATGAAATATGTTATGAAAGCCTCTTTTTGAAAGTCCTGAAAGAAGAGATAAAACTTACTTCTTTTAAAGACTATGAAGAAGCAGAAAAAGAATATTTTATACTAAAGGAAAAATACTCTGTCATGAAAGAACTTAATAGTGGGTTTTATCTGGCTTTAAAAGATTCAAATTTGTGGGATTTGGCAAATATAATTGCTCCTTTTAGTATGCCTGAAACAGATTCCTGTCATTGTGAAATTACTTATAATAAAAGTTTAAGCATTTTAGCATTTCAATATGAAAACGTTCTTAAAAATAAAGAGAAATCTGTTGTCAGTACATGGATTGCCTATAGTAAAGAGAAGTTGATAAATAAAAAGGCCTATGAAATGTGTAAACGCGGTTGTGAGCTGAGGTAGCGTATTGTATGGCTAAATTCTTAAGATTACTTCGTCGTTCCTCCTCGTAATGATGGTATGAGTTTACTTAACGAAGTCCTTAATTCAAAACTTAAAATTTATCATTTATAATAGTCTTCTGTCTCTCATCTATTATCTAATCGTCTTTCTTTAAAAATCCGTATTTTCGCCATTCATTTATAAATCTTCAAATCAACCATTAATGAAGAGAGTTGTTTTTATTACCGGAGGATCTTCGGGTATAGGTAAATCAGTAGGCGAATTTCTTGCAGAAAAAGGATATACAGTATATGGTACCAGCCGTAATCCGCAAAGGGTGCCCGAGTCTAAATTTCCGCTTGTAGCGCTCGATGTTCGCGATGCACAAAGTATTAAGGCAGCGGTTAGCGAAGTAATACAAAAAGAAGGCAGACTGGATATACTTATTAATAATGCGGGTGTGGGTATTACAGGTCCGCTTGAGGAGATTCCTGCTGATGAGATTAAAAACAACTTCGAAACCAACCTTTTTGGCCCTATCGAGGTAATGAAGGCTGTACTGCCGCAAATGCGCGAACAAAAAAACGGACTCATAATTAACGTAACTTCCATAGCCGGTTATATGGGGCTGCCATACCGTAGCGTGTATTCGGCATCAAAAGGGGCGCTGGAGCTTATTACCGAAGGCCTTCGTATGGAGGTTAAGGGCTTTGGCGTTACAATAAGTAATATAGCACCAGGCGATTTTGCCACAAACATAGCAGCAGGGCGTTACCATGCACCACTTGTAAAAGGTTCGCCGTATGAGGTTCCTTATGGTAACACGCTTAACATGATGAACGACCATGTAGACAGTGGCAGTAATCCAACGGAAATGGCTGAGGCTGTTTATGCTATAATAAAAGACCCTAATCCTAAGGTGCATTATAAGGTAGGTGCATTTATGCAAAAGTTTTCTATAGTTTTAAAAAGGTTACTGCCTGATAAAGTGTATGAAAAGTTGCTTATGAATCATTATAAATTGTAGTTTTGCAAAAAAATTTTCCAGAAACATATTTAAAGTAAGAACATGAAATTTTTTATCGACACAGCTAATCTTGACCAGATTAAAGAAGCTCAGGAGCTTGGCGTTCTAGATGGTGTAACAACTAACCCGTCTCTAATGGCTAAAGAAGGTATTACAGGAAGAAACAACATTCTTAAGCATTATGTTGACATCTGTAATATTGTAGACGGCGATGTAAGCGCTGAGGTTATTGCTACCGACTATGAAGGTATGATTAAAGAAGGTGAGGAGCTTGCCGAACTGCACGAGCAGATTGTGGTTAAAATCCCTATGACGAAAGACGGTGTGAAAGCTGCTAAATATTTTTCTGATAAAGGAATCAAAACAAACGTAACGCTTGTTTTCTCTGTAGGTCAGGCATTACTTGCTGCTAAGGCAGGTGCTACTTATGTGTCTCCGTTTATTGGTCGTTTAGATGATATCTCTACAGATGGTTTAACACTTATCGAAGATATCCGTCTTATCTATGATAACTACGGTTATGAAACAGAAATTCTTGCTGCATCAGTACGTAACACTATGCACATTGTAAACTGTGCTAAAATAGGAGCCGATGTTATGACAGGCCCTCTAAGCGCAATTGCAGGTTTATTAAAACACCCACTTACCGACAGCGGTTTAGCTCAGTTTATTGCTGACTACGAAAAAGGTAATAAGTAATAGTTTAAAGGCTGCTTCGGCAGCCTTTTTTATTGGATTTAATTTAAGATTCAAAGATTACTCACTCTGTCATTGCGAGGAGGAACGACGAAGCAATCTGTTATGGAGTTGAGTGTTCCCCTCTTGAGAGGGGATAGGGGTGTGTGTGTTTAATATGAATTACGAATTGAGATGTCTCCATGTCTCCATAACATTTCCTTAGCCTGCGATGGCGTAGCGTGGTCGTTGCGAGCCTGTGGCAATCTTAAACTATTCTTTTGTCTTGAAACAAAAGAACCATCACGCTGTAGCGTGACTACGGCTGTGACTCCTTAGGCTAAAAATTATTTCATTCGGCTAAACCATTCGAACTCGGCTATCGCCTCAAACAGCGAATGCTTTTTAACGCCTCATTCATAATTTTCTTTACGCCACAGAGCCAAATGCCATAGCTTCACTCTGCTGTTAATATTTGCTTTTGTCATTGCGAGGAAGCACGACGAAGCAATCTGTTATGGGATTGAGTGTTCCCCTCTTGAGAGGGGATAGGGGTGTGTTTAATTATGAATTTCAAATTTCAAATTATGAGTTAGGCTAGAGATATCTCCCTGAAGTCTACCGTCTATCATCTATTATCTTCAGGTCTAAATTGCAAACTTCTCCTCAATAAGCTGTCTGTTTATGGTTGCACCCGCTTTGTTTCCCTGTGCTACGGCATTAGCTATAGACCTAAAGTGAGTAAGGCAGTCGCCCGCAGCATAAATACCGGGAACCGAAGTCTGCATGGTGCGGTCTACCTTTATAAAGCCTTTCTCGGTAAACTCAACGCCAAGTGCTGCCGGAATATCACAATGCTGTATAAACGCCAGTTGGGTAAATACGGCATCAAGTTGCTCGGGTTCGGTATCCTTAAAATGAAGGCATATTAACTTGCCGTTATCATGTTCAATGGCTTCTATACAGTTTTCAACTATTGTTATATTGTTTTTATTTAGGCTGTTTACTTCCTCTGGGGTAAGTGTACTGGTACCGTTTGTAAAAAGGGTAAGATTATCACTCCACTGACTTATGATTTTTGCCATTTCATACCCCATGTCGGCATTACCCCAAACCCCAATCTTTTTGTTTTTAAATTCGTGTCCGTGGCAATAGGGGCAGTGCAGTATAGAGATTCCCCAGCAGTCGGCAAACCCCGGAGTAATGGGAATGGTGTCTTTTATTCCCGTAGCAAAAAGTACTTTCTTAGCAGTGAAAACCTGTTTATTTTTTGTGGCTACCTGAAAGGTATCACCTACCGGAGCGACATGAAGGGCGAATCCGTCAAGAAAATATACCGTAGGATAGCATAAAACCTGTTCGCGGGCTATTTGCCTTAGGGTATTGGGCTTGCTGCCATCGTTGGTTAAAAAGTTGTGGGAGTAGGGTGTTTGTTTGTTACAGGGTTCTCCGCTGTCTATAACCAGTACCGTTCTTCCGGCACGGCCTAATGACAATGCGGCTGATAACCCGGCATAGCTTCCCCCTATAATTATCACGTCAAAAATTTCATTCTCTTCCATAGCTAGTCTGATAATATATAAAGTTATCAAACTAAATTTTTAGAGAAGAGTACTTTAACGTTGTGTTAGATTTTGAGCAGGATTTTGGATAATAGATATGAGATTTGAGACTTCATAACACAGTCCCTCAGCCTGCCACGCTGTGGCGTAGTCATTGCGAGGAGGTACGACGAAACAATCTGTCATGGTTTTGAGTGTTCCCCTCTTGAGAGGGGCAGGGGTGTGTTTGTTTAATGATGAATAACAAATTGAGATGTCTCCCTGCGGTCGATATGACATTCCCTTAGCCTGCCACGCCATGGCGTGGTCATTGCGAGCCTGCGAAGCAATCTCTGTAAACTTAAACAGATTGCCACGCTCCATTCCATTCCGCTCGCAATGACAGTCTTGCGTCTATCATCTATTGTCTTAAAATCTAAAACTTGGTTTTAAACCTCCTGTATATCTGTTTGTATCTTTTTCTGGCTGTGTGCGAAGGATACTTTCTGTATGGGGTAAGGTTATTAAAAATCAATGCTATGGCAAGCAGTATTAAGCAACCCGACAGTACAGGCGAAAGGACATACATATAGCTCAAAGCCTTTATTTGCGGAGAAGCCGTTGCGGCTATAAGCGCTGTAGCGCCACCGGGTGGGTGTAGTGTTTTGGTTATTTGCATCACAACGATGGATAACGATACTGCAAGCGGGGCAGCTACCCATAGCAGGTCGGGGAATATTTTTTGTACCGTTACCCCAATTATGGCAGATATAACGTGTCCGCCAATTAAGTTTCGTGGTTGTGCCAGCGGACTTTCTATAACTCCATATACCAAAACGCAGGATGCCCCAAAAGATCCTATCAAAAACACAAGCTCCTTTTCAGGCATCAGTCCGTACTGTAAATAAGCTATTATACCTAACCCTATAAACGATCCTATATAAGCCCAAAAGTGTTCTTTAAAGTCTACTAAGGTTTCTCTGTATAAAACATACCGTGTTTTACGGTAGGTACGTTTAATTCGTTTAACGGGCATGTGCAGTTTTTTCTTTATAAGTATACACATTATACGGGCAAATCATTTTTGAAGTGATTTTTGCCACATAACAAACTACAAGCAGAGGGAAAAACAATGTATAATCGTTTACCACACCACATACCAGAAACAATGCCGTTAACGGAGCATGTATACTTGCGCTTAGCATAGCTGCCATGCCTACAATCATAAAATTAAGAGGTATGATATCTGCATGTAAAAATGTATTAACCAGCAAAGCCACTAAAAGCCCTAAAAAAGCACCTATAAAAATGCTGGGTGCAAAAACGCCACCATCTCCGCCTGCGCCTAATGTAATAGAGGTTATTATGGGCTTCATTACAATAATGCCTAAAAGCAATAGCGCAACAGGCAATGTGAATAACAAGGTATTGGCTGATTCTAAATTTTCTTTTATGGCATGATAGCCATCCCCATATAACTGAGGTAATATAAGCAGGACAATGCTTAATGATAAAGCCCCTACCATAATTTTATAAGATTGCTTTTTTACTGCTGAAAACAGTTTTTTAATAACCAATACACATTTAGTAAGGTATACAGAGTTTAATCCGGCAATAATACCTAAAACAATAAAGTAAGGTATTGCCTTCCATTTCCAGAGTGATATGGCAACTTTAAAAAGAGGGGGCTCGTTCATAAGGAGCAATAAGCTGTAAGCAACTGTTACCGAAAGTCCTGTTGCAATAACAAATGATTTAGACATCTTTTTGGTAATTACTTCATAAGCGAATAATATACCTGCTAACGGACTGGAAAACAATGCGGTAATACCTGCCGCTATACCAGCGCAGATAAGTTCATTTTTGTATTTTCTTAAAAATCGTTCTTTTTTGTGCGCTATATTCCCTATTGCTGCCGTAGAAACCACAGTAGAGACTTCTATACCTGTCGATCCTCCAAAACCTACTGTAATAAGTCCGTTTACAAAATGGGAAGGGATTTTATAAGCAGCCAGATTTTTTCCTGATTGTGTGCTTTCAAAAACTTCTTTTATGCCTTTATTCTCTTTCTTTTTAAAAAGGTAATGCCTTAAGAAATATATAACCGAAAGCCCTATTAAAGGAAATACAAGCAGGTATAATTTATTGATAAGGGTTTTTTCAAATAGGCTGGCTTCAAAATGTTCAGTTATATGCTTCAGGCTTATGGAAAGTGCTCCTGCTAAAAAACCTACAAGCAGTGATGCTATTATTAGTTTTTGCCATGTAGTAATTACATATTGCTTTCTTTTATTCTTCATAAGTTATGAGATAAAAAATTTATGCAAAAGTAAGCAGCAAATGGTATGTAAACAAAGATAAAAGAGTTTAAAATAAGCTTAGGGCTGGTTTAACATTATTCTTTTGTCTTGAAACAAAAGAACCATCACGCTGTAGCGTGACTACGGCTGTAACTCCTTAGGCTAAAAATTATTTCATTCGGCTAAAGCATTCGAACTCGGCTATCGCCTCAAACAGCGAATGCTTTTAACGCCTTATTCATAATTTTCTTTACGCCACAGAGCCAAATGCCATAGCTTCACTCTGTTGTTAGTATCGGATGTCATTTGGATACGAAGTGATAACGGAGTGAGACACGAGGCTGTAAGCCGAACTGATGAAATAAATCTCTGGGATTTCTCTCGCTGGTCGAAATGACAGCCGCTACCGTCATTGCGAGGTACGAAGCAATCTACTGCCCACTGAATACTGAGCTCTACTCAATAATCATTTCAATATGCTTCTCCCTGTAGTCGTTAAGTATTTTAGATTTTTGCACAAAGCCATAAAACTTATCGTCCTTAAGTATAGGGAGGTAGTCGGCTTTCGAGGCTTCCAGTTTGTCCATAATCATTTCTACCGAATCTTCAAGTGATACCGTTTCGGTTGCAGGAGCCATAAGCTCTTCCAGCTTGGAATACTTTATCTTAAACGGACTGAATATTATATGCCTAATGGCATTAAAATCGATTATACCCACCAGTCGTTTCTTTTCGTCTACAACAGCAAAAAGGCTTTCGTTTGTAGAGGTAAGCAGCTGCACCACATCATCGGGAGTTTGTGTAGGCAGCAGGGTAGGAACATCGGTTTTAATGATATTAAGGATGTCTATAGAATTAAGTACGTTTCGGTCTTTGTCTGATGTAAATACTTCACCTGTTTCGGCAAGGTGTTTCACGTCCATAGAGTGAACTTCAAACTGTTTGGATACCGCAAAACTGATAGATGATACTATCATTAGCGGAAGCATAAGGCTATAACCTCCGGTAATCTCCCCGATAAGGAATATTGCCGTTAGCGGCGCATGGAAAAGTCCGCTCAAAATACCTGCCATACCCACTATGGTAAAGTTGCCCACAGGCAGGTCTTTATCCAGTCCGGTGAGGTTTATTATTTTGGCCACAAAAAAGCCCAGGTAAGACCCTACAAACAGGGAAGGGGCAAAGTTACCACCGTTACCACCGCAGGAAAGCGTAAGTCCCGTTGCAAATACCTTTAGCATCATGGTTATACCTGCAAAAAGCAATAGTATCCAGGCATTGTCTTTAAATTCATCTACAAGGGTATTGTTCATAATAACCTCCGGGTGCTGACCCGAAAGTATCTTGATACTCTCATAACCCTCACCAAAAAGTGTTGGGAACAGGAATATAAGAAATGCAAGCGGAATGGCACCGTATAATGCTTTGCGGTACTGTCCCATTTTAGTACGGGCAAAATGCTCTTCTATCCTCTGGAAGGTACGCGCGTGGTATAGTGATACAAAACCTGCCAGTATGCCCAGCAGTACATAGTAATGTATGTTATGGTAATCAAAAGACTGTTCTTTAGGGAAAGTTAGTAATACCTCTTCATTAAGTACAATGGTAGAGATAAGCGCACCTGTCGCTGCCGATATCATAATAGGGATAAAGGCCGTGATGGTAACATCGGTAAGTACAACCTCTATGGCAAAAAGCACCCCGGCAATAGGGGCATTAAACGCTGCGGCTATACCGGCAGCCACACCACAGGCCAAAAGGAGTATCCTGTCTTTTTTAGACAGCTTGTATTTTTGTGCAAAGTTAGACCCGAAAGCCGCACCCGTTATGGTGATGGGCGACTCAAGTCCTGCCGATCCTCCTAAACCTACGGTTAGGGAACTGGTAAGTATCTGGGCATACATTTGTGCCCTGGGGATTATACCTCCTTTTTTTGCTACGGCATAAAGTATGCGCGAGCTTCCTTTCTCAATTTTATTGTTAAGTACCCTACGCACTACCCATACCGTTAGTACAATACCCACTATAGGCAATATACTGTTAATGTAAGGCAGCTTAAGGTAGCTGTTTACATAGGTAGCAAAACGGAAAACGTTGTGGGCAAACCCTTTAAGTATAATTACCGCAAAACCTGTGGAGATGGAAACCAAAACACAAGACAGGTAAATAAAGTGCCTTTCGGATAAAAGGCTTTTCAGTAAAAAGAACAGGGTTTCAAGACGCCTAAAGTTATTTCTGAAGAATAATCTGATTTTAGAAATTGTTCTTTTGGGCATTGCTTACTACTACTATTTAGATTGAGAATTTAAAAATGCTAAGGTACTGCATTTGTAAATTATTTAGGTCTAAATCATAAATTTTTTAACGCTTCTCTAGCACTCAGGGGCTTTAGGCCGGCTTTTGTTACGAAATCCCTAACGGCCTGCGGATTGGTTTTTCCGTACTCTCTTAGTGCCCGGCCAATAGCCTTTTGTATAAAAAATTCGTTACTGTGCTTATGCTTCAGGCTTTGGGTAAAAAGTATATCCTCAATAGTATCTTTTTTATAACCCAGCTGGAAGATAATAGCACTTCGGTTAAGCCACATATTATCACTATCGGAAAAACGGTTTATAACGTTTTCTGTCTCCTCCGGAAACTGCTGCAGGTAAACTCCCAAAAGATATTTGGAAATAGTATCTACACTATCCCACCACGAATGGGTAACTATAAGATGTTCAATAAGGATTATATCATCCTTTACAAACTTCTTTTTAAGCTCTTTTATAAGCAGCTCTATGGCACAATAGTGATACTCCCTTTTTTCCGTTTCATAGAGTTTAAGGGCTATATCGCGGCAGGATGTTTTAATTTCCTGTTTATGGTTAAGGCAGGCTTCCTTAAAAATTGCCCTTCTGTCGTTTGTCTTTAAGCCATAAAAAGTAAACAGGCCCCTCATGTAGTCCTGCATGTACTTTGCGTTTTCAGCATTGGCATTGGCTTTAAAGCCCAAGGTAAGTTCGTCTATGAAATTCATATTTCCAGTTCGGCTGATTTCTCTTTTACGTGATTTTGCAAATCTGCGAAAAATTCGGCGAATTCCTTTTCAAAAATAGCATAGTGTTCCTTAAGTTCCTTAACTGAATTCCGCATACCCGACCTGTTTTTGGTCCTGTTGTCCATTTGCGTGAGTATACGCTCAATACCTTCCAGCGAAGCATAGCTTGCCAGCCAGTTATAGGTTATCATATACGGCATCATGCCCTTGGTCTTTTCGGTAAGTATATCGTAGTTGGCCTCCAGTATATGGTAAAAGCCCAGTGTATATTCTTCTAACGGAGTGCTGCTGTAGCTTGCCCAGTTTTTGGCAAGGAAATGATCATAAAACATATCCATAATCACTCCGGCATAATGATGATACACGGGGTGCAGCCTTTTTGTACCTTTCCTGAAAACGGGGTGGGCATCGGTATAACTGTCTATGGCACGATGCAGCAGTATCCCTTTTTGAACATCAGGCGGAAAATGTTCGTATTTGTTTCCCGGAATATTATCGGCCATAAAGTTGCCAATCTTAACCAGATCGTTATCGCCCGAAAGGTATATGTGTGCCAAAAAGTTCATAGGCACAATTTAGCGATAAGTTTTGTGTTGGCAAATACCAAAAAGCACAATGGCGGGATAATCCTATTTTGTTAACGTTTTTTATGATTTTGATAAACCCTTTAAGAAAATGCATTATTATATTTGTGACTGAAAAAACAACCCGCTAACTAATTTTAAAAAATGACGTTAATTAAATCGATATCAGGTATCAGGGGGACGATAGGAGGAAAAACCGGAGATAACCTGACACCAGTAGATGCCGTAAAATTTGCTTCTGCATACGGTACATGGCTAAAGAGCCAAAGCAATAAAGAAAAACTTACTGTAGTAATAGGCCGCGATGCACGTATATCAGGCCCAATGATTCACAGCCTTGTAATGAATACCCTTGTAGGATTAGGTATAGATGTGGTAGACTTAGACCTTTCCACTACGCCTACGGTTGAGGTTGCCGTTCCGCTGGAAAAGGCCGACGGTGGTATTATACTTACCGCAAGCCACAACCCTAAACAGTGGAATGCCTTAAAACTGCTTAACGAAAAAGGGGAGTTTCTTAGTGGTGCCGATGGTGCCAAAATACTTGAGATTGCCGAAAGCGAGGCTTTTGATTTTGCTGATGTGGATAACTTGGGCGAAATAACATCAAACGATGCGTTTATGGATATTCATATTGATGAGGTGCTTAACCTTCCGCTTGTGGATGTTGAGGCTGTTAAGGCTGCCAAATTTAAGGTAGTGGTAGATGGTGTTAACTCATCGGGGGGGGTTATTATCCCTAACCTGCTTGAGCAGATGGGGGTAGAGGTAGTAAAACTATACTGTGAGCCTAACGGACACTTCCCTCATAACCCGGAGCCGTTAAAAGAGCACCTGGGCGATATTTGCGAACTTGTGATTAAGGAAAAGGCACACTTTGGTATAGTGGTAGATCCGGATGTAGACCGTTTGGCGTTTATTAGCGACGATGGCGAAATGTTTGGTGAGGAGTACACCCTTGTTGCGGTGGCCGACTATGTACTGAGCAAAACACCGGGTAACACCGTGAGCAATATGTCATCTTCCCGTGCGCTTAGGGATATAACCGAAAAACATGGCGGAAGCTATGAGGCAAGCGCAGTAGGAGAGGTGAACGTGGTGGAACTCATGAAAAAGAATAACGCTATTATAGGTGGCGAAGGTAACGGTGGTATCATTTACCCTGAGCTTCACTATGGCCGCGATTCACTGGTGGGTGTGGCTTTGTTCCTTACTTACCTTGCAGAAAAGAAAATGAGCGTTGCTGCGCTTAGGGCTTCTTATCCGCAATATTATATGAGCAAGAACAAAATTGAGCTTACGCCGCAAATTAACGTAGACGCTATTTTAGAGTCTATGGCGACCAAATATGCTAACGAGGATATCTCTACCATAGACGGTGTGAAAATCGACTTTGCAGAGGAGTGGGTACACCTTAGAAAATCGAACACCGAGCCTATTATCAGGATCTATACCGAAGCAAAAGGTCAGGATAAAGCCGATGCCCTTGCCGTTAGGATTATAGACGAGATTAAGCAGGTAGCGGGTATTTAAATTAAGATTTTCAGATAATAGATAATAGACGTGAGACTTCGCTTGTCATTGCGAGGGAAACGTAGTGCAGCGCGGCAATCTGTTTATGTTAGGATGTTCCATGTCGACCGAAGTGCAACGAAGTGGAGACATCTCGAGATTTTGTTCTGTCCTTTTGTCCTGCCACAAAAGAACGAAAAAGGCACGGCTATAACCCCTTAGGCTACAAATTACCTCTTTCGGCTAAACCATCCGAACTCGGCTGTCGCCTCAAACAGCGGATGCTTCTTTACGCCTCATTCCGTAATTTGCTTACGCCACGGCGTTTAATGCCGGAGCTTCACTCTGCTGTTGTTTCCATTTCGACCGAAACGCAGTGTAGTGGAGAAATCTCAGAATTGTGTAAAAGTTCCCCTATCATTGCGAGGAGGGACGACCCCGCTGTGCGTGGCAGGCTGTGGCAATCTCAACCTTAATACAAATCAGATGTCTTTGTGATGTAATGAAACCCGGAAGGATCATCAAAGCTTGAAAGGTAGTTATTGAGGTAGCAGTAATAGAATAAAGTTTCCAGTTTATTTTCAGATAAGCTTTTCTTTAATCTGAAACTATCATGAGATTTCTCAAAATAGATTGCCAGAAAAGATTTAAAACCCTGTGAATGATACTGTTTCGAAATTTCTTTATCCAATGAAAAACAATCAATATACTTTGATTCTGCAAATGTTTGCTGATGGTTTAAGACTGTTGTAATAAACTCTTCAAAGGAAATATCCATTTTATTTTCCTTGTACATAAACCTAAGTAGATTTATACCTACCTGAGCAACATCACCATTTTCACATTTTACATAGAAATCAAGTCCTGAATACCGAGAGGGTATATCGGTAGTAATATCTTCATCAGCTATCCTTTTAATTAATTTGCTGTCAAATTCATTTGCAGGATTACCACAGGAAAAAGCCAGTAATAAAAGTAGAATGATTGAGAGTTTCATGTTTGGTGAGGTAAAGAGGTGTTTAATAGGTAAGAGCGGGATGCTCGCGCTAATTATTATTCAATTGAACCAAAATATACTCCAGTTCGCTTAGTAAAATTACATTTTGGACAACTTAGTATTATTTCGTTAGTTTCTTCATCTATTTTTCTTTGTAATTTAGATTTGCAAATTTTACATCTTTTGATATAAAAAATTTTATACCCAAAAAAAGCTATAAGGATACCAAAAAACAACAGTAAAATTATGGTAACATTATTCTTCATCTTCTGCTGAAATCTTTTTAAAACTATTCATAAAATTCTCCCATTCTATTATTAAGAGATTCAAAATATCTCTTTAGCTAGCGTGAGTGGAACGCTCGCGCCAGCTGGAGAAATAGTAAACTGTTATAATATTTTATACAGGTCGTAGTTTTACGTTATCTATCATTTGCTGATATAATTTGTCTAATTTTTCTTCATTAACTTTAACTTTAGTCCTTGTCAAAAGATGCTTTATTCTTTTATCATTAACGGTAGATGATATATTAGACAGTCTTTCCACTAAAAAAATGATTCTTCTTCAGTAAGATTTTTAGATTTTATTCTTTCTGTAAAGAAGTACTTTATTGCATCAGAAAGCCCCATAACTCCTCTTTCAAATCTTACTGATGATATGTACATTTTTAATATTTCTTTTTCATTAAACTGATGACTTAACCAAATTGATAGTAATATTTCAATGAATTTTCTACGATATTTATTTTGATTAGAGGGAATAAAAAGAGTTCGTGTTAATTGCATCGTTATTGTTGAACCACCACTTTCAATATATCCATATTTATTTCTAAAACGTTTAAATCTACTTACTCCTGCTCTTAATGTAGATTTGATTGAAATTCCTCCTTTATTACTATAAAAATTTTGATCTTCAATATCAATTAATATTCTTTTTAGGTTTTCATAATTAATACCTAATCTGTCAAGGTCTATATATGACAACTTTGCTCGATACAATATATACTCAAAATTTGGTAGTAATTTTATAGCGAAAATTCTACTAATTAATTGGACAAATTGTAAGTAAAAAGTTTCATGTAATTCATATAATTTACATCTAAAAATATAATAGTATAAACATGTAACTATCAAGTGTATTATTATATAAACATAAAGAGATACTGAATAACCATTGTTTTCTAAGGAGTAAAACCAAATAAAATTAATAGTTACTGTTAATATCCAGAATGGAACACTTTGAAACCATAGCCATCCATTAAAAAACCTAATTTCGAAAGGATTCTTAGCTCCTTCAACTCTATTATTTGGGATTGTTAGGTGTATATTGCCATAGTCTAATCCCAGCATAGAACGAAGGGTAACTACTTTTCTAGCATTAAATGTTATTTGTCTTTGTAGTTCAACAAAGTATCTAAGTAGAAATGCTCCAAGACATGTAGCTATTATGGAAAAGAGTATGGAATTATTTTTAAAAATAGTTAAGTTTTTTTCTTGTTGATTAAAGAAAAACGGGATAATTATAGCAGTCAAAGCAACTAATATACTGGCTACCTGAGCATAAATTTTTGTTTGTGAATTAGCTAGCTTTTGAGCTTCCTCAAATTCAATTAAGACAACGTCTCTATTTTCTTTTTTAAAAACATATGTAGGATAATATTGTTCAGCTTTATTGTCCATTAAGGTGTGTAATTAAGTATTAGCTAATTTAACATTTTTATTTTAACATAACCCCTAAAAAAAGCCCCGCAATTTGCGGGGCTTTTTTATCATATATAAGAAGTCTTATTTTCTGTTCTCAATCCACTTACGTGCATTAACAAACGCTTCATGCCAAGGTGTAACCTCATCCTGGCGTCCTTCCGGGTAGTAAGCCCAGTTCCACTGGAACATAGAACGCTCAATGTGTGGCATCATTACCAGGTGACGACCGTCGTTGCTTGCCATCATCGCTACATCAAAGCTTGAACCGTTAGGGTTGGCAGGGTAGCCGTTGTAACCATACTTAGCCACAATGTTGTACTCTGTTTCTGCATACGGCATGCTAAACTTACCTTCACCGTGCGAAATCCATACACCCAGTGTGCTTCCCGCAAGGGTAGACAACATAACCGAGTTGTTTTCCTGTACGGTAACCGATGTAAAGGCACTCTCGTGTTTGTGGCTATCGTTGTGAAGCATTTTCGGTTTGTTTTCGTGATCAGGGTTTATAAGACCAAGCTCAATGAATAACTGACAACCGTTACAAATACCTACCGATAGTGTATCTTCACGCTTAAAGAAGTTCTCTAAAGCCGTTTTAGCCTTTTCGTTGTAAAGGAAAGCACCAGCCCATCCTTTTGCCGAACCAAGTACATCTGAGTTAGAGAAACCACCTACAGCACCAATAAACTGAATGTCTTCAAGTGTTTCACGACCGGAGATAAGGTCGGTCATGTGAACGTCCTTAACATCAAATCCGGCAAGGTACATAGCGTTTGCCATTTCACGCTCTGAGTTAGAACCCTTTTCACGTATAATAGCTGCTTTTGGCCTTGGTTTGCTGCTGTCTACAGCTACTTTTTTTCCATTAAAATGGCTAGGGAAGCTGTAAGTAAGCGGTTGGTTTTTATAATTGTCAAAACGCTCCTGCGCTTTTACTTTTCCACTTTGTTTCTGGTCTAACAGGTATGAAGTCCTGTACCATGTATCTCTTGTTTCGATAACGTCGAAAGTAAGGTTGCTGTCGCCGTTTTTAACGGTAACTACAGGTCCTTCCATTGGTTTACCTATAAGGGTAAAGTCTACACCGTTTTTAGCAAGTTCTGCCTCAACAGCTGCATCTGCCTGGATAACAAGAGCAATGTTCTCGTTAAACAGGGCTTTAACCGTATCGGCCTCGTTAAGGGCAGTAAGGTCATATTCAGCACCAAGGTTAACCTCAGCAAAGCTCATTTCAAGAAGCGTAGTAATTAAACCACCACTGCCTATATCGTGTCCGGCAGCAATTTTACCGTTTCTTATAAGCTCCTGAATAGTATTGAAAGCCGTTTTAAATTTGGCAGCATCCTTAATGGTAGGCACATCGTTACCTACTTTATTAAGCACCTGTGCGAATGACGAACCTCCAAGCTTAAATGCATCGCCCGATAGGTTAATGTAGTAAATGTTTCCGCCGTTTCTTTTAAGTACAGGCTCTACTACTTTGTTAATGTCGTTACAGTTACCTGCAGCCGATATAATTACAGTACCCGGAGCGATAACATCGCCGTTAGGATACTTTTGTTTCATTGATAAAGAGTCTTTACCGGTAGGGATATTAATGCCCAGTTCGATAGCAAAGTTGCTACAAGCCTCTACAGCCTCATATAGCCTTGCATCTTCACCTTCGTTTTTACAAGCCCACATCCAGTTTGCCGAAAGCGAAACACTCTTAAGTCCGTCTTTCATCGGAGCCCAAACAATGTTACTTAAAGCTTCTGCAATAGCAGTACGGCTACCGGCAGCAGCATCGGCAAGGGCAGCAACAGGCGAGTGGCCTATAGAAGTTGCAATACCTTCTTTACCTGCAAAGTCCAGCGCCATAACGCCCACGTTGTTAAGCGGTAATTGTATAGGTCCTGCAGTTTGCTGTTTAGCAACGCGTCCGCCCACACAACGGTCTACCTTGTTAGTTAACCAGTCTTTACACGCTACAGCCTCTAGCTGAAGCACCTGGTTAAGGTAACTGTGAATGTTATTTTCAGAATACTCAGGGTTAGTATATTTTGTTTTAACCGTTTTATCGGTCATGATTGTTTTAGGCGATGAACCAAACATATCCTCAAGGGCAAAGTCCATTGGCTTAGCACCTGTTGTAGCCGACTCAAACGTAAAACGGTGGTCTCCCGTTACATCACCCACAGCATACATTGGCGAACGCTCACGATCGGCAATACGCTTAAGAGTATCAAGATCTTTTTGTCCGATAACAAGTCCCATACGTTCCTGCGACTCGTTACCTATTATTTCTTTAGCCGAAAGGGTAGGGTCACCCACAGGCAGTTTGTCTAAATCTATTTTACCTCCTGTTTCCTCAACAAGTTCACTCAAACAGTTTAGGTGTCCGCCCGCACCGTGGTCGTGAATAGAAACAATTGGATTTTCGTCGCTTTCTACAAGGCCTCTCACGGCGTTTGCAGCACGTTTTTGCATTTCAGGGTTAGAACGCTGTATGGCGTTAAGCTCGATACCAGAGCTGAATTCTCCCGTATCGGCAGATGATACTGCTGCACCACCCATACCAATGCGGTAGTTTTCACCACCAAGTATAACTACTTTATCGCCTGATTGCGGCTTTTGTTTTTTAGACTGACTTTCTTTACCGTAACCAATACCTCCTGCAAGCATGATAACTTTATCGAAACCAAGTTTGCGGGCATCTTCTTCATGTTCGAATGTTAGTACCGAACCCGATATAAGCGGCTGTCCGAATTTGTTACCAAAGTCAGATGCACCGTTAGATGCTTTTATAAGGATGTCCATTGGGGTTTGGTAAAGCCATTTGCGCTCGTCCATACCGTTTTCCCAAGGGCGGTTTTCTTCAAGGCGTGAGTAAGAGGTCATGTATACCGCTGTACCTGCTAAAGGAAGCGAACCCTGTCCGCCCGCCAGCCTGTCGCGAATTTCACCACCACTACCTGTTGCAGCACCGTTAAAAGGCTCTACAGTAGTAGGGAAGTTGTGCGTTTCCGCTTTAATCGATATAACCGAGTCAAACTCCTTAACATCATAAAAATCGGGCTTGTCTGCTGTTTTAGGAGCAAACTGCTGTACGCGTGGCCCTTTTATAAAGGCTACGTTGTCCTTATAAGCCGAAACGATATCGTTAGGGTTTTCCTGAGATGTTTTCTTGATAAGTTTAAAAAGTGATGATGGTTTTTCCTCACCGTCTATTACAAACGTACCGTTAAATATTTTGTGACGGCAGTGCTCTGAATTCACCTGAGAGAAACCAAACACTTCAGAGTCGGTTAGGTTACGTCCCAGTTTTTCAGAAAGTCCTCTAAGGTATTCTACCTCATCAGGGCTAAGTGCCAGTCCTTCTTTTTCATTGTAAGCAGCAATATCGTTAACCTCAAGTATCGGTTCCGGCTGTATGTTTATGGTGTAAATCTCCTGGTTAAGTCCGTTATACTTTTGCGAAAGCATAGGGTCAAAATCAGTGTTGTCTTCTGTAGTTTTTTCAAACTCTTCAATCCTCACAATACCCTCAATACCCATGTTTTGGGTAATCTCAACGGCATTGGTACTCCATGGAGTGATCATGGTAGCTCTCGGGCCAACAAAAAAATCCGTCAGTACGGATTTCTCTATTTTATGTGCGTTGCCAAAAAGCCAGTTCAGTTTTGAAATATCCTCTGTAGAAAGTTCGTTTTGCGATTGTACTGCAAATACGGTATTCGTCTGGTTTCCGAAGAAATGGATCATTAGAAAAAGTAGTTACGTTGTTGAAAGTGCAAAATTAATCTAATTTTCCATAACTGGCAATACCATAAATGTCTATTTCTGCATTTGGTTATTTGTTGATTTGAAAGTACATAATTCCTTTTAGTAAGTAGGGTTGAAATAAGGTAATCATTAATCTGCAAATGAACTTTTCAGGTATTTTGCTTCCAGATACAAAGTGCAGTCGTCTTTAAATTCGTCATAACGATCATACACTATAACTGCACCTCCGTTAGCCGCTGTTTTTTTAAGTAAAGAAAATACATCTTCTACTACTACGGGAGGAATTCCTGCTAAATCAACAGTTATATTATTAGTGTGCGATAGTGTAGTAAAAAGTGATAAAAATTTTGAGTCGATACTATCAAAAGATCTTATTGGGGTTTTTAGCGAAAGCTTGCTTATATAATTATAAACTTCTTTATATATACTGTTTTGAAGGTTAGCATTTACTTTTAACCATTTATCAATAGTTGTAGGGAAAAAACGTTCACGAAGATTCTTCTTTACCAAATGTCGTTCTACATAAGTGAGAGGTGCAGTTGTATTTTGTTGGTTGTTTTGTATGAGCAATTCATTCATTGCTTGAAAAATTTCGAAAAAATAGCCTGTGTTCAGTAAGTTAATTACTATAATATCTCCTTTGTTTAAGGTAAAAGCAGGTATCAAAAAATCATCTATTATTTGTTCTTTAAAATCTGCAATCATTGTGTTATGAATAATTTCAAATGTAGTAATAATAGTATAAGAAATGTATTATGCATTTAGCTTTGTATGTTTTTAAAGAATCTTTATTTTCGTATCCTCTAAAAAAAACTTACACACCTCAATATGAAAAATCAAATTGGCTTTCCTGTATTCTTTAATCTTGTAAAAGGTAATAAACTGTTTTGGCTGGGCCTGCTGTTTACTGTTTTAGGTATTCTTGTAACGGTACCGTTATACCTTTTTATGGGATCAATTGTTGAACCTCACGAAAAATATAACCATGAGCTTATATATGATAAAGGAACCGAGAAAGAGGCTGTTGTAAATAATATTTCGGTAAAGTTCAACGTAACTTATAATAATCAGCATCCTGTACAGGTATCCTATTCTTATATAGATAACGGTAAAGAAGTGCATGATAAGTTTGAAACGTTAGATTTAAACAATCAGGAAAATATGTTTTCAAATTTGCATAAAACATTAAAGATAAAAGTATACAACGGTCAGTCGGCTATTGTAGGTCTGGAGCCATTTGTATTTCCGTATAGTGTTTTTATGACATTTTTTATTTTTCCGTTCATAGGGCTAATAATGCTTATTATTGGTATGTGGCCCGGTTTTAAGATTTACAGGGTTTACAAAAACGGGGAGGAGCGTGAAGCCCAAATCTATGCTGTAATGCCCGTTTCTTCAGGTATTGTTATAACTAACAGGAAAGCATCTGTAGATTACCATTATTTTTCTAAAAACGGTAATAAACTATTGGGGCATGCTACGGCTCCCATTGGTTTTTTAGCCAATAATGCAGTGAATGATACCGTGAGTATATATGTATCTGCTGATGATGAGACTAAATCTTACCTTTCTCCTAAGTATTTGATGAGAAAGTATTAGTAAAACAACTATTTACCCCATACTTATAATGCATAAAAGAAAAATTAAGCTTTCTGTATTCTTTAAAATTTTACATGCTAATATTTATAATAGTATAGTATTTTATTTTGGTCTCTTGTTCACAGCTTTTTCTTTAGTGTTTTTATTTTTTACTTTAATAGTGATTATAATTACCAGCATAAAACACTTTAACCAAAATATTTATATTCCTATATTGATAGGTTTAGGGACTGTTTTATGGGGAATTTTTATAGCTTTTATTGGAGGAAGAAAATCTCTTAAAACATATAATTTGTATAAAACAGGCATTGTTAGGGATGCAGAAATTGATACAATAGCTGTTTTTACCAATAAAGGAATAAGGGTTACTTATTATTATGACGTGTCTAATGAACAAATAGTATATGGAAATGCTTTTTCAAAGAATTATTTACTCATGGATAAAGAATCGGGCGATAAAATAAAAATATTTGTTGACCCAAATAATGAAAGTAATTCGGTTTTAGTTCCCCACAATATAACTATATAACAACCTACCTAAACCTTACACGGTTTCGGTAAATGCTAATGCCTTCAAAATTTAGCAGTATTCCTATAATACTTATTAAAAGTAAAATAATAAGGAGACTGAAATGAATCCAGTTATTAAGGGTTTGCGAATAGGTTACTCCTGCAATAAGGGTATACAGACTAAGGATTACTCCTAAAATAGAGATAGATAAAATAGAGATTTTAATTTTCATGATAAGTTGCTTTAAAAAAGTAGTGGGGTTAAAGCAAATTTGTAGAGTATGCCGTCTCACGATAGTTTTTTCTTAATCGTATGCCTAAACAAAACTATCATTTAAGATTCAGGATTACTACAAATGTAAGCTATTTAGTTGATTTATAGTGTATAACATTCGTCTTATTATCATATAACGAAAACTTTGTGATAAACAGCAGTAAACCCATATATGTTACCTATCTTTATTGAAGTATTGTTTACGGATAAATATGTTATTCCGTTAAATACTGCTTAATCAACCAATAAATAATATGGATAACAAGTTTAATATAGCCGTGCTTATAGACGGCGATAATGCCCAGCCGAAACTGATACAGGCTATTATAGAAGAGGTGTCAAAATACGGTAAGGCAACTATAAGAAGAATATATGGCGACTGGACCACTCCGCAAATGAACGGATGGAAAGAAGTGATAAACCAGCAGTCGTTCAATCCTGTACAAAAGTTTGCCTATACATCGGGTAAGAACTCAACCGACAGTTCGCTGATTATCGATGCTATGGATATACTGCACAGTAAAAATGTAGAGGGTTTTTGTATTGTATCAAGCGACAGCGATTATACCGGGCTGGCAAAAAGGATACGCGAAGGTGGTGTGTTTGTTATGGGTATAGGGCAAAAGAAAACGCCTGTTGCCTTTGTACAGTCGTGTGAGATATTTACCTATACCGAAAACATTGCAACCGAGATTGAAGAGGAAGAGCATGAAGAAGAGGTTAAAACAGCTACTGCCAAAGCAAAATCGAGGCTAAAGCCGAAACCTGCCATAAGTACAGCCATAATAGATAAGGCTTTTGATATCTCTATTAATGAGGATGAGGAGGCTTATATAGCAACCATAGGTTCTAACTTAAGGAAAATTGACCCCAGTTTTGACCCCAGGGCTTTTGGCTATAAAACGCTTACACAGCTGTTTCAAAACCTACCTAAATACGAGATTCTGAAAAATGTGGTAAACGGACTTAATCATCCGTTGGTTAAAAAGAAAAAGGGAAGGAGATAGCTATGAGGTAGCCATCTTTTTAAGTATGGCCCATTGTTTTAGGGCAAGTCTTCCTTCTACTGCCGGGTAGCCTAATACGGTTTTGCCCGGAGCCACATCACATGTAACACCTGATCCCGCACCTACAGTAGCACCGCTGCCTATGGTTACGTGGTCTTTAATAGAAGCGCTTCCGCCAATAACTACACCATCACCCAGTGTAACAGATCCTGCAAGCCCGCTGTTTCCTGCCATAATACAAAAACGGCCCATAACACTGTTGTGGCCTATTTGTACCAGGTTGTCAATTTTACAGCCGTCGCCTATAATAGTAGAACTGAATTTACCCCTGTCTACACATGAGCCCGATCCTATTTCTACCCTGTTGCCTATAACCACATTACCTATTTGCGGTACTTTAGCCAGTCCCTGTTGCGGACACTGCCTAAAGCCAAACCCGTCGGCACCTATAGTGCAGTTAGGGTGTAATATGGTATGGCTGCCTATAGTGCAACGCTCTCTTATTACCGTACCCGACCATATAACAGTATTATTACCTACTTTACAATCGTCCAGTACGGTTACATTAGGATAGATTACAGCATTATCCTGAATGGTGGTATTGGCACCTATATAACTGCCGGCACCTATTTTTACTCCGTTGCCAATAACAGCCGTAGGGTGTATTGTGGCACTTGGATGTATATCTTCTTCAAAAACGGGAGGGGCAGGAGCAAAAAGCTCCAGTACCTGAGACATGGCTAAGTCGGCATTTTTTACCTTAATAAAAGCCCTGTTCTCTCCGGGAGCAATAGCTATATCATCATTTACAACTGCAACAGATGCTTTAGAATCCTGCCACAGTTTTTCATACTTTTTATTACCTATAAAAGTAATCTGGTTGGCCTGTGCAAGTTCAAGTTGTTCGGGCGAATTAATTGTATTTGTTGTGTTGCCTTCTATAACGCCGTTAATAACAGCGTTTATCTGTTGTAATGTGTATGTATTCATGTAGAAAATTGGTATTATATCCTGCAGTGCTTGGTACAGAAAGATTGTAAACGGAGAGGCAGCTTCTGTCCGGGATTATTTATTTAACTGCAGATTAATATCAGGGTGTGGAATTTAGTAAAACGCCAAATTAACATATAATATTTTTAAATAACTATAAATTTTTACGTTAATTTTTAAAATATAATACAGGATATATATGCTAAACATAGCCGTGCTCCCGTAGCCAGTCTTTTTCTTCCTGTGCCAGTTTTACCTTATAAGGCATGTGTGCATATCTGTTTATAACCTCTAGTGCCTGTGCTTTCATACAGGCGTTTGGGTGGCCAAACTCGAGTATAAAGTGTGCTGCCCATAAATCAATAAGATATTGATTTTCTTTAAAATAGAGTGCAAAGCCTTCGTTCCCTCGTCGGGAAATAAGTTCACGGGCTAAGCTGCACAGACTAATATAGTTTGCATTTGTATAAATCCTTTCGTTAGAAGGGGTATAGCCGTCAAAATACATTTTTCTGCACAGAAATAAAAAGGATATTCCTGTGTTCATGGTTGGTAGTGATTTGGGTATTGTAAATTTAACGAAGAAATGTTAAAAAATGTTAAAATATGTAGTGCTATTCGTCAGTCATAATGTGTATTTCGTCGAATTTGTGTTAAAGCCACATATTATACTGATTTACAGGTGATAAAAAAATCCCGCCTGTTTGGGCGGGATTGGGGATTTAAAATTATTCGGGGGAATAATTCTAAAGAAATTATTTTCTGGTCATTACCAGCTCCATGCTTTTGTACTCGCTACCACCTTTAGGGGTTTCAAACATCTGCATTTTACGGGTGTTTTCGTCTACGATTTCATAGATTTCGCGAATTTTCTTTGGCTGTTTAGTCGCTGGGTCTACAGCGCTTCCTTCAAGAGTTGTAGTGCGGGTGTTACCATTGTAAGTACCCTTAAGTACCATCATACCTGTACCCATATTGTCTATCCAGGTAGAAGTAAATTCATTGCTTGCATTATCAAAAGCTAATGTAGCAATTCCTTCAAACGGCATACCCATCATATCGCCACTGTAGGTAGACTTTTGGTAACGTCCGCCAAGTATCATTTCAATTTCACAACCTGCAGTTTGTTTTTCGGCAGGGGCATCAGGACCCATCCAGAAAGTCATATCACAATTCCATTTTCCTTCTTCATCAGTCATAAGTTTGTGCATGTCTCCGGGAGTCATGTAAGCTTGCCATGCCTGAGCCATTGCAGCAGAGTCCATGGCCATTTTAGGAGCCGGTTCTTCGGTTGTAACCGTGTCATTCATAACGGCATCCCCATTGTCCATTTTTTCTTCCTTTTTGCACGAAGTAAGGCATAGCGCAACAGCTGAAAGCGTAACATAGATTTTTTTCATAATTGTTTGAATTTGTGGTTTGTGCAACAAATTTATGAAAAAAAATGGCAGAAATACTAAGAATATGTTAATCTTCAGTAAAAGCTGCACTCTCATAGGCTCCGGCGTCGGGAGCAGTAGTGTTTCTGCTGGTGTTAACTATGTCAAACGGAACCTGTGCAGCAGTAGTGGTATTGCCCAGTCCGTTTGCTGCCGAATCGTCACTAATATTAAGTTTATTATTGTTTGGGTCTTCAAAAAACGGTTTATAGGTAGTAGAATTTTGCGCTATGGTACATCCTTCGTTAAACAGTGACTGATCGCCAAAATTGTACATAGGGTTGTTAGTAAAACGGTTAGTGCTGTCTATAAACTTAATAAAGCAGTTGTTGAATTTATATTCAAACGGCAGTTCGCCCACACGATCGAAAAGGAATCCGAAGTTTGAGGTACCGTAAAGAATACAGTTGTCAAAAGTTGCCGTAAGATTATTTACCAGTATGGCATCCTGTGTTTCCTGATAGTCGCTTATAAGTACCGGAACCTGGTTAAAGCTGTTAAAGTAGTTGGCAAAAGTACAATGCTTAAAGTTGTAAAAACCTCCCAGTGTAGCAGCAAACGATGCCTGCCCTGCCATATTGATTACTACATTTTCCCCATAAATAGTACCGTTACGTGAAAGTAGCCCTACATTGGTAGAGTTGTATAGCTGTACGTTTCTAAGGCTAAGTGCCTGTGCCGTACCGTTATTGCCCTCCATTAATATACCTACCGTATTGTTTTTAATTATGGCATTATTAAAGTTTGATGTACTGCCTTCCTGCAACCATATAGCACCCCATTGTCCCGGTATGTCGGCAAAATCAGGTTCCAGCCTGTCGCCTTCAAAAACAACCTGATTGGCTTCTGTTGCGGGGTCGGATGGGCTACCTATATTCATAGTAGCGCCGTTACGCACTATAAGCCCTGAATTGGCATGAAAATGTACCCTTGCACCCGGATTAACGGTAAGTGTCTTACCCGGAGGTACTGCACCATATCCGTATACTACATACGGTTTGGCATTGGTCCATATAAGTTCGTTGCCGTTTTCGGTTTCGTCAAGGTTAAAACCGTATATCTGGGTGTCGTCTACTTCGCTTATTGGGATACTTTCATACTGGCCTTCGTCATTACGCTGTGGGAACAGGAATATAGCATCCTGAACCAGCGTAACCAGTTCCACTTTTTGCGGAGCCGACTGTGTACTGTGAAACTCAATATGATCGGTATATAAAAAAGTATTCTCATTATTGGTAAACTCGGTGTAGTCTATCGTGGTTTCAATAAAAATAAACATACTGTCTTTAGCCAGCAGTTCCACATCGTTAAATACGCGTCCCGGCATGCCGTCTACCATCAGTCGGTATTTAGAGTCATTGCCCTGTCCAAGCTGTAGTGTAGGTATTTTAATATCCTTATCGCTTCGGTTGTATACTTTTAGGGTATAAGTGCTGGAGCCAATGTTTGTAAACACGGTATCAAGGTACACGGTATCTTTAGAAAACTCGAGTCCGCCCGGGTTTGGCTCAAATTCAAAATCATTTCGGCATGAAGTAAGCGAAACGGCAAATATCCCAAATACAAGCAACAGAAAGCTATAGCGCATAAATAACAATTTTTGGTAAAAGTAGCCATTAATTTGAAAAGTAAAAAAACAGCTGAATAGTTAACGGGGAAAAATGGTTTTTCTTATAAAGGGGCAAGTCCTTCAATTCAAAATTTAAAATTCATCATTTAAAATAGTATTTAGCAACTCTGTAACTTTCCTTAACTTTACACTCCTAAAAAACAATTCATGGCATTTGATAAAGAAAAGGCACTTAAAATGTGCAACGATTTTGCGAAAAACACCTTAATGGAAACCCTTGAAATTGTATATACCGATGCCGGCGAAGATTTTCTGGAAGCAAAAATGCCTGTTAACCCCCGTGTACACCAGCCTATGGGGTTATTGCATGGCGGAGCCACGGTAGCATTGGCAGAAAGCGTGGGCAGTGCCGCTTCACTATTGTTTGTAAACCCTGAAATTCAGGAAGCAAGGGGGATAGAAATCAGTGCAAACCATGTGCGTGCCAAGCGCGACGGTGTAGTAACCGGAACCGCAAGAATAGTACACAAGGGGAGGAGCCTTCACCTGTGGGAAGTTAAAATAACCGACGAAAAAGGCAGGCTTATATCGCTTTGTAAGATTACAAACATGATATTGCCAAGGAAACGATAATTTGTTAATTCGATAATTTGTTTATTTGAATACCTGTGTTAGTTTCCCTCTTGAGAGGGGCAGGCGTGTTTCAGATAACCAAATAATCAAATCCACGAATACAGTATAAATGACCAATCTACTCTTAAAAATACAAAACCAGTTGCAGGAACAGCGTCCGTTTGCGGTATACAGCAAACCGGGCAGCAGTGTGGTAACCGGAATATTTCAGGCAGACAGCCAAACGCATTACCTAACCGATTTTACCCGTAAAGGATTTGTATTTGCTCCCTTTGAGGGCGATGAGTACCTGTTTATACCCGCAGAGGACAGCGATGTTATTTCGGTGACAGTAGAGGCCAACGGCTTTGCACCTGCCGAACCTGCTCCCGTAGGTATAGATGCAGATGCCAAGACTAAGTTTGAAGCTTTGGTAGCCAATTGCGTTAACGCTATAAACACAGGGAAATTCGGGAAGCTGGTAGCGTCCAGGAGTGAGATGGCACAACTTACGGTGACAGATATTACCAAAGTATACCAAAACTTACTGTATGCTTATCCTAATGCTTTTAAGTATTGCTTTTTCCATCCCGAAGCAGGCTTATGGATGGGCGCAACGCCAGAGCAGCTTTTAAAGGCACAAAACCATACCATACACACGGTAGCCCTTGCGGGTACTCAGCTTTATAAGGAAGGGGAGGAAGCCGTATGGGAAAACAAAGAGAAGGAAGAGCAGCAGTTTGTAACCGATTTTATACTTAACGAACTTAAGCCTTATACCAGCCAAATTACCACAACACAGCCTTATACGTTTAGGGCGGGCAATTTGGTACATATTAAAACCGATATTTCGGCAGAGTTAAAGGATGCATCCCATTTAAAAGAGGTGCTGCAAACCCTGCACCCGACACCAGCCGTATGCGGACTCCCAAAAAAAGAAGCTAAGCAGTTTATACTGCAAACCGAAGGCTATAACCGCGAGTATTATTCGGGTTTTCTGGGAGAGATAAACCACGATTTTGCTACGGGCAAACAGGCACAAACCGACCTGTTTGTTAACCTGCGCTGCATGAAGGTAAACGGCAATGTTGCCCAGTTATTTATAGGCTGCGGCATTACAAAAGACAGTAACCCCGAAAAGGAGTTTTTTGAAACGGTTAATAAGAGCATGACCATGCGAAGGGTACTTTAATGAGTATTCAGTAATCAGTGTTCAGTTCCCCTCTTGAAGTGTCTGCCACGCCACAGCGTGGTCATTGCGAGGAAGTATGACGAAGCAATCTTCTGTAGCTTATGAGTAAGTTCCCCTCTTGAGAGGGGCTAGGGGTGTGTCTGTTTAATTATGAATTTCAAATTACGGATTGAGATGTCTCCCTGCGGTCGACATGACAACCACTACCGTCATTGCGAGGTACGAAGCAATCTTTTCGGTATTGTTTGTCATTTCGATACGAAGTGATAACGGAGTGAGAAATCTCGAAGTAACCTACTGCCTACTGAACATTTCTTCTTTTGTCTTGACACAAAAGAACCATCACGCTATGGCGTGACTGCGACCTGGACTCCTTAGGCTAAAAATCATTTCACTCGGCTTAACAGGCAACAGGTTGTCATTGCGAGGAAGTATGACGAAGCAATCTTCTGTAGCTTATGAGTAAGTTCCCCTCTTGAGAGGGGCTAGGGGTGTGTCATACTAAGTATCTAAGTTACTAAGAACCTAAGTTCCTTAGATTAAAACCAAACTCTGTATCTTTGCTACTTTAAAACTTTGCAACTAAAGATAAATGAAACTCGATATACTTGTTTTTGGTGCCCATCCCGATGATGTGGAGCTAAGCTGTGGGGCAACCATAGCAAAAGAAATTTCTCTTGGTAAAACTGTTGGTATTGTAGACTTAACCCGTGGCGAACTGGGTACACGCGGTACGGCCGAAATTCGTGATGAAGAAGCTGCCGAAGCCGCTAAAATTCTGGGTGTTTCCGTTAGGGAGAACCTGCGTTTTCGCGATGGCTTTTTTGTAAACGACGAAAAACACCAGCTTGAGGTTATAAAAATGATACGCAAGTACCAGCCGGAAATAGTAATATGCAACGCGATAGATGACCGACACATAGATCACGGTAAGGGCAGTAAGCTGGTTAGCGATGCGTGTTTCCTTTCGGGACTGCGCAAGATAGAAACTCAGCTTAACGGAGAGCCGCAACAGGCTTACAGGCCAAAACTGGTATACCATTACATACAGTGGAAAAACCTTACTCCCGATTTCGTAGTGGATGTTACCGGATTTATGGATACAAAAGTGGCTTCGCTTATGGCATACAAGTCGCAGTTTTATGACCCAAACAGCAGCGAACCGGTTACGCCAATAGCTACAAAAAACTTTAAAGAAAGCATTTTGTACCGAGCACAGGACTTAGGAAGGCTAATAAACAGCGAATATGCCGAAGGCTTTACTGTAGAAAGGTATGTGGCTGTCAATAGCTTAAGTGATTTGGTATAAAAAAGTGTAATTTTTTTGTATATTTATTTGCAGGAAAGCTAACGCTATACTATATTTGCACTCGCAAAACAGATGGTGATTGTAGCTCAGTTGGTTAGAGCGTCGGATTGTGGTTCCGAAGGTCGTGGGTTCGAGACCCATCATTCACCCCTAAATAGAAACCCTTAGAGAAATCTAAGGGTTTTTTGTTTTTGTTCTTTTTCCATTTCGAGCGAAACATAGTGTAGTGGAGAAATCTATGTCATTGTGAGCAAGCATGACGAAGCAATCTTTTAAAGGTAATGAGTAAGTTCCCCTCTTGAGAGGGGCAGGGGTGTGTCTGTTTAATTATGAATTTCAAATTACGAATTGAGATGTCTCCCTGCGGTCGACATGACAACCGCTACTGCTATTGCGAGCAAGCATGACGAAGCAATCTTTTAAAGGTAATGAGTAAGTTCCCCTCTTGAGAGGGGCAGGGGTGTGTCTGTTTAATTATGAATTTCAAATTACGAATTGAGATGTCTCCCTGCGGTCGACATGACAACCGCTACAGCCATTGCGAGGAGGAACGACACGGCAATCTTTTAAAGGTAATGAGTAAGTTCCCCTCTTGAGAAGGGCAGGGGTGTGTTATCACTACTGCAACTCAGCACCTCTAAAATCTCACTCATTTTGTTTGTTATATCACCTTAATTTTTACTTTTGGGAAAATTTACAATTATGCAGTTATATTTAATACTGGGAGCAGGTGCTGTACTTGCCTACTTTGTGTCCCGCGAATGGAGTAAAAGAAATACCAACTATATAAAGCCCGAAAGCAAACCGCAATACAGCAGTAACCTACAGGAGCTTATTGAACAGTTAGGACTTAGGTATGCCGAAAAACTGGACCTTGTAGCCCAGGCAGACGGTACAACCGTACAGGTATTTGCAAAACAGGACGCTAACCACGCGAGCCCGCTTGCCACAATAACTGATAAAGAACTTAGCAAAAAGGTAAAAAAAGGTAAGGTGTATGCAAAAGTGGCTTCTATTGCAGGAGGTACTATGAAGATTGAGTTTTTTGGAAACTAATTTTTTTGTCATTTCGAGCGAAACGCAGAGTAGTCGAGAAAACTAAACCATAAAATATAAAACCCCTTAGCGTTCGCTAAGGGGTTTTGTTTTGAGCCTGCCACCTCACAAAAGTTGTCATTGCGAGGCACGAAGCAATCTAAACAATATTGTTTGTCATTTCGACTATAGGAGAAATCTCTTTCCTAAATATAAAGATGTTTATTTGTTTTTTAACTAAAAAGTTAATTTGTAATGATTTTTTTCTTAAAATTGTATAAATAATTTTTTAATGCCTTACCGTCCCTATGTTATTATATACTCCATCAATTATTCTTCTTTTATAGTATTTCTATTTCAATTATCATGAGACTTTGGGCGAGGTGATTTATTAAATAATTTTTTGTGTCTAGCAACAGTTTAAACTAAAATCTAAAGGTTATGAATAATAAAAAGACATCAAAAGCAATGGCTTCCTTAGCAGCAGAAAAGCTGAATGATAAAAATGCTTCTAAGATTCAAAAACAATTAGCGGGTTCTGTATTATCTCAAACAGGGTCAAAGAATCAAACAAGTAGTGAAATGGAGACCATTGCATCTAATGTTTTAAAAAGCCCTAAATATAGTGATGATACAAAATCTTTAGCAGCCTCAGTTCTTTCCCAGTCTGATAAGAGCAGATAAAATATTATGTCTAACAAGTCAAAAAAAGAAAATAAAGAATCAGAAGAAAAAAGATTAAGATATATTGTTAATCTTGAAAAACATTGTGAAAGAGCCCAAGATCATAAAAAATACTCTACTGATAGATTTGATATACTTGTTATTTCAATTTCAACCACAGCTTTAATTTTTTCAATTGGTTTTGTAAAGGATTTTGTTAAAGGAATAAATAATGTAAATTATTTTACTCTTAAATTATCTTGGTTATTATTTGTAATGACAATTTTTTTTAATCTAATTTCTCAAGTATCGTCATATTATGCTAATAATTATGATTATTTAGTCACTAAATTAATTTTGAAGGAGAAACGTAATCGAAAAGAGCTGACTTGTGATGAGCAATATAAACAGAAAAAGTATGATAAAAGATGTAGAAGATGTAGTAAGCTAACAGATGTACTTAACTTAGTATGCTTACTTTTTTTAACAATCGGGCTTGTAGTATTAATATTTTTTTTCAGTATGAATATTTAAATTTAAACAAATATGGGAAATAATGATGATGAATTAAAAAAGAGACAGCAGGAAGAACAATTAAGAAGGCAGAGAGAGGAAGAACAAAGAAGACGTTTAGAGGAGCAACAGAGAAGAAATCAAGAAATTCAAAAAGGTAGACCTACTGATAGTAGACCTACAGAAGATGATTAATTATGGATTTTGAGAATATAAAAATTATTTTAGAAGCCAACGGCTGGACAAATATTTTATTTGTAGGAGGTAATAATAATGGTTTAATTATTGTAACCGAAGGAGAGCAACGTACAGAAATGAGTTATGCGAGATATTTAGAACTTTTGACCAAATATGTTTTAGATAGAAGATAACTCCTTCTCTGGCAAACTATTTGATGTGCAGTTAATTGAAAACCAATTAAACGCGCGTTATGAAAAAACTGCTACTATTGCTATTGTTTCCGTTGCTGGGCTTTGGCCAGCATAACTTCAGCATTATAAAAAACAACCTGGTTTGGGAAAAGGTGTTTCCCGGCACGGTAATGCCGGAGGAGATGATGAAACAAATTAAGCTTACGGGCAAGTGCCAGTTTGCCGACTTTAACTACAATGTGGTAGACTTTTGCATTAACTATACTTCCGACGATTTAAAGAACTTTGGCTACAGAGTGTCTCCGTACTTCCTTTCTGAGGGCGGACAGTGTACCGGTATGGTAGAGTTTAAAGAGGGGCGATATAAGGTTACCATCTTTAAACTGGATTATTATGATCCCGATGATATAATGTTAGTACTTCCGGTAAACGGAGAAATATTGAAGGACGGGCAGGTGCGCGACAGGGATGCCTACGAGCGTGCCCTAAGCTACTTTGACCAGTACTTTACCTACCTTTTTGAAAAAATAGTTGCCAGAGACGGCTGGTAAAAATCATCACCTTACTAAAACCAAATGAAAAAAGCAATTACCTTACTACTGCTTCCGTTTATGCTTGTTTCCTGCGAACTGCTGGACAACGACCCCGATAACGATGGCGATGCTATAGATACTGTTATAGATATTGTTAACGACGACGAAGATGATGGTCCGTATTATGACGAAAACCCTGATTTAAAGGCAGTAACCGTGCAAACCAACTGCAATGGCGGTTTTATAGAAGACTACTGTATTACCCAGGGGACTTTTTCGGCTATAATAGATCAGGTAAACCACTCTAACGATCCCTGTATAGAGATTTCCTTTAATGATATAGACGGCGTTTCCCGCCACGGATTTTTTGTTTCTGCCGGGTATAATGTTTATGGCTGTCTTAGGGAGTAGTTTTAAAACTAAACAACAAACCCTCTACACAAGTAGAGGGTTTGTTGTTTTATAATTATATGGTTTTTAAGGTGTTATTGTAATAAGCTGTAAAGTGCTTAAATCTAATTTTTTTAATAACTCAATATCAGTGTTATTAATAACATTATCTACCACTTTAATTTGTCTGGTTCGATTATTGTCCATAAAAAACAGGTCAAATCCCGTTGCCTGTAGGTTCTCAGTTTTAGGGTCTGTTAACACCTCTGTAATCCATTTAAAAAACAGTTGGTAGTTATGTTCACTAAAAAAATGAAGAGCCTCTGTACCTGTATTGTTTATGTATAAGGTATAGAGCGTATCATCATCTTTAAGTTTACAGTTAACGCCATAAACCCTGCTGCAAAATGAATTTTCGTCTATTTTTACCTGTACAGTATTACTTTCGGGCAGTTTGTAAAAAGTAACCTTATCATCATACTCCATAGCGTTATTACTGCTTTCAAAACGTATTGCTTTTGTTGTTACCGCCCTTAACGCACCGGAATAGTTCATAGTAAAACTAAGGTTGTCGTCATTCTCACAGGATATGTAAGCAACAGGCCTTTCCTGTATCTTTATTGCACTAGCAGCATTTATAACGCCTGCATCTGTATAAAGGTTTGAGGCCAGGTAGCAGTTATCAGTATTAAGCCCTTCGCTTTTTATTTTAAGGGTAACGGTTACATAAACATTATCAGATATATCGCCCATAGGCCTTGCCCTCTGGCTGATAGTCAGGTTATTTGGCGAAAGTGAAAAACCTGTTTTCATGCGTTTCAGTTTTACTGCTACCGCTTCTTTAATGCTTTCACCATTTATATAGCCTACTTCACCACCATAGCCAAGACTGCCTTCCTGACTGTTTGTGTTTTCGCTGCCGGAACTGCCTGATGTTGTTATATTACCACCCCTTCCTATGCTTCCCAGTAGGTTGCCGTCTTCGTCATAAACATTCTTTACAGAAGAGTTGTTTTTTTCTTTAGATGTATCGCTGCTGTCGGTCGTGGTATTAGAGTTAGAAAAACCTATAGAGTTACTGGCTGTAAGTTTAGATTCAAACTTTACATCTTTAGTACGTTCGGCAGTACCCAAGTCAATTTCCTCAAACTCATTTTCCAGTTTGTTAATGTTGTAAAAGTAAAATTTAGAGGAACTGTCCAGGCTTAGTGTAGTGTTTAAAAACTCTAAACGCGTGTTAGGGTGCATAAGCCTCCCGTCGTTAAAATATTGCTTGATGTTAGAAAAGACAAACAGCACCTGGTATTCATCGTAGTTAGTTTTACCCGGACCGGGTGTTCCCTTTTTTTTATCAGACAAAGGTTTTTTAAGTAACTCAATAAACTTTTCGGCATTATTTTCCTTTTCAGAAAGGAGTTTCATATACAGGTGAGGAAGTGAATCTCTTAAATCGGTCATCATAATAAGCTTTTCCTCTTCACCTGCAGGTTTAGATACAGGTAGTATACTAACGTTTACTTTTAGTACATCGTTTTTAAGGGTGGTATTGTCATACTTATACTTACCTCTTATCAGGTTACTGAATTTTGGTTTTGCACACGAAGTGACTAAAAATATAAATCCTAAAAAGGCTAGTAATTTTATTGATAATGTCTTTTTCATGGCTATTTTAATTTAAAGATTTTATACGTACTGCTGCTGTGAGGTAATTTGTCACAACCGTCTGGAGATAATCTGATAAAGTCGGCAATAAAATCTTTTTGTAATGGTGTTCCGCTACATTTAATTATACTGTTGTTTACAGAGTAGTAGTTAGTGTGTTCGGGTATGGTTACATCATTTTTTAATGATATATTGGCACGTATCCTTATTTCATCTCCTGCTTTGGGTAGGGGTAATACATTTACGGTAAAGTTTTCTATACTTTGGTTAAGCATCTTTCTTATATAGTTTTTACTATAGCCTGAAAGTTCTACTATACTGGCATTTGTGGTGTTTCCTGCAGATTTGGAAATTTTAATCTCAGCTTTTTTAACTTTACCATGGTAAATAGTTTCATGCACAAATGTTACAGTATTTGTTTTGCTTTTTTCCTGTTGCATTTTAATTAATGCATCATAAATTTTTTGTTTCATAACGGTAAGGTTTTAATTTGTTGAAATACAGTTTTTTAAAAAGTAAATTTACTTTTATAATAAAGGTGATGCCATACCTATTACTGGGTATTTTTATCTGTAAAAAACAGAACCCCTTATTGATTAGGCAATAAGGGGTTCTTGATATGAAAAAGAATCTGCTAATTAAAATAACTCATTTCAAGGCGGCTTTCCAGTATAGATACTGCCGGGAAGTAAGCTGCACCCATTTTGGTAAGCCTTTCAAGCGCCTGTGTAACAAGTCGCTGGTTTTCGCTCATACCTCTTGAAGCCACCAGTGTGGTTCTGTCGCCAAAGCCTCTTTCCTCAAGTCGGGCTCTTAGGCGTTCTACCGCACCGTTTAGCTTTTCGTCTCTTGCCATCCAGTCGTCTATGGTAATTTTGCCTTCGGCAAGGCTATCGGTAAGTGCTGCCTGTACACGTTTCATGTTAAGCAGGTTTTGTACATCTATAGCGGCCTCATCAAAATTCCCCTGATTTTTTAGATCCTGTATACTGTATACTAATCTATAAAAAATAACGGTTGAGGTTACAGACTCACTGCCAAAGGTTTCTTCCTCCTGTAAGCTGGCTGTGGTAGCCGAAAGGAAAGCAAAAATACCCGGTGCCAGCCTGTTCATTGAAAACGATATGCTGGCAGCAGCAGTAGATTTAGATTTGGCAGCTTCTGATACCGAATTAACTAAATCGGTATACGATTTTATTGCCTCGTCGCTAAACGCCTGCTGAAAAGTTTTTGTATCCTTGTTTGCCGCTACGGCCTTAAGCGTGTCTTTAATAACACTTGCAATTTTATCAAGGCTAAACTCGTAGCTGTATTCTACCTTAATGTAGCTGTTTTTACCCAGTAGGGTAGCATCGTCTACTCGTGCATCCAGCAGGTCTTTGTCTACTCTGCTGTTAAACTCTTTAGTAAGCTCTTCCTCTCGTGCTTTTACCGAGTCGGTTAGCTTGTCCAGCTGTTGCTGTGCGGTTACTGATTTGTCGGCTACTCTTTCTACCGACGCTGTTCTGCATGCCATAATTAAAATTTTTAGTTGGTTAAGTTTCCTACTCTTTTGGCTTTTCGGAAAATACGCCCCGTTTATATAGTGATTTGCGGCTCCACTAAAAATGGCATTATTGGTAAGGCAGGGGAGTGCTTATTTACAGTGGTAAAGGTAGATGGTGTAATTGGTTAAGGTTCAGGTGGTATTACCTGAATTTTAAAAACAGGTAATATTATGTAGGTGTAATTGTAAAATGTGTAAGATTATAAAAGCAGCAAAAGATATCCTGCTACGCTGCCGCCCAAAATAATATATGCACTGTTTATTTTGTAATGAAAAGCAGCCACAATAGCCAGGAGGGCTATAATTACAGTACGCCAGTTGGTAACGCTTTCCTGTGCCATGCTAAAGCATACTGCTGCAATTACAGCTACCGCAGCCACATTTACGGCATCAAGAAAAGCGCAGAAAAGAGAAGAGGATTCCAGCTTTTTCATAATAGGGCCTATAAAGCCCACAAATACAAAAGAGGGTATAAATATACCTATAGTAGCTACTATGGCGCCCCATAATCCGTTAATTTGGTAGCCTATAAAAGTAACCGACGAAAATACTGGTCCGGGTGTAAACTGCCCTACGGCTATAGCATCTATAAGCTGGTTTTTGGTAAGCATTCCTGTCGCAACCAGTTCGGTATCTAAAAAAGCAAACAGGGCATAGCCGCTGCCATATAATATGGCACCTACCTTGAGAAAAATTAAAAATAACTTTATGTTTTGACTGTTAAATGCTTCAGGCGAAAACAGTATTATAATTCCCGAAGGAGTAAAACTGAATGTTTTTTTGTTTTGTAGAGAAAAAAGGAACATAAACAGCAGGCCGGCACCAAACATAAGGTATATTTCGCTTATTCCCATAATGGCAAGTAGCAGTACTGTTAATCCCAAAACTCCCAGTATGAAAGACTTTATTGCTTTCTTTCCCAACGGATAAACGGCACTGAGTATTATTGCTATAACAGCAGGCTTAATACCATAAACAAATGGCTGTACTTGTGGCAGGCTTCCGTAGGTTTTGTATAGCCAAGCAAAAGCACCGGTAATTAAAACTGCCGGAAGTATAAAGCAAATTCCTGCAGCAATAAGTCCTTTCCATCCGGCACGGTTATAGCCTGTGTGTATGGCTATTTCTGTACTATTGGGCCCCGGTATAAGGTTTACTGCACCAATTATGTTTAAAAAGTGCTGTTGGGTCATCCACTTACGTTTAGTAACCACTTCCTGCTGCATCATTGCTATATGTGCTGCGGGTCCGCCAAAGGCAGTAATCCCCAGCTTTAAAAACAATAAAGCAACCTCTTTCACCTTGTTATCCATAACTGTAAAATGATTTTAAAGATATGTATAATCTTATAAGCTATATGTAAAATTTTAGTAAAACCTTGACGGTTTATGTAAGCAGGATTTTATAATTTAGGCATACATAAACAAACAATTAATACCACCATGAACCTTAAAACACTACTTGCAGCCTTTTGCATTGCGTGTGTTAGTGCCTGCTCTGTAATATGCGAAGACGATGATGCTCCGCAAGACACAGCACAAACACTTTTTACCGGTAATGTTGTAGGCACCTGGAAAACCGTTGCCCTTTATGAGTATGACGGCGACCATGTTCCGTTAGGGTGTACCCAACCTGACACGCCTAATCAGGATGTTCTTTTTACCTTTTACAGCGATAATACCTTTACCGTAGAGCACAACTGTAATGAGGCTTTGCCGTATAACGAAGGCACCTATACTACAGATGGTCATGTGCTAACACTTACTATGGGCAACGGCGAGTTAAAAGAAACAGCCCACATGACCGATACCGATGAGAATAGTAATACACTGGCCTTTAGGTTTTTTGGTATTGGTAGTGACCAAGCCATGTTGGGAGGATATAAGCTTGAGATACAAAAAATATAACTTTTAGTTAAATTTTAAGAAATCGTTAATATATTGTTTCACATCATTCGTTTAGATTAGCGACCTGTATTTATTTTAAAAACAAAAAACTATGAAAAAACTGGTTGCAGTATTATTTGTTGCATTGGCTTTTGCCTGCAGCTCAGACGACGATGTTGAAAATGTAGACAATGGTTTACATAACCCGTACACCGGCGATGTGCTTGGAGAATGGAAAGTTGTTGCAGTGTCTTATGATGGTGAAGAGTTCCCTCTAGGGTGCGAACTTGAAACACCAACAGAACAGGACGTGTACTTTACCTTTTTAGAAGACAACACTTTTACCGTAGAGCATAATTGTGGTGAAGCGCTGCCTTATTATGGCGGTACTTATACCAAAACCGGAAATGTGTTAACGCTTATTTTTGATAATGATACCGAAGAGGTTATTCAGGAAAAAGCGCACATGGTAGTTGTTCAGGAAGATGATCCTGAAACAGAAGAAGTGGAAAGCTTTGTACTGGAGTGGAGATTTGGTATTGGAAACAGCGGAATGCTTGAAAATTTTGACGTTCAGGTAGAAAAGCAGGTTCCTTTAGAAGAAACTCCTCCTGTAGAAGATTAATTAAGGAAACAATAATCAATTCAATAGATGTTAAAGGCCCTGCACATTTTGTGTGGGGCTTTTGCTTTTTAAACCTGAATGTTAAAAAAAGACGGAAAATTTGTATCTTTAACACGAACCAATTTACACACAAAAAAACCATGGACACGATAGACTATACCGAGCTGGAGAGCAGGTTTCACTGTGCATGCCAGGATGTTATAGGAGAACTTTCTATACAGTATAAAACCAACTATCACGGTACAGGTAAGCTTGAAACTTTTTTTTCTCTTATACAAAGCGAGTTTGAAAGGGTAGTGGAAATATTTTCACACAGCAATAACCTCGCAGAGGATAGGGAAGCCATGCGCCGTATACAGGCCATAGCTAAAGAACATGCAAAAAAGTGCGTAGACGATTACGGAAGAGTCAGGTAATGTACTGTTGTAGGTAACACGCTTTTCTACCAAAAATGAAGATAAAAAGAGCGAGTATGTGCTTTTAGGTACCATGTTTAGCTACAGAGCTGCTATAGTGGCGGGTATTGTTATATGCCGGATGCTTATATTCGGATAAGTTTTTTAGTGTTAAAATAGTTTTCGGCATTATTCTTGGAAATGCTGTTCTAATCATAAAAACAATTATCAATCTAAAAAACCAACAAAAATGAAAAAACTTTTTACTATTGTGGCTTTAGCAGCTACTTCTCTAATTTTTGCACAGGATAATACCGACAGCAGCAGCGCTACTAAAAAAGTGACTACCATAAGCGGTATGGGGATGTTTTCTGATCCTTCTCAATTTGGACTTTCGTTTGAATTTGAAGGTCTAAGATGTGGTCATGGACACTCTAAAAAAAGCACTCAGCTTGTAAACCTTTCTTTTGGTGTAATGGAGTATGATAGTGGTATTATTAATAACATTAACGGACAGGGAGGTGTAATAGAAATAGGATCCAGACAGTATTACAGCAAAGGTGATAAACTGGAAGGACTTTATACAAGTAACTACCTTTCTTACGGAAACATTAAGTTTGACCAGGATTTTCTTGAAGGCAAGTTTGAAGGTAATTACAGCTATTTCTCTTTCTTTAGTCCGGAGTTAGGTTACAAAATGGTTTTTGGTAACTTTACGGTAGATCCTTTTATTGGAGCTACATGGAAAATAGAAATTAAAGGAAAAGGAGATATAGACAATAAAAATGTAGATGAGTGGGCACCGCGTGCCGGTATAAAACTAGGTTTTATCTTCTAAAGAAATAAAAAAAATCCTGTTCACTTTGAACAGGATTTTTTTTATTAAGCTATTTTAATAGTAGTCCGCCAACAATACCTATTCCCAACCATACATACCATTTTCTATACAAAGGCTGCCTAATGTTAACCTGAGCAGAGGAGAGTTGGTTAACCTCAATGTAAGGGTTAGAGAAGGTAATATCGGTAGTAAGTGTTTCCTTTCCTAAAAACCATTTGCGTTTGTATCCGGTTACAATAGCCGCACCCGTATGAGTAATAAAAGGGGAGAGGATAAGGCTATCGTTTGTAACTTTATATTTAAAGCTAAACCATTTATCAAACCTGTTACCGGTAATACTGAATCTGGGTAAACTATCAACAGGGTTTTTAAAGACAGTGACTAGAGTATCAATTTTTGTTTGTGTACTATATTTTATAACCGAATTTACTGAGCTGAACTCGGCTGTAAGGGTTTTTAGTTGTTTATCCTTTTGGATTATAACCTTATCAAGTTGCTCTTTTTGTAATTCAAGTGTTTTTATAGTAGCCGTTTGATTGCCAAGCCTGTTTTTATAGTAGGAAACGGTATCTGTAAGTGCTGTTAAATTACTATTATACATCTCCTTTTCCCTGAAACCAGACTTACACTGAGATACTATAATTACTAATAGAATAAGAGAGATACAGTAAGGAATTAAACGCCTCACCATCTTACTTTAGTTCCTCGAATATCATAATGTACAAAGGTTGGATAAACCCCAAGGCCCCCTTGTTTCATTTTCCCCTGATCAATAAGGGTTTCAATAGCTTCAGCTATTTGCATAGGCTGCAATCCGGTAACCGAAATATCGGCTGCCGACGCTGTAAGATGCTGACTTTTTGATGCGCCTCCCACTTTTTTATTGTGGCTTTTGGTACGATATCCACTCCCTGAAATTAGTATTGGCTTATCCAGGAATGATCGTAATATCTCAAGGTTTTGTGCTACTTCTGTGGCATTGGCTATATACTTTTGAGGCACTTGAGTACCGTCTTTACAATTGAATTCCTGTAAAGAGAAATTTTGAGTTAACTTCATATAATCATGATTTAAAAATCTTTTGGTATTTATCGGGTATAAGGTGCAGTATCTTTTTAAAGATGTTTATTCCCCCTGCACGTTCAATGTTTTCGCCAATACTCCATGTTTCTATAAAGGCAAAAAGATAGATGGCAAGCACCGGCAGGGTAAGTTCCCTGCCAAATGTGTTAAATAGTGTCAGGTTTTTAAATACGCATTGGTCTATCACAAAAGAAATTATGAGGTATACACCATATTCCCAAAACACTTTTTTCATCCAGTTTCTAAGTCCGCTACTGGATATTTCATTCCAAAAATATTTTTTAAACGGATTGAAGATAAGTCCCTTTACCATAGCCTGAGCATGTATGGAAGTTGCCGTATCAAGGCAGGTGCTTATAATAAAAAACACAAGTGCGGGAATAAGGTCGGTATAACAGGCCAGAAGCCCTGATATAAGAGTTGAAATAAAAATCCATATTTTTTCCACAATAACAATATTTCAGAAATATTTAGTGAATTCTTAATAAACAATGTTTCCGGTAAATACGCGCCACCCGTCGCTTGTTTTTACATACATGTTTCCTTTTTCAACATTAGGAGCTATAACAGTAAAAGTTGGTCTTGCAGTAGGATATAACGAATTTAAGATTGCCTTTGTTGGGGGAGTATTTAAATCTTCATTTTCTATTCTTTCAGAAGCTTTAACCATTCTTTCCCAAGGTCTCCAATATCCACCTTCAACATTAACACGCATATAGAAGTCGTTATAATCATCGTGATAGGTTTGAAACGTGGTTAGATTTGTAGTGTCGACAACCTGTAAAGTACCTTTGTTGTTGGAAGGGGTATTACTATTAGACTCTGCATCCTGAGGAGTATATAATCCTGTTTGATTATAATTGTTTAATTCTGAATAAGATGGTATAGTCCCCTTATGGGATAGAGTATTGCTAAGATTTGCTTTATTGTTTAAAGCTGTTTGCAGTCCGGATATATCTGTTATTTGAGTATTATGTGGGTTGCCGGATGTGAGTGAGTGATCGTAAGCGGTTTTACCTCTATCACCTCTGTAAGCAGTTCCCGAAGTTTCTCCCAGGACTAAAGACGAACTTGTAACAATATACCCTGAGGCAGCCCATCTGTAAACCAAGTTAGTATTAATAGCAACATATAACTTTCCGATTTCTCCCGATGCAGGAAAAGCAGCTAAATTTGCATATTCTAATACATCATCAACATAAGAAGGCAGTTGTGAAGCGGGGATTTTACCATCTACGAGGTCGGCTTTGTTTGTAGCGTAAGCATTCCAGTTAGCTATATCAGTACTTGTAAAGTCATTTGAATCCCAAAAATACTTCCAGCCGCTCCATGTAGAGGAGTTCATTACATTTTTATATACTCTGCCTGAATCAGAATAAAATAATATATATCTGGTAGATGCTGATCTATATATTCTATATAAGTAACCATTCTCAGCAATTGGTAGGTTTGTTGATGATGAAGCTACCCTGAATACGCCAGTTGTATTAAAATCCAAAACATCACCACTAACGATTGAGTTATTTTGAACACCTGAGCCAATACCAAATTGCCTATAGTCCCCCCATCCGAAAGCTGTATTCCAGTTAGCGACATTTGTAGATGTGAAATCGTTGTCATCCCATAATTTTCGCCAAGATGAATTTACTCCATTATCCCTGTTTCTATACTTAAGAGCAGGTGTTGAAGTAGAGGAAACATGAATTTGTCCCCCAAACTGTCCACCTGTATGCATCAATGATATGACTGAACCTGCAGTAGGTATATTAGTTACATCAGAACCACCATAAATAATGCCTGTGTTTAAGTTATTTAAATCAAAAGACGATGTTTGTTGTAATAAACCAGTACCATTATTGTTTAGTCTTAATGAATTATTCCAGTTATTTATATCTATTTGAGAAAAATCTCCATCATGCCATAATCTTTTCCATGGTTGGAATATGGAAGAACTATCAGAATGTCTGACATATATATCTTCTCCAGTAGCATTATTACTTTTCATCCATATTTGTCCCACAGCTCCTCCAGAAACACCAGATCGCAGGTTTAATAATGATCCTGAAGAACCAGGAATTGCAACATTTGCAGAGCTGGTTGATGTTGTATACATACCTGCTGCTAATAACTGGTTATTAGCATCATTAATATTGTTTATAGACGAGCTTCCTAATCCAAACTGTCTGTAGTCTCCCCAACCGAAAGCCGTATTCCAGTTACTTAAATTAGTGCTTGAAAAATCATTTGAATTCCATGTTTTAACAGGTTGTAATGTAAGCAAATCAGTGATGCCTGTAGTTGGTTTAATCTCATTTGCTATGGAAGTAATAGTCCTGTTTGCATTAGTTTGTACACCTAATTTAAATCTGAATGTTTGAAATGTATTTGGCTGATTAAACCAAAAGCATACATTACCACCATAATGAAAAACATCAACATTAAATCTGACACCTTTTGCTAAGTTGGATGCTTGAATTATATTGTTAGTTGATGAATATGTGTAACCTTGTATAATTGAATCTACAGGGAGTTGAGCATTATAGCCATTACCACTAATGTATAATTCAAACATAGTATCACTATATGCAGGTATACTCGTTTGTATAAATAAGCCATTAGTGTAACTGAAATAACCTCTGCCGTTATCATACAACGAGCCTATGCCTGAGCCTAATGTAATACCATTCTGAAAATTAATAACAGGTGAAAAAGTTTTTATTCCACTAATGGTTTGTGTTGTATTAGTGGTAGCATAATTAGAAGATGCTGAATAAACATTATTCCAGTTAGTAATATTATTTGCTGAAATTCCATTTGCAGGATGTGAAGTACCTATTTTATTATCAAGTACGGTTTGCAACCCTTCAACATTACTGATACCAAAACTAACGGAGTCAACAACATTATTTTCAGCGTCTTTAAATTCTAAAATATAAGGACTCGAACCATTAAAGTTAACCGACTGCATTAAGTTTGCTACAAATGCGCTAACAGGCACCGTGCTTAATACATTGCCCAGGTCATCTTTTAACTCGAGCTTTTCGGTAGATTCGTTAAAAAAGAAGGTAGTGCCCTCGTTGTTAAGAAACCCTACATTGATAGTCGCTAACACAGTTCCTTCCGCATTTTTAAGGTATAGTTCGCTGGCCGACTGATTGGCTGTAATGGTCATGCCATTTATATCGCTTTGCATTGCAAAAACATCGTCTGTGTTTTTGGCTGGAATGGTATAACTTACATCATCAATATTTTGCTCATAGTCAATCGTTGTGATGTTACCGTCTAGCGAGGTATGTTTAATCTGATTACCTGTAAAGGTGGTTTTATTCCCGGAGTTGTTGTCAACAATAGTTATGGGAACATCGGTAGACGGATCTATATTAGTAATGTCCTTTAATGACGGAGTAAACAATCCGGGTTGAATATTACTATTTGTGGCTTCTTCAAAGTCATCTTCGGTTAGAACAGTTGTTATACCATCATATTCGCCGGGCTGTCCGGTAAAGCGTTTCAGATATAATACACTATCCTGAGTGTAACTCAAATAATGAAGTTTGCTCGCATCACTAAAATTTCTAGAGGTACCGTTTACCTGATTAAGAAAATCATTAGTACTGGATATCTGCCCTAACGAAACAACATTCGATTTACTATTGGCAGTAATATCATCAGGTAAGAGTGCCTCTGGAGCAAGTTGGTACAGGTGAGAGGGAAGCACGGTTTTTCCGCCGGCTCCCCATGTTCCTTTTCCTCCCATAAACTGAAAGCGAAGCTTTTGGGACACAACCGATGTTGAGGCCGACTTATAAGCCGAGAAGAAAACCGGATTGTCTGTTGCGGAAACTACTGTTGTTGTCGAGTTGATATTGGTTAATACCTGATTTAAAAGGTTGGTACCGGTAACATAGTTAAGCTGTATTACCCTACCGATATTGTTTTGCTCAACAACTTCAACTTCATCAGTACCCAAAGTCGCTCTGGAATAGATAACTGATTGTAACGCCGACTGTAAATTGGCGGCATTGCTGTAAATTATTCCGTTTAGAGTAATTTTGCTGTAATGCGTTAGTGAAAGCATGATATCTTCACGCTCATAACAGTTAAAAATCTCTACCCTGTCACCGCGAACAACCGAAATGTAGTTCCTGAAATATTCTATACCGTTAAATGAAAAACGGGTATTGCTTACGCTGTTTATTATAGTCATGGTTATCCAATTTTTGTAAATCGTAATCTTTGTGGAGTGCCGCTGCCATTACAGTTAAAATTAGGATGAGAAGTTCGGGTAAGGTAGTTTTTTACGTTTTCCCAAATTTTAAAGGCATTGTCGCGGTTTAGGGTATATATGGCTTTTTTTGAAGAAGCATCTGCGGGACGGCTGGTATCGCTCAGTTTTTCTACTACCGAATAAGGTGTATCGGTTACCGAAGAAAACATCATATGCCTGGCATAGGCAAAATAGGAGAGCACCATTTTTAAGCCATAGTTGGTATAGGTCTCTCCCTTATATTCATAAGTGCTACCTTCCATAAGTTCTACATGATCCTGTGGTGCCGATACGATTTTGTTATATAGCTTTTCGCCAAGTAGCGGAGCCAGATCCTGTATTTGGGCATCCAGTATCATTTCGTTTAATTTATCGGTATTGGGAGATTTAGATATTTGCCTGTACTGTGCTATATCATTGCGGGTTATTAGCAGCTGCATCGTCTATCAGTTTTAGGGGTTCTACTTTAAGGCTTGTATAGTCCTGCGATTTTTGCAGTAGCTGGTTAAGTACCGATGTAAGAAGGTTACGCTCTTTTGTGGTGTTTTCCCAATAGGTACGTTTCATTTCCCTTATGGCTTCACCGGAGTTGCCAAACAGCGAAGGCTCGTTGGTTTTTATGAGTCCGGCAGGGAGGTTATTAAAGGCAACCAGTATGTTTTCGCGCACGCTGGTTTCGGTATAGCTAAATAACTTATCGTCTATTTTGCTTTCAATTTGTTTTATAAGAATAGCATCATCCAGCTTTTCTCCGGCAAAGTCCATTTCAAGGCATAAAACGCCTCCTGTACTTTCGGCGCCAAGACTGTCTTTAATAGCCTGTTGAAACTTTTTCCTTTCACTTTCGGCATCTATAAGTGACTTGCTTCCGGGTTCGAGTCCGTCACCAATAAGCGGACGCGTAACTACGAGTGTATTACCAAAAAAACCTTTGCGGAGCAACCTGTTTTTATATACCGATGCCTGTGCCTCGCTGTCGCAGTCGTTTGCAACCGAATCTATTCGCGAAAGCGGATAAAGCAGCCCGCTATCCATATTTATGTAAAGCACCTGACCTTTGTATTTGTCCCATCCTCCGGCTTTTTCAACCTGAGCGTCAATTACTTTTTTATCCGGATTATAAATGTCTATAAGCTGTATGTCGGTTTTTTTTGGTTTAAGCCATTCTTTGCAAACGGCAATTTTGCCGTGATAATCGTTACTGTCAGCTTTACCCAGCCTGCACCATTCGTAGGGAACAATACTAAAGTCGGCTATCTGGTAAAGGGCATTCCAGTTTATGTGGATAAATACCCCGCGTTGTTTAACCAGAGCTTCGGCCACATCGCAGGCAAAATCTATAAGTTTTGTGTTTTTGTCTTTGTTTATTATCAGGCTGTCGTTTTGGTCGCCATAGCCTTTACCTATAAGGTATTGTACCATTATGGCTGCTGCCGATTTTGCCGTGACACTGTTGTTTATGAGCCTGTCCATGCGTTCAGGATAGGCATTATCAGTATCGTTGGCGTATACATCGGCCGACTTACTCCACGGGGTGAGCCTTTTCCATACGTCTATTAACAGGGTTCTCATTATGCTTTGTTTTGGTTGGTTTTTCGTGGTTTACGTTTCGGTTTTGGTTGGCTTACAGGTTCTGTAATTGCCGGTTGGGGTATTTGTGAAAAATAGCGCTCGCCATTTTTATGTAACAGCAGCTTTTGGGCATATTCATCGGTAATATTGGCATTGTTTACCAGTATGGGTGAGCCAAATTCAAGCGGAATGTTTTCGTACTTGGCATGCAGCCTGTATTGTGTGGTGTTTTCCATGGCTTTAAAATGGTTTTTGTACCTTTCTAAGTAGGCGGTTAAACATTTGGGGCAGGAGGGATTTACCCTTTCGTTAAAAATTGAGGTATACTCTTCCAGAAACAGGCGGAGATACCGTACACCATCACCCGTTACTGAACGGGCGATGGTGCTGATATCCATCTGGGTAAAATCCATTATCCGGCTGCCTGAGCGAATAGGTTAGTAAATGCTGTTTTAGTAGCAGCATAATCTCCGTCAAGAAGTGTTTGCGGCATTGTTACTTCTTCATAACCGTCTACAGAAGCCAACTCAAACATAATCATGTTGTCGTTTTCTTTAGAGTTGTTAGTCATGGTAGAAAGTTCAAGTCCTGATTTTAGACCAAGTACCTCAAAGGCATCGGCACTGCCTTCACCTTTCCATACCTGCTCTATAACCACTACATATTTAGCACCCATTGCCAGTTTTGATGCCTGCAGCTTATTTGCAGCGCTAGGGTTAAATATCACGCCGCTAAAGGTGTGCTTAAATTTATCGGGAGCACTTTCTTTTTTAACCAGTTCCCACGCTTTTCCGTTAGACTGTTTAACTCCGGTTAAAAGATAACCTGTAGTACCCGGTTTTAGCTGTAGATTACTTACTAACGTAGGGTTGGTTGTATCTAAAGTGACATTGGTATAATCAATATCTTCTTTGTTGATAAGTATCACGTTTTGCTCGATACCTGCAATTGGGGCATTAGCGCAGTCAAAAGTAATATTGGCAGTAAGGTTTGATGTGCAATCTATTGGCATGTGTTTTTATTATTTTATAATTGAAAGATTGAATTATTTATGACTGAAAATTTTGAGAGGGGCTAAGTCACTTAGAGGCTTAGTTTCTTAGTAACTTAAAAAGAAGGCAGTGCACAATCACACGATATAGTGAGAAATGCCTGGCGGGCGTGGTGAAGGCAAAGGCTTTTTAAAGTTACTGAGTTGCAGAGCTGCTGAGTTCCAAAGTATAAAACAGTACAAGTATATAAGTAAAGATTGCGACTATGTAACTTTGAAACTTTGCTGCTTTGAAACTTATCTTAGTAAGCCGCTACTGTCATGTAGCTTTCAAGGTGTTTGGCATCTATAGTGTATGCCGCATCCATGATGTTTGTTTTAAGAGTCTTGTCGTAAAACACATCCAGTTTGGTTAGGTCTTCGTCGCTAAGTGTTCCTACCGGAATGTTTGATTTTGTAGTTAGTACGGCTCTGTGTGGCAGGTTGTGTTTTGTACCATTGTCCTGGTATGATTTAATATACCTGTCCCAGTCGTAGCGCACTTTTACCTCGATACCATCGAAGAACAGGCGTGGGCGGCCTTCTTCCACTACTTCAAGGAAGCCCGAACCTAAGTTCTTTTTCCTTAGTGTAGCGCGGTAGTTATCGGCAAGGGAACGTGTTGCTAAAATATAAGCGTCGTCGGCAGAGACAAGGCGTTCATCGGCTGCGGTTACCATTTTTTCAAAGATGTCTAAAGCAGCATCTTCGGCAAGTGCCTGAGAGGCATAATCTGCTTCTGCATTTTTAGCAATAGCAATATAGTTATCTGCTGTTGTAGGTACTTCGGCAAAAATCTGTTTAAACAATCCGTCAAACGAGTTAAAGTAATCAAGATCAGTTCCGTTAGTAAATACACCTCCGTTGTCTACAGTTTGTGCTGCTGTATCGTTAAACCATATTTTGCGGTGCATGTTTTCCAGCATGGCGCTTTCCACAGCCGAAATAATTACGCCAAACTCCTCGGTACCTACAGCATCAAAGAAGTCGGGGTTAATGCGTTTAGACTTTTTAAACAGCTTTAAAAGAGCCGGCATATCTGCCTGGCAGTGAGAAAGGCGGAAGTCCTCAAGTACCGGAGTCCAGTACTTTTCGGTAAGTTCAAAGCCACCAGCCTCATTTGGCGTACATCCGCTGGCTTTTTTGCCTAAAAGCCCCAGCCTGCCTGCAAAGGCAATTTGTGTACTAACATCTATGCCTGTTTCTATATCGTGATACTCCTGCAGGTCAGAATCGTTGTATACGCGGTTAAAAACTACCCCGCTTACCGTTTCGGCCTCACGTGGGTTAAGTGTAAGGTTCTCTGCATTTACTAATGCCATTATCGTGCTTTTTTAGATTTCAAGTATTCTTTCATTCCGGCTAGTTTGTCGTTTTCGGCAGGCCTTCTGTAAGCTGCCCTTTTTCCGTCAAGACTGTAGTTGCTGGTAACCTGCCTTTTAAGAGCCATTACCTCACCTTTAATTACGTTAAGCTGTTTTTTAAGCTTTCTGTTTTCTGCCTTTAGTGCAGCGGCTTCTTCGGCAGGAGCATCTTCTTCGGGTTCAATAATCTCGGTAAGTTCACCTTCTGTAAAAATGTAGGTAAAGCCATCGGGCATTATAAACTCACCTTCTGCAGGAAGTCCGTCTACAGTTGCCAGCTGACCGATTTCTATTATGGCATCGTCTTCCAGTTCTGTAAAATCAATTTCGGTTCCTGTGGCATCCTGTACCACTTTGTTAAACATGTTGCTGTGCTTAAACTTTGCCAGCACTTTTGTAAACAGGCTTTCCATCCAGTGCCTGTCTTTCTCGGTAAATTTGGTCATAGTATTAGGTTTTAAATATGCTTTTGCAGCTATGGCTACCTGCTGCGAGGTGGTAAAGCCCAAATCGGTTAACTGATTACCCGTAAGCCATGTTTCGTTTTTAAGGAGGGGGAGTATGGCCTGCTCTTCTATATTGAGCGCGCCTTTGTAAAAGTTTACCAGCTTTTTTTCTATGCTTTTTAGCTGTGCGGCAAACTGAGTAAGCTCGTCGGCAGTGCCCATAGATCCGCCCCAGGGCAGGTGAATCATAAACGGGGTGTTTTCACGTATTAGCCTTTTGTTGCCCGCCATAAATATTACGGTTGCTATACTGGCTACTATACCGCTGCCTATGGTGGTTATGGGTTTACCCAGCGATTTAAGGTAGTGGTAGATGTCGAAGCCCACATCTACGAGTCCGCCCTCAGAGTTGATGTGTACGTTAAAAGCGGTGGCTTTGGGCTGTTTTTTTACCTGGCTTACAACGTCTATAAGCGCTATGCCGGGAGTTCCGTCAAAAGAGCCTATCTGGCCGGAGATGTAAATGTTTCCTGTCATTTCATTTTGTTCATTTAAGATTGAAATCTTTAAGTTGCGGAGTGGCTAAGTAGCTAATTTTCTGAGTAGAGCATTTAGGTGTAGAGAGAGGAGTTCCCCTCTTGAGAGGGGCAGGGGTGTGTTATATTTATTCTTTTGTCTTGAAACAAAAGAACCAAAAGTTCAGGGCTATGGCTCCTTAGGCTAAAAATTACTGCACTTGGCTAAACCATCCGAACTCGGCTTTCGCCTCAAACAGCGGATGCTTTTTAACGCCGCATTTGTAATTTTCTTTACGCCACAGCTCCTAATGCCACAGCTTCACTCATAATTGCTTACTCTAATTGTCATTGCGAGGAGGAACGACGCGGCAATCTTCAACTATTTTAAATTCTGAATTTTAGATTTTAAATTAGGAGATGTCTCCCTGAGGTCGACATGACAAGCTGCGCGTGGTTAGAGTGGAGATTTTTAGCTACTAAGACGAAGTAACTTTTGTTGTCTCATTTTTACAGTACAAAGGTACGGCGGGTTTTTAGGTTTTTACTGAAGCGGCTTTTTCAGTAAAATGTTTTTATATTTGAAACCAAACCAACCACAACTTATCTAATAATGAAAATCATTAACCGCTTCAGGTTCTATTGGTGGGCCTTTTTTACTTTTATTCTTGGGTTTGATACCTTAAAAAATTTTATCAAACCATACAATTATGTAAACTGGTTTAATATAATTTTAGTAGTTATATTTTTAGGATTTATACTTATGCCTTTATTCTGCCCTAATAACATTGGTATAAAGTTTACTGATAAGGAAAAACAAGAATAATGTACAAAACACTTTATAAAACCACAAAGCTGGAGTTAAAGTATCTTTATGAAACCGTTTACCTTAGTTTCTTAGCTAAGGGAAAGACAGTGCGTTTAGGAGATATATATGGTGATGCTTTATGCGGTATTATAAGCGATGATGATGACTGGGCTATTGCGGCTGGAAACAGCCTTATAATTTGGACACCTGAAAAAACAGAAACCATAGAAGATACCCAGCTTAGTGATGTTTTTGCAATGAGGACAGTTGGTAAAGATACCGTAAACCTGCTAACCGACCCATGGAGTGATAAGGCTGCCGTATGGGAGTTTAATCCGCTTAGCAAAACTCTCTTAAAATTGTATGACTTCCCGAATTATATAAACAAGCCCTATACTGATACTATTGAGTGGTAAACTTATTTATCTATATTTGGAAAACCAACAAACACACCTAATGAAAAAACTATTACTTCTGTCTCTGTTAACCCTTGTTGCCTGTGGTGATAAACAAGGTAAAACGGGAGAGAATACAGTAATTGATACGCTTTATTTACCAGATTCGGGTAAAGGAGCCCTTAAGAAGGTAATTACTGTAAAAGACACTTCGAGATATTCTGAAAAATTTATAGAAGACTTTAAAAAAGACGACTATTTGTATGATGTTACCTTAATTGACAGTTGTTTGGTAACCAATGGCGATTCTATACAAATACCCTTAGATCTTAAACTTAACAGGGAGTATTTGTTTGCAAAAAGTATTAATTTAAAGGGTTATGAGGTTTTTATAAGAAGGACCGGGCTGACTAAAATTAACTATACTTTTAAGGAAGAATATGATTATGACGAGGATAATTACATTGTAGGTGAAGCTGAACTTTCGGGGAGGTTTTTTGATGATAAACATAGTTATACTGATTCAACACTTTTTAAAAATGAGGTATTTGTAACTAATAGATATCACAGCCTGCAGGATAAAGATATTTTTATAGATATTGGTGAAAATGAAAGTAAAGATTCCATACGGGTCGTTTTAAATATTCCGGAGAAGGGGATTACTACTGATTTAATTTTTGAGCAGCAAATTTATATTGAGCCACTCATGGATACAAAAGATATGGTAGTGCTTTTAATAGCATTTATTGTATACATAATTTTACTGATTTTTGTTTTTGCTCCTATTTATGCTGTGGTTTGGCGCTTTGTTAAAAACAGGACTCCTGTTAGAGGTACTAACTGGTATATGAGATTTTATGAAGCGAAGAAGGAGAATGACAGGGAATATGAAGAGTATCTTAAATGGGCTGCTAAAAGAGGATATAAACCTATTATAAAGAAAAGAAATTAAAAGTATGGAAATGAATGATGTTTTTATGGTTTTTAAATGGGTACTGGCCCTTTTTGTTATAGGCCTTGTAGGATCTGTTATATTTCAGCTTCTTCTTAAGATCGTTTTTGCTCTCATAAAGTTCTTAGTATTTACAATAGGCTATTTACTTAACCTGTCACTCATGAACCCTTATATAAAGCAGCACTTAGAGGTTATAGGTAGTAATATGGATTATGAGGATTATATTAAAGCTGTGGAAAGAGACGAAAGAAAAAGCGGTAAAAGCAGCGGAGAAAGAATACCAAGGGAATATGAGTATACCGGTTTAGAAAAGGCAGAAGACGATAAAAAAGACAAAAAGAAGAAGAAGAAAAATAAATAACACACCTTATGAAAAAAATATTGCTACTGTCTTTACTGGCACTTGCTGCCTGTGGAGATAAAAAACTGAATAAACAGGCGGCAGAAACCTCTGTTGCTGTAGATACCGTTGGTCCCTATCTGTCTTTTGAGAGAATTGATAGTCGCCCTGTAGGCTCTAACTTGCCTGATAATATTGTAGTTAAAAACGTTTCGCTATTCCCAAAGGAGTTTATAGAGGAACTTGAAATATCAAATTATCCCGAAGAGATTACCTATACAGATGATTATGTAATTACTAACGGAGACACTATTGCCTATCCTGACATGCTTAAAATAGGGAAGGAATATTTTTTTGAAGGGATAAATAAGGGAGAATATTTTGGGCTCAAGGTCAAGAGAAAGAGTATTTGTGAAATAGAATATCACTGTTTTGCTCAGGAAGATGAAGTATTAGACGATGTAGTAACGGGAGTGGTTAGCCTGCCTTCGTTTTTCTTTTTTGATACCAATGAGTATAAAGATAATGTAACAGGAAAGGAATTCTCTGTGTCAACCTATCTGGATATGGAAAACAGTACTAACTATATTGGTTTTAGCAATAATGGTCAGGATAAGCTGTTGGCTGTAATAAAACTTTTTAAAGGCTGGGATGCGGATGAAGGGGCCGTATTAAGGCAGGTTGAAAAACTAAAATACTAAACCATTATGAAAAAGCTGTTGCTTTTTTCTAATAGCAGTCTTTTTGAACAGTAATAAAATTTTAACATTTTGCGTTATATTTGAAGAACAACCAAATAACGCAAACCATGAAATCCCTACGCCTTACAATGCCACTTTTGGCACTCTTGTTTGTATGCTGTAAACAGGAGGAAAACAATCCGTTACATTCTATTGAGGTTATTGAGTTTAAGGAAGAAGACAGTTCTATAGCCGGGTTTATAGAAGGGCAGGGAAGTGAAAGTAACTTTGGCCCTGCGGTAGATGTTAGCTTTTTTAAGCAAACACAATTCTTTGCAACGCCTCAGCACGAACTTTCCGATAATAAAAATGCCATATACTGTCCAACACTGGCAATGGCTTGGCATCAAATAGAAAAAACCTTTAATAAGCCCATTGTAGTAAGCGATAGCTACCCAAACCTACAGGAACTTAATAATTATAACGGATACAAAGGCAGCCTTAAGGATAGCGAGTATCAAACTGCTGTAGAGATAATTATAAATACTTTTGAGATAAAGGCTTCGGCAAAGTTTACTAAGCTTCTTCCGTTTAGTGAGCCTATGGAGGTTTACACATCTCCGTTCCTTTTTAAAGGTAAAAATGTAGAAGCTTTTTATGTATGGGGCGGTCATGGCGAATACCGTGTAAACATAGTAGACTACAAAAATGATAACGACTTTATGGTAAGGCTGAATCCGAAAGACAGGAACCATGAGATCTTATTATGGATGCCGGAGGAAAAACCAAAATCACTACAGGATGCCATAGAGCAGGCAACTAAAATGGTTAAAGTAAGAAACACTTTTCAACCCGCTGCCAATGATGCCTGGAGGTACAAATTTGTAGGAGAAGATGAACTTGTTATTCCTAAAATATATTTTAATTTAAAATCAAACTACCCTGATATTACAAACAACAGGTTTACCCTAACCGGATAAACTGAAGAATATAATATTGAGGAAGTGTATCAGCGCATTTCTTTTCAGCTTGATGAAAACGGTGCAATTATAGAGAGCGAAGCCGAAGTAGCGGTGACAGAAGAAATGGAACCCGGAGAGAAAATTGTTCCTAAAAAAATGCTTATCAATAAACCATTCTTATTATTACTAAAACGCAGGGACAGTAAAAACCCTTATCTGGCGGTATGGGTACAGAATACCGAGCTTTTGGTTAAAAAATAATTATATGAAAAAGATAGCCCTAATCGTTTTTTCTGTTTTTCTTGTAATAGGCTGTAAGAAAGATACAAATACCAATCCGGTAGCGATAGAGAGTGCTTCCATAACTCACCTAAGCGACTTAAAGGGCACAGAATTTTTTGCTTCGCCCGATAATACCCTTACGGGTAAAAACGCCATATACTGTGCATCGCTACCTTATGCATGGACAAGAATAGGTGAGACCATAGGTGGAGAAATAACGGTTAGCGATTCTTTTCCGCAATTGCAAAGGCTTAATAAGCACAGCTTTTTTGTAAAAAACGTATTTACTAATACAGACTATAATACACGAACCGATATTGATAAACTAACAGGTGCCATAGAGGTTTCGGCGTCTTTTAGTAAGCAGTTGCCATTTGAGTATCCTATGGATAACTATAATGGAGATTTTGTTTTTAACGGTACTAAAGTAGAAGCCTTTTGCATACGTGGTGGGGAATATGAATTTAGGGCAGACATATTGGAGTATAACAGCGACAGTGATTTTATTGTCCGCTTAAACCCTAAAGATCCAAAACACGAGATACTCATTTGGATGCCCTCAAAAAGGCCTCAGACTCTGGAAGCCGCTATACAACACGTTGTTTATACTTTGAATAAACCTTCTACAGTAGAGGAAATTGAAAAGGAGGTTTTAAAAACCAAGTTTAATGAACTTGATCTTTTGGTTATCCCTAAAATAGATTTTGATATCGATTATGATTACCCTGAACTGATTAATAACACCTTTACAACCCAAAGCGGTAAAAAACCACATACAGTAGCACAGGTATATCAGCATACCAAATTCAGGCTCGACGAAAAAGGAGCTGAGGTACAAAGTGAAGCTGCGATAGCGGTAGACAGTATTGTAGCTGCAAAGCCTAAGAGAATGTTTGTAAACAAGCCTTTCCTCTTATTACTGAGAAGCGACACTATGAATCCGTATCTGGCGGTATGGGTAGAGAATACCGAGCTTTTCGTTAAAAAATAATTCTATGAAAAAGCACCTTACATTATTATTGCTGTTAGTTTCTGTTTGTTTTTACGGGCAGGAATTTGCAGACGGTTTTTATATAAGTGCCTTTAATAGTGGTTATCCTATTTTGTATAAAGATCATAAGGGCAATTATAAAGAAGTGGAGCTGATTTTTAATAAAGATGAAATAACCAAAAGGCTTGAAAAATTATCTCATTATGTTCCGTTTTATATTCAATTTGAAGGTTTTACCGATGCTGACGGACGTTTTACGGTTAACGAAATACTAAAAATAGACAGGACCTATACGGCAGATATTATTACTACAAAGCAAGGTCTTGAAGTTATAGAATTAACTAAAAAGACCACAGCTTTTGATGCACAGGGTTTTTGTATTGAAAACAACGATAGGTTAGCATTTTTTAAGTTGGAAGACGGAAAGCTTTCAGCTCCGGCGGTGCTTATCCTGTCTGATAATAATATTTCTCTCCCTAAAGGATTTACAAGTGGGAGGCTCATTAAGGTTAAGGGCAGGCTTTCAAGCGGGTTTATACCTTATCCGGAGCCTGATATTTATCCTTCTTTTTTCGGGCACGATTCATGGAAAGAAATACTGGCAACCGAAGTAACCCTTACAAATGATAATCAGCTTTTAGAAGACTATCTTGAAAAGCAGTCCGGGTTAAAGTCGGAGCCAATTCAAAAGGAACAGGCCGAATATTTTGAAGGTGAACTGTTTATAACCACGAACTTTGAATTTAATAGCGAACAGATATATGCAATGGTTCCGGAAAACGGTGATCTGGTAAATAAAGGTGGGGTGATTTTTAGCGATGCTATTAAAGAGATACCTAAGCTGCAATTTATAACCACGTTTGTACCCCATCTTAGAGAAGCTCATGAGGAGTACCTTACTCACGGTATACTTATTAAAGCTAAGGGTCTGCGCATTTATGGCAATCCTTATGCACTTAATAACCAATTTATGTACAGATATTTTATTTGGGATATAGAAAAGGTTGATGTTTCTAAAACCTTGTGGGACTATAAGGCAAAAACAGTTGCAAAAAGGGGCTTTTTTGGTAAAGATGATGAAAAGCAAGTTTTTCCTGCTAACTTACAGGAAAACAAGCAATATACATTTAAGGAACAAAAAGACGGACACAGCTTTATGTTAATGGCTAAAAGAAAAGGAGGCTATGTACATTATACATTTACAGCTGCCTATGAGAATAAGAAAGTAACACAGTTTACAGGTAAACTTCTTTTAGACCCGGGGTGTTATTTATTTGTTTCTTCCACCGAAACCGACTCCTGGTATAGGGAGGTTTACGAAAGTACTGAACCCGACAGGTATGTTAAAGGTAATTCGTTATTTACACTATATGTGTTAAGTGAAAAAGACGAAAACGGCAACATAAAAATAGGCATTAAAAACAGCTATAATACTTCGCCGATAACTATTGAACTTACCGAAGTAAAAAACTAAATTTATGAAAAAGCACCTTACATTATTATTACTGTTAGTTTCTGTTTGTTTTTACGGGCAGGAGAGTGTAGAGTTAGAAGGGTTTTATAAGGTAAACGGTAGGGAAAACCTTTTTTTTCCATTACAGAATAACCTTGTACAGGTACCATTAATAGCTAATCTTAAAAATAATAAGCTTCCGGATGGTTTTGTTAATACGTCTCTTGTTAAGTTAAAAGGTAAAATAATAGAGCAACGCTCTTTTTTTGAAAGTTACTTTACTAAATATACCATAGAGGTCGATGAGATTGTGTCTGTAAAAAATAACCAGTTGCTGGAAGATTATTTAAAAAAACATCAGGTTTATATAACAGAATTAAAGGAAGGTGAAGAGCGACTGGAATATTTTGAGGAAGAAGGTTATTATACTGGTCCGTTTGAAGGACATACATTTGTGTGGATTAAACACGGAGAGTATAAGGGAGAAGGATGGGCTTTTTTTGATGAAGATGTTAAACAAAGTGTGATTGTTGAAGGTATAATGGGGCTAGGCATTAAAAGTTCTTTTAATAAGGGAATATATTTGAAGGTTAAAGGTATTCGAACTTATGGAAAGCGATACGGGCATTATGGAGGGAGAGAATCTCAGGTTAACATTTCAAGTGTTACAGAAATTGATGCTGATAAATCGTTATGGGAGTTTATTGAGCGTAAAATAAAGGAAAAAGGTTTTTATATATATAAAAAACAAAAACTTACTTTTCCTAACATACTTCAAGAAGGCCAAACTTATACTTTTAAGTCTCTTGCTGTTTGCGATTGTATGCTTGAAGCTAAAAGAACCGGAGGTTATATAGATTACACTTTTACTGAGAAAAAAGGTACAGCAATAAAAAGCCAGTTTAGCGGAAGGCTTATAGCAAAACCCTGGACTTATGACATGGAACAATATGATGCGCTTGGAGCTAATTATCAGGTAACTTATGAGAGTGTAGAAACCGAAAGTAGGGTTTATGACTACTCAAAGTTTACGGTTCAGGTATATCGTGAGAAATATGAAGATGGTAGCATATGGATTGCCATAGAAGATTACATAAACGATAGGGAATTTGGCTTAACCGAAGTAAAAAACTAATCAGAAACTATAAAACCATAAATTATGAAGAACATATTTTTAGTAATGCTAATGGCCTGCGGCAGCCTTTTTGCACAAAAGAATTTTATAGATCAGCCGTTTATAACCACAAGTGCAATTGCCGATACATTAATAATGCCCGATATTATTAAGCTTAAAATAACCCTTAGGGAAGGTGACTCCCGAGGTAAAAAAGCAGTGGAAGACATGGAAAGAGATATGGAAACCACTCTTAAAGCGTTAGGTATTGACACTAAAAAAGATTTGACTTTAGGTACACTGGATAGTGAGTACCAACGCTATTTCCTTTCGGGACAAAAAATAAACAAAACAAAAATGTACATGTTAGAGGTACACGATGCTGTTATGGCAGGAAAAGTTATTGCCGCTTTAGAGCAGCAGGACATCTCTAATGTTCATATAGATGAAAAAAACTATTCTAAAAAGGAAGAGCTAATTATGGAGCTTAAGCTAAAAGCTATTAAAAAAGCATGTAAAAGTGCCGAATTAATGGCTACCTCTGCCGGCAGTAAATTAGGAAAGGCACTTTTTATAACCGATAAGTCTTTTAAATCGGAAAGTTTATATAGCGGTGCGTTGTTAGAGGAAGTAGTAATAACTAAAGGGAGATCTTCTGGTTATGAACCGATACCAACAGAGTTTGAAAAGCTCTTTTTTTATGTAGAAGTCAATACGGTATTTGCTTTAGAATAAAATATATCAGGTTAAAAAAAGAGGCTAACTACAGCCTCTTTTTTGTTTTTGTCATTTGGCAACTGCTAAACTTTTTTAAAGGATGAACTTTGCTGTAAATAAAAATCAATTAAAAAATGAAAACAGTATTAGTTACAGGAGCCACGAGAGGCATAGGCCTTGAAATGGCAAAACAGTTGGTAAAAAAAGGACACTTTGTTTACCTGGGCAGCAGAAATACCGAAAAAGGTGATGAGGTTGTAAAAGGGCTAAAAGCAGAAGGCTTTACAAATATTGAAGCCCTAACTCTGGATGTTACAAATGCAGAAACTATTGCTAAGGCAAAGGTAAGGGTAGAGCAGGAGAAGGGCAAACTGGATATCCTTATCAATAATGCGGGTATACTTGGCGGAATGGAACAGGATGCACAAAACACATCTTTATCAATTATAAAAGAGGTGTTTGAAACCAACCTGTTTGGGGTTATAAGCGTTACGCAGGCTTTCCTTCCGTTATTAAAAAAATCAGAGAGTCCAAGGATAACAAACGTTACTTCGGGGCTGGCATCATTAACCCTGCATTCAGATCCCAGTTGGAAATATTATCAGGTAAAAGGTGCGGCATACGGACCTTCCAAATCGGCGTTAAATGCCTACACCATTGTACTGGCTTACGAGCTTAAAGACACGCCTTTTAAAGTAAATGCAATAGACCCGGGTTATACCTCTACAGAGTTTAACCATAACAGTGGTCCGCTTAGTCCGGAGGCTTCGGCGGCATTTGTTATTAAACATACCGATACCGGTGCCGATGCGCCAACGGGACATTACTTTTCTCACGACATTACAGACGGTACAGAGATAAGCCCATGGTAATACTAAATCAGCATCTCCGCTAAGGGGATGCTGTACTTTTATGGTATTAAATTTATTAAGACCTTTACAATTTTATAAGCAACAGCACAGCGATGGATACACAGCCTTTAATTGACTTTTTACTTCAGTTTGGAGACCTCAATAAGCAACAGACAGATCTTATAAAAGCATCGGTTACAGAGAGAACCTACAAAGCAGGGGACTATTTTATGGAGGCAGGGCAGGTAGCCCGCGAAATAGCCTTTACCCTGGATGGTATTTTCAGGGTTTGTTATTATGATAACAACGGCAACGAGGTTACACGTTACTTTTTAGAGGAAGGTACTTTTATGGCAGATATGGAAAGCTATAACTGCCAATTACCAAGCACCTCTTATGTACAGTCGGTTACCGATAGTAAAATACTTATACTCTCTAAGGCCGTAATGGATAATTTATCGCAAACCATTATTATATGGGATAATATTATTCATAAAATAACCACTAAAGGCATGGCACAAAAAGTACAGCGCCTTAGCAGTATGTTCCCGCAGGATGCCACAGAGCGTTATCTCAGCTTTTTAGAAAAGTTCCCTAACCTCGCGAATCGTGTGCCTTTACAGTACATCGCTTCCTATTTGGGTATTACAAAACATTCGCTTAGCCGAATAAGAAAAAACATCCGTTAAGGCTGTTATTTCCCTTCCATAAACGAAACCACGTTAAACATAGTGCGTTCGGTAATATTGTAGTTTTCGGCAATAAGCTGTATCATGTGGGTTTTGCGCACTTTCTTAAAATGCTTTTTGTGGTATTCGGTTTCCTTAAGGTAAGCCTCATAATATACTTTCCAGTCCAGTACATGTACCGGGATGAGGTTTTTGCCTACCAGTTTTACAAAATTTTCGCCCAGGTTAAGAAGAATTTCATAGCGGGTCATTACCATTTATTTATCGGACAAATATCATTAGAGCGCACTTTTGCCGAAAGCGGGCATTTGCACACGTTGCAATAGTTTCCCTGTATTTCGGTAAGGTCGTCTTTTATAAAAGCGAGTAGTTTTCCGCTTTTTGCATTAGGGCAGGCAGCACACAGTGCCGCGCGGTGTTGGGCTGTTTTTTCGGTTACTTCGGGTCGGGTTATAAAGTTTTTCCAGCCAGTAAGTATTTCATTTATCAACAGATAAAAAACGTAGTCAAATATTTAAAGCAAAAATAAAAAAAATCTCCACTATTAGAAAATAATCTTATATATTTGGTCAAAATAATCGTATTAATTTAAATCACGCCAAAATGAAAAACCTTAGTTTATTATTTGCCTTATTTTTGAGTGTAGTTGCAACTGCACAGGATAAAAAATCAGTAGAAATTTTCCCTAACAATCACCCTGAACTTTTACTGGGTAAAACGGTTAAGATATTGCCTCTTCCCGAAAAAAGCAGAGCCGAGGGTTATTCTAATTTTGCTACAAATGTATATGGGACCGACACATACCATAAGATTGGTTTCAAAAAATCGGCGGCAGAATCTCTTGAAAACAGGGTGTTTAAAGTAGTGCCTAATGAGCTTAACAAGCTTAATGTAATAAAACTGGAGTCTCCCGAAGGCGAAATTATTTACCATGCCTATAATAAATATGATGACAGGGAGTACTATTTTGAAGTAGAGGGAGGCTTAGATATACCTGAAGATTTTTACTGTGAATATTTTCAACCGGGTGTAGACGACGGTAAGAAAATAAACAGAATGTCAAAGAATTTTTGGGGTACCAGAGTATGGGTGAACAATAATCTTAAAACAGATAAGCTGGAAATAAATATGATGTTCAATATATCTACTAAAGCAACAAAAGGGATTACTATTATTTTTGATAATGGAGAAAAACTGGAAGATCCTAATGCACAACTATCGGGTAAATATAATGATGGCAGCCTGGAGAACAAAGATTATGTTTACATGATTACTACAGAAAGAGAGAAAAAACTTTTTAGTGAAAACCTTATCACCACGGTTATTTTTGGTAAAGAAAAAAGTCCTGTAGACAGCGATTTTCCTGCCAGGCATTCAGAAAAAATAAGAGGTATTGTAGAGTGTGGGTATAAAACCATTGAAGAAAGAAACAAGCTGTAAATGCTTTATACAGTTATAAAATAAAAGGCTTTAGCATTTGCTAAAGCCTTTTTGCTTGTATTAAAAGTTAGCGTTGTCCCTAACCTTTACATAGCTGTTACCCTGAGTAAGAATATCCTCTACGGCAACCACAGGCGGCGGAATGCTTTTTACAGCCTGAACAGTTATGTTAGCCAGTTCCTGCATGTTTATTTGAGACGGGGCAATTTCACGCGATACTATACCTCCGCTTTCAAAATAGTTACCCGAAGAACTGCTCCCCCCGGCAGGGAAAGTGTTGTTAAATGCCATAAAGTGGCGTGCGGCATTTCTGTTCATAACACCTATAAGCTCACCTTTTTCGGCTTCAAAGCGGGTACCGTCTTCACCGGTAAATAGTGTGCCGCCTGCGCTGTGCCTTTGTCCGCCTATGCTAAACAAAGCACCTTTTTCGGCCTTAGGCGTTTTGGTAGATGTTATCTTTTTTATGTTGCCAAGTCCCATAGCTACGGCTGCACCTGCTGCTGCTGCACCCAGTGCCGGACCCACGATAGGGATTCCCGATAACGACTTAAAGGCCGATACGGCCGACTGGTAAGTGTCTATAGTAGCCTGTGCCACAGCCATTGCCTTACCCGCCTTACTTTCTTTCCCTAAAATGGTACTCATATTACCAAAGGTAGACGAAGCCATGCTGAGTTTACGGTCCATGGCTGCCTGTTTGATATTGCTTATATTGTCTTCGTGCTCTTGTGTTTCGGCTTTAAGAAGATCATTATACTGCTGTTCGTTTATTAACCCCTGTGCTTTTCTTTCATCCAGTTTGGCAACTTTGGCGGCGTAGCGCGCGTCTTCATCAATAAGTTCCTGCTCATACTGGGTTTGTGCATTGGCTTTATCTACCTCATAGCCCAATTGTGCTGCAGCGGCTTTTTCCTGTATTGCCTGCACTTCATCCTGAACCTTATTTTGTTCCTGATCTTTTTTAGATTGTACCAGGGCATCTTCATTAGCCTTTATGGTTTCGTCATACTCCTGTCTAATCCTTAAAAGCTCAGTATAGTATTCGGTTTCCTGTTGCGAAAGCTGTTCACTATTTTTACGTTTGTTTTCAATTCGTTCAGCATCAAGGCCAGAGCCTGCAAACAGGGCATCAATTTCTTTTTGTCTTAGTTGCTGCAGCCTTTCTGCTTCCTCAGTAATTAACGCATCGGTTAATACCTGTGCCCCGTCAATTTTGCTTTGATGTTCCTGTTTCCATAATTCCAGCTCAGCATTAACATACCCTTGTGTGGCTGTGAGTATTTTTTCTCCCAGCTCTTTCTGTATATTAATAACAGCCGTTTTATATTCCAGTTGGCTAATTTTCTTTTGTTTTAGCTCTTCATCAAGCAGGGCTATAGATTTTTTTGCATATTCCTGCTCGTAGTCAAGTTGCTGCTGGAGTGTTTTTGCTTTGTCGCTGTTCTCGGCTTCAAAAAGATCTAAAAGCTGTTGTTGCCTTTCCAGTGCCTTATCCATAGCCTGCTGCTGTATCTGTTCCCTTTTTTTCTGTTCTTCTTCGCGTTTTTGGATAAAGCTTTCGCTAAGGCTGTTTATGTTATCAAAATGCTTTTTGGTAAGCTGCTGTTCTTCTGTTTGAAGAGCAATCCTGTTAAGCTGAGCTTCTTTAAGGGCATCAATTTCTTCCTGACTTATGTTTTTTGTTTTTTGAAGATACTGGGTATATTCATAGCCCTTAGTAGCTAAGTTTTCCAGCTCTTCATCGGTTAGGTTACCTCCTGCTTTTATGGCTTTTACGGCCTGCTGATAGGCATCTTCAGAGTGTTTTTTTCTTTCGGTAAGATTTTTACTCTCTATTTCATTGGCTTTTTTAAGGGCTTCAAGCCTTTCCTCTTCCGATTTGGTTTGATCTTCCGATGCCTGTGTATACTCTTCAATACTTTTTTGGGCTTCAGCATTTCTTATTTCCTGTAAAGCCATACTTTCGGCCAGTTCCAGTTGTGCTTTTTTAAGCTCGTAGGCTTCCTGCGCGGCACTTGCCATACCTTCTCCGGCATCGGTAAACCAACTGAATATGGATTTAGAACCGTTAAACACATTAATAAGGTCGAACAATGAGTTTTTAATGGAATCAAAAACAGCCCCCGCAGCAGCAGTAACCTGCGCTACCTTATCCATAACAGGCTTAAAATCTTTAAATGTTTTGTTTAAAAATTCTAAGGCTATGCTAACCCCTTTTATTATAGCTCCTATAGGGGTTGCAATAAAAGTATATGATGCTTTTGTCATACCGCCTATACCTTCGGTAATACCATTAAAGGCATTTTTTAAAAGGGGACCCATTCCACCGGCTTCCTCTGCACGCTGCTTTAAACCTTTTATTCCGCCGTTAAAGACATTAATACTCTGAAAAGCATCTATAGCCTGCTTTTTATAGTCCGAAAAACTTTTACCTCCCTCTTTAAGGCTGCCTGAACTTTGATCGGAAGCTGTTTTTACAGATGTCATTGCGCCCGACAGCTTTTTTAGATTAGAAGAGGCATCGTTTGCCGAATCGCTAAGGGAGTCCTGTTCTTTAGCTGCTTTTTTTGCCGATTTTGCCAAATCATCCTGAGCTTCACTCAGTTTATCAGATTGTTTTATTGCCTTTTTAGTAGCTTCTACCTGATCTTCCAGTGCCTTAACGAATTTGCTAAGCTCTTTTTTAGACTCTTTAAACTGTTGTGACGACTCCTGTCCCGAAGAGGTAAGGCCTGCCTGTTTGCCGGCAGCATTTTTTGCCGACTTTGCCAAATCATCCTGAGCCTCACTAAGCTTTTCTGATTGTTTGGCGGCATCTTTAATGGCTTTTGCCTGCTGTCCTAAGGCTTCGTTAAGCTTGGTAAGCTCTTTTTTCATGTCTTTAAACTGCTGGGAAGAGGCCTGCCCCGAAGCTATAAGGTCGTCTATTTTGTTTTTCAGTTTTTTTATCGCTTCCCGAACCTCATTGGCTCCTGCCACAAGACTTTTTACATCAATGTCGAGTTGTGCAATTACAATTTTTTCTGCCATGTATGTTTGTTGTTAGTCAAGTATAAAAGTGTTAGATAACGTTCGTGTGGCCTCATACCTTACCCTGAAGTGCGTTGCCGGTACAGGGGTAATAACGGTATCGGGCTGCCTTGGCGACTGCTGTACCTGTGCAGTTTTCCAGTTAACACCATCGGGCGAGTACTGGTAAACCAGGTTGCTTACAGGGGTAAAATTTGTTTCGTAGTTAATTACATAGTTAAGCGGTGCAAGCTGTACCACATTGTGTATGTTTATGGTATTTAGACGTATTGTAGGAACAACATTATACTCACGCTGTATTGGGGTGTAATTAACCCTAACGAGTTCGCACTTGGTAAGCCTGCCGGGTATGTAGTTGTTTATTTTGTTTACCATAAAGTAAGACGAAAGCGCATCTATATAATACAGCTTTTTAAAGTCGAAGTTGCTAATGTCGCTATCGGTAAGGTAAAGCTCGGCATTTACTATAAGGGCTTTTTCCAGTATGCTTTGCAGCGGAGTGTAGTAAGTGTTTATGATATCGCTAAACGACAGTTTGGTAAAACTTTCTCTATAGTATCTTGAAGCAAGTGCAGTTGATGCCAGTGCACTGCTTACAGCTCTTACTGTGCCTGCCCTTAAATTAGCCCTCATTAAATAAAAGCGTTTGTCTAGTGCCTTGTAGGTTACGGGAGGTTCGTCATTTTCGGGTTCTTCCACAACTTCTTTTTCCCATAGTTTATAGATATTGGTAGGGGCATCGAGAAGGCTTAGCTGCTGCTCCGGACTATAAATTTTAGAATTAATGCTGTCTTTGCTTTCCGCAAGGTTTTGGTTGTTTACCGTAATGTAGTGGTCGTTATGAAAAGCCCCCTCGGTATTATACTTGTACCTAAACCAGTTTTGCTGTGCATAGCTGCCGTATATGTAACTTTCGTTAAGTTTTTTGGCAAATTTGTTGCTCCAGTCTACAACAGCAGGTGTTTTAAGCTGTTCGGTTAACGAAAGGAACTCATAGTTATTAGTGTATTTGTCTTTAAACAGGGTGAGTCCAAAACGGTAAACAATTTCCTTAATAAAGTCTTTAATGCTAAAATCTGCCAGGGCATTGCTAAAATTCATTTCGCCTATTGTAAGCTTGGTAAGCGTAACATTTAACGAAGGTGTATACCAAAAAAAGAACTTATCTGATGGATTTCTAAATACCAGGCAAATACTGTCGTTTTCTTCTAGCCTGAAATTTTTGCTTACCGTAAATTCTTCCTGTGAATTGATGTTTTCCTTCAAGGTAAAAAAATCGGGTATCGGTATGTATTCCGGATTAAGGAATGTACCATAATCATTAGCATTTTTACAAACTACTAAGTTTACTTTTGTACTTACAGCCAGTTTTCCTTTTACGGTTAAGCGGTAATTGCCAGCTTCGGGAGCAGTAAGGTATCTTACATTGTCTTCGGGTTGGTCGCCTCCCAGTTCGTTTATCTCTGCATCATAGAATGAAACCGAGTAAGTTTTCCATTCGGCCTTATACCTTTTTAGCCAGTGCCATTTATCAGGAACACTTTGAAAGATAACCTCCCCCGAATTTTCAAGCCCTTTAGGATAGGTAAGCCATAGGTTTTTAAACTCATCCGATTCAAATACAGATCCGCTGTAGGTAAACCCGTAATGGGAAAATATCTTACCCCAAAGCCAGGCCACATTTATAGACGGAACCATATAGTCGATATTTATTCTGTCGGGAAAGCTCAGCGCGCCCCTGCTGTAAATACGTTTCCCGTTATAGTCGGCAAGAATGTAACGGTAGGGTAGGTCTTGTGTCCACGACTGTGCTACCGTTTCGGGGGTTTTCTCGTGCGTAAGTTCGTCAAGGCCAATGCTGGCAAGTGTATCTTTTTCCACTTCCTTAAACAGGTTTATAATACCGTCGTACACTACGGCTTCATAATAGTCACCGCCATCGGTAATTACGGCCCAGCCGTTGTAAACAAAGCATTCGCCCACATCGTTAAACAGGCTGCAGGTGTTTTTTTGGTAAGGGACGTTAGATAAATTTCCCGAAAGGGTCATTTGGTCCATTGCCCTTATGTTATTTGCCGTTTTTGGGAGTTTAAATTTGTTGGTATAACTGGCCTGCCTGTCGTCCAGGCTGTTTAGGTCGTTTACCTGTTTTGTTTGGGCAATGTACTGGCCGGCATCCAGGTCTATTAACTGCCCGTTAATGTAGAGGAGAAGGGACAAGTTAGTGTTTTATGGTCAAATCTTGGAGTTATTTTAAATGATGAATGTTGAATTTTAAATTGAGATGTCTCCCTGCGGTCGACATGACATCCCGTTGTCATTGCGAGGAGGAACGACGCGGCAATCTCAATTCTTCTTTTGTCTTGAAATAAAAGAACCATCACGCTGTGGCGTGACTGCGGCTATGGCTCCTTAGGCTAAAAATTACTGCATTCGGCTAAACCATCCGAACTCGGCTTTCGCCTCAAACAGCGGATGCTTCTTTACGCTTCGCTTGTAATTTTCCTAACGCCACAGAGCCTAATGCCGAAGCTTCACTCTGATTAGCTTAGTCTTACTGTCATTCCGATACGGAATGCAGTGAAGTGAGGAATCTCATACTAACTAACTGCTAGTGTAAATGAATATTAAATACTTAAAAATTACTATATTTGAGCTATAGCCACCTTACTATGAAGAGATTATTATTACTCCCATTATTACTGTTTTTTGTTTGTGGTTTTGCCCAGACAGATGTAACGGTGTCTTTTCCTAAATTAGAGTTTAAAAAAGGAGAAAAAGTTACAATGGAAGTAACCAATAATACTATTGATACTTTGTATGTAACTTTTGGCCTGCAACGGCTTAATGAAAAATCAGGCGAGTGGGATAGTTACAGGAATGATGCTTTTTCTAAACCTCACGTTAAAGCTGAATTTTGTTTGGTTCTTAAAGATGGCGAATCGCGGGAAAATTTTTTTGAAATATCCGAGTCCGAGAGGCTTCGTTCTTCTCAATATACTGATGCTGAAAATCAACGCTTAATGGAGCAGGTAAAACGAGGGACTTTTAGGCTAGAAGTCAGGTACAGACTAGAAGAACAGAAAAACCGTGAACTAATTTATACAGAACCTTTTGTTGTAAAATAATGAAACATAATAAGCTATTATTACCCTTATTGTTTTTTATACTGTTTTCCTGTACACAAAAGTCTCAGGAAATGCAGGAAAACCTGATTATTACTGTTGGCAGCGGAATGGATCCCAGTGAACCGAGATACGGAATAGAATTAAAAGGTGATACCGTGTTTTACTGTGAGGAGATTAACCCGCAGGAGACCTTTAAAGATACATTTTTATATAAATACTACTATTGCATTGTTGGTAAGGAAAAGGTAAACGACATATTAAACCGTAGCAAAGCCGTTTTTGATAACAAACTCGATTATGGGTATATAGACGATGCTAATTTTTATCAGATAGATATTAATACTTACTTTGACGATAAGGATAAACCTATTGACACACTTACAACCACTTTTTATCTTGAACATTTAGAGGAAGACGAACAGCTAAAGGTAGTAAACGATATTCTTGCCCTTAAGGATTGTGACTTAAAACCAATGAAGTATCATTTGTTTAATTCAGGGATATTACAATATAGATTGCCTCCACCGCCTCCGCCAGTAAAAATGAATGCCCCGCCCAAAGAAATAAAGTAGATTACTTTAATATTGAATTGAGATGTCTCCCTGCGGTCGACATGACCACGCTAAGGCGTGGCAAGCTGTGGCAATCTACCGCCCACTGTGACTGCCCACTGAATACTTCTTTTATCTTGAAATAAAAGAACCATCACGCTGTGGCGTGACTGCGGCTATGGCTCCTTAGGCTAAAAATTACTGCATTCGGCTAAACCATCCGAACTCGGCTATCGGCCTCAAACAGCGGATGCTTCTTTACGCCACAGAGCCTGATGCCGTGAGCTTCACTCGGTTATTCCATTTCGACCAAAACGCAGTGTAGTGGAGAAATCTATGTCATTGCGGGGAGGAACGACGCGGTAATCTACTGCCTAAACTGGAATTTTACCATTTACGCGGCTGTACAAACTCCTGAGTTTTTATATAGGTATTTATTGAGTTTATAACGAGTGATATATTAGCTTCATAACCTTCAAGCTTTTCCTTATACCTCCGAGGATCCCAAAAGAAATCAGTTAATTTAAAGTAAGTGTCCTCTAAAAAATTGTCTACAAATTTAATGTGCTCAAAGCATACTAAGTATCGATTATCATAGCATTCTATACTTAATTTATAATAGGCATGATTGTGTTCTTTATACAGTCCGGCTTTGAGATCGGTGTCAAAAGGCATATAAAAGGTGTCACTATAACTCAATGTATAATTTATCGAGTCTCTTGAAAGTATAAGGTCATAATTTTTTACGTAAAAGCTTTTACTCCAACCTACAGTACGGTCATAGATCTCTGAAGCTTTCATTCCCGGCACTTTTATTACGATAGTTTTAATGGTATCGGCATCAAACCTAAAGGTAATTTTTTCCTCCTGTGCAAAAAGGCAAACGCACACAAAAACAAACAGCAGTGTAAGGTGTTTTTTCATTGCAAAGTAAATTGTAATAGTTAGCTATTATAACTCTTTGAAATTTAGTTTATTGCCAGCTTTATGAATTAGATTGGCTACTCTTTAAATAAGAGTTTTTTAATACATTCCATACACCATACGCATTTCTGTCTCAAACTCTTCAACAGTGTCTGAGCCACAAGTTTCCATAGTTTGCATTAACATGACATAATAATCCATATTGGCTTTGGTATAGGCTAACAGAGCTTTATCTTTTTTATTCCAGGCATCTTTAGCTTCTTCAGCGCTGGAAAAATCGGTTTGGTCAAGATGTGCTTCTATCCAAAAAAGAATCTTTTCATTAAAATTGGTAGCCCTCGGGTGGTCCATAGGCTCTTTGTTATGTACTTTGGCAAAAAACTCTTCGGTTAGTTTCCTGTGATTAACAGCTTCGGGCGATTCATACATTTTTAAAAACCGCTCTTTAAGTGCAGTCATTTTTTCCTCGCATTCATCGGTTAATTTTGGTTTGGCATTCTCAACTTCGCCGTCAAGGCCAACAACGGTATACTCCTGAGCTTGTATAATGTTTGCCGTAAAAAAGAAAAGGGCTGTAAAAAAGAATTGTTTCATAATGGTAAGGTTTTGGTCTAACGAGGCTAAAATAAGTAACTAAACTTTCTTACACCAGTCTGTAGCAAACAATTTATCCCATTTTTTCATATATACATCAAAATCAATACTCCAAAAGAATGGGTTTACACAAAATTCCACAATGTCTTCTGTTATAGCCGAAAACCTTCTTTCAAAAAGGATATCATTGTCATTAGCATCAACCATTACATTTGAATAATGTTTATTGATAAAGGAATTAATTTCATTTTTGGTAATCCCCATATTTTTTAATTCATTTAACCGAGTAAATACCTTAATAACAAAAGACTTATAATCATCAAAACTCATAACCGAAAGAACAGGGTAATTAAGGTTATTCTCGATAAAATTTTTAAATTCGGCTACAGTCTGATTTGTATTGATTTCCATTGCTAACAGGTTGATATGATGAAACTAAAATAACAGAATTATTATTAATATCAAATTGTAAGTTGAGATGTCTCCCTGCGGTCGACATGACCACGCTAAGGCGTGGCAAGCTTTACTGTGCTGTCATTGCGAGCGGAATGTAATGCAGCGTGGCAATGATAATACTTGCTATCTTTTGCCTTATCCCTTTAAACTCAAAACTTAAAGCGTTATCGTGTATCGTTGCGGAAGCTCTATATCAAAAGTAAAGTTGGTAAGCTGTTGTTTAGGGTTTTTAATCCTTGCGTTTGATGTTTTAAGGGTAACCTCCATCCAGTTGTTTTTTCCGTTTTGGCTAAGGGGTTTCCCCGTAAACAGATACACTTTGGGGCTTTCCAGTATACCCTGTACAATGCGGCGTTCGTCGTCGTTAAGCAGTTCGGCGGTAATTTTAAGGGTATCCATACTCTCTTTACCTATTTGGGTAGTGCGGCCAAAGGAGTTTTCCAAATTAAAATAATCACGGTCTAATTCGCCTATTTGTTGCGTACTGCGGTCTATGCTGTAGGTGTTTTCAAAAAGCCAGTAGCTGTACCCGCCGTAGTTGTTGAGCCATTTTAGGTAAACACCTTTTTTGTATGGCACTTTTTCCAGCGTAATAAATTTATCTGTACTATAGTCAAACGTACTTTTCTTAAAACGTATTTCGTTAAAACCTTCCACTAGCGGGAACAGACTCTCCAGTGTTTCATCGGTACGGCCATCGCTAAAAACAAGTCGGCTTACACGTGCTTTTGTAGGTAGCTTTACCGATAATGCCGTAGTGGTATTCTTTAGGTAAAAGTAAGTGAAGTTGGGCATAAATAAGCTAACATCAAACGGATAGCCTTCCCAGTATTTGAGGTAATAATGCTGCGTACTGTTAGCCTTATTGGGAGAAAGCAAAAAGTAATCGGAAGTAGTGCGGCGGTTGTAATCATCCAGCTGATGTGCTCCCGAAATCCACGTTAGGTTATACCCGTTATCGTCGTGTGCATCGTCGTTCATCCAAATGGTAAAATACAGGTTGGTATTAAAGTACGACCCGTTTTCAAAATTATAAACATAACTGTTGGTGTTAAGCCCTTCCAGATTTGGGGTTAGGGTATCCTCAAAATTTCGGGTATTGATGTATGAGGTTACATAAGGCTTTAGGTTTAGGAAGAAAGTACCGTCTGGCGCGGGGTAAATACGCATAGGCTTATTATTAAAGGTAAGGTCGCAGTATTTGGGCTTACCCGGCAGGGTACTGTAAAAGTTAAGCACATCGTTATTGTATGCCATACGCACACGGTAAATGTCTATAGGGTTTGTAAATACGATCATAAAAAAGTGTTGTTTATAAAAGAGATAAGGTTTTGGGTAAGATTGGCCAGCTCGTTATAGCTAACCTTGTTTATAATCTGCTGAATGCGCTGTGGGGTTACCACACTGCTTATTAGCTGAGTGCCGCCGTGTTGGTCGCGGTCATCACCTTCGCGGGCAATTTTTCGGGCAATAAGGTAGGCCAGGCTGCTAAGGGTTATATCGCCCTCTATAGTGCCCGCTATGCCTTTTGCCACCAGCCACTGTTCTATAGCTTCGCTGGGGGGCTGCTTGCCGGGTTTTCGTCCGTACTCAAGGGAGTTGGTATATTCTTCGCCCTTAATACTTACACTGTTTTCGGCAAGTTCTACGGTAAGGCTGTTGGCCCAGTTTCCTGTGGCGCGCATACCCAGTTCGTCATACTTGGCAATGAGTTCGCTTTTAAGCAATTCAAACTCTGCCGATAAAATGCTACTGGTTAATATCATACTTTACCGGTATTGTAACGGAATAGGAACACAACAGTCCATCCATATTGGCATCAAGGGCATCGGTTACATCAATGTTTTCCCATTGGCTTACGGTATAATCTTTTGCGGAAAGCCTGTTGCCCAGGGTTTCAAAAACGGTAAGCAGGGGCTCTATGTTTGTGGCATATTTACCTGCCTGAGCAGTATCGCGCTCGGCAAAATACTGCTGATCGAAATCCGACTGCTTTACCAAAAAGAACTTCCCGGTATACTGATGTGCCATAATGCGGGTCCCGCTGTTGTTGTATTCGCTTTTGCGGTTTGTAAATTCGTGCAGCAGGTAGGTTTCCCCTGCGTTTACCGAACCTTCCAATAGGTTTAATGCGGCTTTTTTACCGTAATGGTAAATGAGGTTGTGGTCTTCGGCCATAAGCTGAAGAAGGCGTACAATGTCCATTGTTTTTTGAGTTTTTTTGAAGTTAGTATTGGAAATGAGATGTCTAGATGATAGACGGGGTGTGTCGTTGCGAGGTACGAAGTAATCTGTTTTAAATGATGATTTTTAAATTTTGAATTGAGATGTCTCCCTGAGGTCGACATGACACCCGGTGCTGTTACGAGAATGAAGTTCCCCTCTTGAGAGGGGCTAGGGGTGTGTTATATTATTCTTTTGTCCTGCCACAAGAGAACCAAAAAGGCACGGCTATGGCTCCTTAGGCTAAAAATTACTGAATTCGGCTAAACCATCCGAACTCGGCTTCGCCTCAAACAGCGGATGCTTTTTAACGCCTCGTTTGTAATTTTCCTAACGCCACAGAGCCTGATGCCGGAGCTTCACTCGGATGTAATAACGGGGCGTGCTATTGGTTCAGGGGTTAGGGGTGTTAAGCCTGCCACGCTACAGCGTGGTCATTGCGAGGCACGAAGCAATCTAATTACTGTTTTAATTGAAAAAATCCCTACTTTTAATAATAGAAACCATTCTTACTATGCGTTATACTATTTTCCTTTTATGCCTTTGCTCTTTACTGGTTACTTCCTGTAAAAAGCGGACAGATTTTGAGAAAATGCTGATAGCTAACCAGTGGGTGTATTATAACCACGAAACGCTGGATAGTATAGATAATGGTAGTTTTACTTTTTACATGGTATTTAATGAAGACGGAACCAATAAGACTCTTTATATTAAATCGGATGAAAAGTATAATCCTTTTAACTGTGGAATGTCTGAGCCTGAACCGGAGGAGGAATGGTCATTTAATGAAGAGGATAGCATTTTAATATTTAATAAGATACCTCTTAAACTGCTATCTGTCACTCCTGATACTATTTTAATGGAACGCCTTGACTATGGATGGAAGCTTAATTTTATTAATAAGAGTAAGTTTAACAGCGAAGGAAAGTTTGTGAAATAGCTGAATTGATATGATAACATTAAGTTTTAACGGAGACATAAGCATTACGGGAGACATTACATTAAGTGCTGAAAGAAATACATCGTGGAGTAATAAAGTCACCTTAAGCGTAAAGAAGTCCGGGAATATCATTTTTAAGTCGGAGCACCCTGTAAGCGGTCAGTCAGAGATAATTTTTCAGGATTTGGATAAGGAGCTCATTCTTGAAGATAAAAAGCTGTTTTTTGATTCTGATAATTTATACTCACAACATTATAGAGGATATTTTTTTACCGGAAGGCTTTGCACTGTTTTTTATAATAATGAACCTATTGCCAATGTTAGTGTAAACAGGTTTATATGCAGTAAGCTTACAATTGTTTTTAATACTGATGTAACCCCAGAGATAAAACTTTATACGGTTATCTTATTGCTTATGCGTTACTGCCGTTTGGATGCCGACTAATATTTTCTGCCATTGAGATGTCTCCCTGCGGTCGACATGACATAGCGTAGTCATTGCGAGGTACGAAGCAATCTATATAATGAGTACCTGAGATTGCCACGCTGCATTGCATTTCGCTCGCAATGACAGCAGGATGGCAAAGATCTCGATACTGAGAATAAACTGCTCACTACGACTGTAAACTCAACACTATTCTACTGCCTTGCCAGTTTCTGGTAATCGTTTTCCACTTCGTTTTGGGTTTTGGTTTGTGCCAGCAGGCTGAATATTTCGCCATAGGGTTTACGGCCTAAATCAAACGGGTACTGACCAAACATTTTACCTAACTGTACCAGCGGAAGCGTGTCGCTGTAAGGCTTTAGCCTGTCGGCGCCTGCCATTTGCCATAAATGTGCGTCGGTGGAGTATGAGGCGAGTACGTGGCTTTCGGTTTTGATCACTTCCTCAAACTGACTTACCACATGTTTTTTTGCGGCAAAGTAGTCGGTTATAGGAGCATTCCAAAACTCATCTTTGGTAACATCAAAACAAATGGTAAAGAGTTGGCAAATGCCTTCCCAGCTTTCTATTTTAGGTAACAGGCGTATGCAGTATTTTACGTTAGCGTAGGGCATGAGGTTGGTGTTCATGCTTTTTCCTGCAAAACTGTTTTTGGGTTGCAGGTGCTCCAGTATTGCATCATACAGCAATGTGTCGGGAAGGGTGGTGTATTGTTTTAGGGAGATGTTTTTCAATATAATGCATTTGAATTGAAAGATTGAAGATTTAAAAATTACTCGATGTAGTCATTGCGAGGTACGAAGCAATCTATTTTAAATGATGAATTTTAAATTTTGAATTGAGATGTCTCCCTGCGGAAGATTGTTATTAGAGTGAGTAATTTTTGCTATTTTTAGAATCTAAACCTTTACCATGAAACACCTTATCGCTTTTCTTTTGTTATTCTCCGGTATTTATTGTTATTCGCAATCAGATTCTTTGGTTTCTTACAAAGACATGGTTATTAATGTAGATAATCTTTATGCTATCAGTGATAAGGGAAAACTGAGTGTTTGGAATCTTAATACACTGGAAAAACAAATAATTGATACCGATACCGTTACTTATACAGCTATTAGCAAGGATAGAAACGGAGTCATTCATCTTGGGTCTAAAACGGGTTTTCTTGCCAAATTAGATCCTAATACTTTTCAAGTCAGAATAGTTTCAAAATTAAAGGTTAAACATTCTAAACAGGTTTATAATATCTTTTTTAATTCTGATAATAAAATGTTTGTAGTAGTTGAGTCAGGTATATATGATCCTGTTAATAATAAATTATGGTCTGAGTTTAAAAACAAAAAGCTGGAATTACAAGGTATGAAACGTAAAAGGTTTTTATTTTTTTCTTATAACGTACCCACCGACGTATATTTTATACCTCCAGATTATGCCTTTATGGATAGCAACAACAGAATATGGATGGGGAAAATGTTTGGTGAGTTTGGAACTGCATTTTATGTTTTTGATGCGAAAGATGAGAAAATAGTTGATCTAGATTTTTGGACTAATTACAACGGACTTTATTTACAGTCAGTATTTGAAGATGATCAAAAAAATGTTTATATAACCTCCGGATTGCAGCATTTTTCAAATTCTGGCAGTATATATAAAATAGAGAATACTAACGTTTCAACTCTTTTTTACACTAGGAATGTTGAAGATAAACAATCGGTTGAAAGTAATTTATTTATAGGTCCGGGAACTTTTAATGTTACAGAGCAAAAGCTATATTTTGCTACTCAAATAGGTATATACCGGGCAACTGTACCAAAAGAAAGTACAATAAAAGAGTTAGAGTTGCTGTTCTCTCCTGAATTGCTCACTGTTCGCGAAAATCATGCTATAGGTTGGCAAATGGCAATTAAAAAGATGGAATTTACTAGGGACAACAGGCTTATATATCTCACTTCCATAAATGGTATAGGTGTTTATGACGGTACCAAAAACGTAATTTTAAAGTAAGCTTTCGTCTATTTATTTACCACCAGTTTTTTAAGTATGGTAACTTGCCCCAGGTGGTAATGGGTATGCTCTATAATACCATGTAGGTTACGAAAGTAACTACCATACTTGGCATCGGTAAAATCCTGAAAGAAAACGCTGTCGTCCAGTTTTTCTATTTCATTGGCAAACTGTTCGGCTTCGGTAAGGGCTTTGGTTACCAGTTGCTGCCATTGTTCCTCAGAGGTTATTTCGGGTACGTCAAAACTAAACTTGTCATGAGCCTCGAGCGCACCACCCTGCAACACTTTTAAAACTGCACTCACATAATAGTTTACATGGTAAACCAAAGCGGCGATGGTATTTATACCGTCTGTTTTTTGTGTTGCCTGTTGCCAGGTTACATCTTCCAGCGTGGTTTTAAGGTTAACACAGGTCCAGTTTCCGCCAAAGTGTACGTCGCGAAAGTGTTTTGCGGTTTGTTGTGCTAAAGTCATAACAGTTAGTTTGGTAGTGTAAAAATAGTGAATCTCTTTTGTTCATTCTTTTGTCTTGAAACAAAAGAACTAAAAAGGCACGGCTATGGCTCCTTAGGCTAAAAATTACTGCATTCGGCTAAACCATCCGAACTCGGCTTTCGCCTCAAACAGCGGATGCTTCTTCACGCCTCGTTTGTAATTTTCTTCACGCCACAGAGCCTGATGCCGGAGCTTCACTCTGATGTTCTGTTACGTATTATTATTGGTTACGGGTACGAGTTCCCCTCTTGAGAGGGGTTAGGGGTGTTAAGCCTGCCACGCTACAGCGTGGTCATTGCGAGGTACGAAGCAATCCATTTTAAATGATGAATTTTAAAATTAAAATTGAGATGTCTCTCTGCGGTCGACATGACAGCTCACCGCGACTGAAGACTGCTTACTGCTTACTCCAGCCCCAATACTTTCTTATTTTCATCGCTTATCTCCCATGTATCCATTAAATCGAAGTTTAAAAGTATAATTTTGATGTTAAGATCCTTATTCTCTTTAACAGATTTGTACCAGTTAAATGCAGTTTCATTTATTTCCGGACTCACATATTTGGTCCATAATACAATTATATAGCCGTTGTAGTTTTTTTGTTCTGTATCTTCTTCAAGAAAAGTTATATAATGCTTTAACCAGTCGCTTAAAGGGTCTTCATCTTTATTTATCTTAGCGGTATTTAGTTTTTCAAGTTTCTTAAGCTCCTGAGAACACTTGTCTCCTTTAAGTTTTACATTCTCACCTTTACTGTTAAAGAAAAAAGCAGCAGGAAACTCGTTTTTTCCGTTTTCTAAAAGGTATGCCCATGCATCAAATTTACTTATTACCGCAATATCGGTTTTATCATAGTTTACTCCTTTCTCATCAAGATACTGTAATATAGTTACTTGATTTTGTAAAACTAAAGATTGTGATTCCTGACTTTTTGCATTAGAGAATGTAAGTAAAAGTAGTGCTGAAGCTAAGGTGTATAGTGTTTTCATTGCAAATTTTATTGTGATGTAAAAATAGTGAATCTTTTAATTATTCTTTTGTCTTGAAACAAAAGAACCAAAAATTCAAGGCTATGGCTTCTTAGGCTAAAAATTACTGCATTCGGCTAAACCATCCGAACTCGGCTTCGCCTCAAACAGCGGATGCTTCTTCACGCCTCGTTTGTAATTTTCTTCACGCCACAGAGCCTGATGCCGGAGCTTCACTATGATGTTCTGTTACGTATTATTATTGGTTACGGGTACGAGTTCCCCTCTTGAGAGGGGTTAGGGGTGTTAAGCCTGCCACGCTACAGCGTGGTCATTGCGAGGTACGAAGTAATCTATTTTAAACGATGAATTTTAAATTGAGATGTCTCCCAGCGGTCGACATGACACCCGGTGTTGTCATTGCGAGGAGGAACGACCACGCAATGCGTGGCAAGTTGTGGCAATCTATATGAGCTCTGACAGATTGCCGCGCTTCATAGCATTACGCTCGCAATGACAAGATACAGCCTACTGCGACTTAATACTACTTCCCCCTTTGGGGGTTAGGGGGCTATTCTTACTCTCGCTCGGTAGTCTTTGCGCAGGGCAAACCAGTAGCGCATCATGATACTGTCCCACTCGTCGGGTGAGCGGCCTATGAGTTCCTTAACGCGTTCTTTGGGGATAATACCCTGCTTACCATCGCGGTCTATGTCTTTTAGTTTCACCTGTTCCATTTCTTCAGTTACGATTTGCTGTACATGGTGGTTGTCACATACTTCGCCTGCCTGCCTGTTTACAATCATTTCGGCCATTTTTATGGAGCACTGGCTCTTTAGGTTGTCGTAATTGGGTTTTACATAAACATTGTTCTCACGGACTTCCAATGGCGAAGAATTGTTTACAAACCCCTTGCACTTAAGGAAGTCTACCACGCCGCCGCCCACACCGTCTTCGTCGGCAATGGTGTTAGTGGGTGCAATACCATATTTGGACTGCAGTATCCTCGCCCGGCCTACAACCACATCCAGCCCCGACTTTGCAATTTCTTCCCGAGCTATGCAAACCCACCCGTGCCATACCCTTAAAATGGTTTTGTCTTTTCCCTTGCGGGCAACATCTATAGTGAGGAATTTGGCACCCTCTGGTTTTAGATGTATGGGGTTAAAATAGTCGGCAATGCTGTCGTGGTCAATTAATGTGGCAGGGTCGTCGTCATACTCCCAGTTGCCGTAATACAGCCTTTCCCTGCTGTTTTTATCAAGCCGAAGCAACGACTTTAAATAACTGGGGTGCAGGTGCGGATTATCGGTAGGGAGCGATTGTATAAACCTGCGATAGGGAGGCAGGGCATTATCGCGGGCGGGTTTGTAAAACTCCTTATACGCCCAGTTTTTGGCAGGGTTACAACTGCCCAGCATTTTAGGGATAAGCTTGTATTCGTTGAGTTTGTATCGGATACGCGACTTAACGATTTGCCATGCCGGATAAGCCACCTGGCTGCATTCGTCTATAAACGCACCGGTGATTTCGAGAGAACCCAGCGAGTCAAAATTTGGGTCGGAAGGGTAGAGGAACAGGTCTTTAAGGATAATCTCGCTGCCGTTTTTCCACAGTATGATATGATCGGCCGACTTATAGGTAAACTGACTACCCAAGCGTAGTTGTGCAGCCAACTCAAAAAAGGTATTGAGCGTGGTTTCCCTAAGTGTTTTGAGCTTGCTGCGCCCCATAAGCCAGCGCGTGCCGGGGTGGGTAAGGCACATTTCCATAAGCCAAAGGCAGCCCAGGGCACTCTTGCCGCCACCGGCTGCCCCGCCATACAGCACCTCTTCGGTTATTGTGTCTTTAAGGTAAAATATGGCGTGTTCCTGCTTAATCAGCAGTTTCATGGGGGTTTAGGCCTGAGCCCAGATTTAGGGTTATACTTTTAGCGGAGTCGGTATCATCGTCGTCATACTTATCGCTCCACTGCTGCGGATTCCTGTTCTTTAACCAAAACTGCTGACTACGGAAGTCGGCCGGAATGTGTTTTTCCACCTCTACAATCTCCACGCGTTCCTTTTCTACGCGCTTACCGTTTTCGTCATAATATACCTCTTTGCATTTTATGGCCTGTTTGGTAGTGATAATCCTGTCCAGCGTTGCCTGATACAGCGATGCGGCAACCTCCATGTCGGCTGCCTTTTTACCGCGAAGTACAGCCTGGTTAAAGTCGGTATGCTGTTTTTTCCAGTTGGCTAAGGTGCTTTTGCAAATACCAAAAAATGAGGCAAGGTCTTTATCGGTAGCGCCCAACAGGCAAAGTTTGTGTGCCTGAGCAGGAAAGTTGTTATTGTAAAGTGTTTTGGGTTTCTTGGTTGAAGCTTTGGCTTCGGGCATGGTGTTGGGTTTGAGGAAATATTTTTTAGATGTGAGATAATAGATTGTCATGGCCTTGATAACACACCCCCGCCCCTCTCAAGAGGGGAGCCACTCGAGCTCTTAAAAAGACTAATAATTTCAGGTAAGAGCAAACAGTTCCCCTTCGGAGAGTTGATAATGATGTGTTTTTGTATTTACACTTTGTGTAGAAGGGTCTGAGTATGCAGTTCCCCTCTGGAGAGGGGTTAGGGGTGTGTCTTTTTATTAAAAAGTATTACATTTGAATATCAATACACCTTACCTTGAGAAAAATAATTCCTTATAACCCTAACCTAAAAGAGTTAGCGCGTCAGCTCCGTAATAAGAGCACCAAATCTGAAATTATACTCTGGCAAAAGCTTAAGCGAAAGCAAATGTATGGTTATGATTTTCATAGGCAGAAGCCTGTAGATAATTATATACTTGACTTTTTTTGTTATGAACTAATGCTGGGCATTGAGGTAGACGGTTATTCTCATGAGTTTGCCGAAGTTTATGAGAAGGATTTGGTTAAGGAAGCGAAAATGGCAGATTTTGGTATTTCCATTTTACGTTTTACAGATTATCAGGTTTTAAAGGATACCGAAAATGTAATAAGAGCTATTGAGCATTTTATATATGAGTTTGAGGGTAATGTATTATAACACACCCCCAACCCCTCTCCAGAGGGGAGCCCTCACTCACTTGAGTATAACATCAATCTAAAATCCAAGATTCAAAACTTAGAATAAGAAAACTGTAACACCCAAGCCCTTTCTGTAAGGTAGCCGTATGATATACTCAGCAGATTACGGCCGCATCCAGTTTTTTACGGATGGAAAGGGAGGATGTCCATTTTCAATTTCCTGGTTGGTGTAGGCTATACCCATCCATTGAAGTAGGGGCAGGCCTATATAGTTTTTTCCGGTAAACTGTTCTATGTACCACTGCGAACAGTTTTTGTATCCATCAGGATGGAATACAAATTCCGGCGGAATGTTAAGGTGTGTAAGTACCGCATACGACCAAAGTATGGCAGCTATCTCTTCGCCCATTTCGGGCCAGCCTTCCGGCATTTTATCTGTACCCATAAGCCTGCGCAGGTGTGGTTGCGCCACAGCTATATGGCCGGCTTCATGCAGTATGTCGCCGGGATATTTTAGTTTGTCAGGATCTACATAAATAACGTTTGGCCCCAGCTCGAGTCCCGGAAGGAAAGTTGTTGCTGTAAGGGGGCGTTCAGCTACCCCAATCCCAACGGACTCAAGAAAAGGCAGTATGTCCCTGTAGTATGAATATCTTGTTATATCCATGTAGCAAACCTACTGTTAAAGCTTTATTAAATAGTAGGGGTTTTTACCTGTTTTACTAAAACAGGTAATTTTACCTAGTGGTGTTTTTTGAGTTAAAACCACTAGCATGAAAAAAAAGGCAAACCAAACTTAATATTGCAATTATATTAAAAACAGTATATTAGCCCCTATGACACTTGTGCGATTTACCGTGATTACCTTTGCATTAGGCCTTGTTTTAGGGGTTGTAATGTTTTTACAAAGGGATAAGTTTTCTGCCATAGATGCCATTGCGGTTACTGCTTTGCTGTGTAATGTTTTTTTGCAGCGCAGGCTTATGAAGAAACTGAATAGGGTCCCTTTCTCCTGGGGATTTTACGGAATTAATATTTTGTATGTGATGTACTTTTTATGTACTACACATTACATTTCCTATAATCCGCCAAGCAGCTACATACGCCTTTTTGAAATTATGGGGTTACAGGGTCCGCAGGAACTGTGGGTAGTGTTTTTTGCCATAAGCTACTATGCCTTTTTTACCGCTGCTTTTATTGAGCTGGCTATAGTAACGCTGTTTTTAGCCAAGTACCGCGAAATTAAAGTTTCCTGATGAACTGATTTTTAGACTGTTATGTTTAGGTTAACAAAAACAGGTAAAAATATTAAGCTTCAATTTCGGTAATTACTTACCTATACTCTTTTAGGCTTATATATATTAGCCTTATGAATTTACTACGCTTTACAACAGTTACATTTGTTTTTTGCCTTGTACTGGCAGTTATAATGTTTTTCCAGTGGGGAAAGGTTTACATACTCGATGTTTTTGCCCTTTTTTGGCTGGGTTATAATATTGTTTTACAACAACGCTTTTTAAAAGAGCTTAGGCGTATACCTTGTGCCGCAGGTTTTTTTGTAATAAACGTTTTGTTTGTAGCCTACTTTTTAACGACTACCGAGAATATAACTACGCCTGTTTTTAAAAGTTATATCCGTATATTTGGAATAATGGGCAAGAGCATTCCGCACGATGCATGGCTAACCTTTTTAATAGCGAGTCTTTCGGCATTAATTTTAGCCGTAATGCTGGAACTGGTAGTTATGTTTTCGGGGTTTAAGGCTTTTCGCCAAAGAAACTCATTTTAAAAAGCAGATGTTCTTTTGTCTTGAAACAAAAGAACCAAAAGTTCAGGGCTCTGACTCCTTAAGCTAAAAATTATTTCCCTCGGCTTTCATTCTGCTGTTATAACGCTAAGTATTCCTCTCTTCAGGGATATTGAGGTGTCATTGCGAGGCACGAAGCAATCTGAAATCAAATCATCAGATAACCGAATAAACAAACAATCACATAAACATAAAAAAAAGCTATTTTAGTGGTTTAAACCACACTTTATGAAAAACCTGCTTTTACTTTTATTGGTTGTTGTTGCCGGATGTAAATCGCATTCCAATTCGTACATTGATAGTTATGGATTTGCATTAGAAAAATCTAAAATAAGAATGCCTAACGGCGATATTTTTCGGGTTATTGATAATCCTAAATGGGACAGTAAATATGCCGGTAAGAGTGTAATTATTAGAGGAAGTTACAGGACTATTCGTTTTGTAGGTGAGCCGGGACACTTAACTCAGTATTATGCTAAAAAAGTTACTGTTATAGATGAGTGTGCTGATATAGAAAAAATTATGATTGATCCTGAGTTTACCAAGTATTTTAAGTTAGATATCCATTTTAAAAAGGAAATTATAGAGGTTAATTATCCTGATAAAAATTTTTCTCACGATTTAGACTGCAGGTTTAAATTGCCTTCTGGTAGGTTTATTATGTTTAAGAAAGTTGAAGGTGATTTTGAAGGTAATCCAAAGGGCGAGATCATGAATCAGCAGTTATATGTATCAAGAACAGAGGATAACAGCTATCATTTTTTTATGTCCGAAACAAATTTAGCTCTAACTGCCAGAGTAGCTAAAGGTAAGGCTATTATAACATCTTATGGAGTTTATTAATTACCAGGATAATCGAATAAACAAATAACCAAATCATCAAACTGACAAATTACTATGCTCCAAAAACCTTATTAACAAAGGGTGTTGAAATATTTAATTGTTAAATGTTGAAGTGTTTTGTTAACCTAAAGTTAAATTTACTATATTAGCCGTAACTAACTTAAACTGAGGTGCTATGAACTTTAGATCGCTTATTGAGGTACTTTATGATATTGTTCGTTTTGAGATTAAAGAACACCGTAATATCAGATTATAGTCCTTAAACCATTTTTCGAAAAATCTTACTACCGTTAATTTATGTGTTTGATTATTAAGTAATAACCAGGCACATGAGTTAACTTTTTTTGTTTTGGGAGGGCTTAATTCACTTAAAGTTATTTGAGATTTCTCCCTACATTTCATTACGGTTCGAAATGACAAATAGAACTTAATTATATTGTTGTTGTTGTTGTTGTTGTCATTTCGATACGTAGCGTAGCGGAGTGAGAAATCTCAGATTTTATCGTTTAAAAATTTCCAATCAGGGTTAAACCCAGATATGAGTTTATCTTTTTTCTCCCGTCTCCATTTTTTGATTTCTTTTTCTCTGGCGATCGCTATATCAGCATCTGTAAAATGTTCCCAGTACAATAAGTAAGAGCATTTATATTTGGCAGTGAAGGCTTTACTATGTGCTTCGGGATTTTGGTGATAATATAATCGCTCATTAAGATTATTCGTAACCCCAATGTATAGAACAGTTTTTATTTTGTTTGTTAGTATATAAACGTAGTAATTATGAGTTCCTAAAGTTTTATGCATTTGTAAGGTGTTAGGGAACAAACATAATAAAATGAGATTTATGATTTATAGATTTGTGAGATTTCTCCTTACACTTCGTTCCAGTTCGAAATGACAGAATTGATATATAGTTAGTTGAGATTTCTCCTTTCGTCGAAATGACAGTTAGAGCTTAATTATACTGCTGTGTCATTGCGAGGTACGAAGCAATCTTGTTTGCTACGCTCGCAAAGACAAAAAAAAGAAAAAAACAATATGTCAAAGAACGGTTGTCAGTTGGATGTTTATACATCACTCAAACTGACTATTGAAGTTAGATTGCTTCGCTACGTTGCACTTCGCTCGCAATGACCACGCTGTGGCGTGGCAGGCACCTCAAGAGAGGAACTAGTAACTGCATCCTAAAACTGATTACTGCATTTTGATTACTACATTTTGATCACTGCTTACTAATACCTGCTGCTTCCTGTAAAAATCCTTTTTATGTTTTTAGAATAGTTAAACTCGGCGTGGCTTTTAGTGTCACAGTGAGTGCGTTGCGACTGCTGTTCGGCGAGCTGGCAGCGTTCTTCAAAATATTCACGGAAAAACGACAGCACCTTGGGTATGGTAAGGCTTTCGTAAAATTCGCCATAAGTGCCGCTTATTATCTTTTTAAACAAAAAGGTAAGGTCGCTGATTTTAAGGGAGTAATAGGTTTCGTTAATTTCTATGGCACACAGCTCAATCTGATCTTCGGTCATGGGCTTGTTAAGGTTAAGGATGTCGTTTAGGTACACCAGCCAACCCATGGTAAGCCCTATGGCAAAGTCTTTGGTTTTTTCGCGTTGCAGTGTGCCCAGTGTAGGGGCGGGGGCATTTAGTGCTTTATCTATGGTGGTAAGTTTGCCGCTGTGGCGCATGCAGTTAACCGGACTGTAGACGCTGAGCAATTTTTCGCTTGAAGTCGTCGCTATACTTAACTTTCGACTTTCCGGCAGGTGGTTTTCCCGCATTGCCTTGTGGTTTCAGTTCAAATAGTCCTTTCCAGCCTTTGCCCATGCTTTGGTGCAGTATGGCTATGGCAGTGGTTTGCTGTCCCTGTGCCAGGGAGTTTAGTTCGGCCAGTGCGGCCTGTTCGCTTTCGGGGCTATGGTAATTTTGGCGGTGTTCTTTGTGGCGGTAGTTTTTCCACAATTGCCATTGGGTGGCAAACTCGGCCGAAGTGTAGGGAAGTAGTACGGTTGGTTTTTCTCCCATACCCTCTTTTCCGTTATTGACATTTTTATTATCAATGTCAATATCATTGTCATTGTCAATGTCAGTGTTTTGCAACACTTTTGCAGGTGTTTTGCTGGTAGGGTTTGTATCTTTTTGGTCTTTACTATATCGCTTTTTAGCAGCTTCAGACCTTGTTTTAGAAGTCGTGTTTTCCTTTTCAAGACGTCTGGATTTAAACTCATAACCATCTGCTAACGATTGTATTCCGCAAATTTGATTAATATCCAGTTCGGCAATTATTTCCTGTACTTTTTGAGGTGAGCACTTCCATAAAATCTGTAACCCTTTTGCAGATGTTTTGTAAACGGGTTCTTTACCTGAAAGGTGCATTTTAAACACAATTTTCATCCAGGCCATTTCCGCTTCCAGCGATAAAACATTGCAATCACGCTCCCAATCACCAATATAAAGCTGAATATGGGGCAGGTTTTTTTTGCTCATTACGTGCAAAAATTAGCATCAAATATTTTTTGCAGATGTTTTGCAGATGTTCTAGACTCTTACAACATTGTCAATTATTACGTTGTTGTATACACCTTTAGATCCGCTAATGTGAAATTCAAGGTCGGCAACATCGCCCGGAAGCATGTCGTTAAGCAGTTCGATTTTTGTACCTACAGCCGATGGGTAAAACAATTTACCATCTTCCTGTTCAAACTGCATTTGTTTAATGGCTGTTCCTTTTTTTGTGGTTTTTGTATCGCCTACAGCTACTACGATACCTCTTATTTTGTATTGCATGGTTGTGGGTTTTAAGATTTAATAATTTAAATATTTAACGATTAATGGTGACCCTTTGCGGGGTAGGTGTTTTTTAATTTTAAACGTTCAGCAATTCAATCTTATAAAAATGAAATTAACCATTTATGCTTTAACGATTTCTCAAGTAAATGTTAAAAGTTGGTTAGAAAAGTTTATTTGATAATTTGTTGATTTGGTCATGTGAATCCGAATAACCAAATAACCGTATTACCGCTTGGCGTTCATCATACACAGCCTGTTTGCCACGTGGTTAAAATCGAGCGTACCTACCTCTTTTTTGGTGAGGTTTACATACACTACCGTTGGGGCAAGGTTTGCCAGGGCATGAAAAAAGTCGGCGGCATTGTTGTTGTCTTCCAGTTCGGTAAGGTCAATTTTGTTTTCGTTGTCTTCCTTAAAAAGGTTTTCCAGTTGGTCTAATATCTTATTAGTGTATTCTTCCTGTTTAGTTTTCATGTTTTAATTTTTTAGTTGATTAGTGAAAAGGCATAAAAGGTTTATAAAATGTTTGTAACTTTTTGATACTCAATGATAAGATTGGTCTGTAAAATTGTATTTTTACAATAAGCTTATAATTAAGTTATAGGCTTTGATACTTGCATAACTTAATTTTTATGCCAAAAGAAAAGGCAAACTGGGGAATAGACCTCAAAATTTCTGAAAAAAGCCTTACCAATATTGTTGTTTTTTTGGTATTGGTTTTTCTTTTGATTTATCGTGAAGAGCTTCTGATATTATTCTTTCGCGATTTAGTCAAGAAAATTAAATAACTGTAAAAGTTTTTAGCTCCTTTTGGGGCTTTTTTTATGAGCTCTAATTCCCCAATATTGTTTACCTGATTACTTGCATTACATTTTGTGCAACAAAGTTGTTGTACTGTATGCCACTGTTTTTAGATATCTTTCCTTCCAGCATTACGCTAACCTGTATTTCGTCGTTTTCTTTCAGTCCGTGAAGGTCATCCATTTTGCGTCCGCGAAACTCCACAAAGGCCCTTTGGCGATGATCGGGGATAATGGTTACTACTTTTTTTTCGTGTCCAGCTGTGTTGCGGTACTCAATGCTTTCAATGTTTCCTGTAATTGTCATGGGATTTAGATTTTAAAGATTTAATGATTGAAGAATTGTGGGTTTGGTTATTTGCCGATTTGTGTATTTGAATGAGAAATCGAATAACCGAATAATCAAATAATCGAATTACCCCGCAAGGGCATACTGCTCGCTGGCGGCTTTTTCAAATTTTAGGGAAGATTCCAGCTGATTAAGCAGGATAATTTTTTGGGAATGGTATCCCTTTAACTGAGAAGTAAGTTGAGTGATATCGGCAGTGCGCTGGTCTTCCAGTTTAAATACCGAATAATAAGGGAGGTTTTGCAGTGAATCTATTTCCTGTTCGCATTCGCAGATAAGGCGGTTAAGAGATTCGAGTTGGCTGATAAGGTTTTTCATGGTGTGGCATTTTTTTAGTTGATTAGTGGATTTGGTTATTTGTTGATTTGTATGCGGAATCAAATAACCGAATAACCGCATTGTCGAACAGACTTACTCTGTTATACTAAACCTGTTGTCGCTGTTAAAGTGTAGTATTGCACTTTTTTCTAGCGGGCAGGGGGCGTACTTTGTGTAGCGAACATTTTGGTTCAGTGCTTTTTGTGCCTGCTGCTGTATAGCGAGCTTTGTGTAAAGCTCCCGTAAATGGATGCTTAAAGTGTTTCTGTTCTCTACAATATAGGTGTAGTTTTCAATATCCTGTTGTGCTTCATACGAACTTAAATAATGGTTATAGGCTTTCTTAATTTCACTTAATTCCACAATTTCATGTGTAATATTGTTGTTTATGTGCATTTAATGTGTATCTTTGCTCAAACATCGAGTACAAAATTAAGTGTAATATTCCACATTTACAAATTCAAAAGTGTAAAAAATCACTTTTAACATTCAAAAGTTATTAACAGCTAGGATAAAGTATTGAGTATGGACGCAGTAGAGATAAAACAAAAACGCGAGGAGCTTGGGCTAACCCAAAAAGAGCTTGCCGACCTGGTAGGTGCCAGCCGCGAAACGATTATTAATTATGAGAAAGGAAAACCCATACCCAAGTCTAAAATAGAGATCCTTAACAAGGTGCTTTACGGCAACACTGCTTACACTACTATAGTAAGGAGCAGCGAAGTGGTTAAGCTGCCTGTTGATTTTGAAAACAAAAACGGCAACAAGTTTATTGAGCTGCCTAACGGACAGTTTTATATGCTTATGCCGCTTGCCGACTTTAATGTGCAGGCGGGTTTGCTGAGCAATTATCAGGATGCCGACTTCCTTATGGATTTGAGTCAGCACGGTATATTGGTAGATAAGCCGGTGCAGGGCCGTTATGTGGCCTTTAAGGTAAACGGCGACAGTATGGACGACGGCAGCAGCAACGCCATTAGCCGAAACAGTATAGTTAGCACCCGCGAGCTGCAGCGCCAGCACTGGGTAAACAAGCTGCGTTATCGCGATTTTCCGTACTGGGTTATTTACACTACCCAAAGCAAGATGCCGCTCCTTAAAGAGATTATTGAGCACAATACCGAAGAAGGCTATATTATGTGCCACTCCCTAAACGACAGCCCTGAGTTTACCGACTTTAAACTTCATGTAAACGATATTCAGGCTCTGTTTTATGTTATTGATGTAAACAGGAGTGTGAGTAAGAAAGTGGTTTATTAGTGTTCAGTAATCAATTTTCGCTCAAATAATTCAATCATATTATACAACACCTTACAATTAATGAAAAAGTTTATTTTACTTACGTTTATAGCCTCTCTTTTACAGGGCTGTGCTTTTGATGCTCCGGAAATTCATCAACATATTACAGGCAGGTTTTATCTTTATCAGATGCTTGGAAATGATGAAATTGTAAGCCTTGTTCAGCAGGATGGAGAATACACCTATCGTTATTTGATTGAATATTGTGAGGTGGTGATTTTTGACAGGAAGAATAAGGTTATTTATGCAAAAGAAGCCGAGAAGTATGAGCCGTATCATGTTTATGAACTAGATGGCTTAGGGAAATATGATTATTTTAAGGAAAAAAAGGTAACCGAAAAAGAATTTAATAAGCTTCTGGCCAATTGTAAAGACTGTATAAAAGTCTATAAATTGGGGCAGGGAAGAATTAAAGATGATATAGAGTAAGCCGTATCTTTTGTAAGTATAATAAACGATTGATTAATGGATAATGAATGAATTCAGAAAAATACTGGAACAGATAATGTCTGAAATCAACAGTTCAAACAGATTAGAAAAAATGGATGAACTGATTGTCGTTATGTATGATTTTAATAAAAGTTTAAGCCGGGATGAGATTATAAAAGTGGTATATGAATATATAGCTGATAATGAAGATGGTTTAACGTTTTATCAGGATGAAACAATGGTAGATATAACAAACAGGCTTGGTGGGTTTTGTTCACGATTTAACTATATCTATCTTGAATAGGCTTATATTTTAGAGATGTCTCCCTGCAGTCGACATGACAGCAACCATGTCATTCCGATACGGAATGTAATGTAGTGAGGAATCTCAATCTCGACTTCAAACACCAACCTCAAAACTTCGTATGAAAAATTTTACTATTTTCATGTACAATTTTGTAACTTCTCTTACAGATATTATAATTTATTTTGCGGCATGTTCACGATAAGTTAATAATAGTATTTGCCATGAGTTTTGATTACGGGAAGTTTGAAAAAGATCTTGAAACAGGCTGTAACGAAGCCTACAAGGAGTTCTTAAAAGAGTTTAACAGCGACAGCACCTATATTTCTGCCGGAGGCGGAAAGCTGGAAGCCTTTATTGAAGGATTACAAAAGGAGTTTGATAAAACAAAAACCTTTTACCTTAAAAAGCATAAACTTGAAAATGACCCCGAAGCACGCCGCCGAGCACTGGCAGTTGCCAAGCAAAGCGCTAAAAAATGCATCGAGGAGTTTAGCCAAATTCAATAATTTAGTATACACACACTTAACAAAAGTCCTGAAGTTTTCTTCAGGGCTTTTTTGTTTTTTTCCATTTCGACCGAAACGTAGTGAAGAGGAGGCACGAGGCTGAAAGCCGAACTGATAAAATAAATCTTTAATCTGTTTATTTATTGAGATGTCTCCCTGTGCTAAAGAATCTAATGCCTTAGCTTTACTCAGTTATTATGCTGTTGTGAGTTCCCCTCTTGAGAGGGGTTAGGGGTGTGTCATTGCGAGGCACGAAGCAATCTGCTGCTTACTGCGACTGAAGTATTTATATTATTTCCCTAACAAAAAGAAATACCTATTTTAGCGCATCTTAAAAAATGTTATGAAATATACTTTTAAAGCGCCTTTGCGCACCCTGCTTAGGCTTGTTTTGTATACAGTTGTGCTTTTCGTTTTTCTGTATGTTTTCTCCATAATGCAGGTAAGTAACTATAGCTTTATTGCTTTGGCTGTGCTTGTAATATATATAGTAGCCTTTAAAAGGCTTACAAGTGTGAGTATAGATACCGCTGCTAAAACACTTACGGCAAACTACAGGGGCATACTTCAGTTGGCTACTTATAGCTATACTATTAATTATGTGAAAGCCGACTGGACTTCTGTCGATGAAAAATCGTTTAGCCTTAAAGAGGAAGGAAAAAAGACAATAACGCTTACCCGCGAAACTATTGGTACTCAAAATCTGGAGGAGATAGCGACTGTTTTAATAAAGTCGGTCGAAGAAGGGTATGAAGCCATTCCTGCTATTTGTCCGGTTTGTGGTAATACAGAACTGTCGGGACTGCTTCAAAACAGGGTTTCCTTTATAACAAAAGGGGCAGAGTGCCAACGTTGTTATTTCTATAATGAAGATATGGTAAAGGAAAATCAGGATGATTTTTTGATGTGGTCAAGGCAAAATCTGTTAGATGGCGCACTAACTTATATGAGTGAAGGCTACTTTAAAAATGCCGATGAGCTTATAGAAGGTTTTAAAAATTTAAAGCAACTGGATGTAACACTTTGGCCTGCCGAGATACTAAATAAGAATCCAAACTGGACCCCGGAATTTGATGAAGAGGAGGTAAGGGGATATTTTAAAATTGAAGAATTATAAAAAGATGACAAAACAACCGCAATTTCCTGTACTGTTTCTTTCCATTAATGACTGGAATAGTGACGAAACGGAAACTATAGTTATTGATAATGGCAATTTATACGGAACCGAAGAAATTTTTAAAGAGTATTATCTGGATGATATTGTAGCAGACAGTAATGGAGATGTCTTTAAAATTACCGGCAGGGAAAAGCTGGCTTCATGGCGAAAGCTTATTCCTTTTATGGCAAAATATCGTTGTGTTTTTGAATACCAAAACAGGCAGGTTACTTTTAATCAGGTTAAAGAATACCTGGCTAACGGCATTGCTCTTATTGAGGATCCCGAGTATAAGAGTATTGGCGAAGACTCGCTTAGTAAATGCCATAGCCTGAAAGATTTTTTTGAATTCTTTTAGAACAAACAATTAAGATGACAAAACAACCGCAATTTCCTTTGATAGACCTCTCGATAACCGAATGGAGTACCGATGTATTCCCTACTATTATAATGAGTGCCGATACCACAAGGGGTAGCAATCAGGATTTTAAAGACCATCTGTTTGGTAATCTTCTGGCAGACGGTAACGGAAACCTGTTTAAAATTAAAGGCAGGGAAAAGCTGGCTTCATGGCGCAGGTTTGTTCCTTTTATGGAAACACACCGTTATTTGTTTGAGCATCAAAGCAAACAGGTTACTTTTAATGAAGTGAAGGAATATATAGTTAAAGGAATCGGTTTTCTTACAGATAGCGAACTGAAGGCTGTTTGTGAAGAGGAGCTTAATAAATGTAGTAACCTTAAAGATATTATAGAGTCCTTTAATATATAAGGACAGGCAACCTTACTGGTTAAATAAAGAAATTCTTATATTTATTGCCTTCAAAACCAAACATAAATGATTAAAAAACTACTTTTCTTACTTGTTTTTACCACAATAGGGCAACTTGCAAACGCCCAGCAAAATATAGACAAACACTACATAGAGCAACATTACCCGGGATGGTATATTTTACACGACAGTACTTTAGAGCCGGAGTGTAAAGAGTTTGAAGAAGGCACCCGCTGCCTTAACAGGCACATTGAGGAGCTTGCCCAGGTAATAGAAAATATGGTAGCGGCAGCACCAACCAAAAAGAACCTTGACTGGAAAGCCCGTTGTGAAGCAAAGGTGAACAAACACATGAAAAAAGTAGACGATTCTCCCGCAAAAGACCTTATGCGTTTGGCTTATACCCGTGATATATATAAGGAGTACCTTATAGATTTGGTTAAAAAAGCACATTAGTAGGTTCTGTCATTGCGAGGAGGTACGACGCGGCAATCTCAGAGGGGTAGGGGTGTGTCATTGCGAGGCACGAAGCAATCTATTAATCATTTATCGCACACCATGAAAAAGAAAATTTATGCATTAGTTATCCTGTTCTTTATTACAGCCTATTTAATGAATTGTTTTTTTTCTGATAGTATGGTAAAGGGTACTTATGTAAATCAAAATTTTGGGAACAATTTTATAGCTGATATTCCTCATACACCGGATACATTAATACTATATAAGGACAATAGTTTTAAAAGTAATTTCTACGGAGAAGGGACTTATAGCTTATCATATGATGTAAGTGGTACTACAATAGAGTTGCTTTATACAGATGAAGCCGGAAAAAGTAGTTTTTCATCACAGGTAAGCAGGAGATTCTTTTTCGGAGCTGTCAAAATTCCGTTAGATATTGATTTAAATCAATATTATAAAAAGATAGAGTAATATTGAGTTTGTCATTGCGAGGCACGAAGCAATCTTTTCCATTTCGACCGAAACGTAGTGAAGTGGAGGCACGAGGCTGAAAGCCGAACTGATAAAATAAATCTCTAGCCAGTTTATTAATTGAGATATCTCCCTGCATCTTCTTCTTTTGTCTTGACACAAAAGAACCATCACGCTATGGCGTGACTGCGGCTACGACTCCTTAAGCTAAAAATTATTACACTCAGCTAAACCATCCGAACTCGGCTGTCGCCTCAAACAGCGGATGCTTCTTAACGCTTCGCTTATAATTTTCTTTACGCTACGGAACCTAATGCCTTAGCTTCACTCGGTTGTTATACTGTTGTGAGTTGCCCTGTCATTGCGAGGAGGTACGACGCGGCAATCTAAGAGGGGTAGGGGGGTAAATCATTAAAGATCGAAAGATTTAATATTTAAAAATTACTCAGGTTGTCATTGCGAGGAGGGACGACGTGGCAATCTAATGTTCCTTACGACTGAACAATGAATACTGAACACTTTTCCTAGGTTTCAACTAAATCATTATATTTGGGTAAACCACACACCATGAAAAAATTATCAATCTTTTTGGTTTCCCTTTTAATTCTCTTTCCGTCACCGGCTATGGCGTGCAGCTGTATTGGTAAATCGGTTTTAAAACATGAATTTAACTATGTTAATGTTGTGTTTACAGGCAGGGTATTGGCAGAAAGGGATATAAAACAGAGAATACTCCCTGAAATTGAAGAGGAGGACGAACATTTGGGAGATAGATTTTATTACACATTTAGTAAAGAGTTTACCTTTTTGGTGGAAGAACTTCATAAGGGTAAAGCCGTAACCGATACTATAAAAGTTATAACAGGTTATGGAAAAGGTGATTGTGGCTATAGATTTAAAACGGGAGAAAAGTATATTGTGTTTAGTTACTATACACAAGCGTATTTTGAAAGAGAAACTGAACAAAAAAAGTTTTTAGAAACTAACATTTGCGGGTATACTAAGCCGTATGACAGGTTTTCTGAAAAAGAAATAAGAAAGCTACATAAACTGCAAAAGCGATACAAAAAGAAAAATCCCTAGATAAACGGCATGAAAAAACACCACTATCTTTTCTTAATTATTGCTGCTGTTATTATGGGGTAGGCTAATGAAATGGAGCGAGGAATCTCTACTGTTTAAAATCTGAGTTAAATCATTATATTCGCAAAAACTAAATTACCATTATGAAACTACTTAAAACAGTACTGTTTGTATTTGCTATGTTTTTATCGGCAAATGCTTTTGCACAAAAAAAGGTGGAAACCACTGTAATTAAAACGGCCATTTACTGCGACCACTGCAAGCAATGTGAGTCGTGCGGAGACCGACTTAATGTTGGACTTCTTAAAACTAAAGGAGTACAAATGGTGGTGCTTGACGAAAAAGCAATGACAATCACGGTAACCTACAATACGAAGAAGACTGATTTGGCTACTATAAAAACAGCGATAAGCAAATTAGGTTATGATGCTGATGATATTAAGGCTGATGAAGTGGCTTATGATTCGCTGGACGGTTGCTGCAAAAAATAACACTATTATATATAGGTATAGAAGCACAGATTTTTTCTGTGCTTTTTTATTTTATATAAATATTAGATTAGGAGGTGTCATTCCGATACGTAATGAAATGGAATGAGGAATCTCAGTTAAATCATTATATTTGAATAAGACCTTATATTATGAAAAACATCACCTTACTTAGTTTTCTTTTGCTCTTGGTTTCCTGTAATAATAAGGAGCAGCTTGAAATGCTTCATAATGAAACTACAGATTCTTACAGAATAAAACCACAAGCTGAACCGAAACCTCAGGAAACAGCATCAAAAGGGGTTGCGCCTCTGGATACCGTAGGGCTTAAAAAATTTTGGGCAGGCTTTCAAAAAGATATTTTTTCAGCAAACAAACAAGGAGTAGCCAATAGGCTGGATTATCCTGTAAGGGCTATTCATCCGGTAATATTTAAATATTCCTATAGCTGTGACACTATTGCTTATATTAAAGATGAGGAAAAGTATGCTGATGTAGATATCTATAAGAGTGATATGTCCCGTTGTTTTGATTTTATTTTTGATGACGTGCTTAAAAACATCATTTCAAGAATTTCTTATGAAGATTTACTTCAAAAAGGACACCGTAATAAAGAGGTAAATGCCATCTCCTATCATATTTTTCCCAAAGACTACATGAAGGTTCCGTGTCCAAACGATCATAATATGCAGTTTTACCTGCATGAGGAAAACGGAAAATGGAGTATATCAATAGGCGGACTGTAGTTTGAGTATCAATTTACTTATCAAATATCCACAGCCTATACCTGTAATTAAGATAATGAATAATGTAAATGAAGTGGGCTCGGTATGATATCCGGTGTTCGAGGATATCTCTGCAAACAATTTAAAAAGGAAACTATCTGCAATTTCATTGCTTATGTCGGCTTCATACAGGTGCTCCATCCAAACTATAGTTACTATCATATACAGTATAACGGTACTAATAATAGTGCATATTAGCCAAACAGGTATAAAAGCAAATTTTTTCATAGACTCAAATATATAAATACTTTATATAATAGAGTAGTGTAGTGTCCTTGCGAGGTACGACGCGGCAATCTATATTATATATAGGAGTAAAGAATACCACACTATAATATAAATAGGTAGAGGTGTCATTCCGATACGAAATGAAATGGAGTGAGGAATCTCTGCTGCTTTACGATACCACACTATAATATATAGGAGTTCCTTTTCCCTTTACTTAAAAAAAACTTTCAATGTCAAAAACCACCTTATCAATGAGTTATGAATTAAGGTTAAAAAAAGATTAAAAAAAGGGCATTAAAAGTTTGCGGGAGTGGAAAAGATGGCTACTTTTGCACCCGCATTAGAGGCACACGTTCTTAGAAAAACAGCTTACCGGACCGCTTATTATAGGAGTGGAATTACTGAGAAAAAATAATCAGAAAAAAATTCGGAAAAAGTTTGTGAGAAAAGAAAAGTTTGCTACTTTTGCACCCGCAATAACAGCGAGTTCTTTTGGAGAGTGATATTATCTGGAAACCCTTTTAAATAAAGGGAGGAGCTTAAAAAGGCTTCGAAAAAAAAGTTCAGAAAATATTTGCAGAAATGAAAAACTTGTCTACCTTTGCAACCGCAAAACGAGCGACGTACTTTGAGATAATGAAACCGCATTTTGAGCTTTACTTTTTAAGTGAAGAAAAGCTTAAAAGAATCTGAAAAAAATAAGAAAAAAGATTTGCAGGTTAAGGAAAAAAGATAGTATCTTTGCCTTCCCGTTTCGGAGATGAAACGAGCCGCAATCACTGATTCTTTATCGGAAAAGCTTTAAAAATAAAAAAGAAATTTTTTTTTGAAAAAAGCTTGCGGGATTAAAAAGAAGTTGTACTTTTGCAGCCGCTTTGAGAAACAAACGCCGAAAGGCTGAGTGATTGAGGTGAGAATAAAACAGAAGAATACGTTCATAGACATATTGGATTGACAGCATAAAGAGAGAGTAAGAAACTCGATTTATCGAAAAACACAGACCTAGCAATAAAGATCGTAAAAATATTAAAAACATACGATGAAGAGTTTGATCCTGGCTCAGGATGAACGCTAGCGGCAGGCCTAACACATGCAAGTCGAGGGGTAGAGGAAGCTTGCTTCCTTGAGACCGGCGCACGGGTGCGTAACGCGTATGCAATCTGCCTTGTACTGGGGGATAGCCCGGAGAAATCCGGATTAATACCCCATAGTATATAGAACTGGCATCTTTTCTATATTAAAGAACTTCGGTACAAGATGAGCATGCGTCCCATTAGCTAGTTGGTATGGTAACGGCATACCAAGGCAATGATGGGTAGGGGTCCTGAGAGGGAGATCCCCCACACTGGTACTGAGACACGGACCAGACTCCTACGGGAGGCAGCAGTGAGGAATATTGGTCAATGGACGCAAGTCTGAACCAGCCATGTCGCGTGCAGGATGACGGTCCTATGGATTGTAAACTGCTTTTATACGGGAAGAAACCCCTCTACGTGTAGAGGGCTGACGGTACCGTAAGAATAAGGATCGGCTAACTCCGTGCCAGCAGCCGCGGTAATACGGAGGATCCAAGCGTTATCCGGAATCATTGGGTTTAAAGGGTCCGTAGGCGGCTTTATAAGTCAGTGGTGAAATCCGGCAGCTCAACTGTCGAACTGCCTCTGATACTGTAGAGCTTGAATTACTGTGAAGTAACTAGAATATGTAGTGTAGCGGTGAAATGCTTAGATATTACATGGAATACCAATTGCGAAGGCAGGTTACTAACATTATATTGACGCTGATGGACGAAAGCGTGGGGAGCGAACAGGATTAGATACCCTGGTAGTCCACGCCGTAAACGATGGATACTAGCTGTTCGGTCGCAAGACTGAGTGGCTAAGCGAAAGTGATAAGTATCCCACCTGGGGAGTACGAACGCAAGTTTGAAACTCAAAGGAATTGACGGGGGCCCGCACAAGCGGTGGAGCATGTGGTTTAATTCGATGATACGCGAGGAACCTTACCAGGGCTTAAATGTAGAGTGACAGGACTGGAAACAGTTTTTTCTTCGGACACTTTACAAGGTGCTGCATGGTTGTCGTCAGCTCGTGCCGTGAGGTGTCAGGTTAAGTCCTATAACGAGCGCAACCCCTGTTGTTAGTTGCCAGCGAGTAATGTCGGGAACTCTAGCAAGACTGCCGGTGCAAACCGTGAGGAAGGTGGGGATGACGTCAAATCATCACGGCCCTTACGTCCTGGGCTACACACGTGCTACAATGGCCGGTACAGAGAGCAGCCACCTGGCGACAGGGAGCGAATCTATAAAGCCGGTCACAGTTCGGATTGGAGTCTGCAACCCGACTCCATGAAGCTGGAATCGCTAGTAATCGGATATCAGCCATGATCCGGTGAATACGTTCCCGGGCCTTGTACACACCGCCCGTCAAGCCATGGAAGCTGGGGGTACCTGAAGTCGGTGACCGCAAGGAGCTGCCTAGGGTAAAACTGGTAACTGGGGCTAAGTCGTAACAAGGTAGCCGTACCGGAAGGTGCGGCTGGAACACCTCCTTTCTAGAGACACGATCGTTAGGTTAAGTAATGAGTGATAAGTAAAAGACTTACTCTCGCTGTTAGTTCAAAAATTTAAAGTAAGAGAGCTGGAAGAAAGCTGCTGAGTAACAGAGTTGCTAAGTAGGTAAGATTCTAAAGAAATATAGTCTCGTAGCTCAGCTGGTTAGAGTACTACACTGATAATGTAGGGGTCGGCAGTTCGAGTCTGCCCGGGACTACTAAATCTCTTCTTATTTTAGATACAAAGGAAATTTTAGAAGTTGAGTTACACTTTTAGTGACCGTTTTAAACTGTTAACTGAAAAGAGTTAGCTGCTTACTGAAAAACGGGGGATTAGCTCAGCTGGCTAGAGCGCCTGCCTTGCACGCAGGAGGTCATCGGTTCGACTCCGATATTCTCCACATCCGGCTAAAGTCGCTGATATTATTGTCAGTGGCGAGATGCCACACGTTCATTGACATATTGAGATAAATACAAGTAGAAAAATATAGAAAGCACAGTTGTGTGTTATTTATAACACACATATAAAGTACAATAAGCAAAATAAGGGCGTATGGGGGATGCCTGTGGCTCTCAGAGGCGAAGAAGGACGTGATAAGCTGCGAAAAGCTGCGGGGATTGGCACATACGAATTGATCCGCAGATATCCGAATGGGGCAACCCACTATATTGAAGATATAGTATCCGATAGGAGGCAAACCCGCTGAACTGAAACATCTAAGTAGGCGGAGGAAGAGAAAACAAAAGTGATTCCGTGAGTAGTGGCGAGCGAAAGCGGATTAGCCCAAACCAGTGTTGTTACGGCAATACTGGGGTTGTAGGACCACGACATTGTATGTAAATTGAATCAGAAGCATCTGGAAAGTTGCACCATAGAGGGTGATAGTCCCGTATGAGTAAGAGATATAATACATAGTGGTATCCTGAGTAGGGCGGGGCACGTGAAACCCTGTCTGAATCCGGCGGGACCATCCGCCAAGGCTAAATACTCCTGAGAGACCGATAGTGAACCAGTACCGTGAGGGAAAGGTGAAAAGAACCGTGAATAACGGAGTGAAATAGATCCTGAAACCATACGCCTACAAGCGGTCGGAGCCCTTTAGTGGGGTGACGGCGTGCCTTTTGCATAATGAGCCTACGAGTTACCGTTGCTGGCAAGGATAAGTGATTAAGTCACGGACCCGTAGCGAAAGCGAGTCTTAATAGGGCGCTTTAGTCAGTAATGGTAGACGCGAAACCGTGTGATCTACCCATGGGCAGGATGAAGCTGTGGTAACACATAGTGGAGGTCCGAACCGGTTGACGTTGAAAAGTCTTCGGATGACCTGTGGGTAGGGGTGAAAGGCCAATCAAACTCGGAAATAGCTCGTACTCCCCGAAATGCATTTAGGTGCAGCGCTGGATATAGTTATATAGAGGTAGAGCTACTGATTGGATGCGGGGGCTTCACCGCCTACCAATTCCTGACAAACTCCGAATGCTATATAATGTTTACCAGCAGTGAGGGCATGGGTGCTAAGGTCCATGTCCGAGAGGGAAAGAACCCAGACCATCAGCTAAGGTCCCCAAATGTATGCTAAGTTGAATAAACGAGGTTTGTCTGCCCAGACAGCTAGGATGTTGGCTTGGAAGCAGCCATTCATTTAAAGAGTGCGTAACAGCTCACTAGTCGAGCGGACGAGCATGGATAATAATCGGGCATAAGTATACTACCGAAGCTATGGATTTACGTTTAGGCGTAAGTGGTAGGGGAGCATTCTATTCAGCGTCGAAGGTGATATGTGAGTATTGCTGGAGCGGATAGAAAAGAAAATGTAGGCATAAGTAACGATAATGCGGGCGAGAAACCCGCACACCGAAAGACTAAGGTTTCCTCAGCTATGCTAATCAGCTGAGGGTTAGTCGGGACCTAAGGCGTACCCGAAGGGGGAAGTCGATGGCCAACGGGTTAATATTCCCGTACTGCTTATAATTGTGATGGGGTGACGGAGTGATGAAAGTACCGCGAACTGACGGAATAGTTCGTTGAAGCACCTAGCTATAAGGCCTGTAGGCAAATCCGCAGGTTTTGGTGAAATGCGATAGTACACGGAGTCTTCGGACAAAGTGATAGTGTACCTAAGGGCTTCCAAGAAAAACCTCTAAACTTAGATTATAAGCACCCGTACCGTAAACCGACACAGGTAGTCGAGGAGAGAATCCTAAGGTGCTCGAGAGATTCATGGCTAAGGAATTAGGCAAAATAGACCTGTAACTTCGGGAGAAAGGTCGCCAGCAGCAATGCTGGCCGCAGTGAAAAGGTCCAGGCGACTGTTTATCAAAAACACAGGGCTCTGCAAAATCGTAAGATGAAGTATAGGGCCTGACACCTGCCCGGTGCTGGAAGGTTAAGAGGAGATGTTATCTTCGGAGAAGCATTGAATTGAAGCCCCAGTAAACGGCGGCCGTAACTATAACGGTCCTAAGGTAGCGAAATTCCTTGTCGGGTAAGTTCCGACCTGCACGAATGGTGTAACGATCTGGACACTGTCTCAGCCATGAGCTCGGTGAAATTGTAGTATCGGTGAAGATGCCGATTACCCGCAGTGGGACGAAAAGACCCTGTGCACCTTTACTATAGCTTAGTATTGACCTTGGATAAGTGATGTGTAGGATAGGTGGGAGACTTTGAAGCGGCGTCGCCAGGCGTTGTGGAGTCATTGTTGAAATACCACCCTTTGCTTATCTGAGGCCTAACCGCACTTTGTGCGGGACATTGCTTGGTGGGTAGTTTGACTGGGGTGGTCGCCTCCAAAAGAGTAACGGAGGCTTCTAAAGGTTCCCTCAGCACGCTTGGTAACCGTGCGTAGAGTGCAATGGCATAAGGGAGCTTGACTGAGAGACATACAGGTCGATCAGGTACGAAAGTAGAGCATAGTGATCCGGTGGTTCCGTATGGAAGGGCCATCGCTCAAAGGATAAAAGGTACGCCGGGGATAACAGGCTGATCTCCCCCAAGAGCTCATATCGACGGGGGGGTTTGGCACCTCGATGTCGGCTCGTCACATCCTGGGGCTGGAGAAGGTCCCAAGGGTTGGGCTGTTCGCCCATTAAAGTGGCACGCGAGCTGGGTTCAGAACGTCGTGAGACAGTTCGGTCTCTATCTACTGCGGGCGTTAGAAATTTGAGTGGATCTGACTCTAGTACGAGAGGACCGAGTTGGACAAACCTCTAGTGTATCTGTTGTCCCGCCAGGGGCACCGCAGAGTAGCTACGTTTGGAAGGGATAAGCGCTGAAAGCATATAAGCGCGAAACCCACCACAAGATGAGATTTCTTTTAAGGGTCGTGGAAGATGACCACGTTGATAGGCTATAGATGTAAAGGCAGTAATGTCATAGTCGAGTAGTACTAATAACCCGTAAGCTTATGTACGCTCTTTCCCTCCCTCCAGGGGGAGGGGAGAAACTTTCTAATTTAAGTATACTATTCTTTATCTCAGTATGTTAAGATATTTGTTTACAGTTACATTGTACCTGTAATCATGTTGCCCAAAGCAACATAACGACTTAAGGTGGTTATTGCGGCGGGGCTCACCTCTTCCCATTCCGAACAGAGAAGTTAAGCCCGCCTGCGCAGATGGTACTGCATCTTGTGGGAGAGTATGTCACCGCCTTTCTTTTGAAAACCCTATCCATAACCGGATAGGGTTTTTTGTTTTGTAGATATTCTGATATATATTATAAGCAAAACCCTATTACTTAAATAGGGTTTTTGTATTTATAACTGTTTTATTACTGCATATTAGCGAAAACCATATTTTAACTTATATTTAAAATATAACTATTATGTCGGTTATTTATCGATAAATTAACGCTTTATAACGATTTAGCTGCTTATTATTTAATAAATAATTATATTATTGTGCACTTAATTTAAACTCAAAGCGTTATAAATGCGTATATGGTTGCATCTAAATTATTTGATTACACCCACTATGAAATGAAATTATTTAAGCTCTTATTACTTTTACTGTTACTTTCAACAGCTTCAGTTAATGCACAATTATCTGATTTTACCTTGGATGTTAACCATACCGACGAGACATGTTTTGGTAATGGTAGCCTTACTTTTGAAGTTTCAAACCTAACCCCGGATGCAACGGTATTCTATAGCATATACCTGTTACCCGACACTGATACTCCTATTGCAGTAATTACAGAAAACACTTTAGGCAGTTTAACATCAGGTACTTACAGGGTTGTTGCAACACAAACTTTAGACGACGAATCTAACACACAACAGCAGGATGTTGTTATAGAAGACCTTATTCAGGATTTTGCAATTTCGGTTTCTTCTGCTGATGAAGCCTGTTCATCGGGAGCTACGATTGTAGTAACTGCGACAGAAGGCGAGATTTTTCAGTGTGAAATTATATCAGGACCCGAAACACGTCCGTTACAAACAGAACATGAATTTACCGGTTTACCTGCCGGAACTTATAATATAAGGGCATTTGATGCCTGTGGTATAGGTAAGGTAAAAACCTTTGTGCTGGAGGTTCTGGATTTAGATCCGGATATTTCGGCTTCTTTTTACCCGGATGTGGTTATCAATTCATGTGATTCCATAACGGTTAGTAATACGGTAAGCCTGGAAACGGCTACAATCTCTTATCCGGTAACCATTCAATATACTATTCATATACCCGGTGAAGACGATGTAATTACTACTCAGGTATACGAATCGGGAGCACCTAACAGCTTAGAAGTTTCAGAAGAGATGCCTCTTATAGATGGTGTTAGCTATGATATTACCATTACTAATGGTTGTGGTGATACGGTAACATCTTCGGCTAATTTTATAGATTCTGATATAGATTTAACCCTTTTGAGTCAGCGAGGTATATGTGGTACCCGTTATTTGGTACTTAATGCTCAAAGGTTTACGGGATCGTACACGGTAACCTTCCTTAATGCACCGGATGATTTTGATCCGGCCGATTTTATGCCTAACCCTAACGGTCCGTTTACAGAGGGGAGTATTGCTTATGGTGATGAAGAAAATCCTATACCCTACGGAACGTATGAAGTAATAATTGAAGACGAGTGTGGCCGTACTGCACAAGATATTATAGAGGTTGAGTTTGAGCCTTATGTACCGGCAGCTTCAGGACGCAATAACGGTTGTTTTTCTTTATTTGGGAGAATAAGAATAAGTATTCCTGAAATAGAAATTGTTTCTGCAACTATTGTTTCTGCGCCCGAAACTTATACACAAACGCTTCCTCATGATGTAACGGGAAGCATTACACAGGCTGGGAATGTTGCCCTTAATAATTTGCCTATAGGCTTTTATACCATAGAGTTTACTGACGAGTGTGGGTATGAATACACAGAAGAAGTGGAAGTGCCTGAGTTTGTAGAACAGGATTTTAACGGAAACACTTCCCCGTCTTGTGAAGAGGGAATAGGCAGTGTTATGGTTTCCAGCGGTAACGGGCCATTATTGTCGATGCAGATAACATCGGCACCCGCAGCGTTTCCGGAGTCTTTACCGTATGATGTTACATCGTTTATAGATACTGATGCCGGAGATTTGTTTATGTCTGATCTTCCGGAAGGACAGTATACTTTTGAGGGTACCGATCACTGTAACCTTACCAAGACATTTTCAATACTTATAGAGGGTTACCATCCTCCTACAGATACTTTTATATTCACTCCGCAATGTGGTAACTTTAGTATTATGGTTACCGACAGCAGTAACGGACTTAATGCTGCCCAGTACTGGCTTCAGCATTTTGATACCGCTACACAAACCTGGGGACACCCGGCAACAGGAGTAGCCTATATAGATGGTACTGTGCCGGATAGCTCTAATTCCATTCAGCTAACGAATAATCAGGCAATGAATAACCTTAACTATTCGGGAGATTTCAGGATCATTAAAAAGCATGAAAGCTATGGTAATGGTGCAGAGACTATTATTTGTGTAGAAGATTTCGGAGAATTTAATTATACAGAAACGCTTTCGGTAGCAGGTGCTTACACTATGGCTTGTGCCGGTAATCCGAATGATGTTTATCTTGATATTTTAGGGTATCCTACCTCTATAAGGATTACACACATGAACGGCAGCCCTTTTGTGGTAGACAATGGTGATAACCCTATTTTTACCGATTTAGAGGAAGCCGAATATACCTTTAGGGTAGAGGACAACTGTGGTAATATAGTGATACGTTCTTTTAACGTACAGTCGTTACCATCTATCGCTACGGCAAATGAGGTAAGCGATATGATTGCCTGTGTGCCGGAAGGCTCAGGAAACACTAATGAGTTTGACCTTACCGAACAGAATGCAACCCTTTTAGGCGACCAGTCGGCATCGTTATATACCATTACTTATTATGCAACGCCTCAGGATGCAGAAGCAGGAACTAATCCGTTACCATCGTTATACACCAATATCATTAACGGACAAAATATATATGCAAGGGTAGAGCATAACCAAATAGACCTTTGTTTTGATGTTACTTCTTTCCGACTTTTTGTTGGGGAAATTCCGGAACCGGAAATTAATACCACAGGGGTTATTTGTATTGGTACTTCTACACAAATTACGGCACAGGGTGGTTTTGCTGCCTACAGCTGGTCTACCGGAGAAACTACGCGTACTATAACAGTTACCGAACCGGGAACTTATACCGTTACGGTACAGCGTGCTTATGGCGATGGGTATTGTGAAGGTTCATCATCAGTAGAGGTGTTAACATCGGAAGCGGTACAAAGCATTGAGGTCTCTATAACCGACTGGACAAACGAGAATAATACCATTACCGTTGCAGCAATAGGATCTGGCGATTATGAATATTCCATAGACGGAATTAACTATCAGGATGACAATACGTTTTATAATCTTGAAACAGGTATTTATGAGGTATATGTAAGGGATAAAAACGGATGCGGAACAGGTAGTGACGAAGTGGCACTGCTGCATTATCCTAATTACTTTACACCAAACGGAGACGGCCATCATGAAAGATGGAGGATTGAATATTCGCTAAAAGAACCTAACTTAAAGGTGGATATTTATGACCGATATGGCAAACTGCTTATAACTTTCGGCCCTCAGTATGAAGGATGGGACGGTACCTATAACGGACATCCGCTGCCATCTACCGATTATTGGTTTGTAGTGACCAGACAGGACGGAAGACAACACAGGGGGCATTTCTCACTAATTAGATAGAGGAAATTACTTAAAGAATAAATTAAGGGTATAATGTTATAAGAAATTACGTAATAACTTATAATGTTATACCCTAAAGGTTATTTTCACCTAAAGGAAAAAATGGTTACTTTTATCGCGGTTCCCCACCTCATAACCAAACCAATACAACACCTTAAAATGAGACCGTTCTTTAAAAACCAAACTGATTCCAAACCCCCGCATGAACACCACATTAGCTACAGGCATAATGTAGGCGAAGAAGTTTTTTTTATGTACATGAATGGCGTAAGAAAAGCTATAGTAACCAATGTTGTCATCAAAAAGAGTAGGAAAGCCACCGATATTTGGTGTGTGGTAGACAAAAATCCCTGCGGGCCGCTGCACAGCAAGACATTTAGGGAAGAAGAGCTTTACAGTACCAAAGCAGAACTACTGGAGTCGCTTTAGGTATTTATTTCCAGATCCCTGATGTAATCTTCGTATTCGTAGAAAAACAATTCAAATGCCCCCATTTTTTTAAAATAAGACTACATTTTTGTACCTAAATAATAAACCTTTTTCTCTGCCGGATTTATAAATATCAGTTCTGCCGCATTGGGTGTAAGTCCGTAACAGTTAATTCTTCTCGGATAAACAAAAAAATCTTTTGTCCTTAATTCATATTCCTTTGGAAACCAGGGTATTTCATGATGCCAACCATCAACAAACGTTACAGCTTCGTTTAAAACTTCAGGAAGGTTGTCCATACGATAAAACTTAGCAGATAAAATCTCATTTTCACCCTTTTTTGTCAGTTCATCTATACTTACGTTGCTTATTTGTATCTCATAGGCATCAAGGTAATCGCCTGTAAATGATTGGGCGGAAGTGTAACTGTTCACCACATTCTCAATTCTATCATCACCAAGACCGCAGCAGTTTAAAACAAACCTTACATCTGATTTTGTTGCCGTGTTGATTTCGGTTTTATTCCCCCATGTTAATGTATAATATGTATAACCTCCAATAACAATTACGCCAAAGAGCGAAATAGCACCCCAAATCAGTAAAAGCAGTTTACCCACTTTAAGTAACTTTTGTTTTGAAACCATAGTTGTTAGGTATTTATTTCAAGATCCCTTATATAGTCTTCGTATTCGTAGAAAAACAATTCAAATGCCCCCATTTTTTCATTAAAGAAGTCGAATATCTCATTCCACGTATTCCTGTTATGCAGGCTTATCCCTGTTTTTTCAACCCAAATACGGCTAATGGCCTTTCCCGTTTCCAGGTAATGTTCCCTGTCCAGTATGGCATCCGGCAGATACTCTTCAAGCAGTATGTTTTTTAGCGACTCTATCTTTTCAAAATAAATTTTACGCTTTTCGTCCTCTTTAGGTTCGATGTCCAGCATTACGCGTGCCTTTTTGTTATCTACATAAAATTTAAAGGATACATCCTTGATCTTGGTATCATACAACAGCCATTTTCTCGGATAGGCATCGGCAAATGCGGTCCAAAATTCCTTTTTCATCTGTTGTGCTTCGGCTTTGCTAAACATGCTTATAGGGTTTTAAATGTCCTCTTTTTGGAGTACCTTTATAGGTAAATAGATTATTACCTAATGAAGTTTACTGACTTTTTAAATTATGTACCAAAAATACTAAATCAGGAGTTACCAGCCCTTAATGCGCATGCAAAAATGGCTCCCAGTGAGAGAATACAATCGCTAAACCCTGATTTTTATAAAGATAGCAACCCCAAGCAAAGTGCCGTAATGATGCTGTTTTACCCTAAACAGGAGCAAACACACCTTATTTTGATAAGGCGTAACGAATATCCGGGAGTGCATTCGGCACAAATATCCTTTCCGGGAGGGCAGGTAGACCCGGTGGATTTAGACCTGAAAGATACGGCCCTGAGAGAAACTTATGAGGAAATAGGGGTAACACCTGCAGAAATTGATGTGGTTATGCCCTTTAGCCAGATCTATATACCGCCCAGTAACTTTTTGGTAAAACCCTTTATGGGGCTGGCGGCACAAACCCCTGTTTTTGTTCCAAATCCGGATGAAGTAACGGCGCTTATAGAACTTCCGCTGGATGTTTTTCTGGACGATTCGATAGTTATAAATACCGAGATGAAAACCTCTTATGCACAAAAAATAGCGGTTCCGGCATTTAAGTTTGAAGACTATATAGTTTGGGGAGCTACCGCCATGATAATGAGCGAGCTTAAAGAAACAATAAAAAACGCACTATAATGAGTACGATTTCGTAATTTTGTTGTTTGATATAGTAAATAAAGTATGGGTTTATTTAAAAGAAATCCGTTTGGACATATATTATTTTTAAAGAGATGGCTTATACGCACTTTTGGCGTACTTACCCACAGGCGTTACCGCGGTTTTAATGAGCTTCAGATAGAAGGTTCTGAAATTATTAAAACTCTGCCGGGACAAAACGTTCTTTTTATCTCTAATCACCAAACCTATTTTGCCGATGTAGTGGCAATGTTTCATGTGTTTAACGCCAGTTTAAAGGGCAGGGTAGACAGCATTAAGAATGTGGGCTATCTGTGGCACCCTAAGCTTAACATTTATTATGTGGCGGCAAAGGAAACCATGAAGTCCGGACTATTGCCAAGGATACTGGCCTATGCCGGCGCTATTACTGTAGAGCGTACCTGGAGGGCAAAGGGACAGGATGTACAAAGAGAAGTGAATCCGAACGACACAGAAAATATAAGAATAGCACTGGAAGACGGATGGGTTATTACCTTCCCTCAGGGAACCACAAAACCGTTTAAGCCTATCCGTAAAGGTACAGCACACATTATAAAGCAGCATAAACCAATTGTTGTCCCTATAGTGATAGATGGTTTTAGGCGTTCGTTTGACAAGAAAGGGCTAAGGATGAAAAAGAAAGGGATATTGCAGTCCTTTATTATTAAAGAGCCTTTAGAGATTGATTATGATAACGATACCATAGATGAGATTGTAGAAAAAATTGAATATGCCATTGAGCAACACCCTTCTTTCCTAAAGGTTATTCCTGCCGAAGAGCTGGAAGCACAGGAAGAACTAAACAAAAAGCGACAGTGGGATTATTAAAATACAAAAGAGGCTATTTAGCCTCTTTTTTTTATTTCTTGATATAGTATAGAGAGTGTAAACAGCCTCAAAAAAAGATTTCTCCTATCGTCGAAATGACACTCAAACCCTTTAACAGATGATGGTGTTATTTTGAATGTAGCGTAGCGGAATGAAAAATCTCTTAATTTTATAAAGGTTTTCCATTTCGACCTTGTGGAGAAATCTCAATTATATAATTCAGGTTTTTAATTCCCTATAGTATTTTCCTTTTGTTGCGGAGTATTGTTGTTTAATATATCTTCCTGCTTATCCTGTTTGTTTTTACCCGGTATTTTATAGTTTAATGAAAAACCTACACGCCTGGAGTCATATTTATTATCTGAAGAAAGGTTTGTGCCTACCAGGCCATAATTTTGTGTGTTGGTATTAAACACATCGTTTACATAAACCGAAACGGAAAGGTTATCTGAAAGGAACTTTCTTGAAAAGGTTAGGTCCAGTCGCTGATAAATAGGTTGTTTTACCGTGTAGTACAAATAATTACCACCAGCGCTCGTAGTGTTAAAGTTTGCGGTGAACTTTACCTTTTTTGGCAAAATAAGCTGAGACATAAGGTTAAAGTTCCAAACGGCTTTTGTATCTAAACCCGGAATGATGTTTTTTCGCGACCCGGCATAAATATACAGGAAGTTTATCTCATCGGGATTAAAATTCATTTTCAGGGTTTCGGTAAGGCCTTTTGTAAAAAGCATATAAGGCACCGGTATACCAAAATTAAAACTACGGGTGGTTACCTTATCCACATTTTCCGAAACTCTCGCGGCTGTGCCTTCATCGGTAGTTATAACACGTGTTGTAATTTCGTTATTGGCTTCGGTAATGGAGTAGTTTATAAAAAAGTATTCAAAAGCATTTAATTCTATTTCGTAATTGTTGTATATGGTAGGCTCCAGGTTAGGATTTCCGTAAAACTCTATATTGGGGTTCTGGTAGTTCGTGTTGTTTGGATTTAGTGCAGATGTATCGGGCAGGCTTATCTTTTTGTTATAGTTTGCCTTGGCATATATTTGAGGAATTAATGTGTATTGTACTGTACCGTTGTAAAAGAAACGTGTTTGGTTAAACGGAATAAGGTCATCGGTATCGGTATTTCCTTCTATGTTATAGGACTCGAGGCGACCGCCGGCAATAAACTCAAGCTTTTTGTAGGTAGTCTGTGCTTCGGCATAGGCAGCATACGTGCTTCGCCTGTAATCCAGATTTGTAGTACCAAAACTCATTGCCTGAAAATCGAGTAGATCGGCTAAGACCCCTGCACTTATTTTTCCCTTGTCTAAAAGGCTTATGTCCTGCGAATAATCAGTCTTAAACTGATAGAAATCCTGATTGCTGTCGTTGCTTAAAACATCGTTTTGGGTGATTCTTGACTGCTGATCGAAATTACCGTCGTTGTTATTGTAATTGAAAAGGAAGTCCAGTTTTTTTAAAGGGTTTTCAAAGCGTTTTTGGTAAGTAAGCGCCACATCGTTATAAAAGTTCTTAGTATGGCTTTTGTCGCTTGCGGTAAACCCTAGACCCGATGCTTCAACATAAGAGCTGTTATTGCTTGTGGTAATGTTGTAGTTAACAAGCAACCTGTCGTACTTAAAGTCAAACTTTACACCTGTTCTCAGGTAGTAGAACCTGTTATACCTGTCAGAATAGTTATTGGTAATAATTACGTCAGGGCTGTAAAAATTGCCTCTGTTGTAGCTTTCGCCGTAAGATTGCCCACCCTGTATCTGCCAGCTAAAAAGTTTGTTTGCGGCACTTAAAGTAACACTGTTGTTAAACCTGTGTCTTGCCTTGTCATAATTGGTATAACTGTATCCGTTAGAGTAGGTGGCACTCAGGTCTTTTTTAGCATTTTTAGCGGTTATTATATTTATAATTGCCCCGCCGGAAGTAGCAGGGAATTCTGCACCGGGATTCGTAATTATCTCTACCTTTTCTACGGTATTAGCGGGCATTGACTCTAAATAGGTCATTAACTCGTTTGAGTAAATGTTTAAAGGACGGCCATCCATATAAACCTGAAGGGCTTTACCCTGATATATCGCACCGCCAACTTCTGAAATGAAAAGCCCCGGAAGTTTTCTAAGCCCTTCCATAAGTGAACCCGAATTAAGATAATCCTGTTCGGAAAAATCAAAAATAACACGGTCTGCTCTTCTCTCTACAGCTTTTTTCTTTTTATCAATAACCACTTCATTAAGTTCAGAGTCCATTTGCTTAATGCTGTCGTTTGCGGTTTTATCCTGAGCAAACATACTGATTGATAGTACTGTAAACAGTAGCGTGTAGAAGAACTTCATAAGGCGTGTTTTAGGTTGATTGATGATTGGCAATAAATATAGGATTTATTGTACTAATTGCCAAAACGATATGTTTAGCAGATAATTACTTAACCGCTTCTACCTTATAACCTTTTTTTCTAAGGAGCATAATTACGCCTTCTTTACCGCCCAGGTGGGCAGCGCCTACACCAAAAAAGGTAGGGGTTTGTTTAGCTGTTTCCTCTATTTTAGGAATCCAGTTTTTGTTACGGTTATTAAGCAGCACGTCGGCATTGTCGCCGTACATTTTATTTTCGCTGTCGGCCATAAATTTCATAATCGCGTTAAGGTCTTTAGTACGGTAAACCTCCTGCATTTTATCAAATTCTGCCTTGTCTTTTTCAATACCGTCTTTTGCCGTTTTAATCAGTTCGTTCATTTGTTCCTCATAGGAAATATCGTCAAATACTGCCAACTGCTCCTCTAAAGTTTCCAGTCCGTAAACCTCTTCTTTCTGCTCGTGGGTAACCTTCATGAGTTCATCTTCAAAAGATTGCATAGGGCAGTCCATGTATTTAGGCATAAGTGACATGCTTATCATAGAAGGCTTAAAACGATTCATCATTTTAAGCGGTATACCCAGTTCTTTGGTAATAAAAGTATCTAATACCGCAAGGTCTTCTGTTGTAGCAAGGGAATCGAGGGTTACGCCATCTTTCATCATCATACCGCCCATCATTCCCGCTTTCATGGCAGGGTCGTCCATATCGAGCTCTAAGTATAGCTGCTTGGTATCGTTTAGGGCTTTTATTACGTGTTCGTCCAGAGTGGCATCGCAGGTAACGTGTATGGTGCCAAAAATATAGGAAGGCTCCTTAATACCGTTACCGGAAATTTTCCATAACAGTGATTTTTCAAGCTGCTGTGCATTTAAGCCAATGGTAAAAAGTGATATAGCGGCGATAAGAAGTTTCTTCATGGTATCTCTTTATATTTCTATTTTTTTAAGTTCCTGATAGTTTCTGTTAAGGCGTTTAAGCAGGAAGCCATATATAAGCTTATAGAATAACCAAAATAGTGCTACAAACAGCAAAATAGCTATTATACCTACACCATAATAAAGCAGGTTAATTACAAAACCTTTTCCTTCCTGTTCTGCTTCCTGGAATAATTCAATCCACTTAGGGTCATAAGTATGTACATATTGAATGGAAATTAATGCCAGGATAAAAGTAGCAATAAGTTTTACCATTATATAACGGGAAACAATTTTTCTGGACTTTAAAATGTTAGCCATTAGGTTTTTAACCTTATCTGTATTTTTAATTTTTTTGTAGTTAATATAAAACAGGTACATGAAAACTACATTTATACCCATATCTATAACGGTAAAGGTTATGTTTAGAACCTCACCCATATAGTTTACCATTGTTTTTGCGTTTTGAGTATCGCTTAGCATTAATGAAAGTGTTAGGAAAACCGCAAATTCAATAATGCTTATAAGCAATATCCATTTTACTATAGAAGACGACTTTTTATGGAGCATGCCATAAATTTCGTGCTCAGAGATCCTTGGGTAGCGGTCTCCGTTCTTCTGCCAGTCATTTTTTAATTTATCTAATACGTCCATCTTATATCCTTGTTACGGATTTAATATTTTTTTGAGTTTCCCTTTTATTCTGTTCATTTTTACCCTTGCGTTCACTTCGCTGATACCAAGGGTGTCGGCAATCTCGCCATAGTCCTTATCCTCAAGGTACATAAACACCAGTGCCTTTTCTATATCGTTAAGCTGATGCACCGCCTGGTAGAGGAGTTTAAGGTGTTCTTCTTCTTCATAATCATATTCCTCCTGGTTTACTTTATGTATGGTGTTGTTAAACTCTACGGTATTAACCGTTCTGGATTTTTTTCGGTATAGGGTAATGGCCGTATTAAGTGCCACCCTGTATGCCCAGGTAGTAAATTTAGAGTCGCCCCTAAATTGCGGAAACGCTTTCCATAGCTGTATGGTAATTTCCTGAAAAAGGTCTTTGTGGGCGTCTTCACTATCCGTGTAGAGCCTGCAGATTTTGTGTATCAGGTTTTGATTTTCCTGAAGCTGTTCGACAAATGACCTTTCTAATTCCGATCCCATGATGTATTGGTATATGGAAATGTAAAAATGTTACACGTTGTTATAAATCTTTTTCTTTATAATAATTTACCAAATACCCCACAAACTTACTGTAGGTTTCAAGTCCGTCTTTCTGGTGGTTCATTTTCAGGTAATTATCATAAAAACCTTTAAAAATAACTTCTATAAAAGAGGAGTAATAATCGTTAAACTGTTCGCTTTCCTCAAAGTTGCGCAGTATGCCGTTATTAATAAGCGGCAGCAGGCTTTTTGCCTGTTCTTCATCCAGCTTTTCTATATTCCTTAAACAGTATTTTAAGGCAAACACGTATCCGGAATATTTAAAGTACAAATCGTCGTTATGTATAGATGCCATATACCCAATAAAGTTGGCCTCGCTTTCGCTGGCATAACCCAACTGGTGCGACATCTCGTGGCAGGTGGTGGTAGGATAATTGTACAACGGTAGGTTGTAGTTTACCTGAGCCTCGTTGGTAAAAGGGTTAAGGTATCCGCCAAAGCCCATGTAAGACAGCGGCGTACTTATAAGCGAGGACTTAACGCTTTCGGTCTTATAAGTAAAAAACGGATATACCTTTGAAAGGTTATCGTATCCGTTTAGGGCCTTATCATAAATCTGGCTTACGGTATACGGGTTTACCACTTTCAGGCTGTCGTTTGGCTCAATAAGGTTATGCATGTTATTGGCCTTTACAATAAGGCGTTTGGTAAAGGCCAGCAGATCATCCTGAGTGTATTTTTTTTCAAATCCCATTTTTTTATTCAGGGGAATCCTGTGGTAATTTACCGCCCAAAGTGAATAGAACAAAAAGTAGAATACCGAGAAAAAGCTAAGTATGCTTAAAATATTCGTTTTGTACTCCCTGCGCCATGTTTTTCGGGTTTTCCAGAGCCAGCGAAGAATAAAGAAAATAACAATACCGTAAATGATATCGCCCACCGAGAAACCGAATAATCCGAAAAAAGTACGGGAGCATTTTGCGATAAAAGGGTAGAGGCCGTTGCTGTAATAATTCTCAACAAATTCGGGGAAAAAAGATAATACGTTTACAATCAATATCTGTACAAACAGTAAAATACTCAGTATAATCTTTTTCTTCATCAGGTTAATGTCTATGAGTTGTAAATATAAGTAGTATTTTTGTACTGATAAACTGTTACTGTGTTAACCCGATGAAAAAGATTGATGCTCCCGAGAAGGTTATTTTTATGTGTGACGGAAAAAAATGTGGCCGCTACAACAAGTCGTTGCGCAAATGCTTTAAGGAGGAACTTAAAGAAGCAGGGCTTAAAAAGGACGTGGAGATTATACGTATGGATTGTACCGATAATTGTAAGAATGCTCCCGTAATAAGCCTGCAGCCGCAAAACGTATGGCTTGCCGAAGTAAGCGAAAAGGGCGTACCGCAACTAGTGAAAGATTATTTTTTAAAATAGTTTTTGTCACATAATCAGTGTTTTAGTATCTTGAGGGACTAAATCACACCACCTTATGAGAAAAATTATTTTATGCCTTGTTTTTCCTCTACTCTTTACAGGATGCCTGAAAGAAGATACTACCCTTGAAGTCATGCCTATTCACGTTCACGGACGTGTTACCGATAGCTATACCGATGAACCTTTTAACGATTTTAAACTCGTGGTAATGGAGTTTAACAGAGAATCTATTTTTAGTCCGCCCGGATATACAGAAGAATATATAGGAAATGTTGGCACGGTTTATACCGATCAGGAAGGGTATTATGACCTTACTTTTATGACCACAGGTGAAGGCGATACTTATTATATTTATTATGATTATGAAAATCAGGATTTTGATTCTGTATGGACGAATGATATTAGCCCTGTAAAGCTTGATCAGGACATATCTAACGAAGTGAACTTTAGTTTTATTCATTTGTATCCTGCTACCCTGATAATAAACACGGCTCCCGATCTTGAATATGCGCCCATAGGCATAGGGCATTATTTCACTTACCCAAATCTTGAAGTAATTGAAGAAGCAGGTACCCAAAGTATAAGGGAAATAGCTATTAGTAAAAGCTATAAGGTTGAAGTGAAGTTTTACAGGGAATTGCCGGATGAAACCCTCCAGAAAGCTGTTTTTGAATTTCCTCCAACAAACACTACAGCCCCAACCGAATTTGAAATTAATCTTACCAATCAAGATTTTGAGTAATTATATATAACGGTAATAAATAGTAGCTGTTTCTTTAAATACTTAGGCTATTGAACTTTCAATTTTTTACCTTTGTGTCTCCGTTTTTGTAACGGACATGAAATGAATTATTAAAAAGATAAATATCACTATTAATGAGCCAGGAAGTAAGAAACCTTGAGCCTAAAGCGCTCTGGAACAAATTTGCCGACCTGAATGCCGTACCAAGGCCTTCTAAAAAAGAAGAAAGGGTAATTGCCTTTATGAAAGACTTTGGTGCTAAACTGGGGCTGGAAACCATAGAAGACGAAGTAGGTAATGTTATTATAAAAAAGCCTGCCACACCGGGCATGAAAAACCGCAAAACCATTGTTATGCAGTCGCACCTTGATATGGTGCACCAAAAAAATGCCGATACGGTTTTTGATTTTGATACTCAGGGTATCGAGATGTATGTGGATGGCGACTGGGTACGTGCTAAAGGTACAACCCTGGGGGCAGATAACGGTTTAGGTGTTGCTACCATTATGGCTGTTTTAGAAAGCACAGATATTAAGCATCCAGCTATAGAAGCCCTTTTTACCATTGATGAAGAAACAGGCATGACAGGGGCAATGGGCCTTAAAGGCGGACTGCTAAACGGTGAGATACTGCTTAACCTTGATACCGAAGAGGATGATGAAATTGATATAGGATGTGCAGGTGGTGTTGATGTAACTGCCGAAAGAACATACAATGAAGAGGAAGCTCCGGAAAACTCTGTAGGGTATACCATTACCGTAAAAGGCCTTAACGGCGGACACAGCGGTATGGATATAGACAAGGGTTTAGGGAATGCCAATAAAATTATGAACCGCCTGTTATTTGACAGTTTTGAGAACTTCGGCCTTCAGATTGTTGAGATTAACGGAGGAAGCCTTCGTAATGCTATTCCGCGTGAGAGCTTTGCTAAGGTTATCATTTCGAGCGTATTTGATGAGGCTTTTGTGTTTGATATGCAGGAGGTTATCAACGATATTAAAACAGAATTCAAAACTACCGAGCCTAACCTTGAAGTTAAGATTGAAAAATCGGGCGATACACCTGCTAAGGTTATGGAACTTGGTGTGCAGGAAGGCCTTGTGCGTGCGCTTTATGCTGCACACAACGGGGTATACCGCATGAGTGCCGATATGGAAAACCTTGTGGAAACGTCAAACAACATTGCAAGGGTAATTGTAAAAGACGGTAAGATACACATTGGGTGCTTAACGCGTTCGTCTGTAGAAACATCTAAGTTTGACCTTGCCAATGCACTTCGTTCGGCATTCGAACTTATAGGCTGTGAGGTAACTTTCTCCGGTACTTACCCGGGATGGACACCTAACGTTAGCTCGCCTATACTTGAGGTACTAAAAGAGATATACGAAAAGCAGAATAACGAGAAACCTCACGTTGTGGCATGCCACGCAGGGCTTGAGTGTGGTATATTAGGTACTAACTACCCTGATATGGACATGATATCGTTTGGCCCTACCATTAAAGGGGCTCACTCTCCGGATGAAAGGGCAAGCATTAAATCGGCTCAAAAATACTGGAAATTCGTACTTGAGATATTAGAAAATATCCCGATGAAAAACTAATATAAGCTGTTTATTTACAGTAAATTAAAATCCCCGCAACAGCGGGGATTTTTTTTATTAAAAACTATCGTAAAATATATACCTTTAAATCGCTTTTAGCGTTATTCAATAAACCACCTTATTTAATGAAAAAGATACTATTTGCGGCATTGTTTGCCTGCATCTTGTTTTCCTGTAAACAAAACAAACCGGAAACGGTAGAGCGTGCCTTTTACTATTGGAAAAGTAACAGATCGTATATTAGTGATATGGAAAGAAAGGTACTTGACTCGGCTCAGGTCACTAAAGTTTATGTAAAGTTTTTTGAAGTGGAAAAGAATGATGTTATGGGTAATATTCCCATTTCAAAAACATCATTGCGTTTTTACGATGTAAAGGATTACTTTACTTTTGTTCCTACGGTTTATTTGCATAACGATGTTTTTTCTAAAATAGATAAAGCCTCACTTGATACCCTGGCTAATAATGTAAACTATCTGATAGATAAGTATGTCAATGATAAGTTGGTGCCCGATGCGGTTACAGAGTACCAAATGGATTGCGACTGGACACCGTCTACTAAAGAAAATTACTTCTATTTCCTTAAAAAGATAAAAGAGCTTTCGGGTAAAAAAATAAGCTGTACGCTAAGGCTCTATCCCTATAAGTATGCCGATAAGATGGGAGTACCTCCTGTAGACAGCGCCATGCTTATGTGCTACAACCTTATTAACCCAATGAAAAACCACGACAAGAATTCGATATTAGATATTGATGAACTGTCGTCTTACCTGGGAGATTTTAATTACCCGCTTCACCTTGATGTGGCTTTACCGCTGTATTCCTGGGCGCATGTGTATCAAAACAATCAGTTTGTACAGGTATTGTATACTGATATTAAGGAGCTTAAAAAGTCCCTTAAACCACAAAAAGACCTGTGGTATGAAGTTACCGAAGATATAGAGGTAAACGATTTTTACTTAAGGAAAGGCGATAAAGTAAAAATTGAAGAAATGAGCGCCGACTATATTAATAAAGCGATTGCCGTTATAACTAAGAAAGTGCCTTTTGATAAAAACATTACGGTAAGCTTTTTCCATCTTGACGAAACACAACTAAGCCCTTATACCCATGAAGAGATTTCAGCTTTTTATACTGGTTTTACTAAGTAGCTGTATTATAGGGTATCCCTGCGGGTATTACCCTTATGGCGATGATGTACGCATGTGCTTTTTTAAGCCTGAAAGTCAGGATTACGACTATTATTCACCATTTTTTTATACCTCACAGTATTTTAACGACATTGAGGCAGATAACGGCACACATGATTTGCCTAACGATATTTTTTGGTATAACTACTGTAATGGTAAAGTACCTATGCCGGTTGTAAAAGAGTGTGTTTATTCTCTTCCTGCCAATGATTTAGACAAGGCTTCACTTAACGGTATGGTTCAGCATCTTATTAATGCCAATGATACCATTGCCCTCAATTATTTAAGATTTGCCAAACAGTGTGAGCCTGCTAACGGGATTTATGATGATCCGTGGGAAAAGGATGAAGAAAGCTTGGTAAAACAAAGACAGGCACTTATAGCAAAGGCTATTGAGTATAGTGAGGCATCCGGTAAAAAGGAATTTAAGCTGCGTTATGCTTTTTTAGCCATACGCCTGGCTTATTACAACGGTAATTATGATACCATTCGCAGTTTGTATAAAGAAGTGTTTTCACAATCGGCAAACAAAGATGTGATATATTACTGGGCAATGCATTTTTATACATTAACTATTGAAGACAAAGCCGAAGCAGCCTATTATGCAGCACAGGTATTTGCCAATGCACCCGACAAACGTTTTGCGGTTTATAGCTCGTTTGAAAAGGATCAGCCGCTGGATGAGGTTTTACGCTTTGCCCAAAACGATAAGGAAAAAGCTAATATTTATGTTTTAGCTGCTCTTAGGAAACTTGACAGGACTTTAGATTATATGGAGAAAGCATATAAACTGGACCCTAATAATGAGGGCCTTGGCTTTATAATGCTAAGGGAAGTAAACAAACTTGAAGACTGGATACATACACCTTACTATACACTTTTTACTCCGGCAGTAACAACAGAAAATTATCCTGAAAGTACAGAAGGAGTTATAATGAAAAGGGTGGAGGAAGACAGACAGTATGCCCGCGAGGTGCTCTTGTTTGTAAATTCTATGAAGACCGACGATGTGTACTGGTTACAGGTAAAGGCTAATTTAGAGTTGCTTACCCAACAGTATAAGGAATGTTTACAGACTGTAAAAAAGCTGAGTAAAAAGAAATTTGATAGTATCGAAGCCAAAAACCAGATTGAAAAGATATATGCTTTGGCACTAACGGCTTCTCAGCAAAAAGGTAAGGCCGTAATTCCTGAAAAGGTAAAACCACTGCTACTAAAGTTTAAGAAAGACCAAAGGTTTGTTTTTGCTATTGGCAGGGAGTTGGAATATAAAGGCAACACTACCGATGCGGCTTTAATGTACTGTAATCTTGATAGTGAGTATTATGGAGAAGAAAACAGATGGAGTTATGTTTTTTGGAAAGACGGAAAAAATACAGGCAATGATTACGACTACTATAGCGACTGGTTTAGTTACATTAATTTTAATTATACGCCGCAGCAAATAGAAGAGCTTATACAAAACATAAATAACAATAAGGCTAACGATTCGTTTTCTGAGTGGAAGTATTCCTGGATAACGACTAAACTAAGTGTTCTATATGACTTATTGGGAACAAAATATATAAGGTTAAATAAACTTGAAGAAGCTGCCGCTGCATATGAAAAGGCGGGGAACAGGCACTGGGAAGACAACTATGGTTTTTGGGAAAGGAAGTCATTTTTTAGTAATGGGAATCAGTTTGATCAAAATCCTTTCTATACGCTTAAATATACTCCGGAGTTTATCCCGATGCGTGATACAATTAAATTGAACAAGTATACGGTAACAAAACAGCTTATCAATTATCTGGCGAAAGCAGAGGATAAAAATGAAAAGGACAGGGACTATTATTATTTCCTTGTGGCCAACTGTTATTATAATATGACCAATTACGGTAACTCATGGATGATGAGGCGTTATTATCAAAGTTATGCCGAGGTAAGAGGGCTAGAAGATGATGAGGAGTATTACGATTGTGTTTTGGCTAAAAAGTATTATTACAAAGCCTTTGAACATGCTAAGACAGATAAGTTTAAGGCACTTTGCTTAAGAATGATAGCTAACTGTAATAAGAATGAAGATGATAAAGAGTTACTTAAATTTGCAACAAGTAAGGAAATGTATGAGGATCTAACCTCTAACTGTACACGATTTGCAGATTATTTTAAAGCAAGACGATAAAACAAAAATCCCCGCTATTGCGGGGATTTTTTATAGTATGATATTGTTTATTTAGTCTTGTGGCGGTGTGTGCGAATACCTGTAGCTTGAACTGATAAATACCAGAGAGTCTGCAGTTAATTTAAATACCTGAGCTTCTACAGAGCCACCTACTATACCCGAAACAGGTGTAACTTTTAGTGTGTGGTCGTCAACCCATTCCCACTGACCAACTCCCTGACCTAATCCGAAATTGGACTGATCCTGAATGTATACACCATCTTCTCCAAAATACTTTGAAGCATAGTCTAATGGGTTATCAGGGTTAGGATACCAGGTTCCGTAAATAAAACTTTGATTTATTCCGTCGTTAACGGCTTCTGATGAATCATCGCTTGAACATGCAAAAAGTAAAAATGCCGGAATAATCAAATAGAAAGCTTTTTTCATTTGTGTAAGGTTTTTGGTTTATAATTTTATAAATATAAAAACTTTAACTAAACAAAAGCTTTTTTTGTAAATAAAATAGTAATAAATCTAACTTAATGTTATTCTATAACGATATTAAACTTATCCAATAAGCCGGTTACGGCAGGTAGTGAGAATTTAGCTTTTTTAATGCGGTTCTGTTCCGGGTCTATGGAGTAGTTTATTGAAGAACGCAAATCGGCTTTTTCCAATATGGTATTTTCAAATATGGCATTTTTAAAATCGCAATTGGTAAACGATGCTTCGGTAAAATCGGTTTCTGTAAGGTCGGCTTCCTGCAGGTTGCAGTTTATAAAGCGCGACTTTTTAAGCTTAAGCTGATAGAACGAAGTAAGGTTTAGGTAGCAGTCGGTAAAATTCATGACCATCAAAAACGGATCGGCAATGCTAAAGTTAAGCCCCGTTAGTTTGCAGTCTTTAAAAAACACCTCCTTAAACCCTGTGCCTTTGCATTTGGCATTACTAAAATTACAATCGGTAAACTCACATTCGGTAAATACTACACCCGTTAAATCTGTTCCCGAGAAATTACAACCCGTAAACGTGCAGTTTTCATATTCGCCTCCGGCAAATGCTGAGGTGGTGCAATCTTTACCTTTAAAATCGATACCTTCTGTAAATTCCATAACTATTTTATTGAAGTGCTAAAATAAGAAAACCCCTGTAATAGCAGGGGGTTTATGTATTAATAAAAAACAAATTATCTTCTTTGAAGAGGAAATTGTTCTGTTGCCGGTTTACCGTTTTTAGTACCAAATATCTCTGCCATAATTGAGTCTGCCGATATCTTGTTGTAAACAATTTTGTTGGGATAGTCGTGTGCCGGATTTTCAAAAACAATCTGTGCATCGGTTGCAGCCGTCATTTCAAAACCTACAGGCTGTTCGTTATTTTGTCCGGGTACGGTAACAATGTAAGTAAGCTTTCCGTTGGCTTCCACAAGATCTGCCTTTTCGGCAAAAACAGTGTCTTTGCTGTTAATTACAAAGTAGGATTCCCCTTTGTAAACCGAATCGTTTTCCTTTTTCCATCGTTCGGTAAGTTCGCCTTCTTCGCTTACGCTTCCCCATTCGCCTAAAAGCCAGTTGGCTTTTTCAAGCTCCTTGTAAGTCTTGGCTTGTGTAACAGGAACGGCTTCGGCATTTTGTGTTGTTTCTTTCTTGCAGGAAAAAGCAATGCAGCCCAGTGCTATTGCAAATAATAGGGTAATGTTTCTTTTCATGATTATAGTTTTGTTTTATAAGGCAAAGATGAGGTTTGCCTTAAAACAAAAATTGTAAAAAAGCGTCATCAGTCATCAAAACTGAAATGTTTTACCATTTCGAGATTTTCAGAGAAGTATTGCTTAGGGTTAAGTCCGGTAAAATCTTTAAAGTCTTTAATAAAATGTGCCTGATCATAAAAGCCTCCCTCATAAGCAATGGTGGTAAAGCTTTTAAACTCCTTATTCTCTATAAGCTGAAGCATGTTTTGAAAACGGGTTATACGGGCAAACAGTTTTGGTGTAATACCCACAGCCGCAGTAAACCTGCGTTCCAGCTGGCGCTTACTTATTTTAAGCTCATCGGCCAATTCGTCTACAGCTATGTTGCCTACACTTTTTATCATGGCATCTACACAGTGCTCCACAGGGGCATTGTCTACCTTATATTCTTTTCTTTTGCCTAAAAGAAACTCCTCTAAAACGGCAACCCGTTCTTCGTTTGTGGAGCAGGCAAGCATCCGTTTTTCCAGCGCCTCACCGTCTTTACCCCAAACCTGAGCTGTGGTAAGAGTATTGCCTGTAAAGGTGTCTACATCAAAATCTATAAAAGGCTGTAATCCGGCGGGATGCATCCTGGCACTAAAAACGCCTATTTTACCCATTGCCTGTAACTCAAAAAAGGTTTTTAGCTGCCCGTGTATAAAGCAGGGCTCCTGAATATGGAATTCTGTTTCCGTATCATATTTCCGCCAACGGTCGCTGTAGTTAAAGATAAGCTCGATGCAGCCATCGGGAAAAATACGCTCCCTTTCATGCTGAAAGCCTTCTTCCATATCTTCTATACTCCAGTACAGCTTTACCTGTTTTGTTAATTGTGGGTTAGGTTTGTAGGTCTTATATTCCATGCCTCCAAATTAACCAAAAAAAAAGACATTAAAATGTCTCTATAGCAAGTATGCCATTTATCGCCGCTCCGGCTTTGTTGCCCGTTGCCACTGCGGTTGCCACACTTCGCATAGGTGTTGTGTTATCTCCGGCAGCATAAATACCTTCTACAGTAGTCTTTTGCAGGAAGTCTGCCTTTAGGTAACCCATTTCGTCCAGCTCGCAGCCCAGTTTTTCGGGCAGCGTACAATGCTGTTTAGGCGTTGGCCTGTAATACACCACTCCAAGAGGAAAAGCCTTTCCGCTGGCAGAGATAAGCGCCTCTGCCTGTCCTTTAGTGTGTTTTACCTTTATTATCCTGTCTTCTATAATGGTAATATTATGTTTGGCAAACTGCTTTAACTGATCGTCGTTAAACTCGGCGGGGCCGTTTGTGTAAATGGTAATGTCATTGGTAAGTTGCAGCAGTAAGGCAGCATAGTGATGGGCAGCTTCGCCGTTACCCACTATACCTGTTTTTTTATTTCTTGCCTCATAGCCGTGGCAGTAGGGGCAATGCACTACAGATATTCCCCAGCAGTCCTCAAAGTTGTCTATTGCAGGCAGGTCATCGGCTACTCCGGTTGTAAAAAGTAATTTAAATGCAGTGACTGTTTTGCCTCCTTTGGTTTGTACGCTAAAAGTATCGTTACGCTTTTGGGCATCGGTAACGGTATCATTTAAAAAACTTACGGTAGGATAGGTCAATACTTCTGCCTTAGCCCTTTGTGCAATATCGGCAGGTGTTTTACCGTCGTTAGTTATAAAGTTGTGGGAGTGGGGCGTATGCCTGTTGCAGGGCTTACCGCTGTCTATAACCAAAACTTTTCGTTGTGAACGCCCTAATGCCATTGCTGCCGAAAGCCCTGAGTAGCTTCCGCCAATGATGATAACTTCGTAATCTGTTTGCATAAATTTGATTTTTTGATTGATGATTGAACCGGGATTGTTTGGCAAATGTATATAAATTTTGTATTATTGCAATGCGATTGCATTAATTTATCGCAACAAAATTGCATTAGTAATGAAAAGACGTAACACACCGGCAAAAAGTACTATAATGACACTGCTTAAGTCGGCAGAGTCGGCCCTTAGTCAGGATATGATAGAGGAGAAGGTAAAAGGGGATATGGACAGGGTAACCATATACCGTGTGCTTAACAGCTTTTGTGAAGACGGTATAACCCACAAGATACTTGCCGATAACGGTAAATATTATTTTGCGCTTTGCGACAGCTGTAACGATGAGGTACACAACCACGATCATTTTCACTTTAGGTGTACCAAATGTGAAAAGGTAGAATGCCTGGACGAGCAGGTAACCATTAAACTGCCCGACGGTTATGTAATGAAGAGCATAAACAGCTGGGTAACCGGAGAATGCAAAAACTGTTCATAAAAAAAGGAGACAAAACTGTCTCCTTTTTTTATTCATTGGTAGGTGCCCCTTTCCTTACAAAGTTTTAAAAAAATTTGAATTTGAATTATAGTGTTGATGATTGCGCCTCTACTTCTGCTATCTTTTCATAGATTTTAGAAAATTCATGAGGCTGTGGGTTGGCATATGTAAAATACATCTTGTTATTCCCTTCAGGGAAAGTCAGTTTGTAGTTTACAGGCCAGTAAGTCGATTCGGTGTCAATAGCATAAACATCACCTTCTACCTGTGTCCAGGTTAGTGCCTGAATGTGCGTACCATCCGGGCAGTTTTTCCTGAAGGCTCCGGTTCCGTCCTGCTGGATTAAGAAAATTTCTCTCTGGCACTCGTCGGCAATAGGAGTATAAACTCCGTCATACATGGTTCCTGTTGCTTTCCAAACGCCAAAAATAGATGCTGGTTGTTGCGATGTTTTATCGGTTCCTGCCATTGTGTTGTCATCTTCCCCGCTACAGGCAGTAACCAATAATAGTAAAAATAGCGGAGCAAGAGTTAAAAATCCTTTTTTTAAGCTTTGCATAATTATTTAACGTGTATTCTTGTAAGGAGGGGGTGCAAAGATATACGCTAAATAAAGAATTGCAGATGTAACAAATGTTAATTAATTGACAGTTAAGTGTTTAATTGTAAGAAAAGACTTAGTAAACAATGCGTTAACAAACACTTTGTAACGGTTTGCGTAAAATACTGTAAATAAAAAAAGCCCGCAAACAGGATGCCTACGGACTTTTAAAAAAAAGATATATTTTTAATAGAAGTATCTTGTATAATACTCTTTGTTAGCTGATTGCCCCGAAGGAACTATAGTCATATCATTACCTTCAAAGAAAATTTGTACTGCATCCTGCAGTGTTCCGTATTCAGAATTAATAGTGTAATATTCATCTGCATTTTTTATCCATGTAAGGCTTTCACTTATATCTCCAATACCACAATAGCGTAATTTAAAATGACCTGTATTAGATGAATATAAGTTTATATATTTTTCGTCACAATCATCGGCTGCTTGATAGTTTCCATCAACTACTTCTCCTGTAAGCTTCCATCTTCCAATTAAATAATCCTGTCTTACAAATACAGAAGTAAATGTACCGTTCACACCATTACCGGTTAAATGGATAGTGTTATCATCTTCCGGAAAAGTTATTGTACCGCTTTGGGCTGATCCATCATAAGAGTCTGTCCATGTGGCGCTATAAGCATCCCCGTTTTTTTCCCAGTTTAAAACAATAGTAGGTTCAGTATAACCACAATCATTAGTTATGTAGTAAGCATTTTTATTGATATTATTTGTAACCAGGCTTACATTGTAGCACTCATCAGTCTCTTCAATAAACTGTCCGTTCTCTATATATCCTATATATCGCCAGTTACCAATAAATCGATCAGAAATAAAATTCGTTGTATCATCATCGCCTGAACATGATACCATAGTGAATATTGCAAAAACTGCAAATGCCTTGAGTAAAAAGTTGTTTACTTTTTTCATAATTAAAAATTGAGTTATTTATTTAGTGTTTATTACTGTTTTTGGAATGCTTATCATCATATGGCATGATGAAAGTAAAACAAGGAAAGACTGCTAAAAAATTAAGCAGGTTGCTGCTTATATTTTTCATGATAGGTAAGGTTTATGGTTAATAGGGTTGCAAATATATATTTTTATTAAAAACTACCTAAACAGATTTTAACTTTAATATATAAAACCAAAATAGCATTAATAGAAAATAATACAGGAAAATTTCGTAATTTTGCACCTCGAAAATAAGGAGACAAAAAACATGTTAGACAGGTTACAGATAATAAAACAGCGCTTTGATGAGATTTCAGACCTTATCATTCAGCCGGATGTGATATCCGACCAAAAGCGTTATGTACAGCTAAATAAAGAGTACAAAGACCTGAAAGGGCTTGTGGAAAAACGCGATGAGTACATTAAAGTAACAGGAAGCATTAAGGAAGCTCAGGAAATTTTAGCCGATGGCAGCGATGCAGAGATGGTGGAAATGGCTAAAATGGAACTTGACGATGCTAAAGAGCGCCTGCCACAGCTTGAAGATGAAATAAAATACATGCTTATACCTAAAGATCCTGAAGACGCTAAAAACGTAATGGTGGAGATTCGTGCCGGTACAGGTGGGGACGAGGCGAGTATTTTTGCCGGAGACCTTTTCAGGATGTATACAAAATACTGCGAAAACCAAGGCTGGAGAACCAGTGTTGTTGATATTAGCGAAGGTACATCGGGTGGATTTAAAGAGGTTATCTTTGAAGTTACCGGAGACGATGTATATGGTACACTTAAGTTTGAAGCCGGTGTACACCGTGTACAGCGTGTACCGCAAACAGAAACTCAGGGACGTATACATACATCTGCAGCGACTGTAATGGTATTACCGGAGGCTGAGGAGTTTGATGTACAAATTGATATGAACGATGTTCGTATTGACCTTTTCTGTTCGTCAGGGCCCGGTGGCCAGTCGGTAAACACAACCAAATCGGCTGTACGTATGACGCACATCCCAACCGGACTTGTGGCACAGTGTCAGGACGAGAAATCGCAGCATAAAAACAAGGACAAGGCTTTACAGGTACTTCGTTCACGTTTATATGAAATGGAACTTGCCAAGAAACAGGAAGCCGATGCAGCTAAGCGTAACTCGCAGGTAAGCAGTGGTGACCGTTCGGCTAAGATTCGTACCTACAACTACCCGCAGGGGCGTGTAACCGATCACAGAATTGGCCTTACACTTTATGACCTAGACGGTGTAATGAACGGAAACATACAAAAGCTTATTGATGAGATACAGCTTGTAAACAATACAGAGAAACTTAAAGAAAGTGAAGTTTACTAAAAAATAAGAATCCCGCCAATCGGCGGGATTTTTTATATTTCAGGCATATAAGTAGAATATAACCCTACCTGATACATGGTGACTTTTCCCTTTTTTATTTCGCTCTTAAATGGTTTCCTTGCCATATCATATATTCATTATCATTTATTTTAAAGATTATGAAAATCATATCTTTAAAGCGTAATTCATTGGTAATGTATTCCTCAAGCGTTATATAATCAGGTAGTTCTTTTTCTTTTAATCTAACAGGCGGATCATAACAAGTAAACCACTTTGAGAATATGGGTCTTTTTATAGGAGTTATTATTTTAGTATAATTAATATTTCTGTTCTCTTCTTTTTGCTTTTTTACTTTGTTTTCATATTCCTTTAAGGCTTTTGCTCTATTGTTTCCATCAATATACTCTTTATAATAAATAGAGAAGTTAGCAGTTAATGAATCTGAAGAAATTTTATAATTGTCAGCATACTCACTTTGAGAGTCATAATATACATAAAGGCGTGTTTTTTTTTCGTCCTGACAAAGACCTTTACTACAAGTGAAAAGTATTAAAAGAGGAAATATGATAAAAGTTCTCATTTTTAAATAAATTAAATGGACAAATATAACTTCATATTCGTTAGAGGAAAAAGAAATAATTATTTAAGCTTAATTTGAACATGAAGGATTAGAGTTTTTATAATTGTTATAAGTGGCTAATATTTGTAAACGTTCCGCCTGAGGAATATTTTGCCAAGCTACTGTTGGATTTTGTGGTAAGCCTGTTTGTGCATTGAATGTTCCTTCACCCATTAGACCAACCCAAGCTATAGCCTCATATACGTCTTCACTTTGTGTATTGTCAAATTCTTTTAAGACCTGAATAATTATATCTCTGTAGTGTTGAGCCATCATTTGATGCTGCGCATCAGATAATTCGCCGTCAATTGCAACATTTGATTCATATCTTAAATAATAATCGTAAAGACCAGGGAAATCATTTTTAAGATTTTCTAAATAATTTTGCCATTGCTCTGATGACCAGCCATTATATAAAGATCCTGTACCAGCTACCATTAATAATTTTCTATAAATTTCTGCATGTAACAACTCATGAATCATCGTGCCTGCAACATCAAGAGGTGGAACCTGACTTAGTACATTTGTACTAAAAACTATTTCAATAGTGTAATTTGAAGGTATATTAGTAATCGCATGATTAGAAGTTGAAGCTGCTGAGAGTTTTAAATGTGCTACAGAAAAATCATCATCAAAATTATTTAAATATTCTTGAAAAGTAGGCGAACCTCCTAATTGATTATATACACTATTTAGACAATCATTATCTTCAAATGTTTGATCTATTATAATTTTAAAAGGCAATAAAACACCAACCTCTTCTTCTTCGCCGCAAGGATTTAAAGTGTCGTCTAAAGGAGGTACATTAAAAGATCGTGGTGAACGACTTACTAAATACCAGCCTTCATCATCGGTTCCCCCGGGTTCCATTTCATCTTCACCATCTTCTCCTGTACTACCCTGTGAGCTAAAATAACTTAAACTCATTGACAGATATTGTGCTTCTACTAAAACCTGATTATGGGGGTTGCCATTACCATTAGGGTTCCATGGTTCACCGCCACCACCACTACTGCCACCAGTATACCCACCGGTTCCGCCTGGGCCAGAACCTCCTTGAATAGGTATCCCGTTTATAGGTGTTTCTCCACACGGATTTCCTTCATCAGCACTAAGCAAACTGAAGGTTATAGTACCATCCATATTAATAAAATCACTACCTCCATTATTAAAACGGTCAGCAAATTCAGTAGTCATTTCATATTTAATAAGGCGTGTTTTTTTGTAACCATCATTATCACTTATAACTAAGTTAAAGAAAATAGATTCAGAACTTAAAGGGTGGTTTACTCTGTATGTGTAATGGATTTTTCCTGTACGGTCAGTATTCTCTAGTACCTCTGTTTGATCAATGGTAAAAATTTCCCCATTTTTAGTGTTAAAACCGTTGTTTTTAGATCTTATTTGAGTCATTTGTTCTTCGTAAACCTTTAAAGCATTTTGTAAATCATCTCCCTTTAACAGGCGATGTTTGGCTTTTGTATTTACGGATGAACTTGGTTTAATTATTTCATCATCTTTATTACATGATAATATAATGATAGCCATAATTCCTAATATACAGGAAATTTTTAGTAAGGTGTGTTTTTTCATAAAAAGTAATTTAGGTTAATATAATTATAACGCTAAATTATAAAAAATAATATAATAAGTTTTTGATTTTCAATAATAAAGGTGTTTCTTCATTTATAGGGTTTTGAACTATTAAAGATAAAAAAATATCCCGCCAATCGGCAGGATACTTCAGAGTAGTAGATATAAGGATTAGTAGTAATTAGTTCGTTGCTGCATTTTTCCAATAGGTAATAATATCATTAATAACCTTTTTGAATTTGGTATAGCTTACAGGTTTTCTAAAATACCCCTGTATGGACAGCTGAAAAGCTTTCCGCATGTTTTCCTCGCTGTTGTCAGACGTGGTTAGGAATATAAAAGGTATGGCACGTTCCCTTATTTCGGCATCGTTAAAAATAAGATTACGCAGGTCGAACCCGTTTATTTTAGGCATGTTTATATCGGAAATGATAATAAAAGGATCGCAGTCGTCCGATTTTAAAAAGTCGATAAGATCTGCAGCTTCTTCTATAATAACCAAACGGTTTTCATAGTTATGCTCTTTGCCGAGTTCTTCAAAAATGCTGATAAGGATGTCCCTGTCGTCAGCATCGTCTTCAATAATGATAATGTCTCCGTGTGTATTCATATTATGGGGGATGGTAGTTATTTAATAAATTTAAATCTATAAATTAAATTAATATAAAACTAACAAGAGTAACCTTACTTTTTAATAAATTTCGTTAAACTGCATTTTAGTGTCGACAAACGCCAGCCAACCATATAATTTTAAGATGTGAAATGCAATTTGTACTTTTGCATACTAAGCCAATAAGGCAAACAAAAAAACATACAGCATAGCATGACCACGCAACAGCTTCACCAAAACATTCTTGATAAAAAATCATTTTTATGTATAGGCCTTGATGCAGACCTTAATAAGATTCCGCCACACTTACTGGCTACCGAGGATCCTATTTTTGAGTTTAATAAAGCCATTATAGATGCTACCCACGACCTTGCGGTAGCCTATAAACCCAATACGGCTTTTTTTGAGGCATACGGACTAAAAGGATGGCTGTCGCTGGAAAAAACCATAAACTATATTAACCACATGCATCCGGAGATATTTACCATTGCCGATGCTAAACGTGGCGATATAGGCAATACCTCTACCATGTATGCCAAAGCTTTTTTAGAAGACCTTAATTTTGATTCAGTTACTGTTGCGCCTTATATGGGTAAAGACAGTGTGGAGCCGTTTTTGGCTTTTAAAAATAAGTTTGCCATTATGCTGGCGCTAACTTCTAACGAAGGTGCTTTTGATTTCCAAACTAAAATTGTTGACGGGGAAGAGCTGTACAAAACGGTTCTTAAAACCTCTAAAACATGGAAAAACAGCGAGAACCTTATGTATGTTGTAGGGGCCACTAAAGCAGAGTACTTTACCGAAATAAGAAAGATTGTGCCGGAAAGCTTTTTACTTGTACCGGGTGTGGGCGCACAGGGAGGCAGCCTGCAGGAAGTTTGCAAGTATGGCATGAGTAAAAATGTAGGACTGCTTATAAACTCTTCAAGAGGTATTATATATGCTTCTAACGGAAACGACTTTGCCGAAAAGGCAAGGGAAGAGGCTTTAAAGATGCAACAGGAAATGGCAGCATTGCTGTAAATTTTCCAATCCGCTTTACCCGAAACGGAAAATAAACCCAAAACTTGGAACAGACAAAAACATATACAGACCAGTTAGGCAATACTATTACGCTTAGCAAAACGCCTATGCGTATAGTATCGTTAGTGCCTTCGCAAACAGAACTTCTTTTTGACCTTGGCCTTGAGGATAAGATAGTGGGTATTACCAAATTTTGCGTTCACCCTTATCACCTAAAGCAAACCAAAAAGATAATAGGAGGGACCAAAAAAGTCCACGTTGAGAAAATAAGGCTTTTACAGCCCGATATTATTATTGCCAATAAGGAAGAGAACACTCAGGAAATTGTGGAGCAGTTGCAGGATATTGCGCCTGTATGGGTTAGCGATGTCATTACTGTTGAAGATAACCTGAAGATGATAGAAGAACTGGGCAAAATATTCTCGGTACGTACCAAGGCACAAAACTGGATTGATAAAATAAGCTTCGGGCTGCAGGATTTTAAAAACTTTATGAAGGATAAGCCTTTTAAAAGGTCGGCTTACTTTATTTGGAAGAATCCGTATATGGCAGCAGGGGGTAACAACTTTATTAACGAAATGCTTAAGCTTAACCATTTCACTAATATCTATGAAGACAGGGACAGCCGTTATCCGGAAGTGATTGTACAAAAAATGAGGATACAGGGCGACCCGCAGGTTATATTCCTTTCGTCTGAACCTTATCCATTTAAGGATGAGGATGCTTTTGAACTGGGAAGGCATACCCACCATGCACAAACTGTTTTTGTAGATGGCGAGATGTTCTCGTGGTATGGTACCAGGCTGGTAAAGGCGTTTACTTATTTTAAACAGTTACAGGAAAGAATAGAGGAACCTGTTTAGGTAGTGTTCAGTTCCCCTCTTGAGAGGGGTGGCGAAGCCGGGGTGTGTCATTGCGAGGTACGAATCAATGTTTGTCATTTCGAAACGAAACGCAGTGTAGTGAGACACGAGGCTGTAAGCCGAACTGATGAAATAAATCTCTCTGAGATGTCTCCCTCCGGTTCGACATGACAGCGAGGTGTATTATCCTGACCAAGAAAGAATTTATCCACTATAATAAACTGCCTTCTGCGACTGAAGACTGAAGACTTCTTCTTTTGTCTTGAAACAAAAGAACCAAAAATTCAAGGCTATGACTCCTTAAGCTAAAAATTACTATGCTTGGCTAAACCATCCGAACTCGGCTTTCGCCTCAAACAGCGGATGCTTCTTTACGCCTCGTTTGTAATTTTCTTTACGCTACGGAGCCTGATGCCGTAGCTTCACTCTGACGTCATTGATGCAGTTCCTGAGTTACGGGTTAGGTGTTCTTCCCGTCATTGCGAGCGAAACGTAATGTAGCGCGGCAATCTCTAGTCCTTTTGTCCTGCCACAAAAGAATGAAAAAGGCACGGCTTTCCCGTCATTGCGAGGAGGTACGACGAAGCAATCTAAATCTATAAGCAGATTATTCAGTTCCCCTCTTGAGAGGGGCTAGGGGTGTGTCTGTTTAATTATGAATTTCAAATTATGAATTTAAATGTGATGTCTCCCTCCGTTTCGACATGACAGTAACGTAGTATCCTGACGAAGCAATCTTTCTTCCATTCCGACTGTAGCGATAGCGTAATGGAGACACGAGGCTGTAAGCCGAACTGATGAAATAAATCTCTACTATAATTAAGGATTTCTCCACTCCATTGCATTTCGGTCGGCTCGAGGGCTTGCCCGACTGGCGAAGCAAATGGAACAGGAATGCGTTCGCTCGTAATAACTGAACACTTTACTTCTTCCCCAGTTTTTTAAAGTACTCTATATACTCTTTAGCGGTGCTAAACTCTTCATACCCGCCACGTTCTATAACACGGCCGTATTTGTCTAAAAGTACGATGTAAGGGAAAAAGCCATTACGGTTGTAACGCTCGGCAAGTATAATTTTAGGGTCGTTTATATCTACAGGATCGGCTTCGCCTTTCTTTTGCAGGAAGTCGGCACGAAGCAGCACCCAGTTTTTCTCGGCTTCAGCCTTAAACTCGGGGTTTTGCCATACTTTCTTTTCCAGTTCTATGCAACGGGCACACCAGTCGGATCCCGAAAAGACAAGAAGAATGTTTTTGTTTTGGGCAACAGCTTTGCTTTTTGCTGCCTCTAATTCAGTATTCCACTCCTGGCAAAAGCCTACAGCACTCAGCATAAGGCATACAAACAATACGCACTTTTTCACGACTCCATATTTTGCGCAAATGTAGAAAACAAAACGATTTAAAAAACAGCGGGTTAAAAATATTTTGAAGTGTATAAAAGCAAAAATGCCAATAGCAATTACTACCGGCACTTTTTTTTTAACTAACCCTAACCAAATGTGAGAAAACTATTTATTTTCAAAGTGCAAATTACTTAAAAATAATAGGATTGTATGTTAAGGTAATGTTATATGTATTTATCTGTAAATTAAATTATTAGCTTATTAATTGTCCTGTAAAGCGAATACTTTTTTTAATAAAACAGAAGTCCTTTCGTTAATATTATTTCTAATTTCTTTCTCTTCTACGGCTATCATGGTAAAAACTCCGTCCAGCGCTTTATTTGTTACATAATCCGTAAGATCGGGGTTTACATCCTGGGTAAGGGGCAGGGCATTGTACTTGGTTATTATGTTGCTCCAAACCTTATCGGCACCCACTTTACTGAACGACGATTTTATAACCGGATTAAACTTGGCATAAAGCTGTGTTGTGGTTGTGTTTTGCAGATAGGTAGTAGCCGACCTGTCGTTACCCATAAGTATGTTGCGGGCATCGTTAAAGGTCATGTCCTTTACTGCGGTAACAAATATGGGTGTTGCCTCTTTTACGGCATCCTCGGCAGCGCGGTTCATCATTTTAAGGCCTTCGTCTGCCAACGAACTTAAACCAACCTGACGCAGTGCCTTATCCACTTTTTGAAGCTCTTCGGGCAATAATATCTTTACCAGGTTGTTTTTGTAAAAACCATCGGTAGCGGTAAGTTTGCTTACCTGTTTGTCAATCCCCTTATCAAGGGCTTCCTTAAGTCCGGCAGCTATATCGGCATTACTTATTATGCCTGTTTGCGGATACTGCTCTGCTATCTGTTGCAGCTCGGCACATCCGGAAAAAGAAATTGAAGCCATTATGGCTATAACGGGAATAATTAGTCTTTTCATAAAAGTTGGTTTGTTATTGGCTTAGTCCTGTAATGCAAATACCTTTTTAAGCAGATCTGACGTACGGGATGATAAATCGGTTCTTATCTCTTTTTCCTCTACAGATATCATGGTGAATACACCACTCATAGCCTTGCTGGTTACATAATCGGTAAGGTTAGGGTTTACGTCTTTAGTAAGCGGCAGCGAATTGTATTTCTCAATTATTGTTGCCCATACCTTATCGGCACCCACCTTGTCCAGCGATGTTTTTACCACGGGGCTAAACTTGTCGTATAACTGTGTTGAAGTTGTTTTCTCTAAATAAGTAGTGGCCGATCTGTCGTCGCCCATAAGTATATTTTTGGCATCGCTAAAAGTCATGCTTGTTACCGCATTCACAAAAATAGGGGTAGCCTCTTTTACGGCATCCTCAGCAGCGCGGTTAAGTACTAAAAGCCCTTCGTCGGCCAGGTTACCCATACCTACGCTTCTAAGGGTTTTGTCTACTTTTTGAAGCTCTTCGGGTAAAAGTATCTTTACCATTTCGTTTTTATAGAAACCGTCTACAGCAGTAAGTTTGGTTACCTGCTCGTCTATCCCTTTGTTAAGGGCTTCCTTAAGTGCCGAAGCAATATCGGCATTACTAAGGCCTGTGCCTGTTCCGGTTACTTCGGTTACTTTATCTTTTGCCTTGTTTATAAGGCCTCCCAGTTGTGCATTAGATGCCAGTGGCAGTAATAGAATGGCGAATACTACTTTTTTCATGAATACTATTTTCTTCAAAAATAAACAAAAACCGTTCCATGCAAAATACAGAGCCGTTTTATTGACAGTAAAATATAGTTAGTTTACCGACGGACGGTTTACCGGCATGTCCTGTTCCTTTAGCTTTAAGTAGCTACCCACATTAAACAGTATTACCGATATTACGATAACAAAATAGGCCATAGCCTGTATTAACGTAACGTTCTCGTCATAATACACAATAGCCAGCGTAAACGCGATGATTGGGTTAAGGTATATCAATATCCCAACGGTGGAAGAATTAATTCCTTTTAGCGCAAACAGGTTAAGGAACATAGGTATTATGGTAAAGCCTACAGCAATCATAAATATAAAATAGTAGAATAAAGGCTCTGTAGGTACGGGGCCGCTGTAAGGCTTGTAAAACGGAAGCAGTATAAGTGCCGTAAACCCTATTTGCAGGGTAAGGAGTACAAACCTGTCGGGCATCGTGATTCTTTTTTGCAGTACAAGGTATACCGCGTAGGTAGAGGCAATAACCACGCTGTAAAGTGCACTGGTAAAACTGTTGTAAGACAGTATCACGCAGCTAAGCATACTTAGAAATACCGATAGCCACTGCAATTTGGTAAGCTTTTCCTTTAGTATAAACCAGGCAAATACCGTGGTAAGTATAGGGCACACCATATAGGCAAACGATGCTGCCTTTACACTTATGTGGTTCATTACATAAATAAAGAAGAACCAGTTTGCGGTAAGCAACAGCGAACTCCCGAAAATAAGCAGCCACTGGTTTCGTTTTTCCTTTTTGGTAAGAGCGGTAAAATAGTTTTTGGTTTCTTTTATCTTATCTCTTCTAAAGGCAATGTTAATAAGCAGCATGATAATAATGCAGGCAAAAACACGATAAAAAAGTATGTCAAGAGAAGGGTATAAATAAAGGGGTTTAAGCACAATGCTAAAAAATCCCCATATAATAAAGGCTGAAATGGCAGCCATGTAGTGTTTAGGAAGTTTCATCTCCGTGTAAATAAGCCGCAAATGTAGTGAACAACTCCCTATGCAAAAGTTAAAAGACTGTAAATATGATGCAGGCAATTATAACATTTTTTAGTCATGATTTAACTATTTGATTTATTGAGAGATAGTATTTATGCGTATCTTGCATAGATGTTTTTGAAAGATAAGATTTAAGGTATGCAAATTATCGAGCTTGAACTGCTTAGCAGCAATTTAGCAGAGACCGAGAGATTTTATAAAAGAGTTTTAGGGTTAAAGGCAGAACTATCTGATAAATTTTCTGTAACGTTTGCAATAGGTTATACCAAACTTATTTTTAGATATGCCGAAGGCCTGAACCCCGTTTACCACTTTGCTATAGATATCCCGAACAACCGTTTTGATCAGGCATATTCAATAATGAAGTCGCGCATTGATTTGATTCCCATTGAAAAGGAAAACGATATTGCCGACTTTACCAATTGGGATGCCCAGTCATTTTATTTTTATGATAATAACGGCAATATACTGGAGTTTATAACCCGGTATCCTAACCGTGAAACCTCTACCCACGATTTTAACTCAAAATCGTACCTATCCATAAGTGAGGTGGGACTGGTAACCAATGATGTGCCGCGCCTTGCCGATCAGTTAAAGAAAGAATTTGGCGTGCCGATATTCCACAGGCAGCCCAGGGGGAGTAAGTTTACCGTATCGGGAGACGACCAAGGCCTGTTTATAATTGCCGCAAAGGGCAGGGACTGGTATCCTACCAAAGTAAAATCGGCTTCGTTTCGCACCCGTGTGCTGTTTATGAATGAGGGTAACCTTTATCATATTGTAAGGTAGATAGTTTATATTTGGCTATTATAACCGCATCTTATGACAAAAGAAGAATTTATTGCCACTGCTTATCAATACTATCCCAGGAATATAGACCACTTTTTAGATATAGAATTGTACATGATTTCTCCTGAATTCACTAAGTTGATAAACTTATGTGATTTGATGGATAAAAAGGAAGAAGAAGGGGTGTTTAAGGATTTTTATGATAAAATAAAGTCTGTAAATAATCCCGATAACTTCAGGATGATTCATAGGTTTCATGGTAACGACAGGTGTCATAACCTTCATTTTGTAGAGAGAAGGGGAACTATACATCACGCATTTTGTCTTAATGTAAGTATTGTCGTGCCATACTATACAACTTATGTAATAGAATGGGATATAAAAGAAAAGTTGCAGGAACCTGCCGATCCTTTCAGGATGACAAGCGATTATCCTAAAAAAGCACTTACCGTGAGTAAGGAAGATCAGGAGATATTGTATAAAATGGCAAAAGTTGCCGAAAGTAATTTTGGATATAAACCTTTTCCTGAAGATTTACTTAACGAGATGATTCCGGATATAAATATTGAGACTATTAAGATGGGAGAGTTTACATTCTTTAATGCATTCTTTCTGGATGATTATCATATTTTTCCATAATCTTGTAGGTTAGTTCTTTAAAATTTACTACAACGTTTTTTATAGGCCCTGTTTGTTTTGAAATCTTCAATAAATACGTAAATTGCGGGCTTAAAATTGAGATTATTATAAAGATGGAGCAAGTACAGCCTTATATTCCTAAACATAAAGTTAGAATAGTAACCGCAGCATCCCTGTTTGACGGGCACGATGCAGCTATAAACATCATGCGCCGAATTATTCAGGCAACGGGTGTTGAGGTAATTCACTTAGGGCACGACCGAAGTGTGGAAGAAGTAGTAAATACCGCCATACAGGAAGATGCAAACGCCATTGCTATGACCTCATACCAAGGCGGGCACAACGAATATTTTAAATACATGTACGACCTGCTTAAAGAAAAAGGGGCGGGACATATTAAAATATTTGGCGGCGGGGGCGGAGTTATCCTTCCTGAAGAGATAAAAGAGCTTCATGAGTATGGTATTACAAGAATATACTCTCCGGATGACGGGCGTGAGCTTGGACTACAGGGCATGATTAACGACCTTGTACAAAGGGCAGACTATCCGGTGGGCGATACCCTTAACGGTGAGGTGAACCATCTTACAGATAAAAACCCAACGGCTATTGCAAGGGTAATATCTTCTGCAGAGAACTTCCCTGAAGTTGCAAAAGAAACCCTTGATACCATACACAAACAAAACGAAACGTCTAAAATTCCTGTATTGGGTATTACCGGTACGGGTGGTGCAGGTAAATCATCATTAGTAGATGAGCTTGTGCGCCGTTTCCTTATCGATTTCCCTGAAAAAACTATCGGACTTATATCTGTAGACCCGTCTAAGCGTAAAACGGGCGGTGCCTTACTGGGCGACCGTATCAGGATGAATGCCATAAACAACCCAAGGGTTTATATGCGTTCGCTTGCCACACGCCAGTCTAACCTTGCCCTTTCTAAGTATGTGGCAGAGGCTATACAGGTGCTTAAGGCAGCTAAATATGATTTAATTATCCTTGAAACATCGGGTATCGGGCAAAGTGATACTGAGATCCTTGACCATTCGGATGTTTCGCTGTATGTAATGACACCTGAGTTTGGTGCTGCTACTCAGCTGGAAAAAATTGATATGCTTGATTTTGCCGATCTTGTTGCTATTAACAAGTTTGACAAACGCGGTTCGCTTGATGCGCTTCGTGATGTGAAAAAGCAATACCAGCGTAACCATAACCTGTGGGATGCCAACCCGGACGATCTTCCGGTATTTGGTACTATTGCTTCTCAGTTTAACGACCCTGGTATGAATACGCTTTACAAAGCGATTATGGATAAGATTGTGGAGAAAACAGAATCTGACCTTAAATCGACTTTTGAGATTACCCGCGAAATGAGCGAGAAGATATTTGTTATCCCTCCGCACAGAACGCGTTACCTGAGCGAAATTGCAGAAAACAACCGCAGCTATGACGAAACAGCGGCTTCGCAACAGGACGTGGCACAAAAGCTATACGGTATCTTTAAAACCATAGAGACCGTAAGCGGTAAAGTTCCGCAGATAAACAAAGCGGGTATAGACGATGCCTCAGTAGCGGTTACTGATGCTGATAAGTCACTATTCACAGATTTATTACTAAAAGAGTTCGACCGTGTAAAAATGAACCTTGACCCGTACAACTGGGAGGTTATACTTACATGGGACGAAAAAGTAAACAAATACAAAAATCCTGTTTATTCCTTTAAGGTAAGGGATAAGGAGATTAAGATACAAACGCATACCGAATCGCTTTCGCACACGCAGATACCTAAAGTTGCCCTGCCTAAATACCAGGCTTGGGGAGATATTTTAAGATGGTGCCTGCAGGAAAACGTACCGGGAGAATTCCCTTATACTTCAGGATTATATCCGTTTAAGAGAGAAGGGGAAGACCCAACGCGTATGTTTGCCGGAGAGGGCGGACCTGAGCGTACTAACAGACGTTTCCACTACGTGAGTTTAGGTATGCCGGCCAAGCGTTTATCTACAGCTTTTGACAGTGTTACCCTTTATGGTAATGACCCTGATCACCGTCCGGATATATATGGTAAGATTGGTAATGCGGGTGTATCTATCTGCTGCCTTGACGATGCCAAAAAACTATACTCAGGCTTTAACCTTGCACACCCTATGACATCGGTGAGTATGACCATTAACGGTCCGGCGCCTATGTTGTTAGGTTTCTTTATGAATGCGGCTATCGACCAGCAGTGTGAGCTTTACATTAAAGAAAACGGCCTTGAAAAAGAGGTAGACGATAAGATAAACAAGATATACAAGGAAAAAGGAGTGGAGAGGCCACGTTACAACGGTGCATTGCCACAGGGTAACGACGGACTTGGGCTTATGCTTCTTGGTGTAACCGGAGACCAGGTGCTTCCTGCCGATGTATATAACGAAATAAAAGTACGTACCCTGTCGCAGGTGCGTGGTACGGTACAGGCAGATATCCTTAAGGAAGATCAGGCACAAAATACCTGTATCTTCTCTACAGAGTTTGCCCTTCGCCTAATGGGTGATGTACAGGAGTACTTTATCCAGAAAAACGTAAGGAACTTCTATTCGGTTTCCATTTCAGGATACCACATTGCCGAGGCAGGTGCTAACCCTATTACACAGTTGGCATTTACCCTTGCAAACGGATTTACCTATGTGGAGTACTACCTGAGCCGTGGTATGAACATTAACGATTTTGGACCAAACCTGTCGTTCTTCTTCTCTAACGGTATTGACCCTGAGTATGCGGTTATAGGCCGTGTGGCAAGAAGAATTTGGGCTAAGGCACTTAAAAACAAATATGGTGCTAACGAGCGTGCACAAATGCTTAAGTACCACATTCAAACGTCGGGTCGTTCACTACACGCACAGGAAATCGACTTTAATGATATCCGTACTACATTACAGGCACTTTATGCCATTTACGATAACTGTAACTCGCTGCATACAAACGCTTATGACGAGGCTATTACAACGCCTACCGAAGAAAGCGTGCGCCGTGCAATGGCAATTCAGCTTATTATCAACAAAGAGCTGGGGCTGGCTAAAAACGAAAACCCAATACAGGGATCGTTTATTATTGAAGAGCTTACCGATCTTGTTGAGGAGGCTGTACTTACAGAGTTTGACCGTATTACCGAAAGAGGTGGTGTACTGGGTGCTATGGAAACCATGTACCAGCGTTCTAAAATACAGGAAGAAAGCCTTTACTACGAAACCCTTAAGCATACAGGAGAGTTTCCTATTATTGGGGTGAATACCTTCTTAAGTTCTAAAGGTTCGCCTACGGTTGTTCCTGCTGAGGTTATACGTGCTACGGAAGAGGAGAAACAGTTCCAGATTAATACCCTTGAGAGCCTGCATAAAGGTAATGCTCAAAAGGTTAAAGAACAGCTTGCCCTTGTACAGGAAGCAGCAATACAAAACCAAAACATGTTTGAGCGCCTTATGGAAGCCGCTAAGGTTTGTTCGCTGGGACAGATTACTTCGGCGTTGTTTGAAGTGGGCGGACAGTACCGCAGAAATATGTAATTCTTACTTAGATTAAAAATTTAAGATTGAAATATTTAAAGAAAAGCCTCCCGTTAAGGGAGGCTTTTTTTGTTGTATTAAAATTATTTAGTTACTTAGTGAAGCTTAGATATATATAATTGTAATGTGGCATAATAGAATTAATTATAGTGATACTAAAAAAAATGAATTTAAGGATAGACAAGAATTTAAGACTTCTTAGTGTTTTTGTGGGAGTATTATTTATATCGATTTCAGGATGTAATAACACGAAAGTAAGTGAAGATAATGAGAAAATTAATGAGATTAAATTTGCAGATACTATTTTTAAAGAAACGGTAGACTTGTTTATTAAAGATATTGAGGATTATCAAGTGGAGCCTACTAAGTCAATTATTGTTGAGCTATATATTAATCAAAATAGTGATACAATTATTTCACTCACAAGTTTTGAGCCATATGAAACTGTGGACTTAGTGGGTATTAATACTTATAAAAACTATAGACTGTATTTTTACTCTACAGCAGAGCTTAAGCCAACATTAAATGAATTTCTTGATTTAAGAAACAGCCATCTTCATAAGGTTGTATTAGAACCTGTAGAGGGATGGTTAATTGATCCGTATTTTCAAAGTACCTATCATGTCAGAAATAATAAAATCATTACTTCTAAAAAATAATGTTGAAATATACTAAAGAAAGGATAAGTATATAAATGCTAATCTTTTTTATTATTTTAAAATAATTTGTTTATTTAGTATTTATAACCTTTTTAAACCACACCTATGAAACTACGACTATTAGCCCTTTCATTTTTTATTGTTTTGCTATCCTGTTCATCAGACGATGGAGATGATCCTGTGAATACAGAGAAAAATCTTTTGGAAATCAATATTACTAACGATTATTATAAGTTTAGATATGAATTTTCCGGAAATAAGCTAAGTGAAATATATCAGTACGATTTGAACAATAATCTGCTAAATGCGTATGAATATCATTATTCGGCAAATGGTATATTGAATGATATTGTGTATCTGGATAATTTGATGCAGCCTACCGGAACTCATAATGAGTTTACTTATGATAGTCAGGGAAGAATGATTAAGGATGCACTTAAAGCCCTTAATAATGAGGGAGAAGAAATAGAAGACTATACAGAGTTTATCTATAATGATGATAATACCATAACTGTAAATGATGTTTATGTTAATACAGTTCCTGAAACAAAAACTTACCATTTAAATTCTCAGGGTATAGTATATAAAATAGTAAGTGAATTAACCGGTAATGTAGATGAAGAAGAGGTTGTGTATGCCAATGACTGTATAGTTAGCCATACAAAGGAAGGTTATACAACAACATATACCTATGATGTCACTACAGAGGTAAAAGGACATTATTTAAAATCAGATTTAAACATGTTTAATGGTAATGTGCTTAATCATCAGTTGTTTGCAAGGGGGTTTGTGAACAAGAGTTATACGAAGTATATAAGTTCAGTTGAAAATCCTTTTACTAATGTTAGTTATACTTATATGTTTGATGAAGATGGCTATCCTGTAAATAGATATATGTATTCAGACAATGTTCTTCTATCAGAAGAAACCATAACCTACGAATAAAAAAAAACCTCCCGATAAGGGAGGCTTTTTTTATTGTATATAAAACAGTTTTTTGCTTTCTTGCGGCCTTTAACAATTAAACCACACTAATGAAACTACGCTTATTATTTTTTGCGGCATTTTTGTCGCTTGTCTCTTGTTCGTCTGATGATTCATCAGTTTCCGGAGAACAGGAGAAGAGATTAAAAAAGATTACTTACTATGAAGGAGATACATTCCCTGTAAGAGTATTATTTTTTCAAAACAACAAAATAAAAACCCTTCATTCACTTGTCATCTCTGAAGAATTGGGATATGAGAGAACTGAATATTTTTATAACGATAGTGGCTTACTTGAAAAAACGGAGTCGTATAGAGATAACATGCTGTATCTTAAAACTATGAAAGAATTTGACTCTACAGGCAGGATCATTAAAAATACTACTTACTTTTATTCTTTAGAAGACCAGTCTGAAGCCATTGATAGTATTACTTTCACCTATGAACCCGGTAAGATTACTGCTGTTTCCGGTGAAAATCCGGCGAATGGAATATTCTATGAATTTTATGTAAATGATTTAGATCAGATTTACTCTATTGAAGCATACGGAACTACAACAACAGCTACTTATGACGATGGCAATTTAGCCTCAGTAGTATCTGAGACCTCCTCATCAACTACTAGCTGTACTTATGATAATAATTTAGTGCCGAAAGGAGATTACCTTAATTTTTATAAAAACATGTATGGTAACTTTGAGCCAAATCTTGTATTAAGTAATCCGGGTTTTGGTTTAGTGCTTGAGTCTTCAAATAAGTATTTAAAAACGTTAACCAAACTCGATGAAACTTATACCTACCAGTATGAGTTTGATGAGGAAGGTTATCCTGTTAGAAGAAAAGAGATACTAAATGGAAATGTAGTTAGCGAAAGAGTAATTGAATACCAATAAAAAAAGCCTCCCGATCGGGAAGATTTTTTTATTGTATATAAAATAGTTTTTTGCTTTCTTGCAGCCTTAAACAATTAAACCACCCTTATGAAACTACGCTTATTATTTTTTGCCGCATTCCTGTCGCTTGCTTCGTGTACTTCTGATGACAGTACCGATCCTGTAAATGAAAATCCGGACCCTACACCACCCGTTGAAAAAAACATTAAGAGAATTGAGGAATATGGTTTCAATGGAGAAACCGAATCACTTTATCAGGTTATTTTGTGTGAGAATAATAAAATTCACCAGATATTAGGATATATAGATCCGGATCCATCTGTAATAAGCGGCATGGAAGAATACTCTTATGATAGTCAGGGGAGACTTAACAGTTTAACTTATAATTACTATACCATTTATGGAGATGATACTTTCACTTCATTTGAATATGACGCGCAGGGAAGGTTAACTTATATGAAAGCAGATGATGAAGATAGTTCAATAAACAGAATAAGAGAATATACTTATAACATTGAGGATAATGTGGTAACGGGCGATTATGATCCGGGAGGAACGTTACCAAATATATATTATATGAACGGCAACGGGATTATTTATAAAACGGAATATGAAAATGAATTTTACAGTAGTATAACGGAAGTTAACTACCAAGGTAACAATATAGTTTCTAATACCCGCATTAGCAACAGTACAAACTTTAATCCATATACAATAAATTATACCTACGATTATGAAACCGAGGTAAAGGGGCAGTATTTAAACCTATACAGAAATTCATTTGGCTCTACCAATAATATGGTTCTGTTTAGGGCGGACTTTTATTTGGCAGCCTTGTGCACAGATAATTATATATTAACAGAAAGCAAAGCTAACAGTACAGATGTTAATACCTATTATGAATATTCTTTTGATGAAGACGGTTATCCTGTAGAGATACGAAGAATATCTTCTGGTAGTGATGTCTATTTTCAAAAAACTGTAATTATATACGAATAATAAAGCGTAACGATAAAAAAAGCCTTCCAATCGGGAGGCTTTTTTGTTTAAAACACATACCCTAAAAGGTAGTATATTATTATAAAGGCTATAATGGTACCAAAGCACCCAAATCCCAGTTTTTTAGCTCCCCAGCCTGCAAGAAGCGCCTTAAATATCCCTCTCATAGTTTTTCTTTTTTTATTAAATGTAGAAGTAATTATTTAAAAAATAATAGTATTTAACGTAACCTTAAATGGGATAATTGGGGTGTAAAATTCAAACAGTCATTATAAATAAAGGGTTGTAGTAATGTAACATATTAAGCTTGCAACGTTATCCTTTTATGAAATTTATTTAAATTTTGAATTTTGTAACAGTTTTTTTCTTACATTTATATATCCCCGCTTAACGAAGATACCTATGCAAAAAACCTTACTTTTTGCAGTTGTGCTATTATGCGTGTTACCTAGCCCTGCGCAAACTACCACAGCCTCTTCTTTTATGCATAAGGGAGAACAGGCTTTTGAGCAAAAAAACTATACTGCAGCCATTATGGCCTTTATGCAGAGTGTAGACCATGCAAAGAAAAGCAAAGACACACTTACCCTTATAAACAGCTATAATTATTTAGGTTCAGTTTATACCATGGCCGATCAGCCAAGGGAAGCCCTCGATTATTATTTACAGTCTCTTAGCCTGCACAAACAGCAGGGAAACTACAAAAGCATTGCCGAAACCGCTAAGCAGGTTGCTGTGCTCTATACTTTGGCAAACGAGTATGATGCTGCCATACAGTACTACAAAGAGGCACAGCAATATGCCCTTTTGGCTAAGAGCCCCAATATTGAGGCGGGAAGCCTGGGCGGACTGGGTATAGTGTATGAAAAGCAGCAAAAGTATGATATGGCACTCTCGGTTTACAGGAGGGCCATCAGGATATATGAAACCAATAACGATATGCTGGGCAAAGCCGTTTTGCTTAGCGCTATGGGTAATGTTTACAACCATACCGGGTATTATAATCTTGCAGAACAAAACTATAAAGAAGCCCTGGGATATTTTAATGAGAGTGACGAACGGCAAAAAGTTGCCGAAACACTTAATGATTTGGGTGAAACATTTGCCGGTTCAGGCGATTATAACGAATCCCTCAAGCTACATAAACAGGCCTATCTTGATGCGGTAGAGATAAAGTATGACGAAGCGGTGGTAGATGCCTGCAAAGGACTTTATAAAGCGTATGAGCATCTGGAGGAGTATGAAAATACCATTTTATACCAAAAGCTTTATGAGCAGAAAAGGGACAGCCTTGAGGCACGCTTAGCTTTGCAGGAAAATGCAAAAGCCCAGATGAGGTATGAAACCCAAAAGGCAAAGAGCCAGATGGAAATACTGGCACTTACCGAAAAGATAAATAAACTGGAGGCAGGCAACCGGTCGGCATTACTGAATGATAAATACAGTCTTATAGCTATATCGGGTGGGTTTGCGGTTATGTCTTCTTTTTTGATTTTTGTATGGTTTCAAAAAGCAAGGATTAAAAAGAAATATAAAAAGCAGGTGGCCCGAATGGCTTCTCAAAGGCGAAAGCAAAGCGAAAAGCTTACCCGTGTAAAAGAACTTTATACCCATCTTGATAACAGGCTGGGGGAGGTGTATTACCTAAACGATGAACTTAGTCGCAAGTCAGTAGGCGCTCCTTCCATAAGGGTATCTAATGAGGCATTGCATAATGTAACGGTCAAGATACACGAGGATATAAGTGACTTGGTTTGGGCATTGGAAAGAGAAAATGCCAGTCCTCAAAATTTGGCAAACGGTATGTGCGATTTCGCTTCAGGGTATTTAAAAAACCATCATGTGGAGTCGGTTTTCTCGGTAGATCCAGATATGCCTGAGGTAAAAATGTCGGGTTCGGCAAGAAAAGAGCTCGCTATTGTACTTAAAGAATGTCTTAATGCCATAGCGGTAAAAGCTAAGGCAAACAAGGTGTTTTTAGGTATTTCTGCTAAAGATGACAAGATGCAGATAACTGTAAGAGATAATGGTTCAGGTAATTATGTGGATTACAATGACGGAAAACTAAAATCGTTGTACAAAAGGCTTAAAAATATTGGCGGAGAAACCTTTGTTGAAAGTTTGCCGGGATGGGGAACAACAATCACAATTTCGACTCCTTTTGAAAGTTTTGAAGAAGAAATTTAAAAATAATTTATAAGAATAATTTGACTCGGTAATTTATTGTGCCAAATTTTTATGTTTATCGCTATCTCCTTTAAAATTACGGATTTACTCATTTTGTGAAATTTATTAAGTAGGAATAATTCTACTTTTTTATAACAGTTTAGAAAGAAAATTCTTAAGGTGCATTTTTATGCTTGCAATAATTTATTTTTAATAATACGCGAGAAATTAACATTTTGTTTATATTGCATTGAGATATTTTCTATTTTTGCTAAGCCCAATCAAAAATTTTAATGAAGAAAACCTTACCGTTTTTACTGCTATTATTCAGTTTCTACTGTTACGCACAGGAAGAGAATGCTGAGTATTTCCTTAACCAGGGAACAAAACAAATTTCACAAAACCACTATCAGGAGGCTATAGATGCTTTTCAGCAAAGCGTTGACCTTGCTACAGATGCAGGCGACAAGAAAGCTTTGGCTAAAGCCTATGCAGGCTTAGGCGGTGCATACCATAAAGCCGAACAGACAAAAGCTTCTGTTAAAAGCTATCTTTTGGCTCTAAGCAATTTTAAGGCCATTAACGATGGTAATGGTATTGCAACAACATCTAAGTCGCTTGGTGAAGTATATGCCGATGAGAAAGACTACGGCCTTTCGGTTCAGTATTATACTTACGGTATAAAAGAAGCCAAAAAGCTTAACAACGAGCTGCTGGAAGCCGAAACGCTTGTTGCTATAGGCAGCGTGTATGAACTTCAGCAAAAACCGGAACCGGCACTTGATGCCTACAGCCGTGCACTTGCCATTTATCGTGCAAGGGGTAAAAACAGCGAAGCAGGGCATACGCTTAGCAAAATGGGTAATGCCTACAGAAAGAAAACCGATTATGTACAGTCTATACTTAATTACAAAGAGGCGTTGGGCTATTTCGCCGGACTGGACGACAGGAGAAACGTAACGGCAACCCTGAGCAGCCTTGGTAAAGTGCATGCACTTAACGATGACTACAGTGAGTCGTTAAGGCTTTATGAGCAGGCTTACCTTGATGCAACCTCAATGAAGTACAATGAGGTGGTAATAGAGTCGTGCCTGGGTATGGCTATAGCTTACGAAAAACTTAAACAATACCCTGAGTCGATAAGATACCATAAACTGTACGAGCAGAAAAAAGACAGTTTTACTAATGTTAACCATGCAAAACAAATGGCTGCATTACAACTTAAGTATGAAAAACAACGTAAGTTTAGCCAGCCGGGTGATGATGAGGAAGAAACTGTATCTGCCGGAGGCGACAGCATAAGCAGGGAAGAATATGAGGCTACAAAAAGAATAAGGATAATTATAATTGCAGTATGTTCTGTACTTGTTCTTTTGGTAATAGGCTGGTTTTGGAGAAGAAAGCAACAGCTTAAAACAAAACTTCGTGAGGAAAGAATGTATAACGAGGCAGAAAGGCAGGAACGCCTTCGCCTTGTGCAGGACATTCATTCTGATATCGATTCCAAGCTTTCTAAAATCAACTACCTGAGCGAAGCTATAGTAGAAAAAACAAATGGTATGCCTACCGTTAGAAGTAACGGAGAGGCAATGCAGGATACTACCAAAATGATTGAGGAGAACATTCGCGATCTTGTTTGGTTGCTTACGCCAAAATCTACTACACTTTCCAGCTATATTACAAGCACGCAAGAGTATGTAACCAACTACTTTAAAGACAGTCCTGTTGAGGTATTGTTCTCTATGCCTGATAAGCCTTCTACAAACACTATTGTAAAGGAGAGTCAGCGTGAGCTTACCGCAGCCATTAAGGAAAGTCTTGAAGGTATTGGCGAAGATCCGCAGGCATCTAAAGTTTTCTTTGGTATGTCGTTTACAGGTACAAGGCTAATGGTATCTATTAAGGATAACGGTACCGGAGGCGACAGGAACGATTCGCGTAAGAAAACGATGGAAAGCCACGTTACCGGAATAGGCGGTATAATGAAAATTGATGCCGAACCGGGTTGGGGTACCATGGTAAAAATGATTATCCCTATAAACAAACAGTTTAAAAAGATTAAAAAGATATAAGGCTATACACCCAGCTTTAAATAACCTATATGCAGCTCATCTTCTACAGGATGGGCTGTTTTTGTAATAGAGAAGCTATATTTTTCTTTGTAATGGGGCAGGAGTATATCTTCCACATTATACATGTCGTCTATATCCAGGGCATATTTATCGTCTATGTGCGACTCGGCACCCTTAAATCCGCAATGTTTATAGAATGTGGTTTGTTTGGCGGCTTTTACCGCTTCGCCCATAGTTTGGGCAACCATAAGGGTTTTGTAATGGTATTCTTCAAAATCTCCCGGCTTGTAACCGCCAAGGTTTATAAAAAACAGTTTTTCGGCATTATTGCTATCTTTTTTAGGAGTTATGGTAAGGGCATATTCGCCTACGTGAGTAACTTCTCTCCAGCAGTCTACATGAAGCCTTCCTCCGTCGGGCCAAAAAGTATACATATCAGAAATAAGTTCCTCAATTGAGGTACCAATTCCAAAAAAAATATCGTGCTGTTCGGTTAAACGGCCTTTTGGTGTGCAGCCCAGTAAAACCTTGTATAATTTGAGATTTTGTTCCATACTGAAACAAAGGTATTTAAATTTTTTTTCATTATTTTTCGCTACAAATAATTTTTTGGTTCAGTTTTTGGAAATACCTTTATAAACAATAAAACTTTTAACATTATGAGAAAGATATTTTTACTTTTAAGCGTAGTAGGTTTGTTTACACTATCGTCGTGTGTTGATGATGATCCGGATGTAATTTATAACAATACCGATAATTATTTTGAAGCAGAGGTTTTCGAAATTAATCAGGCAACATTTAGTTTTGATAATAATACAGGGTATTATACTTCACAATATATTTTAGATCCTGCATTATATCCAGCAGATATGATTTTAGTTTACCGTTTAAAAGATGTGGTTAACAATAGCGATGTGTGGGAAATGATACCAAAAACCATTTACTATGATAATGGTGATTATGTAGAGTTTGATTTTGACTTTACCCGTAACGATATTGTTTTCTATATGGGTGCTAATTATGATTTAGGTACAAATCCTAACTTCCTTCAAAATCAGGTTTTCAGGGTGGTAATTATACCTGGATATGATAATTCTGCAAGAATAGACCTTACAGATTACAACAATGTAATTAAAGAGTTTAATATTGACGAAAGCAATATGAAAACCTTAAAATTGAAATAATACCAGATTTCCATATCAAAAAGAAAAGCAGGCTTTAGGCCTGCTTTCTTCATTTATGAACATAATCGAATTAAAACTTCTCAAGATGTTTGGTAATCGTGTTTTTTAATTTTCTCCTGAAATAAATCTGATCGGGATTACCAAAGTATTTTGTAATGGTTAGTCGTGCCATTAAATAGCTTAGGGTAGACTCTGCACCCTGATTAAGGTTTACATTGTGTTGCTCAAGTCCGTCAAAGCAACCTCCCGTGCACGGGTTATAAATAATTTGTTGAAGATGGTTGTTACCCAAAAACCAGTTAAAGGCCATTTCCATTTTAGTAAGGTATTTTTCTTCCTTAAAAATATCATGGAACTTGCGTAATGCCATTATGGTATAGGCCACATCTATAGGCTGCTCGCCATAACGCTTTTTATCCTCCTGACCTTTAAAATACCATCCGTCGTTTGGTACGACCTTAATAGAGTTTTCGTCAAAAATTACATCCAGTAAAAAGTCCATAGACTCCTTAGCGATGTCTTTGTAAACCTCTTCTCCTGTAATGGTATAGCAAAGTAATAATGCTTCAGGCAATACACTATTGGCATACGTTAAGTAACTCTCAAACCAATGCCAGTTCTCTTCTTTTTCATGGCGGTACATCTGCACCATCCTGTCGGCAAAGAGTTTTATGTATATAATAGTATCGTCGTCTTTTATTGTTCTGTTATAGTAGTATAGCCCTTTAATAACAAAAGCCATAGCACGGGTAGAATAAATACCTTTTGTTAACGATAAAGAGTTTTGGAACATTGCCTCAGCCCTTTGTACATATTCTGTAGGTAGTATATTTGCCACAGATATCAAATAACCCAGCGCCCACATGGCACGACCCGAACTATCTTCAAGATTTTCGTTGTTGTTTTGTTCTGTAAAGTTCTTATCAAGATCTACATAGTTAATAAACCGGCCATCTTTCATATGGCAATATTCTATATAACTTAAATAGGTATTTATGTATGGCAGTACACTTTCGTCTTTGTATTTTTTATAGTGCTGACACATAGCAATAAGTGCACGTGCATTATCATCCACAGTATAACCAGATGCCTTATCGGGTTTGTTTAGCTTACTGAACTGCAGCATACCAAAATCGGTAGTCATAGCCTTAATGTGATTAAGGTTCACTTCAGGATTGCGGTAGTGAAGCTTAATAGCGTTTCCCGCAGTCTGCTCCAATAGTATGGCATGATCTACGGCAGAGTTTTCCCATGCTGTATGTATAATTTTATGCAGGCCGTTTAATACCATTGTTTCGCGCAGCGTATCGTCGGCTAACAGTTTATTGATGGCTGCTGCAAGTTGTGGCGAATTTCCGAAATCGAAAGTTATACCTGTATCTCCCGCCAATACTTCGCGCGCATGCGGAATAGGAGTAGATACTATGGCACAACCACAGCTAAGGGCATATGAGAATGTACCGCTTACTGCCTGGTTAGGGTCTTTAGAAGTAAACAGGTAAATATCTGTCATCTGCAGGTACTCTAACAGTTCCGGCAGGGGCACATATTTATTGATAAAAGCCACATGGTTCTCAAGGCCAAGTTCGTTTATCTTCTGTACAAGTGAATCCCTGTACGTTTCGCCCTCATGTAAAAATACCGTAGGATGTGTTTTTCCTATAATAAGGAATAACACATCGGGATTTTTCTCGATAACCTGCGGCAATGCCTCTAAGGTAGTTTCGATACTCTTACCTGAGCTTAAAAGCCCGAAAGTAGAGAGAATGGTCTTGCCTTGGTAACCATACTTAGCCTTTAGGTTGTTTTTATCGGAATGCGGAACCAAATGCGTTCCGTGTGGTATAACCGTAATAAGGCTACGGTCTATTATATAGTCGCGCACCAATATATCGGCCGCGTTGTTTGTCATTACTATAAGTGAGTCTACCCTGTTAAGTATGTGCTGTACGTTAGCTTTAAAAACTTCGTCAGGGTTAGGCAGTACGGTATGGAAAACCACGGTAAGCGGTTTTTGTACGGCATCTATAAACTCGTTGAATTCTTTTGTGCTTTCGGCAAAAAGACCAAACTCATGCTGAATAAGAACAATTTTAATATTCTCGTCTTCATTTAATGCCTTAGCAAGTTTTATGTATGATTCCGGTTCTGATGTGTCAAGAATGTATTTTACATCCGGATCGGTATACGTATGTTTTTCGTTTTTGTTTTCCAGTGCACATACCTTTATAGAAAACGAATCCACATACTGATTGTTAAGGGCCTTAATTAGGTCCTGAGAATAGGTAGCTATACCACACTGCCTTGGGGGGTAGGTAGTAATCACTACAATTTCGGGTAAAGGTTTATTAATGTCTATATCCTTTACGATCTGTTCAATCAGTAATGGGTATTGCTGGTATTTGTTACCGGCATTATTTCTGTTTTTCATGGCGTGGCTCCTTTTTTTTGCAGTTAATTTTAATCGATTTAAAAACCGGTTATAAAAGGCTATAACCGGTTTCAAAAGTGTTTATAATAATAAATAAGGGACTTCCTTTTATTATCTTTTACGCCTGGGCTGCATTGTTTACCCAGTCGTTAGCTCTTTCTTTTGCGCTGTTTACTGCTTCTTTAGTTTCGGCAGCGGCGTTTTTAAGCTCTTTGCCGGCTTTACGTTGCAGTTCGTTTAATTTACCTTTAAAATGGTCTTTTGCCTGAGCGGCATTTGCTTCAAAATTTTTCCTGTCATTCCTTCTCTTTGCAAAGTAAGCAGCTACACCTGCTAAGGCTACAGCTCCTGCTGCAATACCTATCATTGTTTTCCTGTTCATTTTTTTATATATTTAGGTTATCAAATTTCGATCACCTAAAATTACCACAATCTTTACCTAAGGCGTGTTTTGGTTATGGAATATTTAACACAATTAACAATGCTTTGAGAATTTTAAATTTTATTTAACTGATGTAAGAATTTTTTTGAAAAAAATGCAATATAAAGTTAAGCAATAGTTGTGTAAGTGTCAAGTTTAGGGTAGGGTATTTTTATTTTAGGGGTAATTTTTATTAAGTTAGTAAAATTTGGAAATATGACCCCCTAAAAAATAGGGGTATCTTAATTTTGAATCAAAAAATTTATATATTTGCATCGATTTTTAATATCATTAATAATTTAAAATTTAGTTTCATGTCAACAATTCGTTTTCAGGCCTTAAAAGAAACCGCAGGCAGAAAGCCGGTTAAAGTAGAAGAACTGGACCGTAAATCTGCTATTTTCGGTACCAATGTGTTCAACGACAAGTCTATGCGTCAATTTTTAACACCTGAGGCATATCAGGCAGTAAAAGGGGCTGTACAGTATGGAACAAAAATTGAAAGAAAACTGGCTGATTATGTAGCTATGGGTATGAAAGAGTGGGCTCTTTCTAAAGGTGTAACTCACTATACTCACTGGTTCCAGCCATTAACAGGTACTACAGCAGAGAAGCACGATGCTTTCTTCGAAACTTCTTTTGACGGTAGCGACCCAATCGAAAAATTTGGTGGTAGCCAGTTAGTACAACAGGAGCCGGATGCTTCAAGTTTCCCTAACGGAGGTATTCGTAATACTTTTGAAGCTCGTGGTTATACTGCATGGGATCCTACATCACCAGCCTTTATATTTGGTACTACTTTATGTATACCTACTGTGTTTGTATCTTACACAGGTGAGGCACTTGACTATAAAACTCCATTATTACGTGCATTACATTCTATAGACGAAGCTGCTACAGATGTATGCCGTTACTTTGATAAAAACGTTAAGAAAGTTACTCCAACCCTTGGTTGGGAACAGGAATATTTCCTTATAGATGCAGCCCTTGCTGCTTCAAGACCGGATATTACACTTACAGGACGTACACTTTTAGGACACACTTCTGCTAAAGGGCAGCAGTTAGAAGACCACTATTTTGGTTCTATCCCTACAAGGGTTCTTAATTATATGAGAGACCTTGAAAACGAGTGTATGCTTTTAGGTATACCTGTAAAAACACGTCACAACGAGGTTGCTCCTAACCAGTTTGAGCTTGCTCCTATATTTGAGGAAACTAACCTTGCTGTAGACCACAACTCATTACTAATGGATGTAATGCAAAAAGTTGCAGAGCGCCATGACTTTAAAGTGCTTTTCCACGAGAAGCCATTCCAGGGAGTAAACGGTAGCGGTAAGCACAACAACTGGTCGCTTGCTACAGATACAGGTGTTAACCTGTTAGGTCCCGGTAAAACGCCAATGAGCAACTTACAGTTCCTTACTTTCTTTATCAACACTATTAAAGCTGTTTACACTAACGAGCAGCTGATGAGAGCTTCTATCGCTTCTGCTTCAAACGATCACAGACTTGGAGCTAACGAGGCACCGCCGGCAATCATTTCTGTATTCATCGGTCAGCAGCTTACAAAAGTTCTTGAGGAGTTAGAAGGTGTATCTAACGGTAAACTTTCTCCTGAAGAAAAAACAGATCTTAAACTTAACGTAGTAGGTAAAATTCCGGATGTATTACTTGATAATACTGACAGAAACAGAACTTCTCCGTTTGCCTTTACAGGTAATAAATTTGAGTTCAGGGCAGTAGGTTCCAGCGCTAACTGTGCTAACTCAATGACAATTCTTAATGCTATCGTAGCTAAACAGCTTAAAGACTTCAAGAAAGAGGTTGACGCTCTAATTGCTGCTAAAGGCATGAAGAAAGACGATGCTATCTTTAACATCTTAAGAGAGTACATCAAAGAAACTAAAAACATCCTTTTTGAAGGTGACGGTTACAGCGATGAGTGGGAGAAAGAGGCTGCAAAACGCGGACTAAGCAATAACAAAACTACTCCACAGGCGCTTAAAGCTAAAGTTTCTAAACAATCTCTTGCTTTATTTGAAGAACTTGGCGTAATGAACCACGTTGAGGTTGAGGCTCGTTATGAAATTGAACTGGAAGAGTACGTTAAAAAAATCCAGATAGAAGGCCGTGTGTTAGGCGATATTGCTCGTAACCACGTAATCCCTACAGCTATCCGTTACCAAAACATTCTTATCGAGAACGTAAAAGGTCTTAAAGAGATATTTGGTCAGGATTTTGAAACAATCGGTAAAGAGCAGATTATCCTTATCAAAGAAATTTCTGAGCACATTGCGGGTATCAACTCTAAAGTGGAAGAAATGACTGAAGAGCGTAAAAAAGCTAACAACCTTAGCAGTACTGAGGAAATGGCAACTGCTTACTGCGATAACGTAAAACCTTACTTTGATGTAATTAGAAAGCACTGTGACAAACTGGAGCTTCTTGTTGACGATGAGTTATGGACACTTACTAAATACAGAGAGTTATTATTTACAAGATAATAGCTTACCTTATAAAACTGAAAGCCCTGCGCATTGCGCAGGGCTTTTTTATACTAAACTGGTAAGAAGGGGCGTTTCTATTAAAAGAATTAACCAACCCCTCATGAAACACACCTTTACTTTACTTATGCTGGCTGTTATTTTCTTTACACATGCCCAGCAAAAACACACCGTTTATTTTGATTTTGATATCGATGAGGCAAACAGTTCGTCTGTTTCCAATCTGGATAACTGGATGGCTCAAAACAAAAATGCCATTGTAGAAAAAGTGTATGGTTATGCCGACAGCAAAGGCAGCAACGATTATAATATAGATCTTTCACAACGCAGGGCAGATGATGTACTAAACAGGCTTAAGGCTTATGGTATTGCCGTAAACAATAATGTTGAGGTAAAAGCCTTTGGAGAGGATTTTGAGCAGGATGAGAATGAGGCAAAGAACCGCAAGGTGGAGATATATTATACACTATCTAAAGAGATCAGTTCTGAACCAAAACCGGAAAAAAAAGAATTAGCCCGTAGGGTAGAAGGATCTAAATTAGGAGATAAGCTAAGATTAGAGAACTTAAATTTTTATGGTAATTCAGCTCATTTTTTACCGGAATCGATACCTGTTCTGGAAGAGCTATTGATGGTAATGAAAAATAATCCTAATCTTAAAATTCAAATACAGGGTCATATATGCTGTGAAAAGACAGCAATGCACCCAGTGTCGATGGACAGGGCTAAAGCAGTATATAGTTATTTGGTAAATAACGGCATTCCCCATTCCAGACTTTCATATAAGGATTTTGGAGGAAGTTCTCCAATATACAATATTCCTGAGATGAATGAAAGAGAAAGAATTACTAACCGAAGAGTTGAAATAGAAATAATTGCTAATTAGTTTATAATGAAACTCACCTTTACCATACTATTGCTTGCCATTTTTACCTTTACTCAGGCACAGCAAAAGCATACCGTTTATTTTGACTTTGATATTGATGAGGCTAACAGTTCGTCTATAGCCGGATTTGATAACTGGTTAAAGGAAAATAAAAATGCAGTAATACTAAAAGTAGTAGGTTGTGCCGATAGTGTAGGCAGTATACCCTATAACAGGAATTTATCGTTACGCAGGGCTAAAGATGTTGTAAACCGGTTGCAGAAAAATAAAATAGCCTTTGCCGAAGATTTTGAGATACAGGCTTTAGGCGAAGAATTTGAGCAGGATAAAGAGCAGGCAAAAAACCGTAAGGTTGAAGTGTATTATGGTTTGCCTGTTGTTGCAGAAGTTATTGAAAAGACGGAATCTGATTTTGCCAAAAAAGTAAAACAGTCTAAAGTTGGAGATAAGCTAAAGCTACCGGAGCTCTATTTTTATAACTATTCTGATATTGTAGTGCCATGGTCAAGGCCTGTGCTGGATGATCTTTTCATTATTATGCGTGATAACCCTAAGCTTAAAATAGATATACAGGGGCATATTTGCTGTGAAATGGTTGAAACAGGAGATATTTCGCGTTTAAGGGCTAGAGCGGTTTATGGCTATTTGGTTCGTAGCGGGATAGATAAAAGCAGGTTATCCTACCAGGGACTTAAAAGCAGTCATCCTGTTTATCCATTACCCGAAAAAAATGAAGACGAGCGTAATGCCAACAGGCGTGTAGAGATTGAGATAATAGAGAATTAACTTTTTTGTAATAAATAAAAGGTTATTTTCGTAATGTATCAGAAAACATAAAAATGAGAAACCCCGTTTTAATAATACTGTTTTTTTTGCTGTCGTTTACCGCAACTGCCCAAAAGCAATATTCTCTTTATTTTGATTCCAATAAATATGAGATTGATCCTGCTTCTGACCAGATGCGAATCTTTAAGTCATGGATGGCTGCAAACAAGGAGTCAAAAATTGTTTCCATTAACGGTTTTACCGACGAGGATGGTACGATAACATCTAACGATACACTGGCACAGCGTAGGGTTGCGTATGTATTCGGACTTATAAACGGGAACATTAAAATAAGGGACGATTTTGAAACCCGCAGTTTTGGTGAGCTTCATAAGCATTATGACGAAAAGGCCAAAAACAGGAGAGTAGATATATTTTACATCCGTAAGGATGAACTGCACCGTGAAAACGAAATTTTAGGTATAGAGGAAGAGCCTAAACCGGAACCGGAAAAGAAACCTATAGTATATACAGAGAAGATTGTACTTCGCAATCCTAACGGTACTACCGATGAGATAATACTGGATACGGTTTTTATGAAAAAAGTGGGTACGGCAAAACCGGGTGAGCACCTGGCTATGAAGAACCTTAACTTTTATGAAAATACTTTTGCCATAACTCAGGAGTCAAGACCAAGGTTGTTTGAGCTGCTGGAAGTTATGCGCTTACACCCTAAGCTTAAAATCAAGATACAGGGGCATATTTGCTGTATGGAAGGCGATCCGCGTGACCTGAGTACCAAAAGGGCAAAGGCCGTATTTATGTTCCTTCAGCAGTATGGCGTGCTTAAGAGCCGACTTTCGTTTGAAGGTTTGGGTACTTCACAACCACTTTATCCGTTACCGGAAAACAATGAGGAAGAACGCGCCGCTAACCGCCGCGTAGAGATTCTTGTTGTGGAAAACGAGTAGTCAGTATTGAGTGTTCAGTAATCAGTTTTCAGGTCGGGTGCTCAGTTCCCCTCTTGAGAGGGGTTAGGGGTGTGTTGAATCACTCGTAATTGTCATTGCGAAGGATGAAGCAATCTGTTTTCCATTCCGACTGTAGCGATAGCGTAATGGAGGAATCTCAAAGATTAATAAATTTAAATAAAGAGTAATAAGAGATGTCTCCCTCCGGTTCGACATGACAAACAGAGTGTTACATTTATTACAAAATACTTCTTCTTTTGTCTTGACACAAAAGAACCAAAAAGTCAAGGCTATGACTCCTTAAGCTAAAAATTACTGTACTCGGCTAAACCATCCGAACTCGGCTGTCGCCTCAAACAGCGGATGCTTTTTTACACTTTGCTTGTAATTTTCTTTACGCTACGGAGCCTGATGCCATAGCTTCATTTGAAAATATTATTTTGGCTCAATCTTATATTCGGAATCAATGATTTTAAGAACAATCTCTCTATAGACAGAGTCTTTTTCTTCATTAGATATTTTATCAACTAATTGTATTGAAAGTAATACGTTAGCGGATCTTTGTAAGCTTATATGAAAAAGGCTAAGTTGGTCAAGAGCTTTACTATATAGCCAAAAGAATAGACCAGCAATAATTTCGACAATTGCTCCTGCTATTGTGGATAATAATGAAATAGAATTTTCAGATGAAAATAATAAACCTTTAAAAAAAATTAGAACACCAATTATTGAAATCATTAAAGCTGCTATAAATGATGAAATAGCTTGTTTCCTTGTCAAGGAATAATAACCTCTTAATTCACGGACATGAGTTATCATTAATAACAAGACATTACTACCATCAGAGTCTATGTTTTTTACAGTGCCAGAAATTTTATCTAAATTTTCCTCAACTTTTTTTTCAATTTCTTTATTATTAGAAAGAGATCTTTGTAAAATATACATTATCAAAATTAAAAAAGTAATTTTGATAACTAAAGCTAACGTATCTTGGTCAGTCCAATCCCATTCAATAAGTTTAGCAGGATTATTTCTTGGCTTAGGTACGCCACCTATAAGAGTGATTATTTCAAACATAGTAAGGCTATTTTATACGAATATAGGTAAAAACAAAATATAGTTAGAGATAATTTAATTCAAACTATGGATGTTGAAATGTGTATAATAAATTAATATTTACTCAAAAAAATATTTAGTTGTGTCCGCTCCCAATGACATACATAAACAAAAAAATCCCCGCTATTGCGGGGATTAGTATCTGTAAAAATTATTCTTTAAAATCAACCGACAGGGAGTTAACGCAGTAACGCTGCCCTGTAGGAGTAGGTCCGTCATCAAATACGTGGCCAAGGTGTCCGCCGCAATTGGCACACATTATCTCTGTACGTACCATACCATGAGAGGTATCTTTTACATATTCAATTTTTCCCGGTAGTGCTTCGTCAAACGAAGGCCATCCGCAACGGGAATCAAATTTTGAGTCGGAAGCAAAAAGCGGTTCGCCACACGCTCCGCATACATAAGTTCCTTTTTCAAAATGCAGGTTGTACTTACCGGAGTGTGGGAACTCGGTGCCTTTTTGCCTAAGTATTTTATAGCGTTCAAAGCCTAACTGTTCTTTCCATTCGGCTTCAGATTTGTTTACTTTATAGTCTTTCATTTACTTACTGGTTTTTAGTTTTTTTAAGCTCTTCGGCAGGTATAAACTTAATTGATACCGAATTGGTACAAAAACGGTTTCCGGTAGTTTCCTTAGGTCCGTCATCAAACACGTGGCCTAAGTGCCCGCCACAGTTGGCACACATTACCTCGGTACGGTGCATACCGTGAGTAAAATCTTCTTTATAAACAACCGAACCTTTTATAGCCTCGTCAAACGAAGGCCATCCGCAGTGAGAATTAAACTTATTGTCTGATTTAAACAAAGGGTTTTCGCAGGCAGCGCATACATATACACCATCCTCAAAAAACTCATCATATTTGCCGGTGTAAGCGCGTTCGGTTCCTTTTTGGCGAAGTACTTCATATTCCTCAGGGGTAAGCTGCTCTTTCCACTGGGCATCGGTTTTGTTTACCTTAAACTGTCCTTTGGCTTCGGTTTTTGCTGTTTCTTTTTCTTTTTTTGTTTGCCCGTTGCATGCCGTTAGGCTGAACAGGATTAGTAGGGCCATTATTTTTTTCATGCTAGTAAGAATTGGGTTAACGTTTTGATGACCGTACTGTCGCCCAAAATTTTGCGATGCCCCAAACCCTGCGTAATAACCAGTTGGCTGTTTGCCAAATGGCTGTGAATATGGTGTGCAGCGGTAACAGGTACATCGGTGTCGTTTTCGTCGTGAACAACCATAACGGGTACAGTAACTGCCTGTGCTGCTATATACGCTGAATAGGTATTGATGGTTTCGCCAAACTTCTTTTCAAACAGCTTTATCATCAGGTTACCAGTACCAATATTCATGCCTAACTGATTTATAAAGTGATCCATTATATCTTTTATCACATCGCCGCTGCCTATTATTACCGCCTTATCTACCTGTAGCCCGCGCTTTATAGCATTTAGTACACTCATACCGCCCAGGGAGTGCCCTATGGCAAATGTAAACGGACCGTATACTTTTTGCAGTTCAAGTATGCAGGCAATAAACTCGGTCATGTCGCTGGTCTTACCTGGCGACTTTCCGTGTGCAGGAGCATCAAAGCTAATGGTGCTGTACCCTTTTTTAAGCATCTTGTCGGCAATGGAGTGCAGTTGCGTTCCGCGTCCGCTCCAGCCGTGTACCAGAAGTACTTTTTTATCCGATTCACCATAATGGTAAACCATTATCTTTTTGTTTAATGCGGGTATATTTATAAATTCCTGCCTGCTTTCGGTATCCATTTTTTCTTCCCTTTTTGGTATAGGGAATTTAATGGGGGTAATAAATATTTTCATGGCAAACTTGGCCGCCATTTTTACCGATGTGGCTTCCAGTATTTTAGCCGTAATGCGTATAGGCTTGGGTATAGCCATACTTTGGCGTTGTGAGCCGCTGTTTATAGACATAATGAGATGCGATTAATACCTGCAAGTTAGAAATTTCTTACCTTACACTATATTAAAATTGAATTAAATGCTTCGTCCTATTGATAATTATTTTTTGCAGAAACAGGAACCCGTAAAAAGCTGTATGCTGTACCTGCGTGACTATATCGCTAAGTTTGATGCCGGTATTACCGAAGACTGGAAATATGGCATGCCGTTTTTTTGCTTTAAAGGCAAAATGCTATGCTATTTATGGACCGATAAGAAAACAGGACAGCCTTATATTGGGTTTGTAGACGGAAAGCTGCTGGACTTCCCTCAACTCAAACAGGAAAAGCGTGCCCGTATGAAAACCTTTGCCGTAAATCCTGAAGCAGATATTCCGGTAGGGGAGATAGCCGAAGTTTTAGCTGCCGCGCTGGTATTGAGGAAGTAAAATATTAATGTGCAAACCTTCACAATATTTTAACTGACTGGTGGTATTTATTAGGAAGATTACAGGAAAATATTTACTAATTTTGAACTGGATAACCAATTCTACGCGATTATGAGAAAGAGTGTTTTAGTATTATCAGGTTTTATACTGATGATGTTTTTTGCGTGTACCACAAATCCTTTTACAGGTAAAACGCAGTTTAATGCCGTATCTAACGACCAGATTTTTCCGGCGGCTTTTCAGCAGTATGACGAGTTTTTAAAGGAAAACAAGGTAATTACCGGTACATCTGATGCTAAGATGGTAACTACTGTAGGGCAAAAAATTGCTGCCGCTGCAGAGAAATACCTTAACGCTAACGGGTATCAGGGGTATTTAAAAGATTATCAGTGGGAATATAAGCTGGTACAAGATCCGGCGTTAAACGCATGGTGTATGCCGGGTGGTAAAATTGTGGTATATACAGGTATATTACCGGTTACTAAAACTGAGGCGGGACTTGCAACAGTATTAGGTCACGAAATATCGCACGCGTTACTTAACCACGGTGGTCAGCGTATGACGGCACAACAGGCACAACAGGTAGGTGCTGCCGTTTTAGGTGCTGCAACAACCGGAGAGAGTGAGGCTGCACAGCAAATATATATGCAGGCTTATGGGGTAGGATCTAATGTTTTGGGTGTATTGCCATTTAGCAGAAACCACGAGAGCGAAGCTGATAAATACGGACTTATACTTATGGCTATTGCAGGATACAACCCTGATGATGCGCTTGCTTTCTGGCAAAGAATGTCGGCTCAGGGTGGTGGCGGTACTCCTGAACTGCTTAGTACACACCCAAGTGATGCCACTAGGATTGCCAACCTTCAAAAAATGATTCCTGAGGCTAAAGCTGAAGCAGCTAAGTTTGGGGTAACGTTTAAATAAGATAAATAAGACTTAGAGATAAAAGATAAGAGATGTGAGACATCTGTTTATAATATATAGCCCCGCGAAAGCGGGGCTTTTTTTATTGTTCTTTTGTCATTGCGAGGAGGAACGACCCCGCTGTGCGTGGCAGGCTGTGGCAATCTGTTTTTTCCATTCCGACTGTAGCGATAGCGTAATGGAGGAATCTCATGAGTAAGAGATGTCTTTCTTCGGTCGACATGGCAAGTACAATGTTAACTATGACAGAATACTTTTTTACTATCTTTCGGGTATGAAAAAACTAATCACCTTACCCGTATTATTTCTTTTAGCTTTATCGTGTAAGCAAAAAGACACAGTAACTGTTCAAACTGAACGGGAAATAAAACTGTCTTTATATCATATAAAATGCACTACAGATATTAAAGGAGTAAGTTTTGATACGCTAAATTATTTTGAGAGAGATTCCTTGAGTCTTAAAAGGATACAGGTTAAAGATACACTTACATACATTTATCCTTACAGGTATATGATGGATTATACAGATACCCTTGCAATAACCAAAACCAATGTTGTTTTAAGGGACGAACTTAAGTACCTTTCTCAAAAAACATTTAAACTGAACGGAAAACCTATTGTTGTAAAGAAATACCTTCAGGATGTTTTTCCAACAGGGCCTACAGGAAATGTTTTTATAAACGATTCGTTGGGTATTGTTATGAGCAGAATGGTTGGCCACCCTTACTCGGTGCATATACATTGTTATGATGTTGAAAATCTTGAAGAACTGCATAAATCAATAGCTGTTGATGATGTCTTTTTTGAACTTATTATTACAAAGTCATGATAAAACTTTTTTTCCTTACAGGTGATGTGGTTGCTCTTTTGAGTATCGTAATAGGAATATCTTTGATCCCTGCTGTTATTGCCTGTTTATTGGTCCGTTTTTTTGTGTCAAAAGAATACAGGATATGGTGGGTATATTTAATGGCGTTTGTGGCTATTCTTGTAATAAGTTTTTTTGTCGTATTTGAAATAGTAACAACACCTTCTTAAATGACTAGCATGAAAATTCAGCTTACTCTATTCTTTTTATTACTCTGTAGTTTTTTACAGGCTCAGGATATACCGGGAGTTGAACCTTTTGAGTTTCAAAAGAGTCAGTTGCGCCAAAATCCCTATATAGAGGAGTTGGGTTTAGATGATAAAAATGCACTTATTATAAAAACACAGGCATATAGTCCGTGGAGTTTGGGAAAAAGTTCGAGTTACCTTGTTGTTTTAACTAATGTTAAAATGTTTAAGTATTACCGCTACATACATACCGCATATAGCGAAGATGTACTTAAAAGCAGCGAGATTACCGATGCTGCCGAAAAAACAAAACTTCTTAAGCTTATAAACGCTACTACCCAAATAAAAAGCGGGATGCTTAACATTACAAAAAAGGATACGGGAGAAGAACTTGTTATTTTCGATGCCGGTACCTGTAGCATAGAGATACATCAGGGCGAACTTATGTCGGTACTTGAGAGTTATGCACCACATGAAGCTATTGAGTATGGATATCCGGGAGCAGAGGAAAGGCAAAAACTGCTGGATGCGGCAAATGGTTTTAATTTTTATGACGACCTGTTTAGAGAAGTGATTTATATTGAGTTTAATGATAATACTCAAAACACCAGTAAAGAGCTTAAATATAATAATATTGAGTTTAGGGAAGAACCTTACATTCGCGAAGATAAATTTGAATTTGATACCCTAAGGAAGAAACCGCAAGAAATAAAATATATTGATATTAAAGACAAATTGCTAAGTAAAACAGAGGCAAATAAAAGGCTTCAGTATCTTTGTGATAAAGAAACAAAAGAATACATAAAAAACAGTCAGGATAAACGCCCTGTACCACCGCCTTATTATCCTGAAAGGTTTTTCAGCAAAGTTTACCTTTACGTAAAGACTGATGATGAAAAGGGTTTGTTTTATGAGGTTAACTGGCGTTGCAAAGCATTGAAAACCCCTTTAGATTAATGAAAAAATACTTAGCGTTGTCATTGCGAGGAGGAACGACGTGGCAATCTGTTTTTTCCATTCCGACTGTAGCGATAGCGTAATGGAGGAATCTCATGAGTAAGAGATGTCTCCTGCCATCGACATGACAAGTACACTGTTCACTACATACTAAAATCTAACGCTGCGATAATCCTATAATCCAAAAAATAAGTTAGTTTTGGCAAAACAAACCAAATAATTAAGTATGTCAGTACAATTACAAAAGGGCGATAAAAAGCTTCTTAATGCCTGGGCGTTTTACGATTGGGCCAACTCTGTTTACAGCCTTGTAATCGCTTCGGCGGTTTTTCCCATATTTTATGATCTGCTTTTTGATAAAAGGGAGAAGTATATTGCTGTTTTTGGCAGTAATGTAAAAGATACCGCGCTAATGAGCTTTGTAACCGCTTTTGCCTTTTTGGTAGTGGCGTTTATTTCGCCGTTGCTTTCGGGTATTGCCGATTACAGCGGAAACAAAAAAGTGTTCCTTAAGCTTTTTTGCTACTTAGGTGCGCTGTCTTGTATAGGGTTGTATTGGTTTAGTCTTGAAGACATTTACTGGAGTCTTGTATGCTACTTTTTCGGACTTATAGGATTTTGGGGCAGTCTTGTGTTCTATAACTCCTACCTGCCTGATATTGCTCACCCGGAACAACAGGATGGTGTGAGCGCTAAGGGATATTCGTTAGGATATATAGGTAGTGTTATACTGCTTATTTTTAACCTTGTTATGGTAATGAAGCCGGGGTGGTTTGGTATTGAAGGTAATGATAATGAAGCTGCCGAAAAAGCCATGCGTTGGTCGTTTGTATCGGTAGGGGTGTGGTGGATACTTTTTAGCCAGTACACTTATTATTATTTACCAAAAGGAAATAAAGAAAGGAATAAAGTAACCGGAGATGTTATGCTTAACGGCTTTAGGGAACTACGCAAAGTATGGAGACAGCTAAAGCAAACCACTATGCTAAAACGTTACTTAGGGGCATTTTTTGTATACAGTATGGCAGTACAAACCGTAATGCTTGTGGCAACTTATTTTGGAGCTAAAGAAGTACAATGGGGTGAAGGCGGTAAACAAATGGGACTTATTGTAAGTATACTGCTAATACAGCTTGTAGCTGTTGCCGGTGCTGTTATAACTTCAAGATTATCTGCAAAATACGGAAACATTAAAACACTTATAGGTATTAACTGTGTGTGGGCTGTAATTTGTGTGGCTGCATTTTTTGTAACGCTGCCTATACACTTTTATATAACGGCAGGTTTTGTAGGTCTTGTAATGGGGGGTATACAGTCGCTTTCAAGAAGTACCTATTCTAAAATGTTGCCTGAAACTCAGGATACTGCATCATTTTTCAGTTTTTATGATGTTACCGAAAAGATAGGTATTGTAATAGGTATGGTGCTTTATGGTGCTATTGACCAGTATTTTGGAAGTATGCGTTATTCTGTCGTATTCCTTACATTATTCTTTGTAATAGGTATCTTTTTACTGATGCGTGTATTAAAAAAACATTAAGATATTAAAAAAAATAATTTATATTTGGACACCTAACAAGCAAAAACCAAATGAAGAAATTACAAAGATTATCGGCTGTAGTACTGTTTCTTTCAGCACTTAGTTTTGTTTCATGTGATACAGAACCTGTAGATCCGGTTCTTTTAGACAATGTTAATAATCCGGAAAATCCGGGTACAAACCCTAACAATCCTACCAATCCCGGTACGAGTGATGGTAGCTATTGGCCAATGGCATTAAATAACGAGTGGGTTTTTGATGTGGAAGACGAAGGCGAAAGCCCAATGAAAATAACAAGCACCGAATCTATAGGCGGTAATACATATTATAGGGTTAATTATAGTTTTGCCAGTTCAGGTACGGGTGACCTTACCGGAGAGGCTACAAACCTATTACGTCACAATAACGGAGATTACTCGGTTAGGATAAGTGTAATTGTTCCTGATGAACAGGGTATGCAGATTACCGTTTCACCTTATGAGTATACCATACTTAAAGATTATCTTGAACCGGGTCAAAGCTGGACACAGGATGTACAGCAGACAACCAGTTATCAAATGCCGGGTGTAACACTTGCTCCAATGGTTATGAACTTCCATATCGAGAACATAATCCAGGAAAAAGGAATATCTGTTACCGTAAATGGCGTTAATTATGAAAATGTAATTAAGGTAAAACAAACACAAACCATTACCAGCAACCTTACACCGGGTATGGTGCTAACGGTTTATTACTGGTTCGCTAAAGATGTGGGACCTATAAAATCAGAATCACAAAGCGGTACTTTTACATCAAGCAGCACGCTTGTGTCGTACACGCTTAATTAAGAATAAAATAAAAAAGAAGTTATGAAAAAGATGAAAATTGTACAGGTATTTACACTTCTGTTTTTGGCCATAGGCTTTGTAGCCTGTGATACAGAACCGGTAGATCCGGTATTATTAGACAATATTGGTAATCCGGGAACTTCACAGGGAACATTCAAAGTAGACTTTAGCGGTCAGACTTATGAAGCTACAGCCATAACAGCTGTTATTAACGATGGTATGCTTGCTATTAGCGGATACAGAGGCAGCGGTGCTAATACCGAACAAGTTGCCTTTTTAGTTCCAAACCCTGAAGTAGGTTCTTTTAGCGGTGACGATTTATTAATGTATTACCAACCGGCAGGTGAAGAGTACCAGTACATCAATTTTAACCTGGAGCAGGTTTCCGGTTCTGTAAACATTACAAATATCGATACTGTTAACAAAACTGTATCGGGTACTTTTAGCTTTACAGGCTGGTGGAGCAACGACGAGGAGGAAGTTGCACCAATTGAATTTACAAACGGTTCGTTTACCAATGTTACTTATCAGGGTAATATGCCTGGTGGTGGCGAAACAGGAGACGATGTTTTAACCGCTGTTTTAGACGGTACAACCTTTCCTGTAGTTAATGTTGCTGTGGCAGTTGCTGATGGCGGTTTAGGTGAAACAATAAGCATAAACGGACTTGATGCTAACCAAAATAAAGTTATTGTAAGCATGAAGGCTTCTTTAAATCCGGGAACATACAATATTACAGGTAATATACTTGAAGATGTTGTAGGAGGAAGATATACCACTACATCACCAGAGGCTATGTATATGGCTACAACAGGGAGTGTAACCATAAACAGTAAAACAGAAACAAGAATAGCAGGTACATTTACCTTTACTGCTACAGGTAGTGAGGGAACCGTAACGGTTACAGAAGGTACTTTTGATGTGGATTACAGTTTCTAAAATTTTAGTTTCGAACTACTAACTCAAACTACTATATCTACCGGAACGCCTCACGTAAGTGGGGCGTTCTACTTTTATAATAATTTGCAGTTAAAAACGTTATTCATTAAAAATAATCAAGCACACCTTATTATGAAAAAGATTTCTTTACTGTTTACCTTATTTTTTATTGGGTTAACTGTTGTGTCATGCAGCAACGACGACGATTTTCAACTTACAGCACCTTATGTTACATATGACTTTAACGGAGAAAAAACCTATATAGCCGGAGAGAACGATGAAAAAAAGGCTACTATGTATAATGATATGATTGAGATTGTGGCTCATAGCCAATTTGCCAATCAGCCATCAAGTGTAGGTGTAAGTTTTTCTTTCCGGATTCAGGGAGAAGGAACTTATAATGATGTTGAATTTTATATAGAAAAAGGAGGAGAAGGTTATTGGAGCAAAGATGAAAATGAGCAAACAAACGGTACGGTTAACGTGACTGAAATTGATACTCAAAACCATACTATTTCGGGTACTTTTAGCTTTTTAGCTTATCATATGTATGATACAACAACAGCAGAAGTGACTGCAGGCGTGTTTGAGAAAATTCCATATACAGGTACGCTGCCTGTTACTCAGGATTAAAAAGATTAATATAGTCACGCTATCCGCCTAAAGGGCGGATTTTTCATAATAAAAAGTAAATAACTACTGTGGCATAATGATTGCCTTAATACTGCGTTACTATACCGGTAAATACCCTGTAATTACTGGTATTCAGTTAAATAATTTCCCTTATTGAAACAAGGGAGTTATTTTTGCATCTATGTTTAATGACAAAATGACTTATAATAAGCATGTCTAATCAGAAAATACTAAATATTGACAGTTTGTCACTTCAGGAACTGGATACAGATGCGGAATTGATTCCGTTAATGACTCCGGAGGATGAAGAGGAAATGAATAATGAGCAGCTTCCCGATGACCTCGCTATATTACCGTTACGTAATATGGTGCTTTTCCCGGGGGTGGTAATTCCTATTACTGCAGGCCGCGACAAGTCTATCAAACTAATAAACGAAGCCAACGCCGGCGGTAAGATTATTGGCGTTGTGGCTCAAAAAGATGAGAAGGTTGAAGAGCCTACTGCAAACGATATTCATAAAGTAGGTACGGTAGCCCGTATACTTCGAGTACTTAAAATGCCCGATGGTAACACAACCGTTATCATTCAGGGTAAAAAGCGCTTTGAAATTGATCAGGTAACTACAGAGGAGCCTTACCTGCGTGCAACCATTAAAGAGGTAGCCGAGGAGCGCCCTGAAAAAGGAGAGGTAGAGTTTGCTACTATTATCGAATCGATTAAGGAACTGGCTATCCAGATTATTAAGGAGAGCCCTAACATCCCTACAGAGGCTACATTTGCTATCAAAAATATTGAAAGTGAATCGTTTTTGGTAAACTTCGTGTCTTCAAACATGAGCCTTTCGGTTAAGGAAAAGCAGGAGCTTCTTGCTAAAAACAACCTTAAGGAGCGTGCGCTGGAAACCCTTCGCCACATGAACCTTGAGCTGCAAAAGCTGGAACTTAAAAACGACATCCAGAGTAAGGTGCGTTTTGACTTAGACCAACAGCAGCGTGAGTACTTCCTGCATCAGCAAATGAAAACCATTCAGGAAGAACTGGGTGGCGTTTCTCACGATCAGGAGATAGAGGAAATGCGTAAAAAAGGGAAAAATAAGAAGTGGAACCAAAAAACCAAGGAACACTTTGAGAAAGAGCTTGCCAAACTGCAGCGAATGAATCCGCAGGTGGCAGAGTTTGCCATTCAGCGTAATTACCTGGAGCTGATGCTTGACCTGCCGTGGAATGAGTTCTCTAAAGACAAGTTTGACCTTAAGCGTGCCGAGAAGATATTACACAGAGACCATTTTGGGCTTGAAGACGTTAAGAAACGTATTATAGAGCACTTAGCGGTACTTAAGCTTAGAAACGACATGAAATCGCCTATATTATGCCTTTATGGCCCTCCTGGGGTTGGTAAGACGTCCATAGGTAAGTCGGTTGCCGAAGCACTGGGCCGTGAGTACATCCGTATCTCATTAGGCGGACTTCGTGATGAGGCAGAAATTCGCGGACACCGTAAAACATATATTGGTGCTATGCCGGGCCGTATTATTCAGAGCATTAAAAAAGCAAAGACCAGCAACCCTGTATTTGTACTGGATGAGATAGATAAATTATCTGTCGGGCCAAGCGGCGACCCGTCGAGTGCGTTACTTGAAGTATTAGACCCTGAACAAAACTCAGAGTTCTATGATAACTTCCTTGAGCTTGGTTTCGACCTTAGTAAAGTAATGTTTATAGCTACGTCTAACAATATGTCTACCATCCAGCCGGCACTTCGTGACAGGATGGAAATCATAAACATGACAGGCTACACCATAGAAGAAAAAGTGGAGATCGCTAAACGCCACCTGTTACCTAAACAGCTTAAAGAACACGGACTAACCGATAAAGACTTTAGCATGAGCAAAAAGGTTCTTGAAAAGATAGTTACCGGTTATACAAGAGAGTCTGGCGTACGCGGACTTGAAAAGCAGATTGCTAAAATGATAAGGCACGTTGCCAAGAGCATTGCCATGGAAGAGGAATATAACCATAAAGCTACCGAAGCTGATGTTCTTGAAGTACTGGGCGCACCAAGAATGGAACGCGATAAGTATGAAAACAACGAGGTTGCCGGTGTGGTTACAGGCCTTGCCTGGACAAGTGTAGGCGGTGATATATTGTTTATAGAATCGTTGCTTAGCAAAGGTAAAGGAACGCTTACCATGACAGGTAACCTGGGTAATGTAATGAAGGAGTCGGCTACTATTGCGCTGGAGTACATTAAGGCCAATGCAGAGCAGTTGGGCATTAGTCCGGAAGTGATTTCAAATTACAACGTGCACATTCACGTACCGGAGGGAGCTACGCCAAAAGACGGGCCAAGTGCCGGTATTGCAATGCTAACATCACTGGTATCGTCGTTCACGCAAAGAAGGATTAAAAAGAACCTTGCCATGACAGGCGAGATTACCCTTCGCGGACGCGTATTGCCTGTAGGTGGTATTAAAGAAAAAATACTTGCAGCAAAAAGGGCGGGCATTAAGGAGATTATCCTTTGTGAGGAAAACCGTCGAGATATAGACGAAATTAAGCAGGAATACCTTCAGGGGTTAACATTCCACTATGTTAGTGAAATGAGTCAGGTGGTTAAACATGCCATTACCGACCAGAAGGTGAAGAATGCTAAAACGCTATAATTTTAAATAGTAACTATTTGAAATGAGAAACGGCAAAGAGGATATCTTAGCCGTTTTTTTATGTTTATGAGGTTGTCATTGCGAGCCTGCGGAGCAATCTGTTATAGGGGTGAGAGTTCCCCTCTTGAGGTGCCTGTCACGCCTTAGCGTGAGGGTTAGGGGTGTTTCATCCTGACGACAGAAGGGTCTTTTTCCATTTCGACTGTAGCGATAGCGTAACGGAGAAATCTTATTCAGAGAGATTGCCAAAGCCTGCCACGCACAGCGGGGTCGTTCCTCCTCGCAATGACAAAAGGGGGGATTACAGGTACAAAGCAATCTGAAAAAAAAGTATTATTTAAATAATAACTATTTAATAAGAGTGTTATTTAAAATAAAGACTTAACTTGTTATGATATAGGTTTTAATAATACACCTTATGAAAAAAATAATCCCCCTTATTATTTTTATTATCCTTACATCATGCAAAAGCAGTGTTACGGTAATAACGGCGAATGATGTATATGGTTATAGTATAACCTCTAAAAACTTTAGGGAATTTAGCAATCCTAACAAAACTACCTTAAAACAGGTTAAGAGTAAGGATGTTGCTGCAGAGTTCGATTACATGAAAAATTATCTTATAACCGGCAGGGAGCATCTTTTCCCCGAGGGGGTTTTTACCTATGCCTTTGTTAAGGATAGCGATACTATTTATGCCAGCTCTAACCTAATGTACTGGTGGCATAAGGAAAAGGTAATATTGTATCAGTCGCCTATAATTAATACCGAGACGATAACGGAGTTGTAGCATGCGCTTGTCATTGCGAGCCTGCGAAGCAATCTTTTTTCCATTCCGACTGTAGCGATAGCGTAACGGAGGAATCTCAATTCTCGTGATTTATTTCTTCTTTTGTCTTGACACAAAAGAATCATCACGCTGTGGCGTGACTGCGGCTAAGACACCTTAAGCTAAAAATTACCTCACTTGGCTAAACCATCCGAACTCGGTTATCACCTCAAACAGCGGATGCTTTTTTACGCCTCGCTTGTAATTTTATTTACGCTACGGAGCCTGATGCCGAAGCTTCACTCGGTTGTCATTGAGAGCCTGTGAAGTAATCTGTTATGAGGTACGGGTTCCCCTCTTGAGATGGTTCTCCTGCGGTCGACATGACAGGCAGTCTAAAGTCTGTTTATCTAATCTCTCATTTCCCAATTCTCGTAAATAAAAAAATAATATCTTCGCAGCTGCGTTATAGTATGCAGAAAACTTACAGACAATAATGTTCAAAAAAGCGTTTATTTACCTCTTTTTATTCACCACGGCTCTCACATACAGCCAAATAGGGGGTAAATACACTTATCAGTTCCTAAATTTGGTTACCTCACCCCGTCAGGCGGCTTTGGGAGGTAAGATCATTACCCTTTACGATTATGACGTAAACCAGGCCATTTATAACCCGGCAACCATTAACAGGGAGATGGATAACCACCTTTCGGCAAATTATGGTAACTACTATGGTGAGGTTAATTATGGTACGGCTGCCTATGCCTATACATGGGACAGGCACGTGCAAACCTTTCATATGGGGGTTAACTATGTAGATTACGGAACTTTTGAAGGGCGCGATCAAAACGGATTGCTCACCGGAGACTTTACCGGTAGCGAAATAGCGCTTTCTTTTGGATATGCTTACAATGTGCCTTATACAACCCTGTATTTGGGTACTAACCTTAAGTTTATATCTTCAACTCTGGAAAGCTACAATTCCTTTGGGGTAGCGCTCGATTTAGGGGCTATTTATATTGACGAGGATAACGATATTCACTATGCGATTGCTTTGCGTAATGCAGGTACGCAGATTAGCACTTATGCCGGGCTGCAGGAAAAGCTTCCTTTTGAAATTATAGCGGGTATATCACAAGAGGTAGAAAACGTGCCTATTCGCTGGCATATTACCCTGGAGAATCTGCAACAGTGGAATATTGCCTTTTCTAACCCTAACCGCAGTGAACAGAGTATAGACGGCGAAGTGACCGAAGAAAAAGTTTCATTTGTAAATAATGCGTTGCGACACGTTATTTTAGGTGCCGAACTTTTTCCGGGTAAGAGCTTTAACCTTAGGCTGGGCTATAACTTTAGGAGAGGGCAGGAACTTAGTATTGTAGACAAAAGAACTTTTTCGGGAATTTCTGCGGGAGTAAGCATAAGGTTTAATAAATTGCGCTTTGATTATTCGTACTCAAAGTATACCCTTGCAGCCAATACCAGCCTGTTAGGGCTAACCATTAACCTTCAGTAAATTGGATAAGAAAATAACGATTGCCATAGACGGCTTTTCTTCTACAGGAAAAAGCACGCTGGCAAAGCAGCTTGCAAAACATCTGGGCTATGTGTATGTGGATACGGGCGCTATGTACCGTGCCGTTACTCTTTATGCCATGCAAAACGGACTGATTTCGCAGGGTTTTTTTAACCGGGAAGGATTAATAGAGCACCTTGAGGATATAACACTTCAGTTTTTATATAATCCGGTGCTTGAGTTTGCAGAAATGTACCTTAACGAAGAGAATGTGGAAAAGGAAATACGCACCCTTGCCGTATCGCAACTGGTGAGCCGTGTTGCCGAAGTGCCCGAAGTGCGCCATAAACTGGTAGAGCAGCAAAAGCACATGGGGGAGAAGAAAGGTGTGGTTATGGATGGCAGGGATATAGGCACTGTTGTTTTTCCTAATGCCGAACTGAAGATATACATGAATGCCAGTCCCGAAACGCGTGCTCAGCGTCGTTTTAAGGAACTTACAGGCCTTGGGCAGGAGGTAACATATGATGAGGTGTATAACAACGTAGTAGAGCGTGATTACATTGATACGCACCGTGCCGATTCTCCGCTTGTAAAAGCCGATGATGCCATAGAGATGGATAATAGTACTATTACCAAGCAGGAGCAGCTGCAAAAGGTAATTGATATTGTTAATGAGCTGTTGGCAAAGTAATTTCTTCCTTAATGCAAAAAAAACTGCTTTTTATATTTGGTGCCATAGTGCTTTTTCAGCTGTTTTATTTTTTAAGAAAAAGTATGGGCAACCGCAGGCGTACTAACGGAGTGGCGGTTTTTAGCAGGGCTAACCTGCGTAGCTGGTTTGTAATAGTACTTTTGGTTATACTACTGTTTTTTATGATGACATAATTGTTCTTTTGTCTTGACACAAAAGAACCAAAAAGTCAAGGCTAAGACTCCTTAAGCTAAAAATTACTTCATTCGGCTAAACCATCCGAACTCGCTACGCTCAAACAGCGGATGCTTTTTCACTCCTCACTTGTAATTTTCTTTACGCTACGGAGCCTGATGCCAAAGCTTCACTCAATTTTGATACGTTGCATGTTACTACCCATTATTATTGTTGGATAGATTAGGAATGTCATTGCGAGGAGGAACGACGCGGCAATCTTTCGAAAGGATCTCAAAATTTAACAATACTAAGAAGGTGTCTTTTTACGTTTTCCCGTACATTTACGGCACATCCGCACCTTTTATGAAATATTTTATACTACTTACTGCTTTTTTCTTTTTTTCCTGTAAGGGTAATGAACCACAAAAAAAGGCTATTACACAAAGACAACCCTGTGATTTAGAATTCTTAGTCCATTTGGAAAATGAAACGAATCTTACAGATTATGAAGTTTTTGAATTTTTAGAGAGTTTTTCGGGTACTGAATGCCAAAATAATGTTGAATACAGCGAATACAGGAGTGAGGTACTTCTTCTTCAGCTAAATACCAGAACATCTGTCTTTTTAAATAAACTTGATAAAGTATCGCCACAGGCAAGATCTGCTGTATTAAAGGAATTGTCTTCTCCTGTAATAGATATTGATATGCCTGCTTTGGCTAAAAAAGTAGGTAATACAAATGCTGCTCCTAAAACCAAATCAGAGGTTATAGCAGCTTTATTAAAGAACGCATCATAAAATATATATTTACCTAACCACACACACCATGAACAGAAAGTACACCTTACTGCTTATTCTGTTATTGTTAACTATTGCCTCTGTTTTGTACTGGCGTAATTTTTATACGCCTTTTTACCCTGTTGCATACAAGGGAGGTGAGTATATAGTTAATAATACAGAACCCTTATCAAATTCTTTTAATCATAATATCACTCAGGTATTAGAGTATTATGAGGAAGATTACAAAATATGCCAGGGCATAGTACATGTAAAAAACAGCCTGCATAAAAACGATGCCCTAATGTATAACTATACACGTAAGGCACAGGACTCTATTTGGATGGTAAAGCATAAATTGCAGTATAAACAGTAGTTAGTATGCTGGAAGATATTATAGACATTTTAAAAAAGAACAACATAAAACCAGAGCCACTATTTGTTGAAGAAATCAATAGGTTTGAAAAAAGTTGTGGGGTTATCTTTCCTGCCACATACAAATCTTTTTTACAGGAAATGGGAAAAGGAGCAGGGCATTTTATGCTTGGTAGTGATGTTTTTCATAAAGATATAGTTGATTTAAGCGAGGGAGCAAAAGAATTAATAGAAGAAAATAATCTGCCTCAACTGCCTGAAAATGCCTATGTTTTCTGGATGCATCAGGGATATCAGGTGGCTTGGTTTATATGTAACGGCAATCCGAATCCCGATGTTTACTTTTTTACTGAAGGAGAGGGGAGTAAAGACTATGTAATAATGGGTACCTTTACGGATTTTTTAGATATACAACTTCAAATGTCAGGTTTAAAATAAAGGTATAAACTCTTTTTAGACGATGTAAGGGACGTACCTATGGTGTACCATGATTTAACCAACAATGATTTTGTTGTGGTAAGATCGTATGAGGCATTTATCTCGTTTATTAAACAAAACGGACTACCTGCTTTTATCAGTTTTGATAATGATTTAGGTGAAGATGAAAACGGAACTGTTTTGCCCGACGGTTATGCTACAGCAAAATGGCTGGTATATGAAAGCGGACTTGACTTAAAGGAACTCAACTTTAAGGTGCATTCGGCAAATCCGGTAGCTTCGGTACAAATACTATCATTACTTGATAATTATATCTCTTTTCTTAAAAAGGGATAATCTATTTCTTATAAAATAAATTACACTTCTGTAAATCAATAGTTTATATTTGTTTGTTTTTTAATTTATAGCGATATGAACAGACTCTTATTTTTTCTGATTCTACTTACAGGTATTACGGTTAATGCTCAGGACTCAAAACTGATTGCTTCGTGCTGCGGTAAGTGTACAGGAAGTGCTTATTGCACAGCCTGTAAAAATTGCACAGGCTGTAAGCATTGCTCTAAAGAGGGCGGAAGCTGTGGTGTATGTGAAGCTAAAACCAAAGCAAAAACTGAAAAAAGCAGCCAGGCTTCAGGTTATAACTATAAAGCATCAACATCGGATGGTGCAGATGAGGTTGTAATACTTTCGGTTATTCCTGCAGAGCTTAATCTATATTCGGGTCCCGGCACAAATTATAAGGTTCTTGAGAAGCTTAAAAAAGGAAGTAGCGTGGTAGTTATTGCCTATAGCGGAGACTGGGTTAAGGTAAAGGCTGTAAATTCAAGAAACACAGGATATGTAATTTTAAAGGATGTTAGATAATCTCATTACGTTTTTCTTCTTGTAAAAACTTTCCTGTTATAAAAGTTAAATTATCTGATTTTTAGATATTTATGTAAAAATAAAGTATGATTTTAATTATATAATATGTACCTTTATATAAGGTAAATTATTATTTACTATTATTGGTTAATGATGGCCCCGGTTACAAAAAGCAGCCGGGGCTTTTATTTTTTTGAATTTTAAAGTTCAAAAATTTATTCTGTTTCATTTTTTTGATAAAGGCTTTTCTTACTTTTTAAATCTAACTCAATCAACAGCTTAAGCATTTCTTAAGAATATAAAATAACATCTAAAAAAATACTATGCACTCATAATAAATAACTTACGGTAAATTTTAACATTAATTTAATACGGTTTTCCGTAAAAAATTAACAAACAATTAATAAATTTGCCACCGCCTTGTTGAAATAGATTTGAGTAATAGTAAATGAGGAAAACAAAATATTTGTTATGGGCAGGGCTTAGTAACCCCTGCTCCTTTTTTTTGTAAGTATTTAGTAAAAAGCTGTAGGGTATTCTTAAAGTTGTGTTATACTTTTCATAAATGCAGGTACAACGCAAAATAAGGTTAGCTACCTTGCCGTTACAAAATCATGTCAGTCACCTTACTGTAAAAATTTACCACATTTTACACGAAACCGATTACTAAACTCTAACCCGATTGACATGGATTACATTGTACCGATTTTAGCCCTTGGGCTATTAAGCTATTTAGCATTTTTAATTTATAAAGATCTAAGAAGAAGACATAAGAAGAGGGATTTTTATTAATAGTTTTTCTCGTTGGTCTGGTTGTTTGCCTTACAGGTTGTTGTTTTGGCGAATTGTAACCCCACAGCAAACAGCCATGCCAACCTCTTCAAAATATAACAAACTTCCTGCTGTGCTTTATAAAACTTATTTACGATAACGTTTTAATTTTCCTAAATTTGCACTTTGTAAACAAACAATAATGTTAGAAGCTGCAAACACTACACTGGGTACGGAGATGGAACAATACTTTAAAAAGTTCCGTAATAATATTGTGGGTATCGATCAGGAGTTCAATACTCCGTTTGGTAAACAGAAAATTGTTTATACCGACTGGACTGCCAGCGGAAGGCTGTACCGCCCTATAGAAGATAAACTGCTTAATGAGTTTGGTCCGTTTGTGGCCAATACCCATACCGAGACTACAATATCGGGTACGGCTATGACAAATGCTTATCATGAAGCACGTCATATTATTAAGCACCACGTTAATGCAGGTCCGGACGACATACTGATTACAGATGGTAGCGGTATGACAGGTGTTGTAAACAAATTCCAGAGGATACTGGGGCTTAAGGTTCCGGAAAACCTAAGGGAGTTTACTACCATACCGGAGGAGAAAAGGCCGGTTGTGTTTGTATCTCACATGGAGCACCACTCTAATCAAACATCATGGCTGGAAACCATCGCACGTGTTGAGGTTATACCTGCTTGTCCAGAAGGGCTTATCTGCCTTGACAGCTTTAAGGAACTTTTAGAAAAACATAAAGACCGTACGCTTAAAATAGCTTCTGTAACAGGATGCTCTAACGTTACGGGTATAAGAACGAAATACCATGAGGTTGCAAAACTTATACACCAGTACAATGGTGTTTGCTTTGTAGACTTTGCCTGCAGTGCACCTTATGTAAATATAGATATGCACCCTGCCGATGAAGAGGCTTACCTTGATGCCATCTTCTTTTCTCCGCACAAGTTCCTTGGCGGCCCCGGCACATCAGGAGTGTTAATCTTCAACAAAAAGCTATACAAAAACATGGTGCCCGATCATCCGGGAGGTGGTACGGTAAGCTGGACCAACCCGTGGGGCGAGCACAAATACCTTGATAATATTGAAGAGCGTGAAGACGGTGGTACACCGGGATTCCTTCAGGTTATAAAAACTGCCCTGTGTGTTAAGCTAAAAGAGCAGATGGGGGTAGATAACATCCTTAAAAGAGAACATGAAATTATAGATTACATTTTTAGCCAGTTTAAGGATGTAAGCAGCATTAATATACTGGCGCCACAGCACCAGGACAGGCTGGGGGTTATTTCTTTCTTTATAGATAACCTTCACTTTAACCTGGGGGTTAAAATACTTAACGACAAGTTTGGTATACAAACACGTGGCGGATGCAGCTGTGCGGGTACTTACGGTCACTACCTGCTGCATGTAGACGAGGAGAAATCACACTATCTTACTAATAAGATTACGGAGGGCGACCTTATACAAAAACCGGGATGGATTAGAATGTCTATTCACCCAACAACTACCAATGCAGAGATTGAGTATGTGTGCCAATGCATAAAAGAACTGGCACTAAACCATGAGGAGTGGGCTAAAGACTATACTTACAACAGGGCAAACAACGAGTTTACACACGTTAATGCACAGCCTGTTGTACAGGATATGGTAGATAACTGGTTTAAGCTTTAGGCGGATATCCCGGCGGATCGTTGCGGCGGTTTTTAAATCGCTTGTGTGTCCACAGGTAATAAGCCGGAGCTTCCCTTATCTGGTCTTCCAGTAAACGAAGGAAAATATCGGTTAACCCGAAGTTAGGAACTTCCTGAGGGTTACCTTCAAACGGAATAAACGTGGCCTTATAATGGCCGCGTTTTATTTTTTCACCCTTTACATAAATCACGTTCATGTCCAGTTTTTTGGTAAGCAGTTCGGCACCGCCATGCACGGGTACTTCCATACCAAAGAATTTGCCCCAGTAAGGTACTCGGTATATTTTAGGGCTTTGGTCGCTTAAAAATCCGTAAACGCCAAGTATGCCTTTACGTTTGTTGTCTTTCATAACAGATACGCTTTCTTTAGTATCTATCAGTTCGGCACCCAGCCTTAAACGTAATTTCCTCACCAGCCTGTCAAAATAAGGGTTTGCGAGCTTTTTATAGATACCAAAACCTTTATGGGTGGTAAAACCACGGCTCATGTTTAAAAGCCACTCATAACTGGCATAATGGCCGCAAATAAGGGCAATACTTTTGCCTTTTGCTTCCAGTTGGTTTACTACCTCTATATTCTCCAGTATAAAGCGTTTTTCAAGCTCTTTTTGGCTTATGCTAACGGTTTTTACCATTTCTACTATAGTGTCGCAAAAGTGGCGGTAAAATTCCTTCTCAGTTTTTTTGCGCTGCTCTTCGGTAAGTTCGGGCAGGCACAGGGCAAGATTAAGGCGCACCACTTTTTTACGGTAACCTATTACATGGTATACCAGCACATAAGCAAAATCGGAAAATATATAAAGTAACCTGAATGGTAGTATAGAGATAAGCCAAAGTATGGGATAGGCTATGATATATGCTAAAAACTGCATTCTTTAAATTTTTACAAATATACTTTATTATCGTTTATTTAAGCTTTTCTTTCCTAAACGGTAGGAAAAGTTTCAATACTATTGGTTAAATTTACATTTTAAAATTGAATATGGGAATAGAAAATATAGTAGTTTGGGTAATAATTGGTATTACCGCATTAGTAAGCTTTAAAGGATTTGACAATGTATATTTTTTCAGGAAATACGACTTTCACATAGGGAGCATAAGGGCAGGGGAACAGCACCGTATGTTTACCAGTGCCTTTTTGCATGTCGACCCCGTTCACCTTATTTTTAATATGTATACGCTATACATATTTGCACCTATGGTACTTGGCGGACTGGGAGTAATTAATTTCCTTATTATTTACTTTGCCAGCCTTATATGCGGTAACCTGCTTACACTTTACATTCATAAAAACGACTTGTACTACAGAGCTATTGGAGCATCAGGGGCTGTGATGGGGATTATCTATTCAGCAGTATTGTTGGATCCGGATGAGATAATCTATCTGTTTTTCTTTTTACCAATGCCACTGTATGTTTTTGGATTGGGTTATCTTATATATTCCATTTATGGTATGAGAGCCAAGGCCGATAACATAGGCCATACGGCACACTTTGGCGGTGCAATAGGCGGACTCGTATTTACACTTTGTAAAAGGCCTGAACTTTTCCAGACACAAACTCTTGTAATTGGCTTACTTATAGTACCTATAGTTATTTTGTTCTTTATGGCCCGATCAGGGAAGATATAGCTATCTATCATAAAAAAATATCATTTACCATCCGTTTGATTATCATTTTCTTAACGCTGTCTGTTGTTGTGTTTTCCTAGTTTTGTAGGAAACTTTGCCGTTATTGGCACGCATTTTGGATTTCAACAAACAAAATAAAAAATACAGACTATGAAAAAAATTGCATTAGTATTAGTTATGATGGTTGCCGGGGCAGTAAATGCCCAAACCGGTTCACAAATTCCGCAGGTAACGGTAACAGGGGAAGGTATTATAAGGGTAGTGCCCGATATGGCTACCATAACAATAGGGGTAAACAACCAGGGTAACGACTCCGCCGACGTTAAAAAGGAAAACGACAAAGCTGTTGATGCCGTGCTTAAATACCTTAAAAAATCGGGTATAGATGCAAAAGACTATCAAACACAACGTGTGTACCTAAACAGGAACTACGATTACGATAAAAAGAAATACTATTACTCGGCTTCACAAACCATTACCGTTAAGCTAAGAGACCTTACAAAGTATGACGCACTTATGGGCGGACTGGTAGAGTCGGGAGTAAATAACATACAAGGAGTGGAGTTTGAGTCTTCTAAGCAAAAAGAGTATGAAACTCAGGCAAGGAGAGAGGCAATGTTGGATGCTAAAAAGAAAGCACAGGAGTATGTTGCGGCTTTAAACCAAGAGATGGGCCCTGCCATTATGATAAACGAAAATGCAACGTCGTCTTATGTACCAATGCGTTCTATGGCAATGTATGATAAAGCTGAGTCTGGCGGACAAAGAGAAACCATGGCTGCCGGAGAAATAGAAATTAAGGCAAATGTAACCGTAGGTTTTATTATTAAGATAAAACCAAGTGACGCTTTGATTAAGGAATAATCGCAGGAAATTTAATTATAGAAAGTGTGTCCCCGTAGCCGAAAGGTTGCGGGGATTTTTTTTGCGTGAAAACCACAAACAACACTTAAAGGATTGTTAAATATTTGTCTTTCAGGAATTTATTTTGTTAATTTTAATAACGTTTTAACACACTCTTAAAAAACATAATGTCGACCTGAAACAGGTTAAATGTTGTTCCTTCCCCGGGAAATGCGCCCCGGGGATTTCCTTTCTTTCAGGTTTAAAAATATAAAGATTTCATTTAAATCAGGTTAATTATTGTAATCCCCACTAATTTCCCCTGCAGAGTGATGCAGGGGAAATTTTTAAAATTTTATTGCAGATGAAATTAGTAGTTTTTTCATTATATAATTTACCCCGGCTTTTTATGGGGCGGGGTATTTTCTAAGTAATAACGGGAAAATATTTGCTAAAGTTTTATTAAAACGCTGTTAGTGAACAATTCTTTTAGTTAATTTTAAGAGAATAAGCCTATAAAGAATAGAAAAAACCAATCAATTAAAATTGCTATCAAAAAATCCAATAAAAATTAGTTTATCGGTCAACTAAAAAGAAGACGCGATCTTGAGCCACTACCACGGGACATATCGTCTGGCGGAAATTTTACTTACGCACTAAACAAAACGCTTTAACTACTGTTTACAAAGAGTAAATGAATTTCACACTAATCACTAAATTTTTTCTTATGGCAAAAAAATTATTATCACTGGTTTTAACGGGCTTGTGCTGCTTTGTGTTTACTAACACTTTTGCACAAAGTAAAAAGAAGCCTAATATTATTATGGTTATTTCAGATGACACAGGATGGGGAGACCTTGGTGTATATGGTGGCGGTGTAGGCCGCGGTATGCCAACCCCTAATCTGGATAAAATGGCTAAGGAGGGAATGCAGTTTTGGTCGTTTTACGGCCAACCAAGCTGTACACCGGGAAGGGCAGCAATGCTAACCGGGCGCATTCCTAACCGAAGCGGTATGACAACAGTTGCCTTTCAGGGGCAGGGAGGCGGTTTGCCTGCAGCAGAGTGGACCCTTGCTTCTGTATTAAAAAAGGCAAATTACAAAACCTATTTTTCGGGTAAATGGCATTTAGGTGAGGCAGATTATGCCATGCCTACAGCCCACGGTTTTGATAAAATGGAAAATGTAGTGCTGTATCACTTAAATGCTTATACCTATGCTTTTGAGTCTTGGAATCCGGAAATGTCACCTGAAATGTTAGATTTATTCAAGAAAGTAACTACTGGTATACTTGAAGGGGAAGCAGGAGGAAAAGCCCGTGAAATAAGCAAAGTTACTGAAGAGAACATTGCGGAACTGGATATGATGATGACAGAAAACAACCTAAAACAGCTTGAGGCTTATGCAAAAGAAGGTGATCCGTTTTTTATGTGTATTAACTTTGCTAAAAACCACCAGCCTAATTTACCATCTAAACAGTTTAAGGGAAAATCACCTGGTAAAAGCAAATATTCTGATGCTGTAGTTGAAATGGATTATAACGTAGGCCGCATTATGGATAAGATACGTGAATTGGGTATTGCTGAAGACACATTTGTTATTTATACTGTAGATAACGGAGCATGGCAGGATGTACACCCTGATTCCGGTTATACACCATTTAGAGGTACCAAAGGTACCGACAGAGAAGGTGGTAGCCGTGTGCCGGCTATTGCATGGTGGCCGGGACAGATTGAAGCAGATAGTGAAAGCCACGACATTGTAGGGGGGCTAGACCTTATGGCTACGTTTGCAAGCCTTGCGGGTGTAGAACTACCAACTAAAGACAGGGAAGGTGTAGCTATGGTATTTGACAGTTATGATATGTCAAACGTTTTATTCAAGAAGGGAGAACCGCTTCGTGACCGATGGTTTTATTTTACAGAAGCTGAATTGTCTCCAGGAGCTATACGTATAGGGAAATTTAAAGCAGTATTCAATACTAGGGGAGATAACGGAGCTATAGCAGGTAGTGACATGCCGGGTCAGCAATTGGGTTGGAGAGGAGATGAAACTTATGTGGCAACTATACCTGCTATATATAATCTTTGGCAGGATCCTCAGGAACGTTACGACCTTTTTATGAACAGCTGGACCGAAAAGACCTGGACGGCAATAATTTTTAATCAGGCAGTCGAAGAGCTTATGAAAACCTATGCTAAAATTCCTCCAAGAGCTCCACAAAGCGAAACTTTTACAGGAGAAATGCAAATAGAACGTTATAGAACTATAGAACAGGTGAAAAAAATGTTGAATGATAAAAAGACAACACTTCCTCCATTAAGTGTAGATCCAAAATAAAACTTTCTAAATATATACTGCCGGGCTGTTTGGGTTCGGCAGTATTTTGTTTCAACCAACCTTAATTGCATATTAATTATGAATAGTAAAATAAATACCCCTGTAACAAGGCTGTTTGCTTTCTTCATGCTTTTTATTTCATTATCGGCATGTAAGCAGGAGCCTGCAAAAGATACTGAGTCAGGAAAAGAAATTACTCAGGTAAACGAAAGTAGTGACCCGTTACCATCATGGAATGACGGGCCCAACAAAGAGGCTATTATTAATTATGTAAAAGATGTTACTACCGATGGGAGTGCTAATTTTATTCCGATAGCCGATCGTATTGCCACATTTGATAATGATGGTACCCTCTGGAGCGAGCAACCGGCTTATTTCCAGTTGTTTTTTGCCATGGACAGGATAAAATCCCTTTCGGCAGACCATCCAGAATGGAAAAACAAGCAGCCATATAAAGCCGTATTGGAAAACGATATGAACGCACTCATGCAGCAGGGAGAAAAAGGCCTTATGGAAATAGTAATGGTATCGCACAGCGGTGTAACTACCGATGAGTTTGATACCATTGTAAAAGACTGGATTGCTACCGCCAAACACCCAACTAAAAATGTACCCTATACTGATTTAATCTTTAAGCCCATGTTGGAGCTTGTAAAATATTTACAGGCAAACGACTTTAAGGTATTTATAGTTTCAGGTGGAGGTTTGAGCTTTATGCGCGCCTGGGCCGAAGGTGTTTATGGTATACCAAAAAACCAGACTGTAGGCAGCAGTAATAAAACCGAGTTTGACTACAATAATGGAAACCCGGTTATAAGAATATTGCCTCAGCTTGAATTTATGGATGACAAGGAAGGTAAGCCTGTTGCCATAAATAAATTTATAGGGCGCAAGCCTGTTTTTGCAGCAGGAAATTCTGATGGCGATTTACAGATGCTGCAATATGCCGCTTCAAACAGTTACAAAAATTTTGAACTGTATGTACACCATACCGATTCCATAAGGGAGTGGGCTTACGACAGAGAATCGCATATAGGGAAATTAGATAAAGGCCTTGATGAAGCCAGCCAAAAAGGCTGGACAGTAGTTAACATGAAAGAAGACTGGAATAAAGTGTACAATTCAGATAAATAAATTTTGTTTAAGCCTTGACTAATCAGGGCTTCTTTTTGTAAAACAATTCCCAAAAAAGTGTTAATAGCTTGTTTTGCAGCAATATGTTTTGTTAATTTTAATAGGAGTTTAAGAATATTTTTTATAAAAAACGCAAAAATCAACCATTACAAACTGTAATCACTACCATTATTTTTACTTTCATTCAATTAGTGGTCGGCCGTACCCTGGCACGACTTTGAGCCTCTACCACAGGACTAATCACTGGCGGAAAATTAATTTTCATCATTAACCAATAGATTTTACTATTTATTGAAATCTAATCGAACCACTAAATTAATTAGTTATGAATGTTACTACAATGAAAAAAGGCGTAATGCTTGTGCTTTTATGCCTTGTTCCCGGATTAACAAAAACCTTTGCCCAGTCTGACCCCCGACAGGTAAGAAAAGAAAACTTTAAAGGGGTTATAGAGCTCGATGTGAGGGACTCTAAAGCCGATTGGGACCCGTATACACTTAAATCGGCACCCGAAGGAGCACCTAATGTATTGTTTGTATTGTTTGACGATACCGGGCAGGCAGCCTGGTCACCCTATGGTGGTGCTATTAACATGCCTACCCTGCAAAAACTTGCCGATAATGGCCTTATTTACAGCCAATGGCACACTACTGCCTTATGTTCGCCTACACGTTCTACCTTATTAACAGGGCGTAACCACCACTTAACCGGTAATGCTGCAATTACAGAAACCGCTAACGGTTTTCCCGGTGCACACGGCCGTATACCTAAACAGTGTGCTACAATTGGCCAAATATTACAAAGTAACGGCTGGAGTACATTTTGGATAGGTAAAGATCACAACGTGCCGGAACAGGATGTGGCATCGGGAGCTTCAAGAACCCAATGGCCTACACAGTTAGGTTTTGACCGTTATTATGGCTTCTTAGGTGGAGAAACTAACCAGTGGTATCCTGACCTTGTAGAGGACAATCATTTTACAGAGCAGCCTTATGGACCTGAAGATGGGTATCACTTATCTAAAGATTTAGCTGATAAGGCCATACAGTATATTCAGGATCAAAAAGCGACCAATCCTTCCAAGCCCTGGTATATGTGGTTTTGCCCGGGAGCTAACCATGCACCGCACCATGCACCACAGGAATTTATAGACAAATACAAAGGCAAGTTTGACGAAGGTTATGATGCCTATCGCAATTGGGTAGTACCACGTATGATTGCAAAAGGTATTATCCCTAAAGATACCAAACTAACCGACTTTAATCCGCTTCCGCCAAATATTTCAAACCCTGCCGACTATGTTCGTCCGTGGAAAGATCTTAATGCCGATGAGAGAAAACTGTTTGCAAAACTGGCTGAGGTATATGCAGGCTTCTCTGAGTATACCGATTTTTTTTAACTAAAACAAGATTGTTATGCGTAAAATTTTACTTTTTTCTCTGTTTATACTACTAACAGGCTGTTATCCTGACGGACCTGAGTATACAGATGAACTCGACTCGGTTTATACGAATTATTCTCCTGATTTTAATTTTTCTCAAACATATACTTATTCATTACCCGATGGAGTAATTGATGTATCCGGAAGCCAGAATTTCAACCCCGATTTTATAGATACTAATTTTAGTAATGCTATAATAAACTCGTTGAGGACTAACCTTAACGCACAGGGATGGACAGAAGTGGATGAAAACGATGACCCTGATATTATAGTGCTTGCTGCTGCAATGGACTCTAATTTCCTATACTATAGTGTAGACTGGTGGGGCTGGTATTATCCGGGGTATTTTCCAGGATGGGGCTGGTACTACCCGGGCTACTTCCCAACATATGTAAGCGGATTTAGTGTAGGTACGGTAGTGATACAAATGACAAGCCCTTCGGGCATTGTAGATAATCAGGTGCCGGTAGAATGGGTATGTGTTGTAAACGGCCTTTTAGAAGGTAGTGATGCCTATATAATAGACAGGATAGACACTAACATCGATCAGGCATTTATGCAATCTCCGTTTAACAATTAACTCCCTGTAATATGAAGACAAAAATAGTTTTAATAGCAATTTTTTCCCTTATATGCGCACAGGGATTTTCTCAGGATTCGTTTGGTTCGGTAAATTATTCAATTGGGCTTCCTTCGGGTGACCTTAAGGATTTTACCGATAACGTAAGCGGAAGGGGAGTAGCCGTAGATTATGCTTTTATGTTAAAGAGCAATGTAAGTATCGGATTTGGTATTGGGTTGCAAACCTTTTATGAAGAAAAGGGATACAGCTCACTAACCGATGGTACACAAACCCTTTCGGGTAAACAGTTTAACTATGTAAATGCATTACCACTTTATATAAACGGGGCATATTATTTTGGTAACAGCCCTAATGTAAAGCCTTACTTAGGCATAGGCTTGGGCACTATGTATGTAGACAAAAGAGCCGATATAGGGATTTTTGAAGTTGTAAACGACGGCTGGGCATTTTTGGTTAAGCCTGAAGTGGGCCTTCAGTATAAAGCAGCCGCTAATATAGGGCTTAACCTTTCTTACAGATACAATTATGCTTCTGATATAGATAATGTGGGTAGTATGACCTATTCATCTGTAATGATAGGGGCAGTGTGGTTTTATTAAAGTTAGTTTCATTTAAATAGGTTATGGTTATAATCATTTTATCCCCAATCCTAAGCAGGGTTGGGGTTTAAATATATCTAACAAGAATTATCATTAACTAATACTTAAGCTCTATGAAAAAAATATTTATATCTGCTTTCCTTTTTTTAGGAATGCTTACAGTAAAAGCACAGGACGATGCAGAAGCGCTTGCCAAAAAACTAGCTAACCCCATTGCATCGCTTATAAGCGTACCTTTTCAGAATAACAGCGATTATGGTATAGGTGGCCTTAACGGATCCAGAAATACCATGAATTTTCAGCCTGTTATTCCGGTAAGCCTAAATGAGAACTGGAACCTGATAAACAGGGTAATCCTTCCTGTGGTAACCCAATATAATATTACCGGGCCGGGAGAGAAACAAAACGGACTGAGCGATGCGGTTGTGAGTAGTTTTATGAGTCCTAAAAACTCTAAAAACGGACTTACATGGGGTGTAGGGCCTGCTTTACTTTTACCGGTAGGTACAGACGATTACCTAACCACCAAAAAGTTTGGTGTTGGGCCAACAGCTGTTGCTTTAAAACAATCTAACGGATGGACGTATGGTGCTCTTGTAAACCAGATTTGGAGTGTAGCTGGTAGCAGTGACAGACCCGATGTGAGCCAAATGTTCCTTCAGCCGTTTTTTACCTATAACTGGAAAAGTGGCGCAGGACTGGGAGCTAACATGGAAATGACCCAGGACTGGCAAAACAGCAATACTACCTTATGGCTTAACCCAACACTAAGCGGGGTAACAAGCCTGGGCGGGCAAAAAGTATCTATTGTTGTTGGGCCAAGGTTTAACCTTGCAGCTCCCGATGGGTCTAAAGCCGATTGGGGCTGGAGAGCCGTGCTTATTTTCCTTTTCCCTAAATAATAAACAAAGTGCTTCCCGGCAATAATTATAAAAAGATATGGCTTTACCTGTTGTTACTAACAGGTTTTGCCGCTTATTCCCAAACTGAAAACTATATGCAGTTTTGGAATGAGTATGCTTTTGTAAAGGATGTTAACGAGAAATGGTCGCTTGAGGCCGATATGGGTATAACAACCAGTGGTATACCTGAGCATAATAATATTTTTTACAATTTAATACAGTTTTACGGCAGAGGCTGGGCACACTATTATCCCTCCGAAAGAGTTAAGATATCCTTTTTCTATGCTTTTTTTTACAATACAAACGTGCCAGAGCTTTTACAGGACAAATCTCCCGAGCATAGGTTGGCTGCACAGTTCACTTATTTGATGACAAAAACCAGGCTGCGAACCAACTTAAGGGGCAGGCTGGAAGACAGGCACCTGGAAAATGATGCCGGTTATTTTGAAGTGGTTATGCGGTTAAGAATGCAGGCTAAGGCAACCTATCCGTTAAACGGACCTATAATTAAACCTGGAGTTATTTATACGTTTATGTCTGATGAGGTTATGTTTAAAACACGAAGCAGTATTAGTGGTAACACTTTTTTTGACAGAAACCGTTTAACTGTTGGTTTTGGTTATTCATTTGTCAATGAGTTTCAGGTAGAGCTGTCTTATGTAAACGAACTTTTGCCAAGACCAGATAAAACCTCAAGTTATGATGCCATTCAGGTAAATGTGGTTTTTACCGATTTGTTTTCAGATTTGTTTAAAGGGAAATTTAAAAGAGAGAAAACAGCTATTGACAAGTAGGTTTTATTTTTCTCCTTTTTTAAGAAAGTACAAACTCGCAGCCAGTAAAAATACAGCACCCGGAAGTATTAATTGTGCCGTGGTAAAGTTACCGTGCTTAAGTACTTTGTGCAGCGCCAAATCGGCAATATAGCTAACTACAAAAGTGGTTAGTATGGTTTCCCATAATATTATTTTAAGTTCGGTAAGGTTCTTCATCTGTAACCATTTAGGTAATGCGGCTACCATTTTTGTTTTCTCTTCCGATTCTTCTGTAAATAATACGCTTATACCCAACGAAAAAATAAAAAATACTAATGATATAAGTACAAAATCTACTGTTTTAAGCATGCCGGCAGCTATAAGTGCAGGTTTATTGGTGGCATCTTCAAAAACAACCTTAAGCGCCTCAACAAAATCAACACCTGCAAGAATGAGTGTTACGAGTCCGCAAAGAAATACTAACAGTGAAACTAATTTAGACAGGTTTCCCAATAAAGTAAAAAGAAGTTTCATAATTGGCGGGTTTTGAATTACTTATCCTAAGTTAAGTAATTTCCTTTAAATGTTAAAATTAAATAGTAACAGTTTAAAAGACCCCTTCGCGTATTTTGTTGCGGTGCTGCTCTCCCCAGCTAACCAGTGCATTCAATACTGGCTCTAAAGTATCGCTGTATGGCGTTATAACATATTCTACAACAACCGGAGTTTCAGCATATACCTTTCGTTCTATAAGTCCGTTAGCCTCGAGGTCTTTTAATTCGCCCGATAAAACCTTTGCCGAGAGTCCCGGTATGGAGCGTTGTATCTCGTTAAAACGCGTGTGGCCGTTACGCAGTGATATTATAATGCGAAGTTTCCATTTACCGCCTATAACGTAAAAGGAATCGCTCATGGCATTTAAGGCTGCCGTACAGCTTTGCTGGTCGTGTACTTTTTCTGAGTTTTTCATTTTTACTTACCTGTATGTTAGTGCTTACCTTTGGGTAACTGCTAACTTTTAGAAAGTAAATGTACGTAAGTTTGTGGTATAAAACCAAACAGATTTTTACAATGAAGAAAAACAGGATTATTTATTGGATAACAACATCGCTGGCTATGCTTATGGGCGGTGTATCCGGATTTTTATATTTATTAATACCGCAAATGGAAGAGGCTTTTAAGCTTTTGGGCTTCCCTGATTATTTTAGGATAGAGCTGGGTATAGCAAAAATAATAGGTTTGTTTGTTATACTGCTGCCTCAGGTCCCTGCCAGGTTTAAGGAATGGGCCTATACAGGTTTTGGTATCGTGTTTATCTCGGCTATTATAGCACACACAGTAGTACAGGGTTTTGCAACAGCAATAGCGCCTATTATTGTATTGATATTACTAAGTGTTTCTTATACCTATTATCATAAATTACAGGCTGTAAAGGCACAAAGCTGATTAATCAGATTTTTATAGTTATTTTAGAACCTTCCATTATGGGAGGTTTTTTGTTTTACCTTACATTCTACCACTATGAAAAAGGCTTTTCTTTTTTTGTTTCCAATATTACTTCTTAGCTGTAATAAGGGCGATAATAGCCTTAATGTAATTATTACAAGAGTAGATCCTAATTGTAATGCATCTATTAATTTATTGTTTTTGGATATTAAAACAAGTGATTCTTTGTTCTATAAAATTAAAGGATATGAAGGTTTTGATGTAAATGATACTATAAAGCTTATTAACCTACCGGATGATGAGTATGAATTGAAATATTTTTCTATGCTTGGAGATTATATCTCAAGAAAAATTAAACTAAATGATGGTGATTCCAAGACTATTACAATTGTTTACGATTCTATTTATTCTGATAATTATATAAATAAAACACCTATTTATAATCTTAGATCCGGAAGTTCATATACAATAAGCAGATCTGGAGGCTGTATGGCGTCAATGACTTCTTCTTATACTATAAAGAGGGAAGGGGATAATTACTATGATATTAATAAAGATGGTTATGAAATTTTACTAACAGATAAAATGAAGAAGGCCATTCAAAAGTTTGAAGCCGAACTTTTAGCAATTAAAGGTAAAAACGAGTGTAATAGTACAGGTATGATGACTTATGTGATTAACTCTTCAGAGCTAAAAGACACAATAATGGATAAAACATGTAACTGGCAGGGTTTTGAAAATATGTCACATATATATTTTAAGGAATATATTGATAACCAGTAATATAGAAAGTGGAAATATGTTTATAACTAGATAGACACTAAGTTTAGGTATAAAAAAGCTCCGATTTTCATCGAAGCTTTTTTTGTGCGGAGAGCAGGATTCGAACTTAATCGCTCAAACCCACGTCATTCCTGCAAATGCAAATCCGGGAAATAAAATTGCCACGATTTTGCCACAGATTATATAATGATAGCAAAAGCTAATTATCCGACTATTTAAGAACACTAATTCTATATATGCGAAGGTATAAATTATTCCTTGTATACATCAAGGCTGAGCATTATAATGGAGAAATTCATACTATAATCAATCATTTACGAAGCCAATACGTTAAATTATAGGTTGGATTATTTCTGGCTGTATGAGAGTGGCAAAGTAGTACACCTTATTGTAGATGATTACTAGAAAAAGAATCAAAGATTACCAGCTTATTTTACGGGTCGTTTACTAGGTCGTCAACCGGGAGAAGTTTATTATCTTTGAACTGCAAGGCCACTACCTACTCAACTGTAGTTAATTGCATAGTTACAATGGTAAATAAAAATAGCCTGCTGTATGAAGGAATTAAAAAGACATATCGGGGAGTTAGTAGCATTGACCGATGATGAGTTTGCAGCCATATCCTCTTATTTCAGAGCAGAGCGATATAAAAAGGGAACGTTTTTAATCCGACAGCATGAAATGGTACCTTACACATATTTTGTGGTTTCCGGACTGTTGAAGCTACTCTATACCGATGCCTCCGGAAAGGAGCATATCCTTTCTTTTGCTATGGAAGACTGGTGGGAAACAGATTATCTGGCATTTAATACCGGAACGATGGCAACAATGTCTCTTATATGCCTCGAAGATACCAATGTCCTCTGCTTAACGTTACAGGATTACCAAGAACTATGTGTCGCATTTCCTAAAATGGAACATTTTTTTCTCCAGAAAGCGGTTTCGGGACATATCGCATCACAGCAGCGTATCCTCTCCCTTTTGAGTTCCAATGCTACGGACAGGTACGTAAAACTGCTAAAGCGTTATCCATCGCTGCTGCAACGGGTTTCCAAAAGCCAGCTTGCCGCGTACCTAGGCGTATCCCGCGAAACTTTAAGCCGTTTATATCAATAGGAAATACATCCTTATTACATCGTTGTCTAATACTTGTGAGATACATCACAGGTAAGACTACTAATCTATCGATAATTTTGTACTTGTAATTAAAACCACAAAGTACAATGAAAAAGATAATATTAGTAACGGCTTTTTTAATTCATTCGACAACGGCAATGTATTCGCAAGATAAAAATCAGGAAAAAATGGAAAAACGTGTAATTAACCCCTGGACATGGCAGGATGCCCGCAGTTATGTCCAGGCAGTAGAGGTAAAGAACAGTACGGGTACACTTTATGTTTCGGGCCAAACGGCAATTGATGATGAGGGACGATCCAGCAAAGCCGATATGAAAACACAACTGGAGCTGGCCATCAAAAATCTGGAAAAAGTGATTAATCAGGCAGACTACGATTGTAAAAATATTGTTCGCCTAACGATTTACACCACTTCTACCGAAGAGCTATGGCCCCATTTTAAGATCCTTCAGGACTGGGTGGAAAAGCACGGGATGCAGCAGGCCCTGACCATGTTGGAGGTGACAGGCTTGTTTGAAACCCTTAAAGTGGAGCTTGAAGCCACGGTAGTGAAATAACCGTGCAATGTAAATAATAGCAAAAAGGGAAGTCTTCTTTGAAGACTTCCCTTTTTTCTTATCCGTTTAATAATTTATTTGGGATATTGGCTGCTCATTACTGCCTTGACCTATTATATTCGTAGTTTTGAATCATCCCGTTATAGTTGGTTATGGTGGTAGTTACCGTGGCTTTTTCCGATTATAGGACATAAGCCAAACCTTCATCGTTATAGTTTTATAATAATAAATAGATGTTTAGAACCTGAGTTGTGCCGTAAAAGCACCGTAATAATAATCTTTACCTGTTCCGGCTTCTTTAATAAAAGGCCCTGAGTTAAACCAGGCACCTTCTACTGTTAGGGATAAAAAAGCATTTACATCAAAGTTGATATCTGCCGCAAGCTGAGTACCGATGAATTTTTCACTTAATCCCTGACCATCATATAGCAATTGTACGTTAGGGGCATATATACCATCATTAGTACTCCACCGCCAAAAGAAATCATAATCAATACCCGCAGTTATTCTTTCACTGACGGTTATTTTTACTGATGGATGAACATCAAATAAATTAGAAGGGCCTATCAATGCCACCAAACCAAAGTAGGCCCCTCTGGGGTATAGCGGGTTAAATGTTTCAAGTTTATTATCATCGGAATGCCTGTCGCCGGATATTATTTCTGTTTTCAGCCCTGCCACCGGACTGAATTTTATATTTGAAAACCGATAGCTGGTATTGGAAGACAAAGTCCAGGCACTAATGGTTTTGTCTTCCATTTTACCAAACTGAGCCACTGCTTCAAAGTCATATTGCCATGAACCTTTGTTTTTCCAGATGCGGATACCTGTGGAATGGCGTACTTCTTTACCGGAAGCATCGTTAAAAGCGGCTTGTTTTTTATATAGTCCCAAATAGTACAAATCAATGTTTTTTAAAAAGGGAATATTTTTTAAAACCAAATAGTTACCCCACAGCTTTGCATCAGTATTAAAGCGATCATCAAAAACCTCGGGCCTGTTAGCAACGGGATGAGTATAGAACAAACAGTTGGTAGTATTTGCAGAGGTATAAGTAATTGTACCTCCGTCAAAAGCCAGTCTGCTGTTAGGGCCTTCCCGTACGCTTACAAGCCTTTGGGAACCAAACAATATTTCCTGCCGTCCAAACCTAAAAAACACCTCGGAGTCCTGTTGCTGCATAAAAACCACATCAGCAAATAATTGATGAACATCCAGGGGGTTTTCATCAACAGGGCTCACATCAATCTTACTGTATGCAAAGCTGCTTTGTAACTGAAAAAATAACCTTATATATTTAGTATGTAAATGAAGGTGTGCCAGATATCTTGTCATTAAGTAACCGTCATTTCCTGTAGAATCATCACCCCATTTTTCATTAATGGTATTTATATACTGAAAGCGTATTTCACCGCCTGAGGATATATAATTGTTAGTATTATTGCCTAATGGTAAATACTTGATTTTTTTGTAAAATGAAGAGGTAGAATCTGTTACCAGATAACCAAAATCATCATTATACCGCAGGAAACTGAAGCGGGGTGGGGTTTGTGCCTGTATGCCGGTTAGTGTCAGGAGTAACAATATTATAAGGAAGTTTTTCATAAGTGAAATGCTTATGCTGAAGTTTTTTTGAATAGGATAACGCGTATCGAGTATTTCCCCGGTCCGGCAATTACTAACAGCAGTCCGAGGCTTGTCTTACCATATAAGATTGATATTTTGCCAAAAGTTTTTCATAATTACCTGTGTTGATTGCTAATTCTCGGTTTGCAGCTGTCAGTATAACCTAATGATTCCTAGAATATACACCTAAAGCTGGTTATGTGTGAGAAAATAAACTTTGTGCGATCTCAAAGAGTTGTTTGCTGATGTATTCAATAGTAAAGGTCTCATATCATTTTTGGAGAGTTTTAAAACAGGGCTCCGAAATAGGGCTGCAACTTTTCCGGAACCTGCTCCTCATCCAACATGTCCATCAGGTCAATTTCAATATTTCGGACGATAGTGGCAATGGGAATATCGTTTAAAAGGCCATCAAATGGGTTTTCGCTAATATCTCCTACATATTCCATGAATAGGAAGACCCAGGAGACAATCATATTAAAAGGAATCAGGAGCAAATATTTTTCACCCAATTCGACAAATTGTTGCAACAATCCGAAAGGAAGTAATGTCAAAAAGACGAAAATGAACAGATTAGAAGTCGTCGCATACTGGCGTGGAAATGGTGTATTTTTAATACGCTCTGTTTTTCCCTGTTCGTCATACAAGTTCGAAATGATAGTCTGTAAGGAAACATGCTGAAAAGCGTCAATCCCACCTGCATGTCGTAACCTGGCAAGGTGCTGTGACTGCTTGTCCAGGATCTGCGTTGAGAGATTCTTTTTCTTATCAAGTGCAACGTGCTCAAAACCCGTAAGGTAGCTTTCAATTTGCAGATCACACGAAACCTGCTTTCCATGCAGCATAGTACGCTGGCGTTTGCTTGCACGGTCTTTATGCTCCCAGCTCGTACGCTGGTTCATAGCTAGTTTCAGAGCATAAAGCCAAGCGATATGCCTGTGTATCATCACCCTAACATCATCTGAGTCTGTTTCTGATGAATTGTTTTTAAGGGCATAAGCCCTTAATGCAGCAGCAAATGACCTGCTATGGTTGGTAATGCTGCCCCAGATCTTGCGTGCCTCCCAGCTTCTGTCGTAGGATTGGTTATTTTTAAATCCAACAAAAAATGCAGTAGCCGTACCTACCAGCGATACGGGCAGCCAGGGGATTGCAACCCAGGTCCAGCCTAAATACTTATAGGCGAAAATAGCTATGGAACCTGTTAAAATGCTGAAAAGAACCATTCGCCATGAGTAATAGTAAATGATAAGTGGAGAGAGATAGCGTTTTATGTACATGTGAGTGATTTTAAAAGTTATGGTAAATAGAAATATGCTAAAATATGTTGGTAAGCAAATGATGGTTCACAACTATGGAACTTTTAAAGTGAGATTACATGCTTTTACAGCAATCGTCTTAAAAATATACCGGTATTTGTGGGTAGCAACCCAATGGGTCTTTCTTGTACCAAATCAGTGGCCAAGCCGAATTGCCAGTCTTTATAGCCCAACCCCAACCGCAAGTACTGGTTTGCAAAGTTGTATTTGAGATTGTCTTTGTAATTAAAATTATAAGAACCCATTAGCTGTGAGAATAATCTCAGGCTGCCACTTTTATTCAATGGCGGGCTGTAGGTGACAAGCACGAAGATTTCGCTATTTGGTGATTTTACCGGTTCAAACGTACCGAAAGCCATTAAGGAGATGTTGCCGGTATTACGACTATATCCTGCAATGAGCTGGGGTAAAAAACCAACGTTGCTGACATAACCGCCACCACCGAGACTAATGCCCTCCGCTACATCATAAAAGACCAACGACTGTCCGAAAAAAGTGCTTTCCCGCCGATTTTCATAGGGTGTTTCATATCGTAGGTATCCAAAATACCCAAAGCGGCTGGTGGAATCCAAATATTTATTCAGATACATCTGATGGGCAACGGCCCGATTCCCTACAACTACCTCGATAGGAATATCTCGGACCTGGGCAAGAGTTCTGTGATTCCCAAAAGACAGTAGTATAAATAATAAGGCAGGAAAAGTCCATCTCATGGATAATCTGTTGGAATATGGTTTACTAATAATGTTCATTTCTATTAATGTTAATAGGTTAATAACCTGGGTTGCTTGTATGAACAACATACTTTTCCATTATGTACTTTTTTGAACTCCCATTAACTCTCCATCACAAAAAACAATGTATTCACTAGCATCCGAACCGGTATATTGCAGTTCTGGCAATCCTTTTCAGATGAAATAGTATTAGGAAGTATTCTCATTCCTAGAAAAGAAACGGGCCTTTTCTAAAGATTTTGTTGCTAAGAAGCGAACTACAAACTCAAATTCCTGAACTTTTTGAGGAAGAATTTTTTGATATTTTTTAGTAATCAAACATCATATCGAGAATTTCTGTTTGTCATATCGTTTGGTACAAAATTATATCAGCACAGGAGTGGTAAGTAGACAAATGTTTATAAATTAAATTGTCGAATGGGTTTAGGTATCTAACTTCAGGCTGATTGAGCAATTAGTATTTCCAAGGGAGCCAGCAAATACTCCGATTTATAAAGACCATAAGTATCAATATAATAAGTGAAATGCTTCTTATACTGAAGTTTTCTTGAATAGGATAGCGTCCAGCGAGTATTTCCCAGGTCCGGCAATCAGTAACAAGAGGAATGATGTACTGTACATAAAGGGGACATCTCTTTCCGGCAGCGGATCGCTGCCATGTACCACAAAGTAGCCTGTAAGGGTAACAGCAAGTATTGGCAGTACTGCCAGCCTTGTTGCTACTCCCAAAAGGACAAATAGCGGAAGAATAACATTTGCTGTAGTAGCAAATATTTGGTTAAGGGCTTCGGGCAGGTGTAGCGGGTTTGGTACTACCTCGGCAGTACTGACTCCAACTCCCATTTTTTTAAGCCCGTGAACCAAGATAAGTTCAACAGACACTGCTACCCTGAAAAACAATAGTCCAAGGCTTATTGTATCCCAATTACGATTATTTTTTTGCCAAAAGGTTTTCATGATTACTTGTTTTGATACCCTCCGTAATAATTAACAGGACTCCATGCCGGGATAGCTTTTACTTTTTCAGGGCCATACTGCTCAAATTCATTATTACCATATACTACCTTACCATTAACCACCGTTAAAACCGATTGCATGTTAAGTATCCTGTCTTCGGGTACAGTAAAGTAATCGTCTGAAAGCAGTATAAAATCAGCCAGATAATTTTCTTTAAGCATGCCTCTGTCGGCATCCAGGCGTACAAGGGCGGCACTTCCCTGAGTGAATAGTTTTATTGCAGCCGTTCTGTCCTGTATGTTTTCTTCAGCCATATATTTAAGTCCGCCAAGTGTTTTTCCGGTAGTAAGCCAGTACAAGCCTACCCAGGGGTTAAAGCTGGCTACACGAGTACCGTCTGTACCCATACCGACTTTAATACCCATATCCGTCATTTTTTTGATAGGTACTGTTTTTGCCGCTGCGGCTTTGCCATAGCGTTTTATGAAATTCTCACCCTGATAGGCCATCCTGTGCTGTATGGCAATACCGCCTCCTAATGCCTTTACCCTTTGCAGGTTTTCATCGGATATGGTTTCGGCATGATCAAAGAACCAAAGCAGGCCGTCTAAAGGCGTTTCTTTATCTATCTCTTCAATAACATTTAAAAAACGGGTAATACTTTCGTTGTAAGTAGCATGTAGCCTGAAAGGCCATCTGTTTTTTATAAGTAGTGAAAGTACAGCTTTAAGCTGCTGTTCCATGGCAGGATTTAAATCAGGCCTAGGCTTATCAAAGTTTTCAAAATCTCCTGCGCTCATTACCAGGTTTTCTCCGCCTCCCTGAACATGATATTCCATCTTGGGCATTTTACCAAATCGTTTAACTCCATCATCAGGCACATCACAACCCTGTCCTATTTCTACCGAACTGATCCAGCGGGTATAATCGGCAAGTTCACTTCCTGCTTTTTGTGCAAACAGGTAGTAGGGCATCCTTATGGTTAGCTCATTGCTTTCACAAAGTTTTGTGGTAATGCCATAATCATCCGGATAGTTTTGAAATCCTCCTCCGGCATCCATAATGGCTGTAACCCCCAAACGATTCATTTCTGTCATAAACAATTTGGTAGAGTTTATTTTTTGTTCTTCGGTAAGCTCAGGTAATTTAGAAAGTGTGGAATAAAGAATAAAAGCATTTGGTTCTGCTACCAGTAATCCCGTAGGATTTCCGTGAATATCTCTCTCTATAAGTCCTCCGGACGGATTTGGGGTGTCCGGGTTAATATTCAGGGCTTTTAGTCCGGCTTTGTTGAGATAGGCATGCCCGTAAAGGTGTAGTACAAAGGTTGGTACATCGCCTGTAGCCTCGTTTATTTCCTGTAGGGTAGGAAGTCTTTTTTCTTCAAACTGCCATGCGTTCCATCCGCCCACTACACGAACCCACTGGCCTTTAGGGGTACGTTGCGCCTGTTCTTTAAGCATGGTAAGAGCTTTTTGAAGAGAACGAACACCATCCCATCGTAGTTCAGTATTAAAGAAGCGTCCGCCTCTGATTATATGCATGTGAGAGTCAAAAATTCCAGGTATCATGGTTTTACCATGTGCATCTATAACAGTTGTACTTTTACTTTTAAGTTTAAGTATCTGTTTATCATTTCCGGTTTTTATGATTTTTCCGTTAGCAACTGCTATGGCCTCACTGATGGTATTATTGTTATCCAGCGTATGTATTTTGGCATTATACACTATCAGGTCGGGCGACTGAGCCATAGCCGATACTGCAAAAAACAATAATGCAAAAAGGGTAATACGTTGTTTCATATTTAATTTTTTTTAGATGAATTGATTACTCAAGGAGAAAAAGGCTGTGTATTAATCAGCAATTTGAATACGGGGACACAGCCTTTTTACAGATAAAAAAGTTGCTATTAATGTTTTAGCATATCATGAGCATACTGAACCCCAACACCATAAGCACCTCCGTATTTTTTAACCAAATCGGTAACGGTCTTATAGGTTTCCTGACGAGCCCAGTCGCGTTGCAGTTCTAATAAGTACTGTAAAGAGGTCATTGGTTTGGCACCTGCCTGTACCATTCTTGTAACAGCCATATCATGCGCTTCTTTAGATACATCTCCACAGGCATCGGTAATTACATATACCTCATATCCGTCGTTAATTGCAGAAAGAGCCGGTCCTACAATGCATACGCTTGTCCATAGTCCGGCAAGCACAAGTCTTTTCTTACCTTTTCCGGTAATGGCTTTGTAGGCATTTGCATCTTCCCATGTGTTCATGGTAGTACGATCGATATAGTTTGAGGTAGCCTGTGGATAGAATTCTTCAATTTCGGCAAAAACAGGTCCGCTAAACGATTTTTCGGCCACTGTCGTAACCACTGTGGGTACACTGAAAATTTTTGAGGCTCCTGCTACTAAGCCTGTATTGTTGCGTAGCTGGTCTATAGCGATACTCTGCGTTGCAAAAGCCATTTGGCTCTCGTGGTCTATCAGTACTAAGGTGTGGTTGGTTGGGCTTAACAGTGACGGGCTTGGTTTTTGGGCAAAAGCTGTCAGTGATGCAAACAATACAACTGCGGTTACAACTAGGTTTTTCATAATTACTGTGTTTTAAATTTTAATGATTTAATTTATAATTCACAGGCAAAGTCTGGTCCTTATCTCTAGTTATTTGATTTTCAGTTGTTTGTGTTTTTTGTAAGATTTGGTTGTTACGATATATAGTAATTTATGGAAGAGGATTTACGTGAGTAAGTAAATGGGTAAATAAAAAAGCGTATAAGAACGCTTTAAACGGGAGAGAGCTGAAATTTTTATTTTTTTGATATTCTTTAAACAAATGAGGAATACAAGAATTATAAAAACAATATATGCAGTTAAGACAGGTAATGCCTTTTTTTGATGCCCAGCCTGTCCATTCTTGATTTTAAGGTAGTGGAAGGAAGGTCGAGAAGGGCAGCAGCACCGTTATCGCCTGATATGCGCCCTTTACAAAACTTAAGCACACTCAGGAGATAGTCTCTTTCAAATTCACGCCATGATTTTATGACTGTATTATTGTCAGTAGTATGCACTGTATCGGTATAGGAGGATACTTCTATTTCCGTAATTGTTTTTTCGGGAGACAAAAGTACGGCACGCTCTATGGTATGCTCCAGTTCGCGAACATTACCCGGCCAGTTATGCATTTCAAGACTTCTCATTGCCTTTGCTGAAATGGTTTTTACATTCTGTTTGTTTTTGATACAGAAACGCTGTACAAAAAACTTTGCCAGGCTTTTTACATCTTCTTTCCGTTCTTTCAGGGGGGCGATATAAATTGGAAAAATGTTAAGCCTGTAGTAAAGGTCCTTCCTGAAATTTCCTTTAGCGATCTCCTGCTGTAAATCCCTGTTAGTGGCGGCTATTATACGCACATTTACTGCTATGGCTTTATGTCCTCCTATCCGTTCAATTTCCTTTTCCTGTAATGTCCTTAATAGTTTTACCTGAAGATCCATTGGCAATTCCCCGATCTCGTCAAGGAAAAGCGTACCGTTGTGGGCTATTTCAAACTTTCCTTTCTTTTGGGAAATGGCACCTGTAAAACTGCCTTTTTCATGGCCGAACAATTCGCTTTCCAATAAATTTCCGGGGATGGCAGCACAGTTTATTTTGACAAGATTTTTGTTTTTCCTATCCGAGTTTTCGTGTATGGCCCTTGCTACAAGCTCCTTACCGGTACCACTTTCACCGAGTATCAGGACTCCGGTGTCACTAGGGCTAACCAAACTGATCAGGGTACGTACCTTTTGCATGGGCGCACTGTCTCCTTCAATAGCCATATGCTGGCTTGAAACAGGCGTTTTTTCATCTTGTGTCAATTGATTTTTAGGATCATTGACGGAGATATGCCTCTCCAGTAAAAGGATATTGGTTAGGGTTATAGTAAGCTGGTTACAAAGTTGTCTTACAAGTCGCAGGTCTTCCCGTTCGGTCTTCCCGTCTTTACTGTAACCAAGGCATAGTACGGCTTGAAATCTTTTTGAGGGAATAGTGTAAAATAAAGCCTTTCTGATGGTGTTTTTATAACCATCACCCACAATAGGCTGTAGCCCCGTTTTGATTATTTCCGGTGTTGGTAGTAGTACAGGATCGGGAGAACCTAAAACCCTGTCAAAAAAATCGGTTTTGAGCACCTCGTCTTTAAACCGAAGGAATTTAGGGTGCTCACTGCTGTAAAAAAGAACATGACCTTCTTTAGCCTGGTGTTGGAGAAACAGTGAGAAATGTTCAAACCCCAGTTTTGATTTCAGTTCCTGGGTTACAACCTGATTTAAATCAGCCCTGTTTTCGGCCATGGCAAGGCTTTCGCATAGTGACAGCAGTAGCAACTGTTCCTGCTCACGCTGCATGATCCTTTTTAGTATCTCGTTATTTTCCGCACTGTGGGTCATGTGGTACAATTTGTACAGTAAAAATAATAATTATCGGGTTAGCTTGTTTTACTTATTTTCCCTAAACCAGATATCCTGGTAAGTGTCCGGGTGCCTTTTAAACTGTGCGTGTACATAAGGGCACAGTGGGATGACCATAAGGTTGTTTTTCCTTACATATTTTACCATCTCTGCCAGGAGTAATCCGGCGAAACCCCTACCCGCAGCTGCCGGGTCTACCTCGGTATGGTATACCGTTAATTTGTTATCACGTACGCTTACCACCATTTCGCCCATTTTTTTACCCTCTTCATGAAGGTAAAAAGCACCGTGTTTTTTATCGTCCAGTTCCAATTTAATATCGGTCATGATCTGTTTATTTTGAAATTAATAATGTTCCTGCTGTATGCCAAGTTTTTTCATTTTTGAATACAAGGTGGTAGCGGGGATCTTCAGCATTTCGGCAGCACCTCCCGATCCGAATACCTTTCCGCCACTGGCCTGTAAGGCCTGCATGATATGTTTACGTTCCATATCCTCCAGGGAGGATAGTTCACCCGGAGCGGTTTCCCCCAAGCTTTCGGAGTCCGCGGGCAGTTCAATACTATCGATTTCATGGCCTGTGGCTAAAAGCCAACTGCGCTCAATAAGGTGTTCCAGTTCGCGTATATTGCCGGGCCAGCTGTATTGTAAGAGCTGTTGTTGTGCCTTGTCGCTAAACCCCGTAATGCCCTTACCGTTTGCCTTGTTGAATTTTAAAAGAAAATGATTGGCCAGCAACAGGATGTCGTCTTTCCTGTTTTTTAGTGGAGGAAGCTCAATAGGGAAAACATTTAGCCTGTAATATAAATCGAGCCTGAACCGACCCTCTGCGACTTCTTTTTCCAGGTTACGGTTTGTAGCGGCTATAATACGCACATCCACTTTAAAGGTATGGTTTCCGCCAATGCGTTCTATCTCCTTTTCCTGAAGCACACGTAATAGTTTTACCTGGGCATCAAGGGGAAGCTCGCCAATTTCATCAAGGAACACCGTTCCGCCATTGGCCTGTTCAAACTTGCCCGTACGCAGACTGTTGGCTCCTGTGAAGGCTCCTTTTTCGTGCCCGAATAGTTCTGACTCTACCAGCGACAATGGTAAGGCGGCGCAATTGACCACAACTAGCGGTTTGTTTTTTCTGTCCGAGTTCTTATGTAAGGCGTGGGCAATGCGTTCTTTTCCCGTGCCGCTTTCCCCTGTAATCAGTACCGAAGTATCCGTGGGGGCAACGAGACTTACTTTATGGAGTACCTCTTTAAGGTTCGGGCTTTGTCCGATAATCTCACCAAAGTCAGGGGCTGCCTGCTCTATCTCTCCCGTTTTTAATTCCTGCTGGTTTTCGATTTTATGTCTGTAACGGGCTATATCGAGCATTACCAACAGGTCTTTTTCCCTAAAGGGTTTTACCATAAAGCCGTACGGGCCTGTTTTTTTTACAGCCTCCAGGATGCTTTGATTCGTATTGGCCGATATGAATAGGAACGGTATTTTTACCGCTGCCAGTTCCCTGGCGAGGTCTATTCCCGTCTCGTTGCCTTTAAGTATGATATCCAGCAGGACCCAGTCGGGTCTTTTGGCCGCAATCATGGTTCTTGCCTGCGTTGCGGAAGAGGCTATCCCCATCACATTGTAGTTGCCTTTTTTCAATATCATTTTCAGGTCATTGGCAACTATAAATTCATCTTCAACAATCAGTATTTTTTCATTCATATTCATCTGTCATTTTGCTTAAATATCAGTACCTCTTTTCGTAAATGGTATCGTTATGGTTACACCGTTGCCGGTGGTAATGTCAAATGCTCCGTCAAGCTGTTCGGCCAGCCCTCTCATAAGGTTCATACCCAGGGAATCCAGTTCAGTAAGTTCAAACCCTTCGGGGAGGCCGACACCGTTATCGGTAATCTGTAACAGGAATGTGTTTTCCTGGGTCTCCTTAAAGGTAATAGTGATAATGCCCTTTTGGTTGGGGAAGGCATATTTTATAGCGTTGCTTATGGCTTCATTCAGGATGAGACCGAGCGGTACAGCTTGTGCCACGTCTAATTCTGCCGATTGTATGTTGAGTTCAAACCGTATTTTGTTGTCATTATCAAAACTGTCTTTAAGATAGTTTGTCAATTCCTGTATATACCAGGAAATATTGATACTTGCAAGATTATCGGTCTGATACAGCTTTTGATGGATAAGCGACATGGCATGCATTCTGTGCTGGCTGTTTTGAATGGCCTGCAGGGCATCCTCATTGTCAAGATAGGCCGACTGCGTGTTTAATAGGCTGATCACGATCTGCAGGTTGTTTTTAACCCTGTGGTGAATCTCTTTCAGGAGCCACTCTTTTTCCTCTACCAGGTTGCGCAGCTTTTTGTTCTGGCGGTTTATTTCTTCCTGTTTGGCCTCCAGGACCGCATTCGTTTTTCGTTTGATGCAATACCCGCTGTAGACCAGTGCAAGGATTATGAAGGATATAACCAAACTCCCGATAAAGATATAGCGTATTACCATTTCCTTTTCCAGTTTTGTTTGCTGCAGCTCGCTTTGCTGTGTCAGGAGCTTGATGTTCTTATCTTTTTTCTCGGTCTCGTATTGTAACTGTAGGTCTGAAAACTGTTTGGAGCTATTGATATTAAAAAGGGAATCATTAAAAGTTTTATAATTCTTCAGATGCTGAATAGCACCTAAATAATTGCCTGTAGCCGAATCGGACTGAAATTGGGTATGTTCCAGCTGCGACAGGTTATATAGGTCATTATGTACTTTTGCCAGCTCTTTTAGTTTGCCGATGTAAGAGTAGGTTTTGTCGGCCTGTCCGGTCTGTGTCAGGTAGCTTATTATGGCATAATAGATTTTTTCCTGCTCTATATGGGGCCTTCCTTCAAGATTATTGCTGCATTTCAGAAGTTGCTCATAATAGTGCCTGGCTTTATTGTACTGCTTCAGTTTACAGTATATCAGCATGTATAATGAATGGTATTCCACATCACAATCACTGCTATGGTAAAACTGAAAACCATTATCCAGTACTTCCAGCGCTTCTGTAATCTTTCCTCTGTGATACAGGCTTCGGGCGGTGTTTATTGTTATTGCGGTTACTCCTTCGGTATCATTGTTCTCTTTTGATACGGCGATGGCTTTCTTGTAGTATTCAACCGATTTATCATAGAAGTTAAGTTCAGAATATATGGTTCCCAAAAGATCGTACAACAGACTTACCCATAAGCCGCCAACCTTGACGCTGTCCATCGTCTTTTCGGCCTTAAGAGCAAAGGATAGCGCTTGTTCATAATTCCCCTGAACCCTGTAATCCATAGCAAGTACTGTGTACTCCTGAAAAAGGTTTGCATCCTCCAGTTTTTTTTTGATTTCAACAGCCTGTAAGGCATATTTTATGGATGTAGCAGGCTTATCCATACTATTAAAAATAATGGATAGTTTACAATACATTTCCGCTTCTTTATCAATCTTACCCGCTTGTTTGTATAATGATGCCGCATTAATGAAATAGTTAACAGAATTCGGGTCGCCGTTATTTGAGGCAAAATAACCCAGAGAGGAGTAAATATTGGCAGCTTCTTTATTGAGATTGTATTTTTTTGCATAATTCAGCGCCTTGTGTTTTAACTTGTTTCCTGTAATGGTATCACCTTTTTTAATTGCTATTTCCGCATCAAGCAGCATACTTTGGGCAATAGTATTTTTAAGGTCGAGTTTTCTGCTGATCTGCATTGCCTTGCGGTTCAGTAAAACAACACGGTCCATATCTTCTTTGGAATGTTTATCCTTCTCCAGATAATAGTGTACCGCTTCCAACAGCTTATCTGCCTTCTCCTGGTTATCTTCACCATGTTGCAGTTTCTCCACCAGCGCATGCATTTTCTCATCATCGGTTTGCTGACCAATGGATTTGAGCGGAAACAACAAGGCAAGTATAAGTACTATTCGATATACCATTTTTTTAAGTTAAAATTATTCAATATTCCTTCTTTCGTCGAGATAACACAGCAGCATTGGCAGGGCTGCTGCAAGTATCGCTTTCAGCCCGAATTCAGCTGCGCACAAAGCACCCGATACACACCCTGTCAGAAACCCCGTTATTGCAATGGCTTGCTTTTTAATACTGATAAGGGCGACTGGGGCAACAGTTCTGTTTATCAGTAGATTGCGTATGTCCAGTGATGCCTGAGTGACATTGCCTGTCATAACCGTTGTGGGTCCATACGTGGCTTTAGGGAACAGTTTCCCAAATGCATTTTGCAGCCCTAGGGCAAAAACAACAATCATTACGTAAAGGTACATTATTCCCTTGTTATTACTTTCGGGATAAACATAAGCCAGAATACCTGCCACAACTAATAGCAACGCTTCGGCTAACAGGATCCGGCGCTTTTCGCCAGATTTCTCAGACAGCCGACCCCCGCACATTACCGCGATAATAAAGACAGGAAAGGTAATTAATTTTATCCATGCCTGTATATCCCCGCCTTTGATGATCTGATAGGCAAAAACAATAAAGTTACCGGTTACATGGGCCGAGAAGATAGTGTCACCGGCGACAAAGGTTACCGTGTCGCAATAACCCGCAACAGCCGACAGAAGCAGGGTCGTGTAATGTATACCTTGGAATCTCATTGGTTTTATTTCAGATGAGCTCTTAGCATCCAGGCCATTTTTTCATGGCTTTCCATCAGTGATGTAATGAAATCACTGGTGCCATAATCCTTTAGCTCAGCAGCAAAAAGGTCAATCCTTTCGCGAAGGAACATGATAATGCTCTCATGATCCATTAAAAGATCCCTGATAAATCCGGGACCGTTGTTTTCCGACCTTGATACTTCGGTCAACTGGGTTAACTCTAAAAAGTCTTTTAAGGTAGCCGGGGCATAGTGTCCCAAAGTTCGTATTCTTTCGGCTACACTGTCCATAATTTCATCGAGTTGGCGATACTGGGATTCAAAGAAGAGATGTTTGTTGTAAAAGTCGTTTCCCTCTACATTCCAATGGGCGTTTCGGGTTTTGGTGTACAGCAGAAACTCGTCTGCAAGCAGTTTGCTGAGCGAGTCGGTGACCTGTAGGATATTTTCTTTCCTGATGCCAATAAATGATTCCATAATTCTTTATTTGATGTTAACAGCCTTGCGGAGCTAAGCCGATTGAAATGTTTAAACACTTACGGTATAAGCGAATTTGTTGCCATTTGTTTTAATGCTCTGTTTTTCAGTTGTTTGATTTTTTTTGGATTTTTTTTATTTTACGATATATAGTTAAATTATGGATAGTATGTTAAGGGAGTGTTATTTGGTTTCATTCTTTTACCTATAAGATAACGTTCTGTGTACGTCCAAAAGTCTATCGGGACCTGGCTGTCGAGTTTTTATTAAATAATAGAAAATGACTAAAAATAGTAAATAAAAAATACAGTAAACACTATAAATTACTGGTAATTAGTTGTTTATATGTATGGTGTGAAAATTGTACTATAATAGTCGTTTGTGGTAACTACAGCTGCTCCGGTAGGTCAGGAGGATGTTGATACTGTGGCCCCAACATTTATTGCAAAATAATAGTAGACAGACCTTAAATAAAAAATCTAAACATGAAAACAATTTACACACTGGCATTCTTAATAATGACTGCTTTTTTACAGGCCCAAAATCCAGATCAATCCGCCATACAGCAGGAATTCCGACTGGCAGCAGACAGCATTTCCTTTCCCCTGACACTTGTGAATGCCTTTCCGTTTATTTCCGGTGAAGTAAACGGTGTTAAAGGTAAGTTTATGTTTGATACCGGTAAGCAGGAAGCTTTGGAAATCAATAATAACATGGTTCCCTTATCCTCCCAAAGAGAATCAGGGAATGGTTTTGTTGCGAGCGGTCAAAAATTTAAAGTGTATACCAATGATACCATTAAAGAGGTACGTTTAGTAAATGGCTTACATTTTCAGAACCTAAAACAGATTGAAAGTGCTAATTTGGATTTTTTGCAGAATCGAATCACGCCTGATTGTATAGGCTATATAGGTTTCGATTTTTTCGAGGGATACCTGTTCAAGCTCGATTATATTAAGAGAAAACTTACGTTCTACAAAAATACTTCTGTAAGAGAATTGTCAAAAGATTTTCTTAATGGAGAAAAAATACTGGCCATATTGGATTTTGAAATTAGAAATCAACCCAATATTCCGATTATTAAAATGAAGGTAACTGATATTGATATTCTCGGACTTTTCGATACAGGTGGCAGTTATGGATTATTAGCAATAACCGACAATGACGCTAAGAAACTTATAAGGGAAAAAAATCTTATAAATTATGGAAAAGACGGTTATGGTACTAACCTGTTTTCATTGAATAAAGTAAAAATGGACGCTGATCTGGTGACAGATTTTATAGCAATCGATAAATTTGAAGGGGATTTTAGTCCTGTTAGAAAAGCTATAGGGTTAACAGAAGATAATTTTTTACTTATTGCTCACCGTTTTTTCGCAAAATTTAAGACTGTATGGGATTATAAACATAAAAGGATTTACGTCTTAAAGTACTAAAGGATTAATTTAATGAATTTTTTAAAAGAAGAGTCTATACATGATGAAAAACAGGGATAATCTTGCGTAACAGCATAATTAATAGTGTTAAAACCATTAGACTTCTCAAAAAAGGGCCTTAAACTAAATACCTTAATTTATTTTTTGATGGGACCGACACCTGTCGGGACGTATTAGTGTGGGCAGAGAAGGCAGGTTAATGATAAAGCAGCTTGCGGAGCGTCGGTTCCGCCAAACATTGTATCTGTATCGGGATTACGATCTTATAGCGTTGGATGTTCTGCAGGTTTAAGGACGTGCTCCCAAAAGGAGCAGGGAAAGATATATTTTTTTAAGGAAATAACAGACCACACCCTAGTTAGGGATAGTTGTTAGTCAGGTAACCTTTTTAGAATGTCAATTGTGAGGGATACAGATGGTGAAGATCACGCAAAGCTGCTGCAGGAAGTCCCCGCATCGTCGTAATATTTCTTGATTACTTTGGTCATGTGGCTGGCATCTGTGAACCCGAGGTCATAGGCTATCTCTTTCAGGCTCTGTCCCGAGTATTCAATCCGGCTCTGCGCCACATTTACCCTGGCCTTAAGAATGTATTCCTTAAGACTTTCCCCGGTCTTTTTTTTAAAGTATTCACCAACATAGTTGGGTGATAACTTAAACTCATCAGCTATTATATCGGTTTTCAGCTTACTGTTATCAAAGAGGTTGTACTGGATGTACTGCAGTAAATCACGTGTCTGAAGATCTTTGTCCTGATGCTTTTCCAGAAAGCTGTTCTCAAAATTCCGCAGTAGTAGATTAAGCAGGGCCACCATATTGGTTCGCAGGATGGACTCCGACGCGCTGTTTTGCTCTTTTTCCCTTTGCATGCTTCGAATAAGGCTGGTCATCACAGCCCTGTCGGAATCGGAATGGATGATATCGCCAGGTATTCGATTGTAGCTGCTTAAGATAAAATGGAGGTTAGCGAACCATTGGCTATAATCCATCAAAGTTCGTTTGTCCTCCTTAAAGAAAAGGGCATTAAAACGGATGAAGACAAAAGTAGTTTCCGATTCAATTTCAAAGGAATGGCAATCGTATGGTGGCAAAAGGAAAATACTTTCATCCTGATAGGGAAGAAGAGTACCGTTTATACATTGTTTACCGGTTCCCTCCTCAATAAAGACGAGTTCAAAGAAATTATGCTTATGGGGCCTGCGGCTCCATAGGGTCAGGGTTTCTTTTTCAATGTCAAAGGGCATTAAAGAGTTTTCGATGTGCATAACCTGTTTTTTTTGTAAGGCAATGGGTAAAAACAAATATAACAGTTTTTACCCATTTACGAGCGAGAGTGTTGCATCCTTTCCTAGGACGCAGGATGATGCGAGAGGATAGGGGAGAGGATTGCATTAAGCGTAGTCCCTCGTGCTTAGGGGTTGAGTTCCGGCGCCTGCCGCAATTATTACAGGGTTACAACGATTTTGCCGACTGTCCTGCCGGTCTCAATATGTTGGTGTGCCTTAGCCATTTCGCCAAAAGCGAACTCTTCGGAAACATGCGACCTGATATATCCTTTGGCCAGCCACTCCGCAATAACCTTCATATCGTCCCCGCTGGATGAGACCAGAAAGAAATAGCCGTTTACGCCTTTGGCCGCCGCTTTTTCCGTTACGGCCTCGCTAAGTCCGGTTGGGATGCTTATCACGGTTCCCCCGGCCTTGGCAACAGCGATGGAATTGTCAATGTTGTCCCCACCTACGGTATCAAAAACAAAATCAAATTCCGAAGGGGCATTTTTCCAGTCATAGCCGTGATAATCGATATGTTCCTGAGCTCCAAGTCCCAGTACAAACTCACGGTTCGCTCCCGAGGAGGTCCCTGTTATAACAGCGCCAAGATGTCGGGCCATCTGAACGGCAAAGTGCCCTACGCCTCCCGAGGCGGCATGGATCAAGATCTTATCTTCACGCTTTACCTGTGCCTTGTGTACCAGTGCCTGGTACGCGGTGAGGGCCGCAAGGGTAGCGGCAGCCGCTTCGCCATGGGATATGTTAGCTGGCTTAAGTGCCAGCTGGCTGCCCGGTGCTGTAACGTACTCGGCATAGGCCTTGCCGTGTCCGGGGAAGTTTACCATACCGAATACCTCATCGCCTTTTTTGAAGCCGGAATCAGTTCCCGTCTCCACAACAATACCGCTGATATCCCAGCCTAAGATAATGGGCAGCTCTTCCTTAAGCCTGCCGTATACGCCTTTACCGGCACGGCTTTTTATATCAACCGGGTTGATGCTGATTGCTTTCACCTCTACAAGGACTTCATCAGCGGTGATTGTCGGAACTGGTATTTCACTATATGTGAGTTTATCGGTGGTCCCTGCTTCGTTTATAAGTATTGCTTTCATGTTGCTATCTGTTTTGATTACTATTTTTATTATCTGTCGGTTTCTCCGGGATCGAGGAAATGGCTTCTTTATAAATTATGGCCTGTAATACGGTATTGTATCAGATTTTTAGACGCACGATCCTATAGGGTTTTTCTGTTTTGTCGACGTTATTGTTGAACCATGGCATGAGCTGTATCTGTGACAGGGAAATGTATAGGTATCCGTCTTGGGAAACACTGTAGCTGTCAGGCCATATCAGGTTTTCAGGATCGGTTATCAGTGTGTGCATTTCCAGATCGGGTGTGATCTTCACAATACTGCTTCGCTCCAGATCCCCGAAATAGAGGTTACCGGCCTTATCGAATACCATTCCGTCGGTTGTCACGAAATGACCCAGGTCCTGTACATTTCCGGCAATGGTTTTCAGCGGAGTGGCAAAATCCCTAAGAAGTTTCGTCTCCACCCTGTAGAGTTTGTCATCGGTCAGCGGCTTGTAATACAACCAAGCCTTATCCGGTGAAAGGGCAATACCATCAGAGTGGATTTTAGGAATACTTCCATCGGCCATGGCGAATTCCTTACCGTTAAAGGTAAAATGGTAGGAGGGATCGGATTTTACGCTCGGAGAGTCGTGCAGTACAAAACGGGATTCCCCAGAAACAATATTGAGCACAACTATTCCGCCGTTGGAAGAGCTGGTCATATAGGCATAACCGTTAGTGTTGTCAACCCTGATGTCGTTAAGATAGCTGTCTGTCCCGACGACCTGTTCAGGAAACCTGTAGATACGCTCGATACTGTTATCGGAAAGTCTGACCTTCACGACCTTATTGGCTTTTTTGTATACGGGTCCGAGTCCGATGCCGGCCGCATCGACGATCCAAAGGTATCCCTTGTCGTCGGCCACTACAGCCTGTACGCAAACAAAGGTATCGGAGCCCTGATCGCCTTTCTGAAAACTGTTCCACCCGGTATCCGGATAAGGCAGAGGCTTTCCTTCCCTGATCTCGACTACGGAAGCTGCATGATGCTCCAGCCAATACGGATAATTAGTAAACAAGCGGCCGTCCGGTGATACGGCTACCCCTGTCAGCTGGTAGGTACTGTCACTGAAGACCTCTTCCAGAACGGGAGACTTTGTAGTATCCTCTGAAGCATGGGCCGTTGTGAGGGAAGGGTCTGCTCCCTGATCAGGTTTTTTATTGCATCCTGCCACCAGAAGTGACAGTATGCCTGTTAGTAGCAATAGTTTGCCTTTCATGAGCTTACAATTTAGGTTTAATGCAAAATTAGTAAAGATACCGGGATGCATAGGGGTAAATATTTAGGTTTTACCGGTATAAAATAAGGTAGCCGTATCTTTCCATTACTTCTTGGTCTTGTTTTCAGGGGGTTAGAGCGACTTTTTCATAAATGCTCTGATCTTTTCCATAATTTCCTCTGCATTCTCTTCCAGGGCGAAATGACCCGTATCGTAGATGTTGTAGTCTATGTTCCTGACATCTTTTTTAAATGCGGCAGCACCGCTTTCAGGAAAGTATTCATCATTTTTTCCCCATACCACCAGAACGGGAGGCTGATGTGTCCTGAGATACTCCTGCCATTTCGGGTAAAGTTTCAGGTTATTCTGATAGTCGTACCACAGGTCAAGATTAATCCGGTGTGCATTTGGGCGGGACATTCTTAGATAGTCAAGGTGCCAGGTGTCGGGATTCACGTTTTCAGGATTTCTTGTGCCATGGGTGTATTGCCACTTCAGGCCTTCCATAGTAAAGGCCGGCAGCAGGGCGTTCTCGGTATGCTCATTTCTGTCAGCCCAAAAGTCCCTGATGCCTTTCCATGCCTCCCCCAGACCTTCCTCGTAGGCGTTTCCGTTCTGAGTGATTATGGCTGTAACCCTTTCCGGATTTGCAGTAGCTATCCTGAAACCTATGGGAGCACCGTAATCCTGCATCATGATGGCATAGGAGGTGATTTTTTTCTTTTCCAGAAACGCATTGATGGTTTTTGCCATATTGTCAAAGGTATACTCGTATTCTTCAGAGGACGGAAAGTCACTGTTTCCGAATCCGGGATAGTCGGGTGCGATCAGATGGAAATCGTCCGATAAGCCATCGAGTACCTTCCTGTATTGATGTGAGGATGAGGGATAGCCGTGCAGCAGGACAATCGTTGGATTCTTAGGGTTTCCGGCCTCACGGTATGCTATGGTGATACCTTCGATTTCCAGTGTCCTGAACTTTGTGGTTTGTCCGTCTGATTCATTTTCTGTTGTCACACTTTCTGTTTGCGGTGTGTTTTCTGATTGCCCGCAGCTAAGTAGTAGCAGTATCAGGCTTATTGAAATTAGTTTTCTCATCGTTTTTTAGAGTTAAGATTAAAATTAATTACCGAATGTTTGGTAAAATATATGATTAAATTTTTTTATTCTTTTAGATACTTTATGTAGATATCCTTCAGGGTATTCTCAAAAATAAGCGTATTATTTAGTCCCTTGCTCAGTATAAGGCTGCCCTGAATGGCTATAAGTGTAGCTAATGCCATATCCCTTGCTTTAGCAGGAGGGAAACCAGCTGATTGGCCAAATGCCGTGAAACCATCCAGCCAGTCTTTTAGGCCGCTGTTAATGAGGGGCTCAAACAGGTCCGATGCTTCCTGCATCGAGAAGGCTTTAAATATGCAGTTGTCGTGCCCGTTGTTGTAGAGTGTCCTGATGTGGGACAGTGCTTCGGTCAGACGGATTTCAGCGGGGGTGTCCGGTTGCTGCAGTGCCTGGAATACGTGTTGTGCTACCCAAGCTTCCATGTGTTTTAGAACGGTTTCGGCCATTTCCTGTTTCCCTTTCGGGAACCTATGGTACAGGCTCGCTTTCTTTAGTCCCGTAGCTTCTGAAAGATCCTTCAGGCTTGCCCCTTCATAGCCCCTTAAGCGGAATGTGTGGGTTAAAGCCTCCAGTAATTTCTGATCGTCTATCTTTTGTGGTCTCATAGGGCAAAGATACAAAATAAAATTTAATTACCAAACGATCGGTATAATTTAAAGGTAAGCGTAATATAGGCCTTAATAACAGATAGCTAAAAAGCTGTACCGCATGCCGGTTACTATTGCTTCAGGGTTGACAGGCAGACCGCTACAATGTCCTCAAACATTTTTTTATCTGCATCAAATTTTACGGTAACACGCAGCCCGTTGAGCGAGTTAAAAACAAACCGAGCCAGGGAACGGGCGGGCGATTTTGAGGTGAAGACACCGGCATCCTGTCCTTTTTTTATGGCTTTGTATAAAGCCTCTTCGGTATCGTGCATAATGGCATTGGCAATGGCTGCGATTTCGGAATCAACAGGAGCCAGTTCAACTACCGAATTGATAACAAAACACCCTTTAGAAGCTGTACTGTCCAGGGCTTCGGCCTGAACGGCTTCAAAAAAGAACCTGATGTAGGACTCCACATCCTCCGGGACATCGGTAGTGACCACAGGATCAATCTTTTCTTTGCGGTATTGCTTTAAGGCCTTTACAAATAGGGAATGTTTATCCCCGAAGGTATCATAGAGGCTCGAGCGGCTTATGCCGAGATAGTCTACCAGGTCTTGCGCAGAAGTCGCGTTATAGCCTTTCTGCCAGAACAGGTGCATAGCCTTGTCCAATACTTGGTGTTCGTTAAATACTTTTGTCCTTGCCATAAAAAAATCTTTGCAGTGTAGTAGTACTACACTGCAAAGATAATAAATTCAGGAACGAATGTTCCGTTTTTAGGCAAAAAAATTACAGACGTACGGCGTTGACCGAGGCCCCGCTGTCGATGGTAAATTCAGAACCAGAAATAAAGGAAGCGGCATCAGATGCTAAATAGGTAATAAGCCCTGCGATTTCTTCAGGCCTGGCAAAACGCTTGAACGGCATGAATTTCTCTTTAAGGAAGTTATGCACTTCCTCGGTTCCCAACTCTCCCCTGTAGATCATGTCTGTTTCGGTCATGGAAGGGGCTACGGTATTTACCCTTATCTTTCTCCCGGCCAGTTCCACTGCTGCCGACTTGCTGTAGGCTGTTAGGGCTGCTTTGCTTGCAGAATATATACTCGTCCCGGTAGCAAACGTATAGGCTGAAACCGAGGTAATGTGTACCACTGAGGCGCCATCGTTAAGGATGGGTATAAACTTTTCGGTTGTAAATACGGCCCCCTTAAAATTGATATCAGTAAGTGTGTCGAAAATGGCCTCGGTAAGCTGTCCTACCGGCTGCTGAAAGGATACCCCAGCATTGACCACCAGGATATCTACCGTACCATAACGGGATTGGACTGCCTCCACTAAATTTTCCGTATCGGATAGACTGGCGGCATCGGCGCGGATACCCAAGGCATTGGGCCCCAGCGTCGCTACAGCATGATCCAGAGCCTGCTGATTGCGGCCCGTGATCACCACTTTGGCACCTTGGGCAATAAATTCCTTGGCGGTAGCAAAACCTATACCTGCGCTTGCGCCGCTTATTACGGCGATCTTGTCTTTTAATGTACTCATTTTTTTTTTAACTGTTTAAATTAATTACGGAATAATCGTTCCGCAAAGATAAGGTAAACGGAACAAACATTCCAAATATATTTTATGAACAAATGTCCGGATCAGGACCCGTAAGTGAATCAGCAGCAGGGGACGTTTTGCCCTACAACCACTACCTTTCGCGGGAATTTACCGCTTTTGGGTCAAGTAATGAGACAGGGATTTCAGTCCTAAAAAAACAGTTACTTACCCCAAAAAAGGGTGACGCGGAAAGAAAACTTAAAAAATCATTAAATTTGTAGTTATAAAATGCCATTTTAATGAAGTCCCTGCACGCATACCTTAACAGATATGTTTCCGCCTTAATTTCAGAGAAGGACTTTGAAATGATAGCCGGTCATTTTACTCCAAGGAAACTAAAGAGAAGGCACTACCTGCTCCAAGAGGGGCAGATAGCGGATTATTTTGCCTTTATAGTAAAGGGCTCCATGCGCAAGTATTATCTCGACGATAAAGGGAAAGAGCATGTAATTAACCTCTATATTGAAAACTGGTGGGCGGGCGACCGCGAAAGCTTTACGCTGCTTACACCTACCCAATATAACATTCAGGCCTGTGAGGATTGTGAAATGCTTATCATCACTAAGGAAAATAAGGAGAAATTATGCAGGCAATCCGTTATATTTAATGAGTTTGTAGTGAGGCTCGATGAGAAATACAGTATCGCTTCCCAGAAAAGGATAGCCTCCTCGATCAGTTCTTCCGCTAAAGCCCGCTATGATGATTTTGCAGCGTGCTACCCTGAATTTTTACAACGTTTTCCCCAACACCTTATCGCATCCTATCTTGGGATTACAAAGGATACCTTAAGCCGGGTACGGAGACAGTCGCTGTAGCAATAGCTTTTAATCTGTATTAACCGGTGCTTGATTTTTTGATTCTGTAGTGCTTTATCGATTCCTCTTTTATCGTCATTTGTCTACGTCTTTTTACTTGGTATGGCATAGCTTTGCTTTAATCACAATAAGTGCTGTATTAGAATCGCTGCAACCCTGCTATCCTCCTGTGTTTATGGAATACAAAAGCAAAGTACCTGTACTGCCTGTAGTAATAAAATGGTGTTCAGGACCTGAGGGACGTTCAGGTGATCATGGTTAGGAAGGGCTCCAGGTTGGTACTTATCTCAAAAATTTAATCATGGATATTTACAGTGACGAATTGCATATTGCCGGAACCTTGATGGATAATCTACCCTATGAGGTGGTGTGGCTGGATAGTAGCGGTAAAATCATATTCGCCAATACAATGTTCTGTAAGGAAACGGGTTATAGCAGAAAAGAAATAAGTTATCTTAGGATTGAAGATATTAATATTACGGTAACGCCTGAAAGCTGGAAGCAGCATTGGGAAGAGGTAGTACAAAAAGGAAGTCTTAATTTTATTGCAACACACAAGACAAAAGACGGTAAATTCTATACAGGAGAAGTATTCGTGCAGCAGTTTTCATTTCGGGGGAATAGATTTATATGTGCGACTTTCAGGGAGATAACCGAGACCAGTTTTTATAAGAACCTGATAGAGAATACCCGGGTGATAGGAAGCGTGGGCGGTTGGGAACTGAACCTTCAGGACGGATCGCTTATGGCAACTGCCTGTGCACTGAATATATTCGGAACCGACGATACTGAAGATCTTTTGCCTTCACGAATTATTCATCAGTTTGCCGACACCGAGCGGTTTAGGACCCTGCTGGGGCAGGTCATGAGGAAAGGCGTCGCGTTTGATGAGGTTTTTGAGCTTAAGGGTAGCCCCCCAAGATATATCAGGGCAATCGCAAAGCCTATCCTGAAAGCCGATAAGATTTATAAGATATCGGGTGTGTATCAGGATGTCACCGAGATCAAGCAGAAGGAGAATGACCTCACACTCTATAAGACCATTATCGATAATGCTCAGGATCTTATCTATGTCTATAATGATAAGGCGGAATTACTGCACTACAGTGAATCACTGATCGAAAAACTGGGCTTCAGTAAGAAGCAGTTGGACGGATTAACGATGTTTGACCTTGACCCTTCTCTTACGCCGGAATTCTGGGAATCGCATTTCCGGGAACTCCGGGAAAGAGGATCGCACCGATTCGAATGGCTGGTTTCCAGAAAAGACGGTACGAAGTTCCCGGTGGACATTACCGCAAGCCAGCTGAAGTATTACGGTGCTGATTACAGTTGCGCCGTGGTACGCGATATCACCGCGAAGAAGATGCGTGATCTCGAGCTTTACGAGGCACTGCAGGAAATCAAGTCACTGAAGGAGCGTCTTGAGAATGAGAATGAGTACCTGCAGGAGGAGATCAGCAGCAAAATCAACTTCAAAAACATAATCTGTGACAGTGAACCCTACAAAAAGGTACTGATGCAGGTCGATCAGGTAGCCCCTACCGAAACCACGGTACTCATTACTGGTGAATCGGGTACTGGAAAGGAATTACTGGCCAGTGCCATCCACAGCAATAGCCGAAGAAAAAACCGTCCCCTTATCAAGATCAACTGTGCCACCCTGCCCAAGGAGCTTATCGAGAGTGAACTTTTCGGCCATAAAAAGGGTGCCTTTACCGGTGCGGTAACCAATAAGATGGGTAAGTTTGCCCTTGCCAACGGGGGTACCATCTTTCTGGATGAGATCGGAGAGTTGCCCCTTGAGCTTCAACCCAAGCTCTTACGGGTATTGCAGGAAGGTGAGTTCGACGAGCTGGGCGGAACCAAGACGATTAAGGTGGATGTCCGTATCATAGCAGCCACTAACAGGGACCTGAAGGAAATGCTTCGCGAAGGGCTTTTCCGAGAGGACCTGTACTACCGTCTTCATGTCTTTCCCATATACAATCTGCCCTTACGTGACCGCAGGGACGATATTCCTGTTTTGGCGCAGTTTTTCCTGGAGAAATATGCTGCAAAGGCAGGCAAGGCTTTCCGTCGTTTATCGACTCAGACCATCGACTGTCTGATGAATTATGACTTCCCCGGTAATATCAGGGAACTCGAAAATCTCATTGAGCGTGCGGTAATAGTGGAAAACGGTACAACGCTAAGACCGGGCAGCTGGATACCCGAAAAGGATGTTTTGGTCCGTCCCTGTGGCTTTGTTTCCTTTGAGACCAAACAGCGGGATTATATCATTGAGGTGCTTGACCATACCAACTGGCGCATCAGCGGGCCTAACGGTGCCGCGGCAATCCTAAAGATGAAAGACAAGACCTTATTTGCCAAAATGAAGCGGCTGGGCATTGAAAAGCAGGTCGGGCTCAAGGTAAAGACATAACCGAAAAAATCCCCGAATCCGGTTGCACAGTAACCACCATATACTATCCACCCCTTCATTACGGGCTATGGGGTATAACCTGCTATCCGATTATTTCTGTTCCCCGCATTACATTGATCCGCCCGGGCACCTGCCGCTTGGGACTCAACTCAACTTCCTGCTGCGATAAGTTATGCTGTCCTGAGCCCAATACCTGTATTATCGTGGTTTTTATATCTGCCTAGCGGTAAATAAAAGATCAATAATTTCTTAAATATGAGAAATTTACGAAAAATCAGAAAAATAATAATCCTTTCCTGTTGTGTAACATGTTGTTAATGAGTGTTTTACTCGTGTGGCACGGAATTAGGTTCTATTTCTACAGGTAGCGGTTCCGATGGGAATTCCTACCGGATCTATTAGAAAACTTAAAAACAGTGCCATGAAAACATCTCCAATCCGAATCGGCTATAGCCTCTCCCTTACAGGACCGGTATCTGAAAATGCAAAAGCTGCCAGGCTGACGCATCAGATCTGGGAACGGGATATCAACAGCAGGGGCGGCCTTTTGGGCCGCAGTGTAATGCTAACCTGTATCGATGACAGGGGTGATGCAGCACACGCCGCCACCATTTACAGGGACCTGCTGGATAATGACCGGGTAGATCTTGTTTTGGGTGGCTACGGAACCAATACGCTTGCCGCCTCGATGCCTGTTGTCATGGAACATAAAAAATTCCTGATCGGCCTGATGGGGCTGGGAGTAAATAACGAATTAGGGTATCCGAACTATTTTGCGATGATACCCACCGGAATGCGTCCGAATACGGCCCTTACCGAGGGTTTTTTTGAGCTTGCGGCCGCGCAAAGCCCCGCACCCAAAACGGTGGTATTGCTTTCCGCCGAGGCAGAATTTTCAATAAACCCTGTGATCGGGGCCAGGGCCAATGCGGCAAAGTACGGACTGGAAGTGATTAAAGAGTTCCGTTATCCCCTGTCAACGGTTGATTTTACCCCGGTTATCGAAGAGTTGGGCAGGGTTAATGCCGATATCTTATTTATCTGTTCCTACCTGAGTGATTCGGTAGGGCTTATCAAGGCGATCAGTAGCGGTTCCTATCGTCCCAAGATGCTGGGCGGTGCCATGATCGGCCCGCAGAGTGCCTCGGTAAAGACGGACCTTGGCCCCCTTCTAAACGGTATTGTCAATTATGAATATTGGGTTCCGGTGCCCAAAATGGAATTTACCGGTGTCAGGGAGCTTCTTGCTGAGTATCAGCGGCAGGCCATGGTAGAAAAAACGGATTTACTGGGCTATTACGTGGTACCCTTGGCCTATGCACAACTACAGGTACTGGAGCAGGCCGTGAGAAACACCGGCAGTTTGAACGATGAAAAATTATCCGAATACTGCAGGGGCAATGCCTTTGAGACTGTGATGGGCACCATCCGCTTTGCAAAGGGTGGTGAATGGGAGCAGGCGCGTGTGGTTCAGGTTCAGTTTCAGAATATAAGAAACAAAAGTATTGAAACCTTTAAAGACAACGCAACCCAGGTTATCGTAGCGCCCCAATCGTATGCCTCCGGAACCTTTATGTATCCTTATTCCCCTGATAATTAAGGGGGAAATAAATTAGTATCACAATTTTTTTAAATAAATCTTTACTCAAAATCATTACAATTATGAACAAAATTCCAAAAATCGGACTTGAGGGGCTATTGCGACCTGAAGACAGTATCGTAGTGCTGATCGATCATCAGCCTTACCAATTTACCAACCTTAACAGTCATGAACCCACGATGGTCATAAATAATGTTGTAGGGCTTGCCAAGGCGGCAAAAGTTTTCAACGTGCCGACCTTACTAACTACCGTTATTGAAGAGCGCGGGGGGTACATTATCAAAGGGCTTCAGGATGTATTTCCGGAGCAAAAACCCATCAACAGGACTTTTATCAATACCTGGGAAGACCCGAAGGTAACTGATATTGTCAAAGAAAGTGGCCGTAAGCAGCTTATAATTGCGGGCTTATGGACAGAGATATGTGTGGCCATGCCTGCCATTCAGGCAATAGGGGAAGGTTATGACGTATTTGTGGTTACTGACGCCAGTGGTTCTACCTCTGCGGAGGCGCATGATATGGCGGTACGCCGTATGGTCCAGGTAGGGATAGTGCCCATTAACTGGATTGCGGTGGTGTCAGAATGGCAACGTGACTGGGCGCGCGCCGAAACAGCTACAGCGCTTTCCCAGGTGGTCTTGGAACATATGGGGGCAAGCGGTATTGCCCTGGCTTGGGAGCTACAGCTTTTAGCAACTCCGGTGCCGAAAGAGAATCAATAAAAGGTTTGCCGTTCCTGGCACGAGTCAGGGGCGGCTTTTTTTAACTTAAGAAAACAGGTATGGATAATAAAACATTGGCTTCGGTTTTGGAAAAGAATCTGGAGCAGGTCTGGAACCAGCGTAACAGCGAGATAAGACTACAGGTAATTGAAAGCCTTTATGAGGAGGACTGCGGTTTGTTTCATGTTAATCACCACATAAAAGGATACGGCGCTATAAATGAGAGCGTGAGTGGTGTTCTGGCTCAGATGCCAGGGGATTTTATTTTTACCAGGCTCAGCCCCGTTGTCATTAATAATGATCTTGGCAGGCTGATCTGGGGTGTGGGCCCAAAGGGAAAACCACCGGTGCAGACCGGAATGGACATTGTCATTTTTGAGCAGGGGAGGATTAGGTCCCTGTATGTGTTCCTTGATTAATTTAAAGGTTTTTATATGAAAAAGAAAACAAGCTTTTCAACAAAAGGACAACGGGCAGATATCGGGGAACTGACCATCTACAGGCTTCTGGCCAACAGGTATAGTGATGCGGTAGGACCTTTTGTGTTTCTGGACCATATCGTCCCGAAGGTCCGGTCCTCAGCAGGTAACACCGGAACCGGCGCGCATCCCCATAGGGGCATTGCTACCTTAAGCTATATCATAGAAGGTGAGGATGAGCATTTTGACAGCGCCGGTAATTACGCAAAAGTATATTCGGGAGGTATCCAGTGGATGAAGGCCGGTAATGGAATCATTCATGATGAGACCCTTAATACCGACTCACAAAGCGGCGGTAATAGCACCCATGCCTTCCAGTTCTGGATCAACCTTCCCTCAGAGAACAAGGCTGAAAAACCGGAATACCTGGCCATTCAAAGGAGCGAGGTTCCTCAAAAAGCATTACCCGGAGGCCATGGCAGCATTAAGGTGATTGCCGGGGATTATGAAGAGCTGCACTCGAGAATACCGGACTACTCAAAGCAGTTCCTTTATCATATAGAACTGAACCCTACCGGTAATTTCATCCTTTCCTTTGATCAGGATATCGAGGTTGCCGCTGTTTTGCCTATTGGCAACATGAGTCTTAACGGCGTAGAATATGAGACAGGGGAGTTTGTGGAATTTGACCGTGATGCCGGTGAGATTGTATTGGAGAACACCACAGGAAAAAATGCCGATGTACTGCTCTTTGGCGGAGAACACTACAGGGAGCCCATTGTGGCCGAGGGGCCCTTTGTGATGAACAGTGCTGCCGGGATAGCGGAAGCATACCGGGACTATTATGCCGGTAAGTATGGACGTATAAAGCGGCCTGAATCGGGAGATTCTGAAAAGCGTAGCCATTAGCCCTTCCCTGAAAAGGCTGTTGATCAGCAACCATAACCGCAATTACTGATAATAAAAAAAATAAATTTTTAATCATTATAAAGATACAATGAACAATAAAGAAATCGTACTGAAAGCAATGAATGAATTGTTTCACCAAAAGGACAGCAGTGCCATAGAGCGCTATTGGCAGGAATCCTACCTGCAGCACAATCCCTCAATGATAAACGGACACAAGGGGCTGATAGAGCTGCTGCCCTTTCTTGATAAGGAATTTAAGTGGCAGCCCGGTATCATAGTGGAGCAGGGTGATATTGTGATTACCCACAGTCTTGTCCATGGCTGGGGTCCGGCCCCGGTTATCGTAGTGGATATCTTCCGACTGGAAGACGGTAAGATAGCGGAACATTGGGATGTAGTACAGCAGGAGACCCCAGCCTCAGAATCGGCCAGCGGTAATGCCATGACATCATTTAATATCGCAGGCTATGGCAAATAAACTAACAGGCAAAAGGTACCTTATGGATGTAGGTATCCTGAAAACGGAACTGCATTTCGAATCGGAAAGCAGTATGGTATTTACGGTCTTAGATGGTGGAGGCCTTACTGATAAAGGCCATTCGGAAAGAGTGGCTATCACCCTGGCGGAAATACGGCCCGATGTATATATGATAGCATGGAAGGAAGCTTCCGGAGCGACAGTTACCCATGTGGAAGATCATCAAAACGGCGTGATCTACAGCAATGCCACCTTACCTGACGGTAGTTTTTATACCATGAGGGGCACTGTAAAGCCCTTATAGGAACCGTAACGCTTACCCGCATTCGGTACACTTTAGCAAATACAAATAGTTAAACCCATAAAAGAAAGCAGGAATAATGGAAATCGGAATAGATAGTTTTGCCTCGGCACGATATGGCAGCAATACACTCAGCAGTGTAGCAGCTATGGAACAGTTACTCGATAGGATCACCGCCGCCGACCGGGCAGGGCTGGATGTGTTTGGCATAGGAGAACACCATAAGAAGGAATTTCTGGATTCCGCACCGGCAATAATCCTTGCTGCGGCCGCAGCAAGGACCACACGTATCCGTCTTGCCAGCGCGGTAACGGTACTGAGTACTTCCGATCCGGTACGCGTATACCAGAATTTTGCGACAATCGACCTTATTTCCAAAGGGCGTGCAGAATTGGTTGTGGGACGTGGTTCGGCAACGGAGGCGTATCCGCTGTTCGGCTTTGACCTGAGGGATTATGATGCGCTCTTTAAGGAGAAGCTGGACCTGCTCTTGCAGCTCCGCGATGAGGAGTTTGTCACTTGGAAAGGACAGTTCCGCCCGGCACTGGACAACCAGCCTGTTTACCCGAGGGCGCTTCAGGAAAAATTACCGGTATGGCTGGGTGTGGGGGGTACCCCGGAATCGTTTGTACGGGCAGGTATGCTCGGGCTTCCTCTGATGGTCGCAGTTATTGGGGGCGAAACGGAGCGTTTCCGTCCCCTTGTTGACCTTTATAGGGAGGCCGGGGCAAAAGCAGGATTCTTACCGCAGGACTTGCGCGTAGGACTGCATTCACCGGGCTATGTAGCCCGCAGTGATGAGAAGGCTATAGCAGATTACTATCCAGGTTATGCCGAGCAGTGGACCAAATTGGGTAGGGAACGGGGCTGGCCGGCTGTGACCAGGGCCGGCTTTGATGCCATGACCGCACCTCAGGGTGCCCTTGTGGTGGGTGGCCCCGAGCAGGTTGCCGAGAAGCTGATACGACACAGCAAGGCGCTCGGGGGCGTGGACCGGTTTACCTTTCAGATGGATAATGCCGGCTTATCGCACGGACAGTTGCTGGAATCCATCGGATTGATAGGTTCAGAGGTTATACCACTGATAAAAGGGCAGCTGTAAAAGATCTGAAATGCAAAACTAAAACAACCTCCTAAATCTTATCGGTTCAGTAATGTAGGGGTAAGGCCTTACTGTACTGAACCTTATAAACAAAAGTATGTAATGACCCGCCTTTTCTTTTTATTTTTCCTGTGTATCTGCTGTTGTGCTGCGGCACAGCAGTCCATGACGCTTGGGCGGCAACAGAAGGATACCCTCACGCTGGGGGATTCAGCACCAGATGGGTACAAAAGCCTGAAACGGATTCAGATAGGTAAAGATGGGCATGCCGGTTTTGGTGGCAGCTGTAGGTTTCAGTACCTTCTCCTGGATAATGAGAACTGGAACCCTGCCTCGAGGGACCCTGACGGCTATCTGCTCAGCAGATGGCTTTTTCACACTGAACTGCAATTCGGTAATCGGTTTCGCTTGTTTGCGGAACTGCAGAGTGCCCTGGCAGGTAGCAGGATAGCTCCGGTGCCTGTGGAGGAAAACGCCCTGGAAGCCCACCAGCTTTTTATGGAATTTCAACCCCTTGAGAGTATACCTCTTACTATCCGCCTTGGAAGGCAGGAGGTGAGTTTCGGGTCACAACGCCTGATTTCTCTCAGGGATGCCCCCAACAGCCGCAGATCTTTTGATGGTGTGGAGGGGATTTATGCCAGGGAGAAGTTTCGGGCCAGTATGTTTTACCTGCATGCGGTCCTGGATAAGCTTGGTATTTTTGACGACCGGTCTTCCCCAGAGCTAAAAGTGTGGGGATTATTTTTGGACCGTACCACTTTTGGATCACTTCCTAACCTGAATTTCTATTATTTGGGATTTTACAACCGCCATGCACTTTTTTATGACGGGCCGGGTATGGAAAAAAGACATACCCTTGCTGCGCGTGTCTTCAGTAAGGACAGCAGATGGAACTATGACCTGGAAGGGGGGTATCAGTTCGGATCGATTGGCCGTCGCGGCATATCAGCCTGGAGTATCGCCTTTTCGACAACCTATAGTTTTTCTGATATGAAATACGCTCCCGAGCTGGGATGCAAAGCCGATATTATCAGTGGTGACGGCAATCCGTATGATCGCAATCAGCAGACACTCAACACTATGTTCGGTCCCGGAGCCTACTTTGGCATGGCAGCTCCAATCGCGCCAAGCAACCTTATGGATGTTCATCCCGGTGTAAAACTCCACCTTACCGGGAAGATAACTTTTTCCTTTGACTATGCGTTTTTATGGCGTTATAGCAAAAAAGACGGTTTATACAGGCCCAATATGGTTCCTTTTTTTGAATCGAATAATGCGACTTCCAGTTACATAGGGAGTCAGATCTCCGGAGCCATCACCTATCAGGCTACCCCGGATGTCCTGCTTCTTCTGGGAGGCAGTTGGTTCAATTCAGGGGATTATCTCAGCGATATGGGCATGGGTAAGGACATACTGCTTGGGTTTGCTGGTGCTCAGGTAAGGCTTTAGGATACGGAACCCGTAATGCAGGGATAGAGTCAAGCCCCAACAAATAGTGGGCACCGGTACTGCGGACTGTTGGGTGTAAATTTCTCATATTTTAGAAATTTACGATAATTCAGAAATTATTTTTGGCTTATTTTTTTCTAAAATGATGATTTTCAGTTATTTAATTCTATGGCATGCGATTCGCTTTATATCAGGGAACGTCGGAGTAGCGGGGAGGTACAAAAGGCAGATGGTTAAATTATCGGTTAACCGGTTAGTACTGTCGGAAAGGGCAAATACCAAGTACACATAAAAGAGGAGGTCGCCGTGAATTGCCATGGCGGCTTTCAGAAGGAATAGCTTAATTCTAAACTAAATTCAATTAAATGAGCGAAAAGACAAGAACACTATGGAACCTTGACCCGGCGCATTCGGAGATCAGCTTTAAAGTAAAGCACATGATGATCACAACGGTGACCGGTCATTTTGACGAGTATAGCGCAAGAGCTGAAGCCACAAATGAGGGTTTCATTGATGCGGATTTTACCTTTGTGGCCAAGACGGCCTCTGTCAATACAAGAAACAAAGACAGGGACGAACATCTGAAGTCACCTGATTTTTTCGATGCGGAACACTATCCTGAGATACGCTTCACCTCCACCTCCTTTGACGGGGAAACGATGTTGGGCGTGCTTACAATAAAAGGCATTACCAGAGAAATCGCTATCGATATGGATTTCAATGGCATTGCTATCGATCCCTATGGACAGACCAAAGCGGGATTTGAGGGAAATGTAACGGTGAACCGAAAGGATTTTAACCTTACCTGGAGTGCCCTGACCGAACAGGGGAACATCGTGGTAAGCGACAGTGTCAGAATAGGTATCGTCCTTCAGTTTGTAAAATCGTCCTGAAAAGGGCAGCAAGGATAAAGTGCTGTTTTCGGCAGCTTTTTTAAAGGATCTAGACAGGCACTGGGCATTTCTATCCTGTGGCAATAAACGTTACGAATAATACTATAAAAACCAATAATTATGGAAATACTACTACAGCAAGGCGATTCCAAGGGTCATGCCCTGGCAAGGGAGAATGAAAAACGGGCGGGGATGATGACCTATTCGATAGCCGGACCGGAGCTGATCATTATCGACCATACGGAAGTTGAACCGGCCTATAACGGAAAGGGTGTAGGGAAGCAGATGCTCTATAAGATTGTAGAGATGGCCAGGGAAAAGGAAGTGAAGATCATTCCCCTGTGTCCCTTTGCGGCAATGATGTTTAAAAAGTCGGAAGACATTAAGGACGTATTAAAATCATAAATCAGACTATTATGGCAACTATAAAAGAATACAGAAAAGACAATCTGACAATAACCTGGGAACCTAAAAAGTGCATCCATGCCGGTATCTGCGTGAAGACCCTTCCGAAGGTCTACAATCCCAAAGGTTCGCCATGGATTACACCCGAGCATGCCCCGGCGCAGGCTATAAAAGACCAGATTAATGCCTGCCCTTCCGGGGCATTGGGTTACAAAGAATCGTAAAAATCCTGTCATGCAACATCATATACTTATAAATATTTGTGCCATTTTCGGCGTGGCTACAGCTGTCATCATTATCTGCCGTTTCCTTAAGATAAGGTATATCATCGGTTATCTCATTACCGGAATCCTGCTCAGCCCGAACACGTCAGCCTATTTTGCCAATATGCAGGAGGTTGAGGTCTATGCGGAGATAGGAATCATACTGTTATTGTTTACCATTGGCCTTGAATTTTCCTTTACCAACCTTAAGAAGATCCAGAAGTACGTTCTGGGGGGCGGGAGCGCACAGGTTTTATTTACCATTGCCTTGACGGCCGGGCTTATCTGGCTTGCGATGCGGCCCAGCTGGCAGGAGAGCGTCTTTTGGGGTTTCTTATATGCCTTAAGCAGTACGGCCATTGTGATCAAGACCCTCCAGGATTCCAACAAGATAGCCACGGCTCACGGGAAGTTCATTTTAGCGGTATTACTGTTTCAGGATGTAATGATTGTTCCGCTGATGCTCTTCACACCCCTTCTTGCCGGCGAGGGAGGGGACTCTCTGACAGCACTGGGATGGTTACTGGGTAAACTGGTTTTGATGGGCGGCATTGCCTATCTCCTGACACGCTATGTGATCCCTTACTTCCTGAAAACGGTAATGAAGGTACAGAGCCAGGAGGTCTTTCTCATTGCCACCGTATTTATTGTAACGGGTATTGCCCTGATGACCGAACAGTTGGGGCTTTCCCTGGCACTGGGCGCCTTTGTGGCCGGCCTGATTATAGCAGAAACCGATTACAACCACATGGCCATTTCGTGTTTTCTGCCATTCCGGTATGTGTTTATGAGTTTCTTTTTCATTTCGATGGGTATGCTTCTCAATTACCAGGTATTCCTGACCGATTTGGGATGGATCGTGTTCTGGACCCTGTTTGCCTTTTTTGTAAAGGCTATGGCGGGCATTATTGCCGTTAAGGTAATGGGGCTGGAGTGGAAGACGGCTTTTGCTGTTGGTTTCTCCATCGCACAGATCGGGGAATTCTCCTTTGTACTGGCACAGAGCGGACTGAGCCATGGACTGATCAGTGATAACAATTACCAGATATTTCTGGCGGTATCGATACTGCTGATGTCCCTTACACCTTTTGTGGTATCCAATGCCGAGAGGATTTATCCGATTTTCAACAAACTGATTCAAAGACATGAATAAGCAGAAATTACAGCTGTACGGGACCGACTGGTGTCCTAAGTCCTCCTCCCTTCGTAATTACATGCAGGGCCGGTGGATTGAATTTGATGATTTCAATGTGGAGACCGATGATGCGGCAAATACCAGGATACGAAACCTGTATGAGGGTAAACTGAAGTTTCCGACAGTTGTCTTTGCAGATGATTTCATAAAGAACCCGACCATACCGCAGCTTAACGAATTCCTAAAAAAACACGGTATCGATTAGCCTTACAAAAAGCGGTATATAAGACGAAATATAACAATTAATAATTTTCCACTATGACCGATCCCAGATTTCCTGTTCTGACCCAGAAGCAGATTGCTACCCTAAGGGGATTTGCAGACCTGATCACATTTGAAGAAGAGACCGCAGTTTTCCGTGTCGGGGACAGCGCGTATGATTTTTATGTTGTGTTGCAGGGCGCCATACACATTAAGGATCCCTTTAATGAAAATCAGGTGCTTGCCACCCACGGTATCAATGAGTTTACCGGTGACAACAGTATGCTGTCCGAGCGCAGCATCCCTTTTGATGCCTATGCCTCAAAGGGGAGTACGGTCCTTCGTATTACCCCGACACGGCTTAAGGAGGTCATCGCAAAGCACAGTGATATCTGTGATGTGCTGCTGAGCGCCTTTATACAGCGCCAGGAAACGATGCTGAGGGATTTTAACGGGGGGATTCAGGTCATCGGTTCAGAAAAATCCAGGGATACCTACGCCCTGCGTGATTTTATGGAAAAGAACCATATCTGGCATACCTTCCACAATACCGATGCATCAGGGCATGCGCGCCAATTGCTGGAGAGTTTCAGTCTCAGCGATGATGATCTGCCCATTCTTATAAACATTACCGGTGAGATAGTAAAAAAGCCCACGATTGCCGAACTGGCCAGAGAGACCGGTGTACTATCCGATTTTGGCGACGAGATATATGATGTACTGGTGGTGGGGGCGGGGCCCTCAGGCCTTGCTGCCAGTGTATATGCGGCATCGGAAGGCCTCAGTGTGGTAACAATAGACGGCAACGCACCGGGGGGACAGGCCGGTAAAAGTTCGAAAATCGAAAACTACCTGGGCTTTCCCACAGGAATATCGGGTAACGATCTTGCCAACAAAGCCTACATACAGGCGCAGAAGTTTGGCTGTATCCTTTCGATTCCCCAGAAGGCCGAAAAGGTAGAGTATAACGGCGACCATTTCAGCGTATGTGTCTCCAATGGTAAAAACATTAATGCCAGGGCGGTCATTGCGGCCACCGGTGCAGAGTACAGGCGTCTGCCGATAAACACCATTGACCACTTTGAAGGCAGCGGGGTTTTTTACTCGGCCACGGCCATGAATGCCTCCGCCTGCAAAAATGAGCTTGTCGGGGTTGTGGGTGGTGGCAATTCGGCGGGCCAGGCAGCGCTGTTTCTGGCAGATCATGCCCATGAGGTCCATATTATTATCCGTGCGGAGGACCTGGGGGCTAAAATGAGCGACTACCTGGTCCAGCGTATTTATACAACGCCCAATATTATCGTTCACACCAAGAGCTCGGTCACTGCCCTTAACGGGATGCATCATCTGGAATCAGTAGTTTTGGATACGGCTGGGGAAAAGCAAAGGATAGGGATTTCCAATCTCTTCACATTCATAGGGGCAAAACCCTGCACTGACTGGCTCAGTTCGCTGATTGCCATGGATGATAAAGGTTTCATTTATACCGGTCCGGACGTCACTGACAACTTACAGGGACAGTGCGCACTTTACAGGCACAGGAAACCACAGTCCCTGGAGACCAGCATATCCGGTTTTTTCGCCGTAGGAGATGTCAGGAAGGGCTCTGTTAAAAGGGTCGCTTCCGCCGTTGGGGAGGGTTCCATGGCAATAAGCCAGATCCATCAGTACCTGGCCGAACTGAAAATAGCGAAACGACAGGCACCTTTCAGCACCAATACAACGGAACTCTAAAATAGTAGTAACCCCTTAAAACTTTTCACATTATGAAACATTCACGATTATCACTAACAGTATTATTTTTTATTTCAATCTTAATAAATTCAACTAGTATGGCACAGACAATTCCCGGAGAAAAAGATCCGAACATCTCAAAAGAGACCCGTATATTCCTGACAGCGCTTAACAGCGGTGACGGGCCACCACTGGAATCCCTGCCCCCTAAGGAGGCACGACAGGTCCTTGTAAATGCACAGCAATCCGTATCCTATGATTATAGCGATATTGAAGAGTCCGAAAGGAAGATAACTACGCATGACGGGCAGACCCTTACCATCCACATTGTAAAACCCAAGGGAGCCAAGGACGGACTTCCTGTATTTATGTTCTTCCATGGCGGGGGATGGGTATTGGGTGATTACCCTACCCACAGACGCCTGGTGAGGGATCTGGTTGTCAGCAGTGGGGCGGTAGCGGTATTTCCCGACTACACGCCAACACCCGATGCCCAGTTCCCTGTGGCAATCAATCAGGGTTATGCCGCTACCAAATGGGTTTCCGAGCACGGCAGTGAAATTGGTGTGGACGGTTCCCGATTAGCAGTAGCCGGAAACAGTGTGGGCGGTAATATGTCCACGGTTGTTTCCCTAATGGCCAAAGAGAAGAACGGTCCCAAAATTGCCTTTCAGCTCCTGTTATGGCCGCTTGTGGATTCTGACACCAGCCGTCCCTCTTACAAAAAATACGGACAGGGCAGGTTTCTGACCACCCCTATCATGGAATGGATGTGGGACATGTATATCCCCAACCCGGAAGAGCGAAAACAGAAATATGTCTCACCGATCAATGCTTCCCTGGAGGAACTGAAGGGGTTGCCTCCCGCATTGATTCAGGTAGCCGAAAATGATATTCTCTTTGATGAGGGTGTGGCTTACGGCCGCAAACTGGATGAGGCAGGGGTGCCGGTCACCGTTACGGTATACAACGGAATGATACACGATTACGGGATGCTTAACCCGCTCTCTGATATTGCCGGTGTACAGGAAGCTCTGACCCAGGCTGGCGCCGTACTGCGTGAGGCACTCTTTGGCAAGAAGTAATCCAATACTATTAAAGGACAGTGCCGGTAAAAGCCGGCGCTGTCCTTACAATACGATAAAACAGCAGCCTGATATACGCCCAGAGTGCTATACCGTCAAATTGGTACAACCTCAGAGGGAAGGGCTCACCAACACTTTTGTCAATGATGGAAAAAGAATATGAAATTCCTGCCGGGACCAGGATTGGCCATGTCCACCTTAAGGTCGCCGATATGAATCGTTCCTTAGATTTTTACTGCGGTCTGCTGGGATTCGGTATCACCCTGCGGTATGGCGATCAGGCTGCTTTTCTGGCAGCCGGGGGGTATCACCACCATATCGGCCTGAATACCTGGTACAGTAAGGACAGCCCCCGTGCAGATCAGCACAGCGTGGGACTGTTCCATACCGCTATTGCCTATCCGCAGAAGAAGGACCTGGCAGCGGTATACAAAAGACTCAAGGAGGCGCAGTATCCCCTGACGGGGCTCTCCGACCACGGCGTATCCCTTGCCCTCTACCTTGATGACCCGGACGGAAACGGGGTGGAGCTCTACTGGGACAGGCCAATGGAACAGTGGCCCAAAAAACCGGACGGTTCTCTGGAGATGTATTCACGCCCCTTACATACAGGCGACCTCCTGGAGGATTAAAAATAAAAACGGACGATACTTGTTTGAAAGTAGCGACAATACATATACAATATGAAACCAATATTTGAAGATATCCAACTGGTAAAGAATGTGGATAGAAAACGCTTTGAGATAGCGATCGATGGCAGCTATGCCTTTATAAATTACGGTGAATTCGGGAACCAGATTGCTCTGGTACACACCGAAACCGAACCGGAACTGGCAGGTAAGGGGGCAGCGACTGCCGTAATTGAGAAAACCCTTCACTATCTGGAGGAGCACAAGATAAAATTGTTACCGTTTTGCCCTTTTGTATTTGCCTATATTAAGAGAAACCCGGAGTGGAAACGTATCGTAAGTAAAAAATTTAAGGGCTATGACCAATTTTAAAAGAAATCCTGAGGCGAGATCGTACGACAACCTGATTGAAGCTCTGAATGACCTGAAGCAATTGGGATATACAGAAGACTTAAGCCTGAAGGGAAACTGCATTGCGTGCAGTAATGGAATCTACAATATGCTCCCCGATGAATTTGAGATAGACGGCTATTTCAGGCTTGATGAGGAAGACTCCAGTGCAGAGAGTGCTTCTATAATATATGCGATAAGCTCCAAAAAATATTCAGTGAGAGGGACACTGATCAATTCCTTCAGTATCTATTCGGACGATATTACCGATGCGATGATCAGCAAACTTAAATTCAACAGCTAATGTCAAATACACAACTCATAATAGAGGAAAGAGCTGCCGATATCGGCAACTTTATGGTGGGGCGGCTGCTTCCGTTCCGTAAAAAGCGGATGGTAGGCCCTTTTATATTTATTGACCATATGGGACCTGTAGCGTTAGGCACGGATGAGAATATCGATATTGATATGCATCCGCATATCGGTCTTTCCACGCTAACTTTCTTATTTGAAGGAAACGTGTTTCACCGTGACAGCCTCGGTACGGCCAGGGAAGTAAAGCCTGGTGAGGTAAACTGGATGACAGCGGGCAGGGGTGTGGTACATACCGAGCGCACCCCCGATTACCTGAGAGGTAGGGAAAAAGGCCTTCACGGGCTGCAGATCTGGGTAGCCCTGCCCAAAGAGTGGGAGCAGTGCGATCCCTCCTTTGCCCATATTGGGGCGGATGAGATACCCGTTTGGGAGGAAGAAGGAATACATTTTAAGCTTATTGCGGGGGAAGTGGCCGGAAAGAGATCACCGGTTCCGGTCTACAGTCCGCTTTATTTTATGGAGATCAAATCGGGAGAGCGCAAAACGGTACGTCTGGGAGCGGACCTCTTTGGGGAAAGTGCATTGTACATCCTGGAAGGAACCGTAATCTCAGAAGGGCACAGCTACGGACCCAAACAGATTTTAGTTGCTAAAGACAGCAGTTTGTGCGACTTTGAGATCGAAGCGGGAACAACAGTATACATTTTTGGAGGAGCGCCCTTCCCGGAGGAACGCTTCATAGAATGGAATTTTGTGGCCACAAGCCGGGATCTTATTGAACAGGCAAAAGAGAACTGGAGACAGGGCCGGTTTGCCGGAGTACCCAATGAGACAGCCAAAGTACCCTTACCGGAACCTAAACTTAAAAAATAACGAACTATCAGAATATGAAAACTACTGTTGCCAGAATAGGAAAGCAAAAATATAAAACCGAAATACAGGCGAAAAACCATATTATTAGCGCCGACGAGCCTCTTGAGGTGGGCGGAGAGGACCTGGGTTTTACCCCCACCGAATTACTGGAGGCTTCACTGGCAGCCTGTTCAGTGATGACCATTAGGATGTATGCTGACCGTAAGGGTTGGGATCTCAAGGGTGTCGAGATTAAGGTGGGCTTCAAAAGGAACCTCACCACGCATCAGGTGACCTTTATAAAGGAAGTACGCCTTGAGGGTAACCTTGACAGCGAACAGCGACAGAAACTACTGGATATAGGAGGGAAATGTCCTATTGAAAAGATCATTTCGGGGCCTGTTTCGGTAGTCTCCGAGCTCCTGTAGAGGGCAGTTCAGGTTTTGTACTATTTAATAAAGCAAAACAAATGACAAAAGGAATGAATACGCTTATAAAGCTTGAGGAACTCGGACAGTTTTTGCTGTCCGTTGCCTTCTTTGCCTATCTAGACTACAGCTGGTGGGTCTTTCCTGCCTGTCTTCTCTTACCTGACCTTTCAATGATCGGTTACCTGGCGGGGACAAAGGCAGGTGCCCGGCTTTATAATGTTTTCCACCACAAGCTGGTGGCCGTCCTGGTTCTGCTTTTAGGTTGCAGTTTTGGCCTTCAGTGGGTTATGCTGACAGGGGTAATCTTTTTCGGCCACTCGGCAATGGACCGGTTCTTTGGTTTCGGGCTGAAGTTTGATGATAGTTTCCGTACTACCCACCTGGGTCGGATCGGAAAGAAAGACGGTAGGAGGGGGTAAAAAGATGACAGTACAAGAGGAAAGCGGAGTCTGCTATTGAGAAAGGTCCGCTGCTATCATGCATTCGGTGGGCTGCAATCTTATAGTAGCGCATGTAACAGTATGGGATATTTCTATGTAAAGGGCATAATACGTACCGATAAGCAGCGCCGAAACGGCACATGTCCGCTCTATGTAAGAGTATCGGTAAAGGGGAAAATCATTAAAATACCTTTAGGTATCTGCGGCAGCGTAGCGAAGTGGGATCCGCTATCGGTGAAGACAGGTTCAGGCCATCGCTGTAGCTGTACGACCAGGTATTGTACAGACCACAAATCAGTCATTTAGTTAAGTAAAAAAATATCAAATGAATACCAACAGGCTGCTTATAAGTGTGTATAGCCATGGATATGATAGACATAAATCTACAACGGTTACTTTAATTGATAGTATATATACTACAGGTAGAAGACACCATTATGTAATTTAGAGTAGGAAGAAGAATTATCCGCAGCTCTAGCCATCCAAATCGAAAATACTAGTAAAAAAAAAATAAGCTTATGACACCAAAAAATAGCAAGATTAGCTTCATTCTTTTTGTACTTTTAACAATCTGCTCTTACGCACAAGAGGAACCTTTCATGGACTATGTACTCAAGTGGGATGGACAGTCATCAGTACTAAGAGTTGAACTCACGTATTCTGCACATCAGAAAGATAGTACTGTCTTTATATTTGGAGACCCAAATTGGGGAGGGCAGGCCGATATATTTAAAGTCATCAGAAATATCACGTCCTCAGAGCCGGAAGTAGTCAGGGTAGATGAAGTGAACAGACAGATCTCCGTATACCACAACGGAGCCAATAAACACACAATTAGTTATGAAATAGACGGTTCCCTTCCACCTGATCTACCCACTCGGGCATCTCAAACCGAACTGTTCAGACCTGTCATCAGTGAAGGAGTATTAACCCTTGTAAACAAGCAGTTTGCCTTGACAGTAACCGATAAAAGCAATCCACTGGTATCTTTCAGATGGCACAGTTACCCAAAAAACTTCAGCTATTTTAATTCCATAGATCCATCTCAGAAAAGTCCATCAGAAAAGCTTTCGGTTTATTATGAGGACCTTTCCAATGCAGTGTGCTTTGTTATGGGAAATAATATTAGCGTTATGGAATACAGCGTTTTGGGTGTCCCATACTTTAGTGTAACTACAAAAGAAGATAGGTATGGTAATGATTTGCAGGGAAGTCTCATACCCTTTTTTAAAAGCTATTTCCCAAGCATCCACAGGTTCTGGAACGATACCGATTTTCCGTTTTATTTTCTGTCCGTAACGGCACTGCAAAACAACCAAACAGAAATTGGGGCAGGCGGTTTCGGGATAAACAATGGCTTTATAATGAAATTGGGAAGGAAATTTGGAACATGGGAAATTTACGTTACCGCACACGAAACTGCCCATACCTGGATAGGAATAAAAATCATGTTCGGTACAGACAGCTTTGACCACCAATGGTTTGGTGAAGGATTTAACGATTATACCGCACTCATTAATCTGGCAAATAGTAAACTTTATGATGAGGAAGAATTTCTGAATTACCTTAATGAAGATAATTTCAAACAGCATTACCAGAGTGAGATAAAAGGCGTACATAATGATTCAATCGCTGCAAAATACTGGACCGATTACGCTACTTATGGAAAACTTCCCTACAGACGAGGTTTGATTTACGCTTTTTACCTCGATAACCAAATCAGAGTAGTATCAAACGGAAAATTTACCCTCAGGAATATGTTACTGGACCTGTACGCGATAAGAAAAGAAAAAAATAATAATGAAATCCTATCCGTTGATGATTTTATTACCGTAGGAGCAGCCTATTTAGACAAACGAGAGCTTACTGATCAAATAGCACGTTATATGATAGAAGGACAGCCTATTGATTTTAAAACAGTAGAACTTATTCCCGAATTCAAAGTCGAAATCAAAAACAATATACCTAAGGTAAGCTTATCTGAGAATGCCAACCTTTTAGAAATATATAAGTGGTAACGATAACCCAGATAAAATGGCAAACTGTGAGAAATATCTTCGTTTCATTTTTTTGACTAATGTATTATTTGGATTACTTCGTAAGATAAAAGAATACTACTTTATGCACAAACAAACGGAACGCCATCGGCTTTAACCTTAGTAATGAATCCTGCTGGCTGAAACGCAGCTTGTTGACACTTTCAGTTGTAATACAGAGGTATGTAGGCGACTAAAGCCGTTTTTTGACAGTACGAAAGTATCAGAAAAGGCCGTATTTGTCGAAAAAGCATACCTTTTTTTTCGATATGGTGGTGTTTTTCTATCTGTCAGGGCCCGTAAATAGTGGGAATAGCGTATTTCACAAAAAAATATGTATTTATATTTGTAGGTAATTAGGTAATTTCCTAAATTTGTACCCATGGAATTATTAGAAATACTAAAGTCACTCTCCAACGAGACACGTTTAAATATTCTTACCTGGTTAAAGGATCCCTTTGCCCATTTCCCTGAAGAGGAACTGAGTGACGAAACGCCCCAATTGGGTGTGTGCGTATCCGATATTGCCAAAAAAGCTGGAATGTCGGTACCTACTGTATCCGACTATCTGAAAACCATGTCGGCAGCAAAGATCCTTCTTGCTACCCGGAAGGGCCAATGGACCTACTATAAAAGGAACGAGCAGTTACTTCAGGATCTGGCCAACCATATAAAATATAAACTTTAAATTTTTTAAATAACATTTAGGTTTTTACCTAATTTACTAATTAATATGAAAGCAGCAGTTATAAAAGAGTTTGGCTCTGTAGAGAATTTCGAAATTTTGGATATACCAACCCCAAGACCCGGCTTCAAGGAAGTCCTTGTAAGGGTACGAGCCACTTCCATAAATCCTCTGGATTACCAGGTGCGCAGGGGTGATTACCGAAACGAACTGGTATTGCCGGTTACAACAGGCCATGACGTCTCCGGTGAGATTGTCGAACTGGGACCGGGAGTGGAGAATTTTAAAGTCGGGGACGAGGTCTATTATACCCCTGAAATTTTTAAAGGCCAGGGAAGTTATGCCCAATACCATTGTGCACATGAATCTATCATTGGTATAAAACCAAAAAACATCAGCCATTTGGAGGCTGCATCACTTCCCCTTGCTGCCGGTACAGCCTGGGAGATGCTCGTTACAAGGGCACAGCTGAAAATCAATCAGACCATTCTTATTCACGGCGGGGCAGGTGGTGTAGGTATACCTACCATTCAGATTGCAAAGGCAATGGGCGCCATCGTTTACACTACGGCACGCAAGGTCCATCATGAGTTCCTAACCGGATTGGGAGCCGATTATGTGATTGATTATGAAAATGAGGATTATATTGCCGCCATTCAGCGCCTGACCGATAACAAAGGGGTTGATATCATTATCGATACCATCGGGGGCAATACCCTGTCTGACAGCGGAAAGATTCTAAGCCAGTTAGGCCAGGTAGTGACCTTGGTGGATATAGAGATCCCGCAGAACCTTATTCACGCATGGGGTAAAAATGCCACCTACCATTTTGTCTTTACCCGACAGAACAGGAACAAACTCGATGAGCTGACACGACTGGTCGAGACCGGAAAGCTAAAACCGATAGTCAACAAGGTGTTCTCGCTGACGGAGATAGGTAAAGCCCATAGCCTGCTGGAATACAAAAAGGGTGATGAGAACTTTTATGGTAAAATTGCCATAGATACGGAATGATTCTAGTCAGGACTGTAAATCAGGGAATACTCCTCTGGGGTATGCCTCAGGCGAATAAGAACGATACAAAAAAGCCATTGGAACCCGATGGCTTTTTTGTATCTGATCAAGACTCCGCTTCCCCGGACTGTTTAAAAGTATAAATAGGCTGTTATGGTTCTGTCGCATCTATACATATGTTTTACCTTTGGTCTTTAAAATCTTTATTTCATGAATATCAAAGATCATTGCTATCCGAAATCTATAATTCTTCAGGCCGTATATTTTAAGCTTAGGTTTACTTTGAGCTACCGCAATGTTGAAGAGATAATGAAGATTCACGGCGTTTAGGTTGACCATGCTACGATTCAGCGCTGGGTGTATAAGTTTACACCATTTATTGAGTTGCAAATGAAAAAGAGAAAACTTTTCGTTGGGACGAGTTGGAGAATGGATGAAACATATATTAAAGTGAAAAGATGTTTGGTTTTATCTGTACAAGGCAGTTGACAAATCAGGCAATACAGTTGATTTTCTGTTGACCAGAAAAAGGCAGAGGATGAGTGCCCAATCTTTTTTAATCAAAGCGATTACTAATAATTGTAAACCAAGAGTCATCAATATTGATAAAAGTGTTTCCAATACTGGGGCTATCAAGGTTTATAATAAACGTTCTTTCCCTAAAATTAAAATTCGTCAATGTAAATATCTTAATAATATTGTGGAGCAAAATCATCGTTTTATAAAATGGAGAATACAAAACAGCTTAGGCTTTAAAAGTTTTGAATCAGCTAAGAGAACATTTAGTGGAATAGAAGTTATACATATGTTGAGAAAGAATCAGATGATTAATCCTGGGGCAACTACGTTCAAATCATTCTGCAAACTGGCAGCATAAAGTTATAGTACTCGAATTTCTTGGATTTTAACAAACAGATGCGACAGAACCGCTTATCTTAATTATAAATATATTTTTTAAAAAAAATTTATAGACTCTCAATTTGATTGAGGTAACAATCAGCTTTCTCCAATATAGCTGCTTTTTCTTTTGGAGCCATTTTATCCCATAACCGATATCCCATAGCCAGCCTTGGATTGTTTCCCAACTGTGCACGGTTTCGGTCATGAAAATTCCAGTAAAGGCTATTGAACGGACACGCATTCTCGGATGTTTTTTCCTTGTAGTTATAAGAGCATCCATCACAATAGTTACTCATTTTATGGATATAATTGGCACTGGCTGTATAGGGTTTGGTAGCGATAGCACCCCCATCAGCATATTGGCTCATACCACGGGTATTTGTTATTTCAACCCATTGTATGGCATCAATATAAATGCCCAGGTACCAGGCGTCAACATCATTGGGGTGTACTCCGGCCAGTAAGGCGAAATTCCCTGTGATCATCAACCTCTGGATGTGGTGGGCATACGCATAATCCAACGATTGCTTTATGGATTGTTTCAGACAGTTCATTTTAGTTTCACCTGTCCAATACCAACCGGGTAGGGGATTTTTATGACTGAAAAAGTTTACTTTTTCAAATTCCGGCATTTTAAGCCAGTAGACCCCCCTCATGTATTCCCTCCAGCCGATTATCTGCCTGATAAAGCCTTCGGTCTGGTTTAAGGATATCGTATCAGGATTGTCTCTCCAGGTCTTTACCACAGCCTGTGTTACTTCCTGAGGGGATATCATTTTCGAATTGAGCGAGAAAGAGAGCCTGGAGTGATAAAGGGACCACTGTGAGGATTGCATGGCATCCTGAAATGTACCAAAAAACATGAGGCAGTTATCGGTAAAATGCTTAAGCAGCTCCAGCGATTGCTCCCGGTTAACTGGCCAGACCAGTTGTTCAGGGTTTATTCTGCCTATGGTCTTTATTTTCGCTTTTGTGATTCTGCTGTGTTGATCAGTAACGTCATTATGGAAAACATAGGGAGGTATTGCGTTGTGACTTTTAGGTATTTTTTTCGGTTCTCACTATCAAAATTCCACTGACCTCCCTCGGGCTCACTTCCCCTGGTGTGTATGTTGTGCTTTTTTCTCATTTCCCTGTAAAAGCTTTCCATGAGAAGTGTTTTTTTATCCTGAAAGAAATTTGCCAGTTCTTCCCGGGTAGTATAAAAGTGTTCGGTATCAAAGGATTTGTAACTAATGTCAAGTTTAGTGCAAAAATCAGAAAGCTCCTTATCCACACGGTATTCATCCGGATATTGGTATTCAAAGTTCCTGATGTTGTATTTTTTAATCAGAGCGCTGCAATTACCTGAAAAAGTATTTTGGTTATCAGTATCATCCAGCCTGATATAGACTATGTTATGGTTCTGTTTCTTAAGCTCGAGGTAAAAGTTTTCCATCGCAGCAAAAAAAGCAGTAACCTTTTGAATGTGATGCCATACATAATCGGTTTCGGAACGAACTTCCATTAGTACATACAAAACGGTATCATCAGTGGTTTTAAACCATGAGTGATTTATATTTAACTGATCGCCAAGTATAAGGCGTAAGGTATGATAGTTTTTTTTCATCATTTGTTTTTGCTGCACCTTTTACTGCAATACTTCACCTCGTCCCAGTTCTTTTCCCATTTTTTTCTCCAGGTAAAAGGACGGTTGCACACCGTACATGTTTTAACGGGCAGATTCTGTTTTTTTACTTTTTTCAACGCTTTGAAATTTTATTGCCGGTCAACCTTTGTCGGGTACATTTAAAACGGTTAATACCGCTGCTGCGTTTTGCCGTATGCTTGGTTTTGCAGTTTTCAACCCTTTTTCGCCATAGCCTGTAGCTGGAGAACTTCAGGTGGGTTTTCATAAAGCTTTTCACTTCATCTTCCCTCAGGCCGAACTGATGGTAAATAGCCTCAAAAGGCGTTCGGTCTTCCCAGGCCATCTCTATTATTCTGTCGGTATCCTCTTCTGAAAACTTGTTTTTCATCCTTAATAATCCGTTTACTTGTTTTATTTTATAATGGTTCCCATTCCTCCGTTAATCCCGAAAACCTGTCCGGTTATCCAGGTCGACTGTGTAAGGAGATGATTTGCAAACAGTGCGATTTCCTGTGGTGAGCCAATATTTTTTAACGGGTGCCTCTGTTTGTTAGCTTCAACTTTTGTTTCGTTGTTCAGTAATGCCTGTGCCATTGGAGTATCGGTAAGGGAAGGGGCTATGGCATTTACCCTGACATTTGGGGATAACTCCGCTGCCAGAGCGCGTGTCAGCCCTTCTATAGCCCCTTTAGCCATAGCGATACTGGCATGATAGGGTAGTCCTGTTTGTACCGCGACACTGCTAAATAGCAATATTGCTGCGTTTGGGGTGTTTTTTATGTTGTTTATATAACTCTTTATAAAACTAAATGCACCTTTGGCATTTATAGCAAAATCCCTCTCTATATCAGAGACTGAGAGTCTTTCAATAGGTTTGAGAGTAATACTTCCGGGACAATATATTATGGCGTTGGCTTTCCCGGAGATTTCCGGTAGTTTTTCGTCCGATAAAAAGTCAAAAGGTAAATGCCTGTAATTTGCATTGCCGTTAAGCGCTCCTGCTGTACGGCTTAATCCGTATACCATACTGTCTTTTACCAGTATCTTAGCAAGCTCTAAACCAATACCGCTGCTGGCGCCCGCGACTATATAGGTGTTAACTGAAGTATTCATTATAATCGTTTTTTACTGTTTTAAGGTATTTTGAATAGGAACTAAAGCTTTCTGTCACATCATCGGCTAACCATTCCCTTTGTTCTGTCAGGGCATCTTTGTAATTGAATAACGGATGCTCTTTTGTGATAAATGTGTTGTTGTACTTTTCTTTCAGGTCACTATATTCACCAACATAGACCTGTATGTTTTTTATGTTACCGGCGAGCTGTAAAATAAAGTTCAGTACTTTTTCACTTACCGGGTATTTTTTAAAATGCGAAGGTTCCAGCAGTAGAATGCGGTTTACCTCTTTATCAGAATGCCAGGTCGGATCCAGATTATACGAGTTGTACAGGAGTATAGGAGCACTGTTAATTTTTAAATCTTGATTTTCAGGGAGCAGGGTAGTAAAGCTTACATTGCTGCTTTCAGAGAGTGCTTTTATACTGTTTACTTTTTCAAGCTCCTGATACGAGTAATCTAAAAAAGTATCTTTTTGCGATGTTCCGCAAAACCTGTTAATATTTTCCTGGTTAGCTATGTATTTTTTCCCGTTGCGCAAACCGTAAACCCATTGCCAGCTGTAATAATTACTTGCCACATCCCCGTCCAGCAGGTGATAGTACATCCACTGTGCCGGTGCGTAGTAGTAATAGCCCGCCATGTTGCAAACAGCAGCCGTATACATCCGTACATGATTGTGCATATAACCTGTTTTGTAAAGTTCTGCAATACTAAAATCTATTGCAATTATACCGGTTGATGCCTGCATTAGTGCGTTAGGCAGTACCTGCTCAGAGTTTGAGGGGAGGGACAGAGGGCTGAAAACGTCTTTATTATTTTGTAATAATCTTTGAAAGTACTCCCTCCATAAGAGCTCTTTTAAAAATGTTTCGGATTCCTTAGCACTATATTTATTCCGTATGACGGCATAAATAAATTTTGTGCTTACCACACCTCGCGAAATATAGGGCGAGAGTAGTGAAACAGCGCCATTAGTATAATTTCTCGTTTGGGAATATACTACAGGATTTATTGCAGCTATTCGATTTACTATTTCGTTATATTTTTGGGAGAATACCATCATAGTAGTAAAAAGAGTACCATACCTCTAGAAGTACGGTACTCAAGGTTCAGAATTAAAGTGTACTACCTTTTAACTATTATTTTTTGTTCACGGGTTATGCTTCCGTTTGTTGACTTAACTATATAAATACCTTCAGAAAGCCCTGATACATCTATAGTGTTACCTGTTGTGTTTACTACCTGTCTTCCAAAAGCGTCGTATACGCGGTGAGTAAGGTTTGCAGTAAAGTCATATCCTGTTATGGTAATGTTATCTGCAGCAGGGTTTGGATATACACTGATTCTTTTTGTCTCAAACTCATTAGTATTTAAGGTTGTAAGTGGTAACTCAAGCATGGCTCCTCCTGCACTGGTGGCTGCCCATAAGCCAAAAGACGGACCATCACTGTTTGCCGAAGGGTCTAAAAAACCACTTGCCAATACCGTCAGGGATTGTCCTTCCAGTGCCAATGTGCTTAATGGTGCTTGATAGGAAGCCACAATTGTTTCACCGTCTGCTGTTGCTATGCTAATTATGTAATCGGCTGTAGGTAGCTCTAAATAATCATTAAAGTTGCTGTACTGTAAATCATCCACAATGGTACCTGCACCAACAGCCTGCACATCAACAATAGGGGCATCTGTTGCTCCGTGGAATACTAATACATCGGTATTTGTTTCCATTGATGCCATCTCCCTTGCCATAGTGTAGACAAATAGGCCAAAGGGTTGAGAAGGGCTGTATCCTGAATCGCTTACAATCCCGTTAGCCACTACAATATATGTTCCGTCAGCCTCCAGGGTTACATTAACCGAGTAAATATTATCATTAACTGAGGAACTGTTTGAAGGAGCAATACTAAAAGTTATCTCTTCACCTGCCGGTGCGTCAACAAAAGGAGATGCTGTCCTGAATGCAAAATCATCCAGCAGGAGTGTTTCGTTAAGATAAACATCTACAGTTTGAGCGGCAAGGTCGGCAGCATTGTGAAGCACCTGTACACGCGCTGTTTGATTGGCAAGGGGAAGTTCAATCAGGTCCCCGCCTTCAGCAGTAGCTACCCATAGTCCAAAGGCCGGGCCCTCACTGTTCATAGAAGGATCAAGAAAACCACTGGCCAAAACAGTAAGCGCTGCACCCTCAAGATTTAGGGTTGCTAAAGGCACCTGGTAAGAGGCTATAACAGTCATACCTGTCTGGTCTGTTATATCCAGTATGTAGTCCTGGGTTGCCAGTTCCAGATAGTCGGAGGTAAATGAAGGATAGGAGAGGTCATTAATAACAGTACCGGCCGGTATACTTGTTTCTACTGCATCCACAGCAGGAGCATCCGTAGCCCCGTGATTTACCAGTATATCGGTTCCGGCAGAGAGGGCCGTTTCACGTGCACCGCTGAAAACAGAAAGTTCAAAGGACTGGTTTGGACTGTAACCGGTACTACTGACAATACCATTAGCCACCAAGATGTAGGTTTCGTTTTCGGTTAGTGTAGTGTTTAGCGTGTAAATACCATCAGCAGCAGAAGAACTGTCACCAGGCGCCACCACTATGGATATTGCCTCACCTGCCGGAGCATCAACAAAAGGTGTTGCGGTCCTGAAGGCAAAGTTATCAAGAAGTATAGTACCATTCAGGTATACATCAACGGTTTGTGCGGCAAGATCAGCACAATTATGAATTACCTGTACACGGGCTGTCTGTGCTGTGGCACAGTGAAGAGCTAAAAGAAAGATAGCTGTCAGAAATGTTGTAATATTTTTCATGGTTATCTATTTTTGTTTAAACTTTATCAAAATTAGTTAAACAAAATATCTTTTACCCATTTCTTAACAATCAATAATTGAAAATTAACTATTGTTCAATTATAAAGAGTATCTGTAATAGTGCTGGTTTCCAGTTTTTTACATTGTGTTTATTTTTTATGTATAAAACTAAAACAGTTCTTTTTGGCTTTATACTTAATGTTTTATTCAATGCCTCACTTGCAGTTGCGCATTTCTGCTTTTTTAAACACCATGATAGTCCCGTTAAAGTTTGTTATAAAATAGGTTAAACAAAATGTGTAGGGAAATTATAGCTTTATGTTTCACCCTTAAAATCCGGCACCGATTGCTACAAGAGGTATTATCAACAGCTTCTTTTCATCGATTTATGTAACCTTTCAATATATTCTTTTCTCTGAACTAACCGGCCAATTTCAGCCTCAAATGTTTTGGTCTTACCCAAATTGGGAAATGCCAGCTTGTTTTTAGCAATTGAATTTGAAATCAAAATATTGAAGTAGTTGTAGGTTATAATAGCTTTTTGTAACAGATCGGTCTCAAGAATTTCAAAACCCATTTTTTCTGCTGTTCTTTCATTGATAATATAGCTTGTTCCCCTAACTCTCATTTGTTTATGGTGCTTATGCTCTTCCATCAAAGATAACAGGCCTTCTAAATACTGTTGGATTATGAAATCTGTCCTTTGTTTGCCATTCATTTTTCTGTCAATTACGAACCAGTAATCAAATAAAGTTCCCCCATGAATTTTGACTACACCATTTTTAGGTTTTTCAGTTAGGAATAAGGATGAATAATAAATGATTCTCCCACTTTTCTTTAAGGAGGGTATATCAAAAAACGGAGCAGCTATAGATAGGGTTATCGCAAAGGTTAAAAAACCAATCAGGTAAATACCGGAATACACTGATATAACCACTGAAAAACATATAACCGTAAGGGAGAGCGTCGCTATTGCTACTGCAATTCTGTTTTTCTCATTATTATTTTTGCTGTAAAACCTGTGATTCAATTTTCCTTTACGTATTTTTTAGTATTGCAGACCGTATTATGATCTGGTTTTAAGAAGAAGAATAGTCCTTTTCCAACTTATTACAAATATATGGAAAGGAATTTATCCTTAGTAAAGAACATTCTTAGAAGCAGTAGTGTTTATTGACTTTTACGGGTATTCTCGCCGGTGAAGCGAATTAATTGGGCAGAGGCAGTTAAGGTCAGTCGCAGCCAGATTATGCGCCTGGCCCATATCATTACCCTTCCGACCTATCACAAGTGTTTTAAAAGCCTCCAGCAGCTAGGCTATATTGTGTATTGACCCTCCTATCATCCTGGTGTACGCAGTGAACTGGATATAAAAAAACAACCTTGTAGATAAGGTTGTTTTTTGTTTTTGCTATAGTGGTACTATGCTGTCCGTATATTATACTTCTCTTTTATTAGCTGTATCTCTTTCTCGAGTTTGCCCAGTATAGCAATATCGGCTTTAGACATCTTATTCGCCTTTTTATTAAGGCGCTTATCCAATAACCTCATTTCTCTCCCAATAGAGGCCTGTTCGGTAATTGCATAGGCTTCTGTCTGCTTTACTGATGCATGCCCTAACATCTCCTTAACCACATGGATTGGCATATTGTTGTTCAGTGTAACGGTACTGCCAAAAGTCCTGCGTGCCATGTGCGTATTAAGAGTAAAGGGAAATCCGCAGAGGTTGGCTATCTCTTTCAGGTATTCATTCATCTTTTGATTCGATGAGACAGGTAGCACAGTGCCCCGTTCAAGACAAAGTGGGTGATCTTTATACCTTTCAATTATTTTTAAGGCTTGCGGTAAAAGAGGAACGTTTGTCTCTGAGCCGGTTTTTTGCCTGGAAGAGATAATCCAGAGCTTCCCATCTATTCCTTTCTTAATCTCTGTCTTCTTCAATTGATAGGCAACGGTCCAGCGTGCCTTCTGCATACCCTTTACCTATTAAGGCAGCCATTTCCCGATTATGAGATTCGAACTCTTCGAGGACCTTAACACGGGGTGTAAGCCTGCCAAGGATATAATCCATTATTTTTTCAGAGGTGATAAGCTTTCCGCTATATACCAGTTTATAAATTCTGATGAAGTGCAGGGAAATAAAAAAACCTGCAAAATCAATGATTTTGCAGGTTTTACACGTTTTTTTCGGATTTTTGAAAAATTTGGAAAAGCTTGATTTTCCTTATTTTAACCCATTTCGTGGGGAGAGCAGGATTCGAACCTGCGAAGGTTTCCCAACGGATTTACAGTCCGTCCTCGTTGGCCGCTTGAGTATCTCCCCATGCCATTTTAGACATGCATTGTTGTTTAATGCGGTGCAAATATAGTACTGTTTTCTTACTATACAAACATATTTAGGGCTATTTTAAAAACTATTTT